>NZ_CP151951.1:2515000-3715000 GCF_038592985.1 Paenibacillus sp. FSL R10-2782 | reverse complement strand
ACGGTGTCAGCGTGAGATGTGGAATGCCCTGCTAAGGAATACACCGACCGCTGCACGCCTATTGTAGAAAAGGGGAAGAGGAATGCTGCTGGAGCAATTATCGGCATATAAGGAATTAGGAATAGGATTCATTGTACTACTACTGTTACTTGTACTCATCATCCGAGGACTGATACGTCGGCGCAGAAATCGGATTTTACGTGATCTGGACCCGCGAAAAATCGGGATTCAGGATATAGACCGCATGGAGGATGGCTCAGAATTTGAGCTTTATCTGCAACGGTTGTTATCTGCGCTCGGCTATAAGGACATCTACAAAACGACCAGTAGCCGGGATTTTGGAGCGGATCTGGTGTTTACAGACCGTGAAGGGGTCAGAGTTGTGATTCAGGCCAAGCGTTATGCTGTACAAAATCCGGTCGGTTTGGGTGCTGTGCAGGAAATTTATACCTCCATGCGTTATTATGCGGCTGACAAGTCTGTCGTCATCACTTCCGGGCGCTACACGGAATCTTGTAAAACACTCGCTTCTGTCAACGGAGTTAAGCTATTGGACCGCAACGACTTGGTGGACATGATTGATTGGTTCAAGGCTAAACGCCGTGAGGAGGTCATGGATCTAATAGAAAGCAAAACCGACGTGATTGCCTCCAAATGGAGCAGGAGCAAATGATAAAAGGGACTGAATTACCGGGCGACGAGATGAAAGCCTGGTAGTCAGTCCCTTTATTTTTAATATGAGGCAGGTACTTATGGCGTCCTGAAAGGATTACCCCATTATACTTTCCCATTACAATGAATTTACAGAAAATCTTATGAAAAAAAAAGACTTTATAACCGATATAAAGATGTTGGGGATTTGCAAATTATGCTGAGGTGATATGTCATGAAGAAACAGGTTCAGTTATTAACATTGAGGTGGGTTCCCATTGTCACCATTTTTGCTTTACTGCTGTGTGCATGCGGGCAGCCAGTAGCACAAACCAAGGCGCAGCCGATTAAGGTGGGAATAGTATTGTCAGATATTGGTCTGGGTGACCAATCTTACAGTGACGCGGCTTTTCGGGGCTTGGTCAAGGCGCGGGATGAGGGGAAAATCGTTTTTGAATATCGGGAAATTTCCGAGACCAAAACATATGATGCTGCTTTTGAACAGCTTGTTCAAGAAAAATCCGATTTGATTATCGGGCTGGGGTACATGGTGAAAGAAAGTTTGGAAACCGTTGCGAAAAAATATCCGGATATTAAATTTGTAATTGTAGATGAAAAATCCGATTTACCGAATGTGGCTTCCATTACTTTTAAAGAAGAAGAGGGCAGCTTTTTGGCAGGGGTCGTTGCAGGAATGGCGAGCCGAACCGATCAGGTGGGTTTTATTGGGGGAGTGGAGTCTCCGCTGTTGAAAAAGTTTGAGGCCGGATATCGGGAAGGGGTTCGCTCTGTTAAGCCTGATGCACAGGTTACTGCTACGTATGCGGGAGATTTCGGCAAGCCGGAGCTGGGCACGGAGATTGCACGCGATATGATCAATCAGGATCGAATTGATGTGATCTATGCGGCGGCGGGTCTTACAGGTGTAGGCGCGTTACAGGAGGCACAAAAGCAGGAAAAGTTCGCAATCGGGGTCGACAGCGACCAGTTTTTCATTGCGGAAAAAGCAGTAGTAACCTCCATGATTAAAAATGTGGATGTCGCCATTTACACGGCAGTCAAAAGCTTTGCAGATCATCAAAGAAAATTTACGGACCAGAATATGGTGTTCGGTCTTGCGAAAGAAGGCATCGGTTTGGCGCCTATTCGTGTTTTGACATTGAACCCGGATCAGCAAAAGTTGCTGGATGACTTGAAGGCAAAGGTCAAGTCCGGCAGTCTTACTGTGCCCACCCAATAAATTTTCGTAAAACGGAGGATGATTCCTGATGAAACTGCAAGGTAAACTGGTGCTTAACGCGATGGTTTCCCTGATCGCATGCCTGGCTTTAGTGGCCTATATTATTTTTCAATTGATCCGTATCAACTCGCAAAGCAGTAGTCTCGTTCCAGCTATGCTGAATGTACAGCAGCTCAATGCTTATTTGATTCAGTCAGGACAGGCGCTGCAAAACTACTCTTCTTCCATGACAGAGAGCAATAAAACGGATGTGCAAAACCAAATGGGTCAGGCGGAAAAAACAATCACTTTGCTTTCGCAAGGCATGATGCAGACCGAAGCGCAGCAAAAACGCCTGAATACCGTTAAAACAAAATTCAGCGAATTGAAGGTTGCGACGGATAAAGCGATGAGCACGGGAAGTAGCCCTGAATCCAAACGTAATGCGATGCGTGTACAGGGTATCCAGAACGATGTGTTCATGCTGGATATTCTAACGAAGGCGCGTTATGACGAATATACAGAGGAATTGACCAAGAGTATCCGCTTTACTTGGCAATTGGCCTTGGCAGGTGCTGTTCTGCTTCTGGTGGCGGTGGGGATATATAATACATATACATCCAGGCAACTTGCCCTCAGAACCCGCAAGTTGACGGATGCCGCGAAGCAAATTGCCGATGGGAATTTGACGGTGCAGCTCGCACAAACGAAGGGACGTGATGAGCTGGACGAGCTCAATGAATCGTTCCGGTTCATGATCGGGAACTTGCGTAACATTGTGCTCTCTATTGACCAGTCGGGGAATCGTGTTGATCTGATGGCTCGGGATATTGACCAGCATAATGAGGCCATGAAGGAAATCGTGACGCAAGTTAGCACCTCAACAGAGGAACTGGCGATTGGTAGTCAAAAGATTGCCGAGGATCTGTCGACCACCGTTGGCGTTGTGGATGAGATGCAGCAGAAGTTTGAAGCGAATTTGTTGGAGACCAAGCAGTCCTCTACATATAGCGAAGACGCATTGCGTGTCATTGAGCAAGGTACACGTGTGATGAGCGATCAGCTACGCATTGTAGCCGAAAATCGTTCAGCGATGTCCGAGGTGGAACAGACGGTCAAGGAGCTGGAGTCCAATGCAGCCGAGATTACAACCATGACCGGCTATGTATCCGAGATTGCCAGTCAGACGTCGCTGCTGTCCTTGAACGCTTCAATTGAGGCTGCGCGCGCGGGTGAGGCTGGAAAAGGCTTTGCTGTCGTTGCCAATGAAGTCAAAAAACTGGCGAATCAATCGGAGTCGGCTGTGAAGCAAATTTATACCGCTGTCGAGGGCATTACGCAGGCAATGAATAAGGTGAAGACCTCTGTGACACAAAGTCAGGAGCTGTTCCGTGAGCAGGAGAAGGCAACTTCGTCTACCGGGGAATCGTTCACTGAGATTAGCGGCAAAGTTCAGCAAATTGCCAGCCAAGTCAGCAAGCTGTCGGTGGATATGAATGTATCTCGGGAACTGAGTGTACAGGTACAGCAAGCCATTGAGAACATCAGCGCGATTACCCAGCAATCCGCCGCAGGCAGTGAAGAAATTACCGCCTCTACCGTGGAGCAGAAGCGTTCCTTTGAGGAATCGGCTGAGAAGGTGAAAGAGCTTCGTCAGATTCGTGAGGAGATGCAACGGGAGCTGAATCGCTTTCAGGTGGAAAAAACGGGCTAAGTAACATGAAACTAACACATTTATTGGCTAGATGATGAATATAGGATAAACCCATAGAAGAAGTCTTACCCACGAAGGGAGGCTTCTTCTTTTTTGTAAAAAGTGTCAAATTATTGACAATAATAGCCAACTTTTATTGCTCTCCGTAGAGTTAATAGGCAGGAAATTCCACATCCTGCGTCAAATAGATTTAGGGAGTATATGTTAGCCCATACGTTGTTGGCAAGAGATCATGGAAAACGAAGTCCGGAAGGATGAAGTTACGGGAATGCTACGATTAAAGCTTCGATTGATCCTGAAAAATAAACAGGCAAGGCTGATTCTGCTGCTCACACTAAGCGTATCACTCATTATTAGTGTAATCGGCTTGCTATCGTATTCGGGATACCGCAAGGGCTTAGATACTGAATTAAACACACCAAACATAGAACTGCTGCAAATTAATCTGGATGTGACTAATAGGGCATTTCGTGAGTCCGATAATAAGGCGCTGGATGCGGCCTATTCCCGGGATGTTGAGGCATTTGCACGTTTGCAAACGGATGAAAAATCGCTATCCAACGCTTCCGTCATCAAACGGCTTCAAAAATACTTGAAAGCCCTTTCTTCACATGAAGAGATTCATTCGGCTGAAGTTATTTCTTTTGAAAATCACGCTCTCGTATCCAGCGAATACGGCTACTTGCCCGATTGGGACCAAGCGCCGGATACGACTTGGGTTCCCTGGATTCGGGACATTCAAAGGAAGCCATTACTGATTAAGCGAAGATGGTACGGCGCAAATCATGAAAATGGAACAGTAGAACTGCTTTCGCTGGCTAGACCCGTGGTAAAGGATGGACGGGTTATTGGTGCAGTGCTGGTCAATCTGGATTATGACCGTTTTTTCTCCAAGCTGTATATTCATTTATCCAACTCGCAATTTGTGTACGATCTGGAGGGGGAGTTGATCTATCCCAAGTTAAAATCTTCAGTGCCCTTAAACGAAATGGACAGGGTTTTGCAAGAATTGGATGTGAGCCCCTATGCTTATGTGGTGGTAGGGGGGATGGAGTATATGGCGAACCAGACTTTTTCCGATGTGACGGGCTGGCGTCTGGTATCACTTGTCCCTATGGACAAGCTGCTGAAGCATGTTAAGCTGGCCCGCAACATGATGCTGTGGTTGGCCTTTATTTCTATACTGGCGGGTTGCTCAGCGGTCTATTATTACAATTATGCCGCATTTCGCCCTATGAAAAGAATTAATAGCCTGCTGAATTTAGGCTACAAAGGAACGCGTCAAGGTGGACTGTATGATCTGGAGTCGGTCATTGGCAAGCTGGTTGGAGAGTTTCATCGCAAATCATTGGTGGTGGAACGAAGCCTACCGGAGCTACGTTCCAAATATATTGAAGATGTCATCCAGCGTAGAATGGGCATACAGGAAATGCGCATGAAATGGGAGCAGTATTTTTCCGATTGGGACGGAAGCTCTTTGGCTGTGATGATCGTGTCGATCGATCGGTATTCTACTTGGGCAGCAAGCTTTCCAGTGGAGGATAAAATGCTGCTCAAATATGCGCTGAACAATATTTTGCTGGAATGGCTTGAACCTCACTGGAAGGCGGTAAGCGCGCCAGAGGAGCAAAGCGGGTTCGTTGTACTCCTACAGTTCAGTGAGCGCGAGGATGAAGCTGTAGATGGGACTAGGATTGAGACTGGTGCCGATGCCAAAGCCAATGTCAAAGAAAGTGCTCTGCTTCGCAAAAGCGCAGACAGGCTGATTCAGGTTGTAGGTGAGCATCTTCCCCTCACTATTTCTATAGGAATCGGTCATGTATTTTCGGATATCTATGAGGCACGTCAGTCTTTTGTAACAGGGAGAGAAGCCCTTGGTTTGCGTTTGTATGAGGGATATGGACGTTCGCATATGAGTACGGACCGCATGGGGGAGGGCGCCCACGTCTCATCAGCGGTGGGAAACCGGAATGTGGAAATCATTCGTGCCCTAGAGTCACAGGAAGCCGGAGCAAGTATAAAGCTGATCAGCCAATGGGGAGAAGAACTTCGTCTTCACAGGACCTCCCCGGTGCAGGTGTACTTGTCTGTTCATGAGCTGATGGGGAAATTGCTGAAATGGTGCATGACTCATAGTGTGACGCCGCCGGATCAACTGGTCGATTACCACTGGAACCAGATTCTGACGCTTGATCTTCCAGATCTGGAGAAGCAATTGTTTTCGATTGTGGATGATATCGGAGAAAAACTCTCTGGACACAGACGGTCCAAGGAGTTTGTACGTGTACAGGAGATGATGGATTATATGGAACATCATTTGCATTTAAATATTGGGCTTCAGGAAATTGCAGATCAGGTTCATATGAGCGTGTCATCGGTGAGCAGTATGTTCAAGGAAGAGACAGGCAGTACCGTGTACGATTACTTAACTGGTTTGCGAATGAAAAAGGCGTGCGTTCTATTGCGCGAAACACATCTGAAAATCGCAGAGATTGCTGATCAGGTCGGCTACCGGAATGAGAACAGCTTTATCCGTGTATTTCGGAAGCATAAACAGGTGACCCCTGGGAAATTTAGGGAAATAAGCAAATGTTCCAATGGATATGCAGATCCGCCAAAAGGTCGGCATTTTGGGGATTTGGAAGATAAATTCGAAGATTAAGCGATAGCTGTCCCCCCTGCGTTGCGGTACATTGACTTCATGTAAACGCAAAAATCATGGCTGAAAACGTCTGGGGGTGAAAACGGGTGCGTGACTGGCCCAGTTCATTTTTCGGAAAAGAGGAAGCGTAATGAAGAACAAGCCATGGCAAAAATATGTGCTGGTTGCGGCGGGAGTGGCTTTTCTTTCTGCCTTGAGTATCAGTGAATATGTGGATCAACACGCCTTGCATGACCACAATGGTGCATTTCCTGTGAAGCCTATTACCCTCGTCGTTCCATATGCGGCGGGTGGCGGGACGGATATCACGGCAAGAGCATTAGCGAAAGCCGCCGAAAAGCATCTCGGTCAGCCGATCATCGTCGTTAACCGGACGGGTGGAGGCGGTTCGGTCGGACTGATGGAAGGGGCTGAGGCGCAGGCGGACGGCTACACTGTAACCTATCTGGTTGCGGAGCTGACCACATTGCCACATCTGGGACTGCTGCCCCTCACCTATGAGCGCTTTAAACCTCTGGTCCAAACCAATATGGACCCTTCTGCCATCACGGTTAGAGCGGATGCGCCCTGGACGACGGCCGAAGCATTTCTGGAGGACGCTCATGCTCATCCCGGCAAGCTGAAAATGGGCAATGCAGGCACGGGTAGCATCTGGCACCTCGCTGCTGCGATGCTGGAGCAAAAAAGCGGAGTCCGCTTTACCCATATCCCCTATGAGGGGGCAGGGCCAGCCGTATCAGCGTTGCTGAGCGGCTTCGTGGATGCTGTGCCGGTCAGTCCTGCGGAAGTGAAAAAGGATGTGGACCAAGGGAAGCTGCGCATACTGGCGATACAGGCAGACACCGTTTCGGAAGCGTTTCCAAATGTACCGACGTTACAGCAGGCTACTGGGCTGCGTGTACATTTTATCGGGACTTGGAGAGGGCTGGCTGTGCCCAAGGATACGCCGGATGAGATTGCTCAAACCCTGGCGGACGCACTGATCAAGGGGACGAAAGATGAGGAATTCAGGGAAGAAATGCGTAGGCATGGATTGGGGCTACGTGTTAAGGATGCAGAAGCATTCGCACGACAGTTGAAGGAAAGCCATGACACCTTCGCAAGACTGATTCCCGAACTAGGCTTGAGCCGCAAGTAAAACGGCCTTGTTTTTGCGCTGGCAAAAACGAAAGGGTTGAATGAAGTTATGAAAATCAAACAAAACATTGATAAAATTCCAGGGGGCATTATGCTGGTGCCGCTGTTTATAGGCGCATTGGTTCATACTTTTATGCCTTGGGCCGGGGATTACTTTGGATCGTTCACCAAGGGGCTAATGACTGGGACAGTACCGATTTTGGCGGTGTGGTTTTTTTGTATGGGTGCTTCGATTGATGTACGAGCTACAGGTACCGTATTGCGTAAGTCAGGTACACTCGTATTGACTAAAATTGCAGTCGCTTGGGTGGTGGCGATCATTGCGTCTAAACTGCTGCCCGTCGGTGGCGTGGAAAGCGGGCTTTTTGCCGGACTGTCGGTATTGGCGCTGATTTCCTCCATGGATATGACGAATGGTGGGCTATACGCCTCCATTATGCAGCAATATGGTTCCAAGGAAGAGGCAGGGGCATTCGTGCTGATGTCCTTGGAATCGGGTCCGTTAGTGACCATGCTCATTTTGGGCAGTACCGGACTGGCTGTTTTTGAGCCGCAGGCTTTTGTGGGGGCGGTATTACCATTTCTGGTCGGGTTCATACTGGGGAATCTGGATCATGATTTTCGTAAATATTTTGGTAGCGCCACGCATGCGCTTATTCCATTTTTCGGTTTTGCACTGGGCTGTTCCATCGATCTGAGTGTGATTGTTCAAACCGGCTTGCTTGGTATTATATTGGGCATCGGCGTCATTATTATTACAGGCATTCCGCTGATCCTGGCGGACAAATATATCGGCGGTGGCAACGGTACAGCAGGACTTGCAGCCTCCAGTACGGCAGGTGCGGCGGTGGCCAATCCGGTCATTGTTGCGAATATGAAGCCAGAGTTCCTGCCTGTAGCGCAATCAGCAACTGCGTTAGTAGCTGCTTCGGTCATCGTTACCTCTATATTGGTGCCCATTTTGACAGCTTACTGGTCCAATTATGTTAAACGCAAAGGAGAATCCAGGGGAGCCGGGCCTGTAAATCCTGGCGCGAATGTGCCTAAATAAAGCTCGGATGATCCCGGATCGACTTATTCCAGATCATTTTCTGAGCCTCTCCATTACCCGGGAAATGCTTTTGCAGAAACTAACTCATATACTGACACCACAAACTTGTCCTAAAGCGCTTCCGCAAACATACATATGTAAGCAGAGGAGCGTGATGGAATTGGAGAACAAGGTGCGTCGCTACTATCAGTTAAAGCAGAAGCAAAAAGAAATAGAAGGCGAACTGACTGATTTACGTAATGACATTACAGCTCATTGTGCGCAGCAGGGAGTGGCAGAATGGGAAATTGGCAGCTACCGGGTGAAAATTGTGCAGCAGCACCGCAAAGAATACGATCATACCAAGCTGTATGATTCGCTGCCTGATCCGCAGCTATGGCGCTTGTTTTCCAAACCGGATACTTCGAAGATTGCCAGTTTGCTTAAACTCAAGGTCATCGCAGAGGAGCAATTAAAAGATGCTGTTTCTCTCAGAATGGTGACGCTTTTGCAGGTGGACAAAAAATAAAAGGCAGATCATAGCGTTACTTTATAAAGTGCTGTAGCCTCAGAAAGGTTGTTCGGTATGCGTCCGAATAGCCTTTTTCGCCTTTCCAATTTGCGTGATAGCTTTGGAGTGGTGTAATCTAGTAAAAGTTGGTTGAGACGGAGGAAGCATACATTGAACACGGAGACTGCTGTCAGTAAAGTATTTTTATATGTATTTTCAATGCTCGTTGCGTTGGCTTCCTGTCATGGGTTCATGTTGTACTGGATGTGGCAGTTGCCGGAGTTGGCACATGAATCTTCTGATTTGGAAAATGGCTTGGGTCTATTTGCCACGGGTATCGTTTTTGCCTTCATTGCTTTTGCTGTTCATCTGATTCTCCATATCCTAATTTTCGCTCATTTGCTTCATCGTAACGATCATACTATGAAAGTGAAAACGTTGCTATTCCATAAGGAAACAGACAGCAACGCAATCCTTCGTGTTTGTCTGCTGGTGATCCTGCTGATTTGGATCGTTTATGCTACCATTTTACATACAATTCCGCTGTTTTCGGTCATTAGCTTTACGCTGGTTTTTATCAATTATGGTATTTGGCTGTTGCAATTTTTGACGGAGAGACGAGGCAGGGAGGTTCGATTGTAGGCAAAGCATCAAGGGAACATGAAAAGAGCTGACACCCGTTTGCGGTGGGTCAGCTCTCTTTTACTGTTGTTACCCTTGGCCGTTAAGCACCTGTCGAAAGTAAAACCGATACGTATTATAAAGGAATGTTTGGAGTGGAAGCAGGACCTCCAACTGGTATTTACTAATGATATCAGGGAAGCGTGTCTTTCCTTTTTGCCGAAGCTCCCTGACCGTGTCTTCATTCATTTCCGTTGTTGTGGCAAGCTCCCCAATCAAAGTCTCCACATATGGCCAACAATGCTCCAGCAATAGCTGAAGGCATTCCTGATCGTCCTCCTGCTGATAGCGTCGAATATAATCTTGCAACTCTGTATCCACCTCCACGCTATATTCAGCTACTTATCGGACAAGCTTTTTCCCAGCCCTTTGAGAAAATGAATGCCAAAACCCATCGCCCGGTTTACATCCGGATCATTCATAGCCTTCATGAGATCGCGCAGGCGGGTCTTTTTGTTCTGTTTTAGATGCTCTTCGGCTTCGTTCAGGCCTGAAGTGACGCTGCCCACCAGCTTTTTCATTAGCTCGGGGTCTACCTCGGACAGCATGCCGACTGCTCCCATCAGATTGTTGATGATGTTCGTCACAGGCTTGCGCGTCGCTTGTCCTACAGCAATTTTAGCGATGCTTTCCTTGGCTTTCAGCATAGACTGAGCCGCTTCGAGAAGACCGCTATCGTGCAGCTCACGCACAATTTCGAGCGTCTTCTGCAATGCGGCCCCGTTGTCTGCCAGATCAGCAGTAAGCTGATCCAGCGATTGCTTTTGCCGTTCTTCTTCTGTCAACACACGCTTTCGTATGATTGAAATAGGCTTAGCCATGAGTCTGACCTCCTTTATTTTTGATCCACCAGATCGACGTAACCGGGACGATTCCATTTCCGCTCCACTTCAACCCCATTTTGCGGATGACGCTGTTTATAGCGCGGGTTGATACGTGGCAGCGGATTTTGACCATCGACCTCCAAAATGTGCATTCGTACCTTGTTTTGCTTATAAGCCGGTGTGTTGGTGATTACATCGAATGCTCCACCAGTTAACAGGTTCACGGCGCTGTCATGGCTGCTGGAGTGCATAGGTACGTAGATATCGGTTCCCTGCATCCGGTCGGTGATGAGAACACGCAGCTTCACGGCACCATATGGCGATTCCAGTCGAACCAGAGATCCGTCCTTGATTCCGCGTTCCTTGGCCAATTCCGGCGATACCTCCACAAATACGCTTGGAAGCTTGAGCTGGATACCCGGTGATTTGGTCGTCAGATTTCCTTCATGGAATTGTTCGAGCAGTCTGCCGTTGTTTAAGGTCAGATCGAACTCAGCCGGATATTGTTTAGGCGGTACATATTCGAAAAGACCGAGACGTGCCTTTTTATCCGGGAAGTTAAAGCCGTTGGTGTGTAAAAGCGGCGTGTTGCTGCCATCCGGCGATCCCCAGTGGAAGCTGTTCCAGCCTTCCAATACGTCATAATTACACTGGGAGAAAAATGGAGTGAGTGACGCCATTTCCTCAAAAATTTCACTTGGATGGCTGTAGCTCCAATCAAATCCCATGTGCTTGGCAAATTGGCTGAAAATCCACCAGTCCGGTTTGCTGTCTCCTACAGGCTTGAGCGCCTCATATAAACGCTGCACGCGACGTTCGGTGTTCGTAAAGGTACCGTCTTTTTCGAGCGAAGGTACGGCGGGCAAAATGACATCTGCGAATTCTGCTGTTTTGCTCAGGAATACATCCTGAACGACGAGGAAATCCAGGTTCGCCAGCATTTCCTGTGTATGGTTGGAGTCCGCATCCACCCACGCCATTTCTTCTCCGGCGATATACATCGCTTTTAGCTCACCTGTTTCAATGGCCTCCAGCATTTGGATATTGTCCAGTCCGCGTTGGCCCGGAATGTGTACCCCGTAGGCCGCTTCGAACTTGGCACGAATGTCATCGTTGGTGACAGGCTGATAACCCGGGAAAATATCCGGCATCGTGCCCATGTCAGCAGCACCCTGAACATTGTTATGTCCGCGAAGCGGATACGCGCCTGCACCTGGACGCATAAAGTTTCCGGTCACCAGCAGCAGGTTGGCAATCGCAATAGAGGTGTAGGAGCCTGCGATGTTTTGCGTCACACCCATGCCCCAGCAAATGGCAGTGCCATTGGCTTCATGGACCATAGTCGCTACCTCAATCAGCGTCTCTTTGGAAATGCCCGTTTCCTGCTCTGCAAATTCCAATGTAAAGTTCTCCAGCAACTTCAAATATTCGGGATAAAAGTTTACATGTTCTTCAATGAATGTTGCGTCATGCCAGTTTTGATCAATGATGTACTTGGTTACAGCGGATAACCATACATAATCTGTACCTTGCTTCGGACGAATGAACAGGTCCGCACGATCCGCCATTTCATGCTTGCGCAGATCGACCGCGATCAGCTTTTGACCGTGCAGCTTATGCGCACGTTTAATACGGGTAGCCAGCACCGGATGTCCTTCTCCCGGCGCACAGCCGACCAGCATGACCAGACCTGCTTTGGCAATGTCTTTAATCGTACCGCTGTCGCCGCCAATGCCTCCGGTGTGTTGCAGCCCCCATGAGGCGGGGGATTGGCAGTACCGTGAACAGTTATCGACATTATTCGTTTGGAATACCTGACGCGCCAACTTTTGCATCAGATAGTTTTCTTCATTCGTAAATTTGGACGAGGAAATAAAGCCGAGCGCCTCGCCGCCGTGTGTTTCTTTAATAGCACCCATTTTGCTGGCCATCAGGCTTAGTGCTTCTTCCCAGGTCGCCTCCACAAATTCGTCACCTTGACGAATTAAAGGGGTGGTCAAACGTTGATCACTGTTCACAAAATCCCAGCCGAATTTCCCTTTAACGCAGGTCGAGATGCCGTTCACAGGTCCTTCAGAGGTAGGCTGTACCTTCAAAATTTTGCGACCCTTGGTCCAAACCTCAAAGCTGCAACCTACGCCGCAAAAGGTGCAGACGGTTTTAGTTTTTTTCGTACGGGTTTCACGCATGGCTGCTTCTGCTTCGGATATGGCAAAAATACCGCTATAGCCTGGCTCCACTTCCTTAATTAAATCTATCATCGGATTTAACAAGTCCTTCTCCATGCCGCTCATGAAGCCGGCTTCACCCAGCATGGATTTCTCCATCAAGGCATTACAAGGACAGACCGTTACACACTGACCGCAGCTGACGCACGAGGAATCGTTAATCGCAACACCATCATCCCAAATGACGCGAGGGCGTTCAGCTTCCCAGTCGAGAGAGAGGGTTTCATTGACCTGAAGGTTTTGACATACCTCTACGCATTGGCCGCAGGCAATACACTGATTTGGGTCATATCGGTAAAACGGATGGGACATATCGACTTCCGTCGGACCAACCTTGGGCTGATATGGATATTTTTGATGCTCAATTTCCATAAGCTCTGCCGTATTATGCAAGGAACAATTACCATTGTTGTTATCACATACGGTGCAGTAGAGGAGGTGATTTTCCAGCAACCGATCCATGGCTTCTGTTTGGGCTGCTTTGGCGCGGTCCGAGTTTAATTGAATATTCATTCCGTCCGCAGCAAGTGTCGAGCAGGAGCGAACGAGCTTGCCGTTGACCTCCACGATGCAGGTATCACAGGTGCGGATCGGATCGACCTCGGGAACATAACATAGTTGGGGATGGGCGATATTATTTTCGTTAATGACTTCAAGAATCGTTGTGCTGTCTTTGGTTTTCAGTTCCTGTCCGTTTAATGTAATTTTGATCGTACTATGAATCACGGTTCAGGCTCCTTTCAGATTTGAAATGTAAAAATTAGAAATAAAAAAACTCCACCATAAACACAAGTGCTCGGGAGGAAGCACTTGTGTTTATGGTGGAGTAGTGACCAAGCTCTAGGTCCTGGAGGCCAATCCGCCATATGCGTATGTATTAATAACAAACGGTACACACCGCCTGTATATCAATAACCTGAATATGTCATTTTCTGCATGTCATCAGGTGTAACTATAACGTAAAATTTAAGATAGTTCAACGGTACATTATTAAAATTTTTAATTGATAATGATTATCGTTCGAGAAACGAAAAATCATTGACAAACGTTCGAGGATTGCTAACAATAAGAATGTAATCTATTGCAGAGCATTCGTGAATGGAGTGTGCGTGGGGAATCGCGTATATTTTATTTGTCGCAGCGCTTGTTAGTTTGATTTTTCTATATCACATGATGTGAGGATTCGTAGAATCCTGATGTAGATAAATTAACCGGCATTTAGCAGATTCTTCGATGTGTTCGATGGCGAAGGATTTGTTGTGATGTCGGTTTTTTGGTTCTGGATAAAATGAATTGAAGTTCACACGGTGCCACTACACAAACGGATGATGCTTCCCATCGCTGTTGCCCCCAGATTTCCTGAATGAACGAACAATGGTGGAAATCTGGAGGACAGTTTATGCTTACGATGCGAGCTTTCCTCCGGAAAGCTTTCAGGCGACCGCTATCGCTTGTCCAGCACCATTCCGTTTGCTCCGCTTTTGATGTGAATTTTCAAGTTCATTTTATACTGAATCAATATAGAGTTTAAAGGGTTTTATTAATGAAGACGGATTGAGGTGAGCGGGATGGCGAACCGGAGTGATGATCAATGGAATCGTCCGTTACGGGACTTGAGAATATCCGTCATAGACCGGTGTAATTTTCGGTGCCGGTATTGTATGCCGGAAGAAATCTTTGGCCATGACTATCCGTTTTTGCCAAAAGAAAAAATATTGACCTTTGAGGAAATTACCCGGCTTTCCCGTATTTTTGTCTCTCTGGGGGTTACCAAGCTGCGCATTACGGGCGGCGAGCCGTTGCTAAGAAAGGACTTGGCTTCGCTCATTCATTCGTTAACTCAACTCGAAGGAGTTGAAGATATGGCTATGACGACGAACGGCGTGTTTCTTCCTAAATATGCAGCGGCGCTTCGAGAGGCAGGGTTGAAGAGAGTGACGGTCAGTCTGGATTCGCTTGATGATGATCGCTTCCGCCGGATGAACGGGGGAAGAAGCAGCGTGCAAGCCGTGCTGGATGGTATTGATGCGGCAGCACAAGCGGGGATGCAGGTAAAAATCAATATGGTCGTACAAAAGGGCTTCAACGATCAGGATATTGTGCCCATGGCCGACTATTTTCAAAAGAAAAAACATATTTTGCGGTTTGTTGAGTTTATGGATGTAGGTAACACCAATGGCTGGAAATTGGATCAGGTCGTCTCCAAGCAGCAGATCATCGAAGCCATCCATAAGCAAATGCCGCTGGAGCCTGTCCCGCCCCACTACAAAGGCGAGGTAGCGACGCGTTACAGGTATCAGGACGGCGAAGGGGAAATTGGCATTATTTCGTCCGTTACGGATGCCTTTTGCTCCACCTGTACACGGGCCAGAATTTCCGCTGAAGGCTCCTTATATACATGCTTATTTGCTTCTCAAGGGTACGAGCTGCGCGGGATGCTGCGTTCTGAGCAGTCCGATGATGAGATAAGGGCTTACATTGAGCGTGTGTGGAGAGGGCGTACAGACCGCTATTCGGAGGAACGGCTGAACCATACGCAGCAATTAGCATCCAAAATTGAAATGTCACACATCGGCGGGTAACCGAAAAGCCAGCCTGCCAGAAACAAGGGAGTGGAGCACATGGAAAAGCCGGCTGAGATCAAACGCCAGATTCTCCGTTATCGTGACGGTCAAATCAAGCGTGATGAGGACACTGTGGTGACGGAGCATCCGGTGACGATCAAAATCAATCAGCAGGAATTTGCCACCATGGTTTGTACACCGGAGTATGTGGAGGATATGGCAGTAGGCTTTTTGGCCTCGGAAGGTGTCATTCAACAGTATGATGATATTGAAGATATTTGGGTTCAGGAAAAAGAAGGCTTTGTTCATATTAAAACCCGTCGGATGAATGAGTTCTATCAAAACTTTCATTCCAAACGGTACATTACCTCCTGCTGTGGGAAAAGTAGACAGGGCTTCTACTTTATGAACGATGCCAAAGTGGCAAAAAGAATGAACGACACCCATGTCATGCTGTCTTTTGACGACTGCTTCCGCCTGATGAACTTGATGCAAAATTCGGCGCACACGTTTCAGGAGACCGGAGGCGTCCATAATGCCGCACTGTGCGACAAGGACGGAATCATCCTGTCGAGAATGGATATTGGCCGCCACAATGCGCTGGATAAAATCTATGGATATTGCCTCAAGCATGATATTGTGTTACAAGATAAAATTATTGTGTTCAGCGGGCGCATTTCGTCTGAAATTTTGTTGAAGGTCGCCAAGATTGGCTGTGAAGTAGTGTTGTCCAAGTCGGCTCCGACAGAGCTTGCGCTTGAATTGGCTGAGGATCTGGGCATTACTACGGTAGGCTTTATACGAAATCATTCTCTGAATGTATATACGCATCCCCAGCGGATTGAGGAATTGGTTGAATCTAAAATATAGTGTGAACATTTCTGGGGGTGAACATTTAAATGAAATATCATATTCAAGTATTTGCCGGTCTTGCGGAGCAGATGGGAGGGCCTATTATCACAGTACCCACCGATCAGGAAACGATGACTATTGCCGCGTTAAAAGACCTGCTATCCGAGCGCTTTCCAGAAGTAGCCGCGCAGTTGCGGGGTTCTTTTGTTGCCAAAAACCAGGCTTATGCCGCACCGGAGGATCTGGTGAGTATAGTTGACGAAATTGCCATCATTCCCCCGGTTTCAGGAGGGTAAATTCGATACAGGCTAAGCGAGTTTGATAGGATAGGTGCAAAGGGGGTCAAATGCATATGCAATACCGTATTCAACTATTCGCGGGTATGGCGGAGCAGCTTGGTCAATCCGTGATCACGCTGGAGCTTCCGCAGGAAACGGTGACTGTTGCAGACATTCGAAAAAGCTTGAATGAGCAATATTCGGAAGCGGCTTCACTGCTGCAAGGTTCTTTTTTTACGAATAATAAAAAACTGGCTTCTCCAGAGGAAATCGTCCGTTCATCAGATACAATCACGCTTCTTCAATCCGCACCAGGGATGGAAACGGTCATTTCGCCATGTGGCTTGTTTGCGATCACGTACGATCCGATTGATGCTGATGAGGTGACCGCGAAGGTGCAGGACCCATCCCATGGAGCTTCCCTGACCTTTAATGGAACGACTCGGGAATATACACAAGGTCAGCGTACTGTGTTGCTGGAATATGAGGCGTATGTCCCGATGGCGATGAACACGATGAAGCAGATTGGTGACGAGATCGCAGAGCGTTGGCCGTCTACACGTACGGCGATTACACATCGGCTTGGTACGGTGAGGATTGGAGAGACGAGCGTTGTGATTGCTGTTTCTTCTGCACACCGCGATACTTGCTACGAAGCCAGCCGCCATGCGATTGAACGCTTGAAGCAAATCGTGCCGATCTGGAAAAAGGAAGTGTGGGAGGACGGCTCGGAATGGAAGGGGCATCAGCTAGGAGGTTGGAACCCTTATGGGGCGTAAAACAACGATGTCTGAAATGAAGAAGGATCAGAACATGAATGCCGATGTAGAAGCGCAGCCCCACGCGTCTCATGCCCGATATTCAAGGCAAGAGTTGTTTACGAAAATTGGGCCAGCAGGACAGCGAAATATCCGCAGCAAGCACGTGCTTATCATTGGGGCTGGAGCACTGGGTACCGCCAATGCGGACATGCTGGTGCGAGCGGGCATCGGACGGCTGACGCTGGTGGATCGAGATTATGTAGATTGGAGCAATTTGCAACGCCAACAGCTCTATGATGAAGCGGACGCTCGTGATCATATGCCGAAGGCGATTGCAGCGCAGAAGCGATTGCAGCAAGTCAATTCAGACGTGGACATTCGCGCGCTAATTCGGGACATATCACTGGAAGAAATCGACGATATCGCAGCAGGTGTGGACCTCATCGTAGATGCCACCGACAATTTTGATACACGTCTGCTCATTAACGATTACGCGGTCAAGCACCAAATTCCCTGGATTTATGGGGCTTGTGTGGGGAGTTACGGGACGACCTTTACCATCGTGCCGGGACAGACACCGTGCCTGCATTGCCTGCTCGGAACCGTACCGCTAGGCGGCGCGACCTGCGACACGGTCGGTGTGATTAGCCCGGCTGTACAGATGGTGGCAGCCTACCAAAGCGCCGAAGCACTGAAGCTCCTCACCGGGGACGACTCAGCGCTGCAAGGCAAACTGACTTCCTTTGATCTGTGGAACAATCAGCATCAGGCGATCCAGATCAGCGCGATGAAGAAAGCCGACTGCCCAACGTGCGGCGAGCATCCGGTGTATCCTTTTTTACAATCGGAGCATCAATCCAAGTCGGCTGTTTTGTGTGGACGTGATACGGTTCAAATCCGCCCGGCCTCCGGTGCTGTGCGCGATCTGAATGAAGCGGCACGTCTATTGTCACGCCAGGGAGGCAGAGTAGAACATAATCCATATCTGGTATCCGTTGTGATTGGAGCGCATCGGTTGGTTCTATTTCAGGATGGACGCGTTCTGATCCATGGCACGAAGGACATCGCCGAGGCGAGATCTATTGTTCACAAATATTTGGGCTGACCCAATAGAGTTGAACCGTTATGAGGTGTACATCGTTATACCCATTTCGGAATTTATAGGACAGGGGAAGAGTAAGTTGAAAATGAAATTTGGCTACATATTCACGTTGGTTGGATTGTTGGCATGGGTGCTGGCTGGTTGCTCGTCTTCGGCTGCTGTACAGTCGACACAATCTGCACCAAAAACGGAGATCATCGTATCTGCCGCTGCGAGTCTTCAAGATAGCCTCAACACGCTCAAGGACCAGTATGAAAAGCAGCATCCAGATATCAAACTTACCTTTAACTATGCTTCATCTGGCACATTGCAAAAACAGATTGAGCAAGGCGCACCCGCTGACGTATTTATTTCGGCAGGTATGAAGCAAATGAAGGCATTGACCGATGCTTCTTTAATAGAAAAGGATAGTGTACTACTCCAAAATAAACTGGTTGTGGTTGTTCCACAGGATAAGTCGAAAAGCACGGATAACAAAAATATTACACTCCATGATCTGACAAGCCCATCCTTTCTGAAAGTAGCTGTCGGGGAGCCAACTACCGTTCCTGCTGGACAGTATTCCAAAGAAGCGCTGACGAAGGCCGGACTATGGGACAAGCTGGAGTCGAAGCTGGTATTCGCCAAGGACGTAAGACAGGTATTAAACTATGTAGAAACAGGCAACGCCGATGCGGGACTCGTCTACCTGACGGATGCCAAATCTTCGGATAAAGCAGTCGTTGCACTGGAAGTGCCTGAGGAACTTCATGCTCCGATTCTGTACCCGGAAGGTATTGTAAAAGCAACGAAACACAGCAAGGAAGCTGGTGAGTTTCTCGATTTTCTGCGTACGGATGAAGCGATGGGCGTATTCAGCAAGGACGGATTTTCAGCTCCTACAGAAACGACTGGAAAATAGCATCCATCTATAAAGGAGGGGGTCCCGTTGGATTGGTCAGCTTTTCTTCCTCCGGTTATCGTATCCGTCAAAGTAGCCGTCGTCGCCAGCATCTTTGTATTTCTGTTAGCTACTGTGGTGGCTCGGATGATGGCGAACTGCAAGCTGCGGAGGGGAACCAGCGTGATCGAGACGGTCTTACTTCTTCCACTTGTTTTGCCCCCCACAGTCGTTGGCTTTATTTTGCTCATCTTGCTGGGGAGGAAAAGCTGGATCGGTATAGCCTTCGAAAGCCTGTTCCAGCAGACGATTGTATTTACGTGGGGAGCTGCGGTGGTGGCTTCTGTAATTGTGGCTTTTCCACTGGCTTATCGGACGATCAAGGCAGGTTTTGAAGCCGTCGATCCCGAGGTAGAGCAGGCTGCACGTGCCCAAGGTGCCAACGAATGGCAAGTATTTCGCTACATTACAATGCCTCTTGCCTATCGCCCGCTCATCTCGGGATACATTCTTGGATTTGCCCGGGGATTAGGAGAATTTGGCGCTACGCTGATGCTTGCGGGTAATATTCCCGAACAGACCCAAACCCTGTCTACGGCGATTTACACCGCGTCCGAGGCCGGAAATATGGCACTCTCCTGGAGCTGGGTGGCCGTCATCATTCTGTTCTCTTTTATCATGTTGATGCTTTCAAACCGATTGGTGAAGGATTAGCCCGCTATAGAGTATGAAACCTACGCAGTCTGCCGATGGGGCAGGCTGTGTTTTATTTTCTTATGTTTGGCATATATCACAAAGCATGTTCCAAAAATCACTTTCGTTCAATCTCTGTTTTATATGAGAGAAATCAGTTATGATGGAAATAGTAACAAGGATTTTAGTAGATTTAGGAGAGCGGTGCGATATGAGAAAGGAAACGGGTTTTAACGAAATTATTCGAAAAGTACGTAAAGAGCTATTTGGAAAAGGCCCGGAACGCATACATACAACCTTTGTAGATAACATGGCCATCACGATGCTGTACGGTAATTTAACCCCTTCTGAAAAGTTTCTGGCACAAGAGGTTGCCGGGAAAGAGATGGTGCATGCAGCCCGAACCAAAATGGTTCAGAAAATCTATCCCGTACAGTTCAACAAAGAACTGGAGGAATACATGGATTCCCGACTGCTGCACCTCTTTTCAGATATTAAGGTGGAAGAAGATATAGCTATCTCTGTTTTTGTGTTTGAGGATACGATTGTTGCAAAATAGGATGAAGGGGAGGCAATCTATACGTGATTTCTTCTCCGATATTGATATTGGGACCATTGGTAGAGAATAAAGCATCCGACACAAAAGCCCAGAATAGCCACCAATGCCGCAACCAGCACCATCGCCGAGAACACATAAGCGACAACACTCCATTGGAACGTAAATCCTGCCAGAGCCACCAGCAGAAAAAAGACGGCAAGGAGTTGATTAAATCTTTGCTGTCCCCGGTCTTCCTGCACATATGAGGAAGGGCTTTTCTTTAAAAACAGCTTGGCTACCCGCATCACCGGATTGAAGTTGAAAAGCACACCGAGCAACCCCGCAACCAGCGGAATAGCTAACACCCCATACGCCCCTGTAATCCAGGTAAAGACCACAGACAGCACAATCACCCATTGATTAGTCCTGACCAACGGACGGGGAATCGAGGCAGGAACTTGACTCATATATATCATCCTTTTCATATCGGAATAAAATAGTTGAGATCATTATAACGTAATGGTTGGGGAATAGATAGCTGAAAAATGGTTTGTATGATCATTACTATAGACCCATTACCAAAGACATGGTAGAGTTTTGGTATATATTCGGTAAAGGGGTCAGTTTATGAAAAAGGTATTGTTATGTTTATGCGTAGCAGGAGTCGTTCTATCGGGCTGTACTACTTCCAAGAGCGGTACCACAAGTACAGAGAGTGCTACAAGTTCAAATGCATCAGGAGGCTCTGACAGTTCAACTGTACATGAGACGGTAGCGACTGAAAATAAGGGATATCAAGGTAAAATATCATTTCGCAACGTAGGCTGGGGGATGAGTAAAGAGCAAGTAAAGGCATCTGAAGATATGAAGGTTGAGGAAGAAGATCAAGAGTCGATTGCCTATTATTCCAAGATATTGGGACTGGAAAGCGGACTCATGTACTTTTTTGTGGATGATCAATTGGTTCGTGCAGGTTATTTAGTTACAGAAAAACATACGAATAAGAATGATTATATTGAGAATTATAATGACTTAAAAAAGAGCCTAACGGAGAAATACGGCAAGCCTAGCAGTGATGATACCCTTTGGAAGGGAGAGTTATACAAGGATACACCAAGCCAATGGGGAATGGCTGTAGCGACAGGTGAATTGCATTATCAGGCAGCATGGGAGACAGAAGATACAGAAATTTTGCTTGATTTACAAGGTGATAATTTCGAGCCCCAACTGAGTCTATTGTATGACAGCAAGGAACTACAGCATTTGAGTGAGCAACAAAAGGATCAGGAGTTGAAAAAGAATTTATAACAGAACAAGGCATGGGTTTCATAGGCTTGAGTGCGAACCCCAAGTGCACATGAAATCCCCGGAACATTCGCACCCCGCGCCAGACAAGGGATTCAGCGATTTTGGGGTGTGGTTTCAACATTTATTGCTACGTTAAAAAGAGATTTGCGAAAAAGCTTTTACAAAGCCTTGCTGGGTAAGGCTTTGTAACGCGTGCTGTCGCTCCTTATGTAGGAGCGTGGATTGAAATACTCATAGCGGCACCTCATAGTCGCCAAACCATCCAGTCGCTCCTTATGTAGGAGCGTGGATTGAAATAATCGCTAAACGCATGAAAGCTGCATCTTTGACCCATGTCGCTCCTTATGTAGGAGCATGAATTGAAAACACGTATTTCTCATACCCCACATGTAGCACAGCTATGACGTTCCTCATGTTTCTTTGAAACATAAAAAAGGTTTGCCTTTGAACTTGGCAAGCCTTTTTTGTGTTGGTTAAAATGCCAATGGACTCATCTTGATGAACTAACTTTTTTATAGTCGTGGAACTGCTTGGACTACCACCCTAAAAAGCTGAACACCAAAAAAGAAGCCCGTTTTAAAACAGACTCCTTAATCTATTCCTACGCTTAACATGCATAAACCACGCTATTCCGTTTCTTCAAACTGCATTAGCACGGAAATGTCCTTGATCTCCAAAGCATAGGCGATCTTTTCAAGCATAAGCAAGTTTACTTCTTGTCTTCCATTTTTACAAAGCTGTGAGATTCTTGCTTGATTAACACCTGATTTTTCAGAAAGTTGCATTTGCGTCATATTTCGGTCTTTTAACACTTCTTTAAGCCTTATATTTAATTTTAGCAAGAAAAAGAAACCTCCTAAAAACTCATTGACATTATTCATTTATGCGAATAATATAATGCATATACGATTTATTCGCTAATGCGAATATAATACCAACCCAAAGGGATGTAACGAACATACCCTTAGCTTTGCTATTGCTATTTTACCAGAATTTCAATGGAGGATGATACCTGTGACTGAAAAACGGAAAGCGAATGTGCAAGGGATCAAGGATATTGTACGCATGAATCAGGTGTGGGAGCAGGAAAAGGGAGAGCAGGAAGCAGCAGAGCTACACTATTATCATATTGTGGATGCACTTCATCGGAAATGGCAAACCATCGGTGTCAATGTTTCGGACGCGATTGAGGTTTTTGAAAGAGGGTATAACGATGCATGGACACGGATTATTGAGCCAGCTCCCTGGAACCCTAATTTAACCACTAATGATTTAATTCACCTGCTCAAAATCAGTCCTGAAGCTGTGCAGATTCGTCATGCTATGCAAATCATACTGAATACCGTTGAAAGACGCAATGCGTTCATCCGTCGTATCATCAATGTGAATGAACAGGCAATCCAACATCTGCTCTACCTGATGAAAGACGAATACCTGCGTTATAAGCAACTCTCGAATGAAGCCTTTATGGCGATGTATGCTATGAATCCGGTCGAAGCCTTATCTGTATATTTTCTGGAATCCGTAGATGTGCATATGTACTGGGAATGGTGTGATGCTGGCGGTACAGGCGAACAGGCCATTCAGTATAAGCATGAGGACCCTCACATGACGTTGATTCAAGCGATTGAAAGAGTAGAAGAGGAAATGTATGCCCGTACATAACAAACCATAGGTGTAGTTGCAACGCTGACGACAAAATGGCTTGGGTGGGCAGTTGGCTAGTCTCCTGCAAAGGATGTGAGGGCCGTGGAGGTTAAAGATGCTTTGACATTAATGATGATGTTCGGTACGCTGCTGGTTGCGTTGATCGGATTAATTGTCACCATCTTAATCGCATTGAACCAACACAACAGAAAGTAGACGGCCCACTTATAGCGAACTTCAAACCCGTTTGTTACCATTCAATGAAATGGGTATAGACCATACATCATATGAGGAGGACATATATATAAGGTGGATATTCAGCAAAAGAAAAAAGAGTTGATGCCAAAGAGTCCGTAGAAGAACTCATCCGCGATTTTGAGGAAAAGAAATCCAGTGGTAGGGGAGTGAGTTTTCCTGAAGTAAACAGTATATTGGATGATATCGCATTTCAGTCCGAAGAGCCCCAAAGCTATATAAAGGAATATGGTGAATCTATCTAAGAGTTGTTCTAGTTCGAACAGACGAACTTGCTTCATGTACCTAAACGTGCCAATGGCGAGACGTTTACCTATATCGGGTTCCATTACCGGATATTATTTTCAAGTGTTCGGGGCGGATTCTGCCTATTTATTTTATGATAGAGAATTGGGTAAAGCGGTCATTTGCTTCGAGTATTCCTAAGAGATATAGAAAAAGCTCCCCTGATGGGAGCTTTAAATCTTAATTCTTGTTCATTTCCACATCATGCTTTTTGGCAAGTGTGTTGAGTTGTTCTTGAAAATCTCTGATTAGCTTTCTACCCTCGCTGAGCTTGGCGTTACTTTCATTGACTAAGTTCAGATCCTGTTTATCCAACGCATCTACCATCGTAATCATGGCTTCATTTTGGATATTAACGGCCTTGATGTAGATTTCGTGAACGGCTCTTACCTCAGGAGTTTCCGTTTTTACAGCTTCTACTTTATCGACAAATTTGCTGTATTCCGGGATGATTTCATCATTTAAAGTATTATATAGTGTTAGATCATCTGCGTTATCATCTTTAGTCACGGCCTCATACTTGTCAGTTACTGCTGTTTCATCTTGTGCCAAGGGAAGCATTCCATCATTGATATACGTAATTAAATCTTTTTTAACAGGATCAGTAGAGCAGGCTGCCAAAATAGAAAAGCAACATAATACTAACATAAATACGCTAAGTTTTTTCATCTGTATTCCCCTTTTTATGTATGTTATGGGTAATTCGATGTGACTGTAGTCTAAAAGAACTATCCATATCTTTTATTATATCGTATAAATAAGAGAATGATAGGGTTTTTATGGTAAAATAGTGTCGAAACTAAGTTGATTGATCTACTCATTAAAAATAGGGTATCATATAGAAGGCGCTTCGGTGCGAACCCCAAGCGCACATGAAAATCCCGGGTCCTTCGCACCTCGAAATTTGTCGAAAAGTGTTGGGATGGCTATTTAACCTTAAAAGTCAATAGTTGATTCAAGCTTATTTGGCATCAGTTTTTACGATAATGTGTGGAATTGATATCGTTAGGGTATGAATTACTGCATTTTCGCTGTCGCACTCTATATGAGTGCGTGGATTGAAATACCACATATACGGGTATTGGGGTGATTTTATGGCGTCGCACTCTATATGAGTGCGTGGATTGAAATTATTCACAAAACTAAAGTCACGGGTTTAATCAAAAGTCGCACTCTATATGAGTGCGTGGATTGAAATCCTGTCTTGGCTGCGTCGATCTGCTTGAGGTATTTTGTCGCACTCTATATGAGTGCGTGGATTGAAATTTGTTTAAGTGTAGATGCCTTGGGGGCTGCTGGTGAGGTCGCACTCTATATGAGTGCGTGGATTGAAATTGCGAAATGTGGTGTTGACCATGAATCCGGTCAACGTCGCACTCTATATGAGTGCGTGGATTGAAATCAGCTTTTCAGATGCACGTTTCGCGGTAACATAGGAGTCGCACTCTATATGAGTGCGTGGATTGAAATTCTGGAGATCCAGAAGAGACAGCTAGGATCGTAGAGGTCGCACTCTATATGAGTGCGTGGATTGAAATCCTGAAGTGGGGGATTCTTGGGCAATCACAGTTTTTCGAGTCGCACTCTATATGAGTGCGTGGATTGAAATGTAGTAGCTAGGAAGATAGGACATAAGATTACTGTCGCACTCTATATGAGTGCGTGGATTGAAATTGCCCAGTCTAGGGCTATTTTGGCTTTTATTTCGTCGCACTCTATATGAGTGCGTGGATTGAAATATACTGTTGACTGTAGCAGTTAATATCTTTGCACTGTCGCACTCTATATGAGTGCGTGGATTGAAATCTTTGCTAGTCTGTTCATCTGTATATCTCTCCTTTGGGTCGCACTCTACATGAATGCGATATTAAAGCACAGCGCTCACAATAACTTTTTACGTGTTTTACGAAAGGTACATTATGTGCGCTCAAGATATGTGTTCAAGTTTTTTAGCTTGAAACTCAAAAAAAGGCTCCCTTTTAATTAGGGTAGCCTTATTCGTCGTGATTTTTAGGATAAAAAAGTAGACAAGGATTTCCAGTGCTCTGTCCACTGCCTCAGGCATAGTTCCAAAAGCGGTGACAAAATTATCACGGATTACAAATAAGAATATTTGAAGAAGTATCTTCCATTAGAACCAGAATTGCTTTATGATAGAGGATAGACAGCATAGAAGTTTTCCAGATGTATCTGGGGAATAGCGGAAATTTAGTAAAACATTCGAGAGGGGATTTTTTAGTATGAACAGGTTCAGAAAGGCAACTTCGCTGTTGCTAAGCACGGTGCTCCTGCTTTCTTTCGGGATGACTGCGAACGCGAGTCAAAGCACAGAGGGTAAAACGGAACAGGCGATTAAAGCGGAGTCCAGTTTTCAGCTAACAACTGAAAAAGAAAGCGTCATTAAAGATTTAACACGGGCAGACAAGCCCGCAAGCATTACAGATTCGGTGTATGCCATTACGGAAAATATCAACTTGCAAACGCCACAGAAATCTGTTTTGAAAAAGAAAGTTACCCCTTCGCTGAAAGCAAGTCCAAAGTCAGTATCAGCGAATGCCACAGCTACAGCGTCCTCCGCTACATATTCCGGTACGATTACGGAAGAGGGAGGTACGCAGTTTTTATATCCAATCTACTTGCAGCCCGGTGAATTGTTGCAGGCTCAATTAGACGGACCGTTTTCAGCACAGCTTGACTATGACTTGTACTTATATGAGTTTGATATGACGACAGGTGACATTAATCCCAATGCCATTGACAATTCCATCTACGGTACTTATTTTAACAATTATGAGCAAGGGTCTGCATCACTTCCCGAAAATGTAGGAGCCCGCAACACGACTGGATCTGAAAAGGCTTATGCGATTGCAGTCCATGCCAAGAAGGGGTCAAGTATTAATGATCTTTTCTATCTGACTGTGGCTACAAGCTCCAAATATGATGCATATGAGCCGGATGAGAGCGCCTTTCATGCTTATAATTTTACAATTAACAACGGAGGTTCTTCAATTAACTCACGCTCCATCCATTCCGGAATAGATAACGATTGGTATCAAATCACGATCCCAGCAGGTCGTAATTATGATGCTGTAAATGTAAGGCTGGATAGTACCTCGGAGAGCTACGGCTATAAAGCGGAAGTTTATGGGGTGCTCACTGGCAACCAAATGGTGCTTCTTCCGCAAACGAATCACAACGTTTCCCTGAATACAGGAACCTACTATGTGCGAGTGTACACCACAAGTCAGTATTCAGCCGACCATTTGTATACACTAACCATGAAACCGGTACTCAAGGCTGGTAAAATCGAAATTACGAGCTTTAACTCCAATGGCTATTATGACTATCCAACTTACTCATACGGTCGTCATTATCGTATTAACGGAGGCAGCAACCTGATCGTGAATGGTGTCGTTAAAACAACGGATGGTCAACTGGTTCCTAATGCGCCTGTCACTGTCGCTTGGCTGGATCAGAACTGGAGCGAGGGCAGCGGTAATCGTACCAGAACGGCTTCTACGTATACGAACGATTACGGGAGATTCAGTGTGACACTATCCCTTCCACAATCTACAGGAAGAAATGTAGAATATTTGAGTGACATTGGTTCTACACACTATTATGATCTTACAGGGGTAGCGGCTCAGGTCGACGGCACCTCGATTAGTGCAACGGATATTATTTATCTTTTTGCTTACAGTATTAGAAATTAATCATTTTTTAACGTAGTAGAGTAATACATAAGAGTCGCTTTTTTTCGCAATGGCTTGCTGAGGCTTTCCATTTTCGAAAAAGGCGGCTCTTTATGTTTTTTTGCACAGTATCTTCCATTAGAACCAGAAGTGTTTTATGATAGAGCCATACAGCCTAGAAGTTACCCTGGTTTATCTGGGGAATAGCGGGAATTCCTTAAACCATTTGAGAGGGGATTTCAGTATGAAGAGGTTCAAAAAGGCTATTGCAGTTATGCTAAGCGCGATGCTCCTGTTTGCTTTTGGGTTGACTGCGAATGCGAGTCAAAGCACAGATGGGGTATCGGACCAAGCGATTAAGGCGGAGTCCGATGTTCAGCTAACAACTGCAAATGAAAGCGTCATTAAGCAGCTAATGCGGGCAGACAAGCCTGACAGTATTACTTCTTCGGTATATGCCATGAAGGAAGATCTCAACTTCAAGACACCAGAGACACCCTCATTGAAAAAAGAAACTGTTCCTTCGCTGAAAGCAAGCCCAGCGGCAGCCACAGCTTCTTCTGCTACGTATTCCGGTACGATTACGGAAGAGGGAGGTACACAATTTTTATATCCGATCTATTTGCAGCCTGGCGAATTGTTGCAGGCTCAGCTGGACGGACCATTTTCAGCACAGCTTGACTATGACTTGTACTTATACGAGTTTGATATGACGACAGGTGACATCAACCCCAATCCAATAGACGCTTCTACCTACGGTACTTATTTTAACAATTATGAACAGGGGGCTGCATCACTTCCCGAAAACGTAGGAGCGCGCAATGCTATCGGATCGGAAAAGGCTTATGCGATTGCAGTTCATGCGAAGAAGGGCTCTAGCATTAATGCTCCTTTCTATCTAACTGTCGATACAAGTTCCAGCTACGATGCATATGAGCCGGATGAGAGCGCTTTTCATGCTTATAACTTTACCTTTAGTACGGGTGGATCTTCCCTTAACTCACGTTCCATCCATTCAGGCATTGATAACGACTGGTATCAAATCACGATCCCTGCGAGCCGCAATTATGATGCATTAAATGTAAAGCTGGATAGTACCTCGGAAAGCTACGGTTACAAAGCGGAAGTTTATGGAGCTCTCAGCGGCAACCAGATGGTGCTTCTCCCGCAAACGAATCACAATGTTTCTTTAAATACTGGAACCTACTATGTACGAGTATACACAACCAATCAGTACTCAGCTGACCATTTGTATACACTAACACTTAAACCGGTGCTTCGGGCTGGAAAAATTGTAATTAACGGTTACGACTCTTCTAAAAATGGCCCTAATGATTACCCAACCTATTCTTACGGTCGTCATTACCGTGTTACTGGAACCAGTGATTTTACTGTGAAGGGTGTCGTTACTACAACTGATAATTATCCTGTTGCAAATGCGCCTGTTGATATGACATGGTTGAATCAGAACTGGACTGAAGGCAGCGGCAATCGCACTCGTACAGGCACAGCATATACGGATCAGAATGGGGCCTTTAGTGTTACCGTTTCCCTGCCTCATTCAACTGGAAGTATTGCGGAATACTTGTCCGGAGCAATCAGTTTTACACACTATTTTGATCTCTCAGGGGTAGCTGCTCAGGTTAGAGGAACTTCGATTATAGACACAGATATTGTATATCACTTCGCTTACAGTATTTATGGCGGTTGATTAACTGCTTTAATATTTGTTCATTTTTAGGACAAAGCATGTATTCATTCCATATGTGCTTTGTCCGATATATATAGAAACAGGGTCACATTACATTATACATACGACTTAGAGTGCCTGTTACCAAATGACAGGAGGAAATCAAATGAATTTTGAGCCCCTTAGAATGCAACGAGCCGTTATTAATACTAGTAGCTTGCGGATAAATGTGGAAGCTAAGCAAGCCCAATCCCCCCAGCTTTATGAAGGAAAACGCTCCGAATTGGTTATTCAAGACTCCGTAGAGATTAGCGAAACTGGTAGGCAACTGGCTGAAGGAGCTATTGTATCACAGTCTGCTAAGTATTTCGGAACAACCCAGATCAACGATGCATTAAACCGAGTTTTAGAAGGTCAGCCAGAAGAAGTGTCCAATGCGGTGTACAGTATGATTGAATCCAATTTTATCGTCAATGGAACAGTAACAGATGAGAGCCAGCGAACCGTGCTACTGGAGATGGGAGTTTCCCAATCCAAGTATATTGCAGACCACTATATGGAAGGTGACAAGGCCAAAGAGTTTTTGGAAACTATGAACCAAATAGCTGCTATTGCTTTGACACGTTCAATTGATCCAGAGACTGGAGATATTAGTTACACGACTCCAATAGACCGTCCGATAGGTGCCCCTGAGGATTACGTCAAAATGTCGGAATTGATGAAGCAGGCTGACCCCCAAAAATATACTGCATTCATCAATGACATTAAAGGTGGAGGGAATGGACTGAGTCAGTTGATAGATTTTGCACAAAAGGCTCCTCAAAACCCCAAATGGATTGAGAAATATAAGGAACGTACAGGAGAGATTGCGGAGTTGCTAAATAACACGCGAATAGAGAACCGGTTTGACAAGGCTGATACGACTTCAGCTTCCGCTTTTATGAACAGTATGCAAAATATTCTTAAGGAATCTTCCGCTATGCAGGACTCTTACAGTCAGAACTTGCGCGCCTTTTTTCGGAACTTGGGCGTTCACGTTAATTAAGGCTTCGAGGCTGACCCCGAGATGTGGAATAATGTGAAATACAAGAATTTATGAATTTTAAATGATGTCGTGCTGTTTACATTACGTTTAGAACGAAGTATAATAACTTCAAAACATACTCGTTACTTTGAGGAAGCACCTCAAACTTAGGCTTAACCGCCTTCGTTTGGGGTGCTTTTTCTATTTTAGCCGAAACGAGTTTGTACAACTCTTTGAAAATAAAATAAAGCAAGGGAGAAATGTATGTATCCAAAAAATAAGCGAAAGGTAAGGAAATATAGCAAGTGGGTATATGGATTTTTAGCTGTAATGATCATGTTAACCGCCCTCCCTATATTTCCAGAGAGGGTATCAGCTGCTACCCAAGAGATCATCGGAGGACCTTTTTGCCAAAATAATTTACCTGGTGGGGGTGACAGTTGGGGGTTATGGTCAGGAAATGGAATAGGAGCAACTGAAGTTTATAGCGGCATGGGCTCGGCAAGATATAAGTGTGAGGGTGTGGTGCAGCCGACAGAACGTTTTGTTGATATTGGAAGATCTATTAAGACATCAGATTATAAGATTTTTGTTTATATCGAAGGGTCTTACCATACTGATATATATGTATCTAATGCAGCAGCGGGTAACAGTTGGCAGCCTAATGGAACGAATTTATATACATGGACCGATGTCACAAAATTTTATGCCAGTAGCTCTTATCAAGGGAAATGGGTAGAGATCACAGACTCTATTACGTTAAAAGATATTCGGTATTTTAGAGCTATGGGTACTAACCAGCAGACAAGTACTGAAATATCCAGGTTTGGAGTCCGTGTCATTCCCAAATCAGACTTGATGCCTAAATCACCCCAGATTAATGCAGGGGCTGAGGGCCAAGCAAGTACGGGGTGGACCAAAGGACCTGTAACGGTTTGGATCAATGGGGATGTGGCACCTGAAGGGCTAAAATACTATGAATACAGCCTAAATGGTGGAGCATTTCAACAGTACACAGGACCCTTTACTGTATATGATCATGGTGTAAATACAATCTATGCCCGGACTGTAGACGTGAACAACCAGTACAGTGGTCTTTCTTCCGGGAATGTCAGGATAGACCAAATGCCGCCGACGCCACCGATCATAAGTGCAACGGGCAACAGTAATGACTATACCATTACATTGCAGCCAGGAGCGGACGACTATTCTGGGCTGGCCCATACACAATTTCGCGTGACGGGCGTTGTCAATCGAGGTTGGCAAGACTATGGTGGAGCATTCCATGTTAATCAAGATGGCAAAAGCACGGTTTATGCCCGCTCCATAGACAACGTGGGTAATGTGAGCCAAGAAGTAAGCAAGGAAGTCACTATTGATAAAAAGGGTCCGACTGCTCCTGCTATCCGAGCTAGCGAGGCGGGCCCAACGATCAACAATGTGAATATTGCCATTGATTCAGGAAGTGATCCTGTAAATGGAATCAAGATGACGCAGTATCGTTTGAGTTCAGCAGGGGAGTGGCAGACATACAATGGCGTTTTTACATTAAACGCGGAAGGGCTGTACGAACTATCAGCACGGACGATCAATAATCTGGACGTGTCTAGTCCAATCGTGACTCAATCGGTCATGATTGATCGAACTAGGCCAACGCCCCCGGAAGTTACGTTCTCCGAGGTGACGATGCCCACCCGATACACCAATAAGCCAGTACAATTTGCTATTTCGGGTGGAACGGATATTTCAGCAGTACATTACGAATATCAAATGGGCTCTGGCCATTATGTTCCTGGTTCATCGGGAGTATTAAATAATTCTGGCATCGTCAAAGTGACTGCTCAAGCTGTGGATGCAGCTGGAAATCGGAGTGATCCAGTGTCCGCAACATCTTACATTGATTTGGAACCCCCGACGATCCAGCTCACACCGGATTCGCGTGAATGGAAGGATACGAGCATCCAAGTGGGGATACGATATGCGGACCAACATTCGGGGATCGAACCAGCGACGATGCAGTATAAAATCACGAACAGCCCTGATGTACCCGAACATTGGGATACAGCTGCTGATACAGGAATTCAGATTAACCTTTCAAATGAAGGTGAATGGTATGTTCATGCCAAGGTTAAAGATCAGGCGGGTAACATTTCTGAAACGGTCAGCAGAGCACTTCGCATTCAGAAGCAACCTCAGCCGGCTGAGCTTTCTGCGTCATCCGTACGAAATACAGAGGTCGATCTGCAATGGACTCTTCCATCGGGCCTTGATGATGGTTACGTCTATACCGTCCGAAATTTAACGACGAATGAGATTTGGGATGTTACGCATCCGACAAATTCTTTTACAAACAAAGGGCTACAGGGAGGGCGTCCATACGAATATGAAGTGCGTTCCAGTAATCACGTGGGAGGCAATGCTTATTCCAATCGAGTTCGTGTGCTAACGTTACCTGATGCCCCGGATCAGATCCGATTACGAACCATGTCTCGTACTTCAGCACAAATCATGGCTGATTTTACGCCAGTGCTTTCAGCTGACAGCTATAAGATTACAGCAATGGATGTTAGTACGGGGGAAGTCATATTTAAGGATACTGTTACACAGGATGTGTATAATCCAATTACGGGGATGAAACCGGGTGAATTTTACGATGTTTCGGTATCAGCAATGAATGCCAGTGGTGAGGGTGCGGCCAAGCATGTGTCTTTTTTAAGCCTGCCAGATAGCCCAAGCGGATTCCAAAATGTAACCGTGAAGGACGATGGAATCGACTTAAAATGGGATCGTGTAATTACAGCGACATACTATGCTCTGGAGCGGGACAAAGCAGCTGTTTATAAGGATGTGTATACTGAATTCGCTGATCACGGACTTCAGGCAGGAACGGAGTATGATTATTCCATTTCCGCTGAAAATGCAACCGGCCTTGGAGATGATGCTCATTTGAGGGTCATCACATTACCTGATCGGGTAACTACGCTGGCGAGTGTGGAGAATGATGTATATTCTGTCAGTGTAGGTTGGCAAGATGTGCAGGGGGCTGACGGATACATCTTGAATGTTAATGATGAGCCAGATGTGCGGCTTCCCCGGGGAAGCCATGCCTATACTTTTGATGGATTGCCCGCAGGTAGGAATGCAAATATTCGAATCCGGGCCTACAATCGAAGTGGTATAGGTGAAGATACAACTATCAACGAATTAACACTACCCGCATCGGTTGTACGACTTATAGCGGTAGAGGTTCGGGAACATGATGCCGCGATTGTTTGGGACCCAGTCGATGGGGCGACCAAATATAAAGTATCAATCAATAGCCAGGATTATTACAGCACGGAACCACGTGTAGTCGTATCCGGATTAGAGGGTGGAAAGAAATACGATTTTCAGGTGAGCAGCGGTAATGGTAGTGGGTTCAGTCAGCCTGTGCGGGAAGAGCTGCTCACGCTTCCACCTCAAGTGCAAAACGTCAAAGTCACAGAGCTAGGGAATGGCCAGATTTTGCTGAACTGGGATGAAAGCAAAAATGCTTATCAATATGCTGTAATTCGGAAAGATACTGGTGAAATCGTGAATACCAAGGATACTAGTATCAAGCTTTCAGGTATCCAACCCGGTACGATGTACTCGTTCGGCATTCAAGCTGTCAATACAACGGGCGCAGGTGAGTGGACTCCATTTACGTATCGTGCGCTGCCAGGTCAAATACCAGATCATGAGCTGACATTTAAAGATGTAACAGATACCGATCTGGTAGTGACGTGGAAAGAAGCTCCTGGTGCGGATACCTACCATGTATACCAAAATGGGCTGCTTATCGGTCATACAGTAAACTCTAATTTTAAAGTAGATGGTTTGGATAGCTCTACGGTGTATCGTATTACGGTCAAACCGGTTAACACAAGCGGTGAAGGTAAACAGACAGAAGGCGAGGTAGAAACGTTACCGTCTCCAGAATTTGCGTTTTCGAAAACGGAGACGACGAATAGCGAGTTTATGATCCACTGGGAATCAGAACACAAAAATGATATTTTCGTACTCACCAGTGAAGGGCAAGCAGAATTATATCGTGGTAAGGATCGAAGCTTTATTTGGAGTCAACTTAAAGAGAAACAATCGTATGCAGTTCAGCTATGGGCAGAAAACAGCCAAGGAAAGCGTACCATTGCAAAACAAGCCAACGGTAAAACAACAGGGAATACTGAAGCCTCAGCCTCAGGCGGTGGAGCAGGAGGTGGGGGGATCATCAAGCCGATTCAGCCCGATGTAGAGGAGTTGACTGAAACAGCGATCGTTCAAGCACCTTCAGTCGAAACGAAGCCCAATCGCTTTAGTGACATTGAACGGGCATTTAACAAAGATAAGATTAATGCCCTTGCAGATTTGGGGGTAGTGAAGGGTATGACCCAAACCCTTTTTGAGCCGAGCAGACCTGTAACACGTATGGAGTTCACTTCGATGCTCGTCCGTTCCCTGAAATTACCGCTCGAAACGGATATGGCTTTAAGCTTCGAGGATATCAATCCATCAGCGTGGTATGTTGATCTACTAAAAACAGCGATTAAAGACCAGGTCGCTCGTGGATTTAGTAATAAGGTATTTGCTCCAGATCGCGTTATTAACCGGGAGCAGGCGGCTAAAATGGTGAACAACGTTATCAAGGCTACGCCACAACAAGAAAGCAACATCTACTCAGATGCCTCTCAAATTGTGGAATGGGCCAGAGAAGATGTACTGGGTCTAACCGAAATTAATTTAGTACAAGGATATCCAGATGGAAGCTTCCGTGCAAAACAGGAAATCACACGCGCCGAAGCGGCTGAAATGATTTATAACATGATTCAAAAAATTCAATAAAAAGAAGGGGGTGGCATTAGCCAGCCCCTCTTTTGTATATGTGCATATAGGAATTGATGCAGTATGCTCACATTGATTTTTATTCCGCAATAGCGGGATTTAAATTGGAATTTCTGTAGGCTGGAACGCCATTGATTGAAGCGGTTCTTAACTGAATATATCGTACACCATAATAGGTTGTTGTATTATTCAGGCCAGATGAAAGTACAGTTATTTTATAATATTGAAAAGGAATCTCATTGTTAAATTGATAAGTCGTTTTTGCAGTAGTTGGCACTGCTTCTACTGCACCTAATCTAAACCAGTTTTCTCCGTCGTTAGAACCATGAAGAGAAAACGTTAGGATAAAAGCTTTAAAGGTTGGCTGAGCCAAGAGGATATCATTAATCGTTTTGCCTTCATCTAATTTGAATACAATTTCTCCACCTCTACCGCTCAAGCTGCTTTCCCAAGAAAGATTATTATCAACTAAAATATTTTTTGGAAAAGTATTTTTGGAATCACCATTAGTTGAAACATTTTCTTCTGCTATAACGACAGGATCAATTGAAAAAGAATAATCGTTTGGATTCTGACTAAATTTTGTCATGTTGCATTTCCCCCATTAGTTAAATTATTTAATATTGGAATCAATATCATAATACCCCTCAGTAGCTTTAATAAAGAGTACATATAGATCAAAATGGTTTAGTTTGTCTATATGTAGTATGCATTTCGTTGGCTTAATCATTTATGAAATGGATTCATTGTTGAAATTATTATTGTATATTGATATGAATCTCTCAATAAATGTATTCCCTTATACTAAAATACATATTGCGACTGTCAGAAAAAACACACCAATACTCTTCAACAGGTAGAGATTGTCGTCTACATAGCTTCAAATGGACGGAAGTAAACCCGGGTTAGATAAAGCACTGGATTGCCTCAATTCGCAAATGAGCGCAAGGCTGTATATACAGTTATTGCTAGAATGCTGTTGATGACGACACATACAATATAAGCAACCCCCGCGTATTCCTAACATTAAAAAGGAACAATTGTTTACATGGTTTTATGATAGAGTTTAAGCGATATAATTACGAAAAAGGCCCCTATTGGGACCCTAATGCAGTTCATATATTTGTGCTTAAACGCACGCTTTTCAATGCGAGACACATACGAACGCGTAATCCCCGATGGTAACGAAGGATATGAGGTCCTCCAAATCTTCACCGTTAAGGAAGGCGGAACATGTACTCATCCAAAATAACCTGATAAAAACAAGCCGGAGGCGCATGTTGGGCAGCACTCCGGCTTGTTTTTATATGTTGAGGTTCATCCTGCTCGTAAGTAAATTCACTCTTGCTATAAGTCGTAATTTAAGATATATTATTAATTAAATAACTGATCATTTAATTAATTAACGAAAGTTTAGCTTAAAGAGAGGGGAATACATTTGGCAAGACCCATCAATGAAGAAAAAAGACTGGAGCGGCGTAAACGTATCCTAGAAGAAGCTGTTATCCTGTTCGCAGAAAGTGGCTATTCGAATACCACAACGGCTATTATTGCGCAGAGTGTGGGGGTGACTCCTGGAACCATTTTTCAATATTTCCCTAGCAAAGAAGCTTTATACTACGCAGCTGTCCTTGAGCCGCTTGCTGATATTCAGGCGAAATCGCTTGCTTGTCTACAACAAGAGGGGACGCCGGGCGTATTGATTAAGAACATGGTGGCAGAACAATTCAACCATATCTACTTATATACAAATGAATTGCGGCTTGTTCAATCTGTCTTAGGACAACGAATAAGATTCCCTGAACTTACACAGAAGGTCCTTGAAAGTACAAAGGTAATGACAGATGCGATCGAATGCGTCTATGCCAAGGGACAGTTAATGGGCGAATTCAACAAAAGCTTTTCTCCAGCAATGATCTCTCGTGCCTATATCTCTTTCTTTAATGGAGTGGGCTTAACTCTTGGAGAAAGTATTATTCATCATCCCGAGTGGGAAAATCTGAAGAGGCATGCCTTTTATTTGTTCGCACCCATACAACCTAAAGAAAAACTGGAGGAGTCTGAATGAGTCAAACATCATTACAACCTGATCTGACATTTAACGTTCGTGTGAAAAAACGGAAGAAAATTTTATGGAGCCTAGGGATCGTGCTTTTGCTTGTGATGGCTCTTGTATTTTTTATATCTTATAAAGTAGTAGACACCTTGTTGCACCATCCTAGAGACACTAATGTCAGCTACGAATTGAATATCAATAAAACTCCTTACGAAGAGGTCGAGTTCAAGAGTTTGAAAAATGATAATACGATTAGAGGTTCCTTCTTCCCTGCAAGTGGTCTTTCTGGTAAAGCAAGTAATAAGACGATTATTGTCGTCCATGGATATACGAGCAATCGTTTAGTCAAAGGGCGGACCCCAAAGTTAGTAGAGCATTTCGTTCCGAAGGGCTACAATGTATTGGCATTTGACCTCAGCTCGCAAGGTAAATCCGATGGTGATTTGATTACATTGGGCCTCAATGAAAAATACGATTTGCTAGGAGCTGTAAGCTATTTAAAATCCAGAGAACATACGGGTGATAACATTGGAGTTATCGGCTTTTCAATGGGTGCTGCTACTTCTTTGCTAGCCGCAAGTGAAAGTGATGACATTAAAGCCGTAATTGCGGATAGTCCTTTTCGTAATGCTGGTCTATTTCTGAGAGAGGGTTTGCCCTTCTTTTCAGGTTTACCAGCGTTTCCATTCAGTTATACATCGACATGGATGGCAAATTGGGCCTTTAAGGTTGATCTTGATTCCATATCTCCTATGGATGCGGTAAAAAAGATGCAAGACAAGCCAGTTATGCTCATTCATGGTACTGGAGATCAGCAAATTAGTTATAAAAATACAGAAATTATTTACGAGTCCTTAAAAGATAACCCAAAAGCAGAAGTATGGTACCCGCAAAATACGGAGCACATCGATGCCATCAACCATTACCCCACTGAATATTTCAAAAGAGTAGATCGCTTTTTAGATGAGTATGTAGGAAAATAAATTCAATTTCAGAGAGCCAACTAATGGAGGAGCTTGTCCTGACGAAGTAAAAATACCCAATAATATCAAGCATTTTTAGCCTGTAGTGTAGAAAACCACTACAGGCTTTTATTGGCGTTTAAAATGAAAATACATATCAAAATAGTTATTATTGAAGCGGAGCTCATTACCCCTTCTGCTTGTAAAATTCATGGTACAGCTTCATTAACGCACGCTTCTCAATGCGGGATACATACGAACGAGAAATCCCCAACTCTCTGGCAATTTCCCGCTGTGTACGTTCTTCTCCTCCGGCTTCCAGGCCAAATCGACCAATAACCACTTCTTTTTCACGCTCATCCAAAATATCCAGGTTGCGATAGATTTTACTCTTCTCTATTTTGAGCTGTACCTTATCCACAATATCGTCCGCCTCGGTGCCGAGGATATCAATTAAAGTAATTTCGTTGCCCTCTTTGTCTGTCCCAATAGGATCATGGAGAGATACGTCTTTACGTGTTTTTTTCAATGAGCGAAGATGCATTAAAATTTCGTTTTCAATACACCGGGCCGCAAACGTTGCTAATTTGGTGCCTTTCCCGGTCTGAAAGCTTTCAATGGCTTTGATCAGTCCGATGGTGCCGATGGATATGAGGTCCTCCAAATCTTCACCGGTGTTATCAAACTTTTTCACAATATGAGCCACCAGCCGCAGATTATGCTCAATTAGTGTGTTGCGGGATTGCGCATTGCCTTCGGCAAACAGCTTTAGGTGTCGGGCTTCCTCTTTCTCAGTCAATGGCTGCGGAAAGGCGTTGTTTTTCACATAAGAGACGAGTAGCGTCAATTCCTTGATGAACAGAGCGATAGCGCTAAATAGTCCGGGCACGGGTGACACCTCCTGAGGTAGTTGCGAACTTGCCGGCCTACGGTACTTACCGGGCTTGTGATCTGTTTATTGTATGTGGGCAGGTGCCCATCCGTGCCTGTACTCCGAAAACTGTTTTGCAACAATTTAGGGCTGTAATTTATTTAACACACCTCTACATTTCAAATCGTATTCTATAGACAAATAACAGAATATGGAGGTGTGCAATGATAAGAGGGCTTATTGTTTTTTTGCTGGCTGCCATTTTATCCATGCAAAGTGCTTATGCAGAACCTGTAGTGAACATGCAGAGGGCAGCAGCAGAGTATACCTTGAACTTCCCAACCTCTCGCTATCCGGAAACCGGGGCGCATATTAAGGATGCAATTGCAACCGGGCATTCTTCGGTTTGTACGATTGACCGAGACGGGGCCGAGGAAAATCGCAGAGAGTCCTTAAAGGGATATCCGACCAAAAAAGGATATGACCGTGACGAGTGGCCGATGGCGATGTGTGCAGAGGGAGGGGCAGGGGCAGACATTCGTTATATAAGCCCTAGTGATAATCGTGGCGCAGGATCATGGGTAAGTCATCAAGTGGAAGATTATCCGGATGGAACGCGGGTTAAATTTATAGTGAATTAGTGAGGTCTAGAAATTAGACGTTCATTATGTTGGTACAGAAAGAACAGTTTTGGCAATCTTAAATCGAGTGAGGTTATCCCTATTTACGGGACGGCCTCGCTTTCTTCATTTTTTATGTCATACGGTAGAAGAAGCGACATTATTGATATGGAAGAAGGAAGTTTTATTTTTCGTACGATGACTATATGAGAAAATTTGATTATACTTAAACTACTTGAATCCAGTTCATAAATGATTAAGCCAACGAAATGTATACTTCATATAGACAAATCAAACCATTTTGATCTATATGTACTCTTTATTAAAGCTACTGAGGGTATTATGACATTGATTCACTTAAGTTGTGAAAAGCAATGATATGAGGTGGAAGCAGATGATTTTGGTAAGTTCGTGTTTGGCAGGGATGAAGGTCCGGTATAACGGGACGGATAGCTTGGACGTACATATTCAGAAGTTGGTTGAGGAAAAGAAGGTTGTGGCCATCTGTCCTGAGCTGTTGGGAGGCTTTATGACGCCGAGACCGCCTGCTGAAATTGTGGGCGGGACGGGGGAAGATGTACTGAACGGTACAGCCAAGGTGGTTGAGTCCTCGGGCAACGATGTCAGTGAGATGTACATTAAAGGTGCATACGAAGCTCTGAACATAGCTAAAGAGATTAACGCTACGCTCATTATTTTAAAAGAAAACAGTCCGTCTTGCGGATCAGCCGCCATCTATAACGGGTCATTTGAAAACCGGAAAATAGCAGGTAACGGCGTAACCTCGGCTTTGTTGAAAAAGGAAGGCTTTAAGGTGATTTCGGAGGAACAATTGTCGGAAATTTTCTTGCACGGGGATATGTAGTGGGTTGGAAGACATGCGAGTCGGGATAAAATACGGACTTTGAACTCTTACGATACTCATGAAAGAAAGACTCATGGTAAAATCAAGCGCCTTGGCAGCTTACAGGTTTACATCTGCGAGCTGCCAAGGCGCTTGTTTGTGATGAAGGTCTACACGCTAGATATACGTCACATTATTTAAGCTTCAAAGCAAGGAGCCCCAGATATTCCTTGAGGGCAGTTCCAGTAGTAGCCATGGCTCCGGCAGACGGGGAGAGCTTGGCGGCATATAGTGAAGGATGTTCACTTGCCAGATAGTCCGTCGGATAAGGTACAGCCTGCATGCCTGCACGCTGAAATTCCACCGCCGCACGTGGCATATGGAAGGCAGAGGTCACCAAAATGGGTTTGGTGAGCTGATGCTGCTTCAAAATTTGGGACGTATACACGGCATTTTGCTGCGTGTTCAGGGAACGGTTTTCGATCAGAATATCTTTTGCGGGAATACCGAGTTCCAGAAGCTGTCTTTGGGCAATATTCGCTTCGTTGCCACTGTCGCCAAATACCTGTCCACCGGAAAACAGAATAGGTAAGCCCGTTGCTTCATGTAACCGTGCCGCAGTGAGCAGGCGATTGGCCGCTGACCCAAGCAGATTACCCTGTCCGTTGATGTCGGGTGTTCCCTCTGTAGCTCCGCCGCCAAGCACGACGATGACATCGCCTTGAACGGTACGAGGCTGCGGATACTGCTTTTCCAGACTGCTGATTAGCAAATCTCCGGCCCAATTGGTAGAGGAACCATACAGCAGCAGTGTGACAACGAGTAGAATGACAGCAGGTTTACGCGCACGCTTCCACAGCCAGATTACAAGCCCTGCCATCACGAGGATAAACAAACCGGGAGGCAGCACGAAGCTGTATAAAAATTTGATGATATAAATCAAGTGCAGACATCCTCCTATCCTTTAATCTCTATTTTTCTTTTTGGTTTGGTATATTGTAACATAGGCAAATGACAGGATTCCTCTGTCTGGAGTTGTGCTTTCCCATGCATATTTTTTGTTTGATAAAGTTGTCCTATAGGCGTAAAATATAAGGTCTAGTCATTTTTTTTATAGAGGAGCGAAAGCAGCATGGGAGAGTTAACGACAGCCAAGCGGATCATGATGATCGCGCTGTTGGTTGTATTGTGGGGCATATCTTGGCCCATTTATAAAGTAGCGTTGCAGTTTACGCCTCCACTTTTGTTTGCAGGGTTGCGCACGTTGCTGGGAGGTCTGCTGTTAGGAGCGATTTTACTGCCGAGATGGAAACGTATCCGTTGGAAAGAGAACTGGCGGGTCTATGCAATTTCGAGTGTTTTTAACGTGGTACTGTTTTATGGTCTGCAAACGGTAGGGCTGATGTACGTACCATCCGGCCTGTTTTCTGTTCTGGTATATCTCCAGCCAGTTTTGGTCGGCATTTTTGCATGGATGTGGCTGGGTGAAGCGATGTCCGGGCTTAAGGTGACTGGATTGGTCATCGGATTTCTGGGTGTGGCGGCTGTAAGTGTCGGAGGATTTTCGGGGCATGTGGCTGTGGCAGGTGTAGTTATCGCTATTATTACAGCCGTGAGTTGGGCATTGGGCACCGTCTACGTGAAAAAGGTAAACCAGCGCGTGGATTCGCTGTGGCTGGTCGCATTTCAATGTACGCTGGGAGGCATCGTGTTGACGGGAGCCGGAACAGTGACGGAAAGCTGGTCAGACATCGTATGGAATTTTCCTTATGTGTCAGGGCTGGTATTCGGCATCGTGTTGGGTATTTCGCTGTCTTGGCTGCTGTATTTCACACTGGTTAACTCGGGGGATGCGAGCAAAGTCGCGTCTTATACGTTTTTGGTGCCTGTTATCTCGGTGTTTGTCAGCTCCTTGCTGCTGCGCGAAGCGATTACGGCTTTCTTGCTGATCGGTCTGGTATTAATCGGGCTTAGCATTTATTTGGTGAATCGCAGAGCGAGAGTAGTACAGCAAGCTTGAAAATAGGTATGGTACAAGTAAGGACTCTGCGCAGGTAGCAGGGTCCTTTTTAGAGGATTTTAACACCTGTACAGCGAATTTTTAGGAAGAATGGAACGGACCGGGGGTGCTGCACCCGTGAAGCAAGGACAGGAGACTGCAAGTATCCGTGTTTATTTTAACGGAAATATAATGTCATTTCCCAAAGGAGAGCCATTCATTTATAGGCTTTGTACATAACAAGAAGGTTATTTACACCGTTTCAGCCAGTAACATTCGCGGAACGCTGTATGTCCCTTTGGCATTTATCAGTGATGTGGTCGGAGGCAAGCTGGAATGGAAGAAAAACGAACGAATGGCAATAAGCTATCCTCAGTTGGTTGGGGAATCGGGGGAAAGTAAAGGCTATTTGCTGGATGCAAGCAGCGGAGTATTGTACCGTAAAGAGGATGGCGGCCGTATCCGCGCGCTCAGTCCAACAAATATCAAATTGAAAGAAGATTATTTTGGCATGACGAAAATCATTTCGACCAAGGTTACGGAGGATGCAGATTTGGTTACGGTATGGCAAGCGTATGGGGAGCCCATGGTTAATGACGATTTTTATACGCTGTTCGTCCAGAAAGGAAAGGTACTTCGTCAGGCAAAGGCTCATTATTGGAATTTTAATGCCAACAATATCAAGCTTTATAATGGTAAAGCAGTCATGAACGATGGACAGACCGTTCGTCTGATTGACGCTAATGGCTCTGTAAAAGAAACATGGAATATGGGGAAGCTTTCTGGTCGTTTGAAGGACAGTTTTGCGGTGGAAGGCATGGGCGAGGAATTTATTCTTGCCAGATCGAATGATGAGGGCTTTTTAATGTTATTTAATCTTAAAGCCCATCAGTCGTTTTTGGTGTATGAGTTGCTTCAATTAGCTCCTGAGCAACTGACAGGATCAGGGAAGATGGCATCAAGTTTATCGGTCAGAACAAAAATGACGGTGAACTGTGCTTCGAGCTACATGATAGTGAAGGGCAACCCCAAACGTTTAATTATGCTTTGTAAGCGGGGCTTGGGTGCCTATCAGGCGCCTTATATCACACAATACTTCACAAATATCCGAATTGTTCACTCCTTAGGACACTCCTTTGTTCATGAAGTACGCAAGGCTTCACTTTTCATTTTGAATGCGCTTACATAAAATAAGGTCATACGACGGCGGACTGCAAAACATGCTGTTGGTAACGTATACAGAGGGGGAGTGACTCACATTGAATCAGCCTGTGCCTAAGAGTTCCGCTATGCTCACGACAGATTCCCGCCTGAACGGGAGGAGGCTGGCGAGCGGCAGGAAAAACGGATTTTTCTATGAATTGATCCGTAATCGGATATTATTTTTAATGCTGCTGCCGACCCTGATCTTTTTCTTCATTAATTCTTACATTCCTATGGTGGGGATCTATTATGCATTTACCCAGTTTGACTTCAATACCAGCTTGTTCGATGCCAAGTTTGTCGGACTACAGAATTTTCAATTTCTATGGCAATCCGGCACGTTGACCAAGCTGACCCTGAATACGGTCGGATACAACGCAGCATTTATTTTATTTGGCAATGTGATAGCGATTGTTCTTGCTATTTTGCTGAACGAGCTGCGGGGGCGTTACTTTAAAAAGATCGCTCAATCTGTGATGTTCCTGCCTTATTTTGTTTCTTTCGTTATTCTAAGCGTTATCGTGTATAACATATTTAATTATGATAACGGCTTTCTGAATACGCTGCTAGTGCAAATCGGCGGTGAACGTGTGGATGTATACAACCAACCGTGGGTATGGATTTTCCTGATTATCCTGTTCTACCTGTGGAAAAACCTCGGCTACAGTATGGTGATTTATCTGGCGGCCATTACAGGCATTAGCGACGAGTATTATGAGGCGGCGAAAATGGACGGGGCCAACATTTTTCAACGGATCTGGTACATTACCGTGCCAATGCTCAAATCGACGTTCGTCGTGCTGCTGCTGTTCGCGCTCGGCAGTATTATGAAGGGACAGTTCGATCTCTTCTATCAATTAATCGGCAACAATGGGGTGCTGTACAATACGACGGATATTTTGGACACGTATGTGTACCGTTCACTGAAAGTAACCTTTGATGTCGGTATGGCTTCGGCGGCAGGCGTGTACCAGTCTTTGTTCGGCTTTATACTGATCATGACTGTGAACTATATTATCCGCAAGCTGAACGACGAATATGCTCTGTTCTAGAAAGGAGGACCCAAACGGATGGCGATCAAAGAGGATGTATACACCCGAATTTTTCAAATTCTCTCTTATGCGATAATCATTATTGCTTCTATTGCTTGTTTGCTACCATTTCTACTTATTATTTCGGCATCATTGACCAGTAACGAGTCGATTATCAGAGATGGATATCATTTTATTCCACAGGAATTTTCGCTGGAAGGATACCGGACGGTGTTCACCTTTCCTGAGGAGGTGCTGAGAGCGTACGGGGTGACCATTTTTACAACTGTAGTAGGTACGACGTTGGGCCTGTTCCTAATGACGATGGCGGGATATGTGCTGGCGCGTAAAGATTTTAAATACCGGAACGCGTTTTCGTTCTATATTTACTTTACAACGTTGTTCGGGGGCGGCTTGGTACCCTGGTACATTATGCTGACGAAGTATTTAGGACTGCTCGATACGTATACGGTGCTTATTTTCCCGGGGCTGATGACTCCTTTTCTGATCATTTTGATGAAAAACTTCATTCGTTCGTCCATGCCGGAAGAGCTGTTTGAGTCTGCTAAAATTGACGGTGCGGGTGATTTTAAAATCTACTATCGGATTGTGCTGCCTTTGTCTACCCCGGGCATTGCCACCGTAGGCTTGTTTCTGGCCTTGGCATACTGGAATGACTGGTTCTCGTCCTCACTCTTTATTAATGATCCACATAAATACCAGCTGCAATATTATCTGTATAATGTAATCAACTCGATGCAATTTATCGCGCAAATGGGGGCAGGTACTGGCGTTTCGCTCTCCAACGATATGCCGACCGAATCGACCAAAATGGCAATGGCGATCGTGGTCACCGGGCCGATTTTACTGCTGTACCCGTTCATTCAGCGTTATTTCGTCAAGGGCTTGACCATTGGTGCTGTTAAAGGCTAAAGCAGACGATCATCAGCTAAGATGGCATGGCGTGCTGACGTTGTGCCATTCTGAAAGCATTTTTTGTAAGCGTTTTATTTAAAGGCAGTAATGTTTGTTTCCTACAAATTTTAAAGGCGCGGCTGAGTACAAGCGAATGATTTTCGTCCACTCTCCAGGCTTTTAAAAGATAGATGGCTTTAAACCAGCAACCACTTCAAAAGGAGGATTCACATGACATTTACAAAGAAAAGAAAGCAACGCATGTCCATCCTGATTGCAGTTATGGTCATCATGGGGCTATTAGCCGGGTGTGGAGGCGGTGGCGGAAGCAGTGCACAAAAAGCAGATGGAACGGATGACAAATCCCAGAAGGTACAGCTACAATTTTATATGCTGGGTGATGCTCCGAAGGATATGCCCGCCATTGAAGCAGAGATTAATAAATTGGCGGAAAAAGATCTGAATGCCACCGTCAAATTCAACTACACGACGTGGACGGACTGGGATCAGAAGTATAAGCTGCTGCTCTCTTCAGGCCAGCCGATTGACCTGATCTTCACTGCAGATTGGACGCAGTATCAGGCCTACGCCAAGAAAGGCGCATTCCTGCCGCTTGACGATCTGCTGCCGAAGGCTGCGCCTGCCCTGCAAAAATTTGTGCCTCAAAGTATGTGGGATAGCGTTAAAATCGGGGGCAAAATTTATACCGTTCCTAGCACGTTTAAAGAATATGTGACCGACGGTTTTGTGTGGCGTGAGGATTTGCGTGAGAAATATAATCTGCCTAAACCTACGGATATAAAGAGCTACGAGGCTTACATGGAAGGTATCCGTCAGCATGAGCCTAATATGAAACCGATCTCGCTGAATAGTGATATTAAAGGAAACCTGCATGATCGCTATTCCGAATTGGTAACCAAGAGTGTAGGGGCTTTGCCTTATGGCATCGGCATTAAATATGAGAAGCCGACAGAGGTTTACAAGTATTGGGGGTCAGATGAGCAAAAAGAAGAGCTGAACACTTACAAACGCTGGGCCGATAAAGGATTCATCCCTAAAAATGTACTGAATGTAAAGGATACGCTACAGGATCAGGTGACTTCGGGTAAAGCAGCGAGTATTTTTGGTGACAATCCAAACCGGTTTAATGATATGGTCATTAAGATCAAATCTGCTCACCCTGATTGGAAGCTGGATTACTATCCTTTCCCGCTGACGACGGGTTATGCGACTCCGGTTCATCCGATTCATAACGGCTTTGCGATTCCAAAAAGTAGCCCTAACCCTGCGCGGGCACTGGCCTTTTATGAAAAGCTTGTGACGGACAAACGTTATAATCTGCTCACTCAATACGGGATTGAAGGCAAAAACTATGAAGTCAAAGACGGGTACTATCAAATGGTAGGTACGTCCAGCACGAACGGTTTTCCACGGGAAGGCATGAACGGTTGGGCTTGGCGTAACCCGGAATACATGCTGTTTGATTCAAGCTTTGACCGTGTGAAGCAGATTTTTGCTGATCTGGATAAAATTCAGAAGCCTGACCTGTTCACTGGCTTTGCCGAGGATTATACAACCTATCAGGCTGAAAAGGCGGCTTTGGAGCAGGTTGAGAAGCAATATCTTTATCCGCTCCAAGCTGGACTGATTGATAATGTGGATCAAGGCTTGCAGACCTTCTTGCAAAAAGCAAATCAGGCTGGCCTGGAGAAAATCCAGACGGAATATACCAAGCAATGGGAAACCTACGTGAAGGAGAAAGGTATTAAGTAATTGAGCAAGGCAAAGAGATTTTAACAGTTGGGATAAAAATAAAAGCAGGTCTCCAGGAAGTTGGAGGCTTGCTTTTTTAGTGTCAGTCTATTTTTTGTGGCATCAACGTTCCGTTCTCGGAGCAATCGCATAAGACATCTGACTATAGCCCTGCTTATTGCGCGTTCGTTTTGGAACGACGAAAATCTGTAGGCGTCACGCCCATGCTACGCTTGAACATGCGGTGAAAATAAGAGCTGCTCGCAAATCCGGTTTGTTCTGCCACGTCAGCTACAGACCAGTCGGTTTGCTCCAGCAGCTCGCAGGCTTTGCGAATGCGTAGCTGTTGAATGACGTCTACGATGGTAGACATGGTTTGTTGCTTGTATAGTCTGCTGACATAGATCGGTGACATATCCAGCTCTTCAGCGATCTGGTTGAGGCAAAAATCCGGATCAGCATAGGCTTGCTCTATTCGCTCATTAATTTGCCGTACTAGCCGCTCTTGTTTCGTGTTTCGTTTTTCCGATAGGTTGGAGCGGACATGATCAAAGACCAATTGATATTGTTCGATAAGCTCCGGGGCCGTCTCCAACTGATCTGCGGATGGCAATTCAGGGATAGATCCGGCAGCAAATCCATTACGCTCACTCATATGCTGAATGGCATGATTCACACTCATCATCAGCCGGGATATAGCCGCCTGTCCGACGGAAAATGAATATTTTTCCATGTGCATCAGCAAGTCCTTGAACATGCCATGAGCTTCCTCCGTATGACCAGATAACAGCGCGTCGAGCAATTTTTTCTCTTTATCCGACGGATATACGTAGGCATTTTGAGTATTTGAGTTCATTGTGTTCTGCGCATCAATAATACAGCCGTACCCTTGAAAAAATCGGTGCATGGACGCTTCCTGTACCTGACGGTACAACAGATGCAGCCGTTCTGGCTGGCTTGCGATGGCACTATAGGTCAGAGATACACTTAACTTCAAGTATTCAAAGCAAGCTTCACGTATCTGGCGCAATAAGGTTTCCAGCAGCACGGTATCCGTATACTCCGCAGGATCAAGAATGTTGAGCAGCAACAGGACACTGTCTTCGTCGATATCCACGGCTTCCACCTGGTACGTCTGCCCGCATATTTCAGAAGCAATATTCATCATGGCAAACTTATAGGGCAGCAGGTCCGGACCGCGTTCGCTTTGCCACCGGGCATATTCATCTATACGCAGCAGCACCAGCCGATAGTCTTTGTCGAACTGGAAGGTGATTCCAAGCTCACGCAGCCGCTCCGGCTCCTCGCCGGCAGGAAGCAATTGAACCCCCCGAATAATATTCTGTAAAATGTTTTGCCGGATCGTATACATGCTGTTTCGTTTCTCTGATTCTAATGAATTCATATGGACAACGATCTGTCCAATGGGGGTATACAGCATTCTGGACAGCAGCCAGGAAGCCACGAACCCTGCTAATGCAATGATGGCGGCAATCAGCAGCATGGCATTACGGATAACACTCGCCATTTTGACAACGCTTTCATACGGGGTGACACTAATATACTGCCAACCCAATCCGTCTTGGGAGGTATAGGAAATGAGTGATCTTTTACTGTGAAAATCTTCTACAAAATATCCTGTTTCCTGCTTTTTGACTCGGGTGTGCAGCCACAGCTGTTCTTTTTCGTTCAATGCTTCGTCTGCCAGTGTCGCGCCGGATAAAAGTCTGCCTTGATCGTCCAAAATATAAGCTGTTCCACCTGAGTTCGGATTCGTCGCCATTTCCTTGTTCATCCAAGTCGCAGATACATTGACGATCACAGCCGAATTCATCGCTTCGTTCGAGTTGATTGCGTCGTAGCATAAATACGTATAGGCGGCAATTTCTGTGCTGTCTTGCTCTGCTCCGGCCATGGAGTCTGACGCAGACAGCAGCGGATAGGTGCGTGGAATAGGTGTAAATGGCTTATAATCCTGATAATGATCCAGCACGCGTATAATATCCGTGTCAGCCAGTTCACTTTTGCTATATAACCCGTTTTGCCCCCGTGAGGATGCAATATAGAAGGTGTCGCTTTTCGGATTATACACATAGATGGATTCAATGTACGGCATAGAATTGAGATAATTGTTCAGCTCAGACATGGCAGCGGTTACATCATATACATTGGGTTTGGGATAATACAACAACTTGGTCAGAGTGCTGCTGCGGTACATTTGGAAGGCCAACGATTGGGCGATAGATGTCATGTTAATGACCTCTCTGCTTCTCAGTGCCAGGCTGCTATGATTGGCTTCGAATGCTTGCTCCTTCTCCACCCGAATATAATAAAAATAATACACTGTGGTAGATACCAGCAACGTCAGCGTAATACATAACGTGATACTGATCATCAATTTGCTGTGAAGCTTGTGATGCTTTTTGAAATTGCTCATGTGGGCAGGTCTCCTGTCTATGTGCATATAGCCAAAATACACCCTAATATGTATTCATTATACGTGCCTTCCTGTGAACAGGACAGTGAACAAACTAATTTTTTATGAAAAATAATGACTTTTTCGTAAAAAGGCCAGGAACCCGATACGCAAAATCGCTTGCGTCGGTTCCCAGCCTGGGGATTACATAAAGCCTGTCTCAAGTTGGACAGCACATAGGTAGGAAGCACCTATTTGTGCCTGACAGGACTCAAGCTGTGAGAAGATACCTGCAATCAGTCAGGGAATTGCACATTACCTTTAACAATATAGGCATCGCCCGTTCCATTTTCTGCTAGAGCCGGGAGGGTATCGTTCAGCACCACACCGCGAATGTCTGTAATCCGGATTTTAAGAGGCTGGTTCCCTAAGTTAGTACCCAGAAAGTGGTTGTAGTCCTGTTTTTCGAGATTGGTCCACTGTCCATTCTGTTGGACTTCCAGTTTTAAGACAGGATATTTATGATTGCGTACCTGAATAGCTGCCCACCACCGGCTGCTGCCTTCTTTAATGCGGTAGGAGACGTTTCCAGTAACTGGGGCTTTGACGACTTTCCATGAGATATTGATTTTTCCATCAATTGGGTTGCCAACTTGGCTAAAAGCATTTGGGGACAGGTCGAGCGCGCCACTTGGACCTTCAGGATAAAGATCGGTTACATAGACGGTTGTTTTCCCTTTGGGGCCTTGGACTTCCAGATATGCTCCTGCCAATGCGGCTTTGATTCCGCTATAATTCAGTTGTGTGCGGTTAAGAGCCGTAATTTTTGCATCGGAAGGGATTGGATCAAGCAGCAATGCTCCTCCTGAGTAGCCAGATCCGGTATAGGTGGCATAACCTGTGTATGTATCATTCCAAGCAGCAGAAGCGGGGAGAGCGAACAAAACAAGACTTAGCAATGATGCCAGACCAACCGTTTTGAACTTGCGAATCGCAGAGCTTTTTTGCATAATTATTTCCTCCTTGTTCATTTAATAGATTCATATAGTAAATATAAACACTATATTACATAATATTTCAAATAGTACAATAGGCTTTTGAGGCAAAAAGAAAATAATGCATAAGTTTGTCAACATGCTTCTAGGCCTTATTGCGTGTTTTTATGGGAATTGCAGAACTGTGCTTTTTTTCGCAGATGTCTGCTCAATCTGATGGTAGAATCAGGAAGATGCATGATAATAGATAGCAGAGATGACTGGAGAACGATTAACACAGAGGAGGGGTTTACGAATGGGGAGAAATATCTTTTATGTACCGCCAGTGAACTTGATGGGGATTGGATGTCTTAGAGATCTGGGACCGATGTTGCAAGAGAGAGGATTTATGAAAGCGCTTATCGTGACGGATAAATGGCTGCGTCGAAATGGGATCACCGACCGGGTTATTGCTGTTTTGGAGCAGCATGGAGTTCCATATATTGTATATGATGGTGTGCAACCTAACCCTACCTGTAACAATGTTCACGAAGGAGTCAAGGTGTTTCAGGATAACGGATGTGATGTTCTCGTCTCGGTAGGTGGTGGGTCGCCTCAGGATGCGGCCAAAGCCATTGGCATCATTGTCACCAATGGAGGACATATTTCAGAATATGAAGGCGTTCACAAATCCAAACGACCGTCCGTTCCTATTGTGGCAGTGAATACAACGGCGGGCACCTCCAGCGAGGTCACCATTAACTATGTCATTACGGATGAGAAGCGTAAGGTCAAAATGGTCATGGTTGATAAAAACAGCCTGGCTTCCATCTCTGTAAATGACCCCGAATTAATGGTGGGTAAGCCAGCCGAATTAACTGCTGCGACAGGTATGGATGCGCTTACTCATGCGATTGAGGCGCTGGTTACCCCGGGAGCTTATCCAGTCACCGATGCCACTGCCCTGGCTGCTGTCGAACTGATATTCCGTTATTTGCCTGATGCTGTGGAGAACGGTCAAAATATTGAGGCTCGGGAAAAGCTTGTGTATGCTGTTTTTCTGGGAGGGCTGGCCTTCAACAATGCGGGGTTGGGATATGTGCATGCGATGGCTCATCAGCTTGGAGGTGTGTATGATCTTCCTCATGGGGTGTGTAATGCGATGCTGCTGCCCTATGTACAGGAGGCCAATGCGAAGCATGTTCCTCGTAAATTCAGACCTATCGCTCAAGCGATTGGATTCTCGGTCAGAGGGCGAACGGATGAGGAGTGTGCTGAATTTGTCGTGGATGCCATCCGTGGGCTGGCGCAGGAGGTCGGAATCCCAAAACGCTTGTCTGAGCTGGGAGTAACGGACCCGGACCTGAATCTGTTAGCCGACAATGCCATGAAGGATGCGTGTGCGCCCGGTAATCCGTTTCAGCCAACCAAAGAGGAAGTTATCGCTTTGTTCCAAAAAATACTCTAAGGCGAATTTTTGACCAGGACTTTTGACCGATATCCTTTAAATAGAATAAGCGAACTATTGTTCTCCTTTTGTTTGTCGTATACAATCGAATCATGCTGATTCAAATAGAGTGATGTCGAACTCTGCTGTATGCTGCAAAGAAAGGATGTTATGCATCATGATGGGAAGAGCCCATTTGATTATTGGAACCGGGGCCTCCCTGTCGGTATTAGCCTTGAACGGATACGAAGTGACTCCGGCTGCCGTGGCTGCCGCTGTAGTCGGTTCACTGCTGCCGGATATTGACGAGCCTAACTCCATGCTCGTGAGTCGTGCGTTGCCTACCAAAATGCTCAGACTCGTACAGCTCCTGATGATTGGGGCTGCGGGCTGGGTATTTTTCACCCGTCTGGCTCCGCCGCCGTGGAATCTTGTTCTGGCTTTGCTGATGATCAGCGCTTCCTTTATGCCTTCACGATCCATGCGAAAGGTTATTATTTTTTTGCTTGGGATTGGCTTGGCCTGGTATGGGGAAGCATATGCGCCGTGGAATTACATTGCCGGATGCCTGCTGATTATCTGTACGCTTGTCCCGCACCGGGGATTGACACATACGGTGTACGGAACAGTCGCATGGGCTGCGTTGCTGTATGGTACAACTCGTCTGCACGGTGACAGCATATGGCTGGCTGGCGGTTTGGCGTATCTGCTGCATTTGTTGGCAGATTCCTTGACGAATAACGGGATTAAACCATTGCCACCGTTCAAATGGAAGCTGCGATTTAGGCTGATGAGTACCGGAACGCGCAAAGGGAAGCAGGTAGAGAATATCTGCATTGCCTTGACGGCTATACTTGTTATCATTGCCTTGCTTCGTTATAAGCATTTGATATGAAGCGTTCTATGTTGTAACTCTAATAAATCAAAAAAACAGTCAAAACATGTATAACCTGTTTTGACTGTTTTTAATAGATTGTAATTTTCTGAGAAACCTTAAGCTCGTTCAATTATCGTATTTAGCGTCGTGCGATCCAAGTTTTGCACCAGCTTGATGATCAGCTCTTTGGCTGCATCGTAATCGTCAGTGTGAATAATGGAGGAGGAAGTGTGGATGTATCGTCCGCAAATGCCAATGACGGTGGATGGCACTCCAATTCCGCTCAAATGGACTTGACCTGCATCTGTTCCACCTGTGGAGATGAAATACTGATACTTGATCTTGTGCGTTTCCGCCATATCCTGCACGTATTCCACAATCCCGCGATGGGTAATCATACCCGGATCAAAAACCCGCAGCAGCGCGCCTTTACCCAAATGTCCATAAGCGTTCGGATCGCCGCCCATATCGTTGGCCGCACTGCAATCTAGTGCAAAGAAAACGTCTGGCTGAATCAGGTTGGCTGCCGTGCGAGCGCCGCGCAGTCCTACTTCCTCCTGAACGGTAGCCCCAGCATACAGCGTATTAGGCAGCTTGTCCTTTTCCTTATGTAACGCTTCAAGCAGCTCAATAGCCAAGCCTACACCATAGCGGTTATCCCACGCTTTAGCCATGATTTTTTTCGGATTTGCCAGAGGAGTAAAATCACAAATCGGCGCAATGGCTGTTCCCGGCACGATGCCCAGATCTTGCGCCTCCTGACGGCTGTCCACGCCGATATCCAGATACATATGCTTGATGTCCATAGGCTTGCTGCGTTGTGATTCATCCAGCAAATGGGGCGAGACTGAGCCAACGACACCGATCACCGGACCATTCGGAGTCAGTACCTGAAGACGCTGTGACATGATGGCCTGACTCCACCAGCCTCCAACCGGCTGAAAACGAATCATGCCATTTTCCGTAATGCCATTAACGATAAATCCGACTTCATCCAGATGGCCTGCTACCATTATACGTGGCCCGTTCTCTTCCCCGCGCAGCACGCCGAAAAGGCTACCCAAACGATCTTGCACGATTTCGTCCGTATAACCGGATATCCGTTCTTTAACCCATGCCCGCAGCTCTCGCTCGTGTCCGGGAATGGAAGGAAACTCCGTTAAGTTTTTAAACAGTTCTAATGTTTTTGATTCCATGATGTACCTCACTCCTTATTAATTAACCAGTGGTCGTCATCCATCCAGTATGAATGGATTTGTACGGAATGTCCACGATATCATTTTCCTGACATAACAATTCCCCATAAAGCTAATAATGATAAGGACACATGAATCCGAACCGCAAAGTGCGGTACTTACGAACAAGGGGTGGTGAATGATGCCAGCTAAATCAGGGCAAAGCGGTTTTCGTACCAATACGCCGCCGCTGTCCATAAATGAGAAGGACTATCAAAGTATTTCCAAAAAGCACGAACCATCCAGAAAAGTTTTTGCCAACTGTGTGCGGGCTTTTCTGGTTGGAGGCGGCATCTGTGTGATTGGTCAGGCAATTCAGGAAGCCTTCATGGCAGGGATGCACATTTCGGCCAAGGAGGCGGCACCGCCGACCTCATCCATGATGATCCTGCTGGCGGTCATATTGACCTGCTTCGGGGTGTACGACAAGTTTGCCCAATGGGCGGGAGCGGGAACCGCTGTACCGATTACAGGCTTTGCCAACTCGATGTGTTCGGCTGCACTGGAGCATCGTTCTGAGGGGCTGGTGCTCGGTGTAGGCGCGAATATGTTCAAGCTGGCAGGGTCGGTTATCGTATTCGGGGTTGTTGCCGCATTCGTTGTGGGTGTCATCTACGCCATTCTTGGAGTGGGAGGCAACCACCTATGAGAAGACAGGGAGGACAAACCTGGAAGTTTGAATCCAGGCCGCGTATCGTGGGAAGTGCAACCGTTGTTGGCCCGGATGAAGGAGAGGGGCCGTTGTCCACGGATTTTGACTATATTTATGACAATCTCGAAATTAACGAAAAAACATGGGAAAAAGCGGAACGCAGATTGTTCGAGCACTCTACAGAGCTGGCGTTAATCAATGCCAATTTGAACAAAGAGGAAGTACAGTTTTTTATCAGTGGTGATCTGATGAATCAAATTATCAGTAGCTCCTTTTCAGCGCGCAAGCTCGCGATTCCTTATTTGGGTGTTTTCGGAGCCTGCTCTACGTCGATGGAAAGTCTGGCCTTAGCCGCGCTTATTGTGGATTCAGAGGCGGGCGATTATGTAATGGCGGGTACGACAAGCCATAACTGTACGGTGGAAAGGCAGTTCCGATATCCTACGGAATATGGATCGCAGAAGCCGCCAACGGCTCAGTATACCGTCACAGGCTCCGGCGCCGTAGTTGTGGGACATGCCAAGTCAGGTACGGTGGTGGATTGCGCTACCATTGGGCGTGTAATGGATATGGGTATTAAAGACCCTTTTAACATGGGAGGGGCGATGGCTCCAGCGGCGGCGGACACCTTGTTATCTCATTTTCGAGATACGGGTCGGGGCCCTGGCTATTATGACCTCATTGTAACGGGGGACTTGGCCTCGGTAGGGTTGCCGATTACCAAGGAACTGCTAAAAAAGCAAGGCATTGATATGAATCAGACCGAATTTAATGATTGTGGTTTACTGATTTACGATCTGAACAAGCAAAAGCAAGTCATTGCAGGCGGCAGTGGTTGCGGATGCTCGGCTGTTGTAACTTATGGACATCTGTTGAAGCGGATCGAAAAGGGAGAACTTCAGAAGGTACTGGTCGTGGCGACCGGAGCGTTGTTATCTCCTTTGTCCGCACAGCAAGGGGAAAGTATTCCCTGCATTGCACATGCTGTAGCTTTCGAAGCGGGAGGAACAATATGATATATCTATGGGCTTTTTTAGTCGGCGGTGCCATTTGTGTCGTGGGCCAGTTGATGATGGATGTCATTAAAATGACCCCGGCACATACGATGAGCACGTTGGTGGTGGCAGGTGCGATTGCGGATGCTGTGGGCATATATGATCCGCTAATTAAATTTGCAGGAGCGGGTGCGACCATTCCAATTACAAGTTTTGGTAATTCACTAGTACACGGCGCATTGACTGAGCTGGAAAAGGATGGATGGCTAGGTGTCATTACAGGGATTTTTAGTGTGACAAGTGCAGGGATTTCCTCGGCGATTATTTTCTCCTTTTTGGCGGCCTTGGTCGTGCGTCCAAAAGGATAACCACATAAAAGCAACACATTATAGATTAAAACATACCTTTGAACAAGCATAAAAAATCAGCCCTTCGGATCTGAATGACCGAAGGGCTTTTTTATATGTCTGCATACAAAATGCTGCCAAACTGTAGCGCTGGCTCGAACATCTGGAAAAGGACTCAAGTGTACTCTATGCCCTCCTTCATGTACAATAATAGGAAACATGTTGCTATCTAGGAGGTTTACAGGCTATGCCCGTGCGTCAAAAATCTGTGCAGATTGTATCTGCAATCCGTTCTAATCTGGAATCATGCATATTAGGTAAATCCTTTGAAATAAAATTACTGCTAACGACTATGCTGGCGGGTGGGCACATTCTGATCGAGGACGTTCCGGGTACGGGAAAAACGCAAATGATCAAGGCTCTTGCCAAATCCATGCGCGGTGATTACCGCCGTGTTCAATGTAATCCTGATATTCTCCCCAGTGATATTACAGGGGTTTCCATATTTCATCCACGGGATGAGCGCTTTTATTTCCGTCCGGGTCCCGTGATGACCCATATTTTACTGGCAGATGAAATTAACCGGGCCACGACGAAAACCCAATCGGCTTTGCTGGAAGTGATGGAGGAGCGCAGTGTAACCGTGGATGGAGAAACGCACATGCTGCCTCATCCTTTTATGCTGTGTGCTACGCAAAATCCGATTGATTTTGAAGGGACTTATATGCTGCCGGAAGCGCAGCTCGATCGTTTTATGCTCAAAATCAGTCTCGGTTATCCCGATATGGAGACTGAGCGAAACATGCTGCTTCGTCATCAGGAGGGTCAGCCGGCAGATCGGCTAGAGGCGGTAGCCCATATGGAACAGATTGCTGCGATCCAGCAGGAAATCAGAGAAATTTATATGGACGAAGCAGTTACGTCCTATTTACTTGATATCGTCCGTGCGACGAGAGAGCATCCTTCGGTACTGCTGGGAGCCAGCCCGCGGGCAGCGCTTGCATTTGTAATGGCCACCAAGGCGTACGCTTTTCTGGAAAATCGTGATTACGTGCTTCCTGATGATGTGAAAATATTGGCGCCTTATGTGCTGGCGCATCGTTTGCTGCTTCGTCCCGAGGTGCGTCTCGACAGCTCCAACGCCCAGTCTGTCCTTCAGGCTGTCCTTCGGCAGGTGAACGTACCCGTGCGAATGGAGCGTCCATAAGGAATGAAGATGGTTAAAAGGAAGCGCAGGCTCCTTCGGCTGTCAGGCCGCATCTGGCTTCTGATGGCTATATGGGTGGTATGTCTGCTATATCTGTTGTTTCAGGGTGGCAAGACGTCAGTTATGCTGTTGTCCATGGTTACGCTGCTGGGTATTTATTTATGGATCGTCGGGCTGAGCGGGGTACGCCGCGTTCAGGGTTCAAGGCAGCTTTCGCAAGGCTCAGAGTTTGGGGAGCTACTGCATGCCGGAGATCAGGTGCATGTAAAGCTGAGCTTGAGCCTTCCCGGCTTTCTGCCGTTACCGTATATCATCGTTCGTGAGGTGCTCAAGCGTCATACAGGCGAATCCTGGTCGTTTGAGGACAGCGTAATCCCCAGCATGAAAGGAAGCGGACAGCTTGCCTTTCAGACTCCTGCGTTAGAGCGGGGAAGCTATTATTTTGCGGAAACCGAGTGTGTGAGCGAGGATATCTTCGGTCTGTTGGAGCATAAAGGCAGATTAAGCGCACCTGGTGAATTTCGGGTACTGCCCCGCACGGTATTCATTCCCTATTGGCAGTTAAATGACCGCCGCTCGCGTATGTCCGGCCCACAGACCGTCCAGACTCGAACACGGCGCGAAACGACGCAAATTAACGGAGTGCGGGACTATGTATACGGGGACCGTTTTTCACGTATCCATTGGAATGCGACCGCACGTACAGGCAGCTGGAAATCTAAGGAATTTGAGCATGAGACGGTTCCGAAAACGATGCTAGTACTGGACATACACACAAAGCATTATGTAAATGCCAATCAGTTTGAACTGGCCGTATCCTCAATCGCTTCATTGCTGGAATATGGTGGAAGGGAGCGGATGGGGGTAGGTCTTTGTACGGCAGGGGAGACAGGCACTGTTTTTCAGCCCAGTGAGCAGATGATGGAACGGCAACGGATGATGCATCATTTGGTAGACATACACACCACTTCCCAAGGCAGTCTTATGACGGCTGTAGAAAGCAGTGTTCGGCAATTTCCACAAGGCTGCTATTTTGTGCTGATTAGTCCGTTGAAGGATCATCAGGCGTTGGAGCTTCTTCGTTGGGCCGATACACGGGGGATGACCCCGTGCCACATTTATATCGGAGAAGAATCAAGTGAGGGACAGGCCCAAGAATGGATGAGCATGCTTCGTACAAGAGGCATTCAGGGTTATCATGTTCCGAGTCTTGAAGAGCTTCCAGCTAGAATGGGGGGAGGGACGCTATGAAGAACTGGCTTCAATCGCTGAAGGGCTCCTGGGCTGCGGCTTTTACATTTTTATGGATTATTATTATTGTCATGCAATGGGTGTCCTTTGCTTCAGTCCTGTGGCTTGAAGAGACGAGAACGCTTGTACTGGCGACGGTTACGATGCTGGCTCTGGTGAAAATCTTGCTGCCGCTTCGGCCTTGGATTGAATTTATCGTCAAGGCGGCCACGTTATTTTTTATTTTGTACCGGACGCTCGTGTCCTACTCGATTATTATTCCTTTCGGGGGATTTGCAAACCGTCTGGATCAATTTATATCTAATATGTCTCCGTATATTTGGTTTTCATTGATTGCTTGGCTAGTCATTGAGATGTTACCACTCATCGTTACGACGAAGCAGCGCATTCTGGTGTTTGTAGGCATTAATATTGCCGCGCTGGCAGTGCTTGATTCGTTCACGCCAACCGTGCTATGGGAAGAAGTCGCTTGGATGGTGTTTGCGGGTATGGGTTGGCTGGTGACTGAGCATTTGCAGTATTTTCGACAGCACTATCCTCAAGGGTGGAAGCACATTCGCCGTTACCCGTACAAAATTGCAGCGAATATTGCGGTCATTTTTGCTTTGATTATTATGGCTGGCGTGAATATGCCAGAGATACAGCCGACCTTAACGGATCCTTATACGGCTTGGACCCAGCGAAATAGCTCATCTACCGTTGGTATTAACAATGGAGCCGGGGCTATGAATCAGCGGATGAGTACAGCATCGGGCTATAGTCGGCAGGATAATCGACTGGGTGGGGGATTTAATTTTGACTACTCTCCCGTAATGACCATCACGACGAACCAGCGAAGCTATTGGCGGGGCGAGACTAAGCGAACGTATTCCGGTACGGGCTGGAGTGATGCAGACAATGACGACCAAACGCTGAATGATGTGCCAATGACGGCAGAGCTGGAAAATACACAAGAAACGCGGCATTCCACTGAGCAGGTCGTTCAGACCATTACGATGCAAAATGATCAGAGCTACCCCGTTTTGTTCGGTGCCTATTCGGTACATCGTGTTCAATCGGTGGACAGAGACTCGCGGGCAGACGGATTACGTTGGAAACCGGAACAGGCAGAACTGCTATGGAGTTCATCCTCCAGAAGAACTACTTATCCCAAAACGTATACTCTGGTGTCACATGTGCCTGTAATCCCGGAGAAAGAACTTCGCACAAAAACGTTTAATGAGCTGTATGGAAAGAATAAGCAGGAAGCCTATTTGCAAATCCCTAATGAGCTGCCGAAGCGAGTGCGTGATTTGGCTCAAAATGTAACATCATCAGCCAAAACGCCTTATGAAAAGGTCGGACTGCTACAGCAATATTTACAGCGAAATTATGCATATACGAACAACCCGGATCTTTCCCGCAAAAAAAGCAAGGATTTTGTGGATGCCTTTCTGTTCGAGATTAGGGAAGGCTATTGCGATTATTATTCCACTTCGCTGGTTATGATGGCTCGTTCCGTCGGTGTTCCGGCGCGTTGGGTCAAAGGATATGCACCAGGTCAGCAGACGTTTTCGGATGATGCAACGACGGGCGATGATAATGAAAATATGTCATCCTACTCCGTTACCAATGCGGATGCACATTCCTGGGCCGAAGTGTATCTGGGTGAATACGGATGGGTTCCTGTAGAAGCTACACCAGGCTTTGATATGCCGTTGCTTACGGAACAGGAGGATTCGAAGACGCCTGATACTCCGGAAGTGAAGGATCAGCCTGAGTCGGAACAGTCTGCACAGACGCCGCAGGCCAATCCAGAGGAAGGGACGAGGATTCATCCGGTAATTATAGTGTCGGCAGTGGCTGTTATCGTACTGTGGGGCGCTTATATCGTATGGCGTAATCGGGCAGATATTCATTTTTATCTGCTGCGTCTGCGTAAAGGAAAGCCGTTGACCCCGGACGAAAAGGTGATCGTCGAAACCGAGCGCTGGCTACGGTACATGCGCAGTAAGGGGTTTGCCCGTACTAGCCACGAGACGCTGAGGGAATCGGTCGGCAGATGGTCAGTTGAATCACCGGAACGCGCTCCAATTCTGCATCTACTGCTGGAGCTGTTTGAACAAGCGCGCTACAGTCCTTCCTCGGTAACTGCCGAGGATTGGCGCAAGGTCCGCCAGCAAGCGGCCCTGTTGCATAAGAAAGGTTAGTCCAGAAGGCATACCGAATGAAGCGAACGAAAAACCGTTTCGGATTAGAAGGACGAAGGCTAAACCGTTTTTACTCGGCTCGAAAGCTGCCGATTTATAATCTTCATCATATGCTCTGTAAAAAGCTGTCCGTTTGTTGTGGATAGCTTTTTACTAACCCCTATTAATATGGTATAGTTTGTCGTATGAAACTGAGGTGACCGACGTTGTTTGAAATGCTGATGCCCAAATTGCGGGTGAATACCGTCTTTGATATTGATCTTGAAGGATTGCATGCTCAAGGATATCGCGGCATTATTACGGATCTGGATAATACGCTGGTTGGTGCAAAAGCTCCGAATGCGACTCCCGAACTGGTGGCCTGGTTTGAAAAGGTCAAACAGGCGGGTTTTAAGCTTGTCATCGTGTCCAACAATAATATGGCACGTGTATCTGTGTTCGCTACGCCTTTGGACATTGAATTTATACATGCCGCACGGAAGCCCTCCAACTCGTCCTTCCGCAGAGCCATCCGTATGATGGGACTTACCCCGGAAGAGACTATTATGGTCGGGGACCAAATGTTGACGGATGTATTGGGTGGTAACCGACTGGGATTGCACACGGTGCTGGTGCTGCCCATATCCATCCATGATGAAGGAATCATGACCCGCTTTAATCGGCGGTTGGAGCGAATTGCGCTCACAAGGTTACGTAAGAAAGGCTTATGGCTTGAGGAGGAAAAGAAGAATGACTGAAAGACCTGACGGCGGAACTGCCGTCAAATGTAGTGGGTGCGGTATCACGATGCAGACCACTAGCCCGGAGCTTCCGGGATATATTCCTGAAAAATTGCTTACACGCGAGCCTGTCATCTGTCAGCGTTGTTTCCGGATTAAAAATTATAATGAAACGTCTTCGGTAGCTGTGGATCAGGATGAGTTCCTGAAACTGCTCAGCCAAATTGGGGACAAGGACGCACTCGTCATCCACATTGTGGACATTTTCGACTTTGAAGGCAGTCTGATTTCCGGCTTGCAACGTTTCGTAGGATCTAATCCGGTTGTACTGGCTGTGAACAAGACGGATTTGTTGCCTAAGGTAACGAACTGGAACAAGGTCCTCAACTGGGTGCAAAAGCAGGCTAAGGAGCAAGGACTTCGCACGGCAGATATCGTTCTGTGCTCGGCCAAAAAAAATCAAGGCTTTGATCGTCTGCTGGATGTAGTATCCGAGTTGCGCGGCAATCGGGATGTGTATGTGGTCGGTGCAACAAATGTTGGTAAATCCACGCTCATTAACCGCTTGATCCGTGATCATAGCGATATGGAGCAGGAGTTAACAACATCCCGTTACCCGGGAACGACGCTGGATATGGTGAATATTCCGCTTGACGACGGCAAGCATATTATTGATACACCGGGTATTGTGTATCCTTGGCGTTTCAGTGAAATCGTGTCCCGGCAGGATTTGGGCGCTATTATGCCGGACAAGCCGCTGAAACCAGCTGCTTATCAGCTAGATCCCGGACAAACGCTGTTTTTCGGTGGGATGGCACGGTTTGATTTTGTAGAGGGGCAACACCAATCGTTCACATGCTACATCAATGGCGGCCTTAAAATTCATCGCACCAAGCTGGAGCGGGCGGATCAACTGTTCGAAGATCATGCCGGAGAACTGCTGTCACCGCCGACACGTGATCAGTTGGCAGAGATGCCGGAATGGACAAGACATGAGTTCCGCGTTCCCCGTAAATCTCAATCGGATATTTATATCTCTGGTTTGGGATGGATCAGGGTCAATAGTGAGAACGGGGCTTTGGTAGCGGTTCATGCTCCTCGGGGAATCCGTGTCCTTTTACGGCCTTCGTTGATTTAACGGATGTTAAACCATGTGATAGGGCGGCAAGGAACATATTCAGGTTCCTGCCGCCGTTCATGTATTTGTGCAGCCTAATATTTTGCAATATGGGGGAGAACAACGATGAGCAGCGGGGAGTCTGGAGTGACTGAACAAGATCTTGTATTATTGGGCGTATTGGGTGATCCGATCAAGCACTCCAAATCGCCTCTCATGCATAAAGTAGCTTTAAAGGCTGCGGGGATAGAGGGGGATTTTGTTCCTCTTCATGTTAAGCCGGAACAGCTGGAGGACGCCATGAAGGGGATTCGTGCTCTGCATTTCCGCGGAGTCAATGTGACGATTCCTCATAAAGTTGAAGTTATGAAATATTTGGATGAGATTGATGAAGGGGCCAGACTCATCGGTGCTGTTAACACGATTGTGAACGACAACGGACGGCTCAAGGGTTACAATACGGACGGGATCGGCTACGTACGCTCGCTCAAAGAAGAGACTTCGGTTAAGTTGAAAGGCACAAAAATTGCAGTCCTCGGAGCTGGAGGTGCTGCCAGAGGTGTGATTCATGCTTTACTGGAGGAACAGCCCGAATCAGTCATTATTCTGAATCGGACACGCGATAAGGCAGAGCAACTGGCATTGGAGTGGACGACGGAAGCGATCCCTGTGACGGGCTATTCTAACGATGAAGCGGAGAGCGTGCTTGCATCGGTGGATGTGCTGATCAATACGACCTCGGTAGGAATGTCTCCTCTATCCGATGAGCTTCCACTGGAAACGAGTCTGATTCCGCAAGGAATCATTGTGAGTGATTTGATCTACAACCCGCTGGAAACGAGATTTTTACGCGAAAGCCGTGAACAGCGCGGCTGCACCGTGCATGGAGGCTTGGGCATGTTCGTGTATCAGGGAGCGGTGGCTTTTGAGTATTTTATGGGCGTAGCTCCTGCTGTAGACGAAATGAGAGCGGCGGTGCTGAGAAGCCTGTCGTAAGTCGGATTTTACATTAAAATTATGGAATTGCCGCATGGCATATGTGGTTATGAAGGAGTTAATTATACATGTTAACAGGTAAACAAAAAAGGTATTTGCGCTCGATGGCACATCATCTGGACCCGGTTTTTCAAGTAGGAAAAAACGGTACGAACGAGCATCTTATGCGCCACATTAACGATGCGATTGAAAAGCGCGAGCTAATGAAGGTGCAGATTTTGAACAACTGTTTGGATGACAAGCATGAAATTGCGGAAGAGCTGGCTACGGAAACAGGTTCCGAGCTTGTGCAGCTCATCGGGAGCACGATTATTTTGTACAAGGAATCCCGTGATAACAAGCAAATCGAACTGCCTAGAGGATAAGCAAGCGGGGAGAAAACTATGAAAATCGGTATTATGGGCGGTACATTTGACCCGATTCATATTGGACATCTGCTGGCTGGAGAAGCGGCAAGGGATGCCTATGCGCTGGACCATGTATGGTTCATGCCTTCCCATATCCCTCCGCACAAGCATCAGGCGGGGGCGAGCGGCACGGAGCGGCTGGAGATGACGAGTGAAGCGGTGGCAGGCCATCCTGCTTTTGAAGTGTTGGATATTGAAGTGCTTCGCGGCGGGGTATCTTATACTATTGACACGATCAAAAAGCTTCAGGAACTGCATCCTGCTGTTGATTTTTATTTTATCATTGGCGCGGATATGGTGAATTACTTACCTCATTGGCAGGGGATTGAGGAGCTGGCGCACCGGATTTGTTTTATCGGTGTCCGGCGTCCCGGTTTCCAGCTTGCGCTGAATGAACTGCCGCATTATTTGCAAAACAAGGTGCTGCTGGCGGATATGCCGGTGGTGGATATTTCCTCGACGGATATTCGGGAACGTGTTGCGGAAGGGCGCACCATTCGCTATCTTGTGCCTGATCGTGTGCATGATTACATTACAAGGGGCGGTTTGTATGAAGTACAGCCGTGAGCAATTGATGGAGGCCGTATCTGGTCAAATGCCTGAAAAACGCTGGAAGCACACACTAGGTGTCATGCATACCTCCGTGGAGCTTGCCAAGCGGTATGGCGCGGACCCGGATAAGGCCGAATTAGCGGCTATTTTGCATGATGTAGCGAAATATTGGCCCGTTCAGCAGATGGAGGAAGTGATTCGCAGTCATCCCGAATGTGACCAAGAGCTTTTGCAACATGACAAGCAACTGTGGCATTCTGAGGTAGGATATTGCGTTGCAGCGAGAGACTATGGGGTGGAAGACTCTGAAATACGGAGTGCCATTCGCTGGCATACCTCAGGACGTGTAGGCATGAGTTTGCTAGACAAAGTCGTGTGTCTCGCTGATTATATCGAGCCGGGAAGAGATTTCCCAGGGGTAGATCATATCCGCAAACAGGCGAAAAAAAGTTTGGAGCAGGGTCTTGTCGCTGGATTTGATTCCACGATTTCACTGCTGCTGGAGAAGCAAAAGGTTATTTTTCCGTTGACGGTACTGTCGCGAAATGATCTGATCCAACAACTTAAACAGAGAAAATCGGAGGTTCATGAATGACCATAACTAATGAGAAATTAATGCAAATTACGGTTGAGGCCGCTGAAGATAAGAAGGCCATGAATATTGTAGCCCTTGACTTGCGGGGCGTATCCCTTGTAGCGGATTACTTTGTTATCTGCCACGGTAATTCGGATACTCAGGTACAGGCGATTGTGACGGAAATTCGCAAACGCGCTCATGATGAAGGTACAACAATCAAAGGGATCGAAGGAATGGATTCGGGTCGCTGGGTTCTGATGGACTTGGGAGATGTCGTAGTGCATGTCTTCCATCGCGACGAGCGTGAATATTATAACATTGAAAGACTTTGGTCGGACGCTAAGGTTGTGGAGAAGGTATGAATCTGATTGCTGGTACTTATGTCACGATTATGGTAGATCGTGAGGTATCCCCCTTCGGCTACTTTCTCACAGTCGGCGATCAGGATGTGTTGCTTCATTATACCGAGCTGACACGTGAGATCGAGGTTGGAGAACGGCTGGAAGTATTTATTTTTCACGATACAGAGGACCGTTTGGCCGCTACTATGAAAAAGCCGTTCCTCTCGCTGGGCGAACTGGCCAAACTTCAGGTGGCGGATGTGCATCCGCGTCTGGGTTGTTTTTTGGAAATGGGATTGGGGCGTCAATTGCTGCTGCCGATTCGTGAGTTGCCTGAGAACCGGGATTTGCACCCTCAGGTGGGTGACTACGTCTATGCTATTATGGAGCATGATAAGCAGGGCAGGTTGCGGGCTAAGCTGGCGGGTGAGCAGGAACTGGCTCCATTGTCCTTCCATGCACCTGATTCATGGCTCAATACGTGGGTGCAGGCGACGGTGTACAAGCCGCTCCAGATGGGTACGTTTGTCCTGGTGGACGGTGGCGTGCTTGGTTTTGGCGCGATTGGCATGATTCATTCCTCGGAACGCAACCGGATGCTTCGTTTGGGTGAAGAGGTGAAGGTACGGGTCACACTGGTTCGTGAAGACGGTCGGGTGAATCTGGCGATGTCGCCACGCAAGGAAGTGGGCCGTGATGAGGATGCAGATCGTCTCATTGCCTTTCTGAAAGAGCGTCCGGGTGGCGGTATGCCTTATTCCGACGCAACGCCGCCGGATATTATTAAGCAACGGTTCGGTATCAGTAAATCCGCCTTCAAGCGTGCGATGGGCAAGCTGATGAAGGAAGGACTGGTTACACAAAAGGAAAATTGGACCTACTTGGTGGAGAAAATGCCTGAACCGAAGGACGGGAATGGGGAATAAAAAATGGCTTCTTACCGGAAGTTTGCCTATGTGTATGATGAGCTGATGCAGGACATGCCGTACCCGGACTGGCTGCGTTTTGCTCGGCAGGCCTGGGATCAGCATGGTATGCCGCATACGGTGGCAGAGCTGGGCTGTGGGACGGGCTCCATTACGATTCCACTGGTCAACTCGGGCTTCGAGGTGGCTGGCATCGACTTGTCTTCAGATATGCTGGCGGTAGCCCGTCGCAAAATGGAAACAACTACGCAAGGCCAGCGTTTGTTCCGTGAGGGGAGCATTCGCTGGATAGAGCAGGATATGCGGGAATGGAATTTACCGGAGCCTGTGGATTCTGTCATTTCTTTTTGCGATTGTCTGAATTATTTGCTGGAGGAAGAGGACATTGCTGCTACTTTTCGCAGAACGTATGCCGGTCTTAAGCCTGGCGGAACCTTTCTGTTCGATGTACATCATCCCCAGACGTTTGTGCGTTATGATGAAGAGCAGCCCTTTGTACTGGATGAGCGCTCCATTTCATATATCTGGACTTGTGCGTTGGATGCTCCACGCTCTGAAATTGAGCATCATCTCAGCATTTTTGCGAGAGCAGAAAATGAAGGGCGCGATGTATACCAGCGGTTCGAGGAAATTCATGTGCAACGTGCCTATGACCCGGACTGGATGAAAACGGAACTGTCCAAAGCCGGTTTTCGCGATGTGAAGGTATATGCGGACTTTGAATGGGTAGAAGCAGTAGATGATGCAGCGAGACTATTTTATGTTGCTGTAAAATAATGAAGCTTTATCAGGCTAATATAGGAAAAAGAAAGACGCTTTTCATGATGACATGAAAGGCGTCTTTTTGCATAAGAGCTTCGAAATTATATATTTACTTTATAGTTCAGTTGAAGTTCATCACCTGGTACACCGCGAATGCCCCAATTCTGTTTCGGCGTCTCAAATATAGTAATTTCAAGATCGTGCGGGGCAATGCCTAAATCGTTAATTTTTTGGAATAGCAGCTGGATGAGGTGCTTTTTAGCCTCTGTTGTTCTGCCTTCAAACACACTAATTTCAATAATGGTGTATGCCTCCGAGCGATCGTGGGCAAATACGAAGTCTTCCTGATTCATAGGGAAAAAACGATGAAACCTTTTGTCGGGGGGATATTGGAACGCATCCACCACAGCGGAATGAATCACATCTGAAAGTTGCTCCTTGATCGGATTCAGGGCTTCTTTTATTCCGTAAATTTTAATTTGTGCCATGTCTCAGCTCACCTTTCTCAACTCATCTCATCTCAATCTGGCTCGGCTAATTATAAAACATTTGCCTCCGTGTGTCATGTAGCAAACGAATGAAGTTGGTGTTTAGCACCAAATGCAGTCCTTATTTGACTTTTTTCGCGGTTTTCAATATAATAGTGCCATTATTAACGGTTAAACAATCGCTGATGAGGAATAGTAGTTTTGTCTGGACATGTAGAGAGCCGGCGGATGGTGCAAGCCGGTTGACAGTGCAAAGTGAACTCGCCTCGGAGATATGCGCCCAACGCAGGAATGCCCTATACAGGTGCTTGTACCCTGTTATTAACCCGCATCGGATCACCTCCGTTATCAGGTGCAAAGGGAGTAGAAGGCGAAGAACGCTTTCTGCTAACTAGGGTGGTACCACGGGAATATAACCTCTCGTCCCTAGCGCTGACACGCTACGGGATGCAGAGGTTTTTTTGTTGCATACCGTTTGAGGAGGAATTGATAATGACAGACACACAGCCGAAGCACGGCTATCAACCGCAAAGTATTGAACCAAAATGGCAGAAATATTGGGATGAGAACAAAACGTTCCGTACCGGGGAAGAGCAGGGTAAGCCGAAGTTTTATGCTTTGGATATGTTCCCGTACCCGTCAGGAGCTGGTCTGCATGTAGGCCACCCAGAAGGCTACACGGCAACGGATATTGTTTCACGCTATAAAAGAATGCGCGGCTACAACGTACTGCATCCGATGGGTTGGGACGCCTTCGGTCTGCCTGCCGAGCAACATGCGCTGGATACGGGAGAGCATCCACGTGAAATTACGGTGAAAAATGTGAATAACTTCCGCCGTCAAATCAAATCGCTTGGCTTTTCATACGACTGGGATCGTGAAATCAGCACAACAGACCCCGATTACTACAAATGGACACAGTGGATTTTCATCCAGCTGTACAAGCGCGGTCTTGCTTATGTAGCTGAAGTGCCTGTGAACTGGTGTCCTGCATTGGGAACGGTGCTGGCCAATGAAGAAGTTATTGACGGCAAGAGTGAGCGTGGCGGTCATCCGGTTATCCGCAAACCAATGCGTCAATGGATGCTGAAAATTACGGAATATGCGGACCGTCTGCTGGACGATTTGGAGGAGCTGGATTGGTCCGAAAGCATTAAGGATATGCAGCGGAACTGGATTGGCAAGTCTACCGGGGCAGAGGTTCATTTTCCAATTGAAGGCCATGACAAGCAATTGACGGTATTTACAACCCGCCCGGATACGCTGTTCGGCGCAAGCTACTGTGTGCTGGCTCCTGAGCAGGAATTGGTGGATGTTATCACTACACCTGAGCAAAAGGCTGCCGTAAATCAATACCGTGAACAAGCTGCCCGTAAAAGCGATCTGGAGCGCACGGATTTGGCAAAGGATAAAACGGGTGTCTTCACAGGCGCTTATGCAGTGAATCCGGTGAACGGTGAAAAGCTGCCGATCTGGATCGCCGACTATGTGCTGGCTGGCTACGGAACAGGCGCGATCATGGCTGTACCAGGTCACGACACACGTGACTGGGAATTTGCGAAGCAATTCGGGCTGAATATCATTGAGGTTGTCCAAGGTGGGGACGTGGCTAAAGAGCCATACACCGAGGATGGTCCGCACGTCAATTCAGGTCCGCTGAATGGACTTACGAATGAGGAAGCCATTCCGAAGATGATTGAATGGTTGGAAGCCGAGGGTAAGGGGCAAGGAAAAGTGACGTACCGCTTGCGCGACTGGCTGTTCAGCCGTCAACGCTATTGGGGCGAGCCGATTCCGGTGATTCATCTGGAAGATGGAACGATCAAAACAGTTCCCGAGGATCAGTTGCCGCTCGTACTGCCGGAAATGGATAACATCAAGCCTTCAGGCACAGGGGAGTCCCCGTTGGCGAATGCGACGGATTGGGTAGAAACTATTGATCCCGAGACGGGCTTGAAAGCACGACGCGAGACAAACACCATGCCACAATGGGCGGGAAGCTGCTGGTATTACCTGCGCTATATTGATCCGCACAATGATAAAGAGCCTGTATCCAAGGAGAAGCAGCGTGAATGGTTGCCTGTGGATCTGTACATCGGTGGTGCGGAACATGCGGTTCTTCACTTGCTGTATGCCCGTTTCTGGCACAAGGTGCTGTATGATATCGGCGTTGTAGAAACAAAAGAGCCTTTCTACAAACTGGTCAACCAGGGTATGATTCTAGGCAACAATAATGAAAAAATGAGTAAATCACGCGGTAATGTCATCAACCCTGACGATATTGTGAATACATTTGGCGCTGATACGTTGCGTATTTATGAGATGTTTATGGGGCCACTGGAGGCGACTAAGCCATGGAGCGAAAACGGGGTTGAGGGAGCGCATCGTTTTCTGTCCCGTGTATGGCGTCTGTTCGTTTCCGAGGATGGTAGCCTGAACGATAAAATTACAAATGAAGGCGGCAGTGATGAGCTCAATCGGACCTGGCATAAAACGCTTAAAAAAGTAACCGAGGATCTGGATGCGCTGCGCTTCAATACGGCGATCAGCCAACTGATGATTTTCACCAACGATGCATACAAAGCAGACCGTCTGCCGCGTGCAGCAATGGAAAACTTCGTGCAGATGCTGTCGCCGCTTGCACCGCATTTGGCCGAGGAACTGTGGCAGTTGCTGGGACACAACGAAAGCATTACTTACGCGGCTTGGCCTGCTTATGATGAAACATGGACGGTGGATGCCGAAGTGGAAATTGTGGTGCAGGTGAACGGTAAAATCGTGCAGCGTGCGACGATAGCCAAGGACCTTGACACCAAAGCGATGGAGGCGTTCGCTCTGTCGCTGGACAACGTTCAGCAGGCGCTTGCCGGTAAATCGGTCCGCAAGGTGATTGCAGTACCGGGCAAACTGGTCAATATTGTTGCGGGTTAATCGGCTTTAAGCCAAAGGAGGCATCTATCTTTTGCATGTCCTCCTCGTACTTGTTGTGCGTGGCCTGTATCAGCTCTGGAAAGACGCTGTGCAGGCTGATGTCCAGCAGTGCGAGGGCTTCAGCGGTAATACCTCCGGGAACTGCTACCCTCGCCTGCAACTCGGCTGGTGTCATTCCGCCCTCTGTAAGCAGCTTACCTGTGCCAATAATCATTTCACCAGCAAGGGCACATAGCTCCGTACGGTCTATACCCGTGGCCTGAACCGCAGCATGAATCCACTGATCCATAAAAAAGGCCAAGAAAGCAGGGCCACAGCTGGAAAAATCCGACGTAATACGCGTATGGGATTCCTTAACCCGAATCGGCCTGCTAATGTGGGACATAAGCTCTTCCAGAAGGGAGCGATCCTCCTCTGTAATCCGGCTGCCATGGATGCATAGTGAGGCTCCGCTGCCTACCTGGTGGGTAATGCTAGGAATAATTTTGGACACTTTGGCTTTCAGTGAATGCTCCAAGATGCGTATCTGTACCGGACTTGTAATAGAAACGACGATTTGCTCTTCTGTAATGGCGTTGCGTATTTCATCCGTTACGGCTTTTGATTCCAGCGGCTTCACGCAGATAAACAGGATATCGCTATCCGCTGCCGTCTCACGGTTGCTTTGGGCTGCATGTAATCCTGGATAACGACGGGCCAGCTCGGCTACCTTGGAATACGTTCGATTGCTTGCTGATATTTGCTGTGGTTTAAGTGCGTTGGAATGAATAAAAGATTCAATCAGCAGACTTCCCATGCTGCCAGTCCCGATAAATCCAACTTTCATCGTTCAACGTCCTCCTTTCATACTTTGCGGTATAGACGCTGTCATTCTTCTTAGTGTATGCACCCGGTCTTGGCCGACATGACGAATTTTATGTCTGAGCATGTTAGATTGTGCCCTAGGTCGTACCTCTCTTTGGAAAATGGCTCACAGCGAGACCGTATGGAGGTTGTTTACATCCTCCGGTTAACGGGAATAGGACAGGCTTGCTCTGTTCGATTGAGACGCTGTATTGAGTGGCTCACTTTCCCTAAAATCTATGTGGAGAAGGGGACAAAATGGAAATGAACCGCGTATGGACTGGAACGGCAATAGTGCTTTCCCTAATCGGTAGTGGGCTTATTCTGTTTGCTGGTGGGCAGCGTCCAGAGCCGGAAGAAGAGTGGCAGGTGCTTAATCATAAGGTGGAGCAGGCTTTAGCGGTAGAGCCGGAGCAAAATGAGTCACGAAGCAATAGCGGCCAGACTCAGGGAAAGAGTGCTGTAGCCGAAGCCTCAGGCAAAGCTGAACGCATTTCGGGTGGCGAAGGAGCTGGCCATGTGAAGCGTGATGCTGTACAGGATTCTGCTGGTGCATCGGTCGATGGAAGCGAAAGCTCCAGTACCATAAAGCAGTCTGAGGTGATGGATTCTAGTTCCGTTACTTCCGTTACTGGCGTTGAAAGCTCGAATGCCACGACGAACAGGTCGAATACAGCAGGCGATCCGGTTGCTTCATCCGCTTCCGGTGAAAAAAAGGTGAACATTAATACGGCGACTGCTGCCGAGTTAATGGAACTGCCAGGGGTTGGGGCTAAAAAGGCCGAAGCGATCTTAAACTATCGTAATCAGCACGGGCCGTTCAGACGTGTGAGCGATTTGGATCATGTGAAGGGCATTGGCGCGAAAATGTTAGCGAAAATGAAGCCTTATGTCAGCTTATAATTACATAAGTGGACGATGTGCAGGCTATCAGAATAGCTAAGCGGATATATTACGTTGTAACTTGTTTTTACGGGAGAGATGGATATGAGTGCAGATGTACGCAAGGACTGGGACACCTATTTTATGGATATCGCTTATATGGTATCCACCCGTTCGCGCTGCTCGCGGCGTCATGTTGGAGCCGTACTTGTACAAGGCAAAAAGCTTTTGGGCACAGCCTATAATGGTGCACCATCCGGGGTACCTGATTGCTCTGAGGCAGGCTGTATGATTTCGGAGGAATACGAGGTCGTGCATCGCGAGGGGCGGGAGGAAATGATTAAGAAGCAGCGCTGTATCCGCACGATTCATGCGGAGCAGAACTTGCTGCTGTTCACCGACCGCATTGATCGTGAGGGGTCCTCAGTATATGTGACCGACCAGCCGTGCTGGACGTGTGCCAACATGCTGGCGAACAGCGGCATTGTGGAAATCGTATACCACCGACCTTACCCAAAGGATGCCGACAAGGTTCGTGGCATGATGGAGCAAAAAGGGATTGCCTTTCGTATGCTGGATAACTATCATCCACCGAAAGAAACGCTGATGGATGTTATGAATTAAAATGTATGAATTAAGACTTGATGAATTTAAGAGTAACCGAGGAAGAACCTCTGACGAATGCTATTTTGTCAGGGGTTCTTTTTGTTTTGCTGTTTGGACACAGAACAGTATTTTGCTACCGGGAGGTGGTTGTATTCAAGCCAAACTTGTTTTAAGCAGACCTATCTTGACCCTTACTGTATGCTGGATTACGGGAAGTGCAGGAGCTTGTTTGTATTCTGGAAGTATGCTTCTGTTGCTCTGGGCGGGTGTCACGCTGATTTTTCCTCTTATAGCTCTATTGATGAAAATTCCAGTCCGGCACGTAGTGTTGCTATGGCTTGCCTTGAGCGGGGGTGGATTCCATTGGGCTTGGCATGATACCCATAATGTGAGCCACATTCCCGATGCCCTTCATGTATCGGTTTCCAAGCTGGAAGATATGCCTGTTCAAGCTTCGGGATTTATCGCTTCCGAGGTGCAGGTAGACGGTGACCGGGCACAGTTTGAGATGAGGGTTACTGCAATAAGCAATATGGGAAGTGATTCTCAAAGTGACACTTTTCAGGGCGGGGTTGGAAAGAGCGAAGCTATTTCTGAACAGGTTATCGTACACATCAAGCTGGCTGCCAAACAGGAACAGCAACTGGCGGCAGGATGGCAGCGTGGAGATGCAGTTCAACTGCGTGGCAGCTTAAAGGCTCCTGCAAAAGCGGGGAACTTTGGCGGCTTTGATTACAATGAATACCTGCATACACAGGAGATTCACTGGCTTTTCAAAGGGAATGGGGCCGCTTCGCTACAGAAGCAGCAAGCTTCGCAGTGGAACCGTTACACCTTGTTCAGGTGGAATGATCAGCTTAGGGAGCAATTAGGGCAACGGATGGAATCGGCATTTGGTTCTCTTCATCACGCAGGATACATGAAAGGACTTGTACTAGGAGTTACGGATGAGCTGGACCCGGCAACGTATAACGAATTTACGCAGCTTGGATTAACGCATATTTTAGCGATATCCGGTATGCATGTGGCGGTATATGCAGCTACACTACTGTATTTGTTCAAGCTATTGCGAGTGAGTCGTGAGACGTCTCTTACGGTCGTGATGGTGCTTATTCCGGCTTATGTACTGCTGACAGGTGCTTCTCCCTCTGTTGTGAGGGCGGGGATAATGGCTATGATCGGCCTGTTTGCAGCCAGACGGGGAATGCTTAAGGACGGACTTAGCATTTTAAGTGTGTCTGCGTTATTGATGTTGCTTTGGAATCCGTATTACCTGCTTAGTGTCAGTTTTCAGCTTTCTTTTCTGGTAACAGCCGGACTGCTCATTTATATGCCGCTGATGAAGCCGTTTTTCGCCAAATGGCCTCTTCTGATCGGCGGCGAAATTGCGATTACGATCACAGCACAGCTTGTTTCGTTTCCGATGACAGTCTTCTACTTTAATCAGTTTTCGCTGCTATCGTTTGCGGCTAATTTTGTGCTTGTTCCACTTATTACGTATATCGTGCTTCCACTGGGTACGGTGGCGATGGGAATCGCCTTTCTATGGAAGGACGGGGGACGTATCCTGGCATGGCCAGCAGAGCAGCTGAACGAGCTGACCTTTTGGCTTGTAAAATGGATGAACGTGGATGACGCTTATGTGAGTATTTGGCCGTCTTCCTCCATTCTGTGGGTCATAGCGTATTATGCTGCTTTGTACAGTATTCTGTACTGGCTCAGAACATGGATGATATCTCGAAGGCGAACAGATGAATCTCTGGGCTTGGAGGTAGCGCTGGATAAGGACAAGGGGAGGCTTTCAGCCGGACGCAATTTGGTGGGACAAAGCACATCCGTCCCCATGCCATCACCCATACATACAGGATTAGCGGCATCTGCGGAGTGGGCAGCTATATTGCAGACAGAGCGTGAGCCTGAAGGAGCAGGCAAATATGCACGTCGACAGTGGAATGGTTATAGTCATTTGGCGCTGGCCGTAAGCGGTATTGCCTGGCTTGGCATTCTGTGTATAGGTTATATAACTCCAGGTGATGGGAATACGGGAATGGTTCAATACCTGGATGTGGGCCAAGGCGACAGCATTTTGATTACAACGCCGAGTGGTAAACACATTTTGGTGGATGGTGGGGGCACGATGGATTTTACGACAGGAAAAAATGCTTGGCGTAAGCGAAAAGACCCCTACGAGGTAGGTGAGGATACGATTGTGCCCTTATTGAAGCAGCGCGGTGTACATCGGCTGGATGCTGTCATTTTAACGCATGGAGATCATGACCACGCTGGGGGATTGCAGGCTGTGCTTGACCAGATTCCAGTATCGGCCTTGGTTTTGAACGGCACCCTGACAGACAAGGCACCTTTCCGCAAGCTATTGAACACGGCTGTAAACAAGCAGGTCAAGCTGTACGGTGCGCATTATGGTATGGAGTGGAGACCGGATCAGGATACGAAAATCCGCTTTATTCATCCGCTTCCGTTGCAGGAGGACGAAACCGGAAGTTTGCCCGTTGTGAAGGAACAAAATCATTATTCCGTTGCAATGATATTGGAGATGGAGGGGGCTTCCTTTTTGTTCACAGGAGATATGGATGATGCAGCAGAATCGTTGTTGCTCTCCGAGTTAACTCATTCTCCATTCCATACCGAAGCAAAAGGGGAAACGGTGGCTGTAAGGCAAGTGGTAGACGTCATGAAAATAGCACATCACGGTAGCAAGCATTCCACCTCGGAAGAATGGTTATCCTACTGGCGACCGAAGGTATCCGTCATTTCAGTCGGAGCGAGCAACACGTATGGGCATCCAAATGAAGCGGTATTGGGTCGTTTATCGGCGGTTGATTCTGCTATATATCGGACAGATACGATGGGAGAGGTGCAAATCCGTGCGCACCAAGGCAAATTGAGTGTGCGGCACAAAAAATGAAGAGTTTGAAAAATTCTCAAATACAAACAAGCAGGCGCTGTGGCAGCCTGCTTTTAACTTGACCGGAATGGACCTAATTCTCAATGAATTTAGTATAGTTCCTTGGAGATTTTTTGGGCCAGATGCTCAATTCTAGGTATCATCGATGCGTCATCTACGCTTTGAATTTTCTCAGGCTTAAATAATTGAACCTTTTTTAATTGGTAGAAGTCATACAAGACCTGATAAATCGTCAAGTGGTTTAACATTAAGTATTTAATATCAGTCATGGACCGCAATAGCTCATCCTGCAATATTAATAGTTTGCCATTGACTTGGTTGAACACCCCTTTTTGTATGCCCTCTTCATAAAATTCTAACAATTGCTGTTCTTGGAACTGCAACGCTATCCTTAAGCGATCATACTTCTCAGGATATATGTGCTCCAGTTCATTTAAAAAAATGTCTGTAATATATACAGCAAGTAAAATTGATTTTTCAAAAAGCTGCTGAAACCGAGTCCCGTACAATTGATCTGTATCCAATGAATCCATAACCAATTCGTTGATAAACTCAATAAAATTGTTCACAACGTATTCTATAACTTCTTCTTTCGTTGAAAAGTATTTATATAAGGTTGCTCTACTTATATCCATAATTTTTGCGATTTCATCCATACGTAATGTCTGAAATCCGTGTTTTTTTACATAGGGAGCCAGCTTCATGCTGAGTTTAATGCATGTCTCGTTTTTTTTATCTATTACCTTGCTATCGTCGGTCACATCATTAGCCTCCAATCCTGCTTTATTATAACTGATATCCATAATGGAATATATATTATACACCCCAAAAACTATATAGACAAAAAACGTATATTTTGTTTGAATTGTGTTTTTTGATGTGCTATGATGAATCTCGAAGTTAAAAAATGAAGATTTGGAAGAGAGGTCAACTACATGAAAACACGTAACCTGGGCAATAGTGATTTGGTCGTTTCATCTCTTGGTTTGGGTTTAATGGGCATGTCTCCTGGAATATACGGTGAAACTAATGATGACGAATCGATTCGGACGATTCATCGCGCTTTAGAGTTAGGTGTCACCTTGCTGGATACTGCGGATGTATATGGTAATGGACATAATGAGGAGCTACTGGGACGAGCTTTAAAAGGCCGCAGGGAACAAGCCGTTATTGCTACAAAGTTTGCTTTTGGCCCTAATTTTGAAGGCATTAATGGTCATCCGGATTATGTAAAAAAGGCAGCAGACGAAAGTCTTCGTCGGTTAGGTGTGGACTATATTGATCTTTATTACCAGCACCGGGTAGATCCGAATGTTCCTATTGAGGAAACCGTAGGGGCTATGGCTGAGCTTGTAAAGACCGGGAAAGTTCGTTATCTCGGCTTGTCAGAGGCATCTGCTGCTACAGTTCGTCGCGCACATGCGGTACATCCCATCTCTGCTTTACAAACCGAATATTCTCTGTGGAGTCGGGAGATTGAGGATGAAATCCTGCCTGTGATAAAAGAATTGGGAATCACGCTTGTGGGTTACAGCCCTTTGAGCAGAGGCTTTATTTCCGGCGAGTTGCGTAAATTTGAGGATCTTGAAGCTAGTGATGTTCGCAGATATATGCCGCGCTTCCAAGGTGATAATTTCCAGAAAAATGTTGATCTTGTCGATAAGATTAAAGAAGTTGCCCAAGAGAAGAATTGCACTCCTTCCCAATTAGCATTAGCATGGACCATAGCGAATGGCGCATTGCCAATTCCAGGAACCAAACGTGTAAAATATTTGGAGGAAAATGCAACATCCGTGGATGTTGAACTGACCACAGAAGATTTAGCTCTCATCGAAGCCGTGAGTCCCAAAAATAAGGTGCATGGCAGCCGATATGCTGATGCCCAATTGGACACTTTGGATCAATAAGCACAAGAGCGACTCAGGTAAAACACTAAAACATATGCTCACTCTAAGGAGTGGGCTTTTTGCTATTAACACAACCTGCATGGACATAACCTAAGAGCTTTGATAGAATCTAATAGTATTGAAAATGAGAATCATTATTAATGAGAGGACTATTGTGAACTATTTAAAATTCCGAACTTTGGCTTGCCTGTTGATTATTTCATTAATGCTGGTACTGAGCGCATGCGCTACGAATGGAGGAGGAATGGCAACGGATAATGGGACAACGGCTGATTCCAAAACTGCATCTACTGGAAATGAAATTGCCACACGTACATATGAAAGCGATAAAGGTACAGTCACTATTCCTGAACATCCACAGCGTGTCGTTGTAGCGGTCGGCGACTATGTAGGCGATGTTCTTGCACTTGGGATTACACCTGTAGGGGCTCCAGACACTGTATTCGATGCTCCATACTATAAAAAATACTTAAATGGTGTTGAAAATATCGGTAATAGCTCCGCACTGTCCCTTGAAAAGGTGACCACCCTGAATCCGGATCTGATCATTACCTATGATGAGAAAGCTTATGAAAATCTAAAAAAAATAGCGCCTACTGTATTTATTCCATATGGTACATATAATTATAAGGACCGTTTGATGGAATTGGGCAAGGTGTTGAACAAGGAGCAGGAAGCGAAGAAATGCCTGGCTGATTTTGCGTCCAGGATTGCTGAGAAGAAACAGGCCTTGTCTGATGTTATTGAATCAGATAAAAAAATTGCTATTTTTGAGATAACAGGCAAAGAATTATATCTCTATGGCAAGTCCTATGGACGGGGAGGAGCCGTACTTTACGATGAGTTGGGACTTCATGCCCCGGCGAAGGTAGAAAAGGTGGCGTTCAAACAGGGCTGGGCCAGTATTTCCATGGAGGCTTTACCAGAGATGCTGGGCGATGCAGATTACCTGATGCTGGGGATTAGGGGGGATGGAGTAGAGCAGGGGAAAGATATTGAATCTAAAAGCGTATGGAAAAATATTCCTTCTGTTAAAGCAGGGAAAATTTATCAGTATTCGATTGACGACTTTTATTTTCAGGACCCGATTGCTCTGAATTACCAGTTAGAGCTCATATCGGATTTCCTGATTTCCAAGAAGTAACAATATGCAAGTTCAATTCGACAGATTCCAGCAGATTTTGTGAGTAAGGACTAAGGAAGGTGACGACCTTCCCTTTTTCTGTTATTCTAAGGGAGGCTATAATGGGGAAAATGGGCTTTTTGGTAACATTTTTTACACTATAAAAAATAAAATTATCGTCAGACGTCTATCCTGCAACAATTTGCAAAGGGGAAACGTCTGTAATATTGCAGGGAGAGGGGGATCCTTTGTGGTAGAGCAGGGACTCATTCGAGCCGCTCAATCGGGCGATCGCGACGCTCTCATTACCCTATTAAGAGAGATAGAACAGCATGTGTACCGTACGGCATATTACATTTTAAACAATGAACAGGACGCCATGGATGCTTCACAAGAAGCTCTCATACGGATTTATTCCAAAATTAACTCTTATGAGGAAAAGGCGCAGTTCAAAACCTGGGTTCAACGTATTGTAACGAACATATGTATCGATAAATTCAGGAGGACGAAGCCCTCGGTATCCATTGACGAGCACGACATGATATTCAACGATCCCCAAAATGTGGAGGCCGAGGTCCTGACATCTTACTTGGCACAGGATGTTCGTGAGGCTATACAGCAGCTTCCAGAGCACCACCGGACGGTGATCGTATTGAGATATCTGCAGGATTTCTCTTATAACGAGATTGCCGACTCTCTGGATTTGCCGCTTAATACGGTCAAGTCATACTTGTATCGTGCAAGACAGCAATTGCAAGGGCTACTTCAGGAATATCAGAAAGGTGGTGTATCAGGATGAAGTGTGGGGAAGAGGTGATGGATTGGATGCAGCGTTATGTGGATCATGAGCTGGGCGAAGAAGAGACGTCCCAATTAATGAACCATATTGCGACTTGCCCGGACTGTGCGGAAAAATTTCATATTCTTCAGACGCTCTCCCGCGAGCTGGAGGAATTGCCTGCGGTTTCCCCGGCGTTCAGCCTGGTGGATTCCATCATGCCTCAGCTAGATGCCATTGACCGCGCACGTGAGGAGCAGGGAAGCGCGCTTCAGGAGATGCAGCCTGTAGCTGCCGATCCTGGACCGGGGCCAAGACAGCGCACCCAGCCTATTCCTTGGTGGAACCGGATGAGCGGGCGGGCCGCGATGGGCGTGGCTGCCGCTGCTGTAGTACTGGGCATTGTGATATTCAATTTTGAACCGAAAACGGTGCAGGATGCGGATGGCTTGCTTAATTCCCAATCGCCTGGAGTGATGAGTCAGCAGGAACAGACAGAAGTTCCAAGTACGGTGAATGGAAGCGGAGGCAGCGATGCAGCTATTGGCTCCGATTCGACCAAGCAGCCGTTAGAGCAGGATCAGGGAGCGAACGTAACCCAGCCATTCACAGGGGAGCAATCTGATCCGAGCAAACTGGATGTGAACAGTGCGGATGCTGAAAAGAACCCTTCCAAACAGAATGCTGCACAAAATGAAGATCCACGGACGGGTGAACAAGATTCAACGAAGCATATGCCAGCAGGGCATCCTTCCCATCAGGATCGACAGACGTCAAAAGAAAAATCTGTCGGGCAAGATTCTGCTGCGGATGCTCCTAAGTCTGATGACAAACAGTTAAAGCAGGGAAAATCCGAGCAACAAACGATTGCCCCTGAACAGCAAGGAGAACCAAAAGTAGAAAAAGCACCTATAGCGGGTACGGACACTACTGAAGACAGTAATGACAACAGCACGGCTACTAATGATTCGTCATCGTCTGCCAATCAGGATATGATGATGCAGAATCGGATTGTTTCAAATGATACGTCGAAAGACACGACCTCCAAAGGGGTTACCAAGGATTTGGGGACTACGACAGAGGATATGGGCAGCAATACAGCTTCTAATGATCAACAGCCCTCCGTGTCGCAAAACCCAGTACGCAATGAAGGACTTTCATCGAATTTGATGATCTCTCCGGACAGCAGTAATCCTTCCACCTTTAGCGCCCAAGCGACATCTACAGATCAGCTTAATTCACCTGATGGCAGCTATGCGGTGGTTATTGAGGGCAAAAAGCTGAAAGTATATAAGCTTTCTGAAAATGGTGTAGACCGGACAACGCTGGAAGTACGTACCCTGAAGGGCGCATGGGTCAAAGGAAGCTGGTCAGAAGACAGCCAAACCTTCATATATGAGACGGAGCAGGATGGTACAGCAAGTAAATATACGTATACCGTTCCGCGTAGTTCCGGCAAATAATTGCTATGAAGATGGCACATTTTTAAAAGCAAAGAATAGATTGTATGAACCGACGTCTTATCCCGACGGCCGAAAGTTTCTAGAGCTTTCTGCTTCCGTGTTGATATAGATGGTGGTGAAGGGATCTTGCCTATTGGCAGGGTCCTTTCGTTTGTATAATGACTTGCCTTCCGACCAGATGTCGGGTACGATCAATGAATGGGGGGTACGGTGAATGGATGCAAAAACAGCCGCTAAGGCTATTCGCAAAGGCGATATTTCGCCAGTGTATTTGCTTTACGGCAGCGAAAAATATCAAATGAAGCAGTTTGTCGATATGCTTAAGGAAAAAGTGGTGGAAGAGGAGCATCGTGACTTTGCCATTATTCCCTACGATCTGACCGAGACGCCGATTGAGGTAGTCGTGGAAGAAGCCGAGACTGCGCCTTTTTTGGTGCCAAAAAAGCTGATTATTGTACGGGACACCAGTGTATTTGCGGCAGGCAAGGATGGCGGTAAGATGGAGCACCGCATTGAAGCGTTGCTGACTTATATGGATAATCCGGCTGACTATAGCATTATCATTTTTACGGTTCAGGCTGAAAAGCTGGATGAACGGAAAAAGATTGTTAAAAGGCTGAAAAGTGACGCCTCGGTTATTGCCTTCACTCCGTTGGGTGGAGATGATCTGGTGGCATGGATTCATAAGCGTGCAGCGGAAAGAGAAGTCCAATTGGCGGCGGGAGCTGCTGAAAGTCTCATTCAATATACGGGGACCGGGCTGCAATCACTGGCTGCCGAGATAGACAAGCTGTGCCTGTATGCGGGAGCGCAGGGTACCATCTCTACTGCAGATATTGAATCGCTTGTGCCTCGTAGTACGGAACAAAATGTGTTTGCGATGGTCGAGGATTTGGCTAATTTGCGGCTGGATAAGGCGCTTAGTATTTTTTATGAGTTGCTTAAGCAAAAAGAGGAACCGATCAAGATTGCAGCTTTGGTCACACGACAGTTCCGTATTATGTTGCAGGTCAAGGAACTGATGGGTCAAAGCTATTCCCAGCAGCAAATTGCAAGTCAGCTTAGTTTGCATCCATATGGGGTGAAAGTTGCCGGTGAGCAGGCTCGGAGATTCCGTCCTGAGCAGCTGCGACAGCTTCTCTACGACTTAGGCGAGCTGGATTACCGTATGAAAACCGGGATTGTTGACAAGGTGCTGGGGCTGGAGATGTTTTTGCTGAAAATGGGCGCGGGGGCTTCGGTCTAATCCGGCCCGTTTGCCGAGCGTTTTAATGAAAGGTTAACTAGTGTAACGTAGAGTTCAAGCGTGGTGAACTAAAAAATCCTGATCAGCCAAGGCTGGTCAGGATTTTTTCATTAACGTATAAAAGTAGCTCTTGCTTACGCTTGAGCTGTAAGAGCGTTAAGTTTTTTAGCCAAGCGGGATTTCTTGCGAGCAGCTGCATTTTTGTGGATCAGACCTTTAGTTACAGCCTTGTCCAGCTTTTGGGAAGCTACTTTGAAAGCAGCAGCAGCATTTTCAGCTTCGTTATTCACCAACGCTGTATCGGCAGCTTTTACTGCTGTACGAAGCGCGGATTTTTGAGAAGCGTTCAACGCACGGCGTTTATCGCTTGTTTTAACGCGTTTGATAGCGGATTTGATGTTTGGCATTACATTCACCTCCTGTAAAGGCATTACTTATGAACACAAACGTTTCACAACTTAAAATATTTTAGCACGCCACACCTCAAATTGCAATAAGAAAACATTCCGGGCTTGGGTAGAATACAGGATGAAAATGGATGTGCATAAACCTGCTGGGTGTCTCGCACACTATAACCTGAGATGGTATAAAAGGAGGCGTAAATGATGGATTTGGATTTGCAGAAGTATGCGGTACGTACGGATTTGGCGCTGGAGGCAAGAGAACTGGCGGAACGAGATCAGCCAATGCCGCTGGCGGGTATCAACGAGGACGTGGAGGAAGATAACGGTATTAAAATCACGCGTCTGGATGTGCTGAATGAAGAGGGTGCTAACCGTATTGGACGGGTACGGGGGCATTACGTCACGCTGGAAGTGCCCGGCTTACGTGAAGGTGATACCGGGCTCCAGCAACGGGTAGCCATTGCATTTGCGAAGGAGATGGAGCAATTTATACAAAAAATAGGGATCTCCAGTAAGGCACGCGTACTTGTGGTAGGTCTGGGCAACTGGAATGTCACTCCCGATTCACTAGGTCCGCTTGTCGTTGAAAATTTGATGGTGACTCGTCAATTTTTTGAACTGACGCCTGATCAAATCAATCCTGGTTATCGGGATGTGAGTGCGATTGCACCGGGAGTTCTTGGCCTAACGGGGATCGAGTCAAGTGAAATTGTTCAGGGTATCGTTGATCGCACGAAGCCAGAACTGATTATTGCCATTGACGCTCTGGCGTCACGTTCATTGGAGCGCGTCAATACGACCATTCAAGTGGCAGATATCGGGATTCATCCGGGCTCAGGTATTGGTAACAAACGGCGCGGCATCACCAAGGATATTATGGGTGTCCCGTGTATTGCCATCGGCGTTCCAACCGTTTGCTACGCTTCGACCATCGTTAATAATGTAATTGAACTGATGAAAACACATTTTGCCAAGGAAAAGGCTTCTACGAAAGCAATACTGGGGATGCTGGATGATATTTCAGAGCCAGAGAGACTGGGATTGGTGAGAGAGGTACTTCAGCCGCTGGGACATGATCTGATTGTGACCCCCAAGGAGATTGATGAATTTATAGAAGATATTGCGAATATTATTGCCACTGGATTGAACGCCGCCCTGCATGAAGCCGTCGATCCCGGCAATGTCGCCGCTTATACACATTAATGAGGGTTAGTAAAAGCATATTTTAAACACAAAATTCTCTATCTATTAGGTATCCTATCTCTTGCAATAAGGGGTGGGATTTACCTGCGGGTGGAGATTTTTTGTGTTCTAGCAATTGTTCTCCGTTCATAGAGTTGAAGTATAAGAGATTTCCGCTGCTGACTGGAACCTATAGGTTCTGAATATGAGGCGGGCTTCGACGGGACGAAGGAGGACAAGACCCACATGAAAAAAATTCAAACCTGGAACGTCGGAAGATGGAGAAGAAAGGGCCTTGAAATTTTGGCTATGGGACATACGCTTGTGCTGCTTATTATGGGCTCGGCGCTTTTATTTGTTGTATTGGGGCTTGGAGGCCTGGCGGAAAATCGTTTGCAAACGTCTCCGGTGTCTTCGATGAAAGGATTTGCAGGTTCGGTTTCCAGTGGTTTTTTTGCGGACATGCTCGGCATGGAAGTACCTCATTTGGCACAGAAGAAGCAACAATCTTCGTTGTCGGGTGAGCAATGGTCTCCTTTTATTTTTCAAATGCTTACAGGTATTAATCCACAGGACCCCAAAAGTCTCATTGCTCGCGAAATTCCTGGTATGTCTGCGGGTACGCCTGTCTTGCTGCGCAAGGGCTCAGGGAACAACAAGGTGGAGGCACCTACGGATTATCAGCCCGATCAGGGAACAACGGATGCTCCCGGCGGCCCTGATGCTGCTGCAGACCCACCGAACAATAGTTCTACAACGCTAAATCTTCCGACAACGCCAGAAACGGACCCTGCGCAAGAGGATGATCCGAGTGATACAGCAGTCAAAGGTGCCAAGCGTATATTAATCTACCATTCTCACCCGAGAGAGGCATATAACCCTTTGCTCAGTAAAACCACCTCCAATCCCAATTCTGGCTCAAAATCAGCCAATGTGTCGAGAGTAGGGGATTTTGTAAAAAAGAGATTGGAGAAACAAGGGATAGCTACTTTGCATGTGAACAAGGACTATGCCAAAACCGTTCAAAATTACAATTGGAATTATTCCTATAAATATTCGCGTGAAACAGTCAAGGAAGCGTTGGCTGGAAATAAAAGCCTAACCTATCTGCTTGATATCCACAGAGATTCTCAACGTCACGGCAAAACAACAGCAACGATAAACGGACTTTCATATGCCAAGGTGTATTTTATTATCGGCCATGACAACAAAAACTGGCGCAAAAATGAAGCTTTCGCCGCTCGTATTCATGAGAAGCTGGAAAAGTCGTATCACGGCGTTTCCCGCGGGGTATGGGGGAAGGATGGTGGTAAAGGCAACAACGGTGAGTACAATCAGAGCTTGTCCTCTCATAGCATTTTGATCGAAATTGGTGGGGTTGATAATACAGAGGAAGAATTGAAACGTACCTCTGACGTTCTGGCAGATATGATTGGCGAGGTGTACTGGGAGGATCAGAAAGCCCAGAAAGCGGGTACTAACGTATCCGATACGAAAAAGAGCAACGGTGGCAATTAATTGAGGCGGCGGAAAGGAGGAAATGCAATGTCCGGACATTTTCGTAAAAAAGCGCTTGGATTTGTACTTCTGATGGGGGCGGGAGTTCTGCTCGGCATGCAGTTGGCAGGCTCTGGCTTACGCTCTGTATACGGACCGGAGTGGGCTGGGGACCCGGTTCAAAGCGGGGTTCAGCAGAAAGTCGGATACGAGCAGACCCTTATTGAAGACACACCGGCAGCGGATGTTCGTACTTATACCCGTGCGTATAACGGAAATGGCAACGTCGTAATGGAGTCGGGAACAGGAGCCGTTGCGAGCGAAGCTGATGCAAAAGAACGAAGTAAGGCCCAAACTACTGGCGAGACCCCTCAATGGTATTCAACTGCACAGGGCGCCAATTCAAAGGGCTTGGAGACACCGCGTGAACTGTTGGTGGTCAAGGCAGAGCAAGCCTCGGTGGATACCATGGCAGACAAAACGGCCGGACTGCTGCAAAACCTGTCGAGACAGGGTATTCGCTGGGTTGTGTCTGTTTTTGACGGAGTGACGGAATAGAAATATTGCTGACCCCCCATACAACTGCTATAATAAGCTGATTGACACTAGGCATTGTGTGGGGGTAAGGCATGACTGACATTTTGGCAAGACAACGTAAAATTCGGAACTTTAGTATCATTGCACATATAGACCACGGTAAATCCACGCTGGCTGACCGGATTTTGGAATACACCGGTGCACTCACATCCCGTGAAATGCAGGAGCAAGTGCTTGATCAGATGGATCTGGAACGGGAGCGCGGGATTACAATCAAGCTCCAGGCAGTGCGACTCACTTATAAGGCCGATGACGGCGAAGAGTACATTTTGAATTTGATTGATACACCTGGACACGTCGATTTTACGTATGAGGTTTCCCGCAGTTTGGCGGCCTGCGAAGGTGCTCTGCTGGTTGTAGATGCTGCACAGGGCATTGAAGCGCAGACATTGGCTAACGTATATTTGGCGTTGGACAACAATTTGGAGATTCTGCCGGTGCTCAACAAAATTGATTTGCCAAGTGCTGATCCTGAACGTGTGAAGCAGGAAATCGAGGATGTTATCGGCCTGGATACGAGCGAGACTGTACACGCATCGGCCAAAGCTGGAATCGGTATCAAGGAAATTTTGGAACAGGTGGTTAGAAGCGTCCCGGCTCCGCAAGGAAATCCGAACAATCCGCTGAAGGCGCTTATTTTCGATTCGCATTATGATCCATATAAAGGCGTTATCGTATATGTCCGTGTCGTAGATGGCAGCATCAAGGCAGGTTCCAAAATTAAAATGATGGCGACCGATAAAACGTTTGAGGTTATCGAGGTAGGAGCCTTTATGCCACGTATGAGCATCGTGGACGAGCTGAACATCGGTGATGTCGGTTTTATCGTTGCTGGTATCAAGCATGTGGGTGATACGCGTGTCGGGGATACGGTGACGGATGCCAAAAATCCAACACCAGAACCGATGCCAGGCTATCGGAAAATTAATCCGATGGTATACTGCGGGCTATATCCGATTGAAACATCTGAGTACAACGATCTACGTGAGGCGCTCGAAAAGCTGCAATTGAATGATGCTTCCCTCAGCTTTGAGCCGGAAACATCAAGCGCATTGGGCTTCGGGTTCCGTTGCGGGTTCCTTGGTCTGCTTCATATGGACGTTATTCAGGAACGGATTGAACGCGAATTTAACATCCCGCTGATTACAACGGCGCCAAGCGTTATTTACCGTATTAAGCTGACGAATGGCGAAACGATCCAGATCGATAACCCTTCGAATTACCCGGAAATCGGACGAATTGAGCATGTGGAAGAGCCATACGTGAAGGCAGGCATTATCGTGCCTAATGATTACGTAGGTACGGTTATGGAGCTTTGCCAGACCAAGCGCGGCGAGTATGTGAATATGGAATATCTGGATACGACACGGGTAACGATTACGTACCAGATTCCGCTGTCCGAAATCGTGTACGATTTCTTTGACCAGCTTAAATCCAGCACCAAAGGCTACGCCTCCTTCGACTACGAGATTTCAGGCTATCGCCAGTCTAATCTGGTAAAAATGGATATTCTGTTGAACGGCGAACAGGTCGATGCGTTGTCGTTCATCGTTCACAGAGATCGCGCTTACCATCGCGGACGTATCATTTGCGAGAAGCTGCGTGAGCTGATCCCACGCCAAATGTTTGAGGTGCCAATACAGGCATCTGTCGGAACAAAGGTTGTAGCGCGTGAAACCGTTAAGGCTATGCGTAAAAACGTCTTGGCTAAATGCTACGGCGGCGATATTTCCCGTAAAAGGAAGCTGCTTGAAAAGCAAAAAGAAGGCAAGAAGCGCATGAAGCAGGTCGGTAACGTAGAAGTACCACAGGAAGCATTTATGGCGGTACTGAAAATAGATGAGTAAAGCTGCTTGACACAAGCAGCACCGTATTCAATTTGGTACATCACAGAACGTGAGTATGAATTGAATACGAATAAGTAACAACAGTATGACCCCGTAGTAATTTAGGTACACATTCTGTGATGTACCTAAATTACTGCGGTCCGCTTGTTCCCAAGCGGTATTCGTCCATTCTTTCATGTGGCCATTTGCCGTTCATGAAGAATGGACGTTCTTTATTTGAGCAAGCTATCCAGAGACGGAGGGTCCGATCAAGTCCCTAAAAAAATGGCTGACTGACGGTGGCGGGCAGCAGCGTAGTGGATGGAATCGTTCTGAAGAAGCAAAGCATTTGCCTGAAAGCGTAATTTACCCCAGGATTTTAACCTTTAGTTTTTCAATGAAAAAAATCCGGGGGAACAGTGGTCGGAAGAATGATCCGTACACGTAACGATCTCTCCCCTCACTGCCCTTTGACCACACCTCAACACTGACAAGGAGGATCGTTATGACCGCATCCATACACAAACATGAATATTCATCCGCGCCTCAAGCGGTTTATCTGCATATACCATTTTGCACGAATAAGTGCTTTTACTGTGATTTCAACTCTTACGTGCTTAAGGATCAGCCTGTTATGGAATACCTGTATGCACTGGAACGGGAAATGGAGCATACAGTTCGCCTTCACCCGCCAGGTGAGATTAAAACCATTTTTGTCGGGGGCGGAACACCAACAACGCTGAATCCGAAGGAAATGGAATATTTCCTGAAAAGCGTTCGTACCTACTTCCCGAACTGGTCGGATGATATTGAGTTTTCCATGGAGGCCAATCCGGGCACAACTGATTTTGAAAAACTCACAGTAATGAAAGAAGGTGGCGTGAACCGACTCAGCTTCGGCGTACAGGCTTTTCAAAATGAATTGCTTACGGGCATTGGTCGTATTCATAATACAGATGATGTTTATCGTAGTCTGGAAAATGCACGTAAGGTCGGATTGGACAATCTGTCGATTGACCTGATGTTCGGTTTACCGAATCAGACTGTAGAAATGCTGCATGAAAGCGTCAGCCGGGCACTGGAGCTGGGGCTTCCTCATTACTCCATCTATAGCTTGAAGGTTGAAGAGAACACCTTATTCCACACGCTGTACCAGAAAAATCAGCTTCCACTTCCACATGAGGACGACGAGCTGGAGATGTATTTGCTCCTGATGCGTCGCATGAAAGAGGCGGGCTACGAGCAGTACGAGATCAGCAATTTTGCGAAACCAGGTTTGGGAAGCAAACACAATATGACCTACTGGCGAAATGAGGACTATTATGGTCTTGGCGCTGGGGCGCACGGATATGTTGGCAGAGAGCGTCATATGAACATTAAGGGCATTAATCCTTATGTGGAGGCTACCCGTAACGGACTGCCGCGTCTGGATAGCTTTGAGGTTCCGGCGGCCGAAGCGATGGAGGATTTTCTCATGGTCGGCTTGAGAATGCTGGAAGGTGTCTCGAAGTCCCGCTTTGAGGCTCAATTCGGTCAGTCACTTGAGGATACGTTTACGGCCCCACTCGGAAAAATGCTGAATGCGGGATTGATCGAACCGGTCGAGGACGGTTATCGTCTGAGCGAACGTGGTATTTTGTTCGGAAATGATGTATTTGCGGAGTTCATCGGTTCCATTACAGTAAATTCATAAGTCGTAGCTTCAAAACGGTACGTTTGCACACCACCATTAGAGGGGGCATTCATTTTATAACACAATTCTGTCACGTCAGGGTAAATGAAGTATTGCGATTCTATGCGTAATGTTGTATATTTATTCATTATATACGGCAAGCGGCAGGAGGAGAGCAAGATGGCTTCAGTGTGTAAAGATGTATTGTGCAGAAGTGCGGTTCCTGAGGATGTGGAGCCTTTATACCAAATGATTAGCGGCTATGCGGAGCGGGGAATTATGCTCCCGCGTTCAAGGGAAGTGCTTATGCGTCAACTGGAGCTGTTTATTGTGGCTGAAGTGGACGGCGAAGTCGTCGGCTGTGGTTCTTTATGCAAACTGGGTGATGATTTGGTAGAGATTCGCTCACTTGGTATTTCTGAAGGACATAAGGGTATGGGCATCGGCTCCAAGCTCGTAGAGGGCCTTATTATAGAAGCACGGCGGCAGCGTATTCCTAAAATTATGGCTTTGACCTACGAGGTCTCCTTTTTTATAAAAAACGGGTTTGATGTGGTAAACAAAGAGATTTTCCCTGAAAAGGTATGGACTGATTGCATTAACTGTAGTAAACAAAACAATTGTGATGAAATTGCGGTGTTAAAAATGCTGAACTGACCTGAGAATGATCAGGTCAGTTCGTTTTTTATTGGATCGAGCTTATATTTGGTCGTGGTAGATATAAGCTGTAATTGCTTGTCTCATTTTTGGAAATTTTCAAGATACCGCCACATCAACTTGTGATGTGGGTAAAGTTTTGCTGGTATATCTTCAAGGCTCCATATTGTATCTTCATCACTATCGTTATTATAAAGGTGAAATGAACCATCCAGAGGAATATCGTATCTGTATTTGTACAAGGCTACCACATATTTTTCTTTTGCTCCCGTTCGGTAGGTGTTAAAGGAGGGTTTCTCCAAATCGGCCGGGAGTGAATGATCATAGTCGTTAATTGCTGCAATACTATCGTTTATTTGCTGGGGGATACTTGGACTGAACTCTTGTGGATACAAGGAAACAGGAATTCTTAGGGTAAGCAGGACTACGACCAATAAAATAATAATGTAAAACGCGCTATAAAATTTGCGGATTAAAAAAGCGGTCAAACCAATAAGGACAGCGTTAATCATAAAAATAAAAGGCAGCATAATAACTCTTCCCAACCCTGTGTATGGAAACAATTTAATCAAAAGGTAAAACATACAGAGAGTAGGCAAGAGTGCAATCAGTACATTGATAAAGCTGCGACGATTTGTTCTCAACCAGCTTCCTCCTTATCATACAGCAGAGCTCAATATATTATAGAGAATAAGAAGCATGTTTTCTATATTTTTCTTGAAAAATTTATAAAAACAGTTTTGTTGTCCGTAGTGATTGAAATCATGCTATTGAAAATACTGATCTGACTTGACAATGATCAGGTCGGTTTGGTATTTTTGTATTATCGGTTAGCACTCATCGCTAACGAGTGCTAATGATTCCATTGAACGACCATGCTATTATGGATAAATAAAAGGGGGGATTCGCTTGTTAACCGAACGTCAGAGACTCATTTTGAATGCGATTATTGATGACTACATTCGTTCGGCTGAGCCAGTGGGTTCCCGCAGCATATCCAAAAGGCAGGATGTCGGATTCAGCCCCGCTACGATCCGTAATGAAATGTCGGATTTGGAGGAACAGGGCTATCTGGAGCAACCCCATACCTCTGCGGGACGCATCCCGTCTCATAAAGGCTACCGCTATTATGTGGATCATTTGGTACCACTGGATACGCTGAAGCCTATGGAAACGCGGGAACTAAAAGCCTTTTACGCCGAAAAGCTGAATGCAATGGAACAAGTAATCCAGCATGCATCAGGTATTTTGTCCCATATGACCAATTATACTTCCATCCTGCTTGGGCCGGAGGTTTTTCATACTTCATTGCGTCATTTTCAGCTATTGCCGCTCAACGAAACGACGGCTGTAGCGATTATCGTTACCAATACCGGTCAGGTGGAGAACAAGACAGTAGACATTCCGCCGGGAATTTCAATTTCCGAGATGGAGAAGGTCGTGAATTTGCTGAATAGCAAGCTGGTCGGCGTGCCGATTTATCAGCTGAAATCACGTCTTTACACCGCACTTGGTCAGGAAATGGAGAAGCATGTGTCTCATTTTGAGGACGCTATGAAGGTGCTGGATAAAGCACTGGATAATGAATCGGATCAGCGCTTATATTTGAGCGGTGCGACGAACATGCTAAATCAGCCTGAATTTAAGGACGTTGAAAAGGTCAAACATATTCTCGATTTGCTGGAGGAAACACCAACGTTGCTTAAGTTAATGATGCCTGTCGCCGGAGCGCCCGAAATTCAAGTCCGCATCGGCACAGAAAATGATCACGAGGCGTTTGCCAATTGCAGTCTGATTACCGCGACGTATGCGGTAGATGGCGAAGCGTTGGGTACAATAGGTATACTGGGCCCAACACGGATGGAGTATGCGAGAGTTATCAATATTTTAGGTATCCTGTCTAAGGATTTGACCGCAATGCTTACGCAGCGGTTTAAATAGAATAAGACTGCACATGCTGCGGTTCTACATGTTCCGCGCCGGGGTACGGTATGTATCCTGCGCGGTTGCATTGCTGCGTGTTTTTGCTAAGTAACAACAACTTGAAATGAAGTGCAGCAAACAAGTTTGAATGTACAAATATGAATGTAATGGTAGTTATGACTTGAAGGAGGTGAAACATTTTGAAGGAAGAACAAGTGTTCCAAGAAGAAAAACAACAAAATGTAAGCACAGAGGAAGCCACTGAGACGAACCAGCAGGAAGAGCCGGTGAACGAAGCGGCAGCACTGGAAGCCCAAGAGGGTGATACAGAACTGGCTAAGCTTCGCGTGGAGGCGGAAGAGCACCAACAGCGTTTTTTACGCGCACAGGCGGATTTCGATAATTTCCGTCGTCGTACGCTGAAAGAAAAAGAGGACCTTGCCAAATATGCATCTATGAAGCTGGTTACCGAATTGGTGCCTGTTCTGGATAACTTCGAGCGTGCGCTGGCAACAGCACCGCAAGGAGCGGAGGCTGAGTCATTCAGCAAAGGTGTGGAGATGATCTTCCGTCAGTTTGAGAGCGTGCTTCAGGCTGAGGGAGTGACGGCCATGAATGCGGTGGGCCAACCGTTTAACCCTGATTTCCATCAGGCGATTATGCAGGTGGAAAGCGAAGAGCATGAGGAAGGCATCGTCGTTGAAGAGGTGCAAAAAGGATACATGCTGAAGGACAAGGTGCTTCGTCCGGCTATGGTAAAAGTGAGCATGTAGCTTTTTTAATATACATTAGCAACACATCTTGGTTTTAACTATTACGGCCTGAAGGCCTCGTATATACAGAAGGAGGAACTGTCTGATGAGTAAAGTAATTGGTATTGACTTAGGTACAACCAACTCTTGTGTGGCTGTTATGGAGGGCGGCGAAGCCGTTGTAATTCCAAATCCGGAAGGCGCACGCACAACCCCTTCGGTTGTTGGTTTCAAAAAAGATGGAGAACGTACTGTAGGTGAAACAGCAAAACGCCAAGCGATCACGAACCCTGATCGTACAATTATGTCCATTAAGCGTCACATGGGTACAAACTATAAAGAAAGCATTGACGGCAAGGAATATTCCGCACAGGAAATCTCTGCCATGATTTTGCAAAAGCTGAAATCCGATGCTGAAGCTTACCTGGGACAAACGGTAACTCAAGCTGTTATCACAGTTCCAGCTTACTTCAATGACAGCCAACGTCAAGCAACCAAGGATGCGGGTAAAATCGCGGGTCTGGAAGTGCTGCGTATTGTCAATGAGCCAACAGCAGCTGCACTGGCATACGGTATGGAAAAATCCGAAGACCAAACAATCCTTGTTTATGACCTGGGTGGCGGTACATTCGACGTATCCATTCTGGAACTGGGCGACGGCTTCTTCGAAGTTAAAGCGACAAGCGGTGACAATAAGCTGGGCGGCGATGATTTCGACCAAGTGATTATTGATTACCTCGTAACTGAGTTCAAAAAAGATCAAGGCATCGACCTGAGCAAAGATAAAGCAGCTGTTCAACGCTTGAAAGATGCAGCAGAAAAAGCGAAAAAAGAGCTGTCCGGCGTACTGACAACGACGATTTCCCTGCCGTTCATTACGGTAGCTGACGGCGTTCCACAGCATTTGGAACTGAACCTGACTCGTGCAAAATTTGAAGAATTGTCTGAAGGTCTGGTAGAACGTACTTTGGGACCTACTCGTCAAGCGATGAAAGATGCAGGCATGAGTGCCAGCGATATCGACAAAATCGTGCTGGTCGGCGGTTCCACACGTATTCCGGCTGTACAGGAAGCGATCAAGAAACTGACAGGCAAAGAGCCTCATAAAGGCGTAAACCCTGATGAAGTGGTAGCTTTGGGTGCCGCAGTTCAAGCAGGCGTACTGACAGGTGATGTGAAAGACGTCGTTCTCCTCGACGTAACTCCACTCTCCCTCGGTATTGAAACTGCAGGTGGCGTATTTACAAAAATGATCGAGCGTAACACGACGATCCCTACCAGCAAATCGCAGGTATTCTCGACGTATGCTGACAACCAGCCTAGCGTGGAAATCCACGTATTGCAGGGTGAACGTGAAATGGCAGCAGGCAACAAAACGCTGGGCCGTTTCCAACTGGGAGATATTCCTCCAGCACCACGCGGTGTACCGCAAATCGAGGTTACCTTTGATCTGGATGCCAACGGTATCGTAAACGTATCTGCTACGGATAAAGGTACAGGCAAGAGCCAAAAAATTACAATCACATCTTCCAGCGGCTTGAGCGACGAGGAAGTAGAACGTATGATGAAAGACGCTGAGCTGCATGCGGAAGAAGATAAAAAACGCAAAGATCTGGTAGAAGCGAAAAACTCTGCGGACCAACTGATTTACTCCGTAGACAAAACGATCAAGGATCTGGGCGAAAAAGCGGATGCAGGTGAAGTCGAAAAAGCGAATGCAGCTAAAGAAAATCTGCAAAAAACGCTGGAAACTGACAACCTGGAAGACATCAAAAAGGCTACTGAAGAGCTGACTGAGATCGTTCAGCAGTTGTCCGTGAAGCTGTATGAGCAAGCTGCGCAAGAAGCACAGGCTCAAGATGGCGCAGCAGACAGCAAAGGCCGCGACAATGTGGTTGACGCAGACTATGAAGTTGTTGACGAAGACAAGAAGAAAGACTAAGCTACGGATCGGGTAGTGTAGCATTACGGTACACCGGTGCGTTATAATATACTGAATGAAAAGAAGCAGCGTTGCTGCCTTGATAAATAACGAATAGCCGAAGGGTAACAGTTATTTTCAGAATAAATAAGCATATTGCGGGTTGTACTGCCTTGAAATGATGGGAAGGTCAAAGCCGGGTCATCCCGTGCCTTTGGCTTTCCTTTTATATGTAGTGCAGACACGTTGTAGGCATGGGGGTGGAACATTGGCTGATAAGCGCGATTATTATGAGGTGCTGGGCGTCGCGAAGGGCGCTTCGGATGAAGATGTTAAAAAGGCTTACCGTAAGCTGGCGCGTCAGTATCATCCGGACGTGAACAAGGCTGCAGACGCGGAAACCAAATTTAAAGAAGTGAAAGAGGCTTATGACGTTCTCAGCGATGGTCAGAAGCGGGCAAGATATGATCAATACGGTCATGTAGACCCGAATCAGGGCATGGGAGGCGGCTTCGGTGGTGGGGCCGACTTTGGTGGCGGATTTGGCGATATTTTTGATATGTTTTTTGGTGGTGGCGGTAACGGTCGTCGTGATCCGAATGCACCGCAACGTGGCAATGATCTTCAATATACGATGACGATTGAATTCAAGGAAGCTGTATTCGGCAAGGAAACCGACATTAACATTGAGCGCACGGAAACGTGTGATACGTGTCACGGTACGGGAGCCAAAAAGGGTACTCAACCACAAACCTGTTCCGTCTGCCACGGTAGCGGACAAGAAGAAGTGGTACAGAATACACCGTTTGGCCGAATGGTTAACCGTCGCGCCTGCTCGAACTGTAGTGGTTCTGGTAAAATCATTAAAGAAAAATGTACCACTTGTAGCGGTTCTGGTCGTGTGCGCAAGCAACGTAAAATTCATATCCGTATTCCGGCGGGTGTGGATGACGGTGCGCAAATGCGTATCAACGGTGAAGGCGAAGGCGGTGTCAACGGAGGACCGGCAGGTGATCTGTATGTCGTTTTCCGTGTGAAGACGCATGACTTCTTTGAGCGTGAGGGAGACGATATTTACTGTGAAATTCCGCTGACGTTCTCGCAGGCAGCGTTGGGAGATGAAGTCGAAATTCCGACGCTGACCGAGAAAGTGAAGCTGAAAGTTCCGGCTGGTACACAAACAGGAACATACTTCCGTCTTAAGGGCAAGGGTGTACCAAAACTGCGTGGTGTAGGTCAGGGGGACCAGCACATTAAGGTGGTTGTGGTAACCCCTAGCAAGCTGAGCGAGGAGCAGAAGGATTTGCTGCGTCAGTTCTCTTCGCTTAGCGGTGAGCAGACACATGAGAATGAGCAATCTTTTTTTGACCGTGTGAAGCGCGCCTTCCGAGGCGACTAAGCCAGGGTAGAATCGCGGAGCTTCAACCATGAATCGGAGGGAACTGTTCCGTAATTGCGGAGTAGTTCCCTTTTTTTATTATACGAAAGAGTGGAAGGCAACCGTATGAGATTATAGCTATGCAAATTCACGTAAACACATACATAACCATTTTTGTATAAGCATATTGGATAATTTAGGTTTAATATGAAGCGTGAAAGGGTGAGTTCTATCGAAAAGTCACAGCCTAAGCTGCGTCGGAGAAAACCGCTACTTAAGCTTAGAGGGCTGATTACGCTGCTGGTTTGTCTGGTTATGGCACTGGTGCTCTTGCCTGCAACTTTGTTATTCGGCGAGAGAGTGGAGCATGAAACCGAGAAGGGGCTAGAGGAAAAAGCGATGTCCATCGCACGTACACTTGCCCATACGTCGCTCATTATTGAACATTTGCAGCAGTCTAAGTCGTCTGCCCCCTTACAGGAGTATGTGGAGAAAGTATCATTAGCTAATCACATTCAATTTATCGTCGTTATGGACATGAAGGGGATTCGTAAGACACACCCGGATGTAAGGAAGATCGGCAAAGCCTTTGTCGGGGGTGATGAATATATTGCACTTCATGGTCATGAGAGCGTATCTGTTGCGAAGGGGACGTTGGGCTTGTCCATGCGAGCCTTTTCTCCCGTATTTAGTGCTACAGGCAAGCAGGTAGGGGCAATTGTTGTTGGTATTTCATTGCAGGACGTAGAGCGGGCTCAGGTGGGGAACTATCGACTTATTGCGATCGCCATCGGTATCGGGATGCTGATCGGCACTGGAGGCGCTGTAGTGCTGGCCCGTAAAATTAAAAGCATGCTGGTCGGTCTGGAGCCGCCGGAAATCGCACGCTTGCTGGAGGAACGCAGCGCTATGCTGCAATCCATCAAGGAAGGAGTTATTGCGGTGGATGAGTCCAGCCGTATCATACTGATGAATGCGGAAGCGATTCGTCTGCTCAGGCAAGCGGGGATTGAGGATATCTCGTCCTCGGGGCAGGAGATTGACGCTTATTTGTCCGTTTTTCGATTACAAGAGGTTTTGGCAGCAGGTACTCCACGAATGGATGAGGACATGGAGTTGGGGGGAATAACCTTGTTCACCACCAGTGTCCCGATACGGGTCAAAGGGGAAATCGTGGGCGCAATTGTAACCTTTCGGGATAAAACGGAGGTAAGTCAGCTTGCCGAACGTTTGACAGGAGTGTCTCTGTATACAGAGGCGCTGCGTGCGCAGGCTCACGAATTTATGAACAAGCTGCATGTCATTATGGGGATGGTACATTTGCGTATGTACGACAAACTGGAGCATTACATCATGGATGCCGTTGAGCATCATCAAGTGGAAATTGGCTCGATTACCAGGCAAATCAGGGACCCGGTGATGGCGGGCTTTGTATTGGGGAAATTAAGTCGAGCCAGAGAGATTGGCGTGAGCTTCGAATTGACTCCGGGCAGCTATTTGCCTGAATCTGGTCGCACCCAAACCATTCATGAACTGATAACCATACTGGGGAATCTGTTTGATAATGCCGTGGAAGCGATGGAATCTCTGGAGCACAAGCGGATTACCTTGACGCTTTATTATGAGGAAATTGAGAAGTACGGCTGTCTGACCTGTGTGATACGTGATAATGGACCAGGCATACCGGAACCTCTCGTAGAGGCGATATTTGAAAAGGGTTTTTCGACCAAGGGAGAGTCACGGGGAATGGGGCTTTATCTGGTAATGCAAAGTGTGAAAAGATTAAAAGGAACGATAAAGCTGATTCCGGCCGAGCAAGGGTGCTGTTTTCAGATTAAGATTCCATATGCCGTAATGGGGAATGATGAACATGATTAATGTCTTAATTGTAGAAGATGATCCGATGGTTGCCGAGTTTAATCGCAAATATACGGAGCAGGTAGAGGGCTTTCGATGTGGGGGCTGGGCAGCATCGGTAGAAGATGCCAAGAAATTTCTGGAAGAACAAGCGATTGATCTGATTTTGCTGGATGTGTATATGCAGGAAAGCAATGGACTTGATTTATTGGCTTTTATTCGTGAGACAGGAGAGAATGTGGATGTCATCGTGATTACGGCTGCAAGCGATATGAACAGTGTCAAAAAAGCGATGAATTTCGGCGCGGTGGATTATTTGATTAAGCCGTTTCACTTTAACCGTTTTCTGGAGGCGCTCACGGGTTATCGGGAGCATGTCAGTATCATGCGTGAGCGCAGCTTGCTTTCGCAGGAGGAGTTGGATCGGCTGCTTTATCATAAAAGCTCGACCAAAGAGCTGGCCCGGCTACCCAAAGGAGTAACCAAATCCACGCTGGCTATGGTATGGAACTGTATCCGGCAGCATGAAGCGATGTTATTTTCCACCGAGGATATTGCGGAGAGTGCAGGGATATCCAGAGTATCTATGCGCAAGTATCTTGCTTTTTTGACGGAAATTGAGGCACTTGCCATGGAAACCGTATACGGTACCATTGGACGACCTGTTTATCAGTATCGAATTTTACCGCAGGCGGAGGAAATTATGAACAGTTATATTTAAGCCCTCTTTTTGATTACTTTAATTACAAAAGTGAATGATTAGTTTAAAAACCAAATAAAGCGTTTTCCAAAGTGTAGAATGGAAGCATGGTCATCATTCTTCACTACAAGGAGGGAGCTTTATGGAAAATGCTACAAACCAGCCGATCATTCAAAGATGGCAAAAATGGCGTAAAAATCCTGCAGACGGCATCAGGGTGCTGGGCAGGATAAAAGTGGGAGTTATTCCGCTTCCGCTTTATGTCGTGATTGCGTTAATTGTATACGCAGCTGCGATTACACAGAGACTTCCGAACGATCTGCTGGGCGGATTTGCCGTCATTATGATTTTAGGCATACTGCTCAGTGATCTGGGGGCCAAACTTCCTGTGCTCAAGCATATTGGGGGTCCGGCCATTCTGTCACTCATGGTTCCATCGTTGATGGTATTTTGGAACATGTTTCCTCCATCTGCGATGGGTGCTGTACACACGCTGATGAAAACCTCGAATTTTCTTTATTTTTATATCGCTTGTCTGGTCACCGGAAGTATTCTGGGTATGGATCGGAAGATGCTGATGAACGGAATTGTCAAAATTTTTGCCCCCATTATAATAGGCTCTATTGCAGCGGTAGCAGTAGGTATGGTTGTGGGTATGGCTTTTGGCTACAGCGCCTATCATACGTTCTTTTACATCATTATTCCGATTATCTCCGGCGGGATTGGAGAAGGGATTCTACCATTGTCCATTTCATATGGATTGGTGCTGGGCAAGGATTCAGCGATATTCGTATCCCAGTTTATCCCGGCCGCGATCATTGGCAATATTGTTGCCATCATAGGTGCAGGTATTTTGAAAAAAATGGCGGAGAAAAATCCTCATACTTCTGGTAACGGGAAGTTGTTGAAACTTGATAAAGAAGGGGAAAAATTATCTCCAGTGAATCTGGAACAACCTGTTTCGTTTCCATTGATGGGTGGGGGGCTGCTGTTAGCCTGTACTTTCTTTATTGTCGGTAAACTGCTGGAGCCGTATCTTCATATTCCTGGGCCGATTCTGATGATTCTGGCTGCGGCCTTAATGAAGTGTATTCAAGCGATGCCGGCACAGATAGAGCAGGGGGCTTTTCATTTGTACAAATGTATTGCGGCAAGTCTGACATGGCCATTGATGGTAGGATTGGGTATTTTGTATGTGCCTTTGGATAGTGTGGTCGGAATTCTGACAATTCCCTATGCCATAACCTGCGCATCTGTCGTGATTACATTGATTGTTGCTGGATACTTCACAGGAAAATGGATTCACATGTACCCGGTGGAAGCTGCATTGGTAACCAGTTGTCGTGGCGGATTGGGTGGTACGGGGGATGTAGCGATCCTGTCTGCATCGAACCGGATGGAGCTGATGCCTTTTGCACAAATAGCAACACGCATTGGCGGGGCAGCCACAGTCATTTTAGCAACCTTGTTACTCAATTTATGGAGCTGATGAGCCTATACAAAAGCCTGATATCTATAACAATTGTACAGAAAAAATAGACAGACATGAAAGGATGGAGAGAAGCATGAGTAGCTTAACAGAAGAAATCAGACAATTACATGAGGGCGGTAAAATGGAGACCCAACCGAAGCAGCCGATTGCAAGCATGGAGGAACTATCCAAGATTTACACTCCCGGCGTAGCTGAAATCTGTATGGAGATTGCAAATGATCCAGCTAAAGCGTATCAATTAACGATCAAAAAAAATACAGTGGCGGTCGTATCGGACGGAACAGCGGTGCTAGGATTGGGAGATATCGGACCAGAGGCGGCTATGCCTGTGATGGAAGGTAAGGCGGTTCTATTCAAACAATTTGCAGGCGTAGACGCATTTCCAATCTGCCTTAATACGAAGGACCCTGATGAAATTGTTCAAATTGTCAAAATGATTGCCCCTGCCTTTGGTGGTATTAATTTGGAGGATATCTCTTCACCGCGCTGCTTTGAGATTGAGAGACGATTAAAAGAGGAGCTGGACATTCCGGTATTTCATGATGATCAGCATGGTACGGCCGTCGTCGTGTTGGCAGGTCTGGTGAATGCATTGAAGGTATGCGGCAAAAAAATAGAGGATGTCAAAGTGGTATTTGCAGGTATCGGTGCGGCGGGTACGGCTTGCTCTCGGATGTTGCTTAAGGCGGGTGTACGCAATCTGATTGGCGTTGATCGGCAGGGAGCCATTCATCGTGGCGTGGAATATAGCAATCCACATTGGACGGAGTATGCGAGCATGACCAATCCGTACAATTTGAGTGGTAGTTTATCTGAGGTGATTGTGGGGGCCGATGTGTTCATCGGTCTGTCAGGCCCGGATTTACTGAGTGTGAAGGATATTCAGAGCATGGCTACTGATCCTATCGTCTTCGCCATGGCGAACCCGAAGCCGGAAATTGACCCAGCCTTAGCAGCCCCTTATGTGCGTGTTCTGGCTACGGGCCGCTCTGATTTTCCAAATCAGATTAACAATGTGCTGTGCTTTCCGGGAATTTTCCGGGGCGCACTGGATTGCCATGCCACGACGATTAATGAAGAAATGAAGCTGGCTGCCGGGCTTGCTATTGCTGATGCGATCAGCCCTGAGGAGCTAAGTGAAACTTATATCATACCTAATGTGTTTAATCCGAAGGTGGTCTCTAAGGTTCGTGATGCTGTCATTCGCGCTGCGTGGGAGACAGGAGTAGCCAAGGCAGGTAAAGCTCCTGCCGCTGCTTTGCACCCGCAAAAGTTATAGTCTTCACAAACTACTTTTCAACCGTTTCAGCATACTAAACTCGGTGTTGTTTGTTCCGTTTAGCCTTCGTGGGGAATATAAATCCGTGCCAATGAGCAGGATATAGCAAAGCGCAACTGTCTGTGTTCTTGAACAGGAGTTGCGCTCAATACCACACAGGGAGTTTTGGGGATGAGTGAAAAAAATATTTTGGCGTATTTCAAAAGCCCCGAGGAAGCACAAGGAGCAGCTAGAAAGCTGGAAGCTCTCCGGGCAGCAGATGTATCTATAGACCGATTTAGCCGCTATCCCCGACAGTCTACAGGCAATGCTGGATTACCTGTATTTGCGGGACAAATTAGCAGCTTGTCCTCACTGACGCAGGGAGTGGAGTTTACGGATGCAACTCCAGCGATACTGGCTGCGGCTGATCCATCTGCCAGCGGAATGAGTGACGGCGGGCAAGGTGGGCCGACAGGCCGTGATATATTGCTAACCGCTGTGGTGGATGAATCCATTCATCATCAGGCGATGTCTATTGTGGAACAAGCAGGTGGTATGCTGTGAAAAAACGTTGGAAGGAGTTGTGACAGATGCCCACAAACAAACGGTTCGATAAAGTGCTGACCAAAACCGAGAAAATCAAGCGTGCACAATCTGCTAAAAATGAGGATGTTGAGTTCTCGGCAGAGCAGGCAGATGCTCAGGATTTGGAAGCGATCCGACGCGGTGAAGTAGCTGATCGTCGTCAGGAGCGCATCATAAACGACAGCGAGTAGAATTCAATAAGACGGGTCATCCCTATCATTAAATATGATTTGCGGGATTGCCCGTCTTAATTTGTATTTCATCCTCTTGTCTATTTAATTATCCGCTATAGGCTGTTGCGCTAAAAACAAGGGGACCAGAGACGAAAGCAGTAGTCGCAGGCGTTTGATTTTCAATAATCAGTTGATAGTTTTGCACGCCCAGAGGAGCAACATCTACCGTTTCGACATTAATGATAATGTTGTCGTCAAACAGATTAGTCTGCAGTCCGTAATAGATTTCTTTGCCGGCTCTCCATATGCGGACAAGCGATCGAATATTGCCCGCACCAACAAAATGCAAGCCAATGGATGCCTTTAACTCTACCCGATTGTTAGCGGCTCCAGGAATAGTAGGATCAATAAACACGGAAGCAGTAGCAATCCCTAGTCCGGCTGGAGAAATAGGAACCGGAAGACTAATCCCATTGGTAATAGGTGTGATGACAGTAGCATTATAATCCAAAACGGTTTTGGCCATTATAATTCACTCCTTCTTTGAATATACTATATTGTATGTACTAGAGTTAAGGAGGCTTGGACTAAATGAGCCGGCAACATGCACAAGTTCCACAAAAACATTTTGCACTTCGATGATACTAGCCTTTTTGAACTCCTATGCATGTATATAGTACAATATAGAGTATGCATGTGAAATGAGGAGGAAATGAAAACCATGTTGTGGCATGAAATTACAATACATACAACCGAAGAAGCCGTCGAAATGATTTCGAATTTTCTGCACGAAGCAGGTGCGGGAGGGGTTTCCATTGAAGAATCCGGTTCGTTGAACAAACCACGCGATACGTCCTACGGACAGTGGTATGATCGGCCCTTGAATGACATTCCTGAAGGACAAGCGACCATCAAGGGGTATTTTGCCGAAGAAATTGAGATGGACGTGATCCGTTCGCAAATTGAGCCACGCGTCGAAGAATTGAGAACATTCGATATTGACCCTGGCGAGGTTCGGTATGAGCTGAAAACGGTCAATGAGGATGACTGGGCGAATGCCTGGAAGCAATATTTCAAGCCATTGCGTGTGTCGGATCGTCTAACGATCAAACCGACTTGGGAAGCCTATGATCCTGCCAGTGAAGATGAAAAAATCATTGAGCTGGACCCCGGCATGGCCTTTGGCACTGGAACGCATCCCACAACATCACTTTGTCTGAGAGCGTTGGAATCTGTGATCAAGGGTGGAGAAGAAGTCATTGATGTGGGCACAGGCTCCGGCATTTTGGCGATCGGAGCCGTGCAACTGGGAGCGAAGCATGTACTGGCTCTGGACCTTGATCCCGTAGCGGTATCCAGTGCGCGGGAAAATACCCATCTGAATGGGTTGGAGGATCGCATTACCATTAAAGAGAGCGATCTGCTGTCCGTGCTGAATGCGAGCGATCCGACGCTGGGTATCCAACTGCCAGTCAAGCTGGTGGTCGCTAATATTTTGGCCGAAATTATTTTGCTGTTTATTGATGATGTGTACAAGGCTCTGGAGCCAGGTGGTATTTATATCGCTTCAGGAATTTGGAAGAACAAAGAAGAGGTTGTCGAAAACGCATTGAAGGCGGCGGGCTTCGACATTGCCGAAACGTGCCGGGATGAGGACTGGCTGGCGTTTGTGGCGAGAAAGAGGTAACCATGGATTTTTTACAAAATATTTTTCGTGTGAAGTTAGAGGTTCTTCCGTTTTACTTGCTGGCTCTGATCATATCTTTTACGGTGCATGAATTTGCGCATGCGTATTATGCCAATAAATTCGGTGACCCTACAGCCAAGCTGCTGGGACGCGTGACTTTAAATCCGGCAGTGCATATTGATCTGATGGGTACGCTGCTGCTGCTGATCGGGGGCTTCGGCTGGGCCAAACCGGTTCCAGTCAACCGTGACAATTTCAGTCGTCCACGTTCTATGGGGATTGTCGTGTCTGCTGCTGGACCACTGAGCAATTTGCTGCTTGCCTTTGTGGCTACCTTGATTTATGCGGTGCTGCTTCATTTTCAGGTGCTGCCGAATATCGAGAATCAGCGGGTGGCTCAGGCTATCAACTTGTTTATCAATTCATTGATTAGTTTGAATCTGTTTTTATTTATTTTTAATTTAATTCCGCTGCCACCGCTGGATGGCTACCGGATTGTGGAGGATGTGGCCCCTACACCGTTGCGCCGCAAACTTCAGCATTTTGAGCAATGGTCCATCTTTATTTTTCTGTTGATCCTTGTTATCCCGCAGGTGCGGGCGGTGACGATTGAGCCGCTGTATGTGCTATCCCAGACGATTTATGTGCAGTTTTTGCAGTTCGCTTTTTACATCATCGGATTATTTGGAGCCTAACGGCTCCTTTTTTGTGGGTATGGACGGTAGTATAACAATTGAAGCAGCAACACACTGGTCATGCGGGCGCAAAAGATGATATGATGGTGCTTGGTGATTTATTCGGATATTGTACAGAAAGCCAATGGATAACAGTTATTTTCAGAATAGGTGTGAGAGACAATGCAGCGTTATTTTATTCCGGCAGAGCAGTTTCTGGAAGACCATGTGATCGTGACGGGTGAGGATGCGCGACATATAGCCAAGGTCATGCGCGGTCGTAGTGGTGACAAAATTATAGTCAGTGACGGGGTATCCAGGGAAGCGCTGGCTGCGTTGGATACGATAGAACAGGATCGAGTGACGGCGACGATCGTCGAGCCGCTGGAGATGACCTCCGAACCGCATGTGCAGGTCACCATTGCCCAAAGTCTTCCCAAGGGAGACAAGATGGAGACCGTTATGCAAAAATGTACAGAAATCGGGGCAGCGGGGTTTGTCCCGTTTTTGTCCGAGCGTACGGTCGTGCAGTATGATGCGAAAAAGGAAGGCAAGCGGCTGGAGCGCTGGCGCAAGATTGTAAAGGAAGCGGCTGAGCAAAGCCACCGTAACCGGATTCCAGAAATAAGTGCGCCGATGACGTGGAAAGAGCTGCTGGCTTCTTTTTCGCAGTATGATTTGGTATGCTATTGTTATGAAAAAGAGCAGGGACGGCAGCTACGGGATGTGATTCAGCCTTTGGCAGGACAATGGACGTCGATGGACAAGCCATGTGTTTTGCTGGTAGTGGGTCCGGAAGGCGGCTTCAGCGAAGCGGAGAGCCTGGAGGCCGAGCAGGCCGGGGCGCAGTCTACGGGGCTGGGAAGACGCATTTTGCGTGCGGAAACCGCAGGTATGGCTGCATTGGCTTGCATTTTATATGAGTCAGGAGAAATGGGAGGGGTTTAATATGCCGTCAGTGGCATTTTACACATTGGGTTGTAAGGTAAACTTTTATGATACAGAAGCGATTTGGCAGCTGTTCAAAAATGAAGGCTATGAGCAGGTAGATTTTGATGAGCAGACAGCTGACGTCTACCTTATTAATACGTGCACCGTTACGAATACCGGCGATAAAAAGAGTCGTCAGATCATTCGCCGTGCGATTCGTCGGAACCCAGATGCTATTGTGGCAGTGACGGGCTGTTACGCTCAGACTTCTCCTGCCGAAATTATGGATATTCCCGGTGTCGATCTCGTGATTGGTACACAGGACCGGGACAAAATTATTCCGTTTGTTCAGGAGATCCAAGAGTCGCGTCAACCAGTGAATGCTGTGCGCAATATTATGAAAACGCGTGTGTTCGAGGAAATGGATGTGCCTGATTTTGCTAACCACACACGTGCGTTTTTGAAAATTCAGGATGGCTGCAACAACTTTTGCACCTTCTGCATCATTCCGTGGTCGCGTGGTTTGTCCCGCAGCCGCGATGCTGCGAGCATTATGGCTCAGGCGCGTCAATTGGTGCATGCGGGTTATAAAGAAATTGTGCTCACAGGCATTCATACAGGTGGTTATGGTGACGACATGGACAATTATGATCTGTCCGATCTGCTGTGGGATCTGGAGAAGGTGGAAGGGCTGGAGCGTATCCGTATCAGTTCCATTGAAGCCAGCCAGATTGATGAAAAAATGCTTGATGTGCTGAATCGTTCCAATAAGCTGGTGCGTCATTTTCACATTCCGCTTCAGGCGGGAGATGACACCGTGCTGAAACGGATGCGCCGTAAATACACAACAGAAGAGTTCTACAATAAAATGCTTATGATTCGCAAGGCGATGCCGGATGTGGCGATTACGACAGACGTTATTGTTGGCTTTCCTGGGGAAACGGACGAAATGTTCCGCAACGGCTATGAGTTGATGAAAAAAATTGGCTTCTCGGAAATGCATGTGTTCCCTTATTCCAAGCGCAGCGGTACGCCTGCGGCGCGTATGGAGGATCAGGTGGACGAGGACGTGAAAAATGCACGTGTGCATGAGCTGATTAAACTGTCAGAGCAAATGCAGTTGGCTTATGCAGAGAAGTTTGTCGGTCAGGTGCTGGAGGTCATTCCGGAAGTTTCGCCGAAAGGGACCGAAGATAGCGGCATGCTTCACGGTTACAGTGACAACTACATTCAATTGGTGTTTGAAGGTACTGAGGATCTGGTTGGCAAGGTGTGCCGCGTGAAGCTGACGAAGGCGGGCGTTCATGAAAGCGAAGGCCAATTGGTCCGTGTACTGGAAAATGGGCTGCAAACAGCTCTCTAAGAGCATAAAAAGCCTGAACAGGCATTAGAGATGGCAAACAAGGATTTCGCCTTCCTTACAGGGAGGACGGAATCCTTGTTGCGCAAGGAAAGGGGAATACAGGATGGCAGCAAAAAAGGAAATTTCCGCAGGCGGTGTTGTGTACCGCAACCAAGGGGAGAAGCTTGAAATTCAACTGATTACCGACCGATACGGCAAGGTCTCTTTGGCTAAAGGCAAGATGGAGCCAGGAGAAACGATCGAACAGACGGCTTTACGTGAAATTCGTGAGGAAACTGGGCTGAACGGACGGATTATCCAGCATGTGGATATGATTGCTTATACGTATCAGCATGCTGAATTCGGGGAAGTGGACAAGGAAGTCCATTATTATCTCGTAGAGGCACTGGATGGGGATTTACAGGCACAGATTGAAGAAATTAAAGGTGTTGCATGGCATACGCCTGAGGAAGCATGGCTTCTCCAGCGCCAAGGCGGATATGACAACAATGATGTCATTTTGAGCAAGGCGCTGTCCATGCTGGGAATTAACGTTTGATGATGTTGGGAGACATGCGATTCTCCAAACGTGTCCATACAGGTAAATAGCAGACTGGCAAGACAAGCAGAGAGCTGATCACGTTAAACAGGGTTTGAGCATGGGCGACCTTGGCTCCAGGCTCGGTGGATATCCAGGCGGCTGCCATTTCCAGCCCGGGGATCAGCGGCATAAACAGCAACGCCCCGCCTACGTTCAGCAGCACGTGGGACCAGGCCACAAATTTGCCGGACACGCTGCCGCCGACAGCCGCAATCAGGGCCGTCACGCAGGTGCCAACGTTGGAGCCAATGACGATGGCGATACCCACATCGGCTGGCAAAGCTCCCGCAGCCGCAAGGCTGATCGCCATGCCAATAACGGCGGCGCTGCTGTGAACCAGTGCGGTCAGGCAGGCCCCGGCGGCGAAGGCCCACCACATGTTGGCCGCAGCGTGGTCCAGAAACCAGCGGAACAGCCCGGCCTGCTCAATCCAGGGGCCGACTGTCTGCATCACGCGAATACCCGCAAGAATCAGCGAAAATCCAGCAAAGCTGAGGCTGATATATTGTACAGCCTGCGGATGGCTAAGCTGATTGGAGCCGGATGGTGGCCCGGCAGACGCATACTGGCGGCTGGAGACAGCCTCGCCCCACAAGACAGCGACGCTCCAGCAAAGCAGCGAGCCGCAGAGCAGTGGAACAGCCAGCTTGCCTAGCTGGAGACCCATTAGCTCGGTAGTCAGGCAGGTACCAATATTGGTGCCCAGGATAATACCGAGCGTGCGGCCGTAGGTCAACAGCCCGGCGTTGACCAGTCCGATGGTCAGCACCGTGACAGCAGTGCTGCTCTGCAACAGGGCGGTAATGCCTGAGCTGAACAGCATGCCCCGCCAAGGGGAGACGGTGGCCCGGTTAAGCCAGCGGGTGAGGAAGGGGCCAGCCAAATGCCGGAGGGCCGCTTCCATCAGTTTCATCCCGCCCAAGAAAATAAGCAGCCCACCGCACAGCGGCAAAATAACATGAATTAACACGGCCATGAACCCCTCTTCTAAGGTTATGAATTGAATTGCGCTTATGTCAGCTTTTTGCATAATTCGATTCCCAACGCTTGAAAAAACAATATATAGACGAACTAAACCATTTCGATCTCTATATTGCTGATTTAAAATCGCTCTTGGGATTTATGCAAAATGCTCATGTAACAGCCTATGATCTGATGAGGACAGCCATGACAAGCATGGCTGTGCTGTTTTTTATGTAAACGAGAATTTTTATAGAACTTCACAAGCTTTAAAATGTGAGTTCGATATAAAGGCGGGCAGTAGCGGAGCGATTCATTTGAATCTGGAGATGCGGTAGCGTTCGGCTGAAAGCTTTCCGAAGGAAAGCTGCTTCGAAAGAATATGCTTAATGGGATTTTGACCTTTAAATGTGTTACCTAATCTCAAAAATCCCATTGCAACAGCGATCGTAAGATCAAATGAACTGCGGAGCCGCGCCCCCATCGAACACTACACTTTTAAGGACTTTGAGTAATCCAAGAATGGGAGTGAAGGACTTTGCCTTCAGTAATATTGGAACGCAGCCGTAAAAAAAGGCTGGAGCATGCGCACCCCTGGGTGTTTAAAAATGAAATAGCCAAGGTGGAGGGTGAGCCGGAGGCGGGTGATCTGGTCAGTATCGTCAACCATCAGGGGCGTTATTTGGCAACGGGTTACTATAATCCGGCCTCACAAATTACGGTGCGTGTGATGTCCTACGAGCCACTGGAAGTGATGGATCAAAGCTTTTTTGCCAAACGGTTCCGCGATTGTCTGGAGCACCGTGAACGTTTTGTGACCGGGGGAGACGCGTATCGGCTGGTATACGGCGAGGCAGATTTTTTACCCGGGCTGATTGTAGACCGTTTTGGCGACGTGTTAGTCGTACAATTATTAACGCTCGGTATGGATCGTCGCAGGGAAGAAATCAGAGATGCACTTGTTGAAGTGATTGGCCCTGTTGGTATTTATGAGCGCAGCGATGTATCCATCCGTGAGTTGGAAGGACTGGAACAGGTCAAAGGGCCTTTATATGGCGACTGCCCGCGTCATGTCGTGGTAACGGAAAATGGCTTGCGTATCAAGGTCGATATTGTAGAGGGTCAGAAGACAGGCTATTTCTTCGACCAGCGTGAGAATCGTGCGGCGATTGCTCCACTGATGACGGGCTGGGGAGGACGCAGCGGAATTACGCTACAGGAAGTAGCAGAGCAGGGTAACGCTGGCACAGCGGTCATGAAGCCTGTGAACAAAAGCGGTAAGGTTGTGGAGTTCCCATTCTGGGATGGTGCAACCGTGCTGGAGTGCTTTTCACATACGGGAAGCTTTACGCTCAATGCCTGCAAATACGGTGCGAAAAAAGTAACCTGTCTTGATATTTCTGAGCACGCGATTGAAAGCGCACGGGATAATGTCAAGCTGAACGGCTTTGAGGAACGCGTCGAGTTTGTCGTGGACGATGCTTTTCAATATTTGCGCAATCAGGTTAAAGGCGTAGAGGAACGTACCGCGCGGGCCGGGGGAAAAGGAGATACCTCGAAGCCGCTAACAGCAGGGGGCGGACGTACCTTTGATGTAGTTATTCTTGATCCACCAGCCTTTGCGAAAACAAAGAATGCGGTCAAAGGGGCTACCCGTGGATATAAGGATATTAATCTGCACGGGATGAAGCTGGTCAATGAGGGCGGCTATTTAGTGACTGCGAGCTGCTCGTTCCATATGCGGCCGGAGCTATTTCTGGACACGATTAAGGAAGCGGCGGCAGATGCCGGAAAAATCCTCCGTCTGGTGGATTGGAGAGCGGCTGGCAAGGATCATCCTCAGATTCTGGGTGTAGAGGAAGGCCATTATTTGAAATTCGCCATTTTTGAGGTGCGTAGCCAGGCACAATTGTAGAATTCATACACAGCCAAACGACTTTTTAGGTAGCCGAATAAGTAGATTAGGCTCGTTTTACCAATAAATCAGTCCTGTAGAGAAGGCATGCACCAAGCCAACCTGCGGGACTGTTTGTTTTTTGAGGGAGGATTAAATGCTACAAGATGGCAAACGTACGTTCTTTTCTCTCTTGCCTCATATGCTATACTGTTTAGTAGATTGTTGTTCGTTGGAAAGGAGGCCGCATCATGTCGGTCCGTTTGTTAATTGGCCGCTCAGGCAGCGGCAAAAGCACGTTAATCCGTCGTGAAATGACGGCTATGCTACGCGAGGAACCGCTAGGTAAGCCTATGCTGCTGCTTGTGCCGGAGCAATCGTCATTTGCTTCCGAGCATGCGCTGCTTACAGAAACCGGAAACGGTATTCAGGGGACGGTGCGCGCCCAGGTCATGGGATTTCATCGTCTTGCCTATTTAGTCATGCAGGAAACCGGGGGTTCGGCGCTGGTACCTGTGACGGAGGAAGGCAAGAAGATGCTTTTATATAAAATTATTCGTCGTCGCAAGGATGAGCTGAGTTTATTTAAGGATTCGGGAGACCAGTTGGGCTTTGTGGATCGGTTAAATACGCTGTTTACAGAGCTGAAGCAATACGGGAATGACACTCGGTCTGTACCGGAGCAACTGGAGCGAATGAATGCTGCGGGGGAATCGACTCCGATTTTACGTGGCAAGCTCAAGGACATCAGTCTGATTTATGAGGATTTTGAAAGAGAGCTGACGCTTCAATATATTGACGGCGAGGATACCCTGCGTATGCTGGCGGAGCAGATTGCCGAATCTTCCATTGTACGTGGAGCCGATATTTGGATGGATGGCTACCGCAGATTTACGCCGCATGAATACAAGGTGGTGGAGCAGCTTATGCTGCACGCTTCTTCGTTGACGGTCGCACTGACCTGCAATCGTAGCTACGAGAGTGGACAGCTTCCGCATGAGCTGGATTTGTTTCATCCTTCGGCGGCTACCTATATAAAGCTTAAAGGGATGGCGGACGAGCTGATGATGGAGACGCAGACACAACTGCTGCGCCCTGATCCGCTTCCGAGATTTAAGAACCGTCCTGCGTTGGCGTATCTGGAGGCGCAGTTTGAACGACGTGGGGGATATCGGAACCAGGAACGACCCATGCTGCAGCAACAGATGCGGGAGCAATGGAGAGATAAGCAGCCAGAAGAAATCAAACTGTATGCCGCAGCGAACCGACGTGTCGAGCTTGAGGGGGCAGTGCGCGAAATGCGCCGCCTCGCCCGAGATGAGGGAGCACGTTATCGGGAAATGGCTCTGTTCGTACGCCATATTGAGGATTATGAGCCGTGGGTGGAGCCGATATTCAAACAATATGAGGTTCCGGTATTTCTGGATCAGCGCAGAAGCGTATTGCATCATCCATTGGTGGAAATGATTCGGGCTTCGCTGGATATCGTCCAGCGGCGTTGGCGGTACGAGGATGTATTTCGTGCGGTCAAAACGGATCTTCTATTACCGCAGGATGAACGGGTCAGCCGCGAGGATATGGACCGTCTGGAAAACTATGCATTGGCCTGTGGGATACAGGGCAGCCGCTGGACAGATGGACGTCCTTGGCAGGCTGTACCTAGCCTTTCGCTGGAGCTGGAGGAACAGGAGCGAAATCGTCAACGGGACGAAACGCTGGATCTAATGGAGCTGTGCCGTGATGTGATTGTGACGCCTTTGCGTGCGTTTGAGAAACGTCTGGGTAAGGCTCGGACTGCACTTGAGAAGTGTGAAGCGGTGTACTTGTTGCTGGAGGATGCGGAAATTGGGCATAAGCTGGATGACTTGATCCATCAGGCCGAGAAAGCGGGAAATCCCGAACAGGCCAAGGAGCATCGTCAGGTATGGGATGCGGTGCTTGAGCTGTTGGATCAGATCGTCGAAATGATGGGTGATGAGAAGCTGGACACTTCCTTGTTTGCCGGTGTTCTGGAGACGGGGCTGATAGAGTACCGTATGGGTCTTGTTCCGCCAGCTCTGGATCAGGTACTGGTCGGAAACACAGACCGTACTCGTGTAGCTGGTATTCAACATGCCTTTGTACTGGGTATGAACGAAGGTGTGATGCCGGCTGTATTTCATGAGGACGGCGTGCTGAATGAGCAGGAACGCACCGCCCTGAATGAACGGGGAGTGGAGCTGGCACCGAATATGACAAGACGTCTGCTGGATGAACGTTTTCTTGCGTATACGGCGCTCACATCAGCCGGAAGCAGTCTGTGGATGAGCTACGCCGTAACCGACGAAGAGGGTAAGTCGTTGCTCCCGTCAGAGTTGGTACGCCATGTCCGTCAACTGTTCCCTGCTCTGGAAGAGCATCCGTTAGCTACCTATCCTTTGCCTGGGGACCTATGGGCGACGCAATGGGAGTATGCTTCCCATCCGTCCGAGGCATTGCCGCAGCTGATCGCGCAATTCCGACAATGGCGGCATGGTGGAGAGATTTTATCTCCCTGGTGGGAGGTGTACAACTGGTATGCGTGCCAGCAGGGGCGTGAAAAGGACAAGCTGAGTCAGTTGCTGACCTCACTTTTTTACGAAAATCATGCCGAAATGCGGAAGGAAACGAGTCGCCGTCTGTACGGCAGCAAGCTGCGTACCAGCGTATCTCGTATGGAACGTTTTGTCGCTTGTCCGTTTTCGCATTTTGCTTCTCACGGTCTTCGCTTGAAGGAGCGCCAAATGTATCGGCTGAAGGCACCGGATATCGGGCAGCTGTTCCATGCGGCGCTCGGAGAGATGGCGATGAATTTGCGTAAACGCAACGTGAGCTGGGGCAGTCTCAGTACAGAGGAATGCCAACAAGAGGCGGAATCGACAGTGGAGCGTTTGGCCCCTCGTCTGCAAGGGGAGATTTTAATGAGCTCCAAGCGGTACGGGTACATTTTGCGCAAGCTGAAAGACATTGTAAGTCGGGCTTCGCTGATTTTGGGAGAACATGCGCGTAGAGGCAGCTTTGAGCCACTGGAGCTGGAACTGGGTTTTGGGCCGGGAGAAAAGCTTCCTCCTCTGACCTTTCGATTGGACAATGGTGTGGTGATGGAAATCGTCGGACGAATTGACCGCGTGGATGTGGCAGAGGGAGAACAAGGCTTGCTTTTACGCGTCATTGATTACAAATCCAGCCAAAAGGATCTCAAGCTGCATGAGGTGTACTATGGCTTGTCCTTGCAAATGCTCACGTACCTGGACGTTCTGCTGAATGCGGCGGAGGAATGGTTGGGTGAGACGGCTTACCCGGCGGGTACGCTGTATTTTCACGTCCACAATCCGATGTTGCAGTCGCCAAATGGTCTTAGTGCGGAACAGGCCCGTCAGGAGCTTTTGAAACGCTTCAAGATGAAAGGACTATTGCTTGCTGATCGGAATGTGGTTGGTCAAATGGACACGGCACTGGACAAGGGGTATTCCTCCATTTTGCCAGTTGCGGTAAAGGCGGACGGTAGCTTTTACAGCAGTGCGTCTGTCGCTTCGCCGGAACAGTGGGATAGCCTGCTGGCTTCGGTACGCGATAATATCCGAACGATTGGGACGCGCATGACAGAGGGCGATGTGGCGATTGAACCTTATCGTATCCAGCAAGAGACGGCATGTACCTTCTGTGCTTTCAAACCTGTTTGTCAATTTGACGACAGTCTGGAGGGCAGCGGCTACAACCAATGGGGAAAACCCGGCAAGGATCAGATCTGGGATTTGCTTGGGTCTACACAGGAAGGGAAAGGAGGAATGGACTAATGATAAGCACACCAAGCACTAACGGAACACCAAAGCCGGAAGGCAGTATGTGGAGTGATGACCAGTGGCGTGCGATTTCCGAATCCGGCAACAACATGCTGGTAGCGGCAGCGGCGGGGTCTGGTAAAACAGCGGTGCTCGTAGAGCGCATTATTCGTAAAATCGCCGAGCCCCGGCTCGGTTTCAGCGTGGATCGGCTGCTGGTAGCGACCTTTACGAAGGCTGCCGCCGCCGAAATGCGCCAACGTATCCGCGAAGCCTTGGAACGTGTGCTGGAACAGGAGCCGGATAGTGAGCATGTACGTCGCCAGCTATCGCTGCTGAATCGGGCGTCGATTACGACGCTCCACTCTTTTTGTATGGAGGTCATTCGCAGGCATTATCAGGCCATTCCCCTTGATCCCGGTTTTCGGATTATGAATGAGCATGAGACGGAATTGCTGCGGCAGGAGCTGCTGGAAGAACTGTTTGAGGAAAAGTATGAGGCTAACGATGAAGGCAGCACGTTTCGCAGACTGGTGGACTGGTTTAGCGGTGAGCGTACAGATGATGCGATGTATGTGCTTGTTCAGCGCTTGTACGATTTTTCGCAAAGTCATCCCTGGCCGGAGCACTGGCTGAGGGAGACGGCAGCAGCGTTCTGTGTACAGGATGTGGCGGCTTTGGGAGAGACTCCTTGGGTTCGCAGCATTTTGGTGGATGCGGCACTTTCGCTGCGCGGAGCAGCAAGCCTGCTGGAGCAGGCTTATGAGACAGCTATGCAGCCCGGCGGCCCTGCACCCTATGCAGTGACGCTGCAAGAGGATACCGCGATGGTGAAGGGACTATTGCAGGCGTTGGAGACACAGCCGTGGGCCTCGCTATATGATCACTTTCAAATAGCGGCCTTCGGCAAGCTCAAGCCAGTCAAAAAGGATCAGACCGAGCCTGCATTGCAGGAACGGGTCAAGGCGCTCCGTGAGGCAGCCAAAAAAATGATTACGGATATGAAGGCTTCCCTGTTCGGCAGGAGGGCGGAAGCCTATTTGGAGGAACTGCATGGGGCGGCTCCTCTGATGGAGGAACTGGTGGAGACCGTAATTGCATTCGGGGAACGATTTCAAAAGCACAAGCAGTCCAAAGGGCTGGTGGATTTCGGGGATTTGGAGCACTATTGTCTGAAAATATTACGTCATCCCGACTCTACTCCGCACAGACTGTTGCCTTCGGACGCTGCGCTCGAATACAAGGAGCAATTCGACGAGGTACTGCTGGATGAGTACCAGGATACGAATACGGTACAGGAGGATATCGTCAGACTGGTATCCCGTGAAGAACCGGGTAACCGGTTTATGGTAGGGGACGTAAAGCAGAGTATTTATCGGTTTCGGTTGGCGGAGCCGGGTCTGTTTTTGAACAAATACCAGCGATACGGTATGCAGGAGCAGGAAGATGGCTTTTTAATTGATCTGGCACGCAATTTCCGCAGTCGGGTGGAAGTCGTTGATGCAGTCAATCTGGTGTTCCGGCAAATCATGAGCGTGGATGTAGCGGAAATTGAATACGATGAACGGGCATGGCTGGCGCATGGTGCTTCTTATCCCGAGCAGACAGAAAAGGAAATGGAAAAGGATGCTACATCCCCATATGCACCTGAATTGTTGTTGGTTGATAAAGGCGGACGCGGTCTTTCGGAGGCTTCGGAACTGTCCGAAATGGGTGATGAGTCCGCTTTACAGGAAGGCGAAATGGCTGAGCTTGCGGAGCTGGAAACGGCACAATTGGAAGCTCGCGCAATCGCTCAACGGATTAAGGAGCTGACGGGAGATACAGGCCGACCGTTGTTGATTTATGACAGAGGGTTAAAAGCGATGCGTCCGGCAGTCTTCGGTGATATTGTCATTTTGCTCCGTTCGGCAAGCGTATGGGCACCGCTGATTGTAGAGGAGCTGCGTCTTGAGGGCATTCCGGCATCTGGGGAGCAGACAACAGGCTTTTTCAAAGCAACGGAAGTTGAGGTGATGCTGTCTCTGCTACACATTATTGATAATCCGCAGCAGGACATCCCGCTGGCATCTGTGCTTCGTTCACCGATTGTAGGCTTGACCGAGGATGAGCTGGCACAAATCAGGCTGCAAAAGCCGGACGGATTGTTTTATGGCGCTCTGCTGGCAGCGGCTGAGGCTGACCCTACACAGGAGAGTGAAAATGGAACGTCCAGCGATATACTGGAATGGGATCTTTTCGCAGGAGATTCGACAGATGCATCTGATATGGATGACAGGAATAGCGGAAATACGTTGCCTGCCCGACTACGTTCGTTTTTGCGCGATTTGGAAGCATGGCGACAAGAAGCAAGACAAGGCAGCTTGAGTGCACTGATTTGGCGTTTGCAGGAGGAGACGGGGTATCTGGATTGGGTAGGTGGATTGCCCGGCGGTTCTCAACGTCAGAGTAATTTGCGGGCGCTGTATGACCGGGCGAGACAGTATGAGACTTCTACTTCTAACCGGGGTCTGTTCCGGTTTTTGACCTTTATTTCCCGTTTGCGAGAGCGAGGCGGTGATTTGGGTTCATCTAGTGGCGGTACTGAACCTGATCAGGCTGTCCGTATTATGACGATTCACAAGAGTAAAGGACTTGAATTTCCTGTCGTGTTCATCGCCGGAACGGCTAAAATGTTCAATCAGCAGGATCTGAATGCGCCGTTTCTGATGCATAAGGAGCTGGGGTTCGGTCCCAAATATGTGGAGGAACAAAATCGGATCAGCTACCCGACACTGCCTAATTTGGCGATCCGTCGACGTTCCCAGTTAGAGCTATTGGCTGAGGAAATGCGGGTGCTGTACGTGGCGCTTACGCGTCCGCGTGAGAAGCTTATTATGACCGGAACCGTAAAGGATCTCACTTCACGTGCAGCAGGTTGGGCACGGGCCAAAGAGCATACGGAAACGGTTTTACCTGATTATATGCTGGCTGCAGGCCGCAGTTATCTGGACTGGGTAGGTCCTGCGTTGATCCGACATCCTTCTGCTGCTGTACTGAGGGAAGCGGTAGGGGATCAGGAGGGGTACTATCACAGGCTGGAATATATGCCGGGCGGAGATTGGCTATTTAGAATCATAGCTTCGGAGACTCTTTCCGGCTCTCGTTTGAATTTGGACCCTGGGGAAGAGACTGCTAATGAAGAGCGTCAGCAGAAGACGGTAGCGTTGAAAAATGCTGAGCCGATCGACAAAAGGTGGCTCTCATCCGATTCCGTATCCAATAGCCCGGCAGATACGACAACAAGGGCTGATGCAGATATTGCCGCTGCGCTTTCCTGGTCCTATCCGTATAAACGGGCAAGCAAGACGGCGGCGAATACATCGGTCACCGAAATGAAAAGATGGCTAACGATGCAGGAAGCTGGATCGGAAGATTGGCTAAGTCTGTCTTCTTTTCAAGTAGCCGAGTTACCAGAGGAGATGGAAGATTCTCAGACTGGGGGAAATCGACTGCACTTGCGTAGACCCAAATTTATGGGCAATCGGCGACTGACGCCGACGGAGCGTGGAACGGTGTACCATACGCTATTTCTGCATTTGCCGCTGGGTGGTGTGATGAACGCCGAGGTGATTGAGGAAACGAAGGCTCGTCTGCTGAACCAGCGTTTGTTGCTGGATGTTCAGGCGGAGGCGTTAGATACGGATAAAATATTGCACTTTTTCACCAGCGAGCTGGGTCGAAGATTGCTGGAGACATCCCATGTTCAGCGTGAGCTTCCTTTCACCTATACGATCGGAGCCGCAGATTTTTGGAGCCGCAGTTTGCCGTCGATGCTGTTAGCACAGGAAACAGAGTCGGGAGCCGCCGGGCAACAGCGGGAAAGCATGACGTCAGAGCCTGGCCACGATGATAGAGTGCTGATGAACGGGATTATTGACTGCCTGTTTGAAGGGCCGGAGGGGTTGGTATTGCTTGATTACAAAACAGACCGGGTATCCGAATATCGGACGGTGTCTCATTTAACGGAGCAATATCGTTTTCAACTGGAGCTGTACGCACATGTGATCGAAGATATTACAGGTAAAAGGGTTGCTGAGAAGTGGTTGTATTTTCTGGAGGCTGGAGAAAGTGTGCGATTGTAGTTATTTGATGGATGAAATAGATAGAGAGGAGGAACAGCATGCGGATTTTGCATACAGGAGATTGGCATTTGGGTAGAACGCTGGAAGGGCGCAGCCGTTTGAAGGAGCAGGAGGCGTTCTTGGAAGAATTGGAAAAAATGGCTGACGATCAGCAGGCGGATCTGATTATGATGGCTGGAGACGTGTACGACTCGGTCAATCCTCCAGCCGCCGCCGAGCAGCTATTTTATGAAACGTCTGCCCGTTTAACGGCAGGAGGAAGACCGTTGGTCGTTATTGCGGGAAATCATGATCAGCCGGAACGGGTATCCTCGGTTACACCGCTGGTGAGTCAGCGCGGAATTACGCTGCTGGGGCTGCCCCGCGGGGAAGCCGTGCGGATTCATACACCGCGTACAGGAGAAATGGCGTGTATTGCAGCTTTGCCCTATCCTTCGGAGTCCCGCCTGAACGAGCTGTTGTCCGAGGATGGAGACGAAACGGTGCTGCGAGAGGCTTACAGTCGTCGTGTGGGGATGCTGATGGCACAGCTCGGTACGGCGTTTCGGCCTGACACCGTTAATCTGTCCATGAGCCATATTTATGTGCTTGGCGGGTTGGAATCAGACTCGGAGCGTCCGATTCAGGTCGGGGGAGCCTATACGGTTGACCCAGCTGCGCTAAGCATCGGGGCGCAATATACGGCTTTGGGGCATTTGCACCGTCCCCAATATGTGAAGGGTGACGGGCTGATGCGCTATAGCGGATCTCCGCTGGCTTATAGCTTTTCCGAAGCAGGGCAGGCCAAATCGGTCACGCTCATTGACGTGGTCGCAGACAAGCCCGCACAGGTCGAGGAGCTGTATATTACGAGTGGACGGCCTTTAGTGAAATGGCGGGCGCGGGGAGGTCTGGAAGAGGTGTATCGCTGGCTGGACGAAGGGCTGGATGCGGACGCCTTTATTGACCTGGAAATTACGCTGGAGGAAGCGATGTCGCTGGGAGATATTCAGAGGCTGCGTAAAAGCCGTGAAGGCATCATTCACATCCGCCCGATGTATCCTGAAATGGCGGCGGCACAACTGGAACACCAGCGCTCAGAGCTGCCGGTTCACGAGCTGTTTCGGGCTTTTTATCAACGGCAAACGGGCGGCGCACAGCCGGATGATGGGTTGGTGCAGCTATTTTTGGACTTGGTGGAACAGGATGATGCAAGGGACCAGGCAGAGGAGGAGGAGGTATGAAACCGATTCTTCTGAAATTGGCGGGGTTGCAAAGCTACCGGGAGTCGCAGGAAATCCATTTTGACGAGCTGACCGAAACCGGACTATTCGGGATCTTTGGCCCGACAGGCAGCGGTAAATCGACGTTGCTGGACGCGATTACGTTGGCTATGTACGGCAAGGTAGAGCGGGCGGTGAATGGAACACAGGGCATTATGAATCATGCTGAGGATACGCTGTCCGTTGCGTTTACGTTCGAATTGATGTCAGCCCAAGGGCCTCGTCGTTATCGTGTGGAGCGCCGATTCAAACGGGCTGGGGGCGTATCGGTGAATAATACGCTTAGTCGATTTATCGCGTTCACAGAGGAGGGTGAGGAAGTCCTGGCTGACAAGGTGCAGGACGTGACGCGTTGTGTGGAGGAGTATATCGGCCTGAAAATGGACGATTTCACACGTGCTGTCGTATTGCCACAGGGGAAGTTTGCTGAATTTTTATCATTAAAGGGCAGTGAACGCAGGCAGATGCTACAGCGTTTGTTTCATTTGGAAAAGTATGGAGATCAGCTTGCGCAAAAGCTGAGTCGTCGTGTGAAGGACAATGACGCTGCATTGAAAGCACTGGAGGCGGAGCAGCAGGGTCTGGGCGATGCGGGTGCCGAAGCGCTTGAACAGGCAGAACAGCGTCTCAAAGAGGCTTTTGCCCATGCGGAGGCCTCACGTCGCGAGTTGGAACGGGTATCTCGCGAGACGGAAGCGCTGAACAAAATTCGTGAGCTGGTCATGGAGCGCAGCCGCCGGGCGAACGAGTTGGAGCAGCTGGCAGCACTGGAGCCGGACATTGCTTCTCTGGAGCGTAAGCTCCGTCAGGCCTCCGCAGCCGAGGCATTGCTGCCTGCGCTGACCGATTGGAAGGAAGCCGCTGCCGAAGCGGATAAACGCCGAAAGGCAGCGGAAGAAGCGGCGGTGCAGGCGACATTGGCGCAGGAGGCTGCGGTTGTGTCTGTGCAAGCAGATGAGCAGGCCCGGCAAGCTCTGGGTGCAGAGGAACCGAAGCTGTTGCTTCGAATCGATCAGCTGGAGCAGGCGCTGCAACTGGAGCTTGATACGGAAGCGTTGCGGTCAGAACGGAACCGTCTGGCGGTAGAGCTTGCGCAGAGTGAGCAAACCCTTGCTACATATGCCGAAGGTCTCGCCAAGGAACAAGAGCTATATGCGCGAGGGTCAAAGCGGCAGCAGGAGCTTCAACAGGAATTGAAGCAAAATGAAGTGCGTGCGGATGAACGGCGAATGCTTCAAGAGGCTGTGCAACGGCTGCAACAACTGGAGACGGCGGATGAGCAGCTACGCGAAGCAGAGCAGGATTGTGTCACGCAGGAACAGCGGCTTGCCCAGGCTGACGAACGCCTGAAACTGACGGAGCAGGAGACACTTGAGGTGGAGGGACGGCGTTCCGCCCTTGCCGCGCAGGCGGCTGAGGGCATCGAGGCGCTGCTCGCGCTGGAGGCAGAGGTCAGCGCCGATGTGTCGGCGCTGACTGCCGAGGAGGAGCAGCTTCGCCATGAGCTGCGCGCCGAGGAGCTGGGCCGCCTTGCGCAGCACCTCGCATCCGAGCTGCGCGAGGGCGAGCCGTGCGCGGTGTGCGGCTCGCTGCACCACCCCGCGCCCGCCGCCACCGCAGCCCACGGCGCGGATGCTGCGGCGCCGGACGAGCTGCACCGCCTGCGGCTGGGCTTGCAGGAGCTGCGCCTTACGCTGCGCCAGCAGCTGCACGAGCAGCGCAGCCTGCTGGTGCAGCCCGCCGCCGCAGACGCCAGCGGCGCGGCCGCCACGGGCGAGCCGGCTGCACCCATCGCAGCGCCAGCGCCGCTGCGCGGTGCCGCCGCTTGGGCGGAGCGCTGCGTAGCGCTGGAGCGGACGGCCGCCGAGCTGGCCGCCCGTGCGCGTGCGCTGCCTGTGGAGGCGCACGCGTTACGCGAGGCGGACACCGCCGGACAGCAACGGCGTATCCGCGCAGCCGCCGAGCAAGAGGCGGCTGACGCAGCGCTGACGCAGGCGCGGAGCAAGCGCGAGGCATGCACCACGCGCAGCGGGGCATTGCGCGCCGAATGGGCGGCGCAGCTGCCGGACGTGGTGCCAGGCGAAGCTGCGGAGCGTTATCGCGCCATGCAGGAGCGCGATACACGTGCGGAAGAGCTGCGGTCCCGGCTGGAGACGAGCGTGACCTTCCTCGAAGAGAAGGCGGCGCGTGTTCAGCAGATCCAGCAGAGCATCATCGAGGAAGACAAAATCATTATTGCCCGTCGTACTGGACTCCAGAATAAAGATGACTCGCTGCGCGAAAAAATGGTCCAGCTTCGCAAGTGGGTTGGAGAAGACCCTGCGGCTTTCTTGCTGGAAGAAGCGAACTCGCGCCTTCGAGGGCTGAGAAACGGAGTCGAAGCCGCCGCACGCCTCCGCGCTGAAGCGGAGGAACGCAAGCAGCAAGCCGTTCATGCTTCGCTGATTGCCCGGCAGGCATCCGATTCGGCAGAAGAAAGACGGCAGGTATCGGAGTCTCGCTGGAGCAGTCGTCTGGAAGCCTCCCCTTTTGCTACGGAAGCAGAGGTTATGGAATGCTGTCTCGGGTCGGAGGAAGCTGCACGTTATGAACGTGAAGTGAGCCTGCATCGGGAACGTGAAAAAGAGCTGTCCTCCCGTTTAAAACATGTGGAAGAACAGCTGGATGGAGCAACAGTGACAGAGGAACAGTGGGAATCGGCCGCCGCCCAGCTGCGTGATTGCCGTGCACGCGACGAAGAGGCACTCCAGAATCGTGCCAAGGCTGAGCGTGATTTGGAGGATTTGCAGCATCGGCATGTCCGCTGGATGGAACTGGAGTCCAATCGCACTCATTTGCGCAGCGAGGCAGAAAAGATGTCCAAGCTCCAGTCCGTTTTCCGGGGCAACGCCTTCGTCGAATACATTGCCGAGGAGCAGCTAATGCAGGTCAGTCAGTCGGCTTCACGTCGTTTACGTTTTCTGACCAAGCAGCGTTATGCGCTAGAGGTAGACTCCAGCGGTGGCTTTGTCATTAGTGACGATGCCAACGGCGGGGTCAAGCGTCCAGTATCCACCTTGTCCGGCGGTGAAACGTTCCTGACCTCCTTGTCGCTCGCACTCGCACTGTCGGCCCAGATTCAATTGCGCGGCCAATACCCGCTGCAATTTTTCTTTCTGGATGAAGGCTTTGGAACACTGGACCCTGAACTCCTGGACACGGTGATCACCTCGCTGGAAAAGCTGCATCACGATCAACTGTCAGTCGGCGTGATCAGCCATGTGCCCGAGCTGCGAGCCCGCCTGCCGCGCAAGCTGGTCGTTCTTCCCGCAGAGCAGGCAGGAGGCGGCTCCCGCGTGGTTATGGAAACATTTTGAAGCGACGTGATACAGATCACAGATACAGTTTCAAAGTATTGTTATAATACAGCTAAGCCGACAAGTTAATCATACAGCACCCCGGCGGACGTATGCTGCGGAAGGAAACTTCCCGTCATACGTCCGTTCAGAGGGGCTCTACCAAGAGCCTCCGGGGTGCTTCTTTTTTTGTTTGCAAGCCGGAATTCGCCCAATTTGATGTAGCACATAGCCCATTTTTGAATAACATACGGTATACATGCAAGAGCCTAGGAGGAAACAACCATGGAAAAAAGCATGACCAACGAAAAAGGGACTGCACCAGAAAAAATGGATGCTAAAATGCTATGTCAACAGCATATGCACCGCTACGTATGCGTATGGGTGAAGGATGGAACGATGTATGATGGAATTGTGGAGCATGTGGATGATGAGAAATTATATTTGGCAGTTCCCGTGGGTGAAGCAGAGAACGTAAATCTCCCTTATCCGCCTAACAACTGCGGCTGCGGTTCCCGTGCTTATGGCGGCTTTGCATCCTACCCGCCATATCCGTACCCAGCCCCGGTACCCGGCATAGGCTACGGATATGGTTTCCCATATGGACGTCGGCGCTTTAACCGTCTGATCCTGCCACTTGCTGCGCTGACCGCGATCAGCCTGCTCCCTTATTATTAAACCCCTGTCTTTTAATCGCCATAGTGAGGTCATCATGACATACTTAAGGCTGCTTCTTCCGCCAAGAAGAAACAGCCTCTTTTTTCTACCTCATAGCATGCCCTCAGCAATCTCAACATTCTTTCCTTTCCAGCTCATTTCTCTATAAGCGACTACGTTTTATTAGTGTCTGCACGAAGCGATACTGTCTTTTTCCGGCCTAAATAATTGGTTCCGATCACCCCGGCTATGATCAGTAACGAGCCAATCAGATGGTACACTGTTATCTTTTCTCCAATAAACAAAGCCCCGGCTGCGATAGACACGATAGTCGACAGATTGGTAAATACGCTCATTTTTGACGCTTCTATTTTCGACAAAGCAAAATTTGCAGTCAGTGAAGTGATAAGCGAGGCCACCACGCCAAGATATATAATGGACAGTATGAAGGTACCGTTGCTGGACAAGGCTACAAATGTGCCCAGTGTCCCACCTTGAATATGGTTAGTGAGCGATATGGCCAGAAATGTAATAAATCCGATACCCATCATAAAATAACTGATTTCCGCCGGACTAAAATGCTTTGAAAGAGAGCGTGCCAAAACGCTGTATCCAGCAAACGCTACACACGTCAGGAAGAGCATGGAGAGCCCGCCCAAATTGGACAAGTTAAAGCTGCTTCCTTTCATGATAAAGATGAACACAACGCCGAAAACAGATAAAAAGATCGACAGCTTCTGTAAAAGGGTCGTTGTTTCTTTTAAAAATAGGGAAGCAATGATCATCGTTACAACGGGTGTGAAGGCATACATAATACCTCCCTCGGCGGAAGTTGCGTGCTGTAATCCAAATGCTTGTAGGGTGAAAAATCCCAACGGGTACATTAGAGCCAGCAGCAGTGCTTTAAATATGGGTTTGCCCCGATAAGACAGCTTGATCCACCCCAAGGCCACCGGAATTGACAGGACTATAAAAGAAGCTGCAAACCGATAGGTCAGCGTATCGATGGGATGAGCATACACTAACGCCATTTTAGTAAATAAAAACGAAAATCCAATAATTGCAGCATTCAGCACCGCAAAAAAATAAGCCAGTTTTAATCCTTTTGTTTGGGTGTCCATAAGTTGCCTACCTCTCTTTCATGCTTCGGGACCATGTTCGCGAACGTCCTCTCCGATGAACTAAAGGTACAACAATGGACGAGCCTGTGGGATATCAAATTGTCATAACTGTATCGGTACAGTTTTATAAACTAGGGCATCCTGCTTACACATAAAGCATGTTAACATCAACCTATAAAGAACTAGAAAAAGTGAAATAAGCAGGCAGGAGGATCATTGTGAAAAAATATATTTCGGTTCTATCGGATATAGAGCTTAAAATCCGCGAGGGGCAATACAGCTCGGGTCAGAAGCTGCCTTCTATCCGAGATGCTTCAGAGTTGTACGAGTGCAGCAAAAGCACGATTTTGCGGGCATATGCCGAACTTGAAAAGAAACACGCCATCTATTCCATTCCGCAAAGCGGATATTATGTGGTGGAGAACTCCGGCGATTTGCATCATAGCCAAGGTCATATTCAGGCCTTGATTGATTTTGCTTCGGCTTCCCCGGATTTAAATGTATTTCCTTATCTGGACTTTCAGCATTGTCTGAATCAGGCCATAGATACGTACAAATATCATTTGTTCACCTATGGAGATTCGCAAGGATTGGAGACACTGCGCCATACGCTCGTTTCTCACTTGGCCGATAATCAGGTATTTGCAAAAATGGAGCGGATTATCGTTACTTCTGGTGTTCAGCAGGCACTGGAAATCCTCGCCAAAATGCCGTTTCCGAACGGCAAAAAGACGGTTTTGGTAGAACAGCCAAGCTACGATATTTATTTGCGTTTTTTGGAGGGAGAGAGCATACCCGTCAGCACCATCGCCCGAACAGCGGCAGGTATAGATTTGCAGGAATTGGAGCATCAATTTAAGAACGAGAGCATCAAGTTTTTTTACACGATGTCAAGATATCATAATCCCCTGGGAACCTCATACAACACAGGGGAACGCAAGGCTATAGCCGCATTAGCTGCCAAATACGATGTGTACATCGTGGAGGATGATTACATGGCTGATTTGGGGAGCGATCACCTTTTTGATCCTATATATGCGTACGATCAGACAGACCGTGTCATTTATTTGAAAAGCTTCTCCAAAATCATTTTCCCGGGCTTGCGCTTAGGCGTTGCGGTTTTGCCGGAAACCCTGTTAAAGACGTTCAGCGCATACAAAAGATACGTGGACACCTCTATTTTATCTCAGGCCGCACTTGATATTTATATTAAAAATGGAATGTATGAACGCCACAAGCACACGATATGCAGCCTGTATGCGGAACGCATTCGCATTTTAAACCAGGCAGTGGAGCGATACAATCAGGACGGGATGATTGAAGTGTCGGCTGTAAGCTCGGGAGTGTATATGCAGTTGAAGCTGCCTCGGACAGTGAACATGGAGCGTTTGGTGCAGCGTCTTGCCGCGAGGAAGGTGCAGGTGGTATCCGGTAAAGGATTTTACTTATCTGATTATAAGGAACACGAAAAGTTTTTACGCATCAGTATTTCGCGGGCTCAACCGGATCAAATTGATGAAGGCGTAAAAGCCATTATAGAGGAAGCGGGGAAAGGGAACTGGTATTAAGCCCCTTTTTCCGTTATGATACATATAGAAACGTAGGTATAACAAGCCATAACTGTATATATTCCAATCGGTTGTGGGAAATACATAACTTTGAATGCCGAAAGCACGGGTTCTGCACTTTCGAATCTGATGGTCGGCTCACTGCCAAAGGAGGGGTTTGAATGGACGATCTGTTTTTGAAAATTGTGGATGGAACCATCCCCAGCAAAAAAGTGTTGGAAACCGACAATGTGCTCGCGTTTCATGACATCCAGCCTGCGGCGCCAGTACACGTACTCATTATTCCGAAGAAATATATTCCTTCAATGAATGCTGTGACGGAAGAGGATCTTCCTCTGATTGCGGAGATCCATCGTGTTGCGCTTGAGGTGGCGAAAAAACTGGGTATTGCTGAATCCGGTTACCGGTTGATTAACAACTGCGGCCCGGATAGCGGTCAAGTGGTGGGACATCTGCATTATCATCTGTTGGGCGGTGCCCCATTGGGTGCCTTAACGGGAATTTCGGACTCACATTCTTAGAATGACAGTGCTTGTTTATAAGTAATATGGACGTAATGGGGGAAATTTGTATTCTTTATTTATTCATTTTTTCTTATAGGTTGACACCCGGTTTCCGTTTCACCTATAATAAAATTTGATGAACCGTGTTATTGCTCTTGGACGGTCTGGTCGGAGGGAGGGAAAACTGGTGTCTGAAACTAAAGTTCGCAAAAACGAGACAATTGATGCTGCACTTCGTCGCTTTAAACGTTCCATTGCTAAGGATGGCGTATTGGCTGAGGTGAAGAAACGCAAGCATTATGAAAAGCCAAGCGTAAAGCGCAAGAAAAAGTCCGAGGCTGCTCGTAAGAGAAAGTTCTAGGAGGATCTAAGCAATCATGAATTTGAGCGAACGATTGAACGAAGATATGAAGCAAGCAATGAAGAGTAAGGACAAGTTCAAACTCTCCACCATTCGAATGGTTCGTTCTACGATTAAAAATCTTGAAATAGATTTGAAACGGGATTTGGACGACAACGAAGTGCTTGATATTCTGAGTCGTGAGATCAAACAGCGAAAAGATGCCCTCCATGAATTTGAAAAAGCCGGTCGTGATGAACTTGCGACAAGCACTAAAGCAGAAATAGAGATCATCGCTCAGTACCTTCCCGAACAACTTTCTGAAGAAGAAATTAAAGTTATTGTACAGCAGACCATCCAGGAAACCGGTGCTTCTTCGAAAGCAGAGATGGGGAAAGTAATGACGGCCTTGATGCCTAAGGTAAAAGGCCGCGCTGACGGTAAGCTCGTGAACCAAGCGGTTCAGCAATTTCTGCAATAAACCTGCGACAAACAGGAACGCTCAACACCCTCTGTTTACAGAGGGTGTTATTTCTGTATCTGTCGCGTTTGTCATAGGGTGATTATTATAAGATGTTTTTTTGTAAACGTTTTCTATATTCATTTGAAACGTGATGTCCATTGGGTACGTAAAGTACATGATAGCCGTCAGGATTGGCAACATACTCAAGAATTTCACAATAAATCCTGAAAACTGTATGGTTTACCTGACAAAATTTGATATGCTATAACATAGAAAGATCGAAAGGGGGGAGAGTAATGCATAGAGAACATCACCACTCCGGGCGCAAAATGATCTTTTGGACCATGTGGATCATGATATCCGTTTTGCTGTTGCCGTTATTCCATTCGGGATCAGCAGCGGCCGCTGTGAAAGGCGGTTCTGTGTTCGTTATACCGGTGGATCAGGAAATTGAACAAGGGCTTGTCAGCTTTATGGAACGCGGCTTTGCAGAAGCAGTGGAGTCCAAAGCAGGCCTCATTGTACTGGATATTAATACGCCAGGCGGACGGGTAGACACAGCGGAAAAGCTGGGCAAGCTGATTAAAGACAGCACGATTCCGACCGTAGCCTATGTAAGAGGCGAAGCGGCCTCTGCGGGAAGCTATATTGCGTTAAGCGCAAACAAAATTGTCATGAAGCCGGGCAGCATCATTGGAGCAGCAGCGTTAGTGAACGGCAGTGGGCAAGCTATCACTGACCCGAAAACGGTGGCTTGGTGGAAGAGCAGCATGGCATCTGCTGCAGAATCCGGCGGACGTAACCCGGATATTGCGAGAGGTATGGTAGACTCCCAAATTTCTGTAGCTATACCGGAGCTGAACTTTAATAAAGAAAAAGGTCAGATCATTTCTTTAACCAGCGAGGAAGCACTTAAACTGGGCTATGCGGATCACATCGCCTCTTCAGAACAAGAAGTTATTCAGTGGATGGGCTATAGCACAGATGATGTATTTCACGTGGAGCGGACATGGGCTGAAAAAGCAGCCGAGATATTGACCAACCCGATTGTGCAGACATTGCTTTTATTTATCGGTATCGCGGGGATTGTCATTGAACTAATCGTACCAGGCTTTGGAGTGCCAGGAATTTTAGGCGTGCTCGGATTTGGTTTGTACTTTTTCGGCAATTATATTGCTGGCTTTGCAGGTTCCGAGACGTGGCTGTTGTTTATCATCGGTCTAGCCTTGCTTATACTTGAAATGTTCATTCCAAGCTTTGGTATTCTGGGTATTTTAGGTTCCATCAGTCTTGTCGCTGGAGTTGTTCGCGCGGCCTACAACATGCAGCATGCTTTTATATCATTGGGTATAGCCTTTGCTGCTGCCGTTGCTGTGGTGGCAATCATAGGGATTGCTTTCAAGGATCGGGGAATATGGAACCGTTTTATACTTAAAGAAAGCTTGACGGCTGACCAAGGCTTTTCTTCGGTTGTGAACCGGGAAGTGCTACTGGGACAGCGAGGTGTGAGTCTGACACCGCTTCGTCCAGCAGGAACCGTGCTTATTGCTGACGAACGTGTGGACGTCGTGACAAACGGCGAGTTTATTGCTACGGATATGCCCATTATCGTATCCAAAGTAGAAGGCGGACGCATTGTGGTCAAGGCGGACACCAGCGTCTGAAACACGTAAACAAACGAAGAATTAGATTAATGGAGGATGATGCTAGTGTTCGAATCGGGTATTGTCAGCGTTTTGTTGATTGCCGTTGTAGTAATTATTGTGTTAAGCGTATTTTTTAGTTTTTTCCCGGTGATGCTGTGGATTTCAGCATTGGCTTCGGGGGTGAGGATTGGCATTATTACACTGGTGGCTATGCGATTACGGCGTGTAACGCCAAGCCGGATTGTGAATCCGCTGATTAAGGCAACCAAGGCTGGTCTGGGCTTAAACATCAATCAGTTGGAAAGTCATTTCCTGGCGGGTGGTAATGTAGACCGAGTGATCAATGCGCTGATTGCTGCACAGCGGGCTAATATTCCGCTCGAATTTGAACGCGCAGCTGCGATTGACCTTGCAGGTCGGGATGTTCTGCAAGCGGTCCAAATGAGTGTTAATCCGCGTGTTATTGAGACACCTACTGTCGCTGCGGTAGCCAAGGATGGTATCGAAGTGAAAGTTAAGGCTCGTGTTACAGTGCGTGCCAACATTGATCGACTCGTCGGGGGTGCCGGAGAAGAAACGATTATTGCGCGGGTCGGTGAAGGGATCGTTACAACTGTCGGATCCAGTAATTCGCATAAGGACGTGCTGGAGAACCCGGATTCCATTTCGAGAACGGTGCTGTCCAAAGGTCTGGATGCCGGAACGGCGTTTGAAATCTTGTCCATTGATATTGCGGACGTCGATGTAGGTAAAAATATTGGTGCCTTCCTGCAAACCGAGCAAGCGGAAGCTGATAAACGGATTGCGCAGGCGAAAGCGGAAGAACGGCGTGCAATGGCTGTGGCGCAGGAGCAGGAAATGAAGGCGCGTGTCGTAGAGATGAGAGCGCGTGTGGTTGAATCCGAATCCGAAGTGCCGTTGGCGATGGCTGAGGCGCTCCGTGGCGGAAAACTTGGCGTTATGGACTATATGAATTTGAAAAACATTGAGGCAGATACGCAAATGCGCGGCTCCTTGGGCAAACCGAATGAAAACTCGGGAAATGACAACAAAACCCGGGATTAACCAAAGGATATAGCCGATGAATTGCGGCAGCAAGGCGGTGAGTTATGAACTTTATCAGCTGGATTTTTGAGCATTTGTATATCCTGATTGTGATCGGCTTTGCGTTGGTGTCTTTTTTGGGCAAAAGCATGAAAAGCACAGAGAGAAAAGCGCCGCCGGGAAAGGGTATGCCTACGTTTGGTGGCGACCACGGTTCCCGCGGTCCTTCGTCACCATCCAGACCTTCCTCCATGGAACACAGACAGGAGCAGCGTCAGCTGCAAAGGCAGGATACTGCTGGAGAATTGCAGCGTCAATTTCCTGATGAACGGCGTGTAGTTATGGAAGCTCGTCGCGTGGATGAACCAATGAATGGTTGGACGGAAACTGAGGAGCAGTCGAAGCGGGATTCCCTGGATAACGGTTCGACTCTGGAGGATCGAATCCGGGCCATGGAAGAAGAGCGTAGATCGGTTTTAGCCCGTCTCGACCGCATATCCAATGCAAGGGAGTCTGGAGAGATTACAGATGCCCCTGAGGGAGCTTTACAGGAGCGTAGCACAGTAACGGCGGCTGACCTGCGCAGAGGTGTGATTTGGGCAGAAATATTGGGTCCACCGCGTTCCAAGCGTTATATGGGTGGAGGAAGACGTTAAAAAGATTTAAGCTAGTATCGTTTTATTTGGAGTTTGCATGAATGGTTTAGTCCGCCCTGGCTTTAGCTGGTGCGGACTATTTTTTTGCTAATACATAGGCTAGTTCAGAATAGAAATCAGTTTAGCGACAGATCCTCTTATAACCTGACATATGATGTGATAAACCATGTAGTAGCAAGATTCTATTTCTTTTGTGGTTGAGGGGCTTGTGAATGTGGGTGCCATTTTAGGGATGACTACTGACATGCTGGTCATGCTCTACGGCCAAACCCGTATCATGTTTGCGATGTCACGTGATGGTTTGGTGCCCAAGGTATTGTCAAAGGTCCATCCTAAATACAAAACTCCGTATATTTCGATTTTGGCTATTATTTCGTGTGGAGCGCTCATTCTGAATTTGCAGAGCCAAACATTCATCCGTTTTGTGATTTGGCTCGTTATAGGGTTGGCTGTTTATTTTCTATATTCCAGAAAAAGCTCTCTTTTGAATCATGATTCCGAAAATAACAGAATGGCTTTATAAAATCAGGAAAAGACAATCTCGTTTCGATGCTTTAAACGGGGTTGTCTTTTTTTAATTGTGTATTTTCCAATTATCAAGGCTCTTGCTATGCAAGATAAGATCTACTATGAATTGTTAGTTTGTTTTCATAAATATGGAGGCTGAATCATAAGGTGTACAGTACAGATATCTGTGGCGCTGGTGTAACGACGCCCATATCTAAAGCGGCATCGGCAATTTATAAAAAGCAGCGTAGCTGCCATGAAAACAATTATGATCTACTGGATGAACATAACAGAAAATGAAAATTAGCAGCGTAGCTGCCATAAAAGCAATGATTAGCCGTTGGATAACAATTGTTTTTATGACAGGAAAGGAGATTCCCTCGTATGAGCCGGATGAGCCGCAAACTGCGAAAGTGGGCCAGTGAGACGCTGGAACTTCCGCAGGACATTCTATTTGACCTGCCGAGGTTAACTCTCATTGGCAGCCGCCAGCTTTATGTGGAGAATCACCGGGGCGTCGTGGACTTCACGCAGGATCAGCTTGTACTTGCGCTTGCGCAGGGCAGGCTGCGGGTGTCGGGGCATGGGCTTGTCATCACATCTATTATGCCTGAGCAGGTAAGTGTGGAAGGACACATTACGGATATCCAATTGGAAGGAACGGAGGAAGGCTCATGAAACATCCCGCTTTAACAAAGTTGCGTGGCACGGTTACCCTTGCCGTCAAGGGCGAGAGCGTGGAAGCTTTCATTAATCTGCTCACTGAGCATCAAATACCTGTTTGGAACGTGCGGCCGATGGGTACAAGACATGCAGAAATGAACCTTCTGCTGCCGCACGTCTTCCTGCTGCGCCCGCTTCTGAGAAGGACAGGCTGCAAAATGAATATTTTGAAGCGACAGGGAATTCCCTTTACCATTGCGAGGCTGGCTAAACGCAAATTTTTTCTGGTTGGACTGGCTGTATTCTGGGTAGGCCTGTTCCTGATGTCTTCGCTCATCTGGGACGTTGAAGTAAAGGGGAATGACAAGCTCTCAACGGAATCCGTACTCAAGGCTGCCCGTCAGGAGGGTTTGTATCCTTTTCAATGGAGCTTCCGTGTTTCCAGTCAGGACAAGCTTTCGCGTGCACTCATGCAGAAGCTCCCTGAGGCGTCCTGGATCGGTGTGGAGAAGCAGGGCACCTCAGTGACGATTCAGGTCGTTGAAGCCTCACAGCCTACTCCTGAGCCGCTCTATAGTCCACGTCATCTCATCAGCAAGGCAGATGCGGTAGTCACTGAAATTTTTGCCGAGCAGGGTCGTCCTGTCGTGCATAAAAATACACGTGTCAAAAAAGGAGCCATTCTTATCTCGGGAACGCTCGGGGATGAGGAGAATCAGCAGCAGGTTGTAGCCAAGGGGGAGATTAAGGGCCTCGTGTGGCATGAGTACGAAATCACCAGTCCGACGGTGCAACGCAGCAGCACATATACTGGAAACCATCACGAACGCCTGTATCTGGTGCTGGGCAACCGCGCGGTGCAGGTATGGGGATATGGAAAAATCCTTTATTCCACGCATAAAACCACAGTTGAGCATGACCCGCTGACGTGGCGATCCTTCCGTCTCCCAGTCGGTTGGATGACCGAAAGCGTGAGGGAGACAAAGATACATGAGGATAAGCTTACGGAAGCAGAAGCCCAAAATAGGGGAATAGAAGGGGCGCGAGCCAATATTTTAGCTAAATACGGCAAAGGAACGAAAATAATGGGCCAAAAAATTTTGCATGAGAAGAGAGAGAATGGTAAAGTTTATATGAAAGTGCTTTTTGAAGTGGAACAGAATATTGCGGAAGAACTTCCGCTAGTTCATAACCAAGGAGAATGAGGCTATTTGGCAGAACAACAACGCAGCATACAAATTGCATTGAACAATGCGGGAGAAGGACAGGCGCTGTTCGGCCCGCAGGATTCCTTTTTAAAATTGATTGAAGCGGCTGTTCCCGCAAAAATGGATTCCCGTGAGGCGGAAATCAATATTTTTGGCAACGCACATGAGGTGGAAGTGCTCGAACAATTATTCGATGTACTGCTTCAGTTAATTCGTAATGGATATATCCTGACCGAAAGAGACGTCCATTATGCGATTGAGTTGGCAAAAGATTTACGCGCCGATCAATTGCTTGATCTGTTCAAGGGAGAAATCACGACCACCTTCCGGGGTAAGCCGATCCGTGTCAAAACAATTGGACAAAAGCACTATGTAACCACGATAAAAAAACGCGATATCGTATTTGGAATTGGCCCGGCGGGTACGGGTAAAACGTATTTAGCAGTAGTGCTAGCCGTAGCTGCCCTGAAGGAAGGTTCGGTCAAGCGTATTGTATTAACCCGTCCTGCGGTGGAAGCAGGCGAGAATCTGGGCTTTTTGCCAGGGGATTTGCAGGAAAAGGTTGATCCTTATCTGCGCCCGTTGTATGATGCGTTGTACGATGTTATGGGACCGGAGCAGACAGCAAAGGCACTGGAGCGCGGGCTGATTGAAATCGCGCCGCTGGCCTATATGCGGGGACGGACGCTGGATGATTCGTTCATTATTTTGGATGAAGCGCAAAACACCACGCCGGAGCAAATGAAAATGTTTTTGACCCGACTGGGCTTTGGCTCCAAAATGGTCATCACCGGTGATGTTACGCAAATTGATTTGCCTCGTGGCAAAAAATCCGGTCTGATTGAAGCGAATGCGATTTTACAGGGAATTGAGGAAATAGGCTTTGTACATTTTGCCCAAGAGGATGTTGTCCGTCATTCCCTAGTTCAGAAAATCATCGTGGCTTACGACCAGGTTGCCGAAAATCAGGGATAAGCCTTCATATCACGGATGTGAAGCTATAAGAAGTGAGGATTTTGCAAAATCCTGAAGTATGAAAATAAGCAGCGTAGCTGTCTTGAAAAAGATGATGGAGAGGGATTGTTTCAGATGACCTCGAAGGAATTGTCTAAGGGCAAAACGTTCCAGCATAGAATGAGTGGATGGAAGTATAGCGTGGCAACACGCTATCTTCTGTTTTTATTTTTAGTGGTTCTTTTTTACGTCGGTTTAGCCTCAAAGCTGCTTCCCGAGCGCTATGACATTCGGGTAAACCAGCCAAGTGAAAAGGAAATTGTTGCTCCGATGCAACTTCCCAACAGCAAAGCGACTTTAAAGGCTCAGGAAGAGTCTGCCGAACGGGTACAGCCAATGTATACGATTGTACCGATTCGCAACGATAACCTGATTACTGGTATTTTGGACCGAATTGAACGGCTTAATCAGGATGACCAGGTTTCCAGATCCGATAAAATTTCCATTTACAAGGACGAGATTCCTCAGCGTGCGCGGGAATTTGTGCAAAATTTTGTGAACAATAGCCGTAATGCCGATGCCTACCCGGAAAAGCTATTGGACGAAGTGCTGCAAAAAACAAAAGAGCAGACATATCGGATTCCAGAGGAAACCTTCATCAAAATTCCGCGTCTCACCTCTGAGGATATTGCCGAGATGCGACCGGTAGCCCGTGAAATCGTGACCGGATTGATGAACGATCAGATTACAGATGCACAAACAGCTCGGGCCAAGGTGGCCGAGCGGGTCAGTACGAGTACGCTTACCAAGCGTACCTCTCGTGAAGTCGTTCAGGAGCTTGCAAGGCTTGTGATTACGGCCAACAAGTTTTATGATGATACAGCTACGAAGGACGCTAGGGTACAGGCCCGTGAAGATACACCGACAGTCTACATCAAACAGGGTGAAGTACTCGTCAAGAAAGGCGAGATTATTACCCAGGAAATCTACACTTTACTGGATGAAAACGAACTGCTAAAGGACAAGATCAACTATTGGCCGCAATTTGGTCTGTTGATGTTGTCTGCAATGCTGGCCTTGGGCCTGTTTATGTATATTCGCCAGTTCCAATCACGAACACGCCGTTTTAAGTATAACAATGCGCAGTTGCTCATGCTGGTGTTGATTTTTGTGATCACGGTAGGCGCAATGATGTTAACCGCCATATTGCAGGACAGTGAACGGTCTTATCTCGGCTATCTGGCGCCTATCGCGCTTGGAGCCATGCTTGTAACGTTGTTACTCGATATGTCGCTGGCCTTCGTTTGTGCCATTATATTCAGTATATTGGCAAGTGTCATTTTGAATGTCAGACAAGGACAAATTTTTGATTTTAACTTCGGATTTTTTGCCCTTGTGGTTTGTCTTGCTTCGATTTTCTCGACGCATCGAGCCAGTCAGCGTTCAACGCTGTTCAAGGGGGCCATTATGGTATGCTTGTTCGGTGCCGTGTCGGTCTTCACTCTGGCGCTGATCGACCAAAGCAACTGGACTCAAACGACGACGCTCTATGCGGTAGCTTTTGCTTTTGCGGGCGGTTTGATTACAGCCGTACTTGTTATTGGGCTAATGCCATTTTTTGAGTCTACCTTTGGCATTTTGTCAGCGCTGAAGCTGGTTGAGCTGTCTAACCCGAATCATCCGCTTCTGCGTAAGCTGCTTACAGAGACACCGGGTACGTATCACCACAGCGTAATGGTAGGTAATCTGTCAGAGGCAGCAGCGGAGGCTATAGGTGCTAACGGCTTGTTGTGCCGTGTCGGTTCGTATTATCATGACATCGGTAAAACAAAACGGCCTTCGTACTTCATTGAAAATCAGAATGGTATGGATAATCCTCATGATACGATAGAGCCGAAGCTGAGTAAGTCCATCATTATTGCCCATGCCCGTGATGGTGTGGAAATGCAATTGGATTACAAGCTGCCCAAGCCGATTCGCGATATTGCCGAGCAGCATCATGGAACCACGTTTCTGCACTACTTTTATCATAAGGCGTTGCGTGAGGCGGAAGAACGGGGCGTAGAGCCGGACTTTACTGAGGATGATTTTCGCTATCCTGGGCCAAAAGCCCAGTCCAAGGAGGCTGCTGTAGTCGGGATTGCTGATAGCGTGGAAGCAGCCGTCCGTTCCCTGCGGAAACCAACAGTGGATCAGGTGGAGTCGATGATTGAAAAGATTATTAAAAGTCGTCTTGATGATCACCAGTTTAACGATTGCGAGCTAACGATGCGGGAGCTTGATATTGTGGCTCAAACTCTTAAAGAAACCGTGATGGGAACTTTCCACTCCCGTATTGAGTATCCCGAAGAAAGACCAAAGCCTGAGAGCGGGAAAGCATAATATAATAGGCTTGTGCATGAAATGTGGCGGAGCATTAGAATTAAAAGGAGCGGTTGGCATGAGCCTTCAATTAGCTTGGAATAATGAACAAAACGATATGGTAATCCATGAATCCTTGATTGGTTTGCTGAACACTCTATTGGAGGAAGCGGGCAAGGTGGAAGGAGTGACGGAAGGTGAGGTGGCCCTCACCTTCGTTAATGATGAGCAAATTCATGAATTAAACAGGGAGTATCGTGGGATTGACCGCCCAACCGATGTGCTGTCATTTGCCATGAAGGAAACATTGGATGAAGAGCTTGAAATCATCTATGAGCCGGATGACGGAGGACCGCTGGATGATGTGCCGGATGTGCTGGGTGATATTATTATTTCCGTGCAGACAGCTCAGGCCCAAAGTGAGGAGTACGGTCATTCCATTGAGCGTGAAATCGGCTTTTTGTTTGTTCATGGCTTCTTGCATTTATTGGGCTATGATCATCAGGATGAGGCCAGTGAAGCTGAAATGATGGGCAAGCAAGAAGCAGTACTGGCTCAAGTGGGGTTGACACGGTAATGAGACGTCAGCCTTGGAGAATGACTTTTCGTTATGCTGCAGAAGGTGTGATGTATGCTCTGCGCACACAAATAAATATGCGGATACATGTGGTCATGGCGTTTCTCGTCATCGCAGCAGGCTTAAGCCTGCGCATCTCCCGGCTCGACTGGTTATTCGTCTCTATGGCGATTGCCATGGTAATCGTAGCCGAACTGATCAATACCGCTGTTGAAGCGGCGATAGATTTAATCTCGCCTGATATCCATCCGCTGGCCAAAGCGGCTAAAGACACCGCCGCCGGAGCTGTGCTCCTGGCAGCGGTTTTTGCTGTAATTATTGGTATATTTGTGTTTTACAGGCCGTTGTTGACCTTGATTAGTCAGCTTTTTTAATGGAAAAACACATTTTTGTAATCGAGGAGTTTGTAAAAATCCAATAAGTGACTTCTAATGAACAATATATATATCGAAATGATCTAGTTCGTCTATATATTGCACTGTGGAGCGACGGAATCGAATTTTGCAAAATCCTGAATTATATACTGTAGAAAAGACCTAACCCAAAAACCAAAAAAATAGGCGCTTAATAGTGCTGGAGGAAACGAAATGGCTAAGAAACACTTTAAATCAGGCTTTGTTGCGATTGTTGGCAGACCCAATGTAGGGAAATCAACTCTGATGAACCATGTCATCGGCCAGAAAATCGCTATCATGTCGGACAAGCCCCAAACCACACGTAACAAAATACATGGGGTATTCACTACAGAGGACACGCAAATTGTATTTTTGGACACACCGGGCATTCATAAGCGCCAGTCTAAACTGGGCGACTACATGAATCAAACGGCCTTTAATACGTTGGGCGAAGTTGAGGCTGTACTTTTTCTTATTGATGCCTCTGAAGGATTAGGCGGAGGCGACCGTTTTATTGCCGAACAGCTAAAAAAGGTAAAAACGCCAGTCATTCTGGTTTTGAATAAAATTGACCGTATTGAGCCCGAAGCGCTACTACCCCTGATTGAGCAATACCGCAAGCTGTACGACTTTGCGGAAATTGTGCCGATCTCGGCTAAAATGGGCAACAATGTGAACCGTCTGCTGGAGCAGGTACAGAAATATTTGCCTGAAGGTCCACAATATTACCCGGATGACCAAATTACCGACCATCCAGAGCAGTTCGTCATCGCCGAACTGGTACGGGAAAAGATTTTGCATATGACTCGTGAGGAAGTACCGCATTCGATTGCAGTCATGATTGAAGACATGAAGGTACAGGACAACGGCGTAGTGCATATTATGGCAGTCATTTTTGTAGAGCGGGATTCCCAGAAGGGAATTATTATCGGTAAGCAGGGAGCTATGCTCAAGGAAGTGGGCAAACAGGCACGCATAGATATCCAAAACCTGTTGGGCTCCAAAATTTTCCTGGAACTGTGGGTAAAGGTCAAAAAAGACTGGCGTAACCAGGATCGTGTCCTGCGTGACCTCGGATTCCATCGCGACGCTTAAAAAACATGTTATATTCACACTTTAGTTCCCTAAGGGATCTTAAAATTGAGTTTTAAATTAGTTGAACCAAAGATGTTAAGTCTTTTAGGCACCATAAAAAAAGCCGTCCGACTACCCATTCACTAACACAGGCATAAGTAAAGTGTCTTTGGTAATTTAAGCGCCGCGCCTTTGCGGCGCTTAACTCTTGCACTTCCCATACCCTCATTTCCTGCACTGAAAAAAGGAATGCTTTTAAAAAAAGCCGTGTAACTGTATGCAAGCTTTAGCGGAGCAAGGATTTGAATCTGAAGAGCGCCATCGTTCGAAAGATCAAATCCTTCGCGGAGCGTCTCAGCCTCGTATACAGCACTCTTTTTTAACTCAATCCATTTATTTCATCGCATACTTCACCTTTCTTCGCATCATTCTAATTTTGAGATGCAAACGTCATTTCCGAAGAAAGGATGAATACGATTGCGAGATTTTTCGTGGAAGTATTTTGCGATGACTGGGGATGTCGGTGCGTATCTGTTATACAGGGAGAGCGCCGTGACAAGGGAGCAAGACACGGATGAAGGAGAGTCGGACGAGCATGAAGAAGCAAGTGAATAGCGCGAGTCACTGGCTTCTTCGTGAATGTTTGGGGGAAGAGGCATGCTTTACAGGGTGGAAGGAATCGTCATCCGCAGCATGGATTACGGTGAGGGGAACAAAATTATTACGCTTTGCACCGAAAGCGGCGGTAAGACAGGCGTGCTGGTCAGAGGAGCCAAGAAGCCCAAAAGCCGTCATGCTGCATTGACGCAGCCGTTTACGTATGGTGAATTTGTGTTTTTTCGAAATACCGGCTTAGGCACGTTAAATGCCGGTGAAATTATTCAATCTCATCATATACTGCGCGAGGATATTACCAAGGCCGCTTACGCCTCATATGCCTGTGAATTGCTCGACCGGGTACTACATGATGAAGAAACGGGCACCTTCTGGTTTAAGCAGCTTAAAGCATGTCTGGAAGCGTTGGAGAGCGGCAAAGATCCGCTGATCGTCATGAGCATTTATGAATTTAAAATATTGCAGGCGGCCGGATATGCTCCCCAGCTTGATGCGTGTATTTCCAGCGGACAACAGTGTGCTGATGAGGATATGTTTATCAGTCCAAGGCTGGGCGGAGTTTTGTGTCGAGGCTATAAGCACTTTGATCCGGCTGCATTGAGTGTCACACCGCGTACGTTGAAGCTGTTACGTTTGTTTGCTAGAATGGATTTAAACCGGCTCGGCAACATTGATGTGAAGGACTCGACCAAGCTGGAAATCAAACATGTCATGCGACAGTTCATGGATATGCAACTGGAGGTCAAGATGAAATCCCGTCATTTTCTGGACCAGCTCGACAAGTATGATATGTGAAACCTCTTGCTCCCTTGACTGTGCTGCTAAAAACGTGTAATATCCTACTATATATCTCCTTCGGGAGCAGAGGCATTGAACGAGAAAGTAACGGAGTTTATTCTCTAGAGTAAGCGAGTCGGGGATGGTGTAAGCCCGGCGGGAAATCTTCGTGAACAAGGCACTCGGGAGCATCTGAATGGACACGGAAAAGAGGATTACGGTCTGGCTGGTGATGAAGGACTGCAATCAAGTAGGGTGGAACCGCGGGAGTCAGCTCTCGTCCCTACGTCTGTACAGGCGTAGGGGCGGGGGTTTTTTGCTGTCTCTGGCGAGGCTTGTTGGAAGCTGGCGGCCCTGTACATAGAAGATTTCGAAGAAGGATCACCACCATTTGAGGAAATTTGGAAGGGAAGTGTGTACCATGAATTTTCAGCAGATGATTTTGACACTGCAACAATTTTGGGCTGAGCACAACTGTATTATTGTACAGCCGTATGACACGGAAAAAGGGGCAGGTACAATGAACCCGATGACGTATTTGCGTTCAATTGGGCCTGAGCCGTGGAACGTAGCTTATGTCGAGCCGTCCCGCCGCCCCGCAGATGGACGTTATGGAGAGAACCCAAATCGTCTGTATCAGCATCACCAGTTTCAGGTTGTTTTGAAGCCATCGCCTGATAACATTCAGGAACTGTATCTGGAGAGCTTGAGCCGCCTTGGTATTAATCCTCTGGAGCATGATATTCGCTTCGTTGAAGACAACTGGGAAGCGCCAACGCTGGGAGCATGGGGACTAGGTTGGGAAGTATGGCTGGATGGTATGGAAATTACCCAATTCACGTATTTTCAGCAAGTGGGCGGTATTGATGCAAGTCCGGTTGCGGTTGAAATTACGTATGGTATGGAGCGTCTTGCTTCCTATATTCAGGACAAGGAGAATGTGTTCGATCTGGAGTGGGTGAATGGCATCACGTATGGCGATGTTTTCCACCAGCCTGAATTTGAGCATTCCAAATATACGTTTGAAGTATCTGACGTCAAAATGCTTTTCACCCTTTTTAATATGTATGAAGAAGAAGCGAATAAAGCCATGGCACAGCACCTTGTATTTCCAGCTTACGATTATGTGTTGAAATGCTCTCATGCGTTCAACTTGCTGGATGCTCGTGGTGCCATCAGTGTAACGGAACGGACCGGATTTATTATGCGTGTGCGGAATTTGGCCCGTCAGGTGGCTGCAACTTATCTGGAGGAACGCGAGAAGCTCGGCTTCCCGCTGTTGAAGAAAGGAGGTGCGGCACATGTCTAAGGATTTGCTGTTTGAAATCGGTTTGGAAGAAGTGCCCGCCCGTTTTATCCCTGCTGCGATTCAGCAGTTAAAGGAGCGTATGACTGCTTGGCTGGACAGCTCACGTATTGCTCATGGTGATGTAGAAGCTTATGCAACCCCTCGTCGTCTGGCGGTGCTGGTTAAGGAGGTAGCCGAAAAGCAGGAGGATATTAACGAAGAAGTCAAAGGGCCTTCCCGCAAAATCGCACTTGACGAAGCTGGCAATTGGAGCAAGGCTGCTCTCGGCTTTGCCCGCAGCCAGGGTGTTGATCCTGAACAGTTTACATTCAAGGAGCTCGGAGGCGTGGAGTATATTTACGCGACCAAGAGCAGTATAGGTGTACCGACAGCGGAAGTGCTGTCCGAGGGCTTATTGCACATTTTGCATGCCATGACTTTCCCTAAATTTATGCGTTGGGCCAGCTATGACTTTAAGTTTGTTCGTCCAATCCGCTGGTTGATCGCCTTGTTCGGCAAAGATATTGTTAACCTGGAAATTGCCGGGGTTCGATCCGGAAATGTGTCAAGAGGACATCGTTTTCTCGGGCAGGATACTGTTGTGGAAAGTCCGGCAGACTACGTTGAGGCGCTTCGTAAACAGCACGTCATTGTGGATATCGCGGAACGCCAGTCCATTATCGTGAAGCAGATTGAAGCATTAGCAGCCGAAAAAGACTGGACGATCGCGGTTAAGGATGATCTGCTGGAAGAAGTGTTGTATCTGGTCGAAACGCCGACGGTACTGTTTGGAGGTTTTGATCCATCGTTCCTCAACATTCCGAAGGATGTGCTGATTACTTCCATGCGTGAGCATCAACGCTATTTCCCGGTGCTGGATCACGCGGGAGAGCTGCTGCCATACTTTGTTACAGTACGTAACGGTGGAAGCCAATCGCTGGATGTCATTGCCAAGGGGAACGAAAAAGTATTGCGTGCACGGCTATCTGATGCCAAATTCTTTTATGAAGAAGATCAGAGACTGGAAATCAAGGATGCGCTCTCCAAGCTGGAAAGTATCGTTTTCCACGAGGAATTGGGATCGGTTGGAGACAAGGTACGTCGGATTCGTCGCATTGCCGATGCTTTAGCTGAGAAGCTGCGGGTTTCCCCGGATACACTGGAGTCGGTTAGTCGGGCAGCAGATATTTGTAAGTTTGATCTGGTAACGCAAATGGTATATGAATTCCCGGAACTGCAAGGGGTTATGGGTGAGGATTATGCTCGTAAGGCTGGAGAGAAGGAAGAAGTGGCGAGAGCGGTATTTGAGCATTATCAGCCGCGTTTTGCCGGAGAAACGGTTCCTTCCACGAACGCTGGAGCTATTGTGAGTATCGCTGACAAAATAGACACGATCACCGGTTGCTTCTCCATCGGTATTATTCCGACAGGTTCGCAGGATCCTTATGCGCTTCGTCGCCAGGCCGCAGGTATTGTGCAGATTTTACTGGATCGTAATCTTTCGGCGACTTTGTCTGATGTGTTCAATATTGCGCTTGACGTACACGACAACCTTGGAAATATGAAACGTTCTGCCGATGAAATTCGTAAAGAGTTACATGAATTCTTCGGTTTGCGGGTGAAAAAATTGTTGTCTGAGACGCTTCGCTATGACGTCGTAGAAGCTGTGCTTGCTGCCGGATTTGATGATGTTGCTTCTGTCGTTAATCGTGGAGCTGCTCTGATGAATGCAGTACAAACGGGAGATGCCTTTAAAGCAACGGTAGAGTCGTTTAACCGTGTAGGCAATTTGGCTGCAAAAGCTGTTCATGCATCAGTTAATACGGGTGAATTTACGGAACAGGGTGAAAAAGAGCTCTATGAAGCATGGTACGGCGTTTATGAATCTTATCATACAGCATTGCAGGAAGGTGATGCCACGCGAGCTTTAGCAATTGCTTCGTCCATTACTCCTGCGATAACAGCGTTCTTTGATTCCGTAATGGTTATGGCTGAGGATGATGCGCTTCGTAATAACCGTCTGGCATTACTGGCCGCTATTGATACAGAACTGAAGCGTTTTGCCGATTTTTCCAAGCTCGTGGGCTAATCGCAGCTGTAATAGTATGAACAACTTGAAAAAATGGGTATAAATATACGGAACGGTGCAAGAGCAATCTTGCAGCCGTTCCGTATTTTACTCGAATCCGGATGAGAATGGGGGATGCTTGTGGGAATATCCGGAGGTTTATCGGATGTGCGAATCGTTGTCGATGGAGACGCTTGTCCTGTCAAAAGCGAAATTGCGGATACAGCTTCCCGTTTTCAAGTTCAGGTTATTATGGTGTCTTCGTATGATCATCTTATCCAGGGCAGCGGAGAGGTGACCGTCGTAAAAGTGGACCGGAGCGACCAAAGCGCTGATCTCTATATTGCTAATCATATCCGTCAGGGAGACATTGTAACCACTAACGATTACGGTCTTGCTGCACTGGCATTGGCTAAAGGCTGTGAGGTAATGTCTTTTCGCGGAGTAATGTATCGAAACGATTCGATTGATTTTATGCTCGACCGCCGTCATACTTCTGCCAAGGAAAGGAAAAAAGGGCGTTACGGAAAAGGTCCTAAACCGTTTACATCAGAGGATCGTGAAGTTTTTCAACATAAACTGACAAAACTTTTACTCTTCTTGCAGGAGAATGAATAACGGTATCGAATTATATTTACGTGCTAAAGAGATGAAGGTGGTTAACATGAGTGCTGGACAAGGCAACATACCGGACGATATCATTGAGTCGGTTTTACAGCATCATGATATCGTAGATACGGTAAGCAAGTATGTGCATTTGACCAAGCAGGGGAAGTACATGAAAGGCCTCTGTCCTTTTCATTCCGAAAAAACCCCTTCATTCACCGTGACACCGGATCGTCAGATTTTTTACTGCTACGGCTGCGGCGCGGGAGGCAATGCCATCAAATTTATGATGGAAATCGAAGGACTATCCTTTCCCGAAGCTGTCAGAACAATGGCGGAAGAAAGTCATATCCCTCTCGGCGAATGGCAGGGACGTGAGTCAACGCACCAGCATCCTGAGTTGGACAGGTTGTTGCAAGCGTACGAGCTAACATCTAAGATGTACCATTTTCTCCTTAAAAATACGGAGCATGGAAAACCGGCAATGGAGTATCTGCGATCACGGGGATTTACTGACAAGATCATTGATCAATTTCAGATTGGCTATGCCCCCAACCGATGGGATACGATCGTCCAGTTTCTGGAGAAGCGTTCTTTCGATCCTCTTGAGATGGAAAAGGGCGGGCTTATCTCTCCCCGACATGAGGGTGATGGGTATGTGGATCGGTTCAGGGATCGCATTATGTTTCCTATTTGGAACCGAAATGGCAAAGTAATTGCCTTTGCGGGCCGTATACTGGGTGAAGGACAGCCCAAGTATTTGAATTCACCGGAAACCAAGCTGTTCAATAAGAGCCGGACCTTGTATAATCTGCATCATGCCAAAAATTCGATTCGCAAGCTTCGCCAAAGTGTTCTTTTTGAAGGATACGGCGATGTTATCTCGGCTTGGGAAGCAGGTGTGCAGAACGGGGTGGCCGCTATGGGCACAGCTTTGACGGAGCATCATGCCACGATGCTAAAAGGACTGTGCGACGAGGTCATTATTTGCTATGATGGTGACCGGGCAGGACAAGCTGCTGCGCTCAAAAATTTTCCGTTGTTGGAAAATGCGGGACTTCACGTTAAGGTAGCGCTGGTCAGCGACGGTATGGACCCGGATGATTTTATCCGGCAATACGGTGGGGAAAGGTTTCAGCGCCAAATTATCGAAAGTGCCGTTTCAACGGTGAAATTTAAGCTTATATATCTGAAAAAAAACCATATACTGCAAGAGGAAGAAGGAAGAATCGCGTACTCCCGCGAAGCATTAAATGTCATTGCACCTCTGTCATCCCCGACCGAGCGGGAAGTGTATTTGCGCGAAGTGTCAGCTGAAGTCAAGGTGGATTTTGAAACCTTAAAGCAAGAATGCAATTTACTCCGACAGTCCCTGCAAAAAAAACAGGACTTTGGGGATAATAACGAAAATCGGTGGAATAATGGTAGGCATAAAAACGGGCAGATTGCAAAACCAAATGTTATGCCAGCTTATCATGTGGCGGAACGCAGATTACTCCACTGGATGATGCAGGATGCAGAAACTGCACAATATGTGGAGAAGCATCTGGGGGATGCCTTTAATATTGAGGATCATGCAGCAATTGCTGCTTATCTATACGCCTATTATGCACAAGGTAAATTACCGGATACAAGCCGATTTATTTCTTCTCTTCAAGACGACCGTCTGGAGAAAACCGTAAGCTCGATTATGATGATGGATGCTCCAGATGTATCGCCACACGTATTGGACGATTGTATTCAGCAGGTGTGCAAATTTCCATTGCAGAAGCAATTGGATTTGAAGAGAGAAGAAATGAGAGCCGCGGAGCGTTCTGGTGATGCTTTACGCGCAGCACAAATTGTAATTGAGATTATAGCCCTAGAGAGACAATGAACACACAGAGGTCGGATGTTTCTAGGGAGGAGGGAGTCGAAAGATGGCGAATGATCAGCATACTGAACTGGAGACGGAACTGACACTGGATCAGGTTAAAGATCAATTGATTGAGTTGGGTAAAAAAAGTTCCTCTCTGAACTACAAAGATATCATGGAAAAACTATCGTCGTTTGATCAAGACCCCGAGCAAATGGATGAGTTTTATGAGCAACTGGGTGACTTGGGGATTGAGGTAGTAAATGACAACGACGAAGAAGTTACCAGATTGCGTCAAAACGACGACCCGGAGAACAATGACGGGGATGACTTTAACTACGATGACGATCTGAGCCTGCCTCCCGGTATTAAAATCAATGATCCGGTCCGGATGTACCTGAAGGAAATCGGCCGTGTACCACTCCTTTCCGCTGATGATGAGGTAGAGCTGGCAAAACGGATCAACAACGGTGATGAAGAAGCCAAACGTCGACTCGCAGAAGCGAATTTGCGTCTGGTTGTAAGTATTGCCAAGCGTTATGTTGGCCGTGGAATGCTTTTCCTGGATCTGATTCAGGAAGGTAACATGGGTCTGATTAAGGCAGTAGAAAAATTTGATTACGAAAAAGGATTTAAATTCAGTACGTATGCAACCTGGTGGATTCGTCAGGCCATTACGCGCGCTATAGCCGATCAGGCAAGAACAATCCGTATTCCTGTGCACATGGTAGAGACGATCAACAAGTTGATTCGGGTATCTCGTCAACTGTTGCAAGAGCTGGGACGGGAACCTACGCCAGAAGAAGTGGCTGCGGAGATGGAGCTGAGCGTGGAGAAAGTACGAGAAATTATGAAAATTGCCCAAGAACCGGTTTCATTGGAAACGCCAATTGGTGAAGAAGATGATTCACATTTGGGGGATTTCATTGAGGATCAGGAAGCGCTGGCGCCTGCGGATGCGGCTGCCTATGAACTTCTGAAGGAACAGCTTGAGGATGTTCTGGATACGTTGACCGAACGGGAAGAGAACGTCTTGCGTCTCCGTTTTGGTTTGGACGACGGTAGAACCAGGACCCTTGAGGAAGTGGGTAAAGTGTTCGGTGTTACACGCGAACGTATTCGTCAGATTGAGGCTAAAGCGCTGCGCAAGCTGCGCCATCCAAGCCGCAGTAAGCGACTGAAGGATTTCCTCGAATAGAAAGTGTAACATTGCGGACCTTCTGCGGCTTGAAGCGCGCAGGAGGTCTTTTTTATCCCATGGCAACCTTGGTGGAGGGGAAAAGCTTGGACCAGGAGAAAAAACGGGCAATACTGTTACATGAAATTGAGCATTGGCGGCGAAGTCGGCTGCTCCCTGAGCAATATTGCGATTTTTTGTCTAATCTCTACCGGGAGGACGAAAATCCGTCCCAGAGCCATAGCCACAGTAGCACCGGGCTACTTACATATCTTAGAAACGGGCATGGAATCGCCTGGCTTCTTGGTTTTGTCATTATTTCCTGCATTTGTTTGATCGGTTTTTATTTTACCGCTTTTCCGTTGGCAATGCAAATATTCTCGGCATGTGCAATAACCGGGATCTGCTATGGAGTGGCCGCCGTTTGGCATTCTTCAGAAAAGAGCATGAGCACCATGCTGAGTACCTTGGGCAGTGTGATTATGCTGGGTTCAGGTGTGTGGATTATTCAGCTTCACCAAGGTGAGCCTAAATTTTGGTTTCTTGTTCTTGTCGGTTTGTGTGGGCTGGTATGGTGCCTTGTGGGCTTAACCTTGCGTATCGGGTTGCTTCACTATTGTGGTTTTATCGCACTGCTTTTGGTATACGCAGTGCTTATAGGGCGATACTGGCCTACAGCTTCTTACGTGATGCTTGAGGGATTTTGGATTTTACATGTAGCATTACTTGTAGGGTTAAGCTGGTGGGTACATCGCCGCTTTTCACGTCTGGCTTCGGTTTATTTTGCTATCGGAATGACATTGGTTTTCATGCCTGAAGCAGACATGATCGTGCTGCGCCTTCAAGCGCCGGGAGAGGTTGTATTGTACGCCTTATTAAAGTTGGCTATTGTTGTATGGATTTTATTTTGGACTCGAAAAAAATGGATTACGTGGGTGACGTCATGAAGCTTTCTCAACGATTACAGTATATTATGGAACAAATTCCTGTCGGGAGCAGATTAGCGGATATTGGCTCTGACCATGGGCTTTTGCCTGTGGCTGCGGTGCGCAGTGGTCGGGTAACGCAAGCTGTGGCGGGCGAAGTCAATGATGGGCCGTTGCGAGCGGCTCAAAAGCAAGTCGTTGAAGCAGGCCTGGCTGACCGCATAACGGTTAGAAAAGGCGACGGTTTGGCCGTAATTATAGCCCATGAGGTTGATATTATTACGATAGCCGGCATGGGTGGATCCTTAATCGCTTCCATTTTGGAGCGGGGGAAAGACAAGCTGGCTTCAGTGAAGCGGCTTATTTTACAACCAAACGTAGGCGAGGATATTTTGCGTCGATGGCTGATCGAGCATCAATGGGTATTGACAGGCGAGCATATTATGGAAGAAGACGGAAAGATATACGAAGTTTTGACGGCTGTACCCGTGTCGGATAGTCCTGTGAAGCAGGGCGAACTGTACCGACCGTTAGCCCTTTCCGGTAGCTCGCTAGTATTGACGCAGAATTGGCTGGAACAGCTTGGACCGTTGCTGGTCAGAGAGCCCAATGAAGTCTTTTTCCGTAAATGGAAGCTGGAAATTCATAAGCTCCAAAATGTGCTTGCACAGTTGGCGCGGTCAGAGCAGGAATCGGCGCAGCAAAAGCAGCAACAATTACGCAAGCAAATTGAACAGCTAGAGGAGGTACTTACATGTTTGCCAAAGGACAAACGGTAATTAGCTATATGGAGCAGTTGGCTCCAAAATATTTGGCCGTTCCGGACGACAGAATCGGCCTTCAACTGGGCAGTCTGCAAAAAGAGATCAAAAACATACTGGTAGCTCTTGATGTCAATGATGAGGTTGTTGAAGAGGCGATCCGCATAAAGGCAGACCTCATTATCGCTCATCATGCTATCATATTCCGTCCACTCAAAGCATTGAATACGGATCAGCCTGCAGGCAGACTGTATGAAAAGCTCATTAAGAACGATATTGCTGTATACGTCAGTCACACAAATCTGGATACGGCGGAGGACGGAATGAACGACTGGATGGCGGAAGCTTTGGGCATTCAAAGTGAAGGTACGCTGGAAGATGTCCACACGGAGCAATTGTTCAAGCTTGTCGTTTTCGTACCGAAAACACATCATCAACGGGTGTTGGATGCTGTACTGGGTGCGGGGGCCGGACATATCGGCAATTACAGCCATTGCAGCTTTAACATTGATGGCTACGGAACTTTCGTGCCGGGTGAAGGCACACAGCCGTTTTTGGGTGAGCCGGGTAAAATGGAACGCAGCGAAGAGGTACGCATAGAGACGGTTGTGCCACAGGGAGTACGCAACAAAGTCGTTCAGGCGATGCTCAAAGCTCATCCTTATGAAGAGGTAGCCTATGACCTGTACCATATGGATTTGCAGGGCCGCACATTTGGTCTGGGACGGGTGGGTAAGCTCAAGGAAGCCCGCACGTTACGCGAGTTTGTCAATGATGTAAAAGAAGGCTTCAACGTCGAGCATGTACGTGTAGTGGGCGACTTGGAACGTACAATCAAAAAAGCAGCCGTGCTCGGGGGCTCTGGCAGTCGCTATGTAAACAAGTCAATTTTTAAAGGGGCTGACGTCTTAGTTACGGGTGATATCGACTATCACACGGCTCAGGATGCCCTTATGGCTGGCATTGCCCTCATTGACCCTGGTCATAACGCAGAGAAGATAATGAAGCCTAAAACCGCAGAATGGATGCGCAAACGGTTGGAAGAAGGCCGATACTCTACAGAAGTACATGTATCTCAGGTGAATACCGAGCCTTTTCAATTTTTGTAAAAACTTTACTTCTATGAGAAGATGAACATGTGTCATTATTTTTAGTTCATAGAGGAGAGGTTGTATGCGAACTTTAATTGCTGATCCTGCGATCCATGCCTATCCGGGAATGGTTGCAGTTGTTACTTCCCGTCATAACGGTGTGCAGAATGTAATGGCCTCTGGCTGGCATACATATATCGGATCATCACCGGGCATGTATGGCATTTCGTTGCGGAAGGAAACGTATTCGTATGGTCTGATTGAAAAAAGTGGAGGCTTCGGTGTTCAATTTTTGCCCGCCCACAGATCGGAATGGATTCAGGCTGTAGGTTCCTTTAGCGGCAGGGATATAGATAAGTTTCAGCATTTCGAGATTGCATATGAGGACGGAATTTCTGTGGATGTCCCTGTATTGCTGGATGCTTATCTTGCTTATGAGTGTAAAGTGGTAGATATTCATACCTATGGAGATCATGATTGGATTGTCGGTGAGATACAGCAAACTTACCGGGACGATGAACTCTTTCTGGATGAAGGCATACCTGAATTTAGTAAGCTTCATATTCCTTTATACGTGGGTCGCTCTACTTATTTTGTGGCAGATGATACGTTACAAAAGAAGGTACACCCGTTTTATTTGAACAAATAAAGGAAGCTTGCTAATTTACAATATTTTTAGGGTTGTGTCGAGCGTGCGTTCCCTGTATACTATGTAATGTTGTTCGGAAAGTTTAACAGACAATCGCTGGCGGTGTAAACCGCGAGAGGAAAGTCCGGGCTCCATAGGGCAGGATGCTGGATAACGTCCAGTCAGCGCGAGTTGAAGGATAGTGCCACAGAAATGGACCGCCGATGGCCGCTTGCGGCACAGGCAAGGATGGAACCGAGGTGTAAGAGACCCCGAGGAACGCTGGTGACTTCGTTCCTGGTAAACCCCATCTGGAGCAAGACCTAATGGGACACAGCTTCTTCGCGAAGCGGCCTTAGCCCGAGGCGTGTCTAGGTTGGTCGCTGGAGCCGGATAGCAATATTCGGCCTAGATAGATGATTGTCGCTTGTAGTGGGAGGGTAGTTCCCGTCTGTACCACGATAGCACAGAACCCGGCTTACGGAAAACTTTCCCCACTGCAACACATTTAAAATGTAGTGAATTTTATTTTGTAAATAACCTGTTTGCATGAAAAGCCTGTAATCCAAATGTATTTAACAAAAAAAGGTTCAAGCCATATTCCCTCAGGATATATGGCTTGAACCCTTTTTTGTATACCGTATTTATGCAGCGTGCGTGTACTTAGGTCTATCTGTTTTTTATCTACTCATTCTCTCTACCGTAAAAACGTGCGGGGATGCGGCACGAAGTCAGCGGAGCGGAGCACTTGAATATGGAGAAGCGAAGCGTTCTCGCGTGCGTGCCCTGCCAACCTTATCAGCGCACGCTTTTTTCCAATCTTTCCTCTGTATACATCTTCAATGCGCGATCCAAACGGTTAACCGCTTCAGGAAGCAGTGAAGGATCGGTATGCGTAAAGTTGATCCGTATATGGTTGCTGCCGCTCAGATCAGCATAAAATACTTGTCCTGGCACAAATGCGACGCCTTCCTGAATGGCCAGTTCCAGCAAACGATCGGAACGGAAGCCTTCGGGTAAAGTGACCCACATAAACATTCCGCCAAGTGCATCATTCCAAGTAATACCTTCCCATTGACGTTCTTTCATCAGCGTTGTGAGGCGTAGCATACGAGAGTGATATTCGCTGGATACGGTACGAATATGTCCATCCAAATCAAAAAAGTCCAAGAGCTCATTTAAAGCGCATTGATCGATACTGCTGGAGTGCAGATCAGCAGATTGTTTAGCCTTCGAGACTTTATTGACAATCGCTTGATCAGCAACCAGCCATCCAGAACGAACACCAGGAGCAACGGTCTTGGAGAACGTTGAGGTGTACATGACATGACTATCTTCACCTTGCTGCTGGTCAATGGATAAAAGGGTTGGGAAGTTAAGTTTTTCGTCAAATTTGAGACGTCCGTAAGGATCATCCTCAAAAATTAAAGTTCCGTATTTACGGCATAGCTCAACAACGCCTACTCTGCGTTCCATGCTCCATACACTCCCCGCTGGATTGGAGAAAGTTGGGATGACATACACGAATTTAGGCTGATATTCCTTGAGCTTCGCTTCTAGATCATCTAATTGCATACCGTTGGAGTCTGTATTTACACTTACAATGTTGGCACCATAGGACTTAAACACCTGAAGAGCTGCCAAATAAGTAGGGGACTCCACCAATACAGTATCCTGCGGATCGAGCAGTACACGCGAAACCAGATCGATAGTCTGCTGTGAGCCCGTCGTCATGATGATGTTATCTCTGGTGACGGAGATGCCTTGGGATGCCATCATGGATGTAAGACGTTCCCGTAAAGGAATATATCCATCGGTTAGACCGTATTGAAGCGCGGTAGTACCGTTGAGACGGAATACCCGCTCATAGGCTTTAGCAACAGCTTCGACGGGAAAAAAGACATCGGCCGGAAGACCGCCTGCCAGGGATAACACTTCTGTTCCCTGTGTCAGCTTCAAAATGTCCCTAACGATGGACGAGCCCTGAGTACGAGCCATACCCGAAAATTTGTATTCCAATCCAATCATCTCCTGTGTTCTATACTGTACTATGAAATTTATTGTATTATAACAATAATGAAGTATAACAGTAAACGTCTGAATATAACAGTTGATTGGTCTAATCGAAAGCCGAAAAAAACCTGACCCCAAGAAAAAATTTGAGTCTTAGAGGAAGGAAGGTTACATCGGCAATGATCCGGTTATCCAGATGTGCATAAAAATCAGCAAAACAAGATCCCCCACAAAAACTCAATAAACAAGCTGAACCACCAGACATCGGACAGCTTTTGAGCATAACAAAAAAGTGTCTGGATCGCCTTCATAGCGATTCTCCAGACACTTTACTCTTTTACCCTGATATGCTATTTGTGGCTACTACCCTGTTTTTCAACTAGGGACTGGTTTTTATTAGGATGCATGTTCAAACTGACTGTTGTATAGATCGGCATAGAAGCTGCCTTTAGCCAGCAATTCCTCATGGTTACCTGTTTCGATAATGTCACCGTCCTTCATGACTAGAATCAGATCGGCGTTCTTGATCGTTGAGAGGCGGTGGGCAATCACAAAGGAGGTTTTCCCTACGGTAAGCCGGTCCATCGCTTGTTGAATCAGCAATTCCGTACGCGTATCGACCGAGCTTGTGGCCTCATCTAGAATGAGCATGGGTGCATCTTCAATCATGGCTCTTGCAATGGTGATCAATTGCTTTTGACCGGCAGAGAGAGTGGCTTTGTCGTCCAGCACCGTATCATAGCCCTGCGGCAGTGTTTTAAGGAAGCTGTGTAGCCCCACCGCTCTACATGCGGCTTCTACCTGTTCATGGGTAACATGCTCTTTGGAAAAGGCGATATTCTCACGGATCGTTCCTTCAAACAGCCAGGTATCCTGCAGCACCATACAGAATAATTCATGAATATTCTCACGTGTTAATTGGCTGATCGGGGTTCCGTCAATATAGATTTCTCCGTCGTTCAGCTCATAGAACCGCATGAGTAAATTCACGAGCGTCGTCTTACCGGCGCCTGTCGGACCCACAATGGCAATTTTCTGACCGGCTTCAGCTTTCATGGAGAAGTCTTTGATAATCATACGGTCTTGGTTATAACCGAAACGGACATGTTTGAATTCGACATCCCCTTTGGCGTTGTCCAGCTTCTTGGTCTTGTCGCTCTCATCCGCCAATTCTTCTTCACCCAGAAATTCGAATACACGTTCACTGGCGGCAGCCGCCGATTGCAGATTGGTTGCGGCCTGTGCCAGCTGTGACAAGGGCTGTGTAAAGAGACGAATATACACCATGAAGGCCACAATAGTTCCGATCGTTATAGCATGTTGGTTCACCAGCAAAGCGCCCACGACACAGACTGCGACATACCCGAAATTCCCGATGAACATCATAACCGGCATCATCAGGCCTGACATGAACTGGGACTTCCATGCATTTGTATATAAGCGGCTGTTAATGCCATGGAACTCTTCCTTGGCTGCTTTTTCTCCGTTATATACCTTGACTACGTTATGACCGGCATAGGTTTCTTCGATATGACCGTTGATCTGGCCAAGTTCCGCTTGCTGTGCTACAAAATATTTCTGTGAATGCTTCATAATCACGGTCATCAGGGAAAAACCGATCAGCGTAGCTACAATCCCGGTAAAGGTCATGATCCAGTTTGTATACAGCATCATAATCAAGGCGCCTACGAAGGTTGCCAGCGCGCTGACAAGCGTGCCGAGACTGTTGTTTAACGTTTGTCCGATGGTATCGACATCGTTGGTCACACGGCTGAGCACATTACCGTAGCTCGTAGCATCAAAATACTTCAAAGGCATATGATTGATTTTTCGGGACAGCTCTGTCCGCATCTTCTTTGTAAGACGCTGTGACACGGTCGCCGTAATGAAGCCTTGGAAATAGTTAAAGATAAGACCAAAACCATACAAAAGCACCAATACAAGAACAATCTTCTGGACAGCACTCACATCAACCCCTGTTACGATTCCTTCCTGGATCAGGTTGGCAATATCGCTGAGCTTACCCGGACCAATGACGTTGAAGGCGGAACCGACCAGGGCCAGCAACATAGAGAGTATAATCATGGGCACATAGGCCTTAATGTAGGATAAAAGCTGGCTGATGGTCTTTTTAAAATCATTCGCTTTTTCACCAGCACCCATGCCCCCCGCAGGACCTCCACCCATGGGACCTCGCTGTTTCGTTTTCATATGCTGGCTGTCGACGGTGTGTTCATTCTTATCCATGTACGAGTTCCTCCTTCGAAAGCTGCGAATAAGCGATCTCCTGATAGGTGCTGCAGTTCGCCATCAGCTCATCATGTGTGCCGCTTCCTACAACCTCACCCTGTTCCAGTACGATAATTCGGTCAGCGTCTTTAATGGTGCCTATGCGCTGAGCAACAATGAGTGTGGTAGCATGGTCAGTTTCTTTTTTGAGAGCCGAGCGCAGAATCCGGTCTGTTTTGTAGTCTAGTGCTGAAAAGGAATCATCGAAGATATAAATCTCCGGCTGACGGTAGATGGCACGCGCAATGGACAGACGCTGCTTTTGACCGCCTGATACGTTCGCTCCACCTTGTGAAATCCGTCCCTGATACTGACCGTCCATTTTTTCGACAAACTCCGTGCTTTGGGCAATCCCTACGGCTGCTTTAACGAGTTTTTCCGAAGCTCCTTCTTTTCCGTTATCGCCATACGAAACGTTGGATGCCACCGTACCGTTGAAAAGCACGGCTCTCTGAGGGACATACCCGATTTTGTTATGGAGTGCCTGCTGCTTATAGTTTCTGACATTCACACCATCCACGAGCACCTCTCCCTCGGTCACATCGTAGAAACGGGGAATCAGATTGATCACGCTGGTTTTGCCGCTGCCTGTTGCGCCAATAAAGGCAACCGTCTCGCCCCGTTTCGCCGTAAAGCTAATGTTGCGAAGCACAGGCTCCTCCGCGTCTGGATATTTGAAGCTGACATTACGGAATTCAACCTGACCCATAACGCCCTCTTCTCCAGCCGTCTCATGCCCGTTCATGATGCTGGATTTGGTGTTCAATACCTCCATGATCCGTTTGGCAGAAATCGAAGCGCGAGGCAGCAAGAAGAAAATCATACTAACCATCATAAAGGCCATGACCACCTGCATCGCATAAGACGAGAACACCACCATATTGGAGAACAGTGCAATGCGGTCGGGCACGGCCGTCCCGTTAATCAGGTAAGCGCCAATCCAATAGATAGCGACACTCAGACCCGACATAATAAAGGTCATACCCGGGCCAATCATCGCCATTAACCTGTTCGCAAACAGGTTTGTATTCGTCAATTCGACGTTGGCCTGTTCGAACTTCTGCTCCTGATACTGATCTGCATTATAAGCGCGCACCACTCGAAGTCCGGTCAAATGCTCACGTGTTACCCTGTTCAGATTATCGGTGAGACGCTGGATTCGCTGGAAACTGGGGAGAGCGAAAATAACAATAACACTTAGCATCAGGATCAGAACAGCCACGGCCGCTCCTGTAGAGGCGGTCCACTGCCAGTTTTTATCCGCAATCTTCACAATAGCCCACACGGCCAAAATTGGTGCCTTGATGATCACCTGGAGTCCTAACGCAACGATCGTTTGAATCTGGGTAACATCGTTTGTGGTGCGGGTGATGAGGCTTGCCGTCGAAAAGTTGTTCATCTCTTCCATCGAAAAGGATAAGGTCTTATCAAAGACCATCGCACGCAGACGCATGGCCAGCCCTGCCGCCACCTTCGCCGCGAAATAGCCGACAATAATAGATGCAATCATACTGCCAACGGCACATAACAGCATGTAACTGCCGGGAATCAGCAGTTCCGACATAGGTGTTCCTTCCGTTTGCAGCTTGGTCGTAATTTCCGCCATATAATCAGGCAGCTTCAGATCAAGCCATACCTGCACAACAATGAAAGCCAGGCTGCAAAGCACGAGCATCCATTCATTTTTCTTGAGATATTTGAATATCTTCAGCATTCTGTTGCTCTCCTTTTATCTGAAAATCTTAGGTGTTTGGTGCAATTTACATATGAATTCAACTTTTAGAGACAATAAGCTTAATGAGTCGGATAAATTCTTTGGCATCCTGTTCGTCCAGCTTGCGAAGAATGCTCTCGGTCCAGGCGATTCCTTCATTATACTTGTCAATCATAAATTGCTTGCCTGAATCCGTAATGAATACAATCACCTTACGTTTGTCGGTGACATCGGTATGGCGTACAACCAGACCTTTCTTCTCCAGGCTCTTCAGCGCCGTTGCTACCCGTCCCGTACTGACAGACAAGTATTCGCTCAAGTGGCCCGAGGTAACCCCGCCCTTATTTAAATTCAGACAGATGAGAATCCCCATTTCACCACGTGAGTAGTGCCCTCGCTCCTCTAATGACGGTTTGTGCTTTTTGACAATATACTCGAATAGTTCTGTCGCTAATGTCTTATAATCCAATGGTCACAACACCTTCTAGCTTTTATCTTATACTATAAGATAATAATGATGCCCAGGTAAAAAGTCAATTCGAGAAAAAATGGAATAAAAGAAGCATCCATGACGGGAATATATTGAATGGGATCGATGATCTTGGAAAAAGAAGCACGTTCGGCCGATTCGCGTCGTCTACCAAGTGATTGAATGTTACAATGGAAGCCAATGGTCAAGATCCTGGAGGGACGATTACGATGCATATTGAACTCAGTCGCAATAGCAGTGTCAAATTATATGTACAAATTGCCAAAACATTGGCGGACCGTATCCAGTCCGGACTGCTGCCTCAGGGTACAAAGCTTCCTTCTGTCCGCCATTTGTCCAGTCTGCTATCCGTTAGCCCTGTAACTGTAAGCAAGGCGTATGCGGAGCTCGAATCCATACATCTTGTGGTGTGTACACAGGGAAAGGGATGCTATGTAGCCGAGCCTTCTGTGTCATTGCATCGTGAGGAGGCGCTGGATTTATCATGGCAAATGTCGCTGATTGATTATTTGCCGCGTGCACAGTTGTGGAGAAACTTTAATCATAGCCGTCAGGTTCCCTATTCATTTCATATTGCGGCAGTTCAGCCAGAGCTTCTTCCCACTCGTGAAATCATTGACGATACCCGACGTTTATCCTCCGAAGATCCCGATGCGATGGCTGTTTACGGCACCTTCGAAGGGGATGTAGAACTGAGGGAAGTATTTGCAGTTCACCTGAGCGAACGTGGAATCCGTACTGAAGCAGAGCATCTGCTTGTGACAAGTGGCGCCCAGCAGGGGATTGATCTTGTGGCGCGTACGTTCGTTGGTCCTGGTGACGTCGTCTATATGGAGGCTCCTACGTATACGGGTGCGATTGATGTATTCACCAGCCGAGGTGCCAAGGTGGTCATGATTCCGATGGATGAGCAGGGCATGCGCATGGATATCCTGACACGCCTTTGTGACATTCATCCTCCAAAGCTGATCTATACGATACCTACCTTTCATAATCCCACTGGAATAACCTTAACGACGGTCAGACGCATGCAACTTCTGGATCTGGCGCAAAGTTATCATTGTCTGATCGTCGAAGATGATCCGTTTTCTGATCTGTACTACAAAACAAAGCCGCCGCTTCCCATCAAGGCGCATGATCTGTCCGGACATGTGATTTATATTAAAAGCTTCAGTAAAACCGTTGCTCCCGGCTGTCGTATCGCTTGTGTAGTGGCTACAGGAAGTGTGCTGAACCGCCTTGTGGCAGCCAAGTCAACTACGGATCTGGGAAGCCCTTTGTTGACGCAAAAAGCATTATTACCTTTTATCAGGCATAGGCTGGATAACCATCTCGTCTCATTAAGAGATCAAATGGAGGACCGTCTGACAACTGCTTTGCACACACTCCAGCGTTTTGCCCCTGCGGAAGTCACCTGGCAAGCACCTGAGGGTGGTCTTAATATATGGATAAAACTACCGCCTGCTATTGATATCGCACAACTGGGACGATTAGCTGATCGTGAAGGCATATCCTTTTTACCAGGAGGGGTATGTTATGCAGGTGGTATGGAAAGTAATCATATTCGTATTTCCTTTTCATACACGGCCAAGGATACACTCGAAGCAGGATTGCGCAAGTTATGCCGCTTGCTGGGAGAACTGCTTGACCGCTCGGTCATCATGGAACGAAGGCCTATTTTGTAAGGATATTTGCAATAGGGGGTAATCATCCAATCACTGGGAGCCCCTTCGTAATATGCTGTACTAATTCACCGAAAGGAGTTGCACATTATGAGTCATTGCCCTAACGAACCGATCGTGTGCCCGCCGATCCAATTTGTAAATCATCAATTTTATCCGCAAGTTGTTCCCGTTGTTCATCCGATTGAGATTATCAATCAAGCGCACATTATACCTGTACCACACCATGTATTCCCAGTGACTGTAAAGGATCCAGGTGACCCTTGCTGTCACACCCGCAGTCATACTCGCAGTAATGGCAAGCGTCAGGTACGTAGCAGCTCTAAGCGCTAAGAGATTACAAAAAAAAGCAGCCATGGAGCGTACATGGCTGCTTTTTGCCCAAATGGAATCTCTTTACGTTTCCAGCATCTTCAAGAGAGATTTTATCTTGTCACCTAAATGCTGTGGATAAAGCTGCAAAGGAACATATGGACGTTGAGCTGCTTTCAACGCCTTATATACATCGATTTGGCCATATCCGAAATATTTGTCATGCCCCGGTGTACCCAAATCAATCACGCTGTTTCTCATTAAATCCATGACCTCTTTGTTCGTTAGGTCGGGGTTGATGGAACGAACGAGGGCCGCAAGCGCTGAGACATGCGGACTGGCCATTGAAGTGCCTGAGAGGGCAGCGTATTGGTTCCCTGGATATGTGCTTGCTATGCTTGCGCCGGGGGCCATAACGTCAACATAATCTCCGTAGTTAGAAAAGGAAGCACGGTGCATGGATGCGTCTGTGGCAGATACGGCAAATACTTCAGGATAGGCAGCGGGATAGCCGGGCCGTTCCGTATTATCATTTCCTGTGGCCGCGACTAATACAACATCCTTGTCATAGGCATATTTAATCGCATCGTGCAAAAATTCAGCTTGCGCATAATTGCCGAGGCTCAAATTAATGACCTTGGCTCCATGGTCTGCGGCCCATATAATGCCCTCTGCCACGGAATATGTGGTACCGGAGCCGGATTGATCGAGTACCTTGACTGGCATAACCTTGTTGTACCATGTCATGCCAGCAACACCCTCGCCGTTATTCACGAGCGCGGAAATGATGCCGGCAACATGCGTTCCGTGACCGACGTCATCGTAAGGCTTTTCCTTCGGGTTGACTACGTTTTGTCCCGGCAGGATTTGGCCCTTTAGATCAGGATGGTCCATATCCACTCCCGTATCCACGACGGCTACGACGACATTTTTGCTGCCTTTGGATAATGCCCAGCCCCGGTTGGTTTCGGTGGCTGGCAGATTCCACTGATAGCGGGAAAAGAGCAGGTCATTCGGAATAGAGACATCCGACGCTTTTACGGGTGTTTTTTTATTAGTCAGATACATGTAGTGAGGTTCTGCATATACCGGGTTCCACTTCTGCGAGAAATATTGCTGTAGCTCTTTGAAGCTCATGTTATTCGAATGGAACACATACGTATAACCGAGCTTTCGGCCTGGCTCACAGTTCAAATCTGCTGCAATTTCGCGTAATTGCTGTTGATCAGGATTTTGGCGAAAGCGAACGACGATTTCATTTTCAAAATAATGGCTCGCATTTTCATTGTCATGACCTGTCTTGACGGTAATATCATGCAGTGTGTCGGGATGTACAGATTCGATTTTGTAGCTGCCCTCCTTCGGGTATGGAATCAGGCGCAGGTTTTTGCGCTGATGCTTTTCCACGTCATGAAGCACTTGCTGGCTGACCAGCGCGGCAACGCCGTATGTTCCGTCAGTCGCTGGCTCTGCCATGACAAAATATTTTTGACCCTCGACCTGAAAGGCTGCGGATTCGTAAGATTTGTTTTGCAGGACGGAACGGCGAGCCGCATCTAGACTGTTTTTGACTTGAACGTGATTAAGTAGACGGGGTTGTGCCTTGCTGCCTGTGTAGGTAGTGCTCTTTCCTTGACGTGTATTGATCCACTGTAGCGTGTGAAGATGACTGTGCGACTGCTGAAGCTTGCGGACAAAATGCTTTTTCTGATCATTGGTTTTACCATTCAGTTCTCGCATTACGTATTCAATATCCTGCCTGGCATCCATACGGGTGATGGTATCCGTAGCGGACAAGTCCAAAGCCAACATTCCTTTTTTGAGCTGCTTTTCCTGCTGTGGCACCATTTTTGCCGCATATTCGGGCTGTGGTGTGTGGCGGTGATCTCGGGAAGGCAGCATCAGGGTGATGATAAGCACCCCGGCGGCTGCTCCGATCAGAGGTTTTAACCATTTATGCCGAGACATGGGACCGTCCTCCTTGGGAGTTTATGAATTTATGGTTTAGCGTGAGAAGGTTGGCATGTTTTTATACCTTTCAATCTTTATTTGTGTTAGGATAAATACTGAAAATTACAGCTCTTTCGTTTAAGAAGGATCTATTTTCGGGTAACCAAATTGATGAACAAGCAACAAATAAGGGGGAGCTTCATTGATGTCAGCAGTCAACGTACAAAAATTATGTGAGTCGGCGCAGGAGAAACTGAAATCTGCCGTGGAACGGGTGGAAGCATTTCTTAATGAGCATGCACTGCCGGAACTGGCTGTGGATGGAAGTGAGGAGTCTGTACTCTTTTACAAAGGCTTTTTGTCGGATCTCCGCCATGTCCTTGTTTTTTCCGAAGTAACTTATGAAAAGCTGGGTGTATCCTTGCGCCGTGCCAACTTTGACGTGGATTTTGCGGAAAAGGCATTGTATAACGTTTACCATGACTGCGTGAACAGCTTTTTTTATCCCAAAAATGAATCTTACGCAGAGGACGGACGCTACGCTTATACGGGACAAGATGCTATACGCTTCCGTAAAACACCAGTAACTCCCGCCCGCGAAGTGATCATGGACATTACGAAAAATTTTGAAGAATTGCGCGATGATCTTGCTTATTATGAAAGCGATTATTTGACTCAGCGCCGGATGCAGACTCGCCGTACCCATGTGTAAGCATCTAGCCAGGTGATTTTTTCAATTGAAAACAAAAACATATGAGACAAGCAAGCCGTTTCCTGTTTGCTTCCTGCCAGTTGGAGGAAGTGCCGGAGACGGCTTTTTTCGTATGTCACCAACTGCCATATGCCGTGGCGCATAGGTGAACGCTACGGGGGGGACAATGAATCCGAGGTGATAATCATGAGCCAAGAGGCCAAGCCAATAGTCAAATGCAGCGTAGCCAATTGTCATTATTGGGGAGAAAACAACTTGTGCAAGGCAGATTTGATCATGATAGAAATTGACAGTCATGCCGGGAAAAAATTTGATGAAGAATATGCGGGTGAAAGCTTCAGCTCAGCCGAACGTGACCAGGCTGCAACATCTGCTGCAACCTGTTGCCACACTTTCAAACCAAAGTCCCTGTAAAAATTCATACCGCGAATCATTACGTATTTGGAGGTGCAGTGTATTATGGAGGATCATGAAACTGATAAGCATCAAGACCGTGAGCGTGTGGACTACCCCCGTCGCATTAAAGAGCGGTCTGCCAAGCGTCGCAATCACCGGGAGGAATATGCGGCTGAGGTAGCTCCCGGCTCACCAGCCGTGACTCGGAATCAGGACAAGGATGAGCAGCATGTCAAAAGCCAAACTGGACGTATCTCTGGCTATATCGGTCTAGCCGCAGGAATTGCTGCACTGTTTATGTGGTCAATTGTGCTGGGGCCTATTGCTGCAGTGTTGGGCTTTTTTGCTTATGTAAATGGGAACAAAACAACAGGTATTTGGTCGATTGGACTGGGTGCGCTGGCGACATTAAGTTACTTTGCTTTTATTCCGTTTGTTCGTTGATCTTGTGAAGGCACGAAAAGCCGGGTGACCGCTTGCTCTGTTCGAGTAAAATTATTGTAGCGATCTATCTGTATTGACCCAGTACCATGAAGCTCCGCTGTCAATTCGACAGATACGGAGCTTTTTTTCGTTAAAAAGTATGGCAGTACATAGCAAAACGTTGTATCATAAGCAGTAATGATAGGCTGTTTGGGATATAACAACTAAAGAAAGTTGGGAATACCATATGCAAATAGATCCGCGCGTGTCCAAGTCCATAATTGATACGCAGTTGTTGAATAATATAGGTACTACAGCACAAACGGGTACAACGGATGCTTTTTCCGGATTACTTGAGCAGGCAGGGCAGTTGGAGACAGATGATGCTGCAGCTCGTGTAAATTCAGGTGACGTTACAAGGGATGAAAATGGGTTGCTCTGGCTCCAATTGGGACCATCGAGGGGAACGGCTTCGCCATTGGCGGTATATCCTGCTTCCAGCACAGCAACCGATGGGCCGACCAAACCTACAGCTTATGATGATTTAATTAACGAGGCCAGCAATAAATACGGGGTTCCGGTGTCGCTGATTAAAGCGGTCATTGATACGGAATCCTCGTTTAACCCGCTGGTCACTTCTTCAGCTGGAGCCAAGGGGCTTATGCAGCTTATGGATGCTACGGCCCAAGGCTTGGGAGTTAGCGATGCGTATGACCCTGCACAAAATATTGATGCCGGAGTTCGTTATTTGTCTTACCAGATCAAGCGTTTTAATGGACAGGAAAATATGGCCTTGGCAGCTTATAATGCAGGCCCCGGACGGGTACAGCGATTGGGCGTAAATAGTGACGAGCAGTTGATGGCTGTGCTGAACATGCTTCCGGTAGAAACGCAAAAGTATATTGCCAAAATTCAGAATGCACGTGAAAAATATACGTTTTAAGCCCTGTAGCTTATAAAGAAAAAAACAAAATTTTAATCAGACAGGTCCGCAGGTGGGATCAATATGGGGAAAGGGTGTCACTGTGTAATGCAGTGGCCTTTCCCTGTTTTGGTCTTTTTTTGTTGTAGAGGTTGCAGGGCAGAAAGGGGAGTTTCATGAAATATTTTGATTATGCAGCGACAACTCCGCCTTTTGAAGAGGTGATTACGACGATTGCTGAGGTGATGAGACTCCACTATGGCAATCCGTCCTCAATGCATCGGTACGGAGAAGATGCGGATAAGCTGCTTAAGCGTTCCCGGGAGGTTTGTGCTACAGCTTTGGGGGTGCATCCGGCGGAGATTGTGTTTACATCCGGGGCAACGGAAAGCAACAATCTCGCTATTAAAGGAGTGGCCTTGCAGTATCAGGCCAGAGGCAAGCATATCGTTACGGTGTCAACGGAGCATCCGTCCGTGTATGAAGCTTGCAGACAACTGGCAGACCTCGGTTTTGAGGTCACATTTCTGCCCGTTGATGCGGAAGGACATGTCAGTGCCGAGCAGGTATGTGCAGCTATCCGTAAAGACACGATTTTAGTCAGCATTATGCATGTCAATAATGAGACGGGAAGGGTACAGCCGTTGCATGATATCGGAGTTGCGTTGAAGGAACAGTTCCCACGTGTACTGTTCCATGTCGATGGTGTGCAGGGCTATGGAAAGCTTCCGGTGGATATCCGGGGCTGGAAGGCTGATCTGTACAGCCTGTCCGCACATAAGCTGCGCGGTCCCAAAGGAGCCGGACTACTTTTTGTTCGGGAAGGTGTGGAGCTTTTCACACTGCTTAGCGGAGGCTCCCAGGAGCAGGGATTTCGTGCAGGTACGGAAAATGTTCCGCTGCTCGTCGGTATGTCCAAGGCGGTCCGGCTCGCAGGAGAGCGGCAAGCAGAGGCAGCGCAGCGTATGACTGGGTGGAGAGATCGGGTAGCCGCGGAAGTGAAGACGATCCCTCAATTGCGACTGAATAGCGGGGAGGAAGCGCCGCACATTGTCCATTTTTCGTATCCGGGTATGAAGGCAGAGGTGCTGCTGCATACGCTGGAGCAATTGGGCGTGGCAGTATCGACCCAATCGGCTTGTTCCTCCAAATTGGCCGAGCCTAGTCGGGTATTACTGGCGATGGGTCGCAATAAGGCGGAGGCGTCCGGCGGTATTCGGATCAGCTTCGGCGATGAACATACAGAACAGGATATTGACGAGCTTATTCTCGCGCTTCGCCAGGCTATGGCACAATTGGAATCCCTTGAAAGGTGGACACGTTAAAATGCACTATGACATGCTGTTGCTTCGCTTTGGCGAATTTACATTGAAAGGGAAAAACCGCGCCCGTTTTGAAAAAGCGGTACTGAATCACGTAAAACTGTTGCTCAAGCCGTTTCCCGGTGCTTCTCTGCGTAAGGAATTTGGACGGATTTATGTCGTTCTCGGGGGAGAGTCTTATGAGCAGATCATCCAAGTGTTGCAAAAGGTGTTTGGTATCACCACCATCAGTCCTGTTAAAATGGCTCCTGTTGAGCTTGACACGATTATTGAAACCGCTGTAGCCTTGATGCGTGAGTTGAATCCGACGGAAGGAACGACCTTCAAGGTCAATGCTCGCAGGGTGTGGAAAGGATTTGCACATTCTTCTCATGAGATGAATCATTTGATTGGCTCGCCGGTACTACGCGAATTTCCAGTGTTAAAGGTCGATGTCCGCCAGCCGGATATCGAGCTGCGGGTGGAAGTCAGAGAGCAGGCGGCTTATATATTTAGCGATATTATTACTGCTGTAGGAGGCTATCCGTTAGGTACAAATGGCAAAGCTATGCTGCTGCTCTCGGGCGGAATCGACAGTCCGGTAGCGGGATGGTCCTCCATGCGCAGAGGATTGGAAATCGAATGCGTCCATTTTTACAGCTATCCGTTTACGAGTGAGCGTGCGAAAGAAAAGGTTATTGACTTGGCGAGGGTATTGGCGGGTTACGCCGGACGCATCAAGATTCATCTCGTACCTTTTACAGAGGTGCAGACTGCTTTTACACGCACTGGACAGGATAATCTAATCATTACGCTGATGAGACGGTCCATGCTGCGTATTGCGACGATGCTGGCGGAGCGCGAAGGCGCGCTGGCGCTTGTAACGGGTGATAGTCTAGGCCAAGTAGCCAGCCAAACTTTATCGAGCATGAATGTGATTGGGCGTTCGACGGAACTACCGTTGCTGCGTCCTCTCGTGATGATGGATAAACAGGAAATTACGGAAATAGCCAAGCAAATCGGCACATATGATCTATCTATCCTGCCATATGAGGATTGCTGCACATTGTTTGTTCCCAAATCCCCAACGACCAATCCTAATTTATGGGTTGTTCAAAAGATCGAAGCCTCTATTCGGGATTTAAATACTTTGCTTGAGCAGGCTGTGGCTACAACGGAAACTGTTGTGCTTGAGGCAGATGGAGCTATAGAGGGACGTAAAGAGGAAGTTGTGCAGGAGGATTGGTTTTAAAATCTTTTGAGATGCTACGTTTAGCGGTATATAAAAAGGCAGATTCATCGACTATTGTCGGGTCTGCCTTTTTTAAATTATAGATATACAAGTATTTTTCTTGAAATTATTTCAAAACGGCTTTTTTTCGCCTGGATATGGATCTGCGGTTTTGAAGATAGCCTGTGAGCAGAATACCAGCCATCACTGTGGCAATAAACAGGATGCGCAGTGCGGGGTGTTCGGTAAAGTATGGCTCCAGCTTGCGTTCCTCAGTAATCATATTAGAGGCGGTATAGCCAAGCACAGCCGAGCCCAAATAAATGATCCAAGGAAATTTGTTAATAAGCTTGATGAAAAGAGTGCTCCCCCACACGACAATCGGTACGCTGATCAGCAGACCGAGCACCACCAATATCAAATGCTGCTGGGCAGCGCCTGCGACGGCGATTACGTTGTCCAGCCCCATGGCTGCATCGGCTATTATGATGGTTCGGATAGCCTCCCATAAAGTCGTTCCGGCTTTGACTTCGGCGTGGTCCTCCTGATCTACCAGCAGCTTATATGCAATCCATATCAGCATTACACCCCCGACGAGTAACAGCCACGGCACTTGAAGCAGCCAAAGCACGACAATCGTGGCGGCTATACGAATGAGTAGAGCACCGCCGGTACCATACAAAATTGCTTTTTTTTGCGTTTCGGTCGGTAGCTTTCGGGCGGCAAGTCCAATGACAATAGCATTATCTCCTGCAAGCAGAAGGTCAATAAATATCACATTAAGCAGTAGCCCAAAAAACTGAAATCCGGACATGTCAATCGTTCTCATCTCCCTGATTAAACAACCTAAGTTCAGTATGCTCTGTTTATGATTAATACCCGTTTTTCGGAAATACGATTCATTATATTGCTGTTTGCTATTGATTTCAAGGATTATGCTCAACAAGTCTGGTATTGATTTTTAATAAATTGTGGCTATTGATACATAAAAGGATTAGATTCTAAGTACACAGCATAGCCTCGTCCTATTTTGCATACAAGTAGCATGGGGGTGTTTGTACACATGGAGCATATCATTTTGCTGTTGAAAATATTAATGATCAATTTGGTGTTAAGCGGTGATAATGCGGTTGTTATAGCCATGGCGAGCAAAAACTTGCCTGCAAGGCAGCGGAGCCAAGCAATATGGTGGGGAGCGCTCGCCGCAGTTGTCCTGCGCTGTGTGTTGACTTTTGCAGCTGTCCTTTTGCTGGGAATACCCTTTATTCAGGCGGCAGGCGGTCTGCTTCTGTTATGGATTGCATTTAAGCTGCTTTATGAGAATAACGATCATGTGGGAGTAAGAGCGGAAACAACTATATGGAAGGCTATACAGGTGATTCTGGTGGCGGATTTTGTGATGAGTCTGGATAATGTATTGGCTATTGCAGCACTTGCAAATGGGGATATTGCGATCATTGTCATCGGTATTGCGATTAGTATTCCAATTGTGGTATGGGGGAGCAACGTTATTGCAGTCTGGCTTCACCGTTTCCCTGTACTTGTTTTACTTGGATCTGCAATATTGGCTTTCACAGCAGGTGAAATGCTGCTGCGTGATCCCAGACTGGGAGCGTGGTTAACCGGACCGGGGGAAGTTTTACCTTCATGGTTGCCGGGATTGCTGGCCGCCGCAGTTGTAATTGCAGGAATAGTTCAGCAGTTGCAAGCCCGCCGTATTTGAACGTAGTTTTTTTGGAAAACATCGGCTAAACTAGATATAGGGCTTTTGCAAACGCCGGGGAATCTACTCGGTTTTTGTAAAAACACTATAAAATCCAGCAAATAAAGGAGACCACGATGAATTCCAGAAAAGAGCGTATGATCGGGTTGGGCATCATTGCCGTAGGACTGATTATTTTGTTGGGAAAACTGGGGGTCTTCTCCTTTTTGGGACGAAACTTCTGGCCCTTGCTGATTTTAATACCTGGTATTATACTGCATGCGATGTACATGATGCGTAAGGTTTCTCCCATTATGCTGTTGCCGGCCGGGATTTTGTCGGTGTACGGTTTTTTATTTTTCCTCTGTAATACATGGGGCTGGCATCTGATAGCTTTTCTATGGCCTATGTTACTGCTGGGTGTCGCGATTGGATTATGGGAATACGCTATTAATGATATAACGCTGTCTCGCACTATATATACAGGGAGCATGATTTTAGGACTAGTTTCGGTACTTCTACTGATTATTAGCATGTTGAGGACTGGAATGATTTATGTTTTTGCAGTGGTATTGATCGGTGCTGGGATATGGCTGATTGTTAACAATCGTACCAAACGTAAATGGTGAAACGACAAGCAGTGCAAAATTTATGGCGGTAAATTACGGAACAGCCAATAATGTCTTGCTTTATGACATATTTCAACTATAATATAATGGATATGATAAGAGCGTCGGAATGTTTTCTGACGCTTATTTTAAGGTTTTCACGCGAATCGGAAAGAGAAGCTGCCTGCAATGCCTGAAAAATACAGAGGGCTGGCAGGGAGCGGGCCTGAAGAACGATTGTTAGCCTTGGATAAGCATTACTTTCAGGATAGAGACACTATTTTGATATACGGAAAGGATATGGATACAAACCATGCATGCAAGAGAGAACATTCGCAATATTGCTATTATTGCCCACGTCGACCACGGCAAAACGACGCTTGTCGACAAGCTTCTTCAACAGTCCGGAACATTTAGAGATCACGAGGCTGTTCAGGAGCGCGCCATGGACTCCAACGATCTGGAGCGTGAACGCGGTATTACGATTTTAGCTAAAAATACAGCTATTACGTACAAAGATTATCTGATTAACATTGTGGATACACCGGGACACGCCGACTTTGGCGGCGAAGTGGAACGGATTATGAAAATGGTTGACGGTGTTTTGCTCGTCGTTGATGCTTACGAAGGTTGTATGCCGCAGACTAAATTTGTACTGCGTAAAGCGTTGGAGCAGAACCTGACGCCAATCGTTGTTGTTAACAAAATTGACCGTCCGGCAGCTCGTCCAGCCGAAGTAATTGATGAAGTACTTGATCTGTTCATCGAGTTGGGTGCGAGTGATGAGCAGTTGGAATTCCCTGTTGTGTATGCTTCAGCTCTGAACGGAACATCCAGTTTGGATGCCGAAAAGCAAGATGATAACATGCAGGCATTGTACGAAACCGTTGTGGATCACATCCCAGCTCCAACGGAGAAAATAGATGAGCCTCTTCAATTCCTCGTAACACTGATGGACTATAACGAATATCTTGGCCGCATTGCAGTTGGTCGTGTAAACCGTGGTATTATCAAGCAGGGTCAAGCGGTTACGGTTATGCAGCGTGACGGCAGCAGCAAATCAGCGCGTATTGAGAAGCTGTTCGGTTTCCAAGGTCTGAAACGGATTGAAACCGATCAAGCGGGCGCTGGTGATATTGTGGCTATTGCAGGGATCAAGGATATTAACATTGGCGAAACGATTGCCGATCCAAACCATCCTGAAGCTTTACCTGTACTCAAGATTGATGAGCCAACGCTTCAAATGACCTTCCTGGTTAATAACAGCCCATTCGCAGGTCGCGAAGGTAAATGGATCACATCCCGTAAACTCCGCGAGCGTCTTCTGAAAGAGCTCGAAACGGATGTCAGCTTGCGTGTCGATGAAACCGACAGTCCTGACGCATTTATCGTATCTGGACGTGGTGAGTTGCATCTGGGTATCCTGATTGAAAACATGCGTCGTGAAGGTTATGAACTGCAAGTGTCCAAGCCGGAAGTAATCGTGAAGGAAATTGATGGCAAGAAAATGGAGCCAATTGAACGTCTCCTCATTGATATTCCTGAAGAAAGCATGGGCGCAGTTATGGAAAGTCTGGGATCCCGCAAAGCTGAAATGGTCAACATGATCAACAACGGCACCGGACAGGTTCGTTTGGAATTCCTGATTCCTGCACGTGGTCTGATTGGTTACACTACGAACTTCCTGACTTTGACTCGTGGTTATGGCGTAATGAACCATGCGTTTGACAGCTATGGTCCATTTGTTGGCGGTCAAGTCGGTGGACGTCACCAAGGCGTACTCATTTCAACAGAAAATGGTACTACTACATTTTATGGAATGATGGGTGTAGAGGATCGTGGTATTCTGTTCCTGGAGCCGGGTACTGAGATTTATGAAGGTATGGTTGTCGGAGAGCATACACGTGATAACGACATCGTTGTTAACATTTGTAAAGAGAAGCAATTGACGAACGTCCGCTCTGCAACAAAAGACGATACCGTAAAACTTAAAACACCACGTATTTTCTCTTTGGAACAGGCGCTTGAGTATTTGAATGATGATGAGTACTGTGAAATTACACCTAATGCCATTCGTTTGCGCAAAAAGATTTTGAACAAAAGCGAGCGCGAGCGTGCAGAAAAACAGCGTAAAACAGCACAAGCAAATTCGTAATTGATTGGATTGGTTTTGGCCACAGCGGCGACGCCCGGCAACGGGATGCGCCGCTGTAGCTGTTTTAGGATTGTAAACTTAGAGAAATTTTTATTTCTCAAAACGCAGGAAAAGGTGTTGAAGCATGAGTAATCTTACTAACGGATTGCCTCCCCGGACACAAAGCGGGAAAAAATCCGCCAAACCGAAAAAAACCAAAAAGAAAAAAAGCTTTTTCAGATCGTTTATGAAGTTTGTTCTGTTTCTGCTTATTATAGGTATCTTGGCGGCTGGCGGTTATGCCTATTACCTATACAATCAGGTAGAGGAAGTTTTGGATACGGGGATCAATAAGGAAGTGCCCAAAACACAATTGGCCGAGGCAAAGCCTTTGACCATTTTGTTGCTTGGGACGGATTACCGCCCTGATCATCCAACTTATTTGTCGGACGTTATTATGGTAGCTACACTGAATCCGAATACCAAATCATCTACGATCGTGTCGTTACCGAGGGATACGCGGCTGGAACTGGAAGGATATAAACCTCGTAAGCTGAATGAGTACTATCCGGTGTTCAAGGCTAGAGAGAAAGAGTCTGGTGAAGTCGCTGAAGAGCAAATGAAGAAGATGATCGGCAAATATTTGAATATTGACATCGATTATGTGACGGTTATTAACTTCCAGGGCTTCAGAGATGTTGTGGATAATTTGGGTGGCGTAGATGTTACGGTCGACAAAAATATGTGTTACCGTGACAGTGCAGATGGTACTAACATTAACTTGAAGGCAGGAGCACAACATTTGAACGGTGATCAGGCACTTGATTTTGTTCGTTACCGCAAATCAAACTGTCGCCCGAGAACAGCTGAATCTGACGATTTTGATCGCAACCGTCGACAAAATCAGGTGCTTCATTCCTTGATTGACCAAATGCAGTCCTTCAGTGCTCTAAGTAAATTTAGTGCAATTATTAAATCTGTTGATAAGAATTTGATGACGGATATTGAGTCTCAGCAAATGAAAAATCTTGTACAGACCTATTGGAATATTTCCAAGCAAAATGTGAAATACAATCCGGTAGCAGGAACATGGCGTAGTCCTTATGTCTATATTGATGAGCAACAGCTTGAACTGGCCAGACAATCCTTGCAAGAGGAACTTTCAAAAAAAGCGAGCGACAATAATACTGTCTCTTCTTCCAATTCTTGAGTTTGTATCTTTCTTCCCTCTTATGTTATACTCGCAGCGAGTAAAGCTCATATATTACATAAGGGGGTTGAGGTATGTCTGAATTGGTAGTACGTCAAGTATATGGTTTCGACATTCATACCCGTTTGCTGTCTAATATCGTGTGCTTTTTCCGTAATGAAATAACTAAGGTCCAGTGAGTAATCACTGGGCCTTTTTGTGTCTGATCCAAAGGTGAATAGGCTCTAAGGCTATAAATACCTACCAACTTTTCGTTGTTTAACGCTGCTTCCGGGGTCTTTTTCAGGGAATCAGCAAGTATTGGCTACCCGGTGAATAGGTATAGGTATGAAACACGAGATTGTCCACGCCGCTTTGGAGGGGATCTAAATGAAGAAAATTTTTGTGCTGGATACGAATGTGCTACTGCATGATCCGAAAGCCATGTTTACCTTCAAAGAACATGAAGTGGTTATTCCAGCTGTTGTTCTTGAAGAAATCGACTCCAAAAAACGCAACGCGGATGAGATTGGACGGAATGCCCGCAACGTATCGCGATTGCTGGATGGGTTGAGGGAAGTAGGACATCTACACAGCGGTGTTCCGCTTCCGCAAGGTGGGAGGCTCAAGGTTGAATTAAATCATCGGAGCTTTTTAAAAGTTCAGGAGATGTTCGGGGAGGTTTCGAACGATAATCGAATTTTAGCAGTCGCCTTGAATTATCAGCTGGAGGAGAAGGAACTGCCTGAACCACGTTCAGTTGTGCTGGTTAGTAAAGATGTGCTGGTGAGAATCAAGGCAGACGTGTTAGGACTGCTGACCGAAGACTATTTGTCCGACAGAACCGGTGATCTGAGTGAGCTATATCCCGGGTACTCGGCAATTCAGGTGCATCCGTCCATCATAGATGAGTTTTATTCCAATCGTTTTTTACAGATTAAGCCATTGGAGCTGTCTTATACGCTATATCCTCATGAATTTGTTATTCTAAAGGACGAGATGGGGACTGGAAAATCGGCTTTGCTGAAAGTAAACCAGGAAGCAGACCGATTAGAGCCTCTGTATTTAAGCAATGAATCGGTGTGGGGGATTAGTGCCCGTAATGCCCAACAGCGGATGGCGCTGGAGCTATTGCTTAATGATGATATCCCGCTGGTGACGATGACTGGAAAAGCGGGTACAGGCAAAACGTTGCTGGCGCTCGCTGCTGGTCTGCTCAAGGTAGAAGATGAGCATCGCTTCAAGAAGCTGCTAATCGCCCGTCCTGTTGTTCCTATGGGCAAGGATATCGGTTATTTACCGGGAGAAAAGGAAGAAAAGCTGCGTCCGTGGATGCAACCGATTTACGACAATTTGGAATATTTGTTTGATGCCAAAAAATCAGGCGATATCGATAAAATTTTGATGGGCTTGGGGAGCATTCAGGTGGAGGCGCTCACTTATATTCGCGGGCGTTCAATACCTGGACAATTTATTATTATTGATGAGGCACAGAATTTGTCGCGGCATGAAATTAAAACAATCGTGTCCCGTGTAGGTGAGGGGAGTAAAATCATTTTGATGGGAGACCCGGAGCAAATTGATCACCCCTATCTCGATGCTGCTAGTAACGGCTTGACGTATGTAGTAGAACGCTTCAAGCAGGAAGGGATTAGTGGGCATATTATGCTGGAAAAAGGAGAGCGCTCCAAGCTGGCGCAGTTGGCAGCCGATCTGCTGTAGAAGCTCATATTACTATCCTATTAGCAGGATGTTTATATACTGTGTAATGTTTGTTGTAAAATAAGAAGACCTCGGGAACATGGAACATCCCGGGGTCTTCTTATTTTTGTCCATGTATTAATTATGATCTAAACAAGCGCATAAAAGCCTTACTTCAAGCTCAATTCGAGCTTAACCTCAAGTACTCCCGCTATGGTGCGTACCTCTGTGGCCTTGACATAAGAAATGAGTTGCTGTGGATAGAAGCCTAGATCAAAATCCTTTTCCAGCTTGTTACGGGTCGTATCTGGTAGCTCCAGCCCGTTAAAGGTCAGACGATCCACATGGAATAAAATCGCATTTTGTGGTTCGTTCTCTACCGTGTAGTACCCCTCTACCCTCAATTTCATGGTTCCCTGTTGGCCTTCTACAACAATACGATCCTGCCCGAAGGAAAAGTTGAAGTGATTAAATAATTCATTTTCCGATTTCAGAAAACGGTTAAAATCATCCTCACGTATGCTTATCGTAATGATTTTGCCGTTTGTAATCATGGCTCCTTGCTGTTGTTGAATAAATTGAGGCAAATCCTGCATGGCTTGAGCCAGCGCTTTAAAATGCTTGTTCACCTCGTAGACGCCTACATTCTCCCAGTATGCTGTCATTTCGCCGATTAGCTTGCGTAGCGTATCCGGGTCCTTGCTGGCGTTAACACCGTCACTTACACGCGCCTGAAGCAGAACAATACGCTTACGTTGTTCCAGCAGGTTTGTTTTGACAGTTTCCAAATCTGATGAAGCCCGGGTGACCTGTTCTTCTGTTTTTCGCATATTCCGATAATTGGACTCGTATTCTTGAAGTACATCCTGATCGTGGCTAATCAGCAACAAGTAGTAATCGTATAGGGAGAGAAGTTGTTTTAGACTTTTGGCACCCAGTACTACACTGAGCAGCTTGTCCCTTTCCCCCATATAATAGGAGCGCAGCACAAAGCCCGCGCGTTCCCTTTGCATAGTCATCTGCTCCTGCTGAGTGGCAAGATTGCTTCGAAGTTCCTTTTGACGTTGTAAAAGCACTTGCTGTTCCTGGCTGATCCGTTCAATTTCATGGTCAATCTCGACGATTGACAGACTATCCTGCAAAATCCGATTCGCCTCTTCTGAAGGAACTGCCAGAACAGGACGTGCAGACATGGAGGTCCACATCATAATGATCGTCAGCAGGGCACAGCTTATCCTTTTTAGAGTGGGTCTGTTCATTGGTTTTCCCCTTTTATGTATTCCCGCAAAAGTCTAACAGTAATGTATATGTTCCTTTCTTATTCTTTAACCATTTCATTTATTGTACAGCAGCCAGAGGATGCATGAAACCCGAAACTATATTTGTCCACGTATGAGTTCTTATAGAAATGGAAATACAATTTAGTATCAAATAGATTCTATGAACTCTACGAGAGGCATAGAAATGAATAAACAGCTTTTATACCCTATTCAAATACCGGTAAGCCCGGTTCATGAAGACGGTTATTTCAGGATGTTGTTAGGAGGGCTAGAGGCATGACTGCAATAAGACAAGATGCATGGAGTGCGGAAGATGATTTGATATTGGCGGAGGTGACATTGCGTCATATTCGGGAAGGTGGAACACAGCTAGCCGCATTTGAAGAGGTTGGGCAAAAAATAGGAAGAACCTCCGCAGCATGTGGCTTCCGCTGGAACAGTTGCGTGCGCAAGCGTTATGATGAAGCCATCAGTATTGCTAAAGCGCAGCGTCAAAAACGCAGCTATATTCGCAAGCAGAGTCCGGTTGGTGTATCTCAGGTGGCGGCTTTTGCCACGCTTGATATGGCTGAAGGGGTATACAGAGCGGATGGAACGAGTGAGGATACGTTGTCCATCGACGCTGTGATCCGCTTTTTGCGTCAATGGAAGGGATCTGTACAGGAAACCAATCGACAGATCAAGATGCTGGAAAAAGATTTACGTGAAAAGGAAGAGGAATTAAATCAACTTCGCTCCATTAATGATCGGTTGTCCAAAGAGGTTAATGAGGTGCAAACTGACTATCGCGTCGTGAATGATGATTACAAAGCCTTGATTCAGATTATGGACCGGGCCCGCCGTTTGGCTTTAATCACTGAGGATGAGGAAGAGCTTAAATCCAGATTCAAAATGGACGCCAATGGGAACTTGGAGCGTATTGAGTAGCAAAATTAAAGCAGCAAATGTTAAATAGAACGTCAACTCGCGCTTAGTCGTAGTTGGCGTTTTTTGTATTTCTCTAGAGTGCATATGATATAGTAGAAAAAAAGATGGAAGCGAGACGATACGTAAGTGATTGATATTATTGGAGCAGGTTCGCTCGGATTGTTGTTCGCTGGAAGGCTGGCGGCCTCAGGTACAAAAGTAAGGCTATGGACACGAACGCTTGAGCAGGCACGGGTCATAGCTTGTGAAGGGATTACTGTGCTTGAAAAAGAGGGGCATATTGCTATTCGTGTGCCTGGAGACGCATTAAAGGCGGCGCCGCTGGCAGATTGGCAACGCTTGAATTCACAGGATCCGGCACGATGGATTTTGATAATGACTAAACAGGGGGCGATTGGGGAAGTGCTGGAGCAGATTAAATCTGCGGCTAATACAGAAAGCGATATCGGAATTGTTTGCTTACAGAACGGAATCGGACATATAGAACGAATTAGGCAAGCCTTTCCTGAAGCAATGCTACACCCTGCGGTAACGACAGAAGGAGCCAAGAGAAAGGGAGTAGCATCCGTCGTTCATGCTGGGCTGGGGTTTACTGAAATTGGCTATCCAGATGAACTGGAGGAGCTACAGGTCGTTAGTTTCGAACAAAATGTACTAAATCCGCTACTTACAGCAGGATTTGACGTTTGCTTGTCGAAAGAAATCGAGAACGGTATATACCGCAAGTTGCTAATCAACGCTGTGATTAATCCGCTGACAGCAATCTGGCGAATCCCCAATGGAGAACTGCTTTCCGATCCGGGCCGCATACATATGATGCGCAAGCTATATGAAGAAGGCATTCAAGTGTACGAAGCCCTTGATATTCGGTGGGACAGCGCATGGTGGGATCATATTATGAAGGTTTGCCGGGTAACGGCAGACAATCAGTCGTCTATGCTGGCCGATGTGCTTGCGCAATCTATGACAGAGGTTGCTTCCATTAACGGACAACTGGTGCAGATGGCAGAGCAAGCAGGGGTTGCTGCACCTACCCATGCGGTATTATGGCAATTAATTGAGGGCATGCGGCTAAAAGAGGGGTGATCAGTTGAGTCTTGTACAAGGTACCATCATCACATTTAGCATTCTTCCCTTTTTTCCGTTTCTGATCGTGTTTGCGGTTTGCCGCTTCCTGCTTAAACTGGAAAAAAAGAAGTCGTTACTTCTATCTATGGACATTACTACGGCTTTTCTGATACTATCCGTCGCGGCGCTCTTTAACGTCATTTTTTCATCAAGATTCGGTTTTTATTTGATATTACTGCTTCTGCTTCTGGCGCTGGGTTTAATTGGAGGAGCACAAAATCGAATAAAAGGTAGGGTGGATGGCAAAAGATTATGTAGAGCAGTGTGGAGATTAACTTTTATAGCCATGACATTAGCGTATATTTTATTAACTATTATTGGTATATTTAAAAATATATTCAATTACATGTGATGTAACATGACATGAAAACCCAAAAAAACATGAATTAATCATGCTTTTTTGAAAAAAAAGCTCAATTTAAAGAAATGTAATGTAGATTTTTTTGACCGCTGGTTGTATAATCTATAAACATATACCACTTTAGAACTAGGGGGAAAACGCTAGATGAAAAGGAAAAGCTTTTTAGTCCTTTTGACACTCGTTCTTGCAGTTGGCGCACTGCTCGCAGGTTGTGGCTCCAGCAGTAAGAACGAAAACAATGGTAAGGGCGCACAAGAAAATGCATCAACTACACCGGCTCCGGCTGACAAACAAATTTTGCGCATTAACCTTTCTTCCGAACCGCCAACCTTCGATCCGGCACAAGCTCAGGATAGTCAAACGAATACGGTTCTCAAAACTTTGTATGAAGGTCTCGTGCGTATGGGTCCTGATGGCAAAGAAATTCCTGGCGTAGCTGAATCCTGGAAAATTTCCGATGACGGCAAAACCTATACGTTCAAGCTTCGTGATACTGCAAAATGGAGTAATGGCGACCCGGTCAAAGCAAGTGACTTCGTATTTGCTTGGCAACGGGTATTGGACCCTTCCACGGCTCCAGCACCTCCATATGCTTACCAATTGTACTATATAAAAAATGCTGAGGGCTACAACCTGAGCACTTCCAAATCTTTTAAAGGAACTAAAATTACAGACTTCAAAGATGTAGGTGTCAAAGCAGTTGATGACCATACATTGCAAGTAGAGCTGGATCACCCAACTCCTTACTTCCTGGGTTTGACTTCTTTCTACACCTTCTACCCTGTACATCCTTCTATTAAAGGGAATGACAAATGGGCGGTTCAGAAAGACAGCATGATTACCAATGGACCATACACTTTAACAACTTGGGACAGCGGTCAAAAGATCGAAGTTACCAAGAGTGAAAACTATTGGGGTAAAGATCAAATCAAGCTGAACAAAATCACGATGTCTCTTGTAAACAGCGGTGCAACAGAACTGGCTTCTTATAGAAGTGGACAACTTGATTATGCAGGTATGCCAAACGGTGAAATTCCTACAGACCAAATTCCGGCTGTGAAAAAAGAATTGCCGAATGAGTTTAAGGCTAAAGGGATTGCAAGTACGTATTACTATCTGTTTAACGTAACTGAAAAACCATTTAATAATGTTAAAATCCGCAAAGCATTTGCGATGGCTATTCAACGTCAACCGATTGTTGAGAGAGTAACATTGGGCGGTCAAATTCCTGCTTACGGCTTTGTACCTCCAGGTATCAAAGGAGTTTCTCAGGAGTTCCGTTCCGAGCATAAAGACGATTTCTTCAAAGAAGATTTTACTGAAGCAAAGAAATTGCTTCAAGAAGGTATGAAGGAAGAAGGCGTAACTACACTTCCTCCGGTAACTTTGCTGTATAACTCCAGTGAAGGTCACCAAAAGATTGCTTTGGCAGTCGCTGATATGTGGAAGAAAAACCTTGGTGTGGACATCAAAACCCAAAACCAAGAGTGGGGCGTATTTATTCAAACACGTAACAAGCTGAATTTCCAAATTGCTCGTGGTGGTTGGTCTGCCGACTACAATGATCCAATGACATTCCTGGATATGTGGACAACAGGCAACACTAATAATAATTCTGGCTACGCTAATCCTGCATACGATGCTTTGATTGAAGCGGCTAAGACAGAAACCGATCCAGCAAAACGCATGGAAGATTTCGCAAAAGCAGAGAAAATTCTGGTTCAAGACGATATGGTTATGCTTCCGATCTACTACTATTCAAATGTTTCTTTAACGAAACCGAATGTAAAAGACATCGCTCTTGACTTTAGTGGAGCGATTGATTTCACACGAGCGTATATTACACAGTAACTGAAGCTCAATTCTGAAGTTCGATAGTTACTTCGGGATATATATGTGGATACAACCATATATATCCCGTTTTTTTGTGTGTCATGGTCTTTTCCATTATCATGTAACCATGCAAATAAGTAGGTTGGACATTCCAATTCTATTTCGATAAAATCGAATGGTGTCGAAAAAAATTTATGGGGGGTGTAAACGGGCAATGACGCGTTATTTGGTCAGTAAATTTTTCTATATGCTGCTTTCCTTGTTCATTCTGATCTCTGCGACGTTTTTTCTCATGAAAGCAATTCCGGGTAACCCCTTCATGAGTGAAAAAGCGACTTCTCCTGAGATTCAAGCCCGATTAATGGAGCAATATGGGCTGGATAAGCCTGTATATGTCCAATATTTCAAATACTTAGGTGATATTGCTTCAGGTGATTTTGGTATTTCCATGAAAAAGCTGAACCAAAGTGTTACTGACATTATTGGACAAACTTTTTCGGTATCGCTTAAATTGGGCTTTGTCGCCATAATTGTGTCGATTATTGTAGGTATCTTACTAGGTATGCTCGCAGCTTTGTATCATCGCAGGCTTATTGACAACGTAGCGATGATTTTAGCGATTATGGGGATTGCGGTTCCCAGCTTTGTCATGGCATCATTGCTTCAGTTCTTCTTTGCACAGGAGTTAGGCTGGTTTAATGTCATGGGCTTTGAGGGTCCAATGGACTACGTCCTGCCTGTTGTAGCTTTATCCGCTTCGCCAATTGCGTTTATCGCTCGACTAACGCGTTCCAGCATGCTGGAAGTGCTTCATGCGGATTATATTAAGACTGCCAAGGCTAAAGGTTTGAAACCTGTTACCATAATGTTCAAACACGTTGTACGTAACGCTATTTTGCCAGTTGTTACCTATGTGGGGCCTATGACAGCAAATATTATTACCGGTTCCGTCGTTATTGAACGTATTTTCGGGATTGGTGGTATCGGTAAAGTGTTCGTAGACAGTATAACGACCCGTGACTATACCATGATTATGGGAGTTACTATTTTTTACGGCATTTTGCTGATGGTGGCACGCTTTATTACTGATATTGCATACGGTTTTATTGATCCACGGATTAAGCTGACCGGCGGGAAGGAGGGATAACTTTATGTCTGTGAAAGACAATGCTGTGAATTTGGAGAAGCTTCAGGTAAAACCGGAAGACTTTCAGAAAATCGGAGCGGATGAGAAGCAGTCTGAAGTTATTCAGCGTGAAAGCTTATCCGCTTGGCGTGACGCTTGGGAACGGCTTCGTAAAAATAAACTGGCAATGACAAGCCTGAGCATTCTGATTTTTATTGTACTTGCTTCGATCGTTGGTCCGATGCTATCGCCATACGATGACCGCACGAATGATTTGTTGAGCACCAATCTTCCTCCTTCGGCGGAGCATTGGTTCGGGACAGATGATCTGGGGCGTGATATGTTTGTCCGTACATGGATGGGTGCCCGAATTTCTCTGATTATCGGTTTAGCCGCAGCAATGATTGACTTGATGATTGGTGTTATTTATGGTGGAATTATGGGTTACTTTGGTGGCCGTGTAGATGAAATCATGAATAAATTTTCTGAAATTTTGTATTCCATTCCATATCTGCTTGTTACGATCCTGCTGCTCGTTGTACTGGAGCCAAGCATCACGACGATTATTATTGCACTCTGTGTGACCGGGTGGATTAATATGTCGTGGATTGTGCGTGGTGAAATGCTACAGCTGAAAAATCGGGAATTTGTGCTTGCTTCCCGCTCGATGGGTGCAGGTGCAGGCCGTCTGCTTTTCCGTCATCTGTTACCTAACGCTGTGGGCCCGATTATCGTCACACTGACTTTGACGGTTCCAAGTGCTATTTTTTCCGAGGCTTTTCTGAGCTTCTTGGGATTAGGAGTACAGGCTCCTCAGGCATCGCTTGGTTCAATGATTGAATCAGCTCTGACAGGATGGATGTACTATCCTTGGCGTATGCTTTTCCCGGCAGGTTTGATCAGTTTGATTATGCTTGCGTTCAACCTTTTTGGTGATGGATTGCGTGATGCGCTTGATCCGAAGCTGAAGAAATAGGAGGTGAGATCATGGTGAGTAGCAACAATTTAATTGAGGTTGAAGGTCTTAAAAAGTATTTTAATGTTGGCAAAAACCGTGTGCTCAAAGCGGTGGACAACCTGAATTTTTATATTCGCGAAGGCGAAACCCTAGGTATGGTTGGTGAATCAGGTTGTGGTAAATCTACAGCGGGCCGTACCATTCTTCGCCTATACGAGCCTACAGCAGGCAGCGTACGCTTCAACGGTACGGATATCTACAAATTATCACCAAGTAAAATGAAAGCCATGCGTCGTGATATGCAGATGATCTTTCAAGATCCGTATGCATCCTTGAACCCGCGTTTTACGGTTTCTGATATTATTGGTGAGGCACTGGATATTCACAACATGGCAGGTAGCCGTGCAGAGCGCAAAAAACGGATTGAAGAGTTGCTGGATCTGGTAGGCTTGAACCCGGATCATGCAACCCGTTATCCGCATGAATTTTCCGGTGGTCAGCGTCAACGTATCGGTATTGCCCGCGCACTGGCGGTTAATCCTAAATTCATCATTTGTGATGAGCCGATCTCGGCTCTTGACGTGTCTATTCAGGCTCAGGTTGTCAACCTGCTAAAAGAGCTCCAAGAGCGTCTTGGTCTGACATACCTGTTCATTGCGCATGATCTGTCGATGGTCAAGCATATCAGTGACCGGGTAGCCGTAATGTATATGGGTAAAATGGTTGAGCTTGCAGAAAGCGCGGAGTTGTATGCAAATCCGATCCATCCTTATACGAAAATGCTTCTGTCGGCGATTCCGATTCCCGATCCGGAAGTGGAAGCCAACAAAAAACGGATTATTATGCCAAGCGATCAAGCCGGCCCCATTCATACAAATGATACATCCGACAATAAGTCAGGAGCTTATAACCTGGAAAATGCCAAGCTGATCGAAGTGTCCAAAGGGCATTTTGTAGCTGAGCCTTACGCCTGATGTTGTTTTATGCACCAACCGCCGAGCACAAACTTGGCGGTTTTTTTTGTGGGAAGCTTTGACGTGGACAAAGGCTTTCGGTACAATCAAGCAGTAAGGTTTTGGTGGAGACAGGAGGCAGACCCATGAGAATAATTCCGGAGAAGCTTCGCGGAGGGTCGGCTTTGGCAGAAGATTACACGCAGGGTACAGGACGCGCACGCGATTTGTATGAATATGGTGTTCTGCATGCCGATGCTTATGCCCAACGAGCGAAGTGGCTGGATGAGACGGAGCATCTGCGATTAAACCGCAAGGATGTCGTAGCATGTCTCCGTATATACAATGAGCAATACAATGCACACAAGGCAGTTCGTGCTTCATTGGATCGGCTGGAGCAGCCAGACGCTCTGGTGGTGGCTGGGGGGCAGCAAAGCGGACTGTTCACAGGCCCGATGCTGGTCATTTACAAAGCTGTTACGATTATTAAGGCGTCCAGGGAAGCGGAGGAACGGCTGGGGCGTCCAGTTATTCCCGTTTTCTGGATTGCGGGTGAGGATCATGACTGGGATGAGGTCAATCATACATATGTGATGGCGAATGACCCGCAAGCAGTCAAAATCAAGCTGAATAAGCAGCCTGAACGTCGTTCTTCGGTTAGTGCGATTAAGGTCGATACCGCAGAGTGGAAGCAGGCTATGGCTGATATAGAGCAAAGCTTGCCTGACTCAGAGCATAAGGCTGATATTTTACGCATGATTGAGCATGGTTTCAATGATGCTTACGGATTAAGTGAAGGCTTCGCCAAGTTGCTGGGACTTCTTTTCGGTGCCTACGGATTAGTGCTGCTGGATTCGGCTGATCCTTCGCTGCGCAAGCTGGAGACATCCGTTTTCCGTCGGTTGGTTCAACACAATGATGAACTGGAGCAAGCTTACCACGCGACTGCTGCACGGATTGTAGATTTTGGCTATCATTTGCAGGCAGATGTGCATGAAGGCGGCGCCAATCTCTTTTATATCCATGAAGAAGAACGCTTGTTGCTGTTCAAGCAAGATGGTCTATTCACGGATCGCCGCGGTCAGGTAACATTTACAGTCGAAGAACTGCTCGAAGAGACAGACAGGCATCCAGAACGTTTTAGTAACAATGTCTTAACCCGCCCTCTTATGCAGGAATCACTGTTTCCGGTGCTGGCCTCTGTGCTGGGGCTAGGAGAAATTGCCTACTGGGCGATTACACGCGACGCATTCGGCGTGCTGGGGATGCAGATGCCACTACTGCTGCCACGGATGTCCTTTACGTTAGTGGAGCCGGGTGTGGAAAAGCATATGCTGAAGTACGAATTGAGCTTTGGAGAAGTTAGGGACGGGCTTGAGGAACGAAAAAAGCAATGGATTGTCACCCACGATCAGCTTGGGATGCAGGAGCAGTTTGCCGGGGCCAAGGAAGCTTTTGTTCGTATGTATGAACCACTGATACAGCAGTCAGGCTTGATTGAAAAAGGTTTGCTTCGGCTTGGGGAAACCAATCGTGAAAAGATTCTGGATCAGATTGCCTATATGGAAGCGAAAGTTCAGGAAGCACTGTTTCGGCAAAATGAATCAGCGCTTCGTCAATGGGATCGCATTGAGTGGTCACTTTTTCCATTCGGACAGCCACAGGAACGGGTGTATACGATTTATCATTTTCTAAACCGTTATGGTCTCAGCCTGATCGATATGATTATGGATATGCCGACCGACCTGACGGGTACGCATCGTGTCATTTATGTATGATTTAGTATCTTAACATCTATAACCAATATGAAGGAGGAACAAATATGACAACCCATTCTTTGCAAAACAGCATCGTTCACGATCTTAAACTGGCTCCTGAGGGACACCTAAAAATTGATTGGGTGGAAGCCCATATGCCGGTATTGAACCGTATACGTCAACAGTTCGAGCAGGAGCAGCCTTTTAAGGGGCTGAAGGTAACCATCTGTCTGCATCTGGAGGCCAAAACGGCCTATCTGGCTAAAGTAGTACAGGCGGGCGGGGCTGAGGTTACGATTACGGGTAGTAATCCGTTGTCCACTCAAGATGATGTTTGCGCAGCATTGGTTGAAGATGGAGTTACGGTTTTGGCTAAATACAATCCGGACCCTGCTGAGTTTAAAAGCTTGCAAATTAAGGCGCTGGAAACAAAGCCGGACCTTATTATTGATGACGGGGGCGACCTGGTTACTCTCTTGCAATCCGAACGCCCTGATCTGATTTCTACCATCCGTGGTGGGGCTGAGGAAACGACTACCGGGATTATCCGCTTGAAGGCGCTCGAAAAAGAGGGTCAACTCCACTTCCCTATGGTGGCCGTTAATGATGCTTACTGCAAATATTTGTTCGACAATCGTTATGGTACTGGACAGTCAGCATTCGACGGCATTATTCGTACAACCAACCTGGTTGTGGCGGGCAGCACGGTCGTCGTGGTGGGTTATGGCTGGTGTGGTAAAGGGGTTGCGATGCGTGCGAAAGGGCTGGGAGCCAACGTGGTCGTAACCGAAGTTGATCCTATCAAGGCAGTAGAAGCGCATATGGATGGTTTCCATGTGTTGCCGATGGTGGAAGCAGCCAAGCTGGGTGACTTCTTCATTACGGTGACTGGCAACAAAGCCGTAATTACCGGAGAGCACTTTGATGTCATGAAGGACGGGGCCGTGCTGTGCAATGCGGGGCATTTTGATGTGGAGGTTAGTAAGCCTGAGCTTGCCAAACGTTCCGAATCCATTCGGACGGTGCGTCGCAACATTGAGGAGTACCGTTTCAAGGATGGACGTAAAATGTATTTGCTGGCAGAAGGACGCCTCGTGAATTTGGCTGCGGCGGATGGCCATCCTGCGGAAATCATGGATACCACATTTGCACTTCAGGCGCTTGGCTTGAAATATGTGAACGATCGTTATAATGAGCTGGGCAAAGCCGTAATTAATGTACCTTATGAAATTGATGAGCAGGTAGCTCGCTTCAAGCTGGATAGCCTGGGAATCCAGATTGATTCTTTAACAGAAGACCAAAAGGTCTATCTGGATAGCTGGAATGCATAACTTGAGCATCGTCGGTCACGTTGGCCGGGTTCAAAGGTTTTAACGTGTAACACAGGTGTTTGTATAGGTTGGTATGATGAATGAGAATAAGCCCTTTATTTTCATGTTGTTTCGAAACCTGATGCATATTGTCGGGAGTTCGTCTTCATGGAATAAGGGGCTTTTTGGCGTGTAATGATACGTGGCAACAATAACAGACATCACCGTACGGATTTGTCGTTTATCACTTTTTGGAAATGTAAAGAAGGTCTTTGATTTTTTAAAGCGAATCTATTATGCTTAGGTGGTGGAAAGTGGGCCAAAGTGGGAGAATGGGGTAAGGGGTGACGAAACCAATGTTTATGGGGGAGTTCCAACATAGCATTGATGAGAAGGGTCGGCTTACTGTTCCGGCCAAGTTTCGTGAACTTCTCGGTGCCTCGTTCGTGGTTACCCGCGGACTGGACCAATGCCTCTTCGTGTATCCCATGGATGAGTGGGCTGTCATGGAGAAAAAACTTAAAGCACTGCCTTTGATGAAGGCCGATGCGCGGGCGTTTACCCGGTTTTTTTTCTCGGGCGCGACTGAATGCGAATTGGACAAACAGGGCAGGGTAAATTTACCGGGGAATTTGTGCGAATACGCCAAGCTTACCAAAGAGTGCGTCGTATTGGGAGTGTCCACCCGGGTAGAGATTTGGAGCAAGCACACTTGGGAGCAATATTTCAGCCAATCAGAAGAAGCATTTAACGACATTGCTGAGAAATTGGTTGATTTCAACTTTGAATTGTAATTTAGGAGGTCAGCCGTTTGTTTCACCACATTACCGTACTCAAGGAAGAAGCAACACAGGCATTAAACATCAGGCAGGACGGGATCTATGTGGACTGCACGTTGGGAGGGGCAGGACACAGTTCCGTCATTGCGTCACAGCTTGGCCCTGAGGGAAGGCTGATTGCCTTTGATCAGGATGACTGGGCATTGAACAATGCGCGCGAGAAGCTGTCGGCCTACGAAGGAAAGATTTCATTGGTGAAATCCAACTTTCGCCACTTGCAGGACAGGCTGGCCGAACTGGGATTGCCCGAAAAAGACGGCGTCCCGCAGGTCCAGGGTATTTTGTTCGATCTGGGTGTGTCCTCGCCCCAGTTCGATGAGGGGGAGCGGGGATTCAGCTACAATCATGATGCGCCGCTTGATATGCGGATGGATCAGAGTAGCTCGCTGACGGCTTACGAGATTGTCAATGAATGGCCGGAAGCAGAGATTGCGCGTATTTTGTTTCATTATGGAGAAGAGAAGTTTTCACGTCGGATCGCGAAGATTATGGTTGAACGTCGAAAAAACAAGCCTATTCACACAACAGGGGAACTTGTCGATATTATCAAAGAAGGAATTCCGGCTGCGGCACGCAGAACCGGGGGACATCCAGCCAAACGCAGCTTTCAGGCTTTGCGGATCGCTGTGAACGATGAGTTGGGTGCACTGGAAGATACTTTGCATCAGGCAGTAAAATGTCTGGCTCCAGGGGGCAGAATTTCGGTCATTACGTTCCATTCTCTGGAGGATCGGATATGCAAGCATATTTTCAAGGAGTATTTGGCGAAAAGCATCTATCCATCTGATTTGCCTATTTTGGAGGACAAAATGATAGGCGATCTGAAGCTGGTGAATCGTAAGCCGATTGTGGCGTCAGAGCAGGAATTGGAGCTTAATCCACGGTCCCGGTCAGCCAAGCTGAGAGTTGCCGAAAAATTGTAAATTTAATGGAGAAGGAGAGGCGACATGGCTTATACACGCGGTAATTTGGCTGTAAAAGAAAGAGCCCGTCAGGAACAGGTTCAGCAACAACGGTATCGTGAAACCACTAAAGTCGTTACACGCCGCAGAGAGCTACCGATTCGGGAAAAGCTGCTGTATCTTTTGACACTTGTAACGTGCATTGTCATTGCTGGTATGCTGATTGGCAGGTACGCGCACATTTATCAAATCAATTATTCGATTAATACAGCGAGCAAGGACATTTCCAAATTACAGACCAATATCGCCCAACTGAAAATTCAGAAGGAACGGCTGGAAAATCAGATTGTACCTACGGCAAAGGAACAGGGATATATCGAGCCGACGAGAGAGCCCATTCGTGTGGAAAAGCAGGCTGCCAATTAGTTAGTTAGGGCATAGCATTAAGCTATGCTCTGACGTACATTTTTTTGCAAAGAGGTTTGAGCTATGGTCAAAAGAATAAAGCTTCGCACACTGCTGATAGGGGGATGTATTACCCTCTTTTTTCTTGTTCTGCTATTTAAGGTATTTTGGATTCAGGTCGTGAGCGGGGAATACTGGCATAATCAGGTAGTTACGCAGGTGGAAAGAGACCAGGTGATCCAGCCCAAGCGCGGAACGATTACGGATCGTAAAGGAAATGTACTGGCTACAGATGCCCCTGCCTATACGGTAGTGGTCAACCCAAGCATCATTCAGGAATATGATCTGGAAAACGAGGTCGTAGCCAAACTGCATCAGCTGCTCAAAACACCTGAGGACGAACTGAGAAAGCATCTCTCGGCCAAGGACAAAGGCGGTAACTATTTAAAAAACCGCGAGATCCGTAACGGAGGCTGGAAGGTAGATCCTGAGGTCAAGGTACAGGTGGATACGTTCAAAGAATATTTAAAGGATAAGTACAAAGTGATTGGAGCTGTGGACACGGTTCAGGAATCCAAACGCTATTATCCGGAAAATAAGCTGGCTTCTCATGTTCTTGGCTATTACCGGAAAGACGGTACAGCAGGCATGGGATTGGAAGCCTATTATAATAAAGAGCTCTCGGGCACGGCTGGAAAGCTACTCTATCAGCGGGATCTAAAGGGAGTTCCTCTTCAGGGATCGGAGAGCAATTATGAACCGGCACAAAATGGTAAGAATTTAAAGCTGACGATTGATGACACGATTCAGTATTATATAGAAGACGCTATGCAGGAAGCCATTGCAACATACAATCCGAAAACGATGACGGTTGTAGCGGCAGATCCCAAAACGATGGACGTTCTCGGTATGGCGAGTTATCCTAATTTTAATCCCAATACATACGGGAGCACATCGTCAATGGATTTTTTCCGCAATAATGCAACTCAGTCCATTTATGAGCCAGGCTCCACGTTTAAGATTGTAACCTTGGCTGCGGCAGTTCAGGAAAAGGTATTCAACCCAAATGAAACCTATCAGTCTGGTATGATCCGAGTTGGGGGATGGGATATTCGTGACGTGAGTCGAAATTGGGGAACGTTAACCTATCTTCAAGGGGTTAAGCGTTCAAGTAACGTCGGTTTCGTCCATCTGGGGCTGTATAAGCTGGGCGGCGAAAGGCTGAGGAAATATATTAACAACTTCGGATTTGGTGTGAAAACAGGGATTGATCTTCCGAGTGAGTCTAGCGGAGCCATTACGTTCCACACCCAATACAAATCCGAAGTCGCAACGGCTGCATATGGACACGGACGTGTTCAGGTAACGCCAATCCAGCAGGTAGCGGCTATCTCGGCCATTGCTAATGGGGGGAAGCTGATGCAGCCTCATCTGGTGAAGGAAATTACGAACCCGGATACAGGGGAAGTACAGACGATTCAACCGAAGGAAGTCCGCCAGGTGATTTCGCAGGAATCGGCATTACAGACCAGCAGTTATCTGGAGCAGGTCGTGTCTGACCAAGAAATTGGAACCGGGCGTCTTGCTTATATTGATGGGTATCGTGTTGCTGGTAAAACAGGTACAGCGACGAAAGTTGTGGGCAAAGTGTATGACCATTCGAAGGATGTCGTGTCTTTTATCGGCTTTGCGCCCGTGAATGATCCGAAAATAGCTGTCCTAATTGTTATGGATGAACCTAACAAATCGGTAGGTGGAGGTACCGCAGCAGCCCCTGTGTTCAAAAAAATCGTATCCCAGTCGCTGCAATATATGGGGGTTCCTAAAACAGGAGCCAAAGCGAATAAATCTGACAGTGCTGCTGTGAAAACGGTGAATCTGCCGACAGTGCCACAATTAACCGGTCAGGTGAAGAAGGATGCGCAAAACGCATTGCTCAAACAGGGGATTGCCTATGAAACGGTCGGCAAAGGCTCCAAAATTGTCCGTCAGTATCCGGAGGCAGGCGTCAAAATGAAGCCGGGACAACGCATTTATTTGCTGACTGAAGATAGTGCCAACATGACCATTCCCGACTTTAAAGGCGTCTCGTTGCGTGACACGCTGCAAGTGTTAACGCTCATGAAGGTGGGTGTTCAGGTAAGCGGCGAAGGTTATGTTGTCTCGCAAAAGGCACAAATGGTGAGTGGCAAGCGGATCGTCAGTGTGACGCTCCAGCCGGCTAAAGAAACCGTGACCGGAGTAAAGCCGGAAGAAACACCGGACTCAACTACCAGCGTAGCATCTAGCCAAACAGGCAGTACAGCGAAAACGGGTACCGATTCCAAAACCGTTACCACCGCGAGTGCAAGCAAGGGTGGGGCCTCCGCTGTAGCCGATGAAAAAAGTGCAGCTGCGATCAAAGGCGAGGATAACTGATAGCTTGTTCTAACGTCCGATTTTTTGAATATTCATGAGGTAAGACATGTCATGAGTATTTAGAGGAACGGAGGGGAGCGCGTTTGAAGAAATCTAACGTGACCATGCGGCGCAGGCTGGTATGGGGGCTGCTGGGATTGTTTGTACTATTTGCAGCCTTGTCGGTCCGGCTCGCCTATGTTCAATTGGGTAAAGGGGGCGAACTCTCGGCCAAGGCCGAGGAATCGTGGCGCCGAAATATACCTTTTGCCGCCAAACGCGGCGAAATTTTAGATCGGCAAGGTACGGCGCTGACCTATAATGTCACTTCGCCGACAGTCATGGCGATACCGGTGCAAATCAAGGAGCCGGAAGAAACGGCGCGTAGGCTGGCGCCCTTGCTAGATATGAGCGTGGATAAGGTGCTCAAGCTGATTACCAAACGAACAGCAAGTCAAAAACTTCAGCCCGGCGGACGAAAAATTACGATGGAGAAAGCGCAGCAAATTCGTGATTTGAAGCTGCCGGGTATCGTTGTTGCTGAAGACAACAAACGTTATTATCCTTATGGCGATTTGGCGGCTCATATTCTCGGGTTTACGGGAATTGATAATCAGGGGTTGACGGGGGTAGAGAAAAAGAACAACAGCAAGCTTCGTGGTATTGACGGAAGCATTGCATATCTATCCGATGCAGGCGGTCGCCTGATGCCCGGCTCGTCTGAGAAGTACGTTGAACCAAAGGATGGTCTGAACCTGCAACTGACCATTGATAAGTCTGTACAGTCTATCATGGAACGGGAGCTTGACCAGGCTATGGTCAAATTCCAGGCCAATTCTGCGTTGGCCATTGCAATGAACCCCAAGAATGGGGAAATATTGGGCATGGCCGGGCGACCAGGCTATGAGCCTGCGCTATACAAACAATATGCACCTGAAATTTACAATCGAAATTTGCCGATTTGGATGACATATGAACCGGGCTCTACCTTTAAAATTATTACTTTGGCCGCTGCATTGGAAGAAAAGAAGGTCAATCTCAAAAACGATCACTTTTTCGATCCGGGGTACATTGAAGTTGGCGGGGCTCGCCTGCGCTGCTGGAAAAAAGGCGGCCATGGCAGCCAGACCTTCCTTCAAGTCGTGGAAAATTCCTGTAATCCAGGATTTGTGACGCTGGGTCAACGTCTGGGCAAGGAATCGTTGTTCAAGTATATTCGCAATTTCGGGTTCGGTAGTAAAACGGGCATTGATATGATTGGTGAAGCAAATGGTATCTTATTTAAGTTACCCCAGGTAGGACCAGTAGAACTGGCGACAACCGCCTTTGGCCAAGGGGTATCTGTCACTCCCATTCAGCAGGTGACCGCTGTGTCGGCTGCGATCAATGGCGGGAATCTGTATAAACCGCACATTACCAAGGGCTGGATTCAACCAGAGACAGGCAAGGTGCTGGAAAAAGTAGAGCCTGAACTGATGCGCAGAGTTATTTCAGAGGATACCTCCCGACAGGTGAGAGAAGCGTTGGAGAGCGTCGTTGCCAAAGGCACGGGTCGCCCCGCTTTTATTGAGGGTTACCGGGTGGGTGGCAAAACAGGAACAGCGCAAAAGGTGATCAACGGACGTTATTCTTCCTCGGAGCATATTGTATCCTTTATCGGTTTTGCCCCGGCGGATGATCCACAAATTGTCGTCTATACGGCTGTGGATAACCCAAAAGGCATTCAATTCGGAGGGGTGGTCGCTGCGCCAATTGTGCAAAATATTTTGCGGGATTCGCTGCTTGCTCTGAAAATACCACCTCGCACCAATCAGATTTCTAAGGAATACAAGTACGGGGAAAACCGAATTGATACGGTGCCGGATTTGGTAGGTGCCACGGTTGCAGATTTATACGAAGATATGAATATGAACTTTATGCTCGTAAAATCCGGGTCAGGCAAGACGGTTGTCAGTCAGGCACCGAAGCCAGGCTCCCGGCTGGAGCGGGGATCAACAATCCGTATATATATGGGGGATTGATAGGTTCTTTTTATACCCATACTAAGATTAACGAGAGAGCAATGGAGGAATGAAAGATGCAGCTTCAACAATTGGCTTCATTGCTGGCTGCCTCCCGCATTGTGGGGGACGGTACAGTGGACTGCCGAGGAATCGGGGAGGACTCACGCAGGGTACATCAGGGAGATTTATTTCTGTGTCTGCCCGGTTTTACGGTTGACGGACACGATTATGCACAGCAGGCAGTTGCGTCCGGGGCAGCGGCTTTGGTTGTGGAACGGGAATTGAACGTACCTGTGCCACAACTTATAGTCAAGGATGCCCGGTACGCAATGGCGGTTTTGGCGGATTATATGTTTGATTCACCGAGCCGCCGCATGCGAATGATCGGCGTAACCGGAACGAATGGCAAAACAACCATAACTTATCTTATCGAAAAAATCTTGAACGATGCCGGAGTAAGCACTGGATTGATCGGCACTATTCAAATGCGTTACGGTGGTCGGTCCTACCCTATGTCCGGTACCACACCCGAGGCTGTAGAGCTGCAACGCTATCTTGGCAATATGGCGGAGCAAGGTGTCCAATGTTGTGTGATGGAGGTATCCTCACATGCGCTGGAGCAAGGGCGGGTGAAAGGAACTGATTTTCGCACCGCTATATTTACGAACCTGACGCAGGATCATCTGGACTACCATAACACGATGGAAGAGTACCGTGCGGCCAAAGGGCTGTTATTTTCCCGACTGGGGAATACCTTCTCGCGGGATGCGTCGGACAGTAAATATGCTGTTCTGAATGCGGATGACCCGTCGTCTTCCTATTTCCAGGCCATAACTGCGGCTCAAGTGATTACATACGGTGTGGAAAAGAAATCGGATGTGCAGGCATCCCATATCGCTGTAGGTGCCAAGGGGACATCCTTCCATGTCTCTACTTTTAAAGGCGATGCCGATATTGAGCTGCGAATGGTGGGCAAGTTCAATGTGTATAACGCATTGGCAGCCATCACGGCCGCTTTGCTGGAAGGAGTGCCTCTGGCTGATATCAAGCACAGCTTGGAGTCAATAGCAGGTGTAGATGGGCGGGTAGAGCCTGTAGACGCAGGTCAGCCATTTGCGGTTATCGTAGACTATGCCCATACACCGGATGGACTGGAAAATGTGCTTCGCACCGTTCAGGAGTTTGCAGTTGGCAAAGTATGGTGTGTATTCGGGTGCGGCGGGGACCGGGATCGTACGAAACGCCCTTTGATGGGAAAAATTGCTGCTCAATACAGCGATCATGCTTTTATTACCTCGGATAATCCGCGGACAGAGGACCCGGAAGCTATTTTGAAAGACATTGAGCAAGGACTGATTGACGAAGGTATACCCGCAGAACGCTACGAACTGATCATAGATCGTAGAACTGCTATTCATAAAGCTATTGAAATGGCAAGCCCTGACGATGTAGTATTGATTGCGGGAAAAGGTCATGAGACCTACCAGTTGATCGGAAAAACGGTGCATGAATTTGATGACCGCATCGTAGCCAAAGAAGCGATAAGGGGTTTATCCAAGTGATGAAAAGAACAATAAGTCAGATCGCCTCCATGAGTGGGGGAACGCTTCACATAGGGGCAGACGCCGGACGAATGGTTGAGGGCGTTTTTACAGATTCACGCAAGCCGCAGTCCCAGGGGCTGTTCGTTCCACTCACGGGTGAACGGTTTGACGGGCATGATTATGTGCAGCAGATTGTGAGCGGAGAAGGCGCAGCTGCTTTTTTATGGCAAAAGGATCACGGTGTACCTCCGGCAGGGAATGCGATTGAAGTAGAGGATGCTTTGGTGGCCCTCCAGCGTCTTGCGGCTGCATATTTGCAGGAAACGGGTGTCTCTGTCGTAGGGATTACCGGAAGCAATGGCAAAACGACGACAAAAGACATCGTCAACGCGTTGCTGGGTACGACCTTTAAAGTACACAAAACCGAAGGGAACTATAACAACCATATCGGTTTGCCTTTAACCGTGCTGTCCATGCCGCAGGATGCGGACATCCTGATTTTGGAGATGGGAATGAGTGGACGCGGGGAAATCCGCCTGCTGTCAGATATTGCCCAGCCTGATGTAGCGGTCATTACGAACATTGGCGAAGCGCATTTGCTCCAGCTCGGTTCCCGTGCGGAAATTGCACGTGCAAAGTTGGAAATCGTCAGCGGTCTCAAACCCGGCGGCTTGCTGATTTACAATGGAGATGAACCGCTATTGCCGCAAGTCCTTGCGGAGCCCGAAACGGTTAAGCCTGACGGCTTGAAGCTGTTCACGTTCGGTATGTCTGCGGATAACGATGATTATCCAACTGGAATAGCTACGGATGGAGTAGGCAGTTTGTTCACGACGGCCCAATCCGGCAAGGATGCTTTCCGGCTTCCGCTGCTTGGGCAGCACAATGTTGTGAACGGTTTGGCAGCACTGGCGGTAGCGCGTCATTTTGGGGTGGATGCAGACCATGTGCGCGAAGGGCTATCGGCTTTGAAATTGACAGGCATGCGCATTGAGGTCGTGAGCTGCACGAATGGGCTTACCCTGCTGAACGATGCTTATAACGCCAGTCCGGCTTCAATGAAAGCTGCAATTCAGACGTTATCCGGTTACGAAACAAAGGGGCGTAAAATCGCCGTGCTTGGCGACATGCTGGAACTGGGTCCCGAGGAAAAGCAATTCCACGAGGAAATTGGGCTTTTTGCAGCGAAACATGGCGTAGATATGCTGTTCACCTACGGTGTGTTGGGGGCGTCCATTGCGCATGGGTCGCAAACGTCCATGCCGTCTGATGACGTACATGCTTATGAGGATAAGCAAAAACTGATTCAAGATCTGCAAGCTTACCTCCGTGCCGATGATATCGTGCTGGTTAAGGCATCCCGAGGGATGCGACTGGAAGAAATTGTGGATGCGCTGAAAAACGGTCCGCTACAGAAATGATGTTGACGAGAGGGAGACTCCCATGGATATTCAATTATTACTGCTGACGATCGTCGTATCGTTTATATTGGCGGTCATTGCCGCTCCAATACTCATTCCGCTGCTGCGGCGAATGAAATTCGGCCAGCAGGTCCGGGATGACGGGCCGCAAAGCCATCTCAAAAAGACGGGTACGCCTACTATGGGCGGAATCGTTATTCTGGTGGCTTTTACGCTGACCTTTCTTAAGTTTTCGGCGATAAAAAATACGGACTTTTACGTCCTACTGGTCGCTACGCTTGGTTTTGGACTGATCGGCTTCTTGGACGATTATATCAAAATTGTATTCAAGCGCTCGCTCGGACTGACTGCCCGTCAAAAGCTATTCGGGCAATTGCTGTTCAGCGGAATCATGTGCTGGCTTCTGATCAGCAATGATCACAGCACTGCCATCGGTATACCGGGAACTTCCTGGTCGTTTGATTGGAGCGGCTGGTTCTATTATCCGTTCATCGTCATTATGATGCTGGCGATTAGCAACGCCGTTAATTTCACAGATGGACTGGACGGGCTGCTGTCCGGTACCAGTGCGATTGCCTTCGGTGCTTATGCCATCGTAGCGATTCAAGCAACCTCGCTTCCGGCTGCGGTTTGCTCAGCGGCCATGATTGGTGCTGTACTTGGCTTTCTTGTATATAACGCGCATCCCGCCAAGGTATTTATGGGCGATACAGGCTCCCTGGGAATCGGAGGCGCTATAGGTGCCATCGCTATCGTCACCAAAAGCGAAATTTTGTTCATTATTATTGGTGGCGTATTTGTAATTGAAATGCTGTCCGTAGTTTTGCAAGTAGCTTCCTTTAAAACACGTGGCAAACGAATTTTCAAAATGAGCCCGATTCATCATCACTTCGAGCTGTCCGGCTGGTCCGAATGGCGCGTTGTTATTACATTCTGGGCTGTAGGACTGCTGCTGGCAGGACTCGGACTTTATCTCAACAAGGGGTTGTAGACAAATGAACCATCCAGACACATACCGAGATCAAGAGGTCGTCATTATAGGCCTGGCCAAAAGTGGCGTGCAAGTCGCCAAGGTACTGCATCAGGCCGGGGCCAATCTGACAGTCAATGATAAAAAAGACAGGGAACAATGTCCCGAAGCTTCTGAATTAGAGGCTTTGGGAATTTCCGTTTTATGCGGCAGTCACCCGGAAGGGCTAATTCATCCAGGAGTGAAGCTGGTTGTCAAAAACCCGGGTATTCCTTATACAGCCCCGCCAGTGCAGAAAGCTGTCGAACTGGGTATTGAGGTCGTGACCGAGGTCGAGGTCGCCTATCATCTATGCAAAGCGCCGATGATCGGGATTACTGGCTCGAATGGAAAAACGACCACAACCACTTGGGTAGGTAAGCTGTTAGAGGCATCAGACATGAAGCCGATCGTGGCTGGTAATATCGGCACTCCATTATGTGAGGCCGCTGTGGATGCCAGGTCGGACGAGTGGATGGTGGTGGAGCTGAGCAGTTTTCAGTTAAAAGGAACAAAGGATTTCAAACCTGCTGTAGCCTGCTTGCTGAACGTGGCTGAAACCCATCTGGACTATCATGGGGACATGAAGGACTATGTTGCGTCCAAAGCACGTCTGTTCGCCAATCAAACGGCGGCTGATACTGCGGTATTGAACTGGGATGATCCTGTTTGCCGGGAGCTTGTGCCCTATATCAAAGCGAAACTGCTTCCGTTCTCGATGACGGAACGTTTGCAGGAAGGGTTGTTCGCAGACCCGCCATACATACCGGATGTGACGGATGACATTGAACGCAGCATCGTATATCGCGATGCGAGTGGTGTGGTGCATCCGATTATAGGCGTGGCTGAAATAGGCCTTCCGGGCCGTTTTAATGTGGAAAATGCCCTCGCCGCTTGCGCAATTGCTATTGCCGCAGGAGCGGAACCGTCTGGATTGGCTGAACCGCTAAGCGCTTTTCGTGGAGTGGAGCATCGGCTCGAATATGTTGGAGAATATGCCGGAGCGGCTTATTACAACAATTCCAAAGCCACCAATTCCAAAGCGACGATGATGGCGTTGTCCTCCTTCAAGCAACCCATTGTACTAATTGCTGGAGGACTGGATCGTGGTTCGGATTATGCCGAGCTTGTACCTTCCTTGCAGGAGGGTGTAAAGGCTGTTGTGCTGCTGGGCGAGACTCGGCACAAGCTGGCAGACCGGGCACGTCAGGCCGGAATAGAGCGTGTCGAGGTCGTCGATAATGGGGAGGACGCCGCCGCTACGCTCGTGGAGGCTGTGAACAGGGCTGCTAAACTTGCTGAGCCGGGGGATGTTGTATTGCTCTCACCTGCGTGTGCAAGCTGGGATATGTTCCGGTCCTATGAAGAGCGTGGACGTATTTTTAAAGAGGCGGCGCATAAATTGTAAGTAGGGGGGTTGGATAAGCCCCTACTTTTATGCAAGGGGTGGCCTCCTGATGAAGCAATCTCGTCCGGCGCCGGATATATGGCTTTTCGTCTGTATTTTGAGCTTGTTAGCCATCGGCATGGTTATGGTATACAGTGCGGGCGCCGTTCTCGCTTTTCACGAGTACGGGGACTCCTACTATTTTGTAAAGCGGCAGCTGCTGTTCGCCGGGCTAGGTCTTGTGGCAATGTACTTCACTGCCCGAACAGACTATCGGATCTGGCAGAAGTATGCTAGGGTTGTGCTGCTGATCTGTCTCGCGTTGCTGGTTGCCGTACTCATCCCAGGCATTGGTGTAGTCAGAGGCGGGGCACGAAGCTGGCTCGGTATCAGCTCTTTTGGCATTCAGCCATCCGAGTTTATGAAGCTGGGCATGATTCTTTTTCTCGCACGCTGGCTCAGCCGCCCGGATTATGATATTAATTCCTTTACTCGTGGCCTGTTGCCCCCGCTTGGACTCATGGGACTGGCCTTTGGCCTGATTATGCTCCAGCCCGATTTGGGTACAGGCACGGTGATGATGGGGGCGTCCATGCTAATCGTATTTACGGCAGGCGCACGTATGAAGCATCTGGGCCTGCTGGCTTTAACGGGAGCGGCGGGATTTGCGGCCCTGATTGCGGCTGCGCCTTATCGGCTCCAGCGGATCACAGCGTTCTTGGACCCGTGGTCCGATCCGCTTGGCGCAGGGTATCAAATTATTCAATCGCTGTATGCCATTGGACCTGGAGGGCTGGCAGGCTTGGGGCTTGGCATGAGCCGCCAGAAATACAGCTATGTTCCCGAGCCGCAGACGGACTTTATTTTTTCGATTTTGGCAGAGGAGCTTGGCTTTATCGGTGGAATGACAGTGCTGGCGCTCTTTCTGGTTCTCGTGTGGAGAGGAATGCGCGTCGCTATTACCATCCCGGATACTTACGGCAGTTTGCTCGCTGTAGGCATTGTGGGGATGGTTGCCTTACAGGTGGTCATTAACATAGGTGTCGTAATCGGCTTAATGCCGGTGACAGGAATAACACTGCCCTTAATCAGCTACGGAGGCTCTTCTCTGACGTTGATGCTAACAGCGCTGGGCATTTTACTGAATTTATCACGTTATGCGAGGTGAACGTTTATGCGCGTCGTTTTGAGCGGCGGCGGTACCGGAGGGCACATTTATCCGGCGCTCGCTGTAGCCAGACAGTGCGAAGAGATTGATCCGGGCGCTGAATTTTTGTACATTGGCGGTCAGCGGGGACTGGAAAGCAAGCTGGTTCCTCAGGAAAAAATTCCGTTTGAGGCTATTGATATTACAGGATTTCGTCGCAGCTTGTCTGTGGAAAATATAAAAACGATTATGCGCTTCTTCAAAGGGGTTCGCAGATCCAAAGCATTATTGAAAAAATTCAAGCCGGATATCGTGATTGGCACCGGGGGTTATGTATGCGGCCCTGTCGTGTATGCTGCTTCCAGGTTGGGGATACCCAGCATTATTCATGAGCAAAATGCAATCCCGGGATTGACCAATGCGTTTCTGAGCCGTTACGTGGATACGGTGGCTGTCAGCTTTGAAGGCTCTGAAGGAGCATTCCCCAAAGCCAAAAATGTACTGTACACCGGGAATCCGCGTGCTACAACGGTTCGTCAGGCTAACCGGGACCGAGGCTTTGCTACCATCGGGGTTCCAATGAACAGCTCGGTCGTGCTTGTGGTCGGTGGCAGTAGGGGAGCAAAGGCCATTAATGATGCCATGATTGCGATGGCTCCGCAACTTTCGCAACTGAAAGACGTCCATTTTGTATATGTGACTGGTGAATCTTACTATGAGCAGACGTTGGACAGCATACGGAATCAGATCGGATCATTGCCCAATCATTTGCACGTGCTTCCCTATATTCATAATATGCCAGAGGTGCTGGCCTGTACCTCTTTAATCGTTAATCGCGCTGGCGCGTCGTTCTTGGCTGAAATCACATCGTTGGGTATTCCATCCATTCTAATTCCATCCCCCAATGTGACGAACAACCATCAGGAGGCCAATGCCCGTACACTCGAAAAGGCAGGGGCTTCTGTCATGATAGTGGAGAAGGACCTGAATGGTGCGTCCTTGTTTCAATCCATTGCGGGGATTATGGAGGATGAGGCATTGCGCAGCCGGATGGCTGAATCAGCGTCTGCGCTTGGCAAGCCTGATTCAGCCAATATTTTAGTAAAAGAAATGGAGCGTCTTGCCCGTAAAAGTTAGACCGCAGTGCAAACTGGGCGGTTGTCACACACCAGATGGTATTGACATAAGATACCCTATACATTGTGACCATCACTCAGGTTGCCGGTTGTCAGGTGTGAGCCTTATAACCACGCGGGGCAAGCAACAAGGAGGTTTCAGTACAATGCAGCAATGGATGCCATTATTAGCGGAGCATGATATCGGAAAAGTGCTGGAGCATGAGCCACTTTCCAAATATACGACGTGGAAGATTGGAGGTCCAGCGGATGCTCTTGTCATCCCGGATACCAAGGAGCAGCTAGCAACCTTACTGCAACTGGCTAGCGAGCACGGAATCCCGTGGATGCAGTTGGGACGGGGCTCAAACATGCTCGTTTCCGATAAAGGAATCCGTGGCCTCGTGATCAAGCTGGGACCAGGATTTGATTATGTCCGTTTTGAAGATGAACGGATCGTCGCCGGTGGAGGCGTGTCACTAGTCAAGTTGTGTGTTATGGCCAGCAAGCAGGCGCTATCCGGCCTCGAATTTGCGGGAGGTATCCCGGGATCAGTTGGCGGGGCTGTCTACATGAACGCCGGTGCCCATGGGTCTGATGTGTCACAAATATTCCAGTCCGCTGAGATTGTGCTGGATACAGGGGAATTGGCTGTGTATGATGCCGAACAAATGCATTTCGGCTATCGTCACTCCGTGCTGCATGAGCAGCGTGGAATGGTGACAGAGGCAGTGTTTCGGATGAAGCAGGGCGACCGTGAGGAAATTTCGGAGGCTCTTGCAGCTTTCAAAGATCGTCGTAGGCTGACTCAGCCGTTACAGCTGGCTTGTGCGGGAAGTGTGTTTCGCAATCCGCCAGGAGACTATGCGGCCCGTCTTATTGAAGACGCAGGTCTCAAGGGCTTAAAAGCGGGAGGCGCTGAGGTTTCCGTACAGCATGCCAATTTCATTGTTAATACCGGTCAAGCGACAGCAGAGGACGTGCTTACCCTAATGAAGCATATTCAAAGTACAATATCATCTCAAACCGGCATCAAGCTAGTTCCGGAGGTTTTCGTAGTGGGTGAGCGGTAAACTCGGAGGTGATACATTGGACAAATTGGTGATTGAGGGAGGCCGTCCCTTGTCAGGCACCATACGTATCCATGGGGCAAAAAACGCGGCACTGCCCATTCTTGCGGCAAGCTTGCTTGCACAAGGTAAGGTAGAAATTCGGAATGTGCCTCATCTATTAGACATTAAGGTCATGCTGCACATCCTTGAGAGACTTGGCTGTACATGCCGACATGAAGAGGAAACGGTATACGTGGATACGTCGTCCGTCCGAACGTTCCAGATTCCGGAAGATTTGATGAAGCAGATGCGCTCGTCTATCTTTCTGATGGGACCGCTGCTCGCCAGATATGGAGAAGTTTCCATTTACCAGCCGGGAGGCTGTGCCATAGGCGAGCGCAAAATTGATCTTCACTTGGAGGGCCTGAAGGCTCTTGGAGCGGAGATCGAGGAAAAAGAAGAACAAATTACGTTTCGGGCTCGCAAGCTGACTGGAGCGGATATCCATCTGGATTTCCCGAGCGTGGGGGCCACCGAAAATATTATGATGGCCGCTGCGTTGGCCGAAGGACGAACGACGATCACCAACGCAGCGAGGGAACCTGAGATTCAGGATCTTCAAAATTTCCTGAATGCGATGGGAGCACGTATTATCGGAGCGGGAACGGATACGATCACGATTACGGGAGTCAACTGTTTGAATCCGTGTACGTATGAGGTTATTCCTGACCGCATTGTAGCCGGGACCGTTATGATTGCGGCTGCGGCCACGCGCGGTAGCGTTTCGTTGACGCACTGTAACCCCTCCCATTTGTCCGCGCTGATTCACGTCCTCAGGCGGGCTGGTGTTCAAATCGGCATCTTGAATGATATAATGACCGTAAGCTGCATGAGCCGCCCCAAAGCGGTGGAGAGGATTGTTACCTCCCCTTACCCGTCTTTTCCAACGGACTTGCAGTCTCAAGTCATGGTTTTGCTTTCTCTGGCAGATGGCTTTAGTGTAATGAAAGAGACGGTCTTCGAAAGCCGATTCAAACATGTGGAAGAATTGAATGTGATGGGTGCCGATATTACGGTTGATGCGAATGCTGCCTTTATACGGGGGGTTCCCCGTCTGTATGGGGCCACGGTAGAGGCTACCGATCTACGCGCAGGGGCCGCGCTGGTTATAGCGGGCCTGGCAGCTCAAGGACTTACCATTGTTGAGCAGGTACACCATATTGATAGAGGGTATGATCGGATCGAGCGTCTTTTCCAGGGACTGGGTGCCCGAATGAGCCGTCAGTCTCCGGTGCCGGAGCAGTTGGATTTCGTAAATTAATGCCTGTAATGTCCCTCCGTTAGCGGAGGGACCAAAGGCTTTTGTGGAGAGAAGCTATGCCAAACGCTCAAATACCTGTTCTTAAACAGAACAGAATGAAAAAAAGAACAAGTCGGAAGATTGCCATTCTGCTCATATTGTTGTTTATCGTATTATTGGCTGTCCTATTCTTCCGTTCCTCGTTAAGCCGGGTTTCTGAAATTCGCTTTGACGGTAATGTATTTTCCAGCCGTGAACAGTTGCTTAATCGAAGTGGTCTGGCTGTCGGGGATCAGTATTTCGGAGTCAGTTCTTCGGGCATTTCCGAGAAGCTGCGAGAGATTCAGTCGATTCAACAAGTAACGGTGGACAAGCATTTTCCGGGAGTCATTGTTGTTCATATTAAAGAGTTTGCCACAGTTGCTTACGAGTTACAGAGTGATGGGAGCCTGCGTGCCATTCTTGCGAATGGGACAAGCGTAGGCGTGGGCAGCAGCGGAATTGCGGTGGAGAAGCCCATTTTGACCAAATGGAAATCGGATGATCCTTACAAAGCAAAGCTGTGTGATGTGTTATCTCGAATTCCAGGGGAATGGACAGCTGACATTTCGGAAATTATTCCTGCGCCGATACCTTCTTTTCCAGACCGCATAAAAATGTATACACGCTCTCAGTTTGAGGTCATTACGACGGTTTCTCTGCTGAGTTCTAAAATCAGCTATTTGAATCAGGTGCTGGAAACCGAAGAGCCCGGTCTGATCACAATGCTGGAGGCAGATTCCTACGTTCCGTTCAAACAGGACACGAGCGAAGAGGGCCAAGAAAAAGATACTACTCAGTGATGTGAAAAAATGCTAGAATTGATTTTATGGGTAATAGACTTGCCTCCTTCTTTTTTCTTCAAATTTTTATGTGACTGCAACCATAAATTGGCTTCTAAAAAATTTGTAGAAAAAAGAGGGAAAGCATGGAGTATGTTGAATATGTACAGAGTGTGTTCAAAGAACGAAATTCATTTTGGAGTCAGGAGGTGCCACAGACTTGAGCAACAATGACATCATTGTTAGTTTGGACATCGGTACATCCAAAGTTCGGGCTATTATTGGGGAAATGAACAATGGAACCTTTAATATTATTGGAGTTGGATCTGCCGACTCGGAAGGGATTCGCAAAGGTGCAATTGTAGACATTGATCAAACCGTGCAATCAATCCGTAACGCCGTGGATCACGCAGAGCGCATGGTTGGTATTCAAATAACAGAAGTGTATGTGGGGATTTCAGGCAACCATATTGGCCTGCAAAATAGTCATGGCGTAGTAGCCGTGTCCAACGAGGACCGTGAAATCGGTGAGGAGGACATTGAGCGTGTGCTCAAGGCAGCCGAAGTTATTGCAGTACCACCAGAGAGAGAAATTATTGACGTGGTAGCCAAGCAGTATGTCGTGGATGGCCTTGAAGGTATTCAGGACCCTCGCGGTATGATCGGAGTTCGTCTGGAAGTAGAGGCTACGATTGTTACGGGAGGCAAGACGCCGATACATAATCTGTTGCGCTGCGTTGAGAAGGGCGGCTTGAGGATCAAAGATTTGGTGCTGCTGCCTCTGGGCGCCGGACAATTGTCACTTTCGAAGGATGAAAAGGTGATGGGTTCGGTGCTGGTGGATATTGGTGCAGGATCTACAAATGTTGCTATTTTCCAGGAAGGAACGATTGTTGCCACATCTACACTTCCCATAGGCGGAGAATTTGTAACCAATGATATTGCCTACGGACTGAGAACCCTTACCGATCAAGCCGAAAAAGTAAAGCTTAAATACGGCTGCGCATGGTATGATGATGCGGCAACTGATGTCGTCTTTAAAGTTACTCGTATCGGCAGTAATGTCGATAAGGAATTCAATCAGCAGGACTTGGCAGCCATCATTGAGCCGAGGGTACAGGAAATTTTTCAACTCATTCAGGCGGAAGTTAAGCGCTTGGGTTACACAGAGCTTCCGGGGGGTTATATACTTACCGGAGGCACCGTCTCCATGCCTGGTGTACTACAGGTGGCACAAAGCGAGCTGGCTGCTTCTGTAAGGATCGCTGTTCCAGACTTTATTGGTGTAAGGGATCCGGGTTACACAAGCGGAGTCGGCATCTTGCATAATGCTATTCGCTACTATCGCGGAAGATCGACGAGCGTTAGCAGTAGCAGCGGTGGAAGTTCTAAGAAGCCGACCAACCGTACCAAGAGCAGTCCCGCAGCGGAAGGTGAGCAAAAGCAGGGGTTGATTGAACGCTTAAAAAACATGTTCAGTGAGTTTATATAACGCTCATTGCTAATTATGCCAATCATGGACGGGCCATCCATGCACATTAAGGGGGAGATGGAATAGTATGTTGGAATTTGATTTTGAAATGGAGAGCTTGGCTCAAATTAAAGTGATCGGCGTCGGAGGCGGCGGCAGCAATGCGGTTAACCGAATGATCGAAAATGGTGTTCAGGGTGTGGAGTTTATCACCGTCAACACAGATGCTCAGGCGCTTCATTTAGCGAAATCTGAGCATAAGCTTCAAATTGGTGATAAGCTGACTCGCGGCTTGGGTGCCGGAGCTAATCCGGATGTGGGTAAAAAAGCGGCTGAGGAGTCGCGTGAACTCATTATGAACACACTCAAAGGTGCGGATATGGTATTCGTGACGGCGGGAATGGGTGGCGGTACAGGTACTGGAGCAGCTCCTGTCATTGCTGAAATTGCGAAGGAATGCGGCGCGCTGACTGTAGGCGTTGTAACACGACCATTCACCTTTGAAGGGCGTAAGCGCTCCAACCAAGCCGAGCTGGGCATTGAGGGATTAAAAGAAAAGGTAGACACCTTGATTGTTATCCCGAATGATCGCCTGCTTGAAATTGTGGATAAAAAGACCCCTATGCTGGAAGCATTCCGCGAAGCGGACAATGTTCTTCGTCAGGCGGTACAAGGTATTTCTGATTTGATCGCTGTACCAGGTTTGATCAACCTCGACTTTGCTGACGTGAAAACGATCATGACGGAGCGTGGCTCCGCTTTGATGGGGATTGGTGAAGCAACAGGTGAGAATCGGGCGGCTGAAGCAGCACGCAAGGCAATCATGAGCCCGTTGTTGGAAACATCCATTGAAGGCGCACGGGGTGTGATTATGAACATCACTGGCGGCAACAATCTGTCTTTGTACGAAGTGAATGAAGCAGCTGAAATTGTAACCTCGGCATCCGACCCGGAGGTCAACATGATTTTCGGTGCCATCATTGACGAAGAGTTGAAAGAAGAGATTAAGGTTACCGTCATTGCAACTGGCTTTGAAGGTAAACCAAACCAACCGGCACCGGGGCGTAAACCGGCAGCAAACCCGGCTGCACCTGAATCGGCGGAAAAGGGTTCTCCTAACTTGCGTCCATTCGGAAACACTCAGAGCAGTGATCAACTTGATATTCCGACATTTTTACGTAACCGTTCACGCAATAATAATAACGATAACTAGATTGAAATCGGATAGCCCGTGTTCTCCTTGGAGATGCGGGCTTCTTTCTATTTTCTGTATCTTGTAATTCGATTCGTTGGTTGATTCCGTTGTAATCGACAAAATTAGTCGATCACCGTCCCCATCGTTAGACAGACTTTGAACAGCATGACTACTATACTTAAGCCTATCCTGCAAACGCTGGGCGGGTGAACCTTTGGTTGTTTACATCGACTTCATTTTTTTGGTCAATTTGTTCATTGATGCTGCACTGCTGATGGCTACCGCCTGGATGAGAAAAATTCGTCCGGTGTGGTGGCGGCTACTTGCTTCGGCTGTCATCGGTGCGATGTACGTGGTCATGATGTTTGTGCCGGAGTTGTCCTTTTTATTTACATTCCTGATTAAGCTGGCATTATCGGTCATTATGCTGTTGGTGGCTTTTGGATTTGGCAGCATGCAAAAGTACCTTCGTACGATGGGTGCTTTTTATATGATCAATTTTGTAGCAGCAGGAGGAATTCTGGGGATGCATTATTTACTCCAGAGTACGGGGGAATTGTTTAATGGCATCTGGTACACGGCTTCAGGTGGAATGTCCTTTGAGCTGAAAATTGCATTCTGGTTTATCTTATGCACATTTGGCGGAGTGATGCTTTTCTTTCGTATTGTGCAATCTTCAAAGCATCGCGCGGAAAGGATGAGTGGATTTCTGGGTGAGGTTCAGGTATGGATCGGACAGGATCATATTGAGTGTACAGGCTTGTTGGATACGGGGAACCAACTTCATGATCCTTTGACCCGGACACCAGTGATGGTCATGGAGGCTGCCTTGTGGGATACATATTTACCCTCTTCCTGGCTCCACAAGCTATCTGAGGGAAATGTGGATCAACTGGTGATGGAGTTGGGAGACGAATCGTTCAATTGGCAGGATCGAGTTCGTCTCGTTCCCTATCGTGGCATTAACCGTAACCACTCCTTTATGCTCGCACTCAAACCGGATCGCGTAGAGGTTCTGATGAATGGGGCACGTTATGTGCATCATCGGGTGCTGATCGGCTTGGATGGGGGAAAGCTGTCAGCAGAGGGAAAATATCGTGCAATCATTCATCCAGATGTGACGGCACGCGCAGAGGGGGCTGCTGAGCCGGACCAGAAGCAGGAACCACGCTTTTGAAGCGCAGGATGATGATCGTGGACACACGATCAGGTCTAATGGCAATCAGCCTATTGCGGTAACGGACAAAGGGATTCAGCGAGATTTTGTCTCATTTTCGGAAGGGGGAGAATGACATGCGGGAACAGATGAAATTCAAGATGAAGATTAGGTTGACTTTACAGCTGCAATATTATCGTATTTTATTTTTATTTGGGTTAAAAAGTGAAGAGATTTATTATATCGGCGGCAGCGAGGCGCTTCCCCCGCCGCTGACGAGGGATGAGGAAGAGTATTTACTTGGAAAATTATCTTCTGGAGATGCAGCAGTACGCTCCATGTTGATTGAACGAAATTTGCGGCTGGTAGTGTACATTGCGCGTAAGTTTGAAAACACAGGAATCAACATTGAGGATCTCGTATCCATAGGGGCGATCGGACTTATCAAGGCAGTTAACACCTTTGATCCCGAAAAAAAAATCAAGCTCGCTACCTATGCCTCCCGATGCATCGAAAATGAAATTTTAATGTATTTGCGTCGAAATAGTAAAACGAGAACAGAAGTTTCTTTTGACGAGCCTTTGAATATTGATTGGGATGGGAACGAGTTGCTGCTTTCCGATGTGATGGGAACGGAAAATGATACCATTTACCGCAATATTGAGGAGCAGGTGGACCGTAAATTATTGCATAAGGCGCTGGAAAAGCTGACGGATCGGGAACGTCTGATTATGGAGCTGCGTTTTGGCTTGCAGGACGGGGAAGAGAAGACGCAGAAGGATGTTGCTGACCTGTTAGGCATCTCGCAATCCTATATTTCGCGTCTGGAAAAACGTATTATAAAGCGCTTACGGAAAGAGTTCAACAAAATGGTATGACGTTTGGGGATATTCGGAAGCGATGGAAACGGCGAATAAAAAAACACCCTCAGGAGATAATGTACATTAATGTTGCTCCTTGGGAGGTAAGACACGATGACCCGAAACAAAGTGGAAATTTGCGGTGTGGATACCGCTAAACTGCCAGTGCTAACCAATGCGGAAATGCGCGAGCTATTCACATCACTTCAGCAAAATAATGAACGATCCGCCAGAGAAAAATTGGTTAACGGTAATTTACGACTCGTCCTGAGTGTGATTCAGCGCTTTAACAATCGGGGAGAGTTTGTTGACGATTTGTTTCAGGTAGGATGCATCGGCCTGATGAAGGCGATTGATAATTTTGACCTTTCGCAAAACGTGAAGTTTTCCACTTATGCCGTGCCGATGATTATCGGTGAGATACGCCGGTATTTGCGGGACAACAATCCGATCCGTGTATCCCGATCGTTGCGAGATATTGCATATAAGGCGCTTCAGGTGCGGGATAGTCTGACAAATCTGAATTCGCGGGAACCGACGATTTTTGAAATTTCTGAGGCGCTGAACGTGCCTAAGGAAGATGTTGTATTCGCATTAGATGCGATTCAGGACCCGGTTTCGCTGTTCGAGCCGATATATCACGACGGGGGCGACCCAATCTATGTGATGGATCAGATCAGTGATGACAGAAATAAGGACGTCTCATGGATTGAGGAAATCGCTCTGCGGGAAGCGATGCATCGCCTGGGCCAGCGTGAAAAGATGATATTGTCCATGCGTTTTTATGAAGGAAAGACGCAAATGGAGGTTGCCGATGAAATCGGTATCTCTCAAGCCCAGGTTTCGAGATTAGAGAAGTCGGCTATACAGCAAATGCAAAAGCACGTGAAGTCTTAGTCTTAAGGAAAGAGAAGCTTGGAAGGCATACTGTTAAAAACGATCCTCAGTGGATCGTTTTTGCGTTTCAGGACATTTTTTGGGTTCTCTCGCTCATATAGTGAAATAAAGGATGTGATGCGTGTGAGTACGCCGGAAACGTCGGTAAGGGCCATGAAAATTTCCGAGTTTCAAACAAAGGATGTCATTAACATTGTAGATGGGCGACGATTGGGACAAATCAGTGATTTGGAGATTGATGTACGGCAGGGCAAAATAGAGGCCATTGTTGTCCCTGGCAGCAGCCGTTTTATGGGCTGGTTTGGTGGAGGAAGCGAACTGGTCATTCCCTGGCGCAACATTGTGAAAATTGGCTCGGATGTGGTGCTTGTACGATTGGAGGGACTGCATGAGTCGCAGGGTGATGGTGAGGAAAAATTATATATCGAACGTCAGGAACGAAATGATCGACGGGGATTTTGAGCAGTGATTTTGAGCTGTAGGAATATGTGCATTTGACAGCTATGTGAAGACACGGCGGCGGCTTTTTGGTACACTGGGCAGTAGAGGTGAAAACGAATGGAACCGTTTGTAGTGAATACCGGGGCAACGGGTGTCGCGTCAACGACAGATGGCACGCATCCTTTGCCGGAGTTATTATATATTCAATCCTGGGAGAAACAGGTTCGCGGATTGACGGCAGGTTTTACCGGACGCCATGGCGGTGTCAGTGAAGTGCCTTACGAAAGTCTGAATTGTGCGTTTCATGTAGGGGATGACCCGGAGAAAGTTATTCGCAATCGACAGCTTATTGCGGCTCGGCTCGGCTTTGTGCCTGAAGCCTGGACCTGTGGAGAGCAGGTACACGGTAATCATGTTGCTATTGTAAAGGCTGGTGACCGCGGGCGCGGCTTTGTGGATCGTGCATCCGCTTTTCAGGATACAGATGGACTCTTGACTGATGTACCGGGCATTTTGCTGACATCCTTTTATGCGGATTGCGTGCCGTTATATTTTTGTGATCCGGTGCGACGTGTGATTGGGCTTGCGCATGCGGGCTGGAAAGGAACAGTTGCCGAGATTGCGCTGAAAATGGTGCAAACAATGCAGACCGAATATGGATCGCAGCCGTCCGATTTGCTTGGAGCCATTGGGCCATCCATTGGTTCTGAGTCATACGAGGTGGATGAGCATGTTATGAGCCAAATTCGGGTTTTGGAGCATGATTGCCCGGGTAATGATAAATGGGAAGGCACTGTCTATTTCCCGTTAGGTGGCGGAAAAACGCTCCTTGACTTGAAACAATGCAATCGACACATTATGATGAAAGCAGGAATATTGCCGAGCCGTATCGAATGTACTACCTTATGCACAAGTAGCCGAAGCGATTTGTTTTTTTCGTATCGCAAGGAAGGCGGCGTCACAGGGAGAATGGCGAGCTGGATTGGTCTGGAAGAGAGGTGAGTCCTCCCGTGTCTTTGGAGGAACGAATTAAAGAAGTGTACGCCCGTGTGGAAGCGGCATGTGCCCGCAGCGGACGTTCGTGCGAAGAAGTAAATGTGATTGCTGTCACGAAATATGTTTCGGCAGAGGCAATGGCATCCGTATTAAACAATGGCTTGGAGCATGTTGGCGAAAATCGTTGGCAGGATGCTGCGGATAAATGGAGCAAGTTGGGGGACCGGGGAACATGGCATTTTATCGGTCATCTGCAAACCAATAAGGTTAAAGATGTTATTGGAAAATTTGAATTTATACACTCGCTTGATCGGTTGTCGCTGGCTCAGGAATTGGACAAGAAGGCGGCTGCTCTTGGACTAAGGATTAAAGCCTTTGTGCAAGTTAATATTTCAGGGGAAATCTCGAAATATGGCCTTTCTTCTGAGGCGGTGGTACCTTTTCTGAAACAAATTCGCGATCTGGAGCATGTGGACGTGATCGGCTTGATGACAATGGCTCCCCATGAGTCAGACCCGGAGAATACCCGGCCTGTATTTCGGGGGCTACGTGAACTGCGTGATGCGTTAAATGGACAAGCTTTAACGAGAGAGCCTATTGTTCACCTGTCGATGGGCATGTCTAATGATTTTGAGGTGGCGGTTGAAGAAGGAGCGACCTGGTTACGACTTGGCTCTGTACTGGTCGGACGAGAGGAGGATTTCCATTGGGCGTAATGAATAAGTTCATGAACTTCCTGGGACTTCAGGAAGAAGAGGAAGTTGTAGAGCGAGAGGTTATGAATACGCCGGAAGATCAAGAAATTGAAACCCCAAGCTTTGATAAACGTAAGAACCAGAAGAGCAATAATGTTGTCAGCATCCATTCACAGAAAAATGTGAAAGTTGTTCTGTATGAGCCGCGTTCTTATGATGAAGCACAGGAAATTGCTGACCACATTCGTTCCCATCGTACCGTCGTAGTCAATCTGCAACGAATCCGCAAGGACCAGGCGCTGCGCATCATTGATTTTTTAAGTGGTACTGTATATGCGTTGGGCGGGGGAATTTCCAAGGTGGGTAACAATATTTTCCTGTGTACACCGGATACGGTTGAAATTCAAGGCTCCATTACGGAAATACTAGCGGACACTGAACAAGAACTTAACAGAATGAGGTGAGCTTTTCTTGATCGAGGTAATCGGTTGGCTATTTCAGATTTATTCTTACATGATCATTGCATATGTCCTGATGTCCTGGCTTCCTAATGCAAGAGAAAGTGTAATCGGTGATTTACTTGCCAAGTTTGTGGAGCCGTATTTGTCTCCTTTTCGCAGATTTATACCACCAATCTTCGGAATGATTGATATTTCACCCATCGTTGCACTGATTGCTCTGCGTTTTGCGTCGTACGGTTTGATGTCTTTAATTAGCAATTTCGTCTAGGAGGACTTATGCGAACCGAGATTTATGAGCATTTTCACCCGGATGAACGGGATTATGTAGATCGCGCTTCCGAATGGATCAGTCATGCGGGGGCTTATCATGAGCAGAAGCTGACTGATTTTTTGGACCCGCGTCAACTGTACATATTGGAGACGCTTGCCTCGAAGGAAGACAAGGTCACGATTAGGGTAGATGGCGGTTATGAGGCATCGGAACGAAAGCGGGCGCTAATAGCGCCCGATTATTCGTATGTGGACGGAGAGAATATGGGTATTCAGGTTCTTTCCGTCACGTCCGATGATCATAAAATTAGCACGCTGGAGCACGGGGATTATCTGGGTGCAATATTAGGACTTGGAATCAAGCGTGGAAAAATAGGGGATATTCATGTGCTGGACGATGGGTGCCATGTATTGGTGGCTTCTGAGATCAGCGATTTTATTACGATGCATTTACAGCAGGTTCACCGTGTTCATGTGTGGACAGAACTGTTGTCTCCAGAAAATCTGCGGACGAAGGATGTTGCATTGGAGCCGCTGGACTTGTCGGTGGCTTCTTTGCGTCTGGATGGCATTGCCAGTGATGTGTACAAGCTGAGCCGCAGCAAGATTTTAGCTCCGATCCGGGCCGGACGGTGCCGGGTGAATTGGAAGGTGGAGGAGAATCCATCCACTTCACTTAAAGCGGGCGATGTTATTTCCATGCAGGGATTTGGGCGTTTCAAAGTGCTGGAAACAGATGGAATGACAAAAAAAGGACGATTCCGTGTCAAAATTGGTAAGTTTATATAGCTGGTGGCAGGATTCACGAGCTTTCTGTCGAAAGAATTAAGCTATAGTGGAGAACTGGAACGATTTTTCTCTGTACAGCATTCACAAAACGGGGTATGATGACCGATAGATGATAGTGAGCGTCGTGACGCGGAAAATGTTTTTTTGTCAATCTTATAGGAGGTGGACGGCATGCCATTAACGCCATTGGATATACATAACAAGGAATTTGCCCGCCGGCTTCGCGGTTATGACGAAGATCAGGTCAATGAATTTTTGGATCAGGTGATCAAGGATTACGAGGGCGTTATCCGTGAAAATAAAGAACTGAGTACACAGCTGTTGAATGTTCAGGAGAAGCTTGATCATTTTTCGACCATTGAGGATACGCTGAGCAAGACGATTATTGTGGCGCAAGAAGCGGCTGATGAAGTCCGTAACAACGCCAAGAAAGAATCGCAGCTCATCGTGAAGGAAGCGGAAAAGAATGCGGACCGCATTGTGAATGAAGCGTTATCTAAATCCCGCAAAATTGCGTTGGAGGTCGAGGAACTAAAGAAGCAGGCTTCGATTTACCGGGCACGTTTTCGTACACTGGTGGAGGCGCAGCTTGACTTGTTAAGTCAGGACGGATGGGAAGCGCTTGAAAATCGTGAACGCGAAGTGCTGGAGCGCGAGCGTGAAATGAAAGAAATTTATTAATCGTCATTTCTGACAGCGATGATCTGGTCCCGTCAGGGTTGACTTTTATCTTCAAAGAGGCTATAACTGTAAATACTATACTGAATATCACGTTATCCGTTATAGATAATGGGTTGTTATTCAGGGCAGCGAAGCTGCTGATTTAATATCCCGATGAATTTAACATTTGTAATTCGTTGATGGGAACGAGTACGTCATGATTTTGTCCCTCAGAGAGTTGGCCTTTTTCCGGTGCAAGCCAACGTTCAGAACATGACCGAAGATCATCCCTGAGAAGTGAGCTGAAGCGCTTGAGTTTTATCCGGCGTGTGTAAGCTATCACCGTGTGCCATACGTTACAATGGCGCCCTGCTGTAGTTGAGTAGGGCTCGGAGAGTCGTGAAGGGATCAGTCTTTTTAGAATGGTCTGTTTACGAAATCAGGGTGGTAACGCGAGCACAGTCTCGTCCCTTTACAGGGACGGGGCTTTTTTGTTGCTTTTTTTCAGAGAATGCTACAGAAACTGATGAACAGAGAGGAAGAGTGACATTATGAACAGAGTAGATGTCAAAGAAAAGGCACGGTCCCGCGACCTGCGCATCCTGAGCAAATGGAAGCAGGAGGACACGTTCCGCAAAACGATCACGCATCGTGAGGGTAAGCCAAACTTTGTATTTTATGAAGGCCCGCCAACAGCTAATGGTAAACCGCATATCGGTCACATGCTGGGCCGTGTAATTAAGGATTTTGTCGGCCGTTACCAGACGATGAAGGGGTATCGTGTCGTACGTAAGGCGGGTTGGGATACCCATGGCCTGCCGGTAGAATTAGGTGTACAGAAGCAACTGGGCATTTCCCATAAGCCTGAAATTGAGGAATACGGCGTTGAAAAGTTTATCAAAAAATGTAAAGCCAGCGTGTTTGAGTATGAGCAGCAATGGCGTGATCTGACCGAAGCGATCGGCTACTGGACAGACCTCGATCATCCATACATCACGCTGGATAATAATTATATCGAGAGTGTGTGGAACATTCTGGCGACGATTCACGAAAAGGATCTGCTGTATCGCGGTCATCGCGTAAGTCCGTATTGTCCGGATTGTCAGACAACGCTGAGTTCCCATGAAGTGGCACAGGGCTACAAAGACGTGAAAGACCTGAGTGCCACGGCCAAATTTAAGCTGCATAGCAGTGGTGAATATGTACTGGCCTGGACGACAACACCTTGGACCTTGCCGAGTCACGTGGCACTGGCTGTCAATCCTGACCTGGAGTACGCTCGTGTGAAACAGGAAGACGGTGTATACATCGTTGCCAAAAATCTCGTCGAAGATGTGATTAAAGGCGATCATGAAGTGATTGGCACGCTGCCGGGTTCGGAACTGGTAGGTCAAACGTATACTCCGCCATTTACGTATTTCCAAGTCGAGAAGGGCAATCAGATTCTGGGTGCGAAGTTCGTAACGGACTCCAGCGGTACAGGTATCGTTCATATGGCTCCGGCGCATGGCGAGGATGATTACCGGGTATGCCGTGAAAATGGCGTTGGATTCATCAATGTGGTGGATCTCCAAGGTAACTATGTAGACGAAATCACTGATTTTGCAGGCCGTTTTGTGAAGGACTGTGATGTGGATATTGTTAAAATGCTGTCGGAAAAAGGTTTGTTGTACAGCAAAGAAAAATACGAGCATAGTTATCCGTTCTGCTGGCGCTGTGATACTCCGCTATTGTACTACGCCATGGACAGCTGGTTTATCAAAACAACCGCCATCAAGGATCAACTGATTGCCAACAATAACGAAGTTGAATGGTATCCGGGTCATATACGCGAAGGACGCTTCGGCAAGTTTTTGGAGGAATTGGTGGACTGGAACATCAGCCGTGATCGCTATTGGGGCACACCGCTGAATATCTGGGTTTGTGAGGAAACCGGAGAGCAGTTCGCTCCGCATAGTATTGCTGAACTACGGGAACGTGCGATTGGTGTACCAGCCGACATTGAGCTGCACAAGCCATATGTGGATGAAATTAAGGTTCGCAGTACATGCGGCAAATACGAAATGACCCGTACACCGGAAGTGATCGACGTATGGTTCGACAGCGGCTCCATGCCGTTTGCCCAACATCATTATCCGTTTGAAAATAATGAAACATTCGAGCAGCAATTCCCGGCAGACATGATCTGTGAAGGTATTGACCAGACTCGTGGCTGGTTCTACAGCTTGTTTGCTGTTTCTACCATGCTGACAGGCAAAGCCCCTTATAAAGCAGTTATGGCGACAGGCCACGTACTGGATGAGCAGGGACAGAAAATGTCCAAATCCAAGGGGAATGTGATTGATCCGTGGGAAGTGATTGACGAGTACGGTACAGATGCTTTTCGTTGGGCTTTGTTGTCCGATAGTGCACCGTGGAATAGCAAACGTTTTTCCAAAGGCATTGTTGGCGAAGCCAAATCGAAGCTGGTAGATACGCTCGTAAATACACACGCTTTCCTGACCTTGTATGCGGATATCGATGGTTTTGATCCGGCGCAGCATCCGTTCAAGCCATCGGCACACAAGCTGGATCGCTGGATTTTGTCCCGTCTCAACAGCTTGATTCTGGTGGTGGACAAAGCACTGGCTGTGAACGATTTCCTGAACTCGTCCAAAGCGATTGAGTCGTTCGTGGATGAACTGAGCAATTGGTATATCCGCCGTTCGCGTGATCGGTTCTGGGGCAATGGCCTTACAGAAGATAAATTGGATGCGTACCGCACACTGACTGAGGTGTTATTGACGACAGCGAAGCTGCTTGCGCCGTTCACACCGATGCTGGCTGAGGATATTTACCTGAACCTGAGCAACGGGGAAAGCGTTCATCTGGATGATTATCCAACTGCCAATGAAGACCTGATTGATCTGGAGTTGGAACGTGACATGGAGACGGCTCGCCGCGTAGTAGAACTGGCGCGCAATGTCCGCAACGAAACGGGGCTGAAAACGCGTCAGCCATTGTCCGAATTGATTTTGTCCATGGATCAGGAATTTAATCTGAGTGGTTATGTGGAAATCATCAAGGATGAGATCAATGTGAAACATATTCATGTTGAAACGGACGATAGCGGCTTTGTAGACTTCACGCTGAAGCTCAATTTGAAGGTAGCGGGCAAGAAATACGGCAAAAATGTCGGCTTTCTGCAAAACTTTTTTAAAGGAATGTCTGCTGAAGACACCCGTTCGATTGTGGAAAAAGGAGTGCTGAACGTGGTTTCTCCAGAAGGGGAAGAGTTGCAGCTTACAGCAGAGGAATTGCTGGTGGAGAAAAAAGCGAAGGAAGGCTTTGCTTCCGCTTCCGGCTATGGTTTAACCGTAGCATTGAACACGGACATTACGCCTGAGCTGGAGCAAGAGGGTTGGGTACGTGAGGTAGTTCGTGCGGTGCAGGATTACCGTAAGAAGCTGGATCTGCCGATTGAAAAGTATGTGGCACTTACGCTGGATGTTGATAGTGAGCTGCGTCAGGCGATCGAAAACTTCGATTCGGTGTTGCGTGAGAACGTATTGGTAACGACAGTGACATTTGGTCAAGCCGAGCCTGTGGAACGCGTAGAAGTGAACGGTAAAACTATCGGTGTGCATATTGGGGAATAATTACAAGACCCTTGTCCCATAATACAATAACAGGCAGCATATAAAAACGAGCCTAAGCATTGGAACGGATGGATGATCTCCGTTACATGCTTCGGCTCGTTTGCTGCGTTCAGGGCAGCATGGGGAAAAGGGGGATTGTGCATGACCGCACGATCAAGGCGCAGACAGGGCAGAAGCCGCCAAGGCATGAACGGAGGAAGTAGGGGGAGCGTAGCCACAGACCAAGGTACAGCAGGTGATCAGGCTGACCAGCTAAACCGTGTAGAAAAGCTGGTGCGTTCCGTGTCGCAGCAGTTGGAGCGCAGCCGCATTGCTGATTATGCCCTGTTGCTCAACAAGCCTTGGCGATTACTATGGCTAAACTTAATATCAGGTCTGTCCCGGGGGCTCGGGATCGCGCTTGGATTTACTTTTTTCGCGGCGACCATTATCTATGTGTTGCAAGTGTTGGGAGCGCTGAATTTGCCGATCATCGGTGATTATATTGCTGATATTGTACGGATTGTGCAACGACAACTGCAGCTAAACACCTACTAGTTACTTGTTTACCTATTAGGATTTGGTTAACTATTCGTCTTCGTGCGTATCCGGCTCTAGCAGACCTTCGCCCTCACCATCATCCAGATAACGCTGATAAATGGAGCTGCGGACAACCGATACATTTTTTCCATATATGTCTGTGGCTACAAAGCTTTCGTAAGGCTCTACAAAGCCCATATTATCATCGTTGGCCTCAATTTCCATATCGTCGTAGCTATGAATTTCTCCACTTTCAGCCATGGCTGGTGTATTCGATGTACCCCAGCTTTCAACGATTTGCCAGGCGTCCTCGCCGTCAAAGCCGTTTTGATCTTCACGCTCATCCAGACTTGTTCTGCCGAATGCGGGAGCCAGGAATTCCTCTTCCACCGGGCGTCGGTTGGAAACTTCAGTTTCAGGGCTGTATTCTTTGCAGTAAATGGTATAGGGAACAGCTAACAGACGCTCATAAGGAATTGGTTTGCCGCTGGCTGCACAAATGCCATAGGTTCCCTTATCCATTGCCATTAAGGCTGATTCGATGCGTTCTAATTGAAATTCGTCGTGCTCCAATAGGGAAATGTCCTTGGCTCGCTCATACGTTTCGGTAGCCAAATCACCCGGATGATTATCAATAGGGGAAAGCTCGCCGGTCTGATCGCGTTGGGAATCGCCGAGTCCATAATGATCGTTGTCCTGCAAACGATGCTCAATTTCTTTTTTACGTTCCAGCAGTTCGTTACGCAATCCCTGCAATTGTTGCTCCGTCAATGGGGACATGGAATCCTCTCCTTATTCTAGGTTTAACCTGCGCGTGTGCTGTGTCGGTTATGCTCCTTGTAGTTTGCACCGGGAAGACCTCTTTTACATAGGAAATTCTGATCAAATTCGCTGGAGTTGATTTCATTCGTAATCTAGGCCCAATAGCTTGGGGGATTCGTGGACGATCTGAGAAGGCTTATGCTACAATAAATGGGTTCGACAACGGATATAAGCAGATCGGAGTGACGAAGGACTGTGATTTATTTTGGTATTGCGCTAATTATTTTTTTGATTGATCAGGGAGTCAAATATTTGGTGGCTACGCGCATGGAATTGTACGAGCAAATACCCGTCATCGGCAATTTCTTTCTAATCACGTCCCATCGTAACCGGGGAGCCGCTTTTGGGATTTTGGAAGGCCAGCGTTGGCTGTTTATCGTGATTACGATTGTGGTGGTGACCGGTATCATATGGTACATGCGGAAAACGGTAAAGGCCGGGCAGAAATTGCTTCCAGTTGCATTAAGTTTGGTGCTTGGAGGCGCGGTTGGTAACTTCCTGGATCGGGCTATTTCAGGGGAAGTGGTTGATTTTGCTCAATTCAATTTTGGAAACTATACGTTTCCGATTTTTAATGTGGCAGATTCGGCGATTGTCATTGGTGTAGCACTGATTATTTTGGATACATTATTGGAATCGCGTCGGAACAAAGGTAATGGCAGTGATAGCATTGAAGGGAAGTCATAGCATGAAAGAAGTAAACGAAAACGGCGAAGCCACAGGTTTGTCTTATGAGGACGAACTGGAGGGTGAATCTCTGGAATGGACAGCGGAATCCGGGGATGCCAAAACACGTATAGACAAATATATCGCCGAACAAATGAAGGATGTGTCCCGTTCCCAGATTCAATTGTGGATCGGGAACAGTCGAGTGCTGGTGAATGGGACAGCGATCAAAGCGAATTACAAGCTGGCTGAAGGTGATCGAATTTCATTATCCGTACCTGAGCCGGAGAGTGTAGATATTGTACCGGAAAATATTCCGCTGGATGTTGTTTATGAGGATTCGGACGTCATTGTCATTAACAAGCAACGTGGTCTGGTTGTACATCCTGCGCCGGGACACTCTTCGGGAACACTGGTCAACGCGCTCATGTACCACTGTCATGATCTTTCCGGAATTAACGGAGAATTGCGTCCAGGTATCGTCCATCGTATTGATAAGGATACATCAGGACTGCTGATGGCGGCCAAAAATGATCAGGCTCACGCCTCGCTCGCAGCGCAGCTCAAGGACCACAGCGTCACTCGCAAATATATAGCGCTGGTTCACGGCCATCTAAGTCATGATCAGGGGACGGTAGATGCTCCCATCGGGCGTGATTCGGGGGATCGCAAATTGTTCACCGTGACAGAGCGTAACAGCAAGCATGCAGTTACCCATTTTCTCGTGATTGAGCGTTTGGGGGATTATACCTTGCTGGAACTTCAATTGGAAACAGGGCGCACGCATCAAATCCGTGTGCATATGAAATTTATTGGGCACCCGTTGGTCGGTGATCCGATGTATGGACGTAGCAAAGGGGTCCGTATGGACGGTCAGGCACTGCATGCTGCAGTATTGGGCTTTAAGCATCCCACCACTGGAGAGTATATGGAGTTCAGCAAACCGATTCCTCCCGATATGGAAGATGTACTGGCATCCTTACGCAGTCGGTAATCCATGACGAATTGCATTCGTATTCACAAACCTGAATAATGATTAAGCATAACCGCCTGATTGGCGGTTATTTTTGTTATTAGGCTGGGATATGTAAAAACAACTATGGATAATTATACAGCAAAGTTGTATAATTATTTAAGTGCTTCCGGTGGCTCCGGTTGAACAGGTGTTGACACGTGGTTTTCAATCTGTCATACTTCTTGTAGTTGCGATGAACTTTGTCCAAAAGATGGCTTGCCATCTTGTACTATGAGAAGCTGGATAAAGGAAATCCTGAATAGCACCTTTAAATCAGTCCCGTGAGGCTGGCAAGGTAACGTGAATGGATCACTGATCAGTGCATCCGCTGCGGCGGCATGTCTTCAGTGTATCCGAGAGATCGGAGAACGGTGGAAGACTGTTCATACGAGACTCCTTGCCAAACTTGGGCAAGGAGTCTTTTTTGTATCCGAACACGGGACCAGGTCTGAAGGGAACATAACCTGAGGAGGCTGGAAGCATGAGTAATGAAACACATGTACTGATGGATGAAATTGCGATTCGCCGGGCTTTGACACGGATTGCACATGAAATTTTGGAAAAAAACAAAGGCATTGACAATTGTGTGCTGGTAGGCATTCGAACGCGAGGGGTTCATCTGGCGCAGCGTCTCGCTGCAAAAATCGCTGAAATTGAGGGCGCTCCGATTCCATGGGGGGAGCTTGATGTCACAGCTTACCGTGATGACCGGGGGAACAATGCCGAAGCCAAGGGAAATGGAAAAGAGCTTTTGATGAATCCCGCTGACGTATCGGTTCATGATAAGAAAGTCATTCTCTTCGACGATGTGCTGTACACAGGCCGTACCATTCGCGCGGCGATGGACGCATTGATGCACTGCGGAAGACCGCAAATGATCCAGTTGGCGGTGCTGGCAGATCGCGGACACCGTGAGCTTCCGATTCGTCCAGATTACATCGGCAAAAACATCCCGACCTCCAAATCCGAGGAAATCGTAGTTGCGCTTCAGGAGACGGACGGTAAGGACGAAGTGACGATCAATCAGAACCGGGGGGAACAGGCATGATTACAACAACCAGTCAACTTAGAGAACGTAGCCTGCTCGGATTAAAAGAACTTAGCCGAAATGAAATCGAGTCCATTCTGGATCGCGCTCATTATTGGGAATCACAGCCGGAAAAGCTGGTTCCAGTGCTACAATCACGCTTTGCGGCTAACATGTTTTTTGAAAACAGCACCCGCACCCGCTTTTCTTTTGAAATGGCGGAAAAACGCTTAGGCGCTCAGGTTTTGAACTTTTCCGCTGCGGCCTCCAGTGTGGAAAAAGGGGAATCCATATACGACACGGTGCGCACGCTTGAATCCATGGGTATCGACGCAGGAGTCATTCGGCTGAAGCCAGCCGGAGTGCTGCAAGAGCTTGCTGAAAAGGTCAGTGTTCCACTGGTGAACGCCGGCGATGGCAACAACGAGCATCCAACGCAGGCGTTGCTGGATCTGTACACGATGCGCAAGACTTTCGGCGAGCTAAAAGGCTTGCGAGTATCCATCATTGGAGACATTCTGCACAGCCGTGTGGCTCGATCGAATCTGTGGGCCTTGCAAAAATTTGGAGCCCAGGTTAGCTTCTGCGCGCCGGACAATATGCAGGCATCTGATCTTGCGGCGCACGCGCCTTATGTACCGATGCAAGAGGCATTGCAGGCAGACGTAGTTATGATGCTTCGGGTACAGCTGGAACGGCACGCCGAAGGGATGCTGCGCTCAGCAGATGAGTATCGCGAGCAGTACGGCTTGACAGAGCAAAGAGCAGCCAACCTTAAACCCGGAACGATCATTATGCATCCGGCTCCAGTGAACCGGAATGTGGAAATCGACAGTGCAGTCGTGGAAAGCGAGCAATCACGGATTTTCCCGCAGATGGCAAACGGGGTTCCAATCCGCATGGCGGTTATGGAACGGGCAATGAAGCTGTAGAAGCTGTCAGCAGGATCACGGAATTAGCGTGGGTAACGGTTAAAGCAAAGCATAACAAGCAGCGGCTAAAGTTGCAGAAAACCTGAGCGGAGGAACTTTTTACATGAACCAATTAATTATGAACGCAAGCGTATTGAACGAACAGGGCGAAGCTGAACTGAAATCTATTCTGATCGCGGACGGAAAAATCCTAGCAATCGTAAATGCGGACGCTGGAGTTAGTCTCCTCGTGGACGAAGGGACATCCGAGCAGGAGAGCCAAGTCGAAAAAATCGATGCCCAAGGCAAGCTGGTGATTCCCGGTTTGATCGACATGCATGTGCATCTGAGAGAACCTGGCTTTGAATATAAAGAAACGATTGAAACGGGCAGCCGTGCGGCGGTGAAAGGTGGATTTACGACGATTGCCTGCATGCCGAACACACGCCCGGTGACAGACAATGCGGATACGGTTCAACTGGTACTGAAAAAGGGGCAGGACGCCGGGCTTGCCAAGGTACTTCCTTACGCAGCCATTACGAAAAACGAGCTGGGACGGGAACTGACGGACTTTGAAGCGCTCAAAGCAGCAGGCGCAATCGGCTTTACTGACGACGGTGTCGGAGTGCAAAGCGCGCAAATGATGAAGGACGCCATGGCGCGGGCCAAAGCACTGGATATGCCGGTTATTGCTCACTGCGAAGATAACACGCTTGTTGAAGGAGCGGCGGTGACAGAAGGCGAATTTGCCAAGCGTCACGGACTTAAAGGCATTCCGAACGAATCCGAAGCGATTCACGTCGGACGGGACATTTTACTATCTGAGGCAACCGGGGCACACTATCATGTATGCCATGTTAGCACAGAGCAGTCAGTGCGGTTGATTCGCCACGCAAAATCTTTTGGCATCAAGGTAACGGCTGAGGTATGTCCACACCATCTGGTATTGTCGGATGAAGACATTCCGGGGCTGGATGCGAATTGGAAAATGAATCCTCCGCTGCGCTCCCCGCGTGATGTGCAGGCCTGCATCGAGGGACTGGAGGACGGTACGATCGACATCATCGTAACCGACCATGCGGCACACAGCGAAGAAGAGAAGGCAAAAGGCTTGGAACTGGCACCTTTCGGTATCGTTGGCTTTGAAACAGCTTTCCCGCTGCTATACACGAAATTTGTAGCTACCGGACAGTGGACGCTCGACTTTCTGGTGCGGCGCATGACGGCTGACCCGGCACGTGTCTTCCGCCTCGACACAGGGCGTCTAGAAGAAGGAGCACCTGCGGACCTGACCATGATTGATTTGGAGCAGGAGCAGGCAGTTGACCCGCAAGCATTTGCCAGCAAAGGACGCAACACCCCTTTTACAGGCTGGAAGCTCAAAGGCTGGCCCGTAAAAACCTGGGTAGACGGCAAACTGGTTTGGTCGGCTGACCAAGCAAACTAAACATACAAATCATTTTAAAAATAGAACCTTATAGCAGGAAAACATACAGAGGAGTGAGACGGGATGCAGGCAAGATTGTTGCTTCAGGACGGCACGCTGTTTACAGGCACAGCATTTGGTGCGGACGGTGAAAAAACAGGCGAGGTCGTTTTCAACACAGGGATTACAGGCTACCAGGAGGTACTGACCGATCCCTCTTATTGCGGACAAATCGTAACAATGACTTACCCGCTGATTGGCAATTACGGAATTACTCGGGATGACTTCGAGTCGGTGCGGCCTTATGTGCATGGCTTTGCCGTTCGACGTTACGAGCCGGTGCCAAGCAACTGGCGTGCCCAATACAGCGTGGACGATTTGCTGAAGGAATATGGCATCATTGGCATTAGCGACATCGACACCCGCATGCTTACCCGGATTATTCGCCATCACGGCACGATGAAGGGCATTTTGACGACGGGCACTCAGCCTGTGGAAGAACTGAAAGAAATGATGGCTGACCTGACGATTGAAGAACTGCGTAATCAGGTTCCATTGACCTCCACGCCTCATCCGTATAGCAGCCCTGGCAACGGGGAGCGGATCGTACTGATTGACTACGGCGCTAAGAGCGGTATCTTGCGTGAACTGAATAAAAGGGATTGCGACGTAGTAGTGGTTCCGCATGATACAACGGCAGAGGAAATTCGTCGCTTGGACCCGGACGGAATTCAGTTGTCCAACGGCCCTGGAGATCCCAAAGACGTACCGCATGCCGTAAGCACGGTGGCTGAGCTGCTAGGGGAATATCCGATCTTCGGAATTTGCTTGGGACACCAGTTGTTTGCCTTAGCTTCGGGAGCGGATACGGAGAAACTGAAATTCGGTCATCGTGGCGGTAACCATCCTGTGAAGGAACTGGAGAGCGGACGCTGCTTCATCACTTCACAAAATCACGGCTACACCGTGAATGAGGGTTCGATCGAAGGAACCGAGCTTGAAGTGACGCATATTAATAACAACGATAAAACGATTGAAGGTCTTAAGCATACCAAGTATCCCGCGTTTTCGGTGCAATATCATCCGGAGGCTGCGCCTGGACCTTACGATAACGGCTACTTGTTTGACCGCTTTCTGGACATGATCCGTGAGCACAAAAGAAATCATCCAAAGCAACCGCGTCAGGCTGCTATCGCCGCCGCAGTGAGAGGAGAGCGCTAATATGCCGAAAAATACAGAACTTAAAAAAATACTCGTAATTGGTTCCGGCCCTATCGTGATTGGCCAGGCTGCGGAATTCGACTACGCTGGTACACAAGCTTGTCAAGCGCTCAAAGAAGAAGGCGTCGAGGTAGTGCTGATCAACAGTAATCCGGCAACCATCATGACAGACACGAACATGGCGGACAAAGTATACATCGAGCCGATTACACTTGATTTTGTAACACAAATTATCCGTCAAGAGCGTCCGGATGGCCTGCTTCCTACACTGGGAGGACAGACAGGATTGAATATGGCGGTGGAGCTGGCTCGTGCCGGAGTGCTGGAGCGTGAAAACGTCAAGCTGCTGGGAACACAGCTGACTTCGATTGAAAAAGCCGAAGACCGTGACTTGTTCCGCGATTTGATGCGTGAGCTGGAACAGCCTGTACCTGAGAGCGTTATTGTTACAACGCTAGAGGAATCGCTGGATTTTGCTAACGAAATCGGTTATCCGATCATCGTTCGCCCGGCTTATACGCTGGGTGGAACAGGCGGCGGGATCTGTGCGAACGAAGAAGAACTGCGTGAGACGGTAAGCTCTGGTTTGCGTTACAGTCCAATTGGACAATGTCTGGTGGAAAAAAGCATCGCAGGCATGAAGGAAGTCGAGTATGAGGTCATGCGTGACGGCAATGATAACTGTATCGTTGTCTGCAACATGGAAAACTTTGATCCAGTCGGCGTACATACTGGCGACAGTATCGTTGTAGCGCCGAGTCAGACGCTGTCAGATCGAGAGTACCAGATGCTGCGCTCTGCTTCCCTGAAAATTATCCGCGCCCTCAACATTGAAGGCGGGTGTAATGTGCAGTTTGCGCTTGATCCACACAGCTATCAATACTATGTCATTGAAGTAAATCCGCGGGTGAGTCGTTCCTCGGCGCTGGCTTCCAAGGCGACTGGATATCCAATCGCCAAAATGGCTGCCAAAATCGCGCTGGGCTACACGCTGGATGAAATCGTGAACCCGGTAACGGGGCAAACATATGCTTGCTTTGAGCCGACACTGGATTATATTGTGAGCAAAATACCGCGCTGGCCGTTCGACAAATTCATTTCTGCCAACCGCAAGCTAGGCACGCAAATGAAAGCAACTGGCGAAGTGATGGCTATCGGTCGCACGTTCGAAGAGTCCATCCATAAAGCGGTACGGTCGCTGGAAATCGGTGTACACCGTCTGCATCTTAAGGGAGCCGATCAACTGTCGGATGAGGTGCTCACGGAGCGCCTGATTAAAGCGGATGATGAGCGCTTGTTCCTGGTAGCTGAAGCATTCCGTCGCGGCTGGGAGCAGCAGGAAATTCAGGATTTAACGAAAATTGACTGGTGGTTCCTCGACAAGGTAGAGGGCATTGTCAAGTTCGAAGCCAAAATGGCTGAAGAATCCGAACTGACCTACGAAACACTCTATCAGGCCAAACGTAATGGCTTTACGGACCGCTCCATCGCCGAGGTTCGCAGTCTGGGCCAACTGGGTGGCAGCATGACAACCGAGCGCGAGGTACGTGAGTTCCGCCTGAGTCACAACCTGCGTCCTGTCTATAAAATGGTAGATACATGCGCAGCCGAGTTTGAAGCTACAACGCCGTACTACTATTCCTCTTATGAGGTGGAAAACGAAGTGATTCCATCCAATAAAGAGAAAGTCATCGTACTTGGCTCCGGGCCGATTCGGATCGGGCAAGGGATTGAATTTGATTACTCCACCGTACATGCGGTATGGGCCATTCAAAAAGCGGGCTACGAAGCAGTGATCATCAATAACAATCCTGAAACGGTATCTACGGACTTTAACACATCTGACCGTCTCTACTTTGAGCCGCTCTTCTTCGAGGATGTCATGAACGTCATCGAGCAGGAAAAACCGATTGGCGTTATCGTCCAGTTCGGCGGTCAAACAGCCATTAATCTCGCAGCTCCGCTTAGTGCGGCAGGCGTGAACATTTTGGGTACGAGTCTGGAAAGTATCGACGAAGCGGAAGATCGGAAAAAGTTCGAGCGGCTGCTGTCACGTCTCGCTATTGCACAGCCTAAGGGCAACACGGTCATCTCGGTTGATGAAGCGGTAGGAACTGCTCAAGCGCTGGGCTATCCGGTGCTGGTGCGTCCATCCTACGTCCTCGGCGGACGTGCTATGGAGATTGTTTACTCCGATGCGGAATTGCTGCGCTACATGGAAGAAGCTGTTAAAATCAACCCTGAGCATCCCGTACTGATCGACCGTTATATGCTGGGCAAAGAAGTTGAGGTTGACGCCATCTGTGATGGCGAAACGGTATTGGTGCCGGGCATTATGGAGCATGTGGAACGGGCAGGGGTTCACTCAGGTGACTCTATCGCGGTGTATCCGCCGCAGCACTTGTCCGACGAGTTGAAGCAAAAAATTGTGGAAATCACGATCAGCATCGCTAAGGAATTGAAAACGATTGGTCTGGTAAACATCCAGTTCGTCATTCATCAAGATGAGGTGTATGTGATCGAGGTCAACCCGCGTTCTTCGCGGACGGTTCCTTTCCTGAGCAAAGTCACGAATATTCCGATGGCGAATCTGGCGACACAGGCCATTTTGGGCGGCAAACTCAAGGATGCGGGCTATACAGAAGGGCTATGGCCTGAAAGTAATTATGTCTCGGTCAAGGTTCCGGTATTCTCTTTTGCCAAGCTGCGCCGTGTAGAGCCGACCCTGGGGCCGGAAATGAAATCGACGGGTGAAGTGATGGGACGCGACATTCAGTACGCCAAAGCGCTGTACAAAGGACTCGTGGGTGCTGGTATGAAAATCCCATCTACCGGAGCGATCATCATCACGGTGGCGGATAAGGACAAAGAAGAAGCAGTGGAACTGATGCAGGGCTTTTACAGACTGGGCTACAAAATTATTGCAACAGGTGGAACGGCGGCTGCGCTGGAGCAGGCTAACATTCCAGTGAAGACGATCAACAAGCTGAGCGAGGGTACCCCGAACATTCTGGATATGATCCGTACGGGTGAAGCCAACTTTGTCTTCAATACGCTGACCAAGGGGAAAACGCCAGAGCGTGATGGATTCCGTATCCGCCGTGAAGCGGTTGAGAACGGCATCGTCTGCATGACCTCGCTGGATACTGTACGCGCTTTGCTGAGAATGCTGGAGACGATTAACTTTACATCCGAATCCATGCCGGTTCTGAGCCACTAACGCGATACGAATAGAGGATGAAAAATAAGTAGTACAGGAAAGGACATTCATCAGCTTCGGCTGACGGATGTCCTTTATCACGGGCAAATGTACCCGAATTGACGTGAAAAGGGGATGCAGGACGATGAACGAAGCATTTCAGCAGATGGCAGGACGGTTGATGGTCGCGTTAGATTACCCGGATGCGCAGCAGGCAGAGCGGCTTATTCAACAACTGGAGGGTATTCCCTGTTATATAAAAGTAGGCATGCAGCTGTTTTATAGCGCAGGGCCCGCCTTTGTTGAGCAGCTAAAGGCGAGAGGATACTCCGTATTTCTGGATTTGAAAATGCATGATATCCCCAACACCGTACGGGGAGGTGCGGAGAGCATCACCCGCCTGGGTGTGGATATGTTCAACGTACACGCTGCCGGAGGAAGAAATATGATGGCAGCCGCTAAGGCCGGGGCCGAAGCAGCAGTTTCCGCAGACAGCTCGCTTGCCATGCCGCTCATTATTGCTGTTACACAGCTAACCAGTACGGATCAGATAACTATGAACCAGGAGATAGGTATTCCTGGTACGGTACAGGATGCGGTCGTTCGATACGCACAACTGACCCGTGAGGCAGGATTGGACGGAGTAGTGGCATCCCCGTTGGAAGTGCCTGCAATCCGCGCTGTATGCGGGGCGGACTTCAAGACGATTACCCCTGGCATACGTCCGGCAGGCAGCGCTACAGGCGACCAGTCACGTGTAGTGACACCTGGACAGGCCATCGCCCAGGGTAGCAGCTACATCGTCGTTGGACGCCCCATCACGGCTGCAGCAGACCCGCGTGCCGCAGCGGAACACATTATTGAGGAGATGAACCAAGTATGACTACATTAAATAATATCCCCGAGCAAATTGCATCCCATCTGTTACGTATCCAGGCGGTAGCGCTGCGTCCACAGCAGCCTTTTACATGGACATCCGGCATTAAATCGCCTATTTACTGTGACAATCGCCTGACCATGTCCTACCCGGAGGTGCGCGAGCTGATTGCTGATTCGTTCGCTGCTGTGATCCGTGAGCAATACCCTGAAACCGAAGTCATAGCAGGCACGGCTACAGCGGGGATTCCTCATGCTGCCTGGGTGGCGCAAAAGCTAAATCTGCCGATGGCGTATGTAAGGGACAAAGCTAAAGGACACGGCAAAGAGAACCAGATCGAAGGTCGGATTAGTGAGGGACAGAAGGTTATTGTTATCGAGGATCTCATCTCTACTGGCGGCAGCTCCATCAAAGCAGCGCAGGCCATAGAGCAAGCAGGCGCCCAGCCGTTAGCTGTACTCGCTATTTTCAGCTACCAGCTTGATAAAGCGACTCAAGCCTTTGCAGAAGCAGGTGTGAAGCTGCAAAGCTTGTCCAATTACACGGCTCTGATGGACGTTGCCTTGCGTGAGGGAACGATTCAGGAGGGAGAGCTGGAGCTGCTGCGTTCGTGGCGTCAGGACCCGGCCTCCTTTGGCAAATAAGGCTTAGCATACGGGGCCATTTATTAAAGCGACTCGTACTCGTTGCAGATTGTTATATGCAGGCCGTGTAATTCGAATTCGATCCGGTTACACTAACTCCTACCATCATGTGAAAAGAGGGAGTTCGGATGTATTGGATTTACTATGGCAGACTGTACACGACCAAATTTCAGGCAGGATGTCTGGCAAAAAGGCTGGAGCACGACGGCTGGATGTACGGCTACAACGATCCTCGCGCAGTGGAGGTGTACCGCTCGCGTAAAGGACGTTACGGCGTCCGGTTTATTCCCTAGATTCATAAAAAAAAATTAAAAAGAAAAATTTTCTCTAAACTATTGACGAAACACAAGAAAATGTTGTATATTAATTAACGCCGCTGTTTTATGTAAATGTAGCGTGAATATACATATTTTTTTGAGGGCCCTTAGCTCAGTTGGTTAGAGCGGTCGGCTCATAACCGATTGGTCGGGGGTTCGAGTCCCTCAGGGCCCATTTCCTCAAAACCCCTTCCATAGTAAGGGGTTTTTGTTGTTTATACCTTCTTTCGCTGAGGAGATAGGACACTATCTATAAGCTCATTTACAACGACGAAAATTCTTCGCCTTAAAACTAAGCCTGTGATGATCGTTAAGCTAAGAAACAAGAGAACCTCTATGTATGGAGGTTCTCTGTTTTATTCTTTGAATAAGAAGTTTATAAAGCTCCACTAATAACGAGGTCTGCTCTTTTAAAGGGTTTATGAGCTTCTACATAAATGTCTTCTGAAATCATCCAATTATCCTCCCACATCCCACGAGCACACTCTCCGTCTCTTTCAAGACCTCTTGAAAGCCTAATTTCTCGTGGACAATCAACCCAAATTTTGAAGTCATATTTATCCTCCAGTTCCTTTCGAATGGAATACACTCCTTCGATTATGACAATGCCACCAACAGGAACAGTATGCCATTCCGCAAGCTTATCCGTCTCCCAATCATACCGTTGATAATGCCCATCCTTTTCATTTCTTATGGGCTCCAGTATCTGATTTAAAAGACGTTTCCAATCAAAATCAGCACCGATAGGTTTTTTTGAGGGATGTGTATTTAAAATGTTAGAGGAGGAGAGATAGAAGTCATCCTTATGAACAATAGTTGAGTTAGATAGTTCTTCTTTTAACTTGTAAGCGAATGTACTTTTACCAGAACCACCACAACCATCTATCCCAATCAGCAAAGTAGATTTTTTTTAGATTTTTCGTTAATAGCATTTACGAAGTTTTGAAAAGAGTTGAATTGTCCCTTTATTATTTTAAAATCTCTCATAAATAACCACCCTTTTTAACCAACAATTCTGCTCTTGCACTATCTTGATTCGTTCCTTCCAAGTGCATAAACTGCTTTAAGGCATGTAATTCCGCACATTGGCTAATGGCTTCAGCGACCAGCTTGGCAATCTGCCGTGCTCCTTCCTCAGAGAAATGAGTATTATCCGTTACGCCAGCCGGGTAATTCGGATGTGCTTTTTCAGGCAAGTGCATAAATAGCTGCTGGGACCCTTCTTCTCCAAGGTTATGATAAAGCTGCTGAGAGGCTTCAAAAATATCAAGCAGTGGTGTCCGGGTTTCCTCGGCTACTCGTCTCATGGCTGCGGGATAAGCTCCCACTGCATGCGGATCAGGTTCTCCATCTGCGGTAAAGCGGCGGCGGCTTACAGAGGTCAACAGCACTGGAATTCCACCACGCTTCCGAGCAGACTCGATACATTGAATTAGATTTTGACGGTAGTCCCCGTCAGGATCGGTATAGCGGGTGGGATCTTCTTTCTTCTCATCGTTGTGTCCAAATTGAATAAACAGATAATCGCCGGCTCGAAAATCCTTTTCAATATGAGACAATCGACCTTCCGCTATAAAAGATTTAGTGCTTCGTCCATTAACCGCACGATTGTTCACTTGAACAGACGGGTCAAAATAACTCTGCAAGTGTTCGCCCCAGCCTGTCATCGGTTTTTCGGTAGCTCCTTTTTGGGCAGCGGTGGAATCACCAGCGATAAACAGCCTGGATGTTATCTGTTGGCCTTCTGTAACATAGCTATGTTTTTGAAGCCATTTTTCCGCAAGAGAGAGCCATTGTTGGCACTCAGGGTTATCTTCAGCGAGTCCCAAGCCGTGTCGCCCTTCCTCAAATACATGCAACTCAAATGGAATGCCTTCTCTGGATAATGCGGAAGCCAGTAACAGGCTGTTTTCGACCGGAACAGTGGCATCATTGGCCGTTGTCCAAATAAAAGTTGGAGGGGTCTGTGAAGTCACTTGTTGATCGGATGAAAAGGCGTGAAGCTGCTCCTGTGTTGGCTGTTCACCTAAAAAATGAGTGCGGCTTCCAATATGTGTATAAGCATCATGAAACGTAATCACGGGGTAGCCCAACAGCAGAAGATCGGGTTTTTCCGCCCCTCTGGTGGCGACGATGGAGGCCAAGTGCCCGCCTGCTGAAAATCCAACCAGACCGACTTGCTCCGGAATCACTTTCCAGTCTTTGGACGTTTGTCGAATCCACCTCAGGGCATGTTCCACATCATCCAACAAGGAATCGACCTCAAAGTCTCCGACTTGATAATGCAGCACACCTGCATGAATACCTAAATCATTTAACCATCGAGCTATGGGTTCCCCCTCATGTGAAGCCAAATGCTCGTAGCCACCGCCGGGCAGTACCAATATAAAAGGGAGAGCTTCATGGGCCACTGCTGGATAGAGGGAGAGAAAGGAAGTGTCTGCTGTAAATTCTTTTTTTACAATCTGTTCTTTATGACTAACAACGTGTAACATAAGGTACCTCCAAATTCCTTTTTTAAATTCTGCAAGCTAATCCAGATGAACATAAAACGGGATGGGACGGATGTAATGGTATTTAACATTTCTGCTTAAAGAGTGGGCTTAAGCCCATGTTTGTTTTTTAAATAAATGCACACGTGAAAAAAATGATTTAAACCTTGTTATGAAAGCGCTATAATTTGATGTGATGCAAAGAACCAAAGGGGGAGCGCAATGAAAAAAGGCAGGATGTTCTACACCATTTTTATTACGATTCTGGTTTTGGGAATAGGTTTGGTGGCAAGCTTTGGTAGCTACATTTATTTTACAACAATCAGCTCTGTTGTAGAAAGAGTCTCCAACACCAAGCAAAGCTACATGATGCAGATCAAAAACAGTCTGGAGCAGAAAATCCAAACGATTGAATATGCCTTTAATACGTATAGTACGACCAGTTCATTTGATGAAGTCGTAAAACATCCCATTACAGAAAAAGATTTTGTAGCGTATCGGAATGTGAATTCGCAACTCAATTATATCGCTACGATGGGATTAGAAGGAACGGAATATTCACTGATTAGCCTAGATCAGAATTGGAAGATCTCCAATGGAAGCCTGTCCTATTTGACGAAAACGGAACGAGAGAAGCTATTTAAAACCTATATCGACCATCAGGATAAGGGGCTGTTCTGGATTAAAACAGACAAGGGAATCCGCTTTGTTAATACCTTGCCTGTATTCTCCAAAAAGAAGCAAGCCATTGCTCTGTCGGATATTTCGGTGCAAACGTTAAATCGTACAATTCAGGCAGAGGATCACATGGCCGTTTTTATTCTGAATAATCAAGGCGATTTAATGTACGAAACGGAGCCCGTTAAACAATTATTATCCACCCAGCAGCTTCAGGACATTTCGGAGGCTACGGCTGCACCCGACAATTCAGGCATGTTGACACTGGAAAAAACCAAGTACCAGCCTGCTCAGCAGGTCATTTATGCCAAGTCTGCTTATAACAACTGGACCTATTTAACGATATTAGATAAAAAGGAGATTTCGAATGCACTTCAAACGACTAAATTTGGAATCATCACGATGGTACTTGTACTCACGCTCTTGATTGTTGTGGTGGCGTATATGGGAGCCGTTTATTTTACAAAACCATTCCAGAAAATTAAACGCAGCCTGCCTAAGAATCCTAATTTTTCGTTCAAAAATGAGCCTTCCCGAAATGAAGTTGACTGGATTATTGATTCGATTGACAGCATTGTAACGGAAAAGGAGAGCCTGGAAAGTCTCATTCAGTCCGAAATGCCACAGCTTGAAACTCAATTGATTCTTAACCTGTTCCGCAGGCGTATTTCAGCAGAGGAACTGGCACGAAAAATGCCACGTTTGGGCTATCCGCAACTGGAGAACCAAATGTATATTACCCTGTTGATTCAACTGGATAATCTGGGAGATCGGGAGCCCTCGGATAAGGACGTTTTACTGCTGGCTATTAACAAAATCGTAGAAGAAACCATTCCAGAGCAGCAGCGAATGCTTCCCATCATTTTGAACGATGACATCCAGGCGACCATTTTAATGTTTACAGGCAAGAATGAACAGGAAATAAACAAGCAAGTGCTGGATGATGCCACCCTTTTGATTCAAACTGTAAAAGAGTATTTGAATGTATCCATCAGTATCGGCATTAGTAAGTCATATGACAATTTGTTAGAGAGCAAGGAAGCCTGTGAGATGAGTAAGCAAGCCTTGCACCATCGTTTAAATTTAGGCAAAGAATCCATTATATTTTATGAAGACATTTCCACAGTCATTTCAGGCCCGGTGCTGCTTCATTATCCGACGGAAATGGAATCGCAGTTGTTTGACGCCATTAGAATAGGAGATGAAGAGCAAGTACGACTTACCGTACATTCCTTATTGACTGAAATAATGACAAAGAACAATCATTCCATGAACTTTGAGGTGCTGTTGGTGCGGTTCGTGAATAACCTCATTCAATTGGAGCAGCTGTTAGGGATTGAAGTGCTGCTGACCCAGAACAATCATGCATTGTACCATCGGCTGCTGGACATACGTAATCCGGAAGAGATCGAGCGTATGCTGGTGGAGCAAGTCATTTCCCCTATGGTAAAAAGTATGAAGGAAAAGACGAACCAGCAATTCCGCTGTCTCTCCGAGAAAATTGCCGCCATGATCAGGGCTGAATATGACCAGGAATTGTCACTGGAGCTTATTGGAGAGCGTCTTCATTACAATCCCAATTATCTAAGCAGTATTTTCAAAAAAGAATACGGTACGACGTTCAGCGAATATCTGATGAACTACCGATTGCAAATGGGTAAAAAGTGGCTCGTTGAAACAAATATGACGATTAAAGAAATCGCCGAACGATTGCAATATCATAATCCGCAGAACTTTATCCGCTCGTTTCGGAAGAAGGAGCAGGTCACGCCCGGAGCATATCGTAAGATGAAGCAAGCGAATTGAGTGAAACATTCACTGACAATCAAGGGGCAGCTTACCCTTTTACCGCCCCTAATAATGCTCCTTTGACAAAGTGTTTTTGCACAAATGGATACACGATTAGCATAGGAACGGTTGCAACCACAATGACCGCCATCTTAATCGTCTGCGCAGGTGGGATGACATCCACAGAGGTTCCTTCTGCCTGCATACCACTGGAAACGATTACAATTTGGCGGAGCAAAACCTGAATAGGCCATTTGGCGGAATCATTAATATAGAGAATGGCATGCATATACGTATTCCAGTAGGCGACCGCGTAGAAAAGTGAAATGGTTGCAATTGAAGGCATCGCTAATGGAAGCATAATTTTAAAGAAAATGCCAAAATCGTTGCACCCATCCATCTTGGCCGATTCCTCCAGATCATCCGGTAGCGCCTGAAAAAAGTTACGCATGATAATCAGGTTAAATGCATTAATCGCCACGGGAAGGATCAAGGACCAGTACGAATTGATAAGCCCCATGCTTTTTACAACCAGGAAAGTTGGAATCATTCCCCCGCTAAACAACATGGAAAACACGACAATGAAATTAATCGTATTTCGTCCAAGCAGATATCTTCGGGATAATCCGTAGGCCATAAAAGCCGTAAAGATCATACTCACCACGGTACCTACGATAGTCACTCCGACCGAAACCCCCAGTCCTCTGAAAATCGTTGGAGTCGACAGGATATACCGATATGCATCCAGGGAAAAAGTGACAGGGAACAAAATGAATTTTTTAGCTACCACTTCTTGGGTTGAAGCAAAAGAGCTGGCGATGATATTCAGAAAAGGCAAGAGACAAGTGAGGGCAATGAGAATTAATAAAGTACTGTTTACGATGGTAAAAATACGACTGCCCAGCGATTCTTTTTTTAGTGATGTTTGCGCCAAGTGTTTGACCTCCTCGTAATCGTTTACATGTAAACTGTACCAAGAGGGCGGAATTCCGTATATAATCAAATCTTGAGGTGTTCTCCTAAGCATGGAAAAAAGAGGATGATCATTAGGTTGTGTAGTAATCATTAGGTAAGGTGAAAAGGCGGAAAGTAGGCTATGTATAAGGTTTTGTAAACGCTATCATTAGATGATTATATGCGTAACGCTTAAAATCACGTACTCTTGAAAACGTATACAGGAACGTTTGAAGGAGGTCGAGCTAATGAAAGTTTCAAGTGTCCCGTCACCAAACATGAAACCGAATATGAAAATGAAAAAGAACAACAGAACGACGGAAAATCTTTTACGAATGCAAAAACATAAGTTGTTGTACCTGATGGTTTTACCCGGGCTAGTGTACTTCATTATTTTTAAGTATTTCCCTATGGGCGGTTTGGTCATTGCGTTTCAAGATTATCAAGCCTTTCTGGGAATCACGGGCAGCCCCTGGGTAGGAATGAAGCATTTCATTCGTTTATTTACCGAGCCCACGTTTTTCATGCTATTACGTAACACCCTGGTTTTGTTTGCGCTCAACATTGTGATCTTCTTTCCATTACCGATCATTTTGGCATTGATGCTGAATGAGGTAAGGAAGCTTGTGTTTAAAAACATCATCCAAACGATTATCTACATCCCGCACTTTATGTCATGGGTTATCATTGTTTCGATTTCTTATGTATTTTTAACCGTAGACGGCGGGGTACTGAATGAAATGATTGCTGCGCTAGGTGGTGAGAAGATCAGCTTCTTAACTTCCCAGGAATGGTTGCGTACCGTTTATATGGGGCAAGTGATCTGGAAGGAACTCGGCTGGTCTACCATCATTTATCTATCGGCGATTACGGTCGTGGATACGCAACTGTATGAGGCGGCAGAAATGGACGGTGCCGGACGTCTCCGAAAAACATGGCATGTTACCTTGCCTGCAATTCGCCCAGTCATTATTACGTTGTTAATTTTAAAAATCGGCAGCACGCTGGATTTGGGCTTTGAGCATATGTATCTGCTATTAAACTCATTAAACCGCGAGGTTGCCGAAATATTTGACACCTACATTTATACAGCAGGCTTAAAGAATGGACAATTGAGTTTTAGTACGACGGTAGGACTTTTTAAAGGTGTGGTGGGATTAATTCTGATCATGGGCTCCAATCGACTGGCCAAGAAATTTGGTGAAGACGGCGTTTACTAATGACGACGGGAAGGATGCGGAATGGTACGGTTTGTAGAAAACATGAACAAATGGTGCATGCGCCTGCTTCGGCTGGCTTACCTTAATTTGCTGTGGACGGTTGCGACGATCCTGGGCTTGGGATTTATAGGCGTGGGCCCTGCAACTGTCGCTATGCTCAGTATTTTAAGGCAATGGATTCGGGGGAATGAGGAAGTTGCCATTTTCCCCACGTTTGTACGTTACTTTAGAGAAAGCTTTAAAGAAGGCGCGATCATTGGAGCCATTTACAGCCTCGTGGGCTACGTGCTCTATGTGGATATCGTCAATGTCTCGTCCTGGTATGTTCGCGTAGTGACGCTTATTGGAGCCTTTTTGTATCTTATCTCGTTGGCGTACATTTTCCCCTTACTGGCTCATTATGATTGGAAAGGAATTAAGCTGAAAATCAGAATGTCTGTGGTGATTGGTTTTTCGTATTTACAATATACACTTGTTCTTTTTGTTGCGATTGTCGCGCTTTTTACATTGATTCTAGGCTTGTACCCAGGAATTCTGACTTTTGCCGGAGCCAGTATTATCGGTTATCTCGTGATGTGGATGACGCATCAGGTATTTAGCAAAATAGAGCGAGAGGTTTTGGTGAAAGAGGAAGATATGGCATGAATATACGATCAGAAAAGGAGCAAACACAATGAAAAAAGGGATATCGATGAAAAAGGGAGTATCGGGTCTTCTTACCGTACTTATGGTCATGAGTGTTTTTTTAGCTGCTTGCGGTAACAAGGGGGCAGAGGATCAAGGCAGCCAAACGTATGATCCAAATTCAAAGCTGGAATTAACCTGGTTAAATGTATTGCACACGGCCTCTCCACCTACAGACACGATTAAGAACAAAATTGAAAAATACACTAATTCCAAGATTACGTTCAACTGGGTTCCTGATGCGTCCAAAGAAGAGAGAATCACTACAGCACTGGCGTCCGGTGAATTGGCGGATATCGTGACTCTTACGATGATGACAAATTCTTCAGTTCGAAGTTCATTGAAATCAGGCCTATTCTGGGATGTAGGTAAGTATCTGGACGATTATGACAATTTAAAAAAGATACCTCCCGAAGTTAGAAATGCAGCTTCCATCGAGGGAGTTCTGTATGGAGTTCCATTCCAGAAAAATTTGGCACGAGCAGGCCTGGTTATTCGTAAGGATTGGCTGGATCGCTTAGGGCTTAAAGTACCTACGACTCTGGATGAGCTTTACGAAGTTGCGAGAGCGTTTACAGAAGATGACCCGGACGGTAATGGCAAAAAGGATACGACAGGCTTTGGCGACAGATCTGATCTGCGCTACAGCAGCTTTAAAACCTTAAGCTCTTATTTTGGCACACCTAATGGCTGGAAAGTAGATGAGAATGGCAAGTTTACGCCGGAATTTGATACACCTCAATATTTGGAGACGTTAAAGTATTCCAATAAATTATATAAGAACGGGTATGTATCCAAGGATTTCGCCGTAACTGCTAAAACTGATCAGCAGCAGCAATTTGCTCAAGGGAAAACCGGAATTTATACGGGCATGGTGGATATCACCAACTTGAGAAATCTGTCACAAGGTTTGCAAAAGGGGCTTGAGCTGGTGCCTGTAAACAAAATCTCCAATGGAGACGGTAAATATCACATTTGGTCCGAAGGCAGCGGAGTCGGTGGTTTGCTGGCATTTCCTAAATCCGAGGTGAAGTCGGAAGCTGAGTTGAAGAGACTACTTCAATTCGTCAATGATTTGATTGATGAAGAAGTATTTATGGACATGACAGGTGGTATTAAGGGAACTCATTATGACATTGATAATGAAGGAGCTTTCAGAATTATTAACACCGATTTGTGGCAAGCAGATGTACAGCCATTTGCAAGTTCCAGACCGAGCGAAGTGACGTATACGTTAAAAGATGCCAACCCTGAAAAGGAACTAGCCAATCAATTAATCAAGGAAAATAACGACTTTGCTGTTTTGGATCCAACCGTTCCTCTGGATTCTGTAACTGCCAATGAAAAAGGAACCGAACTCGAAAAAATTATAACCGATGCTACGTTCAAATTTATTATGGGTGAGACCGATGAAGCCGGATTCAAAGCAGCCGTAGAGAACTGGAAAAATTCCGGTGGATCACAGATTATTACTGAATACGAAGAAGCGTATAAGAAATCGAAAAAATAAGGATATAGATATAGGTTGAACATCAGTGTACATGAAGTGCCACTACGCAGGCGGATGGTGCTTACCATCGCTGACGCTTGTTCAGCACCATTCCGCCTACTCCGTTTTCCAGTGTATTTTTAAGTTCAGCCTATACATCATTTTCGTATCCACAAAAAATGAAGACAGGAGAGAACGAGATGCAAGTGTATAACATTGTAGATTATGGAGCACCTCAGGATGGTACGACGTTGGCAACAGGGGCGATTGCGGCTGCAATCGAAGCGGCTAGCAATGCCGGGGGAGGAACGGTTTTTGTTCCCTCGGGTACGTATCTGACAGGCGCTATTTTTCTGAAAAGTAACATTGAGCTGCATGTAAGCCCCGGTGCAATTCTCTCCTTCAGCACGGATTTGGTTGATTATCCAGTAGTAGAATCCAGGTGGGAAGGCGTCCAGCGAGAAGTACATGCGTCGTGTATTTATGGGAAGAACCTGGAGAATATTTCAGTTACAGGCAGTGGAACGTTGGAAGGAAATGGTCAACCGTGGTGGGAAAAGCATCGGAATCATCCCGAGGAGTTACAGCACCCGAGACCCAAATTAATCAGCTTTGACCGTTGTCAGCGGGTCACCATTAAAGATATCATGTTGAAAAATTCCCCCAGTTGGACTGTAAACCCTATCGCTTGCTATAACGTTACGATTGACAATGTGTCCATTCTTAACCCGGCGGATTCCCCCAATACGGATGGCATTAATCCCGAATCCTGCTCCAATGTTCGTATTAGTAACTGCAATATTGATGTGGGCGATGATTGTATTGCGATCAAAGCAGGAACCGAAGATACACAGGAGCGGATTCCTTGTGAAAATATAACGATTAGCAACTGTACGATGGTGCATGGACATGGCGCTGTTGTACTGGGAAGCGAGATGAGTGGAGATATCCGTAATGTCACGATCAGCAATTGTGTGTTCAAGCAAACGGATCGGGGCATCCGCCTGAAATCAAGACGGGGACGCGGGGGGATCGTCGAAGATATTCGCGTTAGCAATATTGTGATGGAAGATGTGATTTGTCCATTTATTCTGAATCTCTATTATTTCTGCGGACCTCGGGGCAAAGACAAATATGTCTGGGACAAAAATCCCTATCCAATTACCGATGAAACACCTTGCTTTAGACGGATTCATTTTTCCGATATCACGGCACGACAGGTTCATGCGGCTGCTGGATTCTTATACGGACTTGCAGAACAATATATTGCTGAAATTACATTTTCCAATATTGATATTTCTATGGCGAAAAATGCGATTCCTGGCCGTCCTGCCATGATGACAGGGATTGAAGATATGAACAACCGTGGTTTTTATTTAGGCAATGTGAGAGATATCCGTTTTCAACAGGTGACGATTGAGAATCATGAAGGTCCTGCTTTTTATATTGAAAATGGGGAAGGCGTTGAGGTCAACCGTTGTCATTCGAAAAATACAAACCAGCCTGAAAAGCTGATCGAACAAGTGACGATACAACCTTCTGAACAAAATGTTTTTAATTGAGGATTTTGCAAATTCCTGATTTAAGAGGGGCATGGAAGGAGGGAGAACATGGATAAGCTGCAAGCATTATTGGGAGATCTTCCAGCAGATCGACCCGTTACAGCCACCCTGCTAAAGCAAGAGGAACAAGAGGGATACCAACTGGAATCTATTCTGCTGGACATCAACGGAATCGAGCTTGTGCCAGCTTATATAGCCACACCATTACAAGGAAACGGTCCGTTTCCATTGGTCATTTTCAACCATTCGCATGGAGGCAATTATACCCATGGACGTAAGGAATTTATCCATAGCAGCTCTTACTTGCAGCAGCCCTCGTTTGCTAAAACCCTGACAGACATGGGCTATTGCGCTTGTTGTATTGACATGTGGGGCTTTAATGAACGCGGGGGTAAAACCGAGAGCGAGCTGGTCAAGGAAATGCTCTGGCAGGGCCAGGTGCTGTGGGGCATGATGCTGTACGATAACCGTCGTTTGGTGGACTATATGTGCCAGCGAGAGAATGTTGATGCTTCCCGCATCGCAACGATTGGGATGTCGATGGGAGGACTGATGGCGTGGTGGCTGGCAGGGTTAGATGAGCGAATACAGGTCACCATTGATATTTGCGGACAGGTAGATGCCCATACGCTGATCACCAAAAGGGGACTGGATCACCATGGCTTCTATTCCTATGTCCCCGGCTTGCTAAAGCATTTTACCACGCTGGATATTCAAAAGCGGATTGTTCCCCGTCCACGAATGAGCATAACAGGCCAAAATGACCGAATGTGTCCAATTGAGGGGGTCGAGCATTTGGCAAAGGGACTGCTGGAAGCTTATCAGGAAGCAGGTCACCCTGAGCATTGGCAGCCTGTGATCGCAGGTGGCGGGCATATGGAGACCCTGGAAATGCGAACGGCGTGGCAGTCATTTTTAGCAGAACATCTGTAATTCCAATGAAAGGATTGGGGCAACCATGCTGGTAGGGAAAGAATCCTTTTGTGATTTTCATACGATTCAGGAGGCGATTGCTGTATTGGAGCAGTCGCCTTCTAACGAAATGGAAACGCTGTATATTTTATCGGGTACCTACGAGGAAGAGGTGCGAATTTACCGTTCGTATCTTCATATCATAGGCATCGGACAGGTAGACATTCGAATGCACCGATATGCCAGGGAGCGGGATGAGGCAGGGGAGGAAATAGGGACCTTTGCGACTCCCACTTTATTTTTAGGCGGTAGCCATCTGATGTTGGAAAATCTCATGATTTCCAACACGGCGGGACAGGGGGAAGCCATTGGGCAGGCTGTTGCTGTATATGCTCACTGTGATAAAACGGTTTTTAGAAACTGCACCTTTCGCGGGCATCAGGATACGTTATTTACTGGTCCCTTGCCTCCGGCACCGAAAGAACGGCTAAAGTTTGGCGGCATCCATTTGAAAGAACATCATGCCCACTATCGCCAGCTTTATCAGCAATGTTATATCGAGGGAACGGTAGACTTCATTTTTGGCGGGGCCACTGCTTATTTTGAACATTGCGAAATTCGCAGTTTACGCCATCATGAGAACCAAACGAGCTACATTACAGCCGCCTCCACTCCCCAGGGACAAGCGTATGGCTATGTATTCAATCATTGCTGCTTAACCGCAGAGCCTGATATTACCCCGGTATTTTTGGGGCGTCCGTGGCGTGAGTATGCCAAGACCGTATTTGTGGATTGTAAAATGGGTGAACATATTGATCCACGGGGTTGGGACAATTGGGACGATGCTGCAAATGAGAAAACGGTTTGCTATCAGGAGTATGGTGTATCCGATGTTACCTCGTTGCGTAGGCAGCGTGTTCCGTGGGCGGGTTGTTTTGAAGGACGAGCAGAAGCGTGGAGCAAGGAGCAGGTTTTTGAGGGAGACACTTTTTGGAAGCAAGGAGGAGTCATTTCTCATGATGATCCAAAATCCCATATTAAAAGGCTTTAATCCCGATCCGTGTATTGTACGAGTCGAGGATACTTACTATATTGTCGTGTCATCGTTTGAGTGGCTGCCGGGAGTACGGGTGTATCAGTCCAAGGATTTGGCCTATTGGGAGCACTGTACGGATATTTTGACCGATCAGGTTGATTTAAAAGGAAACCCGAAAAATTGCAGCATTTGGGCGCCTCAGCTGAGCTACGCGGATAACCTTTTTTATCTGCTCTATACGGATGTGAAGAGCACCAGACGTCCGTTTAAGGACGTTCATAATTTTGTGATGACGGCACCTGCGATCCATGGACCGTGGTCGGACCCGGTATATCTCAACAGCAGTGGATTCGATCCGTCTTTATTTCACGACGAGGATGGACGTAAATGGCTATTGAATGCATTGTGGGATTACCGCATGGTGGACAGCAATAAGTCTTCAGGCATTGTTATGCAGGAATACGATAGCGGGCAGCAGCGACTGATTGGCGAGCCTGTGAAAATTTTTGATTGCACACCTTTGAAAAAAACAGAGGCCCCTCATATCTACAAGCAAAACGGATATTACTATCTTATTACAGCGGAAGGTGGAACGGGTACGGGACATGCGGTAACCGTAGCCCGTTCGAAGCAGCTATCCGGGCCTTATGAAGTAGATCCGCATAACCCGATGCTTACATCACGAGATCGTCCTGAACTCCCTTTACAATGTGCAGGACATGGCAGTCTTGTACAGACGCCAGATGGCGATTGGTATATGGCTCATTTATGTACTCGTCCATTGGAAGGAAAGTATGCCATTTTAGGGCGAGAAACGGCCTTGCAGCACGTGTACTGGAATGATGAAGGCTGGTTGCGATTAACCGGCGGAGGCAATACGCCGCAATTAGAAGTGCCTGCACCGATCGGAACCACTTTCTCGGCAGGGCAGAAGCACAGCTTTATATTCGAAGACTTTTTCGAAGGGCCAGTTTTAAATAAAACATGGAATACATTGCGTATACTGGCGGATGATCGTTGGTGCTCACTGAGCCAGCGTCCGGGCTATCTTCGAATTCTGGCTGGAGAATCCATTCAAAGTCTGTTTCAGCATCATGTGCTTGCCATCCGGCAAACCGATCATCATTTTCGGGTAGAAACGGCGTTGGAATATCAACCTACAAGCTATTTGCAAATGGCGGGGCTCCTGCTGTATCTAAATGATGAAAATTACCTGTATGCCTATGTCAGCTATGAAGAGGGACAAGGGAAAGTGCTGCGCATGATGAGATGTGAAGCAGATACATTCACATTAGTCCCTCAGTCGATTGCGCTTCAGAAGGATATTCCTATACATTTGGCCGTAGAAGTCCATGCAATCCAAGGACATTTTTATTACCATCTTGGAAATGAGCCTACCTGGACTCCGCTTTTTGAAAAGCAAAACATCAGCTTTTTATCAGGTGGATTTACAGGGAATTTTGTAGGGATTGCCGCCCATGACATGCAACAATTTCAAGGCAGCTACGCCGATTTTAGCCATTTTCTGTATCACGGACAAGATCATCTATCTTCTTAAAATACCTTTCTTTCGTTAGGAGTATTTATCAAGGTATTTTCTTCAAGCCCTTGTTCTTAGCAGGGGCTTTTTGCAATTTTTCATTAACCTGAAGTAAATTGGATTATTTTGGACGAGTCCAGTTATAATGTAATCAATATGTATAGTAAAATCATCGGAATAAGCGAAGAGGGGTAACAATACATGAATCCTGTTTTACATCATTACATTGCTGAACTTGAATTTTCAGGGGAACTATTTTTGGACATAGAGAAGCTTTTTAACAAACATAACGCAGAAGCTACGTGGATTCATTGCACAAGGGTAGCCCATGAATCCAAGGCACTGGCTCTACAATTCCATGCTGATCCTTTCATAGCTGAACGGGCGGGGTGGTTGCACGATATAGGCACGATCATTCCTAATGAAGATAAAGTAGCTGTTGCACGTGCTTTACATATCCCCATTATTGAAGAAGAATTAGCATTTCCGTATATTCTGCACCAAAAGCTGTCCAGAGAGATGACTATTCAGATTTTTGGACTAACGGATTCGATGCTGCTGAATGCGATTGAATGTCACACGACGCTGTGGAAATCCATGAGTCTGATGGATAAAATTTTATTTATAGGAGACAAATTGTCATGGGATCAGGCACACGCTGCGCCTTTTGTACAAGAGATAAGGAAGAATGTGAACGATCATTTGTTGGATGAAGCGATTATGATTTATTTAAACCATGTGTGGAGCAATAAAGAAAAGATGAAGGTTGTACATCCTTGGTTATTAGAAGCCAGACAGTCTTTATTAAAGGCTCTTTTCTGAAATATTGTTGCTGACTCACAATGAACTGGCAATCTGTGTGGACAAGAATCTGTGAAGAAAAACAATGGTGTAGGAAACTTGTAACAAGTGAATTTTATGACAACAGCAACATTAGGCATAAAAAAACCAGTTGATTAAGAGCAACTGGTTCAATAAAGGTTTTATATTGGATATTCATTCAACCAAATCAATGCTTGTTCATAATTATCAAAAAATTTTACGGATTCTTTTGTATTGGATTGTTGTAAATAATTCATTATCTCCCCTTCTTCAAGGAGGAACGCAATTGCCTTGCTGTGATTCAAAATGGTTTCATTGAAGAACTTATCTTTCCATGCTTTTTGAACAGAAAAATGATCTGGCGTGTATCCTTTTCTATCCACCAACAATTTGTATTTCCGACCCTCGGAAATGAATTGCTGACAAGCTTGCTCGAAGCCATTAAACCATTCATTAACATCATCTGTTTTAATCTTGCCAATTAGATGGGTAACAATTAAATCTCCTGAAACTGTTGTGCTGATATTAGGTTTACTCAACTTGGAACCATCTCCCTTAGTTACAATTATGCGTAAAAACCTCACAAAATCAATAAGGATAAAATTCTTACGTAATAAAGCAACATTATTTACGAAAAGAGCCTTATTAAAAGAGCTCGAAGGGGCATGGATGGATATATTCGAGTAAGCCCAGCGCCTTCCGGGGAGCTTTTTCTATGGACTTGAAGCTGTACCTGTTCACCTTTTCACATTATAACCTCGCAAAATCTCTAAAAATACGGTGTTCGCTTTCGTTTCAAATACGGCAGAAGGGGTCAGAAAAGAGAATTTCCGAACGACTGGGAAACCGCTTATATTCAACATTTTTAAAGTGCCCAAGGTGAGTTCCTTTTGAATCGTCCACTGTGACAGCAAAGAAATGCCCAAGCCTGCTTCTACAGACTCTTTAATAATCTGGGTGCTGCCAAAATCCATAATATGAGCAGGGGTAAACTGAAATCGTGTAAACATCTTTTCCGCCGCTTCCCGGGTTCCAGAGCCTTCTTCGCGCAGGATCCATATGTCCTCTTGTAGCTCACTTAAACCTACTTGAGATTTACCAGCCAAACGATGATGATGTGGAACGACGATATACATTTCATCTTCTGCAAACGGTTCAATATACAAATGGTCATGCTGAAATTCTCCTTCAATAATCCCCACATCCAGTTGATTACGAATCACCAATCTTTCAATTTCCTGAGTGTTGCCGATGCTAATGGAGGGCTGAATGAGCGGATATTGACTTCTCATTTGCGCAATCACATGCGGCAGTACATACTCTCCGTATGTGTAGCTTGCGCCAATGGATAGATTGCCTTTTGCCGTATTCATCAACTCGTCCACCAAATACTGCATTCGGGTGTGGAGGCGGATGATGTCCTTGGCATGATGATACACAATTTCACCGGCTTTGGTTAGACGCACATATTTATTACTTCGCTCCAAAAGCCGTGTTCCCACGGTACGCTCCAGCGTTTGAATGTATTGACTGACGGCGGGCTGTGTCATGTGTAGCTCTTCGGCTGTTCTTGTGAAGTTTTGTTTTTCTGCGACCATAACAAATACGATTAAAGATTGATCCAAAGCCGACTCCTCCATTTTCATCATACCTATTTACTTATGGATACCATTATAATGATTTATTTTTCTTATGACAAAATACGCATTAAGCTTTATGAAGACAGAATTGGAGGTATTCACCATGAGCAGTCACATAAAGCGCATGAAATGTTCACTACGTTCCGGTTTACCACCAAAGCGTTTCCCACACTCTAACCGAAATCGCTTTATCCAACGTATCTTAGGCATTGTACTGACCATGATATTTGCCTTCGTCGGGTATGGTCTGAACGAAATACCTGGATTTCATTATGTAGGCCCTTTGGCTTGCGCCATGTTTCTCGCTGTCTTATACCGACAGCTATGGGGATATCCCGAAGCTTTACGCTCAGGGATTGAGTTTTCGGCTAAAAAATTGCTGCGAGGGGCTATCGTATTATACGGACTAAAGCTCAATATGGATGTTGTTATTCATCATGGTATGGGCTTGCTCCTGCGTGATGTGGGTACCGTCGTATTTTCCATCCTGTTTACGATGTGGCTGGCCAAGCTCTTTAAGGCTGACGCTTCGCTCTCGCTTCTTCTCGGTATTGGGACAGGTGTTTGCGGTGCGGCTGCGATTGCTGCTGTTTCTCCCCTGTTGAAATCCAAGGATGAGGATACGGCTATAGGAGTAGGGCTCATTGCTTTGGTCGGAACCGTATTTGCCATTTTATTTACTGTCCTTCGATCGTGGCTTCCTTTGACGGATATGCAATATGGAATATGGTCAGGCATCAGCCTGCATGAAATTGCACATGTGGCCTTAGCTGCCGAACCTGCCGGACAGGATGCTCTCGCGCTTGGCTTACTAGCCAAGCTGGGCCGTGTCTTTTTACTAATACCGCTTAGCTTTATGATCATGTACTGGATGAAGCGAACCGGAAAGATCCGCTCGGATGCGAAAATGGAGTTCCCCTGGTTTCTCATTGGATTTGTCATCACAAGTTTGATCGGTAGCTATGTTTTGGGAAAATATATTGTAGCTCCTTCTAGTCTGATGAACGGATTTTCTCACATCACCACATTTATGCTGACGATGGCCATGGTAGGCATGGGGCTGAATGTGAGCTTTAAGACCTTGCGGGAGAAAGCGGTGCTTCCCTTACTGGTGCTGTCCATCACCTCGATCATTCTTGCAAGCTTAACATTTTTAACTATGTGAATAAGGATACAAAAAAGAAGTCTCTGCTCGCTATGTAGCTGGTAGAGACTTTTTAGTGCTATAAATGATAAACTTAAGATATGTGATGACTTATTCGTAACTTTTTACATATGATTGGCGTCTATCAAAATGGCAGGTACTGAGGATACTAGATTGCACGATTTTCATCAGTGAAAATTTATAGAATGGTAGGGTACATAATGAAGAAAATTTATTTTTTGGCTTTTTTATTTCTGTTTTTATGGGTATTTCCAGGGGAAACTCACGCTACGTCTTCAAGCTCACATATTGAGCTGGATGGTAAAGATTTAAGTACTGCGAAGGGAATTCAGATTCAGGAAATAAAGGGTAGTGTGTTGGTCCCACTTCGTCTCATTGTGGAGGAATTAGGTTATAAGGTCAATTGGGACTCCAAGACAAGTACGGTAACGATCCAGGATCGAGATCATAACCTCAGCCTTCAGGTAAATAACCCCATAGCATCTGTCGATGGTATTCAAATGGGGTTGACGGTAGCTCCATTGCTTAAAGGCGGAACCACTTATGTTCCGCTTCGCTTTGTATCTGAACAGACAGGTCTTGATGTGGCATGGAGCAGCAAGCTAAAAACGGTGTTTCTGACTTCCCCGCCTGTCTCAAGTGGAAGTAGTGCTCCTTTGAATCAGGATTCAGAAGCAACACTGGAGTCAACATCTACTGAGCCTGTTACATCTGCTATAGCTCCTGATACCATTGTCCCTGAGCCTGTCATCTCTTCTGACGGACATGCTCAAGGGATCGATGTCTCTCACTATAATGGCAATATAGATTGGCAGCAGGTTGCGGCCGCAGGCAAGACATTTGCTTTCATCAAGGCTACTGAGGGGACAACATATCAAGATAATCAATTTCTAGCAAATGTTCAGGGAGCGAGGGATGCCAACATACTGGTCGGTGCTTATCACTTTTTGAACGCTACAACTGCGGATGGTGCTCGTCAGGAAGCTGCTAATTTTGCCAGGGCTATAGAATCAGCAGGCGGCAGTCTGGATCTGCCGCCAGTGATGGATTATGAAAATAATCCAAAAGGTCTTACTCCTGCGCAAATTAGTGAAGTGGCTCATGCATTTTTGGATGAAACGGAGAAGCTTACCGGACGTCTGCCAATCGTATACACGGGCAATGTCTTTGCTTCCAAGTTTGATCCTACACTTTCTGTGTATAAATTGTGGGTAGCCAGATACAGCACCACTCAAAAACCGACTGCAGTTCCAGCCTGGGATAACTGGTGGGCATGGCAGTACAGTAGCACAGGCAGTGTTCAGGGTATCCGTGGTAATGTGGATTTGAATGAGTTCAATGGAACAATAGATGAACTCCGTTCTTCGCTGGCGGGAGATATTGAATAGTAGAAGCTTGTAACTATAGTAAATCCTCGCGAATCCAGTATAGGATCGGCGAGGATTTTGGCGTCTGATTGTTTAAATACTTAGGTGGGCATAATCCATACGATTTCGCAGATCCGGACAAAGAATTTCTTTCCATACACATCTAAAATGACATGATCGGGTTTACAATCCACTACACAACCGTCAATTCTGCCACGAGTGGTCTCCAGTACAACATATTTGCCAATGACCGATTTTAATGTTTCTACCACATACGGGTCCACAGGGGTCACCATGATGTGATGAGGGGTATGCTGGTGATGGGGAAAAGGTTGGTTCATACTGTAATTAAGCGCTTGATTTGGATTCAATTGCTTCACTCCTTCAGGGGATTATTTGTGATATCTTATGCTCCTGCCCAGAAAGGGTGTAGGCGGATGCCCAATCAACGTAAAGATTCACATCATTGCCGATAAGCCCGGTCCATAGGAAGCCTCAATACATAAGCTATGATGTACCTTGAATTGAAGGAGGAACTTATCCATGAGTGAATGTGAAAGAGGTTGTGGCGGTGGATACCCAGGCGGAGTTTGGACATCAACAGGGGCTATCTTGGTACTGTTCATTCTGCTGGTCATCATCACCAAGTCGTTATGGATCTAATTTGAAATGAGTGTATTAAATCCCTCACCGGAGCATAGCTGGTGGGGGATTTAAGCGTTTTAAGGGATTCAAGAGACTTGTTTGGATTGTAAAACACCCCAAATAGCAGCAACCACTCCCTGACGGATGATTGTCGGGGGTGGTTGCTGTCATAAGATGTGTCATCGTTTGGTAGACAGGGCTTGACGTGGAGCAGCTAATTAAATTAAAGCAATTGCCAGCAGGGTGAACAGGCTCAAGGTTAAGAGCTGATTACCATATCCATAGCCAGGATAAAAAGCAGACGTTTGAACACGCCCGTTTGATTCCCTTTTTAAGTACACGTTATTGCGATCCACCTTCACGATGGTTCCTTCGTGCTGCTGTCCGTCCATGGTCAAAACACGTACCCGTCTGTTCATACAGCCCAAGCAGTTGTAATAAGCGTCCATTCAATCACCCCCTCTTGTACATTCGCATTTTATGAGACGAATGATGTAACGGTAACGGCTAATATACAGGGAGAGGGCATTCCCGCAGGATTAGGTCCATTCATGATAAGGATTAAAGGCGAAGCCGGGATATCCGTTTGTAGGGGCATAGTTTCTTTCCGTGGCGACCTGTTGGTATGGGGGAGCATCGGCAAGTCTCACATGTATTCCCGGCTTTTTAGCTGGCTGGTGCTTGCAGTCATTAGGCGGACCGATGATTACAGGCTTTTTGATAGGAGCGAGCGCTTCCTGAATTTTATTCTCATTCAGGCAGTAGGTATGAGCGAGAATATTGCTTGGCGTTAATCGCAAGATGTCGGAGCCGAGGATGAATTCAGGGATGGGAGCATTAAAAATCGCTATCAAATGAGTATGATCCATTGTGGCGACCTCGTAGTGCCACCATCCCTGGGGAACATTAGCGACCTGACCAGGTGTGAGCGGGAAATGGTGCAACTCGCGGGTAAAAGGGTTCATTAGTGACACGGTCACTGCTCCAGAGAGGCAGTATACCAGTTCTGCTGCATTTTGGTGGTAATGAGGCTCTATGACGTTAGCTGTGCTGAGGTAAATATCCAGCAGCGATATATTCGCCAACGTATTTAGTTGCTGGATCGAAAGCTCGTTGATGTAGTTTTGAGCATCCTTTTGAAATAGAACATTGTCTTTTACATCATAAGTAAATTGTGCGGAGGGAGAGGTGTAATCCATATATGAATCCACGTGTGGTTCCTGCCTTTCTGTTATTCAAAATTTGATGATCGTACAGCTACCCTATGCATTCGCCCAAAGTTGTGTGCAAGGAATAGGGCACGAGTCAGTCCGTTAAGGCTAGCGTTTATTTGTATACACAGTCTTAGGACCTGAGCCGGATGATACGTAAATGCGGCTTGTGGTATACTGCAACGGACGTGTGAGTGCATCCTTGTCCGATTCCGAATGTAGCAACGCGTCATTTCCGCAGCCAGGCATAAGCTATAGCCCAAGAAACATTCATCGGATAAACGTCCCTGAGTTGTACAGGCCGGTAAGGTTGTACCGGACAGAACAAGAAAGAGGAGGTTGTCTGGAATATGAAAAAATGTTCTACGTTGATCCTGTCCTGCGCATGTATGCTGGGCATTGTGCTGCCAGTTGAGCCAGCACAAGCACAATCATCAACGCTGTCGAAAGGTACTCAGAGTGAGCAGGTGCTGGAGCTTCAGCAGCAGCTTCACTCGCTTGGTTATTTTAAAGCCGGTTTTACTGGGTATTATGGCTCTTTGACCAGTAAAGCGGTTGCCCGTTTCCAACGGGACTACGGTCTTACGCCCGACGGTGTAGCCGGAGCGGCAACGCAAGCCAAGCTGGATTCCTTTGGGGAGGTGCGTTTAACCGCCCTGGACCAGCTGGCTCGGATTATTTATGCTGAGGCACGCGGGGAATCTTTTCAAGGGCAGGTAGCCGTGGGGGCGGTCGTATTAAACCGTGTGCAGTCCAATGAATTTCCAAGCTCGATTCCGGACGTTATTTTGCAGCCAGGCCAGTTCACCGCTGTACAGGATGGTCAATACCGCCTGAAACCGAACAAGACCGCGTATCGTGCGGCGAGACAGGCTCTTAATGGTGCAGATCCGACGAACGGGTCCCTGTTTTATTACAATCCGGCCATTGCTACAGCCAAGTGGAGCAAGAGCCGTCCGGCTGTCATTTCACTCGGCCGCCATACGTTTACAAATTAATTCAACGTAAGAACACTTGTTAGCCGTCAGTTGCTCTCTGTAGCCAGGAGCAGTGGCGGCTTTTTTGCATATTCACAAATTTGTAATATATGAGTGTCGATTTATCTGTTTTAATATTAAAATTTCTACATATTTTTCCGATATTCTTAATAGTAAAAAATCTGAATTCAAAGGAGTCTTACTGAAATGAGTCAAAGTCCTTACAGCATCGAAGTGGATCAAACCATTAAAACGGTACATATGGCGGTGAACGGTGTGTTTAGCCCGACTGAGTATGATAACTTTGTCAAGGAGTATGTATCCAAGACATCCTCCATTCAGGCTTCCAGCTTTACACTCAAAGTAGACTGCACCCAAATGGCACTGCTGGGCCCGGAAGAAGTAGAAAAACTAAAAGGTTCTTTTGTACGGTATAAAGAGACCGGTTTTGCCAAAGTGATTTTTGTGATCAGCCTTCAACAAACGATTATTAAAATGCAACTTGGTCGTGTTGCACGTGAAGCAGGATTAAACAACGTAGATATCGTCGTACAATAATGTTTCTGAAGCGGTGATAAACAGCGAGATGATGTGTAGGGGGGAACCTGCTGATGAGCCATATTAGAATAAAGGCATTGGGTGTGTATCATCCGCCTCATTCGGTGGATAACGAATATTATATTCGTCATTTTGACGAACAGGGCAAAGATATTCGGCGCTTCATGGAACATATGGGCAGGAAAAAGCGTTACATTATTGATCACCCGGACGAGAATGGCTTGACGATGGGGATCGCGGCTGCCAAGAAAGCGCTGGATCAAGCTCAAATGACAGGCCGTGATGTGGACATGATCGTGTTTTCCACCCAAGTCCCAGAGTCGCTGTTTCCAATGAATGCCTTGTTTATTCATCAAGCGATTGAGGCCAGGCATGACGTGGTTGTCATGGATTCTAACGCGAATTGTGCAGGCATGACGGTGGCTGTTGATCAAGCTAGTCGAGCGATGCTGGCCAATCCCGATGTGCGCACGGCGCTTATTATCGGTTCGGATTATAACTCGCTCATTTCCGGCCCCGAGGATGAAATTACGTATGCTAACTATGGAGATGCTGCGTGTGCGGCTATTTTGGAGCGTACAGAAGAGGATACCGGCTTTATAGATTCCATGTATTTTACCGACCCGGTCAATATAGATAAAATTTTGTATCCGGCTCAGGGATTAGCGGCAACACTGCAAAGGAATGCACCCGGAAAATATATTCAGTGGCTCCCGTTCGATGCCAATATGGCATTGCCCCCCACATTTGATCTGCTCAAGAGAATTTTGAAGAAGAACGGACTGGCGCCTCAGGATGTACGGGCTTATTGCCTGTCCCAGTTTTCATTGGCGAATGTGCTGAAAATACAGGCTCATTTGGAGCTGGAGGACGCCCAAATGATCTATGTGGGTGACCGTTATGGTTATACGGGCACCAGTAGCCCGTTCATTGCCTTGTATGAAGGCATTGAATCCGGTCACATCCGGCGCGGTGATTATGTGCTGTTCTGGACAATTGGAGCTGGATATCAGTTGGTTGCTATGCTGTATAAATATTAAGAAATATGAAAAAGACCTTGCGGCCGCAGGGTCTTTTTGTACATAATACCCATTCAAATGTAATGAGAGATTATTTTTCGCAGGCAACACCGTCATGATCACGGTCGAGTGCTGAGCGGTAGCCGGGATCACCTTTGTAGAGAGGTGCCTTACCTGCCTTTTTAACAGCTGTACAGTTTTTGTAATAGACGGAGCTTTGCGTAGCTGATTTATGGGATTTTTTTGATTTTTTGGCCTCCACGGTGGGGGCGAATTGAAAAGAAACGCTGAATACTAGAGCCGATGCCAGTGCGATGGAGACGATTTTGGATTGTTTGTTCATCCTTACACTTCCTTTCTGTTCATGACTATAGTCCCGGTCCTTTATACAAATTTGTAGGGGATTAGACTGGTTATAGTCTATCAGAATCAGGAATATTTTTCTATAAAAAAGGATGAGTGGATAGTTTATAACTATTTATTTGTATTTTGTCCGATTGTTTTGTAAAGTTTATACATTGAATTCCTGAGGGGGCTTAATATTGCTGACGTTTAATATCATAATAGCTAGAGCGAAAATGGGACAACATAAAACAGGAGATGGAGTGTCATGACAATCGAAAATTTATTTTACGGGGATCGGATTAAACTATCCGCAGTCAGGGAAGGAGATGCCGAAACGATGTTCAAATGGGGAGAGGACGCGGAGTATCTGCGAAATGTGGATACGGATCTGGCACTTCCTTATACGCTGAAGCAAATGGAATCGGAAGGTTCACCCAGTTCGAGCGAAGTCTATTTCCGGTTGAGAACGTTAGAGGATGATGTCCTGATCGGATTTGTGGCCATTCACGGGATTGAGTGGAATAATCGGATCGGCCAGTTGGCGGTTGGCATTGGCAATGGGGACTACCGTGGGAAGGGCTACGGGACCGAAGCGGTGCGTCTCATTCTTCGTTATGCTTTTTACGAATTAAATTTGAATCGGGTCGGTCTGGATGTTATTGAGTACAATGAACAGGCTATTCGGACCTACGAAAAGGTGGGTTTCCAGCTTGAGGGCAGAGTTCGTTCGGCTGTTCTTCGTGATGGCAACAGTTATGACCGTATTATGATGGGGATGCTGTATTCCGAATGGAATGAAAGCGCTAAAGTTTGAGAGTTGCACAATTTGTTCATAAAATATTCCATAAACAGTCTTTTAACAGGGTCAAAAGAGGTCTATAGTTAAATTGTCACATACTGAGATACATCGTGTTTTCGGTATGAGTCAAAGCTAAGGAGGAATTTACATGACAAACGTTGTAAGGTCCGTCACTTCACCTAAGAAATTTATTTCTGGCCAGAATCTGCTCTCGTCGTTAAATGACTACATTAAAGATTATGGCGATAGAGCCTTTATTATTTGTGATGAGTTTATACTCGAAAAGGCGCAAAAGGAGGCTGGCGCTTCTATTGAAGCGGCTGGCAATCAGGCCATTTTCGAGAAATTCCAATATGAATGTACTAAAGAAGAAATTGAGCGTAACCGGGAATTGGTGCGCAAGCATGGCTCTAACATCATTATAGGGATCGGCGGCGGTAAAACGCTGGATACCGCTAAGGCAACGGCTTATTATGAAAAGCTGCCTGTCGTTATTTTCCCGACGATTGCTTCTACGGATGCCCCTTGTACTGCCCTCGCGGTTATCTACAAGAAAGACGGCTCCTTTGATGAATATTTGTTCCTGCCAACCAATCCCGACGTTGTACTGGCGGATACGGGCATTTTGGCAGCGGCGCCTGCACGTTTCTTTGCAGCCGGGATCGGCGATGCGCTGGCTACTTATTTTGAAGCGCGGGCTTGTTATCAGTCCAACGGGGACAACCTGGTACTGAACAAGCCTTCCACCACAGGGCTGGGACTGGCCCGTCTCTGTTATGATACGTTGCTGGAAAATGCCGTGAAGGCCAAGCTTGCGGTGGATCGTAAAGTGTATACTCGCGCGGTGGAGGATACCATTGAAGCGACAATTTATCTGAGTGGTGTTGGTGCGGAATCAGGTGGTTTGGCAGCAGCTCATGCGATTCATAATGGCATGACGGCTGTTCCTTCACTGCATAAAGCACAGCATGGCGAGAAGGTCACATTCGGTTTGCTAACTCAGCTGGTGCTGGAAAATGCACCGAAAGAGGAACTGGAAACGGTCATCAAACTGGTTAAGGACGTAGGTCTTCCATTGACGCTTCGTGATCTGGGTGTAGAGGAGTTTGTCGAGGCTGAATGGCGTCAAGTAGCCGAAGCTGCCTGTGCATCGAATGACACGATGGTCAATATGCCGTTTCTGGTCAGTCCTGCTGACGTGTACAACGCCATCATTGCGGCGAATGCGATTGCAGAATCCTATCAGGGATAGTTTTTTCCCTAAAGACTTAAAATATCTTTTGCAAAAACGGGTCTGTCATATTACTGGCAGGCCCGTTTGGTTTAAACGCGGACTTATATCATATCTGATTCTGACCGATATACATGTAACAGATGAAATTAGGAATGGTTACAGCAGGAGGAGATTTGATGTTGGTACATGGTAAAACACGAAGAGGCAGTTTGTACATCCATATGTCCAGCGGTTTTCACAAAATTGGTGATTATCGGGAAGAATACTCTGTAGCGCCGGGAGATCGACTGATGTCGAGACTGACCAAGCGGATCTATACCATTGTATCTGTGCATCTCGGTGAAGAGGCGTACGCCGATATTGATCTGGAAGAAGTGATTAGAAATAGTTAAAGCGCTTGGCTTGGTTAGACCTAAAAAAGCTTCAATTCCACTCATAGAGCGAAGTTGAAGCTTTTTTGTTATTTCAGCGCAGGGCCTCGTTGAGAAGGTTCCGTGTGATAATATTATTCTGATTCATAAATGTTCTGATCGTTGATTGCGAATTGGTTGCGGATAGCTCCTTTCCCCATGTCATGGCATAGACCCAGTCGGGCTGGTTTTTTAACACATTGGCGTTCGGTAGGATATTACTTTCCCCAATTCCGATTGGCTTGCCTTGTGCAAGCTTGAGCAGTCCTGTGTAATAGGAGTATTTGTAATCATTGTTATAAATATCAGCTGCGAGAATATCCACTCTGCTTATACCTGGAAAGGTTCGACTGTATGGTGTGCTGTATGCGTTCGGTGCATTCGGACTCCATACCCATAACAGATTATTCAGATGGTGAACATTAACGAATCGGTCATACATCACATTCCAGAGCTGGGCGTAATTTTGTTTGTTTCCCCACCAGAACCAGTTGCCGTTCATTTCATGATAGGGTCTCCACAAAACAGGCACATCTGCGTCCCGCAACGTTTTGAGGGAAAGTGCGACCTCATCAATATCGGCAATCAGCTGTCGATATTGCGGGGTACCCGGCGTGATGTAGTGATTAAATTCAGCCTGACTAAGCTTGGTTTGCACGTTTTTCCACGTTTTGGGTTTACCTGGTAACGCTTGATGAAAGGTAATAGCTACAATTCCGCCGGACTGGCTCCACTGAATAGCACTGTCCACAACACGCTGACGTTGCTCTTGTAAGGCTGCGTGGGACTGATTGGCTAATCCTCCAAACTCATAGCCATGGAGTCCTGCATATTGTCCGCTGATTTGTTGCAGCTTGTTATTTTGTTCATCCGGTGCCTCCAAGTAGTCATGCTGTCCGGAGATTAGCGTACCCTCTGGTACATTGGAAAGGTAGGCAAGTAGTTGCCTGGCTTTGGCAGAGGCCTGGGAATTAACAGGTGGAGCGGCATCAGCTATAATGAACGATTGCTGAGAGACACTGAATAGTAAAACAAGTAGCAGCAGTAGCACCTTTTGTATCCAAAAGCGTATTGAGTGAGATTTCATGGCGCTCCTCCTTTGATGACATCATGATGAAATTACATTTTTTCTTTGCGTTTTCTCAGTTGGATACATGCGCTAATGAGGATCACTAGCAAACAGAAGTAGACCAACCAGTTCGGTCCCTGTGAATACATCGAGTCATTTACCAGAAGTAAGACGAAAATCAACGCAAGCAAACCCATGATAAGAACCATTTTGGTTTGCGCTGGACGGCGGCTACGTTTGGAAATCCAGTGTATGATGCCCAGAACGATGGCTGCCTGGAGTAAAAATATACCCGTTAACATTAAAGTAGCTATAAAGATTGGGGACATTGGTATCCTCCTCCTAAATTACAGTGAGATTATGCAGGTTGTAACCGGATGGGGATTCATGGATGTGAATTCAATACAGGTGGTAAGTCGTTGTACTTTCGTTACAATCATAATGAAGTTGACTAAATTATACCATAACTACCGTCCTGCAATAAAAGGTGTCAAAATACCTACTCTGCCTTGATTCACCATCATATGCTATATTCAGTGAAATATTGACACATAGTTGTACACTTCATAAATATGCAGGTGCAGTGGGAAATATACAGTAAGCATGAGTATAAAATCAACGCGAAATCAGCGGAAAAGTTTGGTATCATTAAGGTGGTATTGATAAGGAGGTCATTTACATGAATGAAGATAACCGACCATTTTCTAGCCCTGTAGATGCTGAAGGAGCCAAAGCGAATTTTGATGTCAACCAGCGGAAGCTTCACTCTGAGGGAGCCTCTGGTTTATGGCGTCAGGTCAGCAATCTGCTTATTCTGGTTGGCGTGATTGCGTTGATTATTATTTTAGGTCGAGTGCTCTAAGGATGGCATTTAAGAAATAAAGTCGAGAAGATTAGCAGAAAAGGGATGTGGAATGGTGTTAAAGGCATCGTTACTTTTTATTTTGGCTGGCATAGCCGAAATTGGGGGAGGGTATCTGATCTGGCAGTGGCTGCGTGAAGGGAAGACATGGTATGTCGGACTTTGCGGCGGGGTGATTTTGGCTGTCTACGGAGTCATTGCAACTTTTCAGGTTTTCTCCTCTTTTGGGCGTGTGTATGCAGCATACGGAGGTGTCTTTATTGTCCTTTCCATTGCATGGGGATGGTGGATTGATAAAAAGACACCTGATTTGTACGATATCGTAGGTGGATTGATTTGTTTGGTCGGAATAGCAGTAATACTTTTTCCCCGGACTGGATGATAGGACAAAAAGCCCTTTTTTATTTTTTTTGGAAAACATGACTATTGATCTACATAAATGAGCTTCATATTCCGAAATAGAACTTAAGGAGGGGGTTCTATGAACTGGAATCAAATGAAGCTTAGATTGAAATTTGGCCATGCTGTACCGAAGAGTGAAGGGAATTTCTCAGTGGGCATCGTGTGGGGAATCCTGATTAGTATTGTGCTTTGGGTTTCGATTATTGGCTGGTTTATGCTTATTTTCAAGTGATCACTAGAAATCACCGTTTATAAGGTGGCTTGGTTCAATGTTGTTGTTTGAGTAACCCATGCCTTATGACCCATGCTTTAATCTGTAAAATCGTTACGCAACTTGTTCAGGCCACGGCCCACAGCTTCTTCAATTATATCTGTAGCAGCAGGAGTATCGGCATCGAGGTCAGGGATCCGATTAAAACCTGGCTCGCGCTGATCTAACGACTGTTCATGTTCGACCTGATCGACGGTGCGATTTTTTTCTTCCCTAATGTTTTCTTTCATAATACATCACACGCTCCTTTACGAGTGCAAGCATATTGTACGCTTTATATAAACGTTAACGCTCAAGGCAGCTAAAGCGGCTATAATAATAAAGCCGGGGAGGAAACAGCTCCCGCCCGGCACTTCCCAAACGACTAGCGATGCTCAATCAGATCAATCGCTCCCAGAACAACATGAGCCAGTCCGAAACCGAGAATGCCTGTAGCCGCAAGCTTGTACTTACTGCTCAGCAACACAGCGCCTGAAGCCGATACTACCGTTCCAAGAACAGTTGGAATCATACCTTCACGCATTCGTAACACCCCTTCTGGTAGTTTGGAAAGACGTTTATTAGTGTAATTCAAATGCTCCCAAGTTATGCAGAAAAGAAATTTTATTATTTTAGAAAAAAATACTTTACAACTTGATGAAATTGTCGTATTATATGTTGGTGCCCATTAAAACGGTATTTACATAACGAGAACCATTTTGTACATAAGCTGGATGTTTCTCCGTTACTTATAAGTCAAGTAAGTATGAAAATAACGTTCTAAATTTATGCCGGGGTGGCGGAATTGGCAGACGCACAGGACTTAAAATCCTGCGGTAGGTGACTACCGTACCGGTTCGATCCCGGTCCTCGGCATCCTTACGTTTTACTACGGTCACATTAACGTTAAATGAACGAAAATAACGAGAGGTCCTGTGTACATGCGGAGTATTCCGTTATAGGTACACAGGACCAAAGAAACGCCTCACCGTTACTATCCGGAGGGGCGTTTTTTGTTTTGTCAAGATTAGGGAGTATTAATCCGAACGCGGGCAACGGGACCGATAGGCAACAATTATTTAATAACCATCTGGCTACTATAAAGAAACAAAAGACAGAGTGCTGGTAGTTCGGTCGATGTTGATGTGCTGACTGTGATATTAGCTGCACCTAACGAAAAAACGTTTGTTGATCTTCGCAACTAAACGCCCATGCTCGTGACGCTGGATACTGGCACACGTCCAATGGAGGGCGCAAAAAACCGAATACGGGCAACGAAGAATGTAAGCATGCCTCTCCTTCTTTTGATTGGCACGGATCCCCCAATAATCGCTAACTGAAGGGGGCCTGACAACACTTATACAAGTAGTCAGGCTCCACTCATTATCTTAGATACTTTAAATCGATTCATTGAGCTTAAAAAAGCTTGGAGGCCGTGACAAACGATTATTTGAGCTGCGTAGGTTCATTTGCTCTCGCAACATCTACTTTGCTTAGAAACAGATAACAAATTGTAAAGGAGAGCGCGACAGCAATGATCATTCCGGAGATGGCATAGATAAAGTAAGGCCCAAAGTAAGCGGGAATGCTAAATATACTGGATAACACATACCCATACAATCGGACACCGAAAAAGCTGATAAAAGCCGAAGCAACTGAACTTGCAATGATGGCGGCTAGAAAAGCTTTTTTGTACTTAGCCAGTACACCGAATAAAGCAGGTTCAGTAATTCCCAAAAGACCGGAGACGGCGGCTGAAACAATAATAGATTTTTCTTTAGGTGTGTTTACCTTGTAATACACTGCAAATGTTGCGCCTACGATTGAAAAGTTAGCCATACACATCATAGGCATTAACATATCGTAACCTTGTGTTGCGAAATTCTGCAAAGCAATCGGAGTCATTGCATGATGCATGCCAGTAAAGACAGCCAAAGGTCGAATCGCACCAACAACAACGCCAGCAAGGATGGGAGAGATACTGAATAAGCCTTGAACAAGCCAAGCCAAGCCATTGCCTAGGTGAATGCCAATGGGACCGATAACGGATAATGTCAGGAAGCCCGAAATAAACAAGGTTAACGTTGGCGTAACTACGGTTTTTAACACTTCTGGCATAAACCTGTTAACAATTTTATGAATATGGCTCATCGCCCATACGGCAAAGATAATCGGGATTACTGTACCGGTGTAGTTAAACACTGGGATAGGTATAAAGCCTAAAAACTGAAACGAGGAAAGTTCCCCGGCCTTGGCCGCATCCACCATCGTTGGAAACATAATGGTAGCAGCGATTGCTATCGCTAAATATTCGTTGGTTTTGAAAATTTTAGCCGCCGAGGCTGCCAAGAAAAACGGTAAAAACGTAAATACTCCGCTCGCCATCATGTTAATGATCTGAATGGTTTCGCTTTGATCCGAGATGATATGGAGGGCGGTCAACCCTGCGATAAGTCCCTTGATCAATCCTGCCCCGGCAATAGCTGGAACGATAGGCCCAAACACGCCGGATACAATATTCATGAAGAGTGTAACAAACCCTTTCTTTTTTTCAGCGCTTGCCTCATCTTCCTTTTGAACATCCGTTAGCTTTAATTCACTGGCTAAAATATTAAAATATTCCGCGACTTTAGGACCAAGAATGATTTGGAATTGGTCATTATTAAACTGCGCGCCCAAAACAGGGTCCAATTCCTTAATTTTCTCTATATCCACTTTGTTTTTATCTTTTAGATCAAACCTGAGTCTGGTCATGCAATGCCAAGCGTTTTGAATATTGCTTTCTCCTCCGACCCCGTAAATCATGTCGTGTACCGCTTTCATTTTGTTCATTAAAAATTCTCCTGTCCTTGGAATATGAAGTATTGGTTCCGTTTACATTCTGAATGGTATCACAAAGGTCTGTCGAATAAAAGCAGTCCAAAATAAGCTTTGTTTTGTGAAAAAACCTTGATATATAAGGATTTATTGAACTTTTTATGATAAATTGGTCTGGTTTTTTTTAATAATCAGACAATTTACCCAGCCAAATTGATTCTGCATTTCAAACATGTTTCAATAAACCTAGAAATTCTTAGAAAAGAGGAGAAATATGAACCCTTCCATCATCACTAATGTGGAATGTTTTGTGCTTAAACCTGATCGACATAATCTGGTGGTTGTCAAAGTAACTACAGAGAATCAAATTACGGGGTATGGCTGCGCCACTTTTCAGCAGCGCCCGAAAGCCGTTCAGCTCATCGTCGAGGAGTACCTCAAACCTATATTGATTGGAAGAGATGCCAATAATATAGAGGACTTATGGCATATGATGATGGTCAACTCTTATTGGCGTAATGGACCCGTACTGAATAACGCTATTTCTGGAGTGGATATGGCTTTGTGGGACATCAAGGGTAAAATTGCCGGCATGCCCTTGTACCAGCTGTTTGGAGGCAAATCGAGGGATGCGATACCTGCATATACTCATGCGGTTGCGGACAACATCGAGGATTTGTACCGAGAGATTGATGGTATTCTTGAGCAAGGATATAGACATATCCGGTGCCAACTTGGCTTCTATGGGGGGAATCCTTCACACTTGCACGCTCCGGATTACCCTACCAAGGGGTCCTATTATGACCAAGACGAGTATATGCAAACCACCACCAAGATGTTTGCTCTATTAAGGTCAAAATATAATGACCAGTTTCATATCCTGCATGACGTGCATGAACGACTTTTCCCCAATCAAGCCGTACAGTTTGCAAAAGACCTCGAATGCTATAAACCGTACTTTGTTGAGGATATTTTACCGCCGGATCAAAATGAATGGTTAAGTCAGATACGTTCGCAAACTTCAACTGCAATAGCCACCGGAGAACTGTTCAATAATCCTTTAGAATGGAGAAGCCTTATTGTCAACAGGCAGATTGATTTTATTCGCTGCCATGTATCTCAAATTGGAGGGATCACGCCTGCTCTTAAGCTAGGAGCCTTATGTGAGGCATTCGGAGTTAGAATTGCTTGGCATACACCGTCAGACATTACTCCTATTGGAATCGCCGTTAACACTCATCTTAATATTCACCTACACAGTGCCGCGATCCAAGAGAATATTCCGATTAAGGAGAACACACGCAGCATCTTTACGCCCATCATAGACGCTAAAAACGGATACATTTACCCTCTTGAACTTCCGGGCATCGGCGTGGAATTCAATGAAGAACAGGCGAAAAATTATCCGGTGGAATACAGGATGCACGAATGGACGCAGGCGAGATTGCCAGATGGAACACTTATGACCCCTTAAAACAAAAATACTCCAGCATATAGGGATCCTTATGCTGGAGAAGCTGCCTGTTTAGGTGAATGCGTCTATAAATTCCTTCTTTTGTGATGCTCGTTATTGAAGGCTGTTAAATACGTACATTTATAGTCAATGGCTACGATTTCGCTTATCTCAAAGATAATCCCATTATTAAGTATGCCGCGGCTTGATATTTTCATCGCTGGGCTCTTTCTCTTTTGTTGCAAGAGCATAGCCTGTTCTTTATTAAGTGCGATTGCCTCATAGGTATTTAGGTAATGCGAAATCGTATATTTATGTTTTTTCACATAGGATTGAATGGAGTGTTCGGCATCCGTGTGCGTAAGGATTGGAAATAAAATAACAGGTAATCGGGACAACTCTAACTGCATCGTTTGATAGTTAACGATTCTTAGACGTTGATATACCCATATCTCATCGCTGCTTGTTATTCCAAAAATCTGTTGGTCCTCGGGAGTAGCGGGTTGCTTTTGCAACTCGATTACTTTGGATTTTATGTTGGAGTATGGGTTCTCAGTTAAAGAGTTATAGATGAGTGGACTGGTCTGAATATTCTTTCCTATGAAGATGCCTGATCCTTGAACGACTTTAACCAAGCCCATGTATTTTAATTTTTTGATTGATTCATGGATGGTGTATCGTGAAACATTATATTGCTTCGCGAGTTCTCTTTCCGTCGGCAGTTTCCAGTCAGGATAATGATTTTGATAGATTTTGCTCAATAAATCGTGAATTACAAATTCCTTTTTGTTCACTAATAAGCCCCCTAGTCGTTGGTTCATTGATATTTTTATCATACTGTTATAGCAACTATTATCAAGTGATCATATTAATTATGAGATAGAGGTAGGAGGAATTTCAGATGTTCGGACGCAAGAAAAAAAATACAGATTTGTCTTTCTTGGAAATATCATCTCCAGTATCTGGCCAATTTGTGCCTCTTGATAACGTTGAAGATGAGGCGTTCTCCACAAAGGCTATGGGAGAAGGGTTTGCAATCCTCCCGGACACGGGTAAGGTTATTGCTCCGTTTGACGGCATAATAGCCCATATTATGGAGAAAAGTAAACACGCTATTTTAATTCAGCACCAAACGGGCACGCAACTATTGATTCATGTGGGTATGAATACGGTTTCTCTTAAAGGCGAAGGCTTCAAAACGCATGTCAAAAACGGGGATCGGGTCAAAAAAGGACAGTTGCTGCTGGAATTCGACATAGACAGGATTCGTCAGGCCGGATACTCTACCGTGACGCCTATCATTGTTCCGAATGGTCAGGACAATGTCAAGCGAGTTGAAGTGGACAGTACCGTCTGGAGGCCTTTGGAGGATACGGTTTTACGGGTCTACTACTAAACCGGTTATACATGCCAAACCCATATATAACGTTAGAAGCTGTAGCGAGATAATTTATCTTAAAAATCCCTTGTTTACTGCTTCTCTTGATCCGCTTGTTTTAAGATGGAGTGTCATTCTAATAGGATAAGCAATACTCTAACCAATCTTCATGTCCCGTTGGATCACAGGCTATGATGGAAAATGTAATCATAGTCTGATCCTTTTATATGATTGAGCAATATTAGTAATATCAAGACTATCTAAGTATGTTACCGACCTATAAAATAAAAGTAAGAAGAGTCTTCATTGTTGAATAGGAGATGATAATACATGAAACCCTGTGAACCTCTGATCATTTCAAATGAAAGCGGATACAATTTTCAAGCTGTTGGAAGTGTACCGATTGCCCACGCTTGGAGAATGATTGTGCGAGACCATAAGCAAGTGTTTGGCAGAGAGCCGCTACAAACAGAAGAAGAGGCCGCAATCATTATTCGTTATGCGCAGGAAGAGGATGATTGCCCACAGTGGCCAGAGGGCTATTGTCTGCGTTTTGTTGCTGGTGAGAAGGGAACGGTACTACATATCATAGGCCGTGATGAGCTGGGGATCATTTATGGGTTGCTTCATTACAGTCGCTTCGTTTTGGGTGTGGAGCCATTCTGGTTCTGGGCGGAAGTCTCTCCGAACAGACGGGATGCTATAGTTCTGCCGAGCCAGGATTATGATAGTGCACCGTCCAAGGTTCGCTATCGGGGCTGGTTCGTCAATGATGAGGTCTGCTTGATTGGCTGGAAGGATGATTATCCGCCGACGGAACAGGTGTGGGAGCCCGTTTTTGAAGCATTGCTACGCTGCGGTGGCAACATGGTAATTCCGGGGACGGATTTACCGCGTACAGGTATCCATCATAAGCTTGCAGCAGAAATGGGATTATGGATTACTCACCATCATGCCGAGCCGCTGGGTGCGGAGATGTTTTTGCGTGTTTTTCCGGGTAAACAGGCCAGCTACAAAGAGCATCCTGAACTGTTTGAACAGCTATGGCAGGAAGCGATTGAACGGCAAAAGGGAGAGAAAATTGTATGGGTATTGTCTTTTCGTGGGCAGGGAGACAAGCCTTTTTGGGAAAATGATCCTTCCTTTAATACGCCGGAGAAACGTGGACAATTAATATCTTATGTGGTTCGCAAGCAGTACACTATGATCTGCGAATTTGTGGAGCAGCCCGTTTGCAGTATGGCGATGTATGGCGAGATTGCCGAGTTATACAAGCAGGGTCACATTGAAGTCCCCGAAGGAGTAATTAAAATATGGGCGGACAATGGTTACGGTAAAATGGTATCCCGGCGCCATGGGAATCTCAACCATCGTGTACCCGCATTGCCCGAGGTGGAGGATGAAGGCAAGAACGGTGTATATTATCATGTGACCTTCCACGACTTGCAGGCGTCAAACCATCTTACGCAATTTCCCTCCTCAGCCGAGCTGATTGTGGACGAATTAACGGCAGCATTTGCCGCAGGAGCAGACGAGTATCTGTTGGTCAATTCAGGTAATATTTTGCCACATTTATATACGCTGGATTTGGCAGCGAATTTATGGACGTATGGTAACGTGGATGCTGAACAGCAGCTTACTGACTTTATCGGGCGGTTGTACAGTCGTCAGCATCAAGAGATTTTCCAATTATACCGGGATTATTCCCGTTGCACTATCGTTTATGGTCCGCACAAGGATGATCGGGCAGGGGAGGAATTCTATCACCATCCAGCGCGGCAAATGATGGGCTTTTGGCTGCAAGGTAAAGAAGGCAGTGATGAACGGCTGTGCTGGGCTGCTGGAGAAGGACCTTTTCCTGAGCAGGTACGCTGGTTCAAGGAAAAAGCCGAATCGGCAATCCCCGGCTGGGCTGAACTGCGAGAGAGGTGTCTGCGAATTATGAAACAATTGCCTGAAGACGAATGTCGCAGGCTTTATAATCAGCTTCTTGTGCAGATTGAATTGCATCTGAGCGGCTCCCGTGGGCTGGCTGACATCTGCATTGCTTACGGGTTATTTCTTGAAGAAGATTATCCACGAGCATTTGTACAAGCTTCGCATGCAGTTTGGAGCTACCAGATGGGTAAAGAAGCGCTCTTGCTCGCAGGAACTGGAAGATGGGAGCATTTCTACCGGGCGGATTGGTTGACCAATCTCGATAATACCATTTCTCATACGGACACGGTGCGGAGATTTCTCCGGATTCAGGGAGATAGTCCCGATATGTTCCTGTGGTACAAACAATATGTAATGCCGGAAACAGAGAAACATATCTACCTGGAAAATACGCATCGCAAGCCGCTACCCGATGATGAATTGGCACGCTGCTTGGAGAAGGTGCTATATTAGAGGACTCGGTCCCAGTAAAAGAACCTTCCGGTCCATCAAGATGGATTGGAAGGTTCTTTGTAACTTAACCTATGTTTTGTTTAGCTTCTGCATATCTCATGATGCAACTTTCAAGCTACCATAACCTGCAGACCTCTAAATAATTTTTTTCTTCCATCCATACCGTTTCTTGAGTTTCAGGTCTACTCATATCTTCTTGCAGAAAACCCGTGTTCCTTGGCAACCCACGAAATGACGAAGGCAAGAAGCATAAGGATAAGCAACGTCCACGGAAAAGAGTGAACCCCAAGCGTCTCTAAAAGAATTCCGCCAAGCAAGCCGCCCCCGCCAATGGCCAGATTCCAAGCGGTTACAAGCATAGACTGAGCTACATCTGCACTCTCGCCTGCCGCTTCGGCCAATGCGGTCTGTAATAAGGTAGCGGCACCGCCGAAGGTCAGTCCCCACAGGGCAACACTTAAATACACGATGGCAGGTTGGTGACTTCCGATTCCTAGTGCCACAGCAGTTACAGCAAAGCCAAGGGTACTCATGAGTACCAATAAACGCAACCAGCGGTCGATCAATGCACCGACCAATCCAATTCCGGCAACTGAAGTTATCCCGAAAATAAGCAGCACCACATCCGTTCGGGAGGCCAGTCCAGCCTGACTCAAATAAGGAGCGATATAGGTGTACAGAATATTATGCGCAAGTACCCAAACCAAAACGACAAGTAAAATGGGACGTACACCAGCAATCGTGAAAACCTTACTCAGCGGGAGTCGCTGATGGGAAGCCTGTCCGGGAAAATCCGGAAGTTTCCAGAGTACCCAGACGACTAAGACTACCGCGAGAAAGGACATGGTACCAAAAACCGTTCTCCAGCCAACAAGCGCACCGAGGAACGTTCCTAACGGAACGCCGAGGGCAAGAGCCAGCGGGGTTCCTGACATGGCGACAGCCATGGCGCGTCCTTTTAATGAATCCGGAACCATTCGCCGGGCATAGCCAGCAAGCATTCCCCATAACACACCAGCGGCTACGCCTGCAAGGAAACGGGCAGCCAGCGTCAAGATATAGTAAGAAGACAGTGCCGTAATGGTGTTAAACATGAGAAATCCAATGATACAGAGCAATAATAAAGGCCGTCGTCGCCAGCCCCGTGTTGCGGCAGTCAATGGGATTGCGGCAGCGAGCGAACCGAGAGCATACAACGTGACCAATTGGCCAGCCAAAGCTTCTGATATTCCCAGTCCTTTGCTGATTTGTGGCAATAGACCAGCGGGAAGCGTTTCGGTGAGAATACAAATAAATCCGGTCATAGCAAGCGCCAGTAACCCGCCCCATGGAAGTCCTTTAGATGAAGCTGTATCTCTGGTAGTGTGTTCGGTAAAATTCAGATTTGAATTCATATTCCAATCCCCTTCTAATCAAGCATTACATCTGCTCATAAGGAGCAGGAGTTGTTTTTTATCATAAGGTATGTTTTGATATAACTGAAATACTATTATTTCATAGAGGGGATAACCATGTGGTTATGATGGGTGTATGTCTGTGAATATGAATCATCTCGAAGTGTTTATGAAGGTTGCGGAGAAAATGAATATGACGGAGGCTGCTAAAGCGCTGTTTATTTCCCAGCCTGCGGTTAGCAAGGCTTTGATCCAATTTGAAAATACTTTGCAGGTAAAATTGTTTATTCGCGACAAGCAGAATGGACTTGTACTGACCGAAGTGGGAAAAGAAATGCTGAGTCTGGCAAGACAAATGAAGGAAATCGAAGATAAAATAGTTCAGCTTGCGTGCCAGGAGAATAAGCTTTTGCGCGGTAAAGTGAAAATAGGCTCCTTCCCGGCGGCCTCTACGAACTTGCTTCCAGAAGCGATCTGCTTATTCCGCTCCCAATATCCGGAAGTCACCATTGAACTGATGGAAGGAAACTCGAATCAAATTAAACAATGGGTGGAGGATCGCACTGTTGAAATTGGAATAGTAGCTTCTCCATTCGATCATTATGACGTCCATATTCTTGAACACGATTCCATGGTTGCGATCATACCGGAGAATCATCCATTGCAAGCAGAACATGAGGTTTCACTGGAACAGAACAGGAACGAGCTTATCTTCTGTAAAGGAGGACATGAATCTGCTGTATTAAACACCTTGCATGAGCAGCAAATTCCTTTCCAGGAGAGTCTCACGGTCCAAACGGCCGAAACATTAGTCCATATGGTCCAAAAAAAGCTGGGCATCGGCATTATATCGAAATTTACGCTTTCCTCGGTGTCCCATTCACTAATCGTTAAAGAGATTATTCCCCGGATTACGCGGGATATCGGAATTATCGTGCATTCCTTTGATGAAGCGACCCCGGCAGCCCGTGAATTTGTAAAAGTGTTGAGTCAGTTATATCGTTCGAGTGAGTAATTTAATAACAGGGCCTTTGCAAAAGCAAGGGCCCTTTTGTATGGTTTGTTTTGGGGAGATATGAGGAATGAAGTATAGAGATTATTTATAAAACGGGAGATTCATGCTGTTGTTGCACTACAGATTGAACAGCCCGCTGCCAGCCAGTATAATATTTCTCTCTGGTAGCGTCATCCATCTTTGGTTCATATGCTTCATACATTTTAAGATTGGAAGCGATTTGATCTGGATCGGACCAAAAGCCTGTGCCGAGCCCACCGAGATAGACTGAACCCATGGCCGACAGCTCGGCACATGTGGATCGGCTCACAAGGTTGCCCAGAATATCGGCCTGAAATTGCATCAGCCAAGTGTTGGAGGAAGCCCCACCGTCCGTGCGCAGACCGACCAACTCAATCCCGGACTGTTCCTGAATAAACTCTATAGCATCCCGTACTTGGTAAGCGATGCTCTCCAACGCAGCCCGGACAATGTGTCCTTTGCCAGTTCCACGGTTCATACCGATAATTGCCGCCCGGGCGTAGGGATTCCAATAGGGAGCGCCCATTCCGACAAAGGCAGGCACAAGATAGACGCCATCGTTTGCAGGAACGCTTTCGACTAAGCGCTGCATTTCCTCAAAGGTAGAGAACAGTCCTAAGTTGTCCTGCGTCCATTTGATGCTATCACCTGTTGTCCGGATGATGGCTTCAAGTGCATACGTAACAGTTCCGCCGGCCCCCCAGGCGATAGCGGTTACAAGTCCGTCACCGCCATCCACCGGATGATTCCCTACGTTCATTAATACAGAGGTGCCCGTGCCAAAGGTTGCTTTGGCTGTTCCGGGCTTGAAACACAGATGCCCATACAACGCCCCTTGTGAATCCCCAATGACGCCCGAAATCGGTATTTTCTCATTGAAAAGGTCGCAATCTGCCGTATATCCGAAAATAGCGTCGGATGGTTTAACCTCGGGCAGCAGGGAAGAAGGAACGGAAAACAACTGAGCAAGCTCTTCATCCCACTCCAGCGTGTGGATATTGAACAGCGATGTACGGCTGGCATTTGTATAGTCGGTTGCATGTTTTTTGCCGCCGGTAAGCTTCCAGACTAGCCAACTGTCCATGTTCCCTGCAAGTAGCCTCCCTTCAGCCAGCAGGTAGGCAGCTCCTTCCGCATGTTCAATGATCCACTTGAACTTGGCAGCGGAGAAATAAGGGTCAAGCATAAGCCCTGTTTTGGCGTGGATAGTGCTTTCGTGGCCAGCTTGCTTCAGCTCGGCGCACAGGTCCGCCGTACGCTGGCATTGCCAGACAATAGCATTATATATTGGCTGACCAGTCGTCTTATCCCACACCAGTGCCGTTTCGCGTTGATTGGTGATTGTCAGCGCAGCTAGTGCGGACGGGTGGACGCATGCTTGCTCCAATACGCTGCGGGCCGTTATTTTGACATTTTCATAAATTTCGAGCGGATCATGCTCTACCCAGCCGGGATGGGGGTAATATTGCTTATGCTCCATCCCGCTGCGGGCGATTACTGCACCCTGATGGTCTACAAGGAGTGCTTTGGTGCCTGAAGTACTCTGGTCGATGGCCAATATATATTGTTGATTGTGCTCCATATGCTTCGCCCTCTACTTATTAATCAATTCGAATGCAATTTGTTTGATATTGTCACCCGTAATGCCGTAGTGGTGGAAAACTTCCGCCGATTTACCGGCAATCGCCGGCTCATCCGGGATGCCGAGCACTCTCATAGGAACCGGGTGATTCTGCACAACAATTTCTGCCACGGCTGCGCCGAGACCGCCGTAAATGCTATGTTCCTCAACGGTAATGATGCGTCCAGTTTCACGTGCAGCGGTAATGATCGCCTCTTCATCCAGCGGCTTGATTGTATGCATATTGATTACCCGGGCGGATATGCCTTCGTCGTTGAGTGCCTTGGCGGCATCGAGTGCGATTCGCACGGTTTCACCGACACCAATAATTGTAACGTCTTTGCCTTCTCTCACAGTTATAGCTTTGCCTATTTCGAATGGGTAATCATCGGTTTCGTAAACGTCCTCAACGGGATTACGCCCGATTCGCACGTATACGCCGCCGTCATATTTTACAAGCGCTTCGGTCAGTTTCTTCGTTTCGTGACGATCAGCAGGCAGGACAATCGCCAGTCCCGGAATTGCCCGGGCTACTGCGATATCTTGCACGGAGTGGTGTGACATGCCAAGCGCCCCGTAGCTGACCCCTCCGCTAATGCCGATGAGCTTCACATTTGTCCGCGAATAAGCAATGTCAACTTTGACTTGTTCAATACTGCGCATACTGAGGAAGCAGGCTGGTGAAGTCACAAACGGTTTTTTGCCGCTGTGGGCTAGGCCTGCAGACATGCCTACGATATTCTGTTCGGCAATGCCGACCTCGACGAACTGCTCCGGGAATGTATTGGCAAAGGGAGCCATTGCAGCAGAACCACGCGAATCGCTGGCCAGTACCATGATATCACGGTCGTCTTTGGCCAACTCCAGCAGTGTGTCACAGATTACTTGGCGATTAGGAATTTTATTCATGCTTAATGCACCTGCCCTTTCTGCGTCAATTCTTCGATTGTTGCCTTTAGCTCTGTGAGAGCCAGCTCCAACTCTTTATCATTAGGCACATGGTGGTGCCATGCCGGGACATTTTCGGCGAACGATACGCCTTTGCCCTTGGTGGTATTGGCCATAATTAACGTTGGCTTTCCCGCTACTTCAGGGACGGACCTGAATGCCTTAAGTAATTCTTCCATATTGTTGCCGTTGATAGAGACGACGTTCCAGCCGAAGGCAGTCCACTTCTCTTCCAGCGGCTCCAGTCCCATGACTTCTTCGGTAGAACCGCTGATCTGGAGTCGGTTGCGGTCGATAATGCCGATCAGGTTATCCAGCTTATAATGAGAGCCTGCCATAGCGGCTTCCCAGTTGGAGCCTTCGGCCTGTTCGCCGTCTCCCATTAGACAAAATACACGGTAAGGACGGTCATCCCGCTTGGCAGCTAGTGCCATGCCTACGGAAATGGGCAGACCGTGGCCGAGGGCCCCGGTGTTCATTTCAATCCCTGGAACCTTGTTGTTCGGGTGGCCAATGAGTCGGGTACCGAACTGGCTATAGGTCTCCAGCTCTTCTTTTGGGAAAAAGCCCCGGTCGGCCAGAATACACCATAGAGATTCTACGGAATGCCCTTTGCTGGCGATAAAGCGATCACGGTCATCCCATTTTGGATTAGAAGGGTCAACGTTCATGATTTCATAATATAAAGCCGTTAAAATGTCTGTATTGCTCAGCGATCCCCCCGTATGTCCCGTTTTGGCGCGGTGAATGATGGTTAGCAGGTCCATGCGGATTTGTGCGGCTTTGACTTTCAGTTCCTGGATTTCCATAATGTCCTCCTCAAGATAGATATTATAGGGATGGGCTTTATCGCTTTAGACGTCTCAAACGTGAAGGTTCGGGCGCTTATTACGGGCGAGATCGGATCCTCTAAGCCAGCTTTGAATTTCCTGTTCTGTGGGATCGACCGGATCAGGCGTCAGGCCGGGTATATAATTGCAGGCCTCATAAATGGCCGGGATCACATTGGCGTGGATACCTACGGAATGATGGACGTAAGGCCCTTTTACGAGTTTTTCCTCCCACAGCGGCCAATCGTTTACTTCCACCCATACGTAGGAGCCGCGGGTATAAGGACCTTCAATACCCCGGGCACGCCCGAGGAACATGGAGTACTCACCGTGGTCGCCGTCAAATCGGGCAATGGTCATACCGCCACCGCGGATTTCGCCTTCATGCGTTCCGGGAGAATGGTCGTCGAAGAGAAAATGCTTGCGTAACTTCGGTTTGTTCTCTACAGAGAGCGAGACCGGGAAATTGCCACAGTGGAAGAGAAGTTCGCCGTTATCATTCTCAGGATGTCGAACAGTAATATCTGCGAAGAAGGTTGGCATTGTGTTCATGGAGGCAGCCTGCACCATAATGGAAGTAATGGCTCCATGGATATCTGTTTCACAAGTAACCGGAATTTGTTCGTCAGTCAGGATTGCGTTGGCCAGACACGGCATAATGGATATGGCATCCTGCAAAGAGGACCAGCACTGGATTGCGATAGCGCTGCTTCCCGTCTCACGGGCGAAGGATTTCATGGCGACCTTTAAAGCAGCTATCCGTCTTACGTCATCTTCGGTCACTTCACTGTAATCGAGTTTTTCTTTAATGTAATCCATCGTTTCCAGAAGCTCGGAGCTATTGCTGGAGGCGATTTTTTTGGTTCTAAGCTGAATGTCGACAATGGTAATAGGGTGAATCTCAATACCGAAGCGTTCCAGCAGTTCGCCTTCATTGCACATCATCGTCCAGAACGAAGCAGGGCGTGGGCCAATCTGGAGAATGCGTAAGCTCTTGAATTGGCGCACGACGTTGGCGGCAGCCACAAAGTTGGTAAAGCCTCTTTCGAAAACCGGATCATTCACCCAACTGTTCGTTACATAGGTAAAGGGAACGTTGAATCTTCGCAGCACTTTACCTGTGGCGAAAATACCGCATTGGGTGTCGCGAAGACGCATGCCGTCCGCAAGCGGCGCTTCATCTCGCGGTCCCCACAGCAGGACAGGCTTGCCGAGCGCCTTGCCTACACGAGCTACAGTATCTTCTGTACCAAAGTTGCAATGTGGGAAAAAAACTGCGTCGACTTCTTCCTCTTTGAATCGCTTTGCAATTAAATCCGCGTTTATATGGTCGTCATACAGCAAGCCTTCCTCATTAAGGCCCTCCAGGTCTACAATGTCGATATCCATGCCAAAGCTCTCAATTTTCTTGCGAATTTCCACTTTGTACTTAAAGGCATCGTCGGCGCTGAACGTAAATCGGCGCGTCGGAGCATAACCCAACTTTAATTTCTTCATGATCATGTCTCCTCTGTACTTGAATAATCAACATTTGCTGAACAAAATAGAATAAATAAACTAAACAAAATTAAATTAGTTTAGTTTTAAAAACTAAATTCAATGACTATTTCTATGTCGAGGCCATAGTAACATCGAATTAAAACGGTGTCAATGAATTATTCGGTGATATTTAGTTGCGAAAATCTAAACAAATAACTAAACAAATATAAATAAATTCAGCTAATCATTGCATCGCATCTCAATTCGATGTAAACTTCACTTATTCACTTCACTGCTGTGTTCATCTTATTTAGAATGGAGAATTAGGGCATGAAAATGGAAGACATCGCTAAGTTGGCCAACGTATCCAAATCAGCTGTTTCACTGGCCTTCAGCGGCAAGCCGGGTATTGGCCCGGATACGCGTGAACGTATTCTCCAGGTAGCCCACGAGGCAGGATACAGTCCCAAAAGCAAGACGATAACGGCTTCAAGAAGTGATAAGTCCTTGCTTTTTCTCGTGTGTACAAATTCGGGTATTGTCCTTGAGGAATACTATCAGCAGCCATTTTTTAAAGAATTAATCCAGTTTATTGAGGAACGTTGCCGACAAAAAGGGTATTCGTTGATCTTCTCGACGGTCGACGTAGAATTTTTCCAGAGGGATATCCAGATGGTTGCAGAGGAGAAACGCAGCGTAGGCACCATTGTTCTGGGAACCAATCTGACCCGTGAGCAGATCAGTGATATTCATGCCAAGCTGCCGAATCTGATTGTGCTGGATACCTGCTTTGATACGCTTTCCGTACAATTTATCCAGATTAATAATGTTATGGGTGCTTATCAGGCAGGAGCTTATTTATGCGACATGGGTCATACCTCAATCGGTTATATTGCTTCAAATGTACGAATTCATAATTTTGAGGAACGTAAACGCGGATTTTTGTCGGCACTCATGGAACGGGGGCTGAAGATTCCGGAGGCACAAATGCTGGCTGTAGCGCCAACCATTCTTACTTCGCAGGAGGATCTGAATCGGCAGTTAACCGTTTATCTGGAGAGCGGGAAAACTTTGCCAACGGCCTGGTTCTGCGAATGCGACTATATTGCTATCAGCGCTATGAAGACCATGAGCGAGCTTGGCATCCGGGTGCCGCAGGATACTTCAATTATCGGCTTTGACAACATTACGGAATCGGTCATTGTTACGCCGGAGCTAACAACCATTCATGTAGAAAAAGAAAGAATGGCCGTTCTGGCTGTCGATCTCCTGACCGATTCTATTGAGCAGGGAACGCAGGTTACAGCAAAAATCACAGTGGATACGAAATTTGTAGAGCGCAATTCCTGTGCTGCTCCTGCCACTTTCGTACCTAAAGGCAAGCTAACCGAGCAGGCCTGAGTAGAGGATAGATTTGGACAAAAGAACGGGGGGTCACCTTGAATGAATACGCGAATGGTTTCGATTCTACAGCATTTGCTGGCTGCGGACACTCCTGTCAAGAGCGAGCATCTGGCAAAGTTGATCCAGGTTACTTCACGTACCGTACGTAGCGATATCAGAGAACTGGATGAATTTCTGGCCAAGCATGGAGCATCGATTCAACCTGTTCGTTCAAGGGGGTATGAACTGAAAATCACGGACGACCGCAGCTTTCGTACGCTCCTACAGCAGTTGTTCCTGTATAACGAACCGGATGATCCCAATTCTCCTGAATACCGACAGCGTTATTTAATCTCGCGCCTCCTGCTTACAGAAAATTATTTGAAGCTGGAAGAGTTGGCGGATGAGTTATACATTAGCAAATCCACCGTACAAAATGATTTCAAAGAGGTTAAGCATATGCTACAGGCTTACGGAATCGGCATTGATAAGCGCCCGAATTACGGTGTCAAGCTGAGGGGCGACGAGGTTCGCTTACGTTTCTGCATGTCTGAATTCATCGTCAACCGTTCTGAAGAAGAAAGGACTGGGGGCGTGGAGGCCGCATCGAGAATGGTTACCCCTTGGGAAATGACACTCATTCGCGGTATTATTCTGGAGCAAATCCAGAACCACGGGGTCACTTTGTCGGATGTTGCCTTCAACAACCTGTCCATTCATATTGCTATAGCTTGCAAGCGTATTCGCGATGGGAACCGGGTCGCGATGCTTTCCGATGAAAGGGAAGATTTTCGGGCTACCGAGGAATTTCGAGCCGCTGAACATATTGTTAGCCACATTGAAAAGCAAATGGATTTGACCTTTCCGGAGGATGAGGTTGCTTATATCGCCATGCATCTGGCCGGGAACAAGTGGTTTGAGGGAGTTACGGAGCAACAGACAGAAGAGGCGGGGCCTCAGAAGCTCTTGGATCGGGGAATTTATGAGCTTGGTAGAGAAATGCTGGATGAAATTGACAGGGACTTTAACCTGAATATAAGCCGGGATCAAGAACTGTTAATGGGCATATGTCTTCATCTGAAATCGGCGCTAAACCGCGTAAAATATGGGATGAATATCCGTAATCCGATGCTGGATCATGTGAAGAATAATTATCCTTTGGCTTTTCAGGCGGGGGTCATAGGTGCCAAGTTGATCGAGAGCAAACTGAATTTGGCTATACCAGAGACGGAAATGGGTTATTTGGCGATTCATATCGGGGCCGCCATGGAAAGGCAGCAGATGAACAACAGACCTAAACGCTGCCTTGTCGTATGCACTTCGGGTGTTGGAAGTGCCCGCTTGCTGTATTACAAGTTACGTAGCAAGTTCGGTGAAAGGCTTGAGGTTGCTGGCACGACCGAGTATTACAAGTTGCAGCAGGTTCCTTTGCATGGCATTGATTTTGTGGTAAGCACAGTTCCAATCCCGCAGACATTATCCGTTCCGGTCGTGGTAGTTCAGACTCTGCTTGGCGGCGGTGACATTGATAAGATTGAAGAGCTGCTGACGGATGAAGGCGAATTTACTTTCCGCTACATTATGGAAGAGCTTGTATTTCTGAGACAGAACTTCACTACAAAAGAAGAGATTATTACTTTTTTGGGAGAAAGAATGCATGCTTCCGGATTGATCCGCTCTTCCGAGGGATTCATCGGATTGGTGCTGGAAAGGGAAAATGCTGCTCCTACGGCTTACGGAAATCTGGTAGCCATTCCTCATCCCATTATTCCGCAAAGCAACCGGACGGTATGGGCGGTCTGTACACTGAAATCTCCCATAGATTGGTCCGGTAAGCCCGTGCAATTCGTCTGCCTGCTCAGTATTAACAAAAATGGCGACGAGCCTCCGGCGAAAATGTATAAGCATCTGATGGGGCTAGTCGACGACTCCGATATTATCCAGCAAATGCTGGAATGCAAAACCTACGGGGATTTTGCTCAAATTATTGTCAAACATAAACTGTATTAAAATAAAGCTCTGCACGACATCTGCTTGGATTTTGAACAAGCATCGTGCGGAGTTTTGCTATTTTTTCCATTGTAAGCATTTCCGCTACTAGTGGAAAAGGGTTGCGTTTAGAAGTCGGCAAGAATCGTATACACTGAATCTGTAAGCTAAAGAGATGAAATGCATGGGGTGAATTCAATGGATGAGTATCAGGAAATCATAATGGGACTTATAACAAATTCGGGTATTGCGAAGAGTAAAGCTATGGAAGCCATCAGCTTTGCCGAGAAGGGTAATGCGGAGCAGGCAGCAGAATGTCTTGAAGAATGCAAGAACGAACTGGTCCAAGCGCATAAATCGCAGACGCGACTGATCCAGCAGGAAGCGAGTGGGACAACTCATGAAGTGACACTGCTAATGGTGCATGCACAAGACCATCTCATGTCTGCCATTACGACCAAGGATCTGGCGAGACATATCGTGGAACTTTACAGCAGATTGAACCGTTACGAAGCATCAGTATCCATCACACCATTATCGGGGAGGGAATAACCAATGAAACAAATTACGCTCGTATGTGCAGCGGGAATGTCTACAAGTATGCTGGTGCAGAAAATGCAGAAGGCTGCACAGGCTCAAAATGTTGAGGTTGAGATCAGAGCTACTTCCGAAAGCTCCTTTAAAGAGTATGCGGACAAAACGGATGTACTGCTGATTGGACCGCAGGTCGGCTATTTGGAAGACGATTTTAAAATCAAATACGAGCCTAAAGGCATCAAGGTAAGCGTAATCGACAGAATGGATTATGGCATGATGAATGGCGAAAAGGTACTTGCCGAAGCCTTAAATCTATAATCGTCTGTACAAATAGATCAACACTTTTTCATTGAAGGTGGTCAAAATGAAATATCATAAATTGAAAGCGTTTGACTCCAATTTTCTATGGGGTGGATCGACCTCGGCCTATCAGTTTGAAGGAGCATGGAACGAGGACGGAAAAGGTCCGTCTGTTATTGACACCCGTCCGCCCCGGCAAGGGATCACTGATTATAAGGCGGCAAGCGATCATTACCATCACTATAAGGAAGACATTGCCTTACTGGCGGAAATGGGCTTCAAGGCTTATCGCTTCTCGGTGGCCTGGACCCGCATTTATCCGCAGGGAACAGGGGAATTGAATCCGAAAGGCATACAGTTTTACAACCATTTAATTGATGAGTTATTAAAATACGGGATCGAACCGATCGTGACCATGTATCATTTTGATCTTCCGGCAGCTTTGGAAAAAGAAGGCGGATGGTCGAACCGTAGTACAATCAATGCATTTGAAACGTATGCGAAGACATTGTTCGAACACTTTGGGGACCGGGTGAAATATTGGTTAACTATTAACGAACAAAACATGATGATTTTGCACGGTTCCGCTTTGGGAACGTTGGACCCGAACCTGAAGAATCCGAAAAAGGAATTGTATCAGCAAAATCATCATATGCTTCTGGCCCAAGCCAGGGCGATGATTTTGTGCAAAGAAATGTTACCTGAAGCTAAAGTGGCACCGGCCCCTAACATCTCGTGCGTATATCCAGCGTCTTCGCGTCCGGAAGATGTGCTGGCGGCTGATAACTTCAACGCAATCCGCAATTGGTTATACCTTGATATGGCAGTGTTTGGCCGTTACAATACGCTGGTCTGGAGCTACTTCGAGGAAAAAGGCTATACGCCTGAGATTCAAGAAGGTGATATGAGTATTCTGTCCGCCGCGAAGCCAGACTTTATCGCTTTTAATTATTACAGCTCTGCAACGGTCAAAGCCAGTACCCAGAATTCGGCAGAAAAAGGTGGGATGGGGGATCAGCAAATCTCAGTTGGAGAAGTGGGTGTTTTTGCTGGGAGTGGAAATGAGTACCTGGAACGAACGGAGTTCGGCTGGGGAATTGATCCGGCAGGCTTGCGTGTTACTCTTAGGAAGATCTATGACCGCTACCAGCTACCGCTGATCATTACCGAGAATGGACTGGGGGCTTTTGATTCCTTGGAAGAGGGCGATGTCGTAAGAGATGATTACCGCATCGATTACTTGCGCAAACATATCGAGCAATGCCAGCTGGCTATTACGGACGGGGTGGAGCTGTTTGGTTATTGTCCTTGGTCCGCAATTGATCTGGTCAGCACCCACCAGGGAGTAAGCAAACGTTACGGATTCGTCTATGTTGACCGGGATGAGTTCAACCTGAGACAATTGCGGCGGATTCGCAAGAACAGCTTCCATTGGTACAAAAATGTGATTTCCTCAAATGGAAGCGTTCTCTAGGTTATAGTACAACAGATGAAACTCTAAAGCAGGAGTTGAAGGAATATGGCTAACGAAAAAAAACTATCGCATAAATTACAAAGATACGCTGGGAAAATTCAGCAAAATCGCTATATGAGCGCTATATCAAATGGTCTGATGTCCACCCTTCCTTTTTTGATTATTGGAGCATTTTCGACGCTTTTCTCCGCACTTGCCTGGGAGCCTTACCAGAACCTCATCGCACCCATTAAGGGTATTATCGGATTAGGATCGACGATGACAACTGGCATCATCGCCCTCTATGCAGTCTTCTTCATCGCCTACAGACTGGCGCAAGCTTTTGACAAGGACCCGCTGGTTCCCGCAGCAACGGCACTGCTCTCGTTTCTTATTTTGACGCCGATTCAAACATTCGATAAAGTCCGGGCGCTTCCACTTCAGTGGCTCGGTGCCCAGGGTTTGTTTGTCGCCATGTTGGTTGGCTTGCTCGCATCCCGATTGTATATCTGGATTGTCGATCGCAACTGGACCATTAAAATGCCCGAAGGAGTACCGCCTACCGTTGTCAAAACATTCTCAGGATTAATTCCGGCGATACTCGTAGCTATGGTATTCGTTATTGTTTCTGGTCTGTTCATGCATACGTCATTCGGTACGGTCCATGAGTTTATTTATACCTATCTGCAAGTGCCACTGGAAGGACTGGGTGGATCACTGGGGGCTATGATTGTCGCTCTCATCATTATGCAGGTGCTCTGGATGTTCGGAATCCACGGCGCAATCGTAACGCTTGCCATCGTCAAACCGATCTGGATGAGCCTGGATCTTGCCAATCTCGACGCTTTCCAGGCGGGAGCTCCGCTTCCAAACATTATCGGGCTGGCTTTCTGGTATATCTTCTCAAACTATGCGCCGATGCTGGGCTTCGCTCTCCTGCTGGTCTTCTTGGCCAAGAGTAAGCAATTACGCACAATTGGCAAGCTCGGTCTTCCGGGGACTTTTTTCTCGATTCACGAGCCACTCATTTTCGGAATTCCAGTTGTTTTGAATCCACTCCTGGCTATTCCGTTTATCGTTGCTCCTATCGTCTGCGCGGTCCTCGGTTATTTTGCGACAACTGCGGGCTTGCTGCCTGCACCCATCGGAATTTACCCGGCATTTGGCACTCCGATTTTTGCTCTGGGCTTTATTGAGGGGAGCTGGAGACTTGCAGCTGCACAGCTTTTGCTCATTCCCGTTTGTATGTTGATTTACTATCCGTTCTTTAGAACACTTGATAAACAAGCGTTGAACAGGGAACGCGAAGCACAGGAGAAGTCAGAGCAGGAGGGAACGGCTGGAGCCCGAGCTAGTATCGTTACTTCATAAATGAGCAATAAAAGGGAGCGGCGAACTATTCGCCGTTTTCTGTCATTACAGCAATAAGGGGGATGCCGTATGATAAAGCTTGGCATAGCGGAGAACAAACGTTACTTTGTCAATGAAGGAGTTCCGTTTTTTTATCTGGCAGATACCGTCTGGAGCGCATTTACCAACATCTCACTGGAGGAATGGGCTGATTATCTTGACTACAGAAGTAGGCAGGGGTTTAATGTTCTGCAAATCAATTTGCTGCGTCAGTGGGATGCCAGCGGCAGTGATTTGGATTACGAACCGTTCGTACGGATTGAGGACGGGAGCTACGATTTTTATTCGCTGAATCCAGACTATTTTGACAGGGCGGAGACAATGGTCGAGATGGCGGTGAGCAAGGGATTTGTACCCGCGCTTGTTTTGCTTTGGTGCAATTACGTCCCGGATACATGGGCGGCCAAGCTTCGTGATGAGAAAAAAATGCCTCTGGAGGCGGTAGAACCGTATGTGCGTTACGCGGCAGACCGATTCTCAAAGTATCACCCTATCTATATCGTGAGCGGGGATACCGACTTCCCGTCAGAGCGAGCGAACGAGTATTACCGCACCGCACTTCACGTTGTGAAGACGCATAGTCCAGAGTGTTTGACTACTCTGCACATTCAGGGGAGACTGGCGGATCTGCCGGATGAGTTCATTAACGATCCTAATTTGGACTTTTACATGTACCAATCAGGTCACAATTCGCAGTTTCAGTCCAAGGCCTACACCTTGGCGTTGGACTTCTACAACAAGCGGGTAACACGGCCTGTGCTAAACTCGGAACCTTGCTACGAGATGATGGGATACAGCCGGAGAGAATACGGTCGTTTCGGCCGTGCCGACGTGCGTAAAGCTGCATGGCAAAGTCTTTTGTCCGGTGCGGGAGCCGGCGTAACCTACGGAGCACATGGAATATGGAGCTGGCACAAAAAAGGGAAGCGCTTTGGAGTTACCGGGGAAGGTTTTGATAGCCCCTATGAATGGCAGGCTGCCCTTAAATTTGAGGGAGCGTGGGATTATGGATTCGCGAAGTGGCTGTTCCAGATATACGGACTGGTAGATTTGCAGCCTTGGAACATAGTACTTAAGAACACGGAAGAGATTCGAGTTGCCTCAACCAGAGGCTTCGAAAAAATTGCTATTTATGTGCCGGTGAACACGGTCCTGAAGCTAGACGCCGATCTCAGAGAATATGACTTTACGATTCTCGACCTGGAATACCGCCGATTTGCAGCAGCTTCGGTAGCGTTTCAGGACAATGTAACGGTTATTGATATGCATAATTTTGAGGGGGATGTCATCGTGATTGGCGTGAAAGATAAGAACTGAGCGTTCCGCAATCTTCATCCGAATCTCTGTTAGATCGCTTGCAACCTTTCCATCCTGAACTACGTCAAAGAGGTTGTTAATGGCCAGGCGGCCTAATTCAACTACAAGGTGGAACTTACATGAATATGAGAAAAAGCGCATTCGCAGCCATGACCACAGTATTGCTTCTTTCCTTCTCTTTTGGAGGTCAAATGTTTGCGGCGGGCAATCCGTTCAAGGATTTGGACAGCATAAGCGGCAAAGACAAAATCATTTCCCTTCAAAACCAGGGTTTGCTCAAAGGGGTCTCTGATACGCAGTTTCTCCCCGCCTCTAGAGTGACTGCTGCCCAAGGCATTCAGTTGATCTCTGGCGGGTTTCAGCTCAGCTTGGCCGCTATTGATTTTAATAAGTCACCACAGGCCAGCGGACTGTTCGCCCATGTTAAGGATACCGCATGGTATGCCGAAGCCTTTATCAACGCGCATTATAATGGCGTAGAGATTCCTAAAGATATCGATCCTTCAAAAACGCTGACCAAGGAAGAGTTCACCCATATGCTGATTCAGGGCATGGAAAAAGCTGGTGGACTGCCGATGATCAAAATTGCGCCTGTAACGATTGCCGATGATAGCAAGTTGGAGCCATCGTATCAAGGCAGCATCCAGCGTTCGCTGATATACAAGGTTAATACCCTGGATGCAAGTAAAAAATTTAATCCAAAAAGCGAGATTACACGTGCGGAAGCAGCCGTTATGTTGTATAACGCACTGGAATATCTAAAAGCTCATAAGGCTTAACCGACTATGCTGGGCCAACCTCTTGATTTTTATGAGGTACCGTGTGGATTTGGGCTTACAGTTACTTGACACCATTATCGTTAATGCTATAATAAGGAAATCGAATTTAGAACCAACGGTAGCTGATTATCGTATGGTTTCTATCCTGGTCCTTCGGCATGTAACACAGGTAACGAATAAATAGGCTGGCTCCGGATGAGGGAGACCAGCTTATTTTTTTGTGAATAAACAGTTTAAACATTTCGGGACCCATATATCGAGAGGAGACGGGAGTTATGTTTGGTAATGATTGGGATGAAGTTTTGCGAGAAGAGGTAGAAAAGCCTTATTTCAATGAATTGAGGTATACATTAGCACGCGAATACAAGATACATAAAGTCTACCCTCCAAAGGAAGATTTGTTTTCTGCACTCAAATTAACACCATATCATCTTACCAAAGCGGTTATATTGGGACAGGACCCCTATCATGGAGAGGGACAAGCCCACGGCTTGAGTTTTTCCGTAAGACCAGGGGTGCGTACACCGCCGTCTCTGCAAAATATATATAAAGAGTTGCGTGATGATATCGGCACTCCCACTCCCATTCCCAATCAGGGCTACCTTGTTCCATGGGCAGAGCAGGGAGTGCTGCTGCTGAACAATGTGCTGACCGTGCGTGAAGGACAACCGCAATCTCATCAGGGAATAGGCTGGGAACGTTTCACGGATGCCGTTATTGAGGCGATTAATGAACGTGAGCAGCCGGTAGTGTTTATTTTGTGGGGAAGCCATGCCCAGAAAAAAGCAAGCTTCGTGAATACGAGCAAGCATTTGGTTTTGAAATCCGTCCATCCGAGTCCTTTGGCGGCTCATAGGGGCTTTTTCGGCAGCAAGCCTTTTTCGCAAACCAATGCATTTTTGCTGGAGCATGGAATGGAACCGATTCGGTGGGAGATTCCTAACCGCTAGCACTGGAGGTGAGGACATGCGTCAATGGAAGGGACGTCAGGTCATTTTATATCACGGCAACAACGGTCATACCCAAAAGGTGCGCGGCACGATTGAAAAATGGGATGACACGCACAAGTGCGTTATTTTAGGCCCGAAGATGTTGTCAATTCCTTTTGAAAATATTACGTATATTTCGATGCTTCCTCCCGGGCGTGAGCGCAGAAGCCGTCATCCGGCGAAGCTAAATTCTATCGGTTATGTGATGAGTGTTCCATTGCAGTTCGATAATGCCATTCTTTTTCAATCGGCGGTGACTGTTTGGAAAGAAGACCAACTGATTGCCTACAACACAAAATTGACCAGTCACACGGATTGCGATGTCGTTCTGGATGATGGACAAACCTTGTCCAAGGAGGATCATTTGTTCGTGGTCAGGTCGCTACACGGAGAGCTTTAACTGTTATAATCCACCTTTTTTCTTCCTAAGGGTTCAAATCAAGTAGCTGTTTACCGATAAAGTAATAGGATTGTTAATTATATCCTATTTATAGAGCTGAAACTAAGGGAGAGAAACGAATGAAACGTATGAAACGTATGAGCAAACGGAGTACCTTCTTACTTGCTGTGCTGATGTTTTTATTTGCAGCATTGCCAGCGGGTTTGATCCAGGCGGCAGAGGAGAGCAAGACCCCTACGGTACAGTGGGACAGTCAAAATCCGACTACATTGAATCTGGGTGGAAGCCCCGCTCAATTAAAAGTGTGGTCTGTGACGGAGTCCGGTAAAAAGGATGTAACCGATAAGGCAGAATGGATCTCTGGAGACTCAAGCATATTAAAGGTAGATAAGGGACTTATTACTCCAGTGTCAAAAGGGCAAATTAAGGTTGTTGCCACATATGAACAGCAAACGGTAAGTACAACGATTACGGTTAAATCGCCTTACAGCAAGCTGCAAATAGATCCATCCGGTCCCATCAATCTGGTGGTGAGCGGAGATTCGAAGCAATTGATCGTCCAAGGTACGCTTACGGCGGGCGGTACAGAAAAAGTATCTGGTGTGGAATGGACATCCACGAATCCGTCCGTGGCTACAGTGGAAGAGGGTCTGGTTCGTCCTCTTGCCAAGGGCATGACTTACATTAAAGCAAGCAAAGATGAACTCAAAGCACAAACGATCGTGTATGTACGTTCCTCTTCCCAAGCCTTAACATTGAATCCATCCGCTTCCCAATCGGTCTTTCTGGGTAGTTCACCAATTCAGGTCAATGCGACCGATGTGAACCTTACCGGAGGTAAAACGGATGTCACCAGTACGGCCGAATGGACTTCCTCCAATCCGCTGGTTGCCACAGTGGAGCAAGGAAAAATTAGCCCAATGGACGCGGGAAATTCGGTAATTACTGTGTCCTATCACGGTTTGAGTAAGACCTTGAAGGTCAACGTATTGCCGACCATTGAAAAGCTGGTATCAAGCAAAGCGAGCTTATCTCTCGAAACAGGAAGCAAAACGGCTCTTCCGAGCATATCTGCTTACTTGGTCAATGGAGCCAAAAAAGCAGTACAATCTGATGTAAAATGGAGCCTGAGCAATGAAAGTGTTGTCAAAATCGCAGACGGTAAGCTGGTTGCAGTGAGCCCGGGTAGCGCGACATTGACAGCTACATTGGGTGCCATCAAGCTGGATATTCCGGTAACCGTGCAATACAAAGTTCTCAAGCTGACCGCTTCCGAGAAAAAGTATGTGCTAGTAGCCGGACAAGAAGTGAGTGTTCCCACGGTAAAAGCTCAAATGGCTGGTGGTGGTACGCTCGATGTTACGAATCAGGTAAGCTGGGTGGGTACGACTGCGGCCGTAACAGTGGGAAATGGCAAGGTAAAAGCAGTAAGTGGTGGTAACTCTGGAATTAAGGCTATGTATTTGAATAAATATGTGAAAGTGCCTGTCATCGTAGAAGGAACTATTTCTACGTTGACGCCAAGCCTTTCAAGCGCTGACATGAATTTGAAGGGAAGTCAATCCGTCAAGGTCATCGGTGCATATACAGATGGTAAAAAAGTGACGCTCAGTAACAAAGTGAAATGGACTACATCCAATGCTTCCGTGGCGATTGTAAAAGGTTCAGCCATCAAAGCGGTAGGGATTGGAACAGCGACGATTACAGGCACATACCAGAATAAGTCGTTTAACATTGAGATCAAGGTTACACCTAAGCTGCTCAAGCTGGTATTGAGTAACAAGAACTTGAAGCTTCCGAACGGTTCCTCTCAAGTGCTGAGTGTTAATGCGGTTTATGACACAGGCGCAATTACCAATGTGACAAGTTCAGCGGTATGGACTTCCTCCATGCCTTCTATCGTACAGGTTAGCGGGGGACAGGTGAAGGCAATGGCTTACGGCAATTCCAGTATTAAAGTGGTTTTTAACGGTAAGACTGTAGCCACCTCTGTCAGAGTGTTAAAATAGTCTTCATATATTGCGCATATCGCTTATGCAAAAATAACCCCGGTCAATAATCAATGACCAGGGGTTATTTTTCAACTTATTCTACGCCGTCCTGATAATGGTTCTTCCAGTGTTTGTCGCCTTTGTGTGAGAAGTCTTCAACCGTCTTTTCCAGTGTGGCCACCAGTTGAGCTTTAATCTCGGAAATGGTATCTCGGAACAGTCTTTCTTCCGTGCCGTTAATTTTTTCACCATACAAAGCCTGAGCGGCTATAAATTGACGATGTTGCTCAACAAAACTGTCAATTGAATGCAGCGCATGCTCCACGTAATGTGAAATGCTATGATGCTCACTAGGCAGTTGCAATTTTAACTCCTGTACTCTGTTTAATAATGCCATGATGATCACCTCGTACGTTTTATTATGTCAATAATTATACATCATTTTCGGAAAATTTTCATTAAATTTTGATTAAAATGTGATTTTTTTTATATCATAATTGTCATTTCCAATGGAGATGGGACTAGTTTCCGGAATGCTTCCGATTTTTCTTCAAATTATTATATTTCAAAATTAAAATATTTATGATTAAGCTATATGCGGGGCATGTTGCGACAACAGTCTTTCTTACATGTTATACTAGAGCAAAGCCCAGTCGGAAAGGTTGTCAGTGCGGTATGAAGCTTTTTAAAGGTTTATTTTGGGGAATATTGATCAGTCTTCTCCTGTGGTGTGCCTTCTTCGGGTTTGTCCGCTGGATATCTCATTGAGTCGGGTATGCTATAGAAAAATAAAGTTCGGGGATTTCCTTGATTGAAGGTTATCCACTGGAATAGCTTGGAGGGAAGAGGGAAATTGAAGAAAAAGCTGTTAAGTTTTATAACTCTAGTGCTGCTAGCTGCTGGCGTGTATTGGTTTGAAGGTGGCAATCTTCTTACGAAAACGACAGGAGTGAACCCGCCTTCATCGTCTCAGGTTACGCTGCAATTTCCGTCAGGTCGTTATCCTGAAACGGCGCAGCATATCAAGGAAGCCATTCAGGCGGGGAAATCATCCATATGCACAATTGACCGCGAAGGAGCCGAGCAAAATCGCAAGCATTCGCTTGCAGGAGTTCCCACTCGTAAAGGATACGATCGTGACGAATGGCCGATGGCTATGTGCGCAGAAGGTGGCAAAGGTGCAAATGTCAAATACATAGCTCCTAAGGATAATCGTGGGGCAGGATCATGGGTCAGTCACCAACTGGATGAGTTTGAGGATGGAACTCGCGTAAAATTTGTCGTCAAATAATAATCTTATGAGATCGATCGTATCGTTACTTTTTTTTTCCCTTAGTAGGCTCCTGTTTGGTCCTAACCAGAGCCACAAAATTATTATCCTTAGCAGGCTCCTGCTTGGCTCTAATCAATGCCAAAAAAGCAAAAAAATCACCTAGTGTAGTGAAGCCGGCACCTAAAATAGCCAGATCTTCAGCGGATAATTGATTGAACCATTCCATTTGCTTAGCATCAAACATTTTATCACCGCCAACCATTTATAATGTATAGTATGTACTGACGGCAACGAAGGTCAGGGCTCTGGCATACCATTTAAGTATGCCTGTTTTTTGTGCAGAGGATGTGTATAGACCACATGTTAAAATTTAATTTTTATACTAAAATCGTCTCTATCGTTATCGTATTGCTTATTCCTGTGCTAATCCTATATGTCTATTCGAACCAGACAACGACAGACGTGTTGCGTAAGGAACTGAATCAGTCTAATTATAACCAGTTGACTTTTTTTCAAAATCAGGTAAATACGAATATTGAAATGATATCCTCCTGGCCGCATCTGCTGATTCATGATCCTGATGTAGCCAGTTTTCAAGCGATTTTTTTAAAGGACAAGACCCTCAACCTGGATGGCATTAACCTTGTCAAACGGATCCAAACCAAGCTTGGACTTCAAGAAAGCTCATCGAATTGGAGAACGAGTCTGAATATTTATTCACCTTCGCTTGGACGTGTTGTATCAGAAAAAGGAGCCAGTTTTTATGATCAGAAAGAATTAACGCAAGTGATTAAAAACGGCTGGCAGGTATCTAAAAAAAAGATATATGGGAAGGATCAGTTTATATTTTCATTGTATACATTGTCCCCGTTTTCTTCACTTGGTAATCTGGATAGCGCTAATACGATTATTAAGGTCGAATTTGACAGCAGCAATATTCAGGACATGCTTGACCGCTTCAAAGGTGATGGACGGAAGGAGCCTTTTTATTATAAAAAAGGCGTGGGAGTGATCTATAATCGTACTGCCAATGAAGAGCTGTCAGGTAAGCTGATTACGAAACTGGAGAAGATGGGACTACATGAAGTTGATAATCTGACCGTGAAAGTTGGAGAAGAGAGCTACCTTGTTCACGCCGTTCTTTCCCAAACGACGGGCTGGTATTTGATTGACTACATGCCTTTGTCCGATATGATGTCTCCGATTTATACATCTAATCGACTATTTTATATAACCGTTATTGGCTTGCTGCTGGTAGGCTTCATTGGTGCTTATCTGCTTCATTCACAGGTGCAAGTGCCAATTCTTCAGCTTGTGCGGGCATTTCGGAGATTAAAGGATGGGGACTATGCTGTTCGATTGAGCCCGAAGGGGAGTCATGAGTTTGCTTTCCTGTCTCGTCAATTTAATTTGATGGTCGGACAGATTCAGGAGCTGTTTGAAAAGGTTTATGTTGAGAAGCTACATGTGAAGGAATCGCGTCTAAAGCAGCTCCAGTCACAAATCAATCCACACTTTTTCTATAATTGTTTTTCTTTTATTACAAGTATGGCGAAGCTGCGTAATCATGAGGCGGTCGTGGCAATGGCTCATAATTTGTCCAAGTATTATCGATATACGACAAGACAGGAACGGGATTTGGTACCTTTATCGGAGGAAATCGAGTTTGTTCATTATTATTTGAAAATTCAGCAGATGCGTATGCCGCGGCTAACGTTTTCAATTCATGTTTCTTCACAGGCCAACAGTCTGCTGATTCCGCTGCTTGTAGTGCAACCACTAGTAGAAAATGCGGTGCTGCATGGGATAGAACCTCAAGCAGAGGATGGGATAATCCGCATTACAACGGAACAGATCGGGCTATATATGTGCTTGATTGTGGATGATAACGGACTCGGTTTGGGCAGGGAGGCTATAACATCCCTGAGATCAGCACTTGACAAGCCTGTAGAAGAGGAAAGCGGCTATGGTTTATGGAATGTGCATCAACGAATGCGATTACATTTTGGGGAAGACGCCGGACTGGACTTCTCATTGTCACCTTTGGGGGGACTGCGCGCGGTTTTAAAATGGCCAGTGTTAACAGAAGAAGAGCAGGCGAATAGCTTGACCAAGCTCAAACCTTCGTCAAATTCGAATATGGTTAAAATGGAGGGACCTGATGGTTCAGATATTGCTGGTAGATGATGAGAGCTATGTAACAGAAAGCCTGGCGGCTACGATTCCATGGGAGGCGCTGGGTATTGAGAGGGTTCATCAAGCGGCTTCCGCATTAGCAGCAGTGGATGTGCTGGAAGCGTATGATATTGATATTCTGGTTACGGATATTCGTATGCCTGGCATGACAGGGTTGGAGTTGATTGTTGAGGTAAACGAACGATGGCCGCATATCCGATGTTTGCTACTAACAGGCTATGCCGATTTTGAATATGCTAAAAAGGCACTTCAGCTTAAGGCTTTTGATTATATTTTAAAACCGGTGGATGATGAAGAGTTTATGAAATGTGTATCAGCTGCCATAGATTCGCTAAAGGAAGAATGGGAGGCTTTTAACAAGGTACATCAATTACAGTATAACCGCCGGACGGATTTTGGTGTGCTGCGCACCCACTTAATGCACGATTTGGTACTTGGACGTGATTTGTCTGCACAAATGATAGAAGATAGGTTATCTCAGTACGAAATTATGTTACGTACGGGACACCCCGCAGGTATGCTGCTCATTCAGATGGGCAAGCATTTTTCTGATATGGATTATCATTCTATATCCTTAATCGAGTATGCGATTGGGAATATTGCTGAAGAAGTGTTCGCACCCGATTTTCACGTCTGGCACTGTAAAGCGCCACATGATTGCTTAATCGTATTAATAGAAGCAAATTGGAATAACAATCGGGAAAAGTATGGTATGGATCATGAAGAAGGATCAGATGATGTCCCAGAACAGCATGAAATGAAGCGATTAACAGAAATTAGTATGGACGAGCATAGTAGTATTTTGCGGGCGACGATCGAAACCTTTCGGAAAAATGTGAGCAATTACTTGAAAGGGGACATTTACGTCACAGTAACAGGTTGGTTTATGTTCCCGGAGGAGCTGCCTAAGGCATATCAGACGGCGATAAGATCCTTATACTGGAACCACCAGGAGGAGACGGATACGTTGCTATTTGTGGATGAGCAGACAGAACAGTCTCACAGGTCGGTCAAGTCGCTGGAGGGACTATACATGCCTCCTACGCTCACTCATTTACTGGAGTCTAGGCAATGGGAGGAGGCTGAGGCGAAGCTGAACCGTGTATTTGGGAAGATAGAGGAAGCAGGGTATACCCGCGAACATTTATATGAGCTGTTTATCTCGGTTACGAGCGCCTTTATGTACACGGCACACAAGCAAGGTCGCTTCATTACGCAGATGGATCAAACAGGCTTCGACCCGTTGCATGCGCAGAAAATGGTTCAATCGTTCTCCAACCTGAAGGAATGGATATTCTCCATGATGAACAAGCTGAAATCGGAATGGTCTGCAAGTGAGCAAAGCGCCAAAAGCTACGTGGTCAAACAGGTTCAGGAGCTCATCTTCCAGGATAAAGGTCAGGAGCTGTCTGTTAAGACGATTGCCGATCAGGTTTATCTTCATCCGGTCTATTTGTCGAAAATCTATAAAGCTGAAACCGGAGAAGGTCTGGGAGATTATATCATCCGAATGAGAATGGAGCGGGCTCTTTATCTACTCAAGTATTCCAACAAAAAAATTTATGAAATTACAACCGAACTGGGCTATCAGAATCCCCAATATTTCAGTAAGATGTTCAAAAAGCATTACGGAATGACTCCACATGAATTTCGGGACCAGTAAAGATGAGACCAAGAAGAGAATAGTAAAGATCAGTTGGGAAAGGTGCAGAAATATTTATTTTGTGACATAGGCTGCGTAGTAAAGCCCTCTTATAATAAAAGAGTAGAAAATGATTTTTTGAGGGGGAACAATATGCGAGTTCATTCGAAAAAAAAGCTGTTGTCGTTGCTCGCCGCAACTATGGTATTAGGAGTTGGCCTTGTGGGCTGCTCTGGTACAGGGAGTGGTGGAGATACCAATAGCACAGCTAAAACTGAAAACGTATACAAAGAAAAATACAATCCGGAAGTCACAATTTCCACGGTATGGGGTGTAGATCCCGCCTTAAAATTTAAAAATGGTGAATCTATCGAAAATAACGTTGCGACGAAATGGGCTAAAGAGAAATTCGGTATTAATATTAAATCACTCTGGTCTGTCACGGATACGAATGGTGCATTTGCCACCAAGCTGCGTTTGGCTATGTCCTCAGGTCAGGAGATGCCGGACGTCGTTGTACTGGGGACGGAGAATGAGCAACTGGCGCAGGATATGATCGATTCCGGCATGTTTGCGGAAGCGGGTCCGTTATTCGATAAGTATGCTTCGGATTCCTGGAAGCAAGCGATGAATCAGGATACGAACGTATGGAACCAGTATAGTCGGGATGGCAAAAAAATGGGTATTCCTGTACTGGATTTCGCCTATAATCACGACTATGTGTTGTGGGTACGACAGGATTGGCTGGACAAGCTGGGCATGAAGGCCCCTCAGACGATGGATGAGCTGGAAAAAGTGATGGATGCTTTTAAAAACAAAAATCCGGATGGATTGTCTCCGGACAAAGTTATTCCGCTCAGCATCGGTTTCAAAAAGTCCATGAACACTTGGATGGGTGACCCGTCCTGGATTTTCGGGGCATACGGTACACTCCCGCAACAGTGGAACAAAGGTACGAACGGCAGTCTGGAATATGGCTCCGTGCAGCCTGGCATGAAGCCGGGTTTACAAAAGCTTAGCGAGTGGCTCAAAAAGGGATATATTCCTCAGGAAGCAGCATTATGGGATGAGAATAAGACGGCAGAACCCACAGTCGCGGGAACAGCAGGTATGATTCCTGGTCCATACTGGATGAGTGGCTGGCCGCTCCAGGATACGGTGAAAAATGTGAAGAGCGCTGTATGGAAGCCGATCAAGATCCCAGTGGGGCCTGACAACAAAGCCATGCGGCACGGTACGCAATACACCAATGGTGTCGTACTGATCAACAAACAAATGCAGCATCCTGAAGCTTTTTTCACCTACCAAAATTACCTGTTTGATCACTTTGCAAATGCCAAACCGGAAGGGGATTTGGCGAACGGGATGTTTAAAGGCTACGACTATGATTTGGATGCGAGTGGAAAGCTGTTGCCTATCGACAAAATAGCAGGAGGTTATGTAAACTCTGTTCGTTATTTGCTGGTTCGTGATGGTGCGCGTATACCTGATGCCCAAATGAAAGCTTTGTTAAGCTTGGCTAACGGCGGGGAAGCGAAGACCCGTCTAGAGAAGGATGTAATGGTTAATTACGGGAAAGATACTCCTGCGGCTGCCAAGGTGTTGATGGAACAAAAGGACATCTCCATGAAGGATCAGTTCACGGGGCCTACTACCCCAACGATGAAGGCCAAAAAGGACTATCTGGACAAAATCGAAAACCAGACCTTCAATGAAATTATTTATGGTAAACAGCCGATTTCGGCCTTTGACACCTTCGTGCAGACGTGGAAGACTGCCGGAGGCGAACAAATTACAAATGAAGTGAACGAATGGTATAAAAGCATTGAAAAGTAGTAACAGTTAAAACTGGTAGAAAGGCTGCCCAAACGGGCAGCCTTTTTAATACAGATTACCAGAAGCAATTAGAAATGAATGCGTTATCTTTATGAATACGAGATATACTTTCACTCCCATGGTGAGACTAAAAAATGATTGCTTTTGTGCCATGTATGTTGGTTTTTTGAACTGTCGGGACAGCGGAAACGTCTCTATAATTGAAGTATAACATGAGAGTTACAGGAGGAACTGCAATGAGAAGTCTGCAACGTACGTGGCCATTTCATATTATGCTGCTGCCAGCCATCATTTTCTTAATTGTATTTAGCTACATTCCGATGGGCGGCATTGTGATGGCCTTTCAAAATTACAAGCCTTGGCTCGGCATAACCGGTTCCGAGTGGGTTGGACTAGACAATTTTCGATTTTTGTTTCAAAGGGAAGACAGTCTTCAGGTCGTCTGGAATACGCTCATTATCGCAGTATTAAAGATGTTTTTCAATCTACTGATTCCGTTTGTTTTTGCTATACTTCTCAATGAAATCCGCAAGGTTGGACTTCAGCGTTCCATTCAGACACTGGTCTACCTGCCACACTTTCTGTCGTGGGTAATCTTGGGTGGGATTTTGGTTGATCTGTTGGCTACAGATGGATTTATGAACCGTATTCTCGGGAGTTTCGGGATCCAGCCCATTTTTTTTCTAGGAGATAATAACTGGTTTCGCTTTACTGTCATTGTGTCGGATATATGGAAGGAGTTTGGCTACAACACCATCGTATTTCTCGCCGCATTGGCGGGCATTAATCCTTCGTTGTACGAAGCATCCGAGATGGATGGGGCAAGCCGCTGGAGACAGACGCTACACATTACTGTACCTTCGCTGATTCCTATGGTGGTGGTTGTCGGTACGCTTGCACTCGGCAATGTCCTGAATGCCGGTTTTGACCAGATTTTTAACCTTTATAATCCGTTGGTATACCAAAAAGGCGATATTATTGACACGTTCGTCTACCGGACAGCCTTAATTAATGGGGAAATGGGCTTTGCTACCGCCATCGGGTTGTTCAAATCCGTTATTAGTATGGTTCTTATTCTGATATCTTATCGACTTGCTTACAAATGGGCAGGCTACCGCATATTTTGATTCCACGAGGCTGAAAGAGGGAGAGTCATGTATCATAAAACAACGGCATATCGCATCTTCAATGTGTTTAATATTTGTTTGCTTGTGTTTTTATCCATCATGTGTATCGTTCCGCTGATTCATGTATTGGCGGTATCATTTAGTGCCAAATCAGCAGCAGATGCCAATCTCGTTGGACTGTGGCCGGTGCAATTTTCATTAGAAGCCTACAAGAAGACGATGAATAATCCTATTTTTCTGCACTCTATCTGGATCTCTGTTCTCCGGACCGTGCTGGGAACTGGCTTGACGCTACTCATTACCTTCTTAGCTGCTTATCCACTTTCGAAGGAAACATCTGTGTTCCGTAGTCGAAACGTTTATTCATGGCTATTCGTATTCAGTATGGTTTTTAACGGTGGCCTGGTTCCATTCTATATGGTTATTCAAAAGATTCATCTAATGGACAGCTTTTGGGTTCTTGTTTTGCCAGGAGCGGTCAATACATTTCTGGTAATCCTCATGTTGAACTTTTTTAGAGGAATACCCAAAGAGATGGAGGAGGCCGCACTGATTGACGGGGCAGGTCATTTTCGGACCTTGTTTAGTATATTTTTGCCGATATCCCTGCCATCTATTGCGACGATTGCTTTGTTTAGTATGGTATTTCACTGGAACTCATGGTTTGACGGCCTGCTTTATTTGAGCAATGCTAAGGATTATCCATTGGCTACATTCCTGCAAACGGTAATCATTCAGAAGGATATGAGTTCTATGAGTATGAGTCCCAAAGAGATGGAGTTGCTTTCGCAAACGACAGTGAATGCAGCGCAAATTTTTATTGGTGCAGCGCCTATTCTGATTGTATATCCATTTTTACAAAAGTATTTTGTTAAAGGTATGACGCTTGGTTCTGTCAAAGAGTAAACCGCATTGATTAAAAGGAGATGATTTATAGTGTTACAGCAAAACATAATCAAATACCCGCCAATCAGTGAGCGAGTTCCACGTATGCTGCATGGGGCGGATTATAACCCAGAGCAATGGCAGCATTATCCCGAGGTGCTAAAAGAGGATATTCGTCTGATGAAACTGGCTAAATGTAACGTGATGTCCGTAGGTATTTTTTCCTGGGTGGCATTGGAGCCTGAGGAAGGCGTATTCACGTTCGAATGGCTGGACCGTATCCTGGATTCGTTTGCTGAGAACGGGATCTATGCGTTTTTGGCTACTCCTAGTGGAGCAAGACCGGCCTGGATGTCGCAAAAATATCCAGAGGTACTGCGTGTGGAGGCTAACCGTGTCCGTAACTTGCACGGGTTTCGTCATAATCACTGTTCTACGTCGCCTGTCTACCGGGAAAAAGTACGTATCATGAATACGAAGCTGGCTGAGCGTTATGCAAATCATCCGGCTGTCATCGGTTGGCATATTTCCAATGAATTTGGGGGGGATTGTCACTGTGATTATTGTCAGGAGGCATTTCGTGTTTGGGTGAAGGATAAATACGGTACGCTGGATAAGCTTAATCACGCATGGTGGTCGACCTTTTGGAGTCACACGGTTACGGATTGGAGCCAAATCGAGTCTCCGGCCCCTCACGGTGAAACACAAGTCCATGCTATGAATTTGGACTGGAGACGCTTCGTGACCGATCAGACCGCAGATTTTATTGAAAATGAGATTGTACCGCTCAAGGCAGCCAACCCGGAAATTCCGGTTACGACCAATCTTATGGAGTTTTTTGAAGGACTGAATTACTGGAAGTTTGCCGATTTGCTGGATGTGATATCCTGGGACAGTTATCCGACGTGGCATGATAGGGGAGGTGATGAGAGTCGTCAAGCAGCGAAGGTGGCTATGATGCATGATATTATTCGCTCAATCAAGGGAGGCAAGCCTTGGATGCTAATGGAGAGTACGCCGAGTTTGACGAACTGGCAAGATGTTAGCAAGCTGAAGCGACCGGGAATGCATCTGCTATCGTCTTTACAGGCTGTGGCACACGGGTCAGACACAGTTCAATATTTTCAGTGGCGGAAAAGTCGCGGTTCGAGTGAAAAGCTGCACGGTGCAGTCGTCGATCATGTTGGACATGAGCACACTCGGGTATTCGGGGATGTGACAGAAGTCGGTATTGCGCTGGAAAAACTGGAGAAAGTTATCGGTACATCAGTGCCTGCGGAGACCGCAGTTATTTTTGACTGGGAGAACCGCTGGGCGGTCAATGATTCACAAGGGCCGCGAAATAAAGGTGTGAAATATGAGGACACCGCCGAAGCACATTATTTGGCTTTGTGGGAGCAGGGTGTGCCTGTAGATGTCATTCATATGGATGCAGATTTTTCCAAATACAAACTTGTGGTAGCTCCAATGCTATATATGGTGCGCAGCGGTGTGGGCGAACGAATCCAAAAGTTTGTTGAAAGCGGTGGCATTTTTGTAGCAACTTATTGGTCAGGTATCGTGGATGAACATGATTTGTGCTTCCTTGGAGGCTTTCCGGGACCGCTTCGTAAGACGCTTGGGATCTGGTCGGAAGAGATTGACGCGCTGCATGATCACGACCGTAATCATATTTTGCCAGTTGAAGGCAATGAGTTGGATCTGCATGGTGAGTATGAAGCTGTGGAATTGTGCGATCTCATTCATACGGAAGGGGCAGAGGTACTAGCTGTATACGGTTCAGACTTTTATGCAGGACGCCCAGCCTTGACGGTGAATCGCTTGGGACAGGGAAAAGCTTATTATATCGCCTCACGCAACACCGGATCATTTCACAGTCATTTTTACAAAAGTTTAATTGATGGCGCAGGAATTAGTAAAGCGCTCAATGTTCAATTGCCGCATGGAGTGAATACGGCGATTCGTACCGATGGAGTTCATGACTATATTTTCATACTGAATTTCACTCATGAGCCACAAGAGATTCGGCTGGATAGACATATTTATGCGGATATGCTCGAAAATCATGTGGTGGAAGATGGAAAGGTTCGATTGGATGCCTATACTGTTAAGGTATTAAAGACAGAGCGGAGCAAATCGGAAATAGTATAGAGTGTGATGGCTGTCGTTTTCCCAAGTGAGGGATTCGGATCGATTTGTCAGAGACAGTGGGGTGTACACAATTCAGATGGGGGATGACTTATGAAAACAAGTAAACGGACTATGGTATTTGCGATGTTGATCTTGTTATCCAGCTTTTTGTATCCATTTGGCTCTGCGGGATTAGGTGCGGTCTCGGCCGCCCCTGCTTTTGCCAAAGGAGCAGATATAAGCTGGGTAGCAGGAATGGAAGCGCAAGGTATGACCTGGAAGGATAAAAAAGGGGTTCGCCGAGATGTACTGCAAATTTTGCGGGACGATTATCAGATCAATTCGGTGCGTATCCGGGTGTGGGTAAACCCTGACATGAAAGATTATGGAAGCGGATACATGAATGCCGAAAAGGCAGCAGAACTGGCGCAGCGAGCTAAAAAATTGGGTATGAGCGTCATGCTGACGCTGCACTACAGCGATTCATGGGCTGATCCCGGACAGCAGAACAAACCTTATGCGTGGCGAAATCTTACATTTACGCAACTTATGGATGCGGTCTGGTCTCATACGGTTTATGTTATGAACACGATGAAAAGCAAGGGGGTAACCCCGGATTGGGTGCAAATCGGCAATGAAACGAACAATGGAATGCTCTGGGAAGACGGCAAAGCCTCAGTGAACATGAAAAACTACGCCTGGCTCATCAATACAGGGAATAATGCTGTAAAATCGGTAAGCAGCAGTACTAAAACGATCGTACACCTGGCAAACGGAGATAATGGCTCCACCTTAGCCTGGAATATTGGCGGCTTGATTGACAATGGAGCTCAGTTTGACCTCATCGGGTTTTCTCTGTATCCGTCTCCTTCGAACTGGCAGGGAAAAGTGAACCAGACGATTACCAATGCCAATGATCTCATTGCAAAATACGGCAAAGGTATTGTTATCAGTGAAATCGGAATGGAATATAATGAACCTGCAACCTCCAAGGCATTTATTGCCGACATCAAAACGAAGGTTCGTAGTATCGCGGGCGGCAGAGGCTTGGGAGTATTTTATTGGGAGCCGACTGCAACCCCAGGTTATAATCAGGGCTATAACAAAGGTGCTTGGCAGGCTGACGGTAAGCCAACCTCAGCGCTGGAAGGCTTTATAAACTAGAGTACGTAAGAGTATGTCAAAGAACCTCTAATCCGCACAATATGCAGAATAGAGGTTCTTTGTTTTCGTTGGTTTATTGAAGGTAGATCGTTAGGATTTCCGATTTACCTTGAAGAATGAAATAAGCTCTCCTAACTCCTCGGACATCAAGGTAAGCTTGTCGGAAGCTTTGACGATAGAAGCCATCGACTCAGCCTGTTCTCCAATGGTGTGCTCAATTTGTTTACTGCTGTCCGCTGTTTTGCTTACTGTGGAAGACAGCTCGTCAGAGGTTGCTGACATTTCCTGCGTGCTGGCTGAAATCTGCTCCGTCGCACTGGATACCTCCTGAATTTGTGACGATACATTATTGGCCGCATTCAAAATCTCCGAGAACATTTCGCCCGTCTGGCGTGTGACTTCCAGCCCGATTTGAACTTCCTTCGAGCCTAGACTCATTCCTTCTACTGTTTGTTCAATTTCCTTTTGAATTTCTCCAATAAGCTCGGTAATTTGTCTAGCGGATTCTTGAGATTGCTCAGCCAAATTACGCACTTCTCCTGCTACTACTGCAAAACCTTTACCTTCCTCACCTACTCTGGCGGCCTCAATGGAGGCATTCAGTGCGAGCAGATTGGTTTGGCTGGCAATGCCTGTAATGATGCTTACAATATTACTGATTTCGTTAGATCGGTTCTGTAGCGCATTAACGGAATCAACTGTTCTTTCAATTGTAGTGGAGATAGAATCCATTTGAGTAGATAGCTTTTGGGCTACCTGGTTGCCTTCTACCGAGCGTTTTTCCATGGAATAAGCTTGATCTGCTACGGAAGATGAGCTTTCAGCAATGGTTTGGATAACCGTAGACATTTCATTCATAGCCCGGGAGCTTTCAAGCGCAGCGTGATCCTGGGATTCAAGTCCTTGGGTTATTTCCTGAATATTGCTGTTAATGATGTTCGTATTCGCACTGTTTTTCTCGCTAATACTTAGCAATTCCTGAGCTGATCCTGTAACCTCTTGCGTCGTATCCTGTACTTTTACCATCGTATCGTTAATACGTTTGATCATGGTATTAAACTTTTGATTGATAATGCCAAGATCATCCTGGCCTGTTTTGATGCTAACATTCAGATTTCCCTCGCTCACTTCATCAATGCCCTTCATCAAGCTGCGAATCGGGGAAAGGGTACGTTTTACCAGCACATATTGAATGGTTAAGAAAATAGCAAGGAACAGAATGAGCAATGAAACACCATATATAAGCAGCTTTTGAAGTCCGGCAGGTACAGAACTTGCGTCTACGTCAAAGAAAATGGCACTTGTAATTTGACCGCTATCATCAGTAAGAGGATAAGCAATGGTAGTCCAAGTACCAAAATCATCAGTGTAAAAGTTGCTCAGCGCCGGTAGCTTGGATTGAAGCATTTCATTTACAGTTTTTGTGATTTCATTAGGGAGCGTGTACATTCCCCCTATATTCAGCTTTGAGTCTTGGAAAGATTGAACCAGATTTGTGGGAATGCTAATAACAGAGGTTTGATTCCCTTCTTTTAGCTCTGTGCCAAATATGTAAGCTTGGGCAACATTAGGATAGAGTGTGTGAATAGAATCGAGAAATGTACGCAATTCCTGCTGAACAGGACCGTTATAATCTTTTTCGTTTAGCGCTTGTTGAAATTTTGCTTTGTCAACATCATTTGCCCATTTTTTGGTTAACACCTTAACCTGGTCTTGCAACTGTGTGGTCAGAATATTCTTTTGGAGTATGTAGCTGGATGTAATGAGAATAGTACCTATTAATACGATGTTGATAAAAGAAATTAATAGATTTTTGCCAAAAAAGGACATAGTGCTCCACTTCAAATTTTTCACGTGCTTCTTCTCCTTTAATTTAAAATTATTTTTAATTTACAACCTATCTCTTATATACTTCGTCAATTTGCTTTCTAAATGTTAGGTATTTATTAAATTTGGAGAATATCGGTTACATATTAGTGAAATATAGTGACAAAAACCGACAAATATTATTTTCATTTTCATATAGAAAAAATGGGATTATCTATAATAAAAAGCGGTGGCTTACATCTAAATAACATTGTGGAACCACCGTTTGTCTGCATGAATAATTCATTTTATTGTTTGGACAATATTTAAAAAATAAGAGATTAAGTAACAGATGGGCACCCTAAGGTCATGTATATGTATGCATCACGTCGAGGCTTATAGAAAAAAATTCTGTCCCTTAAATAATAAGCAATGAAATGAGCAAGGGGAGGGAAATAAGCGACAATACTGAGCTGATGACAAATGCAGATGCGGCTAGAGCTTTTTTGGCTATTAAGCGATACCCTACGAACAATACGATATAAAAGCCGATAATCCTAAGAAACAGGGTTAAATGCTTTAACAAGCCTGCAAAATAACCAATTAAAATGACAAAGAAAATAGGAACTAAATGATGAAAATATGACCTGTAGCCATGATGTCGCCTCCAATAATGAAGATGTCCGCCAAATGACTGGCGGACATCGGGTAATCAATAATTACTTTGCTTGTAAGCAAGTACAACCTGTCGTTGATCGCTAATCTTAAACCAGGACCGTTGCATTGCCATTCTGTTTGATCGGTCTATACTTGCAGTCCCACATTGCATCCCGAACCGCTTGGCGGATATCATCGGGCTGGTGACGTGCTACGCCATCCTGGACCGCAGCCTCCGCAACAGCTACAGCTACAGCTACAGATACTTCACGCAACTCGTTGATTTTCGGCAGCAGGGAAGCTCCAGGCTGAGACAAATCGACCCTATCGGCTACTGCATGGGCAGCGGCGGCGAACATGCTGTCTGTGATGATTTTGGATTTCACTACAATCGCGCCAAGTCCAAGACCGGGGAACACGAAAGCATTATTGGATTGTCCAATTTCAAACTTAACATGATTATAGGTTACCGGTTCAAAAGGGCTGCCTGTTGCAATCAATGCTTTTCCTTCAGTCCAGTGGATCAAGTCTTCTGGAGTTGCTTCAGCCAGTGGAGTCGGATTAGACATAGGCATAATAATAGGACGTTCTGTATGCTTTGCCATTTCTTTAACGATTTCCTCACTAAATGCTCCGGTAACACCGGAGGTTCCGATCAAAATGGTTGGTTTCACCCGGCGAATGGCTTCAAGAAGTGGAATTTTGCCGTCCTCCACACGTTCCCAATCACGACATTCTGCGGCGTCCCGTACATAAGGAACCTGGAATGGGAAAAGTCCTTCTGTTTCATTAGTAAGCAGACCGCGGTAATCATAAGCCCAGAAGTTACTTCTTGCTTCGGTTTCCGATAGTCCTTCCAGCATCATGGCTGCACTAATTTGATCTGCATTACCGATACCAGCGGCTCCTGGACCAAAGACCAAAACTCGATGCTTGCTCAGTGGGACTCCAGACAGTTTGACACCAGACATAACACCTGCGAGCGTAACTGCACCAGTGCCTTGAATATCATCATTAAATGTCAAAATACTGCTTCCGTATTTATTGATAATGTTCCGGGCGTTGATATTGCCCAGGTCTTCCCAGTGCAGTAGCGCATTCGGAAAATAAGACAGTGCAGTCTGAACATAGGTGTCAATAAATTGGTCATATTGTTCTCCGCGAACACGCTTGTGACGGTTCCCCATGTATAAAGGATCTTCCAATAGTTTTTCGTTGTTCGTACCTGCATCAAGAACAACTGCCAGCACCCGGCTAGGATCAATACCGGCAGCGGCAGTATATACAGCAAGCTTACCGATGGAGATATTAATTCCACCAACTCCCCAGTCCCCGATTCCCAGAATACTTTCGGAATCCGTGGCTACGATGAGGTCAATATCCTCAGGGTCCAGGTCCAAATTTTTAAAAGCTTCTTTAATGGCGGAAAGGTTATCAATAGATAGATACATACCGCCGGGTTTGTGGTATTCATGACTGTATTCCTGTATAGCCTGACCGACCGTTGGAGTATAAACAATCGGAAGCATTTCGCTTAGGTGCTCGGAGAGCAAGCGATAGTATAGGACTGTATTCCGGTTAAACAGATCGTTTAACGCGATATTTTTACGCAAATCATCCGGTTGGCTCTGAAATTGCTCGTAAACCCGTTGAACCTGTTCCTCAATGGTCAATATGGTAGGAGGAAGGAGACCGTCAAGTCCAAGCTGCTGCCGTTCTTCAAGAGTAAAAGCCACTCCTTTATTCAGCAATGGATTAGCCAGCAATTCCTTTCCAGTTAATTTGGTTTCGATAGAACCATCTTCAGTCAATTGAAAAGCACGCATTTCTAATTCCTTCTTTCTAGAAAATTACATTTAGTTAAAACTTGAACAATTCGTGAACCAGTATACGCCTTATTTTAAACCAAGTGAACAAGTATGTTGTGTGAAAAATAGTTATATAAGTGTTTACATAAGAAATTTTATGGAAATGAAAAAGTTTTTCAATCATTATTATTTGAAAACATCATTTAATTTTCATTATATTTTCAATAAATTTTATAAAATGTAAATTTTGTCACGGCAAAGCTACTGTGGAGATGAGTGGCTCTTTCAATCAGGAATAGAATTTATTTCATTTTCATAGATAGGAAGAGATTTTTATAACAGGTGGATAAAGTGAATGAAGAAGAGAGAAGGGGGATATACACAATAAGTCACTTGGAGTTCTAACTATGAGATTTTTTTATTTTCAGGCAAATAAAAAAGCCTTGAGTATCAAGGCTTTTGACGTATAGGACGGATGGGGATCGAACCCATGACCCTTACCCTGTCAAGATAATGCTCTCCCGCTGAGCTACCGTCCTTCGGTTATTAGATAATATCATGTATTAACCATAATTGTAAAGTAGAAAAATAGAAATAAGCTTGTACTTCATTACCATTTATATATATAATTCAAATTTAGTGGGTTCGCAAATTGAAGCAGTGATAAGGGGGGGCGGATGATGGCCGCAGAAATTATTAGTGTGACGACAGAAGAACAGCTACAGGCAGCGATATTAATCCGTACCAAGGTGTTTGTCGAGGAGCAGAAAGTTCCTGCCGATATTGAAATTGACCATTTTGACAAGCTGGGGGATACTGCACATCATTTGTTGATCTCTGATCATGGTGAGATGGTGGCAACGGGACGCTTGACCTATTATGAGGAAGATACAGCTAAAATGCAACGTATTGCAGTTCTCAAGGAGCATCGCTCCGGAGGTTACGGACGTATATTACTGCTGGCTCTGGAGGAACGCGCACGGGAGCTGGGGCTGCGGCATTCGCTACTGGATGCTCAATGTCAAGCTGAAAAGTTTTACGAGAAGCTCGGTTACGAGACGATTTCGGAAGAACCTTTCAACGATGCCGGGATTCCACATGTACGCATGCGCAAAAAGCTGTAGCCGGCAGCCCAAAGATGCATATAATTCTGTATAGGGTGCATGCTAGTAAAAGTTCCTCCACTACACTATGGATAAGGAGCGATGCAGCATGGCTAATGCAGAACGGGAACAAATTACGGCAGTACGTAAAAACGGTGATGGTGATCTGACGTCATTTCAGACATCTACCGGACGAGTTTTGGATTACAGTCAGGCTCTGAATGAAATTGAAGCAGGCTCGATTGCCGGGGTCAATGTATTCAAAGCCAAGGACGGAAGCAAACGGATTCGTGGCGATGCTGATGGAGATCCTACGAATAATTTGGATCAATTGCCGTTGTTCTGACGTTCATTTCAAGCATCTATCACTAAGCACATAATTACACGCAAGTATATGGCAAAGCCGCCAGGTTCTTTTCCAGTTGGAAACCCGGCGGCTTTTTGCTTTCTCACTTTGAATCCAGTATTATTTTTGCTCTGTGCGTTCCAGCTCCACAATGTTGTATACGCGCTGCTGCTCCAGAAAGGACATGACTCCAGCTTTTTCCTTGAATTGCTCCATATCGTCACTATAGTGCATAAGATGAATCTGCTCTTGAAGCGGGATTGGCAAGCTGAGCAACTCGTCCAACGTCGTATGGACTTCTCCTGCACCCTGTAATTGAACCTCATGCAAAATGCTGCGACAGCCCCGCTCGTGTACCAGTTGATTCAGCAGGCCTGGATCAAAGGTCATATCCGCACTATAAAAAAGACGGTCATTAATGAACAGGGAGTAGCTGTCTTTACCGGGGATATGACGAGTAGGAATGAGTTCAACTTTGATGCCGGATACTAGGTTGGTGGATTCACCAGGCGTCAGCACATTTACCTCAAACACATCCTCCAGCTTGTCAACCATGCCTTGCTGTGACATCCCGCCCTTAAGTGTATTTTCCCACAATAGATGAATTAGCGGCTCTGCGATACAAAGCACAGGTTTGCGACCATGAAGGATATTCAATTGAAAGCCAAACTCTTCCAGACCTCCGACATGATCGGCGTGAATATGGGTGATTAGAATGGCGTCAATTTCGGGCAATGGGACGCCCATTTGGTGAAGAGCCAGCGAAGCGGTTGTTCCACAGTCGATTAGCAGCTTGCCTTCTCCGCTGTCCAGCAATGCGTTATTGTTGTAATATTTTTTGGCAAAGGCACTGCCTGTGCCCAGCATTTGTATGGTTAGGCTCATTCGTATTTCACCCTCCTGGCTAAATGTGTATAAATCCTCTACAGTCGTATCTTACCATCTATACGATTAGTAATTAAAGATTTACTCCATATCAAAAACTTTGGACAATTTCTGATGCCTAGCGCAACTTGTGGAACTGAGCTAGGTATAAATGTAAGACAGAAGTTATTTAACAGATCATGATGGAGGGATATCTAGCGATGAAATGGAGAAAAGTTATGGCCCTAGTAATGGCCTTTTCGATAATGGGAGGGACCGTTATTTCGGCGGAATCCGCCAAGGACCAAGTAAAGCTGATTATTAACGGTGAGGTGTCGAAGGATGGCGCGGTTGTCATTGATGGCAAAACATATGTTCCTATTCGGGATTTTAACGGGATTGTCAGTTTTGATCCGTCCGGTGGAAAAGTTGTTTTCGACCAACCCAATGTACACATGTTCTTGTTCAAGGGGGATACGGTGTTCGGCAACGTGAATAAAGGCAACAAAGTGAAATTCAATGTATTCAGTCAGATTGATACGCTGAAAGCGGATATCTCCGGAGTGAAGGTAGCGATTACCGACCCAACGGGTAATGTGAAAGATATTCAGTCCCAGGATATCAGTGGAGCACAAAAGGATAACTTTTGGTTCCGTACAAACGACTTTACGTATGATTTTAAAACAGCAGGAAATTATCGAGTCGGTTTCTACATTAAAGAAAGCAAAGACGGCAGCTATACACTGGTGTCCGAAAAAGTCATTACAGCGATAAATTAGGCATACCACAAATTGACCTGTACCCTTGATCATGTTACGATACGGGGGAAAATAAAACAATTTGAAGGTAGGTATTTCCATGAGTGATCACAAACATGAACACGGTGAAGCCTGCAACCACGATCATGACCACGAACATGAAGAAATGGTTCTTACGCTAACTGATGAAAATGGCAAAGATGTAGAAATGGTGCTGGTAGAGACCTTTGACGTAGAAAATCACGTTTACGCTCTCCTGCTGGAGCGTGGCAATCCTGAAGCAGACGGCATTATTCTTCGTATGGAAGAAGAAAACGAGGAAATGGTGCTTTACAATATTGAGGACGAAGATGAATGGAAACGTGTAGAAGAGGCATACAGCGAACTGGTTGCTCAATACGAATAACATTGGTTCTATTGGCTGTTACAACTTTGTAAGCTAATGAGAAAGCCCCCAAACGGGGGCTTTTTTTGTTAAGCTTTTAAGATGCTTACAAGATTTTCCGAGCTTGTTACGGCTCAGGAGTGTTAGGAAATAGCGTCCGTTTCGACGATAACCTTCACTTGATGTACCGTTCGATCCTCAGGCCCTTTAACAGGCAGGCCTACTTCCACATGATCGACAATATAATCAATATTGTCCTGTGAGATCACTTCGCCCGGCAGCAGGATCGGAATACCTGGTGGATATACATAAATGAATTCTGCAATAATGCGTCCCGCAGATTCTTTGAATGGCACCACTTCAGTATCTCCATAAAAAGCGTCTCGCGGAATGAGTGAAAGTTGCGGAATTTCCGGTATTTTCACAATCAGCTCATGTAGCTGACCTGTAGAGTAATGAATAGCGGCCAGCTCGCGCAGAGCCTTCAACAAAATCTCAATGTCCTCTTTCGTATCCCCAGGGGTCACCAGACAGAGAATATTGTACATATCGCTAAGCTCAACCTCGATATTGTAATGGTCTCTCAGCCAATTTTCTACATCGTACCCAGTAAGACCTAGATGACGAATATGAATGGTGATTTTGGTCGCGTCATAATCATAGGTAGCCTCTGTACCAAGGATTTCACTGCCGAAGCAATATAGTCCTTCAATCTTGTTGACCTCTGCACGGCAATATTCAGCCAAATCAAGCGCACGTTGTGCTATTTCGTGGCCGTTAAGAGCCAGATTGCGGCGTGATGTGTCCAGAGAAGCCAACAGGATATAGGAAGTGGAAGTCGTTGTCAGCATACTGAAAATCGTCTGCACACGTTGCGGATTGACGTATCCGTTTTTGGTATTCACATTCAGAATGGAGCTTTGTGTCAAGGAACCGCCCAGCTTGTGGACGCTTGTAGCTGACATATCTGCTCCCGCTTCCATGGCGGACATTGGCAGATCAGGATGAAAATGAATGAGTACACCGTGGGCCTCATCGACCAGGACCGGCACATTATAGCTGTGAGCGAGATCAACAATTTCTTTCAAATCGGCGCACACACCGTAATATGTCGGGTTGATGACGAGGACGCCCTTGGCGTCAGGATGGCGTTCCAGTGCCCGGCGTACGGACTTGGTTGTAATCCCGTGGTGAATACCAAGATTTTCATCACTGACCGGAGATACGAATACAGGCTTTGCTCCAGACAATATAATGGCAGACATTATAGATTTGTGTACATTTCGGGGTACAATAATTTTATCACCCGGCAAGCAGATGGACATAATCATAGTAATGATAGCACCACTTGTACCCTGTACGCTGTAGTAAGTATAATCTGCTCCGTAGGCCTCTGCCGCAAGCTTTTGGGCTTCTTCGATGACACCCGTAGGTTGATGCAGATCGTCCAATGGAGCAATGTTGATCATATCTATGGAAAAGGCATTATCCCCCATAAATTCGCGAAATTCCGGATCTGCGCCCACTCCCTTTTTATGACCTGGGATGTGAAATTGAACCGGGTTGCTCTGAGCGTGCTTTTTCAAAGCAGTAAAAAGCGGGGTGTTGCTTTGATTCATTAGTGTTGTCACAACCTTTCGTGCAGGATTTCGACAATCCTGGCAAGTGATAATAGAACAAAATTGAGTATAGCAGTTTGAAGTAGGATTGCAAGCGGTTGATGGTGCTTTTATTTGTGAATGAGAGGAGCATGGGGACAGCCCGGACTTCATGACGAAAAAACGAAGATAGAGGATGTGGGACAGATGAAGCAAATCGGAAGAGAAAAAAATCCTCGGCGGTTATGGTCTCCCTTTTTTGCGGAATTATGGGTACTGGTATTTCTGGTTGAATTTATGAAGGGATCTCTTCTGGTAGCTATCCTTCCGGTATATATGGGAGAAACGCTCGGACTGTCAGCCGGAATCATCGGTCTGGCCTTTTCGCTCCAGTATTTTGGCGACAATGCGTTCCGGGCACCGGCAGGCTGGATAGCTGAACGGCTCGGCTACCGGGGAACGATGTCGTCCGCGTTGCTGTTTACACTTGTAGCGGTGATCATGCTAAGCGTGCTCACAGAGCCAGTGTGGCTCGTAGTCGCCTGTCTGCTGCTCGGTCTGGGCACTTCTCCGCTCTGGCCTTGTGTCATGACTGGAACGACTGAAATGTCCGGGCCAAATAACAGCAATGGTGCGGCGATGGGCACATTGGAAATTGCGTCCATGGGCGGAACTGGAATGGGGCCGCTTGTTATGAATTTCGCTATGGCACATTATGGTCATTCCTACGGAATGGTGTTTATGATTTTGACAGGATGCAGCATTGTGTTATTGCTGGTCTCCCTTTTGCTGCCTGGACGCAAAAAATCTGCTGACAAAGGAGCGCTGCAACGGAGCGCCTTGGTGTCCTCCGACGGTCTCGCGAAGCAAAAGCAGCAGCTACTGGTAGGAATCAAGGAAACGCTCAACTCTCTCAAAACAAAACTTGATGTAAACCCGTTAATTTACCCGGCGCTGTTTTTGCAGTCGTTTGTTATCGGTCTGATCAGCCCAGTATTAACGCTGTACGCCCGGACAGACCTCGGCATTTCGCCGAATCTGTACAGTGTATTTTTGATCGCGGGCGGCGGGGTGACGGTGCTGGCGCTTATTCCTTGCGGAAAGCTAGTGGATCGGCTCGGAACAGAATACTTTCTGCACGCTGGTTTTTTACTTGCCGGCATTACGCTGTTTTTCTTTTCCGCCGTCCGATCCATTCCGCTTGTGTTTGTATCCGTAGCCCTCATTGGCTTGGGGTATGCGCTCATTTTGCCTGCATGGAACACGTTCCTCGCCAAATTGATCCCAGAAAGCGAGCGAGCGACGATATGGGGCTTTTTTCTGACACTCCAAGGTTCAGGTATGGTCATCGGTCCGCTCGTTTCAGGAGTGCTGTGGGACCGTGCAGGACACACAGCTCCATTTATCATCAGCGGAGTTGTAATGCTGCTCATGTTCGGCTGTCATCTGGCTTTGGCACGTAATCCGCGCAGAAAGACGGCTGAAGCCTGATTAGCAGCTTGATTAGCTAAGGCCGGTTACTCTTTCGGAAAAGCCATTCGGTACAGCGGCAGCAAACGCTCAAAAGTGGAACGCACCGTCTGTAGCAGCGCAGCCCCGTCACCGACGAGCAGGTCGTCCCGGTCAATACGGATACCACACATGACCTCGGCTTTTTTAACCTGCTGCAGCTTGTCAATGATCGTTTGAAAATTCTTCTCATCCATTTGTTTTTGCTCCGTACCTTCCGGGGCCATATGATCCATGGACCAGTAAAAATGCTCAGGTAGGCTAGTGCGGACATCGCTCAGATTGGCTTTGAGTGCCTGGGCAAACGTGGTTTTGTTGGGGCTTTCATAAATAATTGCGAAAATGATGAACAGATGAGAAGAAAACATCCCTACCTCAAAATGCGGCAACGCCTTATATCCACGCTTGTTTGCCGCCCAAGCTACCCAGGAATCCTTGGGCGGATTTACTTTGCGCCGTGCATGCTTTGCAACGTGAACGTGCATAGGCTCGCCACACAAGTCCGTCAGGAAAGGAGCCAAATCCGCACCAATCGCTTCCAGTTTGGGTCGAACCTGTTCAATCAGTACCTCCATGCGAGGCTCCAGCCCCGGTATTTCAAAAACATCAAAGTCCTTTACTGTAAATCCATTGAACGTCATACCTTTTCCTCCTGTAACTGGGTTAAGCCATTTCGTGTGGCGTAATATGTCCGATTATAGCATAACGTCAGCAGGCTTGGCCGACTTTAGGCCGGGTTTGGGACAAGCGCATAAGGCAAAAGTAGGATTGTGCGTTGTTACTCATAAAAATAGGTCAAATAACCAAGTACCCTTACATAAAATGAAGTATAAAATAGAGCAAGGGAAGATCAAGCGGGAAAGCCGCAGGCTTGCTGTAGCCGGACTTCTTGAATCGGACTTGAAAAAGGAGGGAATGCCGTGAACAAGGGCTGCGAGGTAGAATATTGCAATTTGGAGCTCCGGTTTAGCCGTCGGCATATCCATAATCTGATCAAGGATTTGATATCGGAAGGGTATTCGCTGTACTGGAGCGAGGATGAGTCATACCTGGTGCTGTCGGTAAGAACCGGGCGCAAGCTGGTGAAGCTTCGTTTTCAACAATTGCGTACAGGGCACTACAAGTTGGCCGGAGATTATGTGATCCGCGATGCCAAGCTGGCTGAGTGGTTGGAAAAGCTGATTGGAAGCACCCGAGGCCATGCCATTGTCAAAAGAGTCAAGGACCATCATATTTTGGTGGAGAATATTTTGTTCGGTGAGGTCATTCGTCTGGTGGAGGTTACCGGTTTTAAGCAACGCGTCATTTATCAGAAGGGACCAGTGCTGTCAGCGCAGGAGATGGAGGATATGTACATTTCCAATGAGGGAGAGACCCGACTGCTGCTGCTCAGAATGGAAGTGGATAATGAATTGGAGAAGTTGTTCAAGGCAATGACAGAGAGAGATACGATTAGAACCAAGAGCTGCCATGAACGCCTGCAAGCGCTATCCCGCCAACTGCTGATGATGGAAGCATAATGATGTAGATTTAGTATAACTGAACACCTCATGAAAATGGGGTGTTTTGATCTGCGAATAGACAGGGGTTCACTTCTGACACCAAAAACGTTAAAATAGAACTGCACGTGTTCCGATTCACATAAAGTGTAATGCGGTAAAGCGGCGATATAGAATAAAAAATATGTTGCAAAGGATGAGGAACCAGATGGCAAAACAGCAGATTGGTGTGATCGGCCTGGCGGTAATGGGTAAGAATTTGGCCCTTAATATTGAGAGCAGAGGCTTCACCGTCTCGGTATTTAACCGCTCTCCCGAAAAAACGCATGATCTTATCAAAGAAGCAGAAGGTAAGAAATTGACGGGTACTTTCTCCATTGAAGAATTTGTGAACTCACTGGAATCGCCCCGTAAAATCCTGATCATGGTTCAAGCTGGTAAAGCAACGGATGCCACGATTGAGCAGCTTGTGCCTCATCTAGACAAGGGCGACATTATTATAGACGGAGGCAATGCCTACTTCCCTGATACACAGCGCCGCAGTAAGGAGCTGGAGGAAAAAGGACTTCGCTTTATTGGTACAGGCGTATCCGGTGGTGAAGAAGGTGCCTTGAACGGTCCTGCAATTATGCCAGGTGGACAAGAAAGTGCCTACAAGCTGGTAGAGCCGATTCTGACAGCAATCTCTGCCAAAGTAGACGGCGATCCTTGCTGTACATATATTGGTCCTGACGGTGCAGGTCACTATGTAAAAATGGTGCATAACGGTATCGAGTATGGCGACATGCAATTGATTGGTGAGGCTTATCACCTGCTGAAATCGGTCCTGAATGTGAATGCAGAAGAGCTTCATGAAATCTTCACAGAATGGAATAAAGGCGAACTGGACAGTTACCTGATCGAAATCACGGCTGACATCTTCTCCCAATATGATTCCGAAACAGGTAAGCCAATGGTAGACGTTATTCTGGATGCAGCAGGTCAAAAAGGTACTGGTAAATGGACAAGCCAAAGCGCGCTGGATCTGGGCGTGCCATTATCCATGATTACTGAATCCGTATTCTCCCGCTTCCTGTCAGCTATGAAAGATGAGCGTATTGCAGCAAGCAAAGTACTGAGCGGTCCTAATGCAGAATCCTTCAGTGGCGACAAAAAAGAATTTATCGAAAGCGTACGTAAAGCATTGTTCGCAAGTAAAATTGTATCCTATGCTCAAGGCTTTGCCCAAATGCGTGCAGCCTCTGACGAATACGATTGGGATTTGAAATACGGAAAAATAGCTATGATCTTCCGCGGCGGCTGCATTATCCGTTCGCAATTCCTGCAAAACATCAAGGATGCGTATGACCGCGATCCTGCTCTGAAAAACCTGTTGCTGGATTCCTACTTCAAAAATGTAGTAGAAACCTATCAAAACGCATGGCGTCAGGTGATTTCCGTGGCTGTATCTCAAGGTATTCCAGTGCCAGGCTTCTCCAGTGCGCTCGCATACTATGACAGCTACCGTACTGAGCGTCTGCCAGCAAATCTGCTGCAAGCACAACGTGACTACTTCGGTGCGCATACGTTCAAACGTGTGGACAAAGAAGGCGTATTCCATCACCAATGGTTCTAATAAATTGATGGAAAATGTAATACAACGGAAGTTTTTTTTACCCTTGTGGTAGAAGAAGCTTCCGTTTTTTTGATTTCGTGGAAGGTTGATTGGATGAGGATGAAGCTGGAGGATTGTGTAACCTTTTGGCGCTGTGGTATGATAAGAACAAAAAAATATTTTAACGCATTACCGCGTCTAAGCTTTGGGTTATAACAAAAAGACGGGAAGATCCCGTCTCTTGTGGTGAGCAGTATTTTACTGTTCTTGTGACCATTGCAGCATACCGCCGGTCATGTTAGTGCAGCCTTCATAACCGAGCTGTTGTAAATATTCGCAGGCTCGTTCGCTGCGATAACCGCTCCGGCAAATAAAGATAATTTCACCGGTACGTTCAATTTCCTCAAGGCGACTCGGAATCTGTCCGAGCGGAATATGCTTGGCACCGTCAATCATGCCTTCCGCTACTTCTTCTGCCTCGCGAACGTCGATCAATTGCAGTTGTTCTCCTGCTTGCAGGCGTGCGCGAAGCTCAGAAGGTTCAATCAGGGCGATTTGCGTCATGGCTGGACCTCTTTTCTAATGTAAAATGGGTGCTGCGTGTGTTATTGACGTGTGCAAAACATCACACTCTCTATGTATGATAGCGAAGCGATCTCTAAGCTGTCAATTAGGCTGAACCTAAAGGCAGATAAAGACGAATCGACCTGCTGGATTAAACTCCGAAAGACCTAGATGAATATTGTATATTTTTTTGGTAGAGAAATGAACACTACAGCTTGTATAATTAACGTAAACTAGGATGGTTTGAATCGAAAAGGAGCATGCACAATATGGATGTTATCGTTAGACCTACCCCTTCCCTGCAGGGAGAGATTGGGGCCTTATCCTCCAAAAACTACACTACTCGTTATCTGCTCACAGCGGCGCTCGCCGATGGGCAAAGTACCATTTATTTTCCGGCACACAGTGAGGACAGTGATGCTATGCGTCGTTGTATCGCTGATCTGGGGGCAGTGCTGGAAGAGGATGACGAAAAAATTGTCATTACGGGTTTTGGTAGCCATCCTCGTGCTGTGAAGGAGTTAAATGTAGGGAATGCCGGAGCGGTGCTCCGTTTTTTGATGGGAGTTGTATCCTTATGCCCGGATGTTACCTTCGTTAATACATATCCTGACTCATTGGGTAAACGACCCCATGATGATCTAATTGATGCGCTGGGCCAATTGGGTGTAAGAGTGGACCATCGCGAAGGTAAGTTGCCTATTCGTATCCAGGGCGGTCAAGCTAAGGGCGGCAAAATACAGGTGTCCGGTTCGGTTAGCTCACAATATTTGAGCGCATTGCTGTTCCTTACACCTTTACTGGAGGAAGACAGCGAAATCGAGGTGCTGCATGATCTGAAATCCAAGGTGGTTATTGGTCAGACGCTGGAGGTGCTCCAAGAGGCAGGTATAATCATTCATGCAAGTGACGATTATATGTCTTTCCGTGTTCCGGGACGACAATCTTATCAGCCGCGCACGTATACAGTGCAGGGGGATTACCCAGGCAGTGCCGCGGTGCTGGCAGCGGCTGCCGTAACGAACTCGGATGTCACCATCCATCGGCTAAAGGAGCAGAGCAAGCAGGGAGAACGTGCTATTGTAGATGTGCTTCGTATGATGGAAGTACCGCTGACGCACAAGAACGACACAGTTGTCGTGAAGGGGAATGGCCGTTTGAAGGCCATCGAGTTTGACGGCGATGCTGCAACCGATGCGGTGCTGGCGATGGTGGCTGCTGCTGTATTTGCTGAGGGTACGTCCCGTTTTTATAATGTGGAAAATTTGCGGTATAAGGAATGTGACCGCATTACCGATTATTTGAACGAACTGACCAAGGCCGGAGCTCGCGTGGAGGAACGTCAGGCTGAAATTATCGTACATGGCCGACCGGAGGGGGTCGAAGGCGGCGTTGAAATCAATGCGCATTTTGATCACCGTGTTATTATGGCTTTGACGGTAGTCGGTCTACGGGCCCAGAAACCGCTGGTGATCAAGGATGCGCATCATGTTGCCAAATCATATCCGCAATATTTTGACCATCTGACGACGCTTGGCGCCTCTGTAGAGTGGGTAAAATAATAATAAGCTTTAGAAGTGAACAGGAGGAGACAGGATGGCTTTTGAAAATCCGTCAAGAGAAGAAATCAAAAGCATTTTGGAGCAGGTAGGCAACATTGCGGTTGTAGGCTTGTCTGATAAATCAGACCGAACCTCGTATATGGTGTCTTATGCTATGCAAAAGCGGGGATACCGGATTATTCCGGTTAATCCTGCGGCAGCGGGGCAAACGATTTTAGGAGAAACTTGCTATGCAAGTCTTGAAGAAGTACCTGAGCCTGTCGAATTGGTCAATGTATTCCGTCGCAGTGAGTATTGCGCTGAGGTTGCTCGTGAGGCAGCTGCCATTGGTGCCAAGGTTTTGTGGCTTCAACAGGGCATTATCAGCCAGGAAGCCGCTGACATCGCGCAGGAGCATGGAATGACGGTTATTATGGATCGCTGCATTAAGGTAGAGGATTCCGTAACCCAAGCTGTACGGAAAGGATAATCTGGATATGAAGAAAAACCTTCTCCCCGTATTTCATCGGGGAGAAGGTTTTTAGTGTGAAATTAGACTATATTTGGCTTTTCTTTTTTTCGTTTAATTGCTTGGTAAGTTTAGTCAGGCGCCGTATATTATACTTATAGGAATCCATATAATGTATGTATGCCATTATACTGATATATCTAGGTGAATTCGCTTATTTTATTGGTTATGGAATCGCTGCTCCAAGCTGATAAATAAGCAAAATATAACTTAAATAAGTCGTTTTAATGGAGTCATTCAAACTTTTACAAACGTATACAAGTATTTTTTATCAAGCAAGAGAATCGCTTTGACAAAAGTATTTATTCGGCTTACCATCAGGGATAGAAAGGAGAGGAATGCCATGAATTGGCTCGGATCCTTACAACAGCTTGGTCGGGCTGTCATGCTCCCGACGATGGTGTTACCGGCCGCTGCTATATTACTAAGTCTAGGCAGCCTTCCCTGGTCCGCTTGGGGATTTCCAATGGTGTCTGAAATGGCTAATGCAGCAGGGCGTGGGATTTTTTATTTTTTGCCGTACTTGTTTGCGGTTGGTGTAGCACTCGGCATGTCGAATCAGGCAGGTCAGGCAGGACTGGCGGCATTGGCTGGTATGGCTATATATGATCAGGTCACATTGAGATTTGGAAACGGACTCATTCATCCCGCGACGCTCATCGGCATCATTTTGGGTGTCATTTCAGGGGTGGCGTATAACCGCTTCAAAAGCATTAAGTTGCCTGAGGTACTCCAATTTTTTGGAGGGACTCGATTTGTTTTACTGCTGATTGGCTTGTTCTCCGCCGTGTTCGCAGGACTGATGCTGATTGTGGCTCCACTCATTCAGAGAGGATTGCAATTTATAGCAGGTCTGGAATTGAACTTGGGCGGCTTCGGATTGTTTATTTACGGTATTTTGTATCGGGTGCTGGCGGCTTTTGGCCTTCATCATCTGCTTAATAATATATTCTGGTTTCAACTGGGTACATATAAAGCACCGTCAGGCAACATAGTGCAGGGAGATTTACCCCGGTTTTTTGCTGGCGATCCGACGGCGGGCTATTTTATGTCAGGGTTGTTTCCGATCATGATGTTTGCGATTCCAGCCATTGCGCTGGCGATTATTCAGGAAGCGCGTGAAGACTTGAAGCCGAAGGTGCAAAAGACGTTTTTGACTGCTGCACTGGTCTGCTTTTTTACCGGTGTATCGGAACAAATCGAGTTTGCCTTTTTGTTTGCCGCTCCATATTTGTTCCTTGTTCATGCGGTCATGTCCGGTCTAGCCATGTGGCTTACCTTTGAGCTGGATATTCATCACGGTTTTTCATATTCAGCGGGTTTTATAGATTACGTACTCAATTTCCATCTGTCACATAACGCCTGGTTGTTGATTCCATTAGGGGTGGCCTATGGGCTGGTATATTATGTGCTATTCCGGTGGGCGATTCGAAGGTTCCGTATTCCCACTCCAGGTCGCGAGGAAGGTTCAGTTCTGGAGGATTGGGCAGGCAATATTCCCTACAGCGCTCCCCTTATTTTGGAGGCGCTTGGCGGGAAGGAAAATATAGTTCGGGTGGAAGCCTGCATTACACGGTTGCGTCTCACCGTCCACAATGATCGGCTGATTGATACCGGAGCGATAAAAGCATTGGGCTCGGCCGGACTGATCAATCTGGGCGGGGGTAACTTGCAGGTTGTATTCGGTACGTATTCGGAGTTGATTCGTGAGGAAATCGCGAAGCTTATGGAGCGTGATCTTCCTCAAGTGTTGTTCAACGCTCCTGTGCACGGAAAAATGCTGCCGATTCACGAGGTGCCGGACAAAATTTTTGCAACGAAGCTGGTCGGGGACGGAGTTGCTTTTGTTCCCGAACGAGGTGAACTTGTGTCTCCGGTGTATGGTACGGTTATGCATCTGTATCCGACCATGCACGCTTTGGGCATCTCTACACGAGAGGGAATTGAGGTTCTGCTTCATATAGGGATTGATACTTCACAGCTAAAAGGGAATTTTACTGCTATGGTAGAAGCAGGCGATACGGTGGAGCCGGGACAATTGCTGATCAAATTTGATTTGCAGGCGCTGCGGGAACAAGCTCCATCTTTAGTGACCCCCATGGTCATTACGAACCCGGATCGAGTGAAGTCATGGAGCTTTGCTCCGTTTAAAACAGTGAAAAAAGGTCAGACCTCGGTAATGTCCGTTGTGCTGCATGACAGGAATGTTGGAGGGGTAGAAACATGATAGAAGGCATCGGCGCCGCAACAGGTGTGGCAATCGGGAAGGCTTTTGTCCTGCCGAGCTGGGAGTGGGATTTACCTGAGCAGAAAATGGATGCGGTGGATCTCGCAAAGGAATTCGAGCGGTTGTATGAAGGGATACGCACATCCAAAAGTGAAATCCAGTTTATTAAGGATGAATTTCGGGAAATGGTGGGACCGGAGGAATCCAGCATTTTTGATGCGCATCTGGCTATATTGGAGGACCCTGAATTCATGAACGAAGTTCGTGGAATCATTGAGCGTCAATATAAAGCAGCCGAGGTGGCTGTCAAGGAAGCGATTGACCATTTTGTGACGATGTTTGATCTGCTGGATGATGAATACATGAAGGAGCGGGCGATTGACATCAAGGATGTGGGGAATCGGTTGCTCAAGCATTTGCTGGGTGCGCCGGAAGTAACTCTTCCGAAGGACACGCAGCCTTACATTCTGGTCGCCAAGGAGCTTTCTCCATCTCAATCGGCCCACTTGAATCCAAGCTATGTATTAGGAATTGTGACAATGAATGGGGGCAAAACATCGCATTCTGCGATCATGGCCCGTGCGATGGGCATCCCGCTCGTTTCGGGACTGGAGAGCAATCTCAATTTGCCTGTCCAGACTGGGGATATGATGGTTGTCGATGGAGACTTGGGTAAGGTTTATGTGAAGCCGGAGAAATCCATTATTGATCATTATATGGCATTACGTGATGAGCAGCTCCGCAGAAAAGAACAGCTTCAAGTGCTCGCTTCCGTGGAAGCCGTGACCAAGGATGGAACTGAACTGAGGCTGGCAGCAAATATCAGTTCTGTTAAGGAACTGGAGGCAGCATTGAAGCATGGGGCGCAGGGTGTTGGACTGTTCCGCACGGAATTTTTATATATGGATCGAAACTCTGCACCTGATGAAGATGAGCAGTATGAGGTGTATCGGCTGGTAGCAGAAAAGACAGGAAGCCACTCCGTTGTTATCCGTACATTGGATATCGGCGGGGATAAACCACTGGACTATCTTCAACTGCCGGTGGAGGAAAACCCGTTTCTCGGCTATCGTGCTATACGCATCAGTCTCGATTGGAAGGAATTATTCAAGATACAACTGACAGCTATTTTACGTGCCAGTGTGGCAGGGAATATCAAGGTCATGTATCCGATGATCTCATCGGTGGAGGAGATCCGCCAGGCGGATGCGATCTTGAAGGAAGCTATGGCGGATTTGGATGCGAGAGGGCTTGCCTACAATCCACATATCCAGCAAGGGATTATGATTGAGGTGCCAGCGGCAGCAATGATTGCCGATCTACTCGCTGCTGAAACAGATTTTTTCAGTATAGGCACGAATGATCTGGTACAGTATGTGCTGGCTGTAGACCGTATGAACGAGCAGATTGCCCATATGTACCATCCATACCATCCGGCTGTGCTGCGGATGCTGCGTATGACAGCAGAGGCAGCTCATCAAGCGGGGATTGATGTGAGTGTGTGCGGTGAAATGGCAGGAGATGAACGCTCCATTCCCTTGTGGCTGGAGTTGGGAATACACCAGCTAAGCATGTCTCCTCAGTCCTTGCTGCGAGTCAAGCATCGTGTGCTGAACACGTCCGCAGCTGAGGCAACGCTGGTTGCCCAGGCGTGCTTCGGCATGTCTACTGGCGCAGCGATCGAAGACAAGCTGACCGCAGTTAGTGTCAGTTGTACTTCAGTCGGGCCTGGACGGCAGTAATTATGTTGCAATGGCTGTGAAGCCTGTCTTGAAAAAAAACACCTTCAAAACCATGGATAACGTGGTGATTTTGAAGGTGTTTTTGCTCATTTTATTGGATTGCCTTATTTCTTTGTGTTGTTTGCCAACAGATCGCAGAACGCTTTTCCATATGGCGGAAGGTCAGGCGGGCGGCGGGCAGATACGATATGTCTGTCTGTCACGACAGCTTCGTCCTTCCAGATGGCTCCTGCGTTTTCCATATCATCACGAATGCCGGGTGTGGATGTTACGGTGAAACCGTCCAAAATTTTGGCGGAGATTAGCACCCAGCCTGCATGGCAGATTTGCCCGATGGGTTTTTGGGCGGCGTGTAACTCCTGTACAAGTTGAATCACCTTGGGATAGCGTCGCAGTTTATCCGGCGCCCAGCCTCCGGGGACAAGAATCCCGTCATAATCGCGGCTGTTCAGTTCCTCAAAGGCATATTCTGCTTCAGCAGGTACGCCATATTTTCCGATATATTTTTTACCCTTTTCAGCACCGGCCAAATGCACTTCTGCGCCTTCTTCACGGACACGGTACACAGGGTACCATAGCTCCAGATCCTCGAATTCCTCATCTACCAGGGCGATAACCTTTTTTCCTGCAAGTCTCGACATCTAACCATCCTTTCGTGCGTCACTTGATGACACGCTATTTTATATCTATACCTATACATCTTAAGAAAAAGAGCGTCTTAAGTCCATTCCTCTGCACATTCTCATAAATTGACTCGCTCTTTTAATACTAGCATCACCATTCCATAACCCACTAAACCTTTGGTAATTTGTTCATAGCTGCAATCTGTGGAAGGATTTGAGGTCACTAAGTCGAAATAAAAAAGGGTGTGAAAAATTTTATAGAGTTAACAAATCTTTTATAGACTAGTAGATAGATATATCTGGATTCTGATGAAATCCTCATATAGCTTGATCCTACGTAATGAGGTGGTTAAATGCATAAGCAATGCCAATGCGGTAAACCGATGGGGCTGGAGTTGAGAAAGGTGATTTACGCGAACAAGGTTGAAATTTTACATGTTCCTGTATTTTCATGCCCTTCTTGCTTCTCCAGTGAGGTTTTGCAGCATGTGACGAAGGACATTAAGGAGCTGCTACAAAATTTGGGAAGCAAGCCTACGGCTCGGCGTATTTCCTTTGCCCGTAATAACGAGTTGGCTGAAATCATTCGCAAGCTGGTGCTGGAGGAAGCGGGGAATCCTAATGTGGATTGGCAATCCTCTTTGGAGGAGCGAATGGAGCTTCGAATCAACCTGCTGCTGGACCTTTATCGTTATGCAAGAAGTCTAGGAGATGAGGATTGGATGAACGATGTACAGAATAGATTGGTGCAATTATCCGGTTTTACCAGTGAATCGGTGTTTATGAATACAAAAAACTAAAAAAAATGAAAATTTTCATGGTCACCATTGGATTTTACATGTTCTTTTTGTTAGGATGTGAATAGGACATACGACAATACGAGGAAAGGAATGTATATCCAATGGCGACGATGACAAAAATGACTACTGTTCAACAATTAGATGCGGCGCTGGAAGCGTCATCAGACAAGGCATTGCTTCTTTTTAAACATAGCACGCGCTGTCCGATTAGCTCTGGCGCACATCGGGAACTGGAGTCCTATTTGCAAGGCACTCCCAACGAAAATATTGAATACGGTATCATTTATGTAGTAGAAGACCGGCCGGTGTCCAATGAGGCTGCGAACAAGCTCCATCTGCAGCATGAATCACCGCAGGCTATTTTGATCAAGGGCGGAGAGGCTGTCTGGCATACATCCCATTCGAATATCACTGCGCGTGCGCTTCACGATCATTTGGTATAGATAGAATGAGCGCTGTCGTTGCATAAAGTAGTATTTTGTCGTATCATAGTCCTAATTAGTTGTTCTAGGATTCGGTTGAAAATTTATTGGCAATGGAGAGAAGGAATTTGACGGTAACGATCTATGATGTAGCTCGCGAAGCTGGTGTCTCAATGGCGACAGTGTCCCGTGTAGTTAACAATAATCCTAACGTAAAGCCTCAGACTCGCAAAAAGGTATATGAAGCGATTGAACAATTGGGATATCGCCCAAATGCGGTGGCAAGAGGTCTGGCTAGCAAGAAGACAACGACCGTTGGCGTGGTTATTCCGGATATATCGAACTCAATTTTTGCAGAAATTGCGCGCGGTATTGAGGATATTGCGAATATGTATCACTATAACATTATTTTGTGTAATGCCGATAAGCGGAAAGAAAAAGAGATTCGTGTCATCAATACGCTGCTCGAAAAGCAGGTTGATGGACTTCTGTTCATGGGTGGCACAGTAACGGACGAGCATATTCAGGCCTTTCATACGGCTGCGGTTCCTATCGTTCTGTGCGCTACGAGTGATGAGAAAGGCAGCTATCCTTCGGTTGATATTGACCATGAAGCCGCTGCTTTTGATGCAGTGAATACATTGATCCGCCACGGGCACCGTCAAATCGCGATGATTAGTGGTACTCTTCAGGATCCTGCGAACGGCTATGCACGTTTCCAAGGCTACAAGAGAGCGCTGGAAGCAGCAGGAATGGAGTATCAGGAAGATCTCGTGCGAATCGGGAACTATCGTTATGAGTCCGGTGTGGAGGCAATGAAGTATTTCCTGGGGCTCAAGAAGAAGCCAAGTGCGATTTTTGCGGCTACGGATGAAATGGCAATTGGTGCGATTCATAGCATTCAGGATGAAGGTTTGAAAGTACCGGACGATTTTTCTGTCATCAGTGTGGACAATATCCGTATGGCTTCCATGGTTCGTCCGCAGCTTACGACAGTGGCGCAACCGATGTACGATTTGGGTGCAGTAGCGATGCGTTTGCTGACCAAGCTGATGAAGAAGGAAAATGTGGAAAATCCTCGCGTCATTTTGCCGCATGAAACGATTTTGCGGTTATCGGTTAATTATTTAGACTAGACAGATTTGTTAACAGGATAGATTTCGATGAAAGCTCCTTTAATGGAGCTTTTTTCGTGAATAAATAGTCCATATTGCACATCATTAAACAAAGAAAAGAGGGATTTGAGATGAGCCGAATTTATGGACTAATTGGTGCCATGGATGAAGAAATTGAGCTGCTGCTTGCTGCAATGACTGAAGCTAGTAAGTCGGTCAAGGCTGGAATCACCTATACAAAGGGAGTCATTCACGGTCAACAGGTTGTCGTATGCAAGTCTGGTGTAGGTAAGGTCAATGCTGCGGTAACGACACAAATCCTTATCGATAGCTTTGGAGCGGAACAAATCATATTTACAGGAGTGGCAGGAGCGATCCATCCAGATTTAAATATTGGGGATATCGTGATCTCCTCGAAGTGTATGCAGCATGATATGGATGTAACGCCTTTGGGTTATGCCAGAGGGGTCATTCCTTATCAGGATACCTCGGAGTTTGCAGCTGATCCTGATCTTGTTTATCTAGCTGAGCAAGCCTGTCAGTCCTTTGGCGATCGTTATATTATCGGCAAGGTGCTTTCCGGTGACCAGTTTGTCGCCAGCCGTGAGCTGGTAGCCGCATTGTATCAGGAGCTGGACGGTGCCTGTACCGAGATGGAGGGCGCAGCAGTAGCTCAGACAGCCCATATGAACGCTGTGCCTTACATTGTTCTCCGCTCTATGTCTGATAAGGCAGACGGATCTGCCCACGTTAATTTTGGCGAATTCACAGTGGAATCTTCCCATCGTTCCCATCGGATTGTGGAGTATATGCTGAAGCATTTGAGTTAAAAGTCTAGCTGTGTAACATTTAATACATGAACCTTCTCACAAACCGGATACGGTCAAACTGTTCCCGTGATGTGAGGGGGACATCCTCGCCCATTCGGACCATTAGGCAATTCGCCGGGTGGGAACATATTTCAGGATCATCCGTAGCGTACCAGACCATATTCACTGTTTTCATCAGACGTTCCATCATGCGACGGTATTCCCATACGGAGAGACCGCTGCCTTTCAAATCCCAATGCCAATAGTACTCAGTCGTAAAGATGATATAGGATTCCAGTTGTCCATCCTCAAAGGCGACCCGGATCATTTGGCTTCCCAGACCCAGTCCGCGATATTCGTCGGCTACCTCAATCGCTCCAAGCTCCAGCAGGTCCTTCATTCCGGCTTCCGACCAGCGTTCCATCTCATCCGGATAGTGAAAAGTCACGTATCCGAAAATGGTTCCTCCATCATGAGCGATGATAATCCTGCCTTCCGGCAGTCCCGAAATATCCACCAACGCGTCGAATTGCTCCTTTGGCTTGCGAAAGGCGTCCAGTTGTGGATGCATTTGAAATGAACGCAGCTGTTCAACGGATACGGGGCCTTCTACGAAGATCTTTTGCCCGTTATGACTCAGCGTGTCCAAATGGTGCAGTTTTAAATGCTGCATACATGCGCCTCCTTGTTTACCATGACCTAGGTTTCCATATCCCCTACTTATAGCAAAAAAACAAATAAATGAAAAGGATGGTCGTCACATCCTCACCTATGATATACTGTTTTAGACATAAATTGTTCACAATTAGTCGCTTTTATCAAATGTTACACAAAGGAATTGGCATGCTTGTATTGAATTTGTAAGCGTTATCTTGTTCTGTATTTATTCTCATTATATCGTGAGGAGGCTGAACGCATGAAGATTGAAGAACTCCAGGCTGTAGTTCCCACATCCAATATGGGCCCGTATGAACAAGCTTACAACCGCTTTCAGTGGGAAGATGCAGAGCGTCATTTTACGTGGTATGAATCAGGCAAAGTGAATATGGCACATGAAGCGATTGACAGACATGTAGAGGAAGGGAGAGGCAGCAAAACGGCGTTGTTGTATTGTGACGCGAACCGCCATGAAGCCTATTCCTTTTCTCAATTGCGTGCCAGCTCCAACAGGTTTGGTAATGTGCTGCGTAAATATGGAATTGGCAAAGGGGAGCGGGTCTTTATCTTCATGCCGCGTTCACCTGAGCTAGTCATTAGTCTGCTTGGCATTTTGAAGGTAGGAGCAGTCGTGGGACCTTTATTTGAGGCATTTATGGAAACGGCGGTCAAGGATCGGCTGGAAGATAGCGGGGCGGTGGCGCTGGTGACAACGCCTGCACTTCTCTCGCGCGTAAAGCGTGAGGAGCTTCCGGAGCTGCGGCATATTTTTGTGGTTGGCGATGTGGACGAACGGGAGCAAGGGATTATTGATTTTGAATCGGAAATGCTTACGGCCTCCGAGGAACTTGAACCGGAGTGGCTGAGTCGTGAGGATGGGTTGATTATTCATTACACGTCAGGCTCAACGGGCAAGCCTAAAGGCGTGTATCATGTGCAAAACGCGATGATTCAGCACTATTATACCGGAAAAATGGTGCTGGATCTGCGTGAAGAGGATGTATATTGGTGTACAGCCGATCCCGGTTGGGTTACAGGAACGTCATATGGCATTTTTGCCCCATGGCTGAATGGAGCAACAAATGTTATTCGTGGCGGTCGTTTTAGCCCCGAGGACTGGTACCGAACCATTGAGCGTCATCAGGTGACTGTATGGTACAGCGCTCCTACGGCGTTTCGGATGCTCATGAGCGCAGGGGAGGATATCGTTGACAAATATGATCTCGGAAGCCTGCGGCATGTGCTATCCGTCGGAGAGCCGCTGAATCCCGAGGTAGTGCGCTGGGGGTGGCAGGTATATAAGCAGCGTATTCATGATACCTGGTGGATGACGGAAACGGGTGGCCAAATGATCTGTAATTACCCTGAGCTGCCGATTAAACCCGGCTCAATGGGAAAGCCATTGCCCGGCATACAGGCCGCTATTCTGGACGACAGAGGGCAAGTGCTGCCGCCTAACCGAATGGGGCATTTGGCGGTACGTACGCCGTGGCCGTCTATGATGAACCGTATATGGAACAACCCGAACAAATTTCAGGAGTATTTCCGTTTTTCCGGCTGGTATGTGTCCGGTGATTCTGCCTATATGGATGAGGATGGATACTTCTGGTTTCAGGGACGAATTGATGATGTCATTAATTCCTCAGGGGAGCGGATCGGTCCATTTGAGGTCGAGAGCAAGCTTCTGGAGCATCCCGCTGTAGCGGAGGCCGGAGTGATCGGAAAGCCGGATACTGTGCGGGGAGAGATCATTAAAGCTTTTATCGCACTTCGTGAAGGCTATATACCCTCGGAGGCTTTGCAGCAGGATATTTATCGCTTTGTCAAAGAAGGGCTGTCTGCCCATGCTGCACCACGTGAAATTGAGTTTAAGGAAAAGCTGCCCAAAACCCGTTCGGGTAAAATTATGAGACGTGTGTTGAAAGCCTGGGAGCTTAATCTGCCTACAGGGGATTTGTCTACCATAGAGGATTGAAATGCTTTACAAGAAAGATGCAAAAAAGGGAGTCTCCGAAGCCGTGACGGCTGAGGGGCTCCCTTTTTGTTGGTGCAGATAAAGTGGATTTTTACACATAATCAGTATTTGTTTTCTGTTGTGGGCTGTTATGGTCGAACGGCTCCAGAAGGAGCTGATTCTCCCAAGGCATTCATGGAAGTGATGCGGAACCAACCCTTCGGTTTGCTGCCTGCTTTATATTGAAAGCTGGTGGATGCGGTGGAGCCGATGTTTGTAAAAGGCTCCGCACCGCTTTCACTGTAATACACGTTATAGCCTGTAATCGCATCTGCAGGCTTTCCAGCACTCCATTGGAGTGCTACGGCTGAGCCTGCTGCTTTAGCTTGAGGCTGCCCAGGAGCCGTAGGAAGCTCCGTAGGCTTCGATTCTGTTCCATTTCCTTCACCCGGTACAATTGGATTCTCAGGATCAACAGGCGGCGCTACAGGCGCTGTACTTGCTTGGGAGCTTGGCTCAGACTCATGTCCGCCTACATCCACGGCGGTTACGTAGTAACTGGAGCTGCTGCTACCCGGGCTGTCAGAGAACACTTTGGAGCCGTCAGCCATGACGACTTTGCCAAGCCGTTGGAAGCTGCCCCCATCCGTAGAACGATATAGACGGTATCCTACGACATCACTGTTTCCACTCGGGCTAAAGCTGATCATAGCTTTGCCGTCACTATAGCTTACGCTAACGTTAGACGGGGCACTAGGATCGGCTCCATCGTCTTTACGCGGATCAATCTGGGTAGGAGCCGCCTTATCTGCATCCTGAGGCAGATAGTAGGACAACGAATTATGTCGTCTCATCACCGTAAAGGCTTGCTGGAGCTCTTTAATCAGCTCTGAAATCGGTTTTTCCCGCTTACTAACGGTCTGCTCATTCAACATGTCATCCGGTGTGCCGTCCCGTGGAATGTAATTGACACCTTGATAGGTAATATATTTGGCACGAGTGACACCATTTTCACTGTTTTTGGGTGGATACTTAATGTTGTAAATATCCGAACCATATGCGGACGCTGTTCTTGTTACAATACCGTCTGGCCGCTTGAAGCTGTCGGTTTGGAACAGATCTGGATCCTTTGCGGTCACTTCGTTCATGATTTGCGCCCATAGGCGGCGTGCCCGCTCTTTTTGTGCCTTCGTTTCAAGCTTGTTGACAGGTTGCTTGTAACCAACCCACACACCTAGCGTGACGTCAGGCGTAAAGCCCTCAAACCAAACATCAGTATAGGATTGTGTAGTGCCTGTTTTACCGGCAATCGGAATCTTACCAGCTTGATTGAAATTACGCTTGACCAGTCTGCCTGTACCTTCGGACACGGCTGTACGCAGCATATCCGTCATCAGATAGGCGGTTTGTGGTGTAAAGGCTTGTACAGGATTAGGCTGATGCTTATAAACAATATTGCCTTGCGAGTCCACAATCTTTTCAATCATGTAGGCGTCATTAAATACACCGCCATTTGGAATCGCACCATAAGCATTCGTCAGTTCCTCGACTGTGACCCCGTGGGCCAGGCCGCCCAGTACACCCGTCTGAGCGTTGTTATCGCTTGGTTCCAAGGTGGTAATGCCTAGCTTCTTGGCAAAATCCCAAGCTTTGCTGATACCTACTTTTTCGTTAAACAGCTTGAGTGCTATTGTATTTAGTGACTGATTCAGCGCATAGCGGGCCGTGACCAGCCCCTGATAGCGGTTATTGGAGTTTTTCGGGATGTGATACCCATTGCTGCCATCCTTCAAAATAATAGGTGCATCATCCACGATGCTGCCAGGCTGCACAAGACCGCTATCCAATGCAGGCAGATATGCTGCAATCGGCTTCATAGCCGATCCCGGCTGGCGTACCATTTGAGTAGCATAGTTCATCTGTTCCTTTTGGAAATCCCGGCCTTCCATCATACCGAGAATCGCGCCGGTTCTATGCTGGATAAGAATGGCGGCTGCCTGTTCGTCACCCTTGGTTTTACTTGTGGATGAGAAATTATTTTTGTTCTCTGCGATTTGGCGCATCGACTTGTAAATACTTTTATCAATAGTGGTGTATACCATATAACCACCTGTTCGAAGCTGCTGTTCAGCTTCTTTGAGCAAGTCGTTATCATCCTTGGTTTTGGCATCTGCACTGGCATTGGCCGCTTGACCCGGATTTGTGACCGACATAAGTGCCTGTGCCGCTTGCCGTTCCGTTTCCATCATAAGATACGGATACGTGTTGTAGGCTTTAACCGTGCGTGGAGCGAGCGACTTTTTGATATCAAAAGCCATCGCCTCATCATACTGTGCCTGATTGATTTTGTTCTCCTCCAGCATTCGGCTGAGTACCAGGTGCTGGCGGTTGATTGCCCTTTTAAAGCCGGACTCATTAAATTCGCCCTTACCGTTGTAAGCCGAATAAGAGGAAGGAAGCTGTGGCAGACCTGCCAGATAGGCGGCTTGAGCCACATTCAGCTTATTCAGATCATTCTCATTAAAAATACCTTTGGCCGCTGCTTTGATCCCAAAGACGTTATAGCCGCTTGACCCGTTACCAAAAGGTACTTTATTGAGATAAGCCGTAATAATTTGCTGCTTGCTCAGGAAGCGCTCAAGACGCAGAGAGAGCAAAATTTCCTTGATCTTGCGGTCATCCGTGCGATCCAGATTCAGAAAGACACGACGGGCGAGCTGCTGGGTCAGGGTGCTCCCCCCGGTTTGTACGGATTCATGCAAAGCTTTTTGTTTTATAGCCCGAAGCGTTCCCGACAGATCGACACCTTTATGCTCATAAAAATGGTTATCTTCAATGGCAATGACTGCGTTAATGACGAGTTGCGGAATCTCTTTAAACGTGACAGGACGCCGATCTTCTTCTGTCCGGAGCTGTCCGATAGGTGAGCCGTCATTGAAATAAGCGAAGCCTGTAATTGCATTTTTGCCTACTTCCTGTTCAATCATGGATCTGGAGCGTACAGGCTCGCTTTTCACAATAGAGGCTACATAGCCGGCTGCGGCTCCTCCTGCAAACAGCGCTCCCATAAAACCGATGATGACGACCCACTTTATGACACGGCCGAGCCTTCGCATGTATGTCCATAAGCGGGAAGGCTTTGGCTCTGACACATTGTTTTTTTCTTCAACCATTAAGTCTTCCTCCTTTATAACAGCCATTATTATAGCATAAAATTACAAAATGAACCCATATGCTAAAAAGCCTGTCTTTTGGTGTCGTCACTTCATAAAAGCGGTATGTTATAAACAGGTCAAAGTGAATTGCGTGAAAAGCAGAGAAAGACTTCAATAGAAGGTGGAAACACGTTGTGCAGAGAGCTGAACTTCCGATCACTGTTGCAACGGCAAACGCTTTTTTACAACCTCCATTGGAATAAAAAGCCGTGGTAAACTTAGCACAAATGATCAAACAAGCATGTGCAGGAATGTACATAATGGATTACGAAGTCTTATTAAATTCGCTTGGCGGATGAACGTCCAAACCATAACGAGTAAGGGGAAGGATCGTATGGACTACTTTAAAAGAATACAGTGTGCGATTGAGTTTATTGAAATGAATCTTCGGGAGGAGTTGAAAATTACTGAAATTGCTTCGCAAGCTTGCTTTTCAGCCTTTCATTTTCAGCGGCTTTTTCAGGCGATTTCTGGCTTTACGGTTCAACAGTATATAAGGAAGAGAAGATTATCGGAGGCGGCTGTAGGGCTGAAACAGTCTAATCAAAAGGTATTAGATATTGCTCTTGAATACCAGTACAGTTCGCAAGAAGCGTTTACACGTGCTTTTGAAAAAAGTTTTGGTGTCACCCCGGGGAGATACCGGAACGGTGATATAGATATTTCTCCACAACACAAGATCAATTTTCTGGATTATCAAAAGAACACCAAAGGGGATTTGGATGTGAATAAGCCGGTGATGTTGCAACTCGATACGATTAAGATTATAGGGTATGAATACAAAACAAACCTGAATCATGAGCAGCATTATAATGAGATTCCAGGATTTTATGATCACTTTGGAAGGAATGAGCATTTTATGCGCATTCCGAACAAAATTGCACCGGGGATATCGTACGGTATTGCTTGCTATTTTCAAGATAATGGTGAATTTTCGTTCGTGATTGGCGAGGAAGTTGAGGGAGAAGCGGAGGATTTGGCAAAGGACTTCATCTATATGGAGATTCCATCAGGAAGGTATGCCGAATTTAACGCTTCAGGTCCGAATGGCCGGGTTCAGGATGTACGAAACTATATCTACGGCACATGGCTTCCCAACTCTAATTTTGAGCGTAGGGAAGGACCGGATTTTGAAATCACCGATGTGATGAATTCTTCCTTTCCAGATTTGGATATTAAGGTATATATACCGATCGAATAAAATGTTGCAAGCTTCACGCAACAGTAACACAAAAAAAAGCACCCGAACCTCGTTCGGGTGCTTTTCGGTGCTATCACAAGGATTAGCGGTTGTAGAATTCGACGATTTGTTTTTCATCGATATCTTGGGACAATTCGCCACGCTCAGGCAAACGGATGTATTTGCCTTCCAGAGCTGCATCATTGTACTCCAAGTAAGCTGCCAAGTGGTTGCGGTTTTCCAAAGCTTCTTTGATGGAAGACAGGGAACGACTTCTTTCACGAAGACCGATCACGTCGCCCAGGCTTACTTGGTAAGAAGCGATGTCAACTTTTTTACCGTTCACAGTAACGTGACCGTGTGCTACCAATTGACGTGCGCCTGCACGGGAGTTAGCAAAGCCAAGACGGAACACGAGGTTGTCCAGGCGGCTTTCCAGCAAGAACATGAAGTTCTCACCAGCGATACCGTGCATGTGTTGAGCTTTGTTGAACAGAGTGCGGAATTGTTTTTCACCCAAGCCGTACATGTGACGCAGCTTTTGTTTTTCTTGAAGCTGCATACCGTAGTTGCTGATTTTTCTCCGTTGGTTTGCACCATGTTGTCCCGGAGGGAAAGGGCGTTTCAATTCTTTACCTGTGCCGCTCAGGGAAATCCCCAGACGACGGCTCAATTTAAATTTAGGACCAGTGTAACGTGCCATTATAGAGTTAACTCCTTCATAATTAAAATTTGAGTTGGGGCTCTCTTTGCGCTCCAATTTGTTCGGCGCTACCTATCAAGGTAATGCGCACTACTGACAGAAAAGTTCAGCCGCTGTCCTGTCAGCAACAAATAAGATGAGGGTGACACAAACTGTTACGCCCAAAATTTAAGATCCGCACAGTAGATAGTTCTGCCGTACAGTCTTTTTCATTAATATATACTATATGTAATAGTGGGTCAATGTCAAGAAGAGAAAAAGAGTGAAAACGTCAGAATTTGTCGATAGGGCTTTAGAACTAAAAAAGTGGGACGAATTTCTGAAAAATGGATGCATATTTCTGAAGTTAAGAGTAAAATAGATCATATCATAAGCTATAGTGGTGTATAGCCGCTGTCTTGGTACAGCTAATTTTGCTGTGAAGGAGCGCCCTTAATATGTCGGACTTTTCAACAACGGATCAGCAAACGCTTGACGGTAAAACAGCCCAGGCTAGCTGTGCCCCGCTGTTTGATGATAAAGGATATACGTCTTTTGCCTGGCTCCAAAACATGGATATGACACCATTTGATTTCCCCTATATTAATCAGCTTCTTGTCCAAGGATATCGAGAATGGTTGCAGCAGAGCAATGGCATATCATGGGTTAATGAAGAACATACCGCCGTTTTTAATTTTACAGGTGTTCGGGTTGCAGGTAGGGAAGAGGATGATGACGAGGATTTGGAGCTGGTCGAACGTTGCAGCTTGTCTGGAGAAATGGAAATAAGCCAACGCAAGCTTCGGGACGGAAGCCTTGCATTTGTGTACATGGTTCCTCTATTTTGCCGCCATCATAAGGATGAGGCTTTTGCTGCTCTTCGTTTTACACTGTCTGCTCAACATTCTGTTTCCGAGCAGGATGCATTATTGCCAGCAGCTTTGCATTTTAGATCCTGCTTTTATACGAAATTTGAGTATATATTTATGGAAGATATCCTCGGGATGAAGAACCGGAGCGACCGCGAAGGCAGGCGACGCTCTATTTTATTTCAGATTGTAAAGCGGATGCATGACAAGATTGATGTTGAAGGCGTGCTGGACGAGGTATTTGGCAGCATAGCTTACTTGTTTCCGCATGTGGATATCACGTTATATATGAGCCAGGATCGGCATAGTCGTAATCCACAGGTCAAACCTTTGTTGTTGCACGAGCGGGACGAGGATGTATGTGTGCGTGCATTTATGAAAGGTCAAATGGCTGTAAATGAGCCTGTAGGCACGGAAGGAGAAATGACCGAAATCGGCATTCCTTTACGTGGCAAGCAAGGAGTATATGGTGTATTTCATATGATTCTTCCATCCGGTGCCAAAAGCATGAAGAAAGTGGATGTGGAGCTGATCGCCATGATGGCAGACACAGCTGGCACCGCATTTGAAAATGCAAAGCTGCTGGAGCAATCCAATGTGCTCATCCATGAGTTGCGCCTCATTAATGAACTCGTTCAGCGCTTGAATCAAAGCCTTAAGCTGAATGAAATATTCGAGTTTGCTGTGCAGGAATTATTGAAAATGTTCTTGGCTGACTTTTGCTGTATTGTGCAACTCGATCAGGAGGAAAATTGCTTTAAGGTCACATCAAGCAACGTAGAAAGTTTGAGGCTGCACAGTTACTCTGGTGAGGATGGGTTTGCAGGGCTGATACGCAGAACAGGAGAGCCTGTCATCGTGTCAGATTACAGAAAGGAAGGGAAGGTATCCTCCGATTTTATGGATATGACCGACTCCCATTCTTTGATGGCGGTACCTATGAAGACCAGCGGTACGCCGAGAGGGGCTATTTTATTGTCCAGCAAGCTCCCTCACTTTTTTTCGTACGATAACTACAAAATGCTGCAAATGCTGGCTCCCCATATCGGTTTGGCTGTAACAAATGCCATGCTGCATGCTGAGGTACGGCGTCTGGCCAATATGGACATGTTAACGGGTTTGTATGTACGTCATTATGTGGACAAAGTGATTCAGAGGCATCAGGAGAAAGATTTTTGCGGATCTCTCATTCTGGTGGACATTGATCAGTTCAAACAGGTGAATGATACATACGGGCATCAGACAGGTGACCAGATATTGAAAAGCGTCAGCGATATTGTTCGTTCGGCGACTCGCAGCGAGGATGTATGTGCTAGATGGGGTGGCGAGGAACTGGCGATCTATTTGCCGCAGCTTGGGGTGCAGCAGGCGTTGGAATATGCGGAAAAAATTCGTTATCGCGTACAACATGAGACCCAGCCACAGGTGACCGTCTCCTGCGGAATTGCCGAATGGAATTGGCTGGATGAGCAGATTAGTATCGAATCTTTATTTTACAGGGCGGATATGGCTCTGTATGAGGCGAAAAATGAAGGGCGCAACCGGGTTGTTATTGATCATGTCAGTAATTCATAGAGAATGTTCCTAATGGAATATTCTCTTTTTTTACTGTGCATAACCTTTTGTATACAGGAAACCCTAATTGTAGCTATAAAGATAATAAATCTAGACATCTGAGTCGCATAAGCGGCACTAGAATGGATAAGTACAAGTAATGGTTATATCAGGACATGATGGGCGGATGATAGGATGCGTTGGAAAAGAGCATGGGTTATGCTAGTTTGTATGTTGCTCGTGATGTACTCGTTGAGTGGATGCACACTGACAGAACAGCAAAATGCGCCGGAGCAGATTTTTAAAAGAGCCGTTGCAGGAATAGCGGGCAAAGAAATGTTAACGTTCAAAGGACAGGCTGGTGTCATAACCAAAAACGGATTGCTGATGAACAAACAATTTGCATATCATGGTAAAGTAAGCAATCATGATGAATTGACCATGCATTGGGGTTCTGTGGCGGCTTTTAACAAACAGTCAGGCTATGCTGCACTCGAACAGGGCGTATCCGGGGATCGGGTAACAAAGGAGCGTTTTCTTCGTATGGATGGGAAATGGATTGCGGTGACGCCTGGTCGTATAGCTATGAATGGAGTAGGGATGTTAAATCGTTTTAATCCCATTCAGGAGATGGAGGAACTGAATGCACTGAATAAGACCATTCGTATGGAGGCTGGGGCAGCGCGGGGAACCTGGGTAGTGAGGATTGAGCCAGAATCGTCCTCGGCCAAGCGATGGTTGAAAGACCGTTTAATGAAAGAAATGGATGCCATAAACCCTCAACTCCTGCAAGCACACATGAAGCAGAACGGGAAGAATCAAGAGGTGCAGCAAAAACTGAATCGAATATGGGCACAGAGTCGTGAGGATATGAGTAGCCAATTAGAGCATTCTGAGGTGCAGGCTGTGTATCATCTGACGATAGACCGCCAAACAGGCTTGCCTCTGAAGTTGTCGTCGGAATGCAAAATTGCGCATCAGAAGGCAAATGGAGAGGGGCATGAGGAAGCTCTGATTACCAGAGTTGCTTTTGAGGGCTACAAGTAACAGGACGGGCATGATACAATGGACTTCGAATTAACCGTTGTTCAAAAAGAACGATCTAGAGAAGGAGAGACAACAAATGAAAGATCCCAGAATACTAAAGCTGGCAGAAAACCTGGTAGGCTACTCTGTTGAGGTGCAGCCGGGTGAGAACGTGCTGGTTGAAATGATCGGTACGGAGCGGGACCTGCTTAACGCCATTATTCATGAGGTAGGCAAAAAAGGGGGTAACGTTTTCGTTCAGCTCACGGATCGTAAGGTACAGAGTGCCATGCTTCGTCATGCAACAAAGGAAATGGTGCAAACCTGGGCTGAAATAGACCTCAATCGGATGAAACAAATGCATTGCTACATCGGGATTCGCGCTGGTGAAAATGTCAATGATCTGTCAGACGTGCCGGAAGACAAGATGAAATTGTATAATTCGATTTATCAGCATGCGGTACATAGCGAGCAGCGGGTGAAGCATACGAAATGGGTAGTGCTGCGTTATCCGAATGACAGTATGGCGCAATTGGCGAATACGAGCACAGAGGCGTTCGAAGATTTTTATTTCAATGTGTGTAATCTGGATTATGCAAAAATGGATAAGGCGCAGGACGCGCTGGCTGACTTGATGAACCGGACGGATAAGGTGCGGATTAGCGGACCGGGCACAGATCTGAATTTCTCTATTAAGCAAATCGGCGCCATCAAATGCTCCGGTCAATGTAATATCCCGGATGGCGAAGTATATAGCGCACCCGTGCGAGATTCCGTTAACGGAACCATTAGCTATAATGCACAAACGCTGTACAATGGTATCACCTTTGAAAATGTAAAATTCCGCTTTGAGAATGGTAAAATTGTAGAAGCAACGAGTAATGATACGAAGCGGCTGAACGACATTTTGGATTCCGACGAGGGAGCACGCTATATTGGCGAGTTTGCGATTGGGTTCAATCCGTATATTTTGCATCCAATGAAGGATATTCTGTTTGACGAAAAAATCGCAGGTAGCTTGCATTTCACCCCGGGTCAGGCCTATGAAACAGCAGACAACGGCAACCGTTCTTCGATTCATTGGGATTTGGTCTTGATTCAGCGTCCGGAATATGGGGGCGGCGAAATTTATTTTGACGATGTTATGATCCGCAAGGATGGCATTTTTGTGCTGCCCGAGTTGGAGCCGTTAAATCCCGAGAACTTGAAATAACGATATCTCTCCTTGCTGAGAAAGCGATTTCAATGTATTATAATGGATGAGTAATGATACATGATAATCAAGTAAAGCGAGGGATCTCTATGTCAAATAATAATGCGGCGATTGTTGAAATTGCACAGACAGCGAGCAAGTTTACTTCTTCCATCGTCCTTCATTCCGAGAATAAGTATATTGATGTGAAAAGTATACTTGGCTTGTTTACGACATTGGTCAGCAGCCACAGCTATGAGCTGCATGTTCACGGACCTGACGCGGAGGAAGCCAAGAAAGCGATCACTGAAGTGTTTCAGAAGCACGGGCTACACATATCGGTAGCCTCCTGACTGCATTCCTGGATCAAAAGCATCCCTACCTGTAACTGTAGGGATGCTTTTTTTGTCAGGTTCTTGTATTAGCCTGCAATTTGGTCTAATATTAACGTTAGGACGTCTTGTGCGACATTGAGACATAGGGGGGAAGAATCCATGACTTCATCTGATTTGCAGGAGCAATTGAACATTAGGGCCATTAATCTGCTTCAGGAAGATGCAGATAAAATAAAGAAGCTTATTGAAGTACAGATGGAGAATCTGGCAACCCGTTACTGCCCTCTCTATGAGGAAGTGCTGGATACTCAGATGTACGGATTTTCCAAGGAAGTGGATTTTGCGGTTCGCGCCGGCCTTCTTCCGGAAATGGTAGGTAAACAGCTGGTCAGTGAGCTGGAACGCAACCTGGCTATTCTATATGAGGCCATGAACAATAAGGCCAATTAGGAAGACGGTTTTAATTGATGAGAGCATGCGGAGTCTGAGTGCATGCTTTTTTTGATGCCTTACATATGCAATGGGAACGAATCACCTGTCTTTTAAAAAGGAGATAGCAGCAGCGTAGCAGTTCATCTGAATCTGGAGAAGCGTAAGCGCTCACCTTTGCCCTTGAATTTTAATTCATTATGGGGGTATATCATCATAAAAAATTCAAGGGCAACAGTGATCAGAAGATCAAATGAAACGCAAAGCGGTCACTACCATCCTAATGTACATTTTAAAACCTTGAAAGGTGTTTACACGAGGAAGAAAGATACGCCTAACAGAACATACACAACCAGCAGCATCAACCCCTCATACCAGTTGGTTGAGCCATCTTGGGTAATAGACTTGGCGATAAATACAGCCACGGCGATGGCGACCAGCTCAATCGTGGTGAAAACGATATTCATCGTACTTCCCATGAAGTAGCTGACAAAAATCAGCACAGGTGCAACGAATAGCGCAATTTGCAGACTGCTGCCGACTGCGATTTCGACAGATGCGCCGATTTTGTTTTTCATCGCCAGCAAAATGGCCGCGCTGTGCTCAGCCGCGTTACCGATAATGGCAACGAGGAATGCACCCACGAACAATTCGCTGAGTCCGAACTGGGTCGTGAATATCTCCAGTGTTCCTACAAGCCATTCGCTGACAAAGGCGACCATAACGGTAGCGATTACCAGGTACGTGATGGATTTGTTTCTGGACCACACAGGGGCGTGCTCATGCGGCAGTTCTTCGTCCTGTTGTTCAGTTACGTCAGATAAATAGTCTTTGTGTGTAATCATGGAAAAAATAAGCCACGCAATATATGCCACAATCAGTGTGCCTGCAACAATGAGACTGAGCGTATCCGATTCACTATCCGTAATGACATGGGTATTCAGAAATACAGCCGGAACAAACAGAGCAATAACAGCCACAATCATCAGTGAACCGCTTAAGCCAGCCAGAGATACATTAAAATTTTGTACTTTGTATTTCAACCCACCGGCGAACAGGCTTGCGCCCAGCACAAGCAGTAAATTGCCGATGATCGATCCGGTCAGACTCGCCTTCACCATATCGTAAAGACCTTCTTTTACGAGAAAGATGGCGATGATCAGTTCGGCTGCGTTGCCGAAAGTGGCATTCAAAAATCCGCCCAGACGTTGGCCTGCATAATGTGCTACACTTTCGGTCGCTCTGCCGAGAAACCCGGCTACGAACACGACAGAGATTGCGCAAATGGCGAATTGAACGATCGCGTTCCAATGGGCGTAATGAGCGACTGCGCTAAGGGCAAAGGTCGCCATAAGCAAGCTGGGAGATAACCATTTTTTCAATGAAGTACACCTCGATATCGAAGGATATGTACAAGTTTGGTGAATACTGTCACTTGTATGGATTTTCTAAATTAATATACCCAAATTGATATAGGTTGTAAACGAAAGTTATTTTTCATACGCAAGGTTTGCAATTGCAGTGGCTGAGGCTTTACAATACAAATAAAGGATGGATGAAGGGGGACATAAGTCATGGCAGAGCAAATTCAACAACTGGAAGCAGGAAACATCAAGATTTCCAACGATGTCGTAGGTAAAATTGCGGGGATGGCTGCACTGGAGACGCCCGGCATTGCTGCAATGTCAGGTGGCTTATCTGAAGGCTGGGCCAAAAGACTGAGTGGTAAAAATGTGCAAAAAGGCGTATCAGTGGAGGTTGGACAGTTGGAAGCTGCCATTGATCTTCGTATTTTTGTGCTCTACGAAACACCAATCCATGAGGTGTCCCGGATTCTTCAGCAAAATGTGCGAGAAGCTGTCGAAAGCATGACAGGTCTGCGTGTTGTGGAAGTCAACGTAAAAGTAGAGGGTGTCGCTTTTAAGGACGACGCAGTGTAAAAAAGACAAGGCGGATACATTGACGTTTTCCGCCAGCTTTATACATGCAGGGATTTTCCCCGCGAAGATATGAATGAGGACACAAAAACTGGCGATTTTTAGAAACGCCAGTTTTTGTTTGCAGATAAGCCGCAGCCTATACCGCCAGATTGAACACATGTATATACATATACAAAAAACTTCCAAAACCACCATTGTCGGTGATCGGGGAAGTTCTTTTTTTAACGGGAACGGTTAGCTCTACGAGTTTGAAAACGGTTAGGTACTTGGGTCCGAACTGCTACTCCTGTAGTACGTTCCTGTACTGCCTGTTTGGTGTTTTCGCGGGAGATGCTGAGCATGATTCCGATGGAGAACATCGTGACGAGAAGGGATGATCCACCAAAACTGATAAAGGGAAGCGTAACCCCGGTGATCGGAATGGTCTGGGTTACACCACCGATATTAATGAACGCCTGAATGGCTATCAGGCCCATAATACCTGTACCCACCAACGTCCCAAACGGATCATGGCAACGCAAGGCGATAATCATCCCTCGCCAAATGAAATACAGGTACAGCATCAGAAATATGGCTGTTCCGATGAATCCAAATTCTTCACCAATTACGGAAAAAATAAAGTCATTAAAAGAGTTAGGCAAATAGTGAAGCTTGATAATGCCCTTGCCAAATCCAGCCCCAGTTATTCCGCCTTCCCCTATAGCTTGCAAGGATTGTACCAGATTATATCCAGTTCCAAGCTTATATTCCATAGGATCAAGAAAGGCTTGAAAACGTCCGATTTTGTAATCTTGCTTGGCCGTGGCTTGGCCATCTGATGCTCCAGAATCTCCTCCAAACAACGAGCCGATACCAAAAACGAGGGCGGCGCCCAGTAGCAGGAGACCAATCGAAGCCGTAATATGCTTGACACTGGCTCCCCCGGCATAAATAATCAGGCCACTGGTTGCTACGAGGATGAAGCAGGAGCCAAAATCCGGTTGAAGCATAATGAGTCCCGCAACAAAACCTACAATGACGGTTACGGGTATGTAGCCGGTTCGTAAATCTCTAAAGCGATCCCCTTTTTTGACAATCAGCGCGGATAAGTACAGGATAATGGATATTTTCGCAAGCTCGGTTGGCTGGAAACCAATACTACCAAATCTGAGCCAGCTTTTTGCGCCGTTAAGAGAGCCTGTAAAAAGAACGATGACCAGCAGTAAAACTGTAATGAAAAATAAAGGTACAAACAGCTTTTTATATTTTTCCATCTTAATATTCATAGCTACGAACATGATGAAAAGTCCAAGTATAGCAAACGCAGCTTGACGCTTCACAAAGTACAAAGAGTCAAAATTATAGTCTTTATTCAGCAGAGCTACGCTGGAGCTGGCGCTAAATACCATGATTACCCCGAATCCAACCAGCAACAAGGTGAGGATCAGCAATTGGAAATCCGGTGTGCCTCTTCTTCGAGTCTCCGGCTTCGTATTTCTCATATCAGCTTCCCCCGGTATTCGCCGCAAGTTATGCCTCGCAGACGTTTATCATTATTATTTTATGGTTTATCCATTTAATCATAGTATTTTTGGAGGGCTTCTGCAACCTCTATACAGCAACGGATATCGCAACAATTCCATATCTGCTACAATAGAATACAAAATAAGGGTTTGAGAGCAGTGGCACATACGTTGTGAATCTGCAAGATTTATCGGGAAGCAGCCCAGTGTTTTAAAAGGAGAGGTGGAGCTATATGACACAACATGCGACAGACAAGAGCTGGTTTGACCAGCTACAGGAACATATGGTGGAGTGGCGCAGATATTTACATAAAAATCCCGAAATCTCTTTTCAGGAAAGCCAAACTGCAGCCTTTGTAGCGAACAAGCTGGAGAGCTGGGGTATTGAGGCTCGCCGACATGTAGGGGGGCACGGTGTTGTCGGTATCATTCGTGGTTCCAAGCCGGGGCCTGTTGTGATGCTGCGCGCCGATATGGATGCTCTTCCTATTCAGGATGAGAAAGAATGCGAATATCGTTCCAGCGTTGACGGAGCCATGCATGCTTGCGGACATGACGGGCATACGTCCGTTTTGCTCGGAACGGCTTACTATTTTAGTCTCCATCGGGATGAGCTGGAAGGAGAAATACGATTCTTGTTCCAGCCTGCGGAGGAATTGTTGCCTGGTGGCGCGGTCAATGTACTAAAGGATGGCGTGCTGGAAGGAGTGGACGTTATTTACGGCATCCATCTGTGGACACCGTTTCCGATCGGGACGGCTGCGAGTTGCGCAGGGCCGTTGATGGCGGCGGCGGACGATTTTTATATTGAAATTACGGGTAAGGGTGGTCATGGCGGTATGCCTCAGTCTACCCATGATAGTGTGGTAGCGGGTTCAGCTCTTGTTATGCAACTGCAAAGCATCGTGAGCCGTTCAGTAGACCCTTTGCGGCCCGCTGTGCTGACGGTGGGAACGATTCAAGGGGGGGCTGCGCAAAATGTGATCGCGGAAACATGTCGTCTGAGTGGGACGATCCGTACGTTTGACGAGGAAACCCGGACGGTGATGAAGGATCGGCTGCATGCGGTTACGGAGCTTACGGCGGCAACTTACGGAACAACAGCCAATATTCGCTATCTTATGGGATACCCGCCTGTTGTAAATGATGTGCACGAAGCTTCGCGTTTTTTTAAGGAAGCAGGACCCGTTTTTGGTGAGGGAAAGGTTCAGGAAGCGTCAAAGCTGATGCCTGCCGAAGATTTTGCTTATTATCTGGAACGTGTGCCGGGCTGCTTCATGTTCGTGGGAGCGGGTAACCCTGCTAAAGGAGCCGTTTATCCGCATCACCACCCTAAGTTTGATTTTGACGAGGATGCGATGATTAAGGCGGTTCGTTTGTTTATTGCGATGTCTACCGGATATGCTGCGGAGCGAAAAACAGTAAATACCAGCCGCTGACAGCTACCGTGAGCTGAAACTGTACGAGCTGATTCGGTGTATGAGCAGAATGAAATGGGGTACCCTACTGTTGAAAAGGAGGGAGTACCCATGAAAAAGGTTCAGGAAGTTATGACTGAAAAATGTGTGACGGTTACCCCGCAAGACAATATTTATGAGATTGCGCTCAAAATGAAGGATAACGACACCGGTTTTATCCCAGTTGTGGAAAGCGAAGGTAGTGACAAGCTTATCGGTGTGGTAACGGACCGTGACCTTGTCGTTCGTGGTTATGCTGCAAAGCATTCCGGCTCTAGTTCAGTCGACACAGTGATGACAACAGGCATCCGTACAGCTCAAGCCGACATGTCGGTGGATCAGGCAGCCGAACTGATGGCAGAGCAGCAAATTCGCCGTCTGCCGGTAACGGAAGGGGATCGTTTGATCGGGATTGTTTCGATTGGCGATCTGGCTGTACGTAATATTTTTGCAGACAACGCTGGAGAGGCGCTTAGCCATATTTCCGAGCAGGTACACTAGGTAAAAGAGCAAGCATAGGCCTGGATGACAAGGAGTTCAACCCGTGTATGGGTTGGACTTCTTGCTATTCCGGTTGATCTGCGAATAAACGGACAAACTGTTTGTTATATAGAACTTAAGATGATGTGTTATAGATTGACGGGAGGTAATTATGAATCCGGATCACCCTTGTATTGTACAACGTGATTTTACCGTTTTGCTGGAAATGGGCCTGCCCGCTTCGGAGCATGCACGTTCACAGTTGCAGGTTTATGCGGAGTTGGTTAAAAGCCCGTCCGCTTTTCATACATATCATATCACTCCATTGTCCCTGTGGAATGCGGCCGCCCTCGGGTGGAGTGCCGCGGATGTTCAACATAGTCTGCATTCCATGTCCCGTTGGGATATTCCCCGTGATTTGTTAAAGGATATTGAACGACTCGTCTCCCGTTACGGGACGCTGACGCTGTCACGGGCGAGAGTGGAAGAAAAGGGCCGTTACAGCATGCATACTGCTGATCTGAATAGTATTGAGCAGGAAGCAACTATAGGCATGGAGATGGATACAGCTCATAGCCGTACAGCGGCTGACCGCTTGATATTGACGGCCGACAGCCCGGCTTTATTGGATGAACTGCTGCTCAAGCAGGATCTTGAGCAGCTTGGTTTGCTTCGTGACAGTGAAGTGACCGTGTCGGTTCCTTCAGAAAATCGGGGCCTGCTCAAGCAGGAACTGACCCGACTTGGATTTCCGGTTATGGATACGGCAGGCTACCTGGAGGGGAATCAGCTTCGTTTTTCTCTAGGTCAGGGACAAACGGAGCTGAAGCTTCGTGATTATCAGGTGGAGGCGGCTGATGCGTTTGAGGGGACAGACGGCCTGGGTGGCAGCGGTGTGCTGGTGCTTCCGTGTGGAGCGGGAAAAACCGTGATTGGTATGGCAGTGATGGAGCGGCTTCAGTGCGAGGTGCTTATTTTAACCTCCAATACCACATCGGTTCGGCAATGGATTGAGGAATTGAAGCAAAAGACGGATATTCCTGCCGATTCCATTGGGGAATACAGTGGTCAGAAAAAAGAAGTGCGTCCGATTACGGCAGCGACCTACCAGATTTTGACGCATCGCCGTACCAAAGACGGAGAATTTGAGCATTTGAAGCTGCTAAGCGAGCGCAAATGGGGGCTAATTGTATATGATGAGGTGCATTTGCTGCCTGCGCCGGTATTTCGAGCAACGGCGGATATTCAGGCCACCCGTCGTTTGGGATTGACCGCGACGCTTGTTCGGGAGGACGGATGCGAGCGGGATGTGTTCTCCTTGATTGGACCGAAGCGGTACGACATGCCGTGGAAGGAGCTGGAGCGACAGGGCTGGATCGCCCAGGTCGATTGTGTGGAGCTTCGGCTTCCCATGTCGGCTGCGCTTCTGGAACGCAGCATGCGTGCTGAAGGCAGGCAGCAGTACCGGATTGCCGCTGAAAATCCGGCCAAGCTGGAAGCGGTGCGCAGCCTGATGCAGCACCACCAGGGCCTGCCCACGCTTATTATCGGGCAATATTTGGATCAATTGCGTTTATTGGCGCAGGAGCTGAGCGTGCCGTTGATAACCGGGTCAATGAGCCAGACTGAGCGGGTGCGGTGGTTCGATGCGTTCCGCAAAGGTACAATTCGGACCTTGCTGGTGTCCAAGGTGGCGAACTTTGCTGTGGATTTGCCGGATGCGGCCGTAGCTATAGAGGTATCGGGCAGCTTCGGTTCCCGTCAGGAGGAGGCACAGCGGCTTGGCCGCATTTTGCGACCGAAGTCTGGTAAAAATAAGGCTTATTTTTATGCGCTAGTGACGGAGAACAGTAAGGAGACGGATTTTGCAGCCCGCCGTCAGCTGTTTCTGATTGAGCAGGGCTATGAATATGCGATTCGCAGATTTAGCTCGGGGGAGGCTATCGGGAACCTGAATGATGAGGCTGAAGCTGGCGGAAAGAAAAGAGAGGCGTGATCAAAGAATGGGCGTAACAAACACGGAAGGCGGCTGGAAGGAGCTTGCATCGGATGAGCTGTTAGTGCTACGTCAATGCTTTATCCGGCACGCGGGACAGCCCATGAAGGAAGAAGAGCCATTAAGTCTTACCCGGGGAGCGCTGAGTGGAGCCGAAACGAAACTGGCACTGCACAGACTGCGCGACCGGGGCTGGCTGGAGGCGGTTACCAAATCGTGGGGCGAACGAATGTTATATATTCCGGTTCATCGGTTGCCGGATCTGTACGAAATGCTGTTGGAGCAAAGCCAAAGTACGATGAAAACGATGGATACGGATCAACCGCTGACGGTGCATGAAGCGTTGACGGGGCTTGAAGCGGAGCTGCTGCACGCGTTGTCCCGTATTGCCGTGCAGGGAGTTCCTTTGACAGCGAAAGGGATCATTCATAAACGGTCACTGCAAAAGCTAAATGAGTTGACTCCCTTTCATCCGGAAGATTTGACTGGACTTGGGCTACAATATGCGTACGCCGAGCTGTATCCGGTGCAAACGGTGGTGATGATGGACTTGCTGCTCAGCTTGGGTCTGCTGGTAAAGGAAGCTGCTACTTTTCATGTACAGGAAGCCGGGCTGGCAGTGTGGATTCGCTTGTCTGCTTGGCAAATGCGCAAGCATATTCTTGTCACACTGATGGAAAGGTATGGAAAGGCCGAGGCATCTATGCAGCATTTTCGTTATATGCTGTGCGTTGCCTCCAGCCATGTGGGACCTGAAGGCTGGATTCATATCGGGTCGTTGCTCCAATGGATGACTCAGACGGGACTGATTTCGCAGGAGAGTGTGAGCGGATTGGACCGTAAAAGCGGTGATCCTCTGGATTTATCTGCTATACATGCAAGCCACGTAAGGATTGAGGACAACACGGCATCTCATTTCAGCCTTAACGGACAATACATGGATATGGTTAGGGGCTGGGTGACAGCGCTGACCGCCTTTGGAATGGGTGATTGGGGTCTGACCGCGTCGGGAGAACTGTGTTTTCGCTGGAACGTACAAGCGTTGGATATGCTTCGTTCCGATGATGAGATGGATGGGGTTCAGGAGCGAGGTACCTTTTATGTACAGCCGGATTTTGAAATATTGGTGCCGCCGGATGTAGCTTATGATGTACGTTGGAAGCTGGAATGCTTTTGTGAACGTGTGACGGGGGACCGGATGGTGGTATACCGAATCACCCGAGAAAGTGTTACAGAGGCGATCGAGCTAGGGATGGAGGCTAAAGCTATTTCAGCACTTCTGGATAGGTATAGCCGGACAGGCGTGCCTGACCATGTACGCGTGGCAGTGGAGCAGTGGGCAGGCGATGTGGGACGGACAGCGTTTGCAACGGTAACACTTCTGCGTTGTGGTACCCGAGAGGACGCAGATAGTGCTGCACGTCACCCCGGACTGGCTGGATTGCTTGAACGGATTGGCGAAAGGGACTTTATTATTCCGGCACGTTCGGCTGTCAAAATCCGCAGGACACTTGCTACGATTGGGCTGAGTCCGCGCCAGGAGATGGAGGGGGTGGATGAGCCGGTTCACCGTTATCCGCTGGTGGCGAAAACGGAGGAAGTTTGTCCCGTTTGCTCCAACAGTCCATTTGATGCGGATGATACAGAAACGACAGTTGGCGAAACGTTAACCAACTCAACTCAGGAATGGCCGATGTTTTCACAAGAGGGAAGGGCAGGTTTGGTTTACACGGGGCGGACGTTGCACTTTTATAAACGGGAGCATACGCTACCTGACCCATCCGATTATTTTCCAGAGAAATCGGCAGTACCCGCGTCATGGACAAAAGAATGGAGAAGCTACCATGCCTCCACCGCCCGTGAGCTCATGGAACAGGCGATTCGCTGGCAAGTGGCGGTGGGACTGAGAATCGGTGAAAAAGAGGTCAAATGGATACCGGAAGCGGTGGCTCCCGGTGAGCCGTGGAGTGTGACTGGCTGGTATGCTACCGGCTTGGACGGTGAGACGTTTCCCCGCACGACTTTACAGCCGGGGGAATGGTCTGATATGCGCCTGCTGGTTCCTTTTACATAGAACAGCCAGGATGTGCATGAAACTCCTTCTTCTCAAAAGAAGGATGTGTTATGATAAATGAGTCTACTTTACCAGTAGAACTTTATATAAAGTGAGATGAACATTCATGAGCGTAGCCGAATTGAACACGGTCAATATGGCAGAAGTGCTTATTAACGCCTATGAATTGGGCGATATGGTCAACCGGTCCTTTGAGGTATCGGATTATTTATATTGGAAACAGCGTGTGGAATGGAATCCGTCGATTCAGGCGTGTGTGCGCAAGCTGGATGCCAAAAAGGAGCTGTTCGCTGAAACGGAACGCTTTGGGCATTTTCACCCAAATTTTCATGAAGCGAAGGATGCAGTGCAGGTCGTTGAACTGGAGCTGGAACAATTTCAGGAGGTTCAGGAGTTCAAACGGGCAGAAAGGGCGTTGGATGATATGCTCCATGCCATGTCTGAAACGATTGCTTATTCTGTGTCTGACACCATTAAGGTGCCAAGCAATGATCCGAATGTGAAAAAGGGTGGCTGCGGTAGCGGAGGCAAGTGCTCCTGCGGATAGGCCATAGGGATGATATCGAGTGGAGGGGAGATGAAGCGAATGTTTGCCGAGCGGACAGGGTACATCATTTGGGTAAGCGATATCAAGGCTGCCCGCAATTTGGAGAAATACGGGAATGTCCACTATATTTCGAGGCGTATGCATTATGTTGTCATATACATGAATGCGGATCGGGCAGAGGATACCGTTAAGAATATTCGCAGGCTTTCCTATGTGCGCAAGGTCGAACGCTCTTTCCGAAATGAGATCAGGACGGAGTATAACGACGATAAGGAAAAATTAAAAGAGTATGAAATATAATCTTTAAATGGTTTTTGTTTCAAGTTTTATTAAAAAGTCGGCCCTTGGGCTGGCTTTTTTTTATAAATCCAGGACTTTTGCATAATGGTCTTCATGCTGATAGACCTAAAATAATCTTTAAAATTAGCGATAAACTTCAATTTTGTAACTTGTAGTCCCGGGTCTGTTGAGGTAACATATGAATATATTGGTAGATATAAAGACCTATCTGGTGGGGAGAGTGATCCCGTGCGTGACAAGGCGATGCAGCGTTGGAGTACATACGAGCCGTTCTACGTAGAGATGGGCGACAAGAAGGTCGCCGATATTGTGATTACTAATCATGCGAAAACACGCTACTTAGACCGTATAGAACAGAAACAGTCCGAAACGAATCATATCGCCGCCTGGCTTTGGGAATGTCTGAAGCAAAACAGGATGGAATCCTACTATCACAACGAAGAGGATGTATATTTAATTGACGGTGACCTGGTCGTCGTGGCCGAGTTTGGGGAGTTGCCTGGCGAAATGGATATTGCGGGTAACCCGCTCCACAAAATGATTGTGATCACCTTTTTGGGGCGGATGTCAGAGACCATTGAACTGCGGGATTTGAAGTCGTACTATTCCTGGTTGCGTCATTCACGGCGTATGACACTGATGAAAAGCACCCGTAAACGGAAATAGACGTTGATTCGCGGAAGGGATTATCGTCAAGTACCTTATCTAGTAGAAGTATGCAGGAATAATCTGCATACTTTTTTTATTCCAGCATTTTGCATCATTCGATTCCCAACGCTTTAAAGTACAATATATAGACAAACTAGACCGTTTTGATCTATATATCGCTGATTTGAAATCGCTCTTGGGATTTATACAAAATGCTCATTTATAAATTCTATAATAAAATCCCCTAATTTCAGTCTGCTTTCTTGGAAATGCTTCGACAGATGTTTTTCTTATGCTAAAATAAGGAGATCAGAGAGGGGAGAGGGCTGTAAGTATGAACTTTCATCAGCTGCATATTTTTTACACGGTAGCGGAGCGGGGAAGCTTCTCGGCAGCGGCGCAAGCGCTGCATATGACGCAACCTGCCGTGACGATGCAAATTCAGTCTTTGGAAGATTATTTTGGTACGAAGCTACTGCATCGATCTACCAAAAAAATCGAGCTGTCGGAGGCAGGAGCGACACTGCTGCCTTTTGCGAAAAAAAGCATGGAGCTAATCCGTGAAGCTGATGAGGCGATGTCTGCTTTTACTCACATGCTGGAGGGGAGATTACATATTGGCGCAAGTCTTACGATCGGCGAGTACATTGTACCGAGAATGTTGGGGCCGTTTGGTCAGGAGTACCCTCATATACGCATGGCAATGAACGTAATGAATACGACTCAAATTATGGATGATATTTTAAAGCATCAATTGAATTTAGGGCTGATTGAAGCACCGATTCAGCACCCGGATATCGTGGTGGAGCCTGTGATGCAGGATGAGCTGAAGCTGATTGTTCCTTCGGGACATGCACTGGCGAAGGCCAAAAAGGTAGTTCTGGAGGATGTGTTTAAGCATCCTTTTGTAGCAAGAGAAAAGGGGTCAGGTACAAGGCAAGTGATAGAGGACGAGTTGAGAAGCCGCGGTGTTGATGCGTCCCGGCTTTCCATCGTTATGGAGATGGGCAGCACTGGAGCGGTCAAATCGGCGGTTGAGGCTGGATTAGGCATTACGATGCTATCGCCTTCTTCGGTGAAGCATGAGGTTGCACTCGGATTGCTGAAAATCGTAAATATTTCCGACATCACCTTCAAACGCGAGTTTTATGCCATCCATCTGAAATCAGCACTGCTGCCGATTCCGGTGGTAACCTTTCTGTCATTCTTGCGCCGTCATGATCAGGGAACGGATGTGTCCGGGGATACGGTGAATGAGCTTGCAGAGATGAAAGAGGAGGAGAATGTGTAATGGAGGAGCAGACGAATTTGGGACGATACGATTTGCACACTCACACTCAGGCATCTGATGGTATGCAGCCACCAGCGGACAATGTGCGTTGGGCCAAGGAAAAAGGACTGGCAGGGGTTGCAATTACGGATCACGATACGGTAGCGGGGCTGGAGGAAGCGCTTGAGGAAGGGCGGCGATTGGGCATTACAGTGGTGCCAGGTGTGGAAATTAGCACACGGGCAGGCGGTAAGGATATTCATATACTTGGGTATTTTATGGATTACCGTAATGAAGTTTTTTTGGAACGGTTGGAAAAGCTACGTCAGGCGCGGGATACCCGCAATGATCTGATTTTGAGTCGGCTACGTAGCCTGGGTGTGGAAATCACACTGGATGAGGTGGTAGCTACGTTGGGCAGACCGCTGGCGCCGGATGAAAGCATTGGACGTCCGCATATGGCGGATACGCTGGTACAAAAAGGCTATGCGAAGGATATGAGGGATGCGTTTGACCATTATTTGGCAGAGGGATCGCCCGGTTATGTGTCTGTGCCCCGAGTGGAGCCTGCGGAGGCCATAAGCTGGATTCGGGAAGCAGGAGGGGTACCTGTGGTGGCCCACCCTGGATTGTATGGCAATGATGAGCTGGTTCGCTCCATTGTAGAGAAGGCGAAGCCTGCGGGCTTGGAGGTGCGACATTCAGACCATAATGATGAGGCTGAGAGTCGATACGCCGCGATGGCTGCACACTACGGGCTGATCCCGACAGGTGGATCGGATTTCCATGGTGCCCGCCAAGGCGTTATTTTTCACGGTGATTTGGGCAGCCGCAGTGTGGACAGTCAGGTCGTGGATGAATTGAGAAGGGCTGCTGGTGGACAAAAGTAAGGAGTACAGGGCTTTTACGCAAAGATGAGCCGTTATTGCACATATATGAAAATGAAGCACAGAATCTCGATAGTAAACAGTAATAGGGAACACAAATAGCCCCTTGTTTTGTGCCTGCACTCATGAAGTGTTCTTTGCACAAGATAAGGGGCTTTAAGTGGATTCAAGGGACTTGTCCGCTATGTGTGCTTCGCAGCGGGTGTTCCTGAATGCATACTTGTTTACAAGATTATGCTGGTGCGGCTCAGCCGTTTTTGATGCGATTCGGCAGCTTTTTGACCAGGTCCTCATCGGGTGTGATGAAGAGCGTGCGCTGATGATCGTATATAACAAAGCCGGGCTTGGCTCCGCTAGGCTTACGCACATGCCGGATCAAGGTGGCATCTACGGGCACGCTGCTGGACTGTTTGGCCTGGCTGAAATAGGCAGCGAGCTGAGCTGCTTCCTCCAGCGTTGTGTCTCCGAATTGCTCGGCGCGAATAACGACGTGTGACCCAGGAATATCCTTCGTGTGCAGCCACGTGTCATTAGGTCCGGCCAGACGGTTCGTTACATATTCGTTCTGCAAGTTGTTTTTGCCGACCAACAGCTCGATGCCTTCGGATGACGTATATACGTGTAAGGTTGGACGGTCCGTTTTCTTCTTTTTCTTCCCTTTTTTGACTCTGTCCCGGAGATAGCCTTGCTGAACCAGTTCTTCACGTATTTCCTCAATATCGTTCATGGAGGCATGAGCCAGTTGCTGTAGTAGATTGTCCATATACCGAATTTCTTCGTGTGTCTTCTCCAGTTGTTCATCAATGACAGCCAGGCTGTTTTTATATTTATTGTACTTTTTAAAGTACCGTTGCGCATTATCTGATGGGCCCAGCAACGGGTCCAGCGGAATGGTCATCGGACGCTGTTCTTCATCATAAAAGTTGGTGAGCGTCACTTCCTTGTCGCCCTTCTTCACTTCATGCAGCGAAGCGAACAGCAGCTCCCCATAAATGCGAAATTGATCGGCATCCTCCGCCTCAGCTAAATCCTGATGCAGATGGTCGAGTTTTTTTATGTTTTTGCTCCGTTCATTTTGCAGGAAGCGCAGCAGGTCACTGACCTTTTGCTTGACCGTATCCCGTTCTGCTTTTTCACCGAAAAAGTCCTCCATACACTCACTGATCGTAGTGTATTCTTTGCGCTCTCCTTGAATCAACGTGAGGGGAATGGCTGAAAATATTACTTTTTCCTGCACGTTCAGACCGGATACCGGCTGAAAACGATGATTCCGCACGTCATCCATGATGTGACTAAAGGTATTCCACAGCGGACGATAATCGTCAGCGGGAGCTTCGTTGGAAACTCGGGTCAGCATCTCCTCGGCAATGAGGGGGCTCAGTCCAGTAAAGGTATTCACAATCCAGCGTTTGGGAGCTTCTTCGGCTTCGATCGCTGTCTGATATGAGGATGCAAAAGCCGTTTCTTCCGTTTCCAGCGGATTCAGCTTATTTTGTTCAGGAGGCTCCGTGTATTGGAAGCCGGGCATGATGACCCGATAGCTGCTGATGGACGGTGTGACATGATGGATGCCGTCCAGCATAACGCCTGTCTCCGGGTCAAGCAAGATAATGTTGCTGTGTCTGCCCATCAGCTCAATGATAATCCGTTTGAGTGAAATATCCCCCAGCTCATCACGCTGACGCACATCCATGTGAATAATACGCTCCATGCCCACCTGACTAATTTTTTCGATGATACCACCTTCGCAGTGCTTGCGAAGCAGCATACAGAACATAGGTGCCTCCGTTGGATTGAGAAAGCTTTGTTCTGTAAAATGTACACGCGGGAATGTCGGGTTGACCGACAGCAGCAGCTTGACGCTCCCGCCTTGAGCCCGCAAATTCAGTAAGATATCGTGATCGTTCGGCTGATGTATTTTATTGATGCGCCCGCCCCGTATGCCTTGCAGCTCGTGTACGATAGCGCGGGTTACGATTCCGTCCAATGCCATAATGTCTGTTCTCCTTTGAAGCAAATATTTTTGCCTTCCTTCTTATGATACATAACTTTGGGACAAAACTTAAGCGGCATTGTGATATTTCAGGTCCTGTCCGAATAGATTGAATCTAGAAAGTCTGTCCAGCTTATCAGCATTCGTGGCACAAAAACGCAATAACGGGCAGCCATCCTACGCACTACCGACGGAAACGGACTATCTGACCGGGAGGGAATTGGGGAGAATGGAACAAGCACACTGGCACCAATTAAGCAATGAACAGCTTTCAACAAGCCTGGAAGTCGACCCGAAGCAGGGTCTTTCGGAGGAACAGCTTACGGAAAGAAGAGAAAGGTCAGGATGGAATGAGCTGAGCGAGGGAAAGCGTGTTTCGCCGATCCTGCTGCTGCTGAACCAGTTCAAGGATTTTATGATGCTCGTACTGATGGGAGCCACACTGATATCCGGCTTGCTCGGCGAATATCTGGATGCTATTACTATTATTGCTATTGTTGTACTGAATGGAGTTCTTGGTTTTGTGCAAGAGTTTAGAGCGGAACGTTCGCTTCGAGCCTTGAAGCAGCTGTCTGCTCCGACCGCCAAAGTACTGCGGGGAGGCAAACGAATTCAGATTCAGGCCAGAGAGCTGGTACCAGGTGATATCGTGCTATTGGAAAGCGGCGATCGTATTCCCGCAGATATAAGATGGCTGAGCACGAATGGCTGCAATGTGGAGGAATCCGCCCTGACTGGCGAATCGGTTCCAGTGAGCAAGCATTGCCGTCCTATTCATGCCGCTGAGGTACCGCTGGGCGATCAAAAGAACATCGGCTTTATGGGCACAATGATGACCAGAGGAACAGCTCAGGGGGTCGTTATTCGTACAGGTATGAATACGGAAATGGGCAAAATCGCAGACTTGATCCAAAATACAGAGTCTCAGGAGACCCCGTTGCAGCACAGACTGGAGCAACTGGGTAAAATTCTGATCATTGTAGCACTGGCGTTAACGGTGCTTGTTGTCGTAGCAGGTATCCTGCATGGACAGCCAGCGATGAGTATGTTCCTGGCCGGGGTGAGCTTGGCTGTAGCAGCTATACCGGAAGGCTTGCCTGCCATTGTGACGATTGCGCTCGCCTTGGGCGTGCAGCGTATGATCAAACGCAAGGCGATTGTGCGAAAACTGCCTTCGGTTGAAACGCTCGGATGTGCGTCTGTCATTTGCTCTGACAAAACCGGTACGCTGACCCAGAACAAAATGACGGTCACCAAGCTATGGGTGGACGGTCGCTTCTGGGGAGTGACGGGAGAAGGCTATGACCCGCACGGACATATTATGGACAGGGATGCTCCTGCGGATCTCAAAAACGGACAATCACTTCGCAGACTGCTGCAAGCCAGTGTGCTGTGCAATAACGCGGAAATTGTTCAAGCCGACACGGATGAGCTACGCTCGAAAAAGAAAACCAAGGAGCCGACGCCGTCCGCTGTTTGGGAGCTGAAAGGCGACCCGACAGAGGGGGCGCTTGTCACGTTAGCCGCCAAGGGCGGGGTTACGCGCCAAGGCCTGTATGAGCTATATACACGGGAACGCGAATTTCCTTTTGATTCGGAGCGGAAACGGATGTCTGTACTTGTACGGCATCAAGGAGGGTATATCGTATTTGCCAAAGGCGCACCGGATGTGCTATTGGGTCAGTGCTCCTACATTTTATGGGAAGGAAATGTCGTTCCACTGACGGGCACGCTGCGCCAAAAGGTGCTGGCAGCCAACGAAGGAATGGCCTCGGAGGCGCTGCGTGTACTGGGTGTCGCTTACCGGGATATCCGCTCGCATGAGCGTGTCGTCTCGGTGGAAGAGGCTGAGAATCAGCTCATCTTCATCGGCCTCACAGGCATGATGGATCCGCCGCGCCGCGAGGCCCGCGAAGCTATTGGCAAGTGCCGACGCGCTGGCATCCGCACCGTGATGATTACGGGCGATCACGGTACAACAGCCGAGGCCATTGCGCAGCAGCTAGGCATTTTTCAGCGCGGCTCGCATGTGCTGACCGGACAGCAGCTATCTGTGATGGATGATGCGGCGCTGGACAAAGCAGTAGACATGGTCTCCGTATATGCGCGGGTATCCCCGGAGCATAAGCTGCGGATTGTCAAATCGCTGCAAAGACGCGGGCATGTCGTAGCCATGACTGGAGACGGCGTGAATGACGCGCCAGCGATCAAGGCATCGGACATCGGTATTGCGATGGGTATAACAGGAACGGATGTGACCAAGGAAGCGGCTGCGCTCGTGCTCAGCGACGATAATTTCTCGACGATTGTAGCAGCGATTGAGGAAGGGAGAAATATTTACGAAAATATTCGTAAATTTATCCGTTATCTGCTTGCCTCCAATGTCGGTGAAATTTTGACGATGTTTTTCGCAATGATGGCCGGTCTGCCATTGCCGCTGCTTCCGATTCAGATTTTATGGGTGAACCTGGTGACCGACGGGCTTCCGGCGATGGCTCTGGGTGTGGATCAGCCTGAAAAGGATCTCATGGAGCACAAACCACGCGGCGCTAAGGAAAATATTTTTGCCCGTCGTCTCGGCTGGAAAATCATTAGTCGCGGCCTACTGATCGGCTTATGTACGCTTGCGGCGTTCTGGCTGACGCTGCGTATTGCGCCTGATGATGCAGGACAACTGATCAAGGGACAGTCGGTCGCCTTCGCCACATTGGTGCTGGCACAGCTCATTCATGTGTTCGATTGCCGCAGCTCCCGTTCTATTTTCCACCGTAATCCATTTCAAAATAGCTATCTCGTACTTGCAGTACTGTCTTCGGTAGTACTGATGCTGGTAGTTATGTATGTACCTGTACTGCAACCTATTTTCAAAACGGTACCGCTCGGGTTCCGCGAATGGGCGCTTTCCATTGTCGCTGCCGGTATTCCGACCTTCCTGATGGGGGCGGGAAGCGTATGGGGTGGCAGACGCAACCGTCGTCGGGGCGGACATACCCGCTTTGCTCCGGGACGCACTAAGTTTTCGGCTTAAGCCTCCGGCACGGGACAGACATACTTCATCACTTTTCCCTTTTTGCCCCGTATGCTATCATGGAACCAAAGCTTCATAAGGAGCATGAGATTAGCAGCAACGGCGGGGGGAAGCTATGGAATTCACAAAAATGCACGGATTGGGTAATGATTTTATCGTTTGGTTTGGGCATCAGGAATTACCGTCTGACGCTTCGGAATTGGCTGTTCGGCTGTGTGACCGACATTTTGGAGTCGGCGCTGACGGTCTGGTATATATATTGCCTTCTGAAAAAGCGGATTTCTGCATGCGCATCATTAATTCAGACGGCTCTGAGGCCGAGCAATGCGGAAATGCCATTCGTTGTGCAGCCAAATATGTGTATGACCGCAAGCATATCAGTCGTGAGCAGATTACGATTGAGACGCTGGGTGCAGGTGTGCAGCAGGTTGAATTGACCGTAGAGGGCGGACTTGTACGTCAAGTGAAGGTGGATATGGGAGAACCGATTCTGGAGGGTTTGAAAATTCCAACAACGCTGGATCTGGCTAGTGTCATCAATCAGTCCATCGAAGCTGGAGGCAGCGGCTTTCGTTTTACAGCTGTATCCATGGGCAATCCGCACTGTGTCATTTATGTTGAGGATGCACCTGGCTTTGATCTGGAAGCCTGGGGGCCTAAGCTGGAATGTCACCCGCTGTTCCCTAAAAAAACAAATGTCGAGTTCGCTACAATACGAAGCCGGGACCACATTGACATGAGAGTATGGGAACGGGGAGCCGGGCCTACGTTGGCATGTGGAACCGGAGCCTGTGCTACGCTTGTGGCGTCTGTATTGAACGGCTACAGCGACCGCCGTGCGATTGTCAGCCTGAAGGGCGGAAATCTGGATATCGAATGGAACGAGAATGATAATCATGTATATATGACGGGGCCGGCTGAGATTGTGTACGATGGTCGTTTGTCCTGAAATAAGCGAATGCAGCATGTGATAGAGCAAGATTGGGATAAGTGTGATGAAGACCTTGGTCGGTCTTCTTTTTTTTGCATTTTTTCATATAAAATGAAGGAAATGCGTGGCACGAAGCAACATTCTGTCTTTTTTTGACGTCTGAACCATGTATAATATAGAAAATGAGAAAACGATAAGGAGGCCATTCATGGTGCGGAAATTTCGTTGGATTTCAGCGTTTGCAGCTCTTATATTTGTAGTCGCCGCGCTTCCGGCTCAGGCCGCGGCCGTTCCTGCTACTGCGGAAAAAACGACTGATAAGCAGGTTGGCTCACTAACCCCTACTGTCGTGAATCGTTTGGAAAAGGCAGTACAAGAACTCATCGGTACGAAGACGCCGTTTCAATTTGACGATGTGACGGATATGGGTAAAACCTGGATTGTCGAGGGCGACCTGGAGGATGGAACAGCTACGTTTCAGACGGAATATAATAAGGAAAAAAACAGAGTGGATTCCACAACCGTTCGATATAAAATAAGCAGCTTGGCAAAGGCGATGGACACGCCCCTCAAAACTAAAGTGCTGAACAGCGCCAAAGCGTTTGACAGCAAGCGTCCCCTGCAATTTGAGGCATTCTGGCGGGTCAAATCCCCTTACCAGTCTAACAAGCCTTCGAATTATTGGGTGTTCTGGGGGGCCGGGGAAAAGGCTTCCTCGCTGTACGTTGATGTGGATCGCGGCAACAGCATCACCATTAATGCCGACTACCCGCTGAAGCAGGTGGACCCTGTGTTGCTAAATCGTGCGGTGAACAGCTTCAAGCGGATTAGCGGACAACGTATCACGGTGCAGCATGCTTCACGTTACAAGGACGAGGCCAAGGGGCTTTCTTATTGGGCGTTTGAGGATGCAAACGAGGCGAGTGAGGTCAAAATTGGCGCAGTAACAGGCAAAGTGCTCACTGTATCCACCTTTGGGGTGGACTGGAACGATGACACGGATTTCAAAAAATCGTTTGCCAGCCCGAAATATACGGCCTCTGAAGCTTTAAAGCTAGCCAGGCCCAAGGTCCAATTGTTATTTAACATCAATTTATCCGATTATAATGTTGAAATCCAGGAAAATGCATATACATTTTCCAAAAAACAAAAGGGGACGCCCTCTGTTGTGGGTAAAGTGAATAAAAAAGGAGCTTTTTACGCTTTCTCTCTTCATTCTTCTGATGGGAAATTGCAATAAAGGTAATAGAATATAGCAATGATGAGTCAAGTTGCTTCGCTCCTGATCGCATAATGATGGGGAGTGGGGCTGCTTTTTTTTGTTTTTGGCTTATGTTTGAAGTCTCTTTATGTTACATTAGTATGAAAATAAAGAGCGGGGTGGAGAAGAGGGCATGAAACCGGATTTGCGTACTGTGCTGGATCGTGAAATTATTGTCGGAGACGGCGCAATGGGAACTTTTTTATATCAGCTTGGATTTCCGGTAAATACGTCTTACGAAGAGCTGAATATCACGTCGCCTGACGTCATATCAGACGTGCATCGTCAATATGTACAAGCGGGAGCACGGTTGCTGGAGACCAATACGTTTTCTGCAAACGATTATAAGCTGGCCCGCTTCGGACTGGAATCCAAGGTGGAAGAAATTAACCGTGCCGGGGTGAGAATTGCCAGAGCAGCGGCTGGCCCGGAGCACTATGTGGTGGGTGCGGTAGGCTCCATATGCGGTGGCAAACGGCTTAATATATCAAAGGTAGAGTTGGCCCGTAACTATGATCAGCAGATTGATGCACTTCTGTCCGAAGGGGTGGACGGCATTTTGTGCGAAACGTTCTATTCGCTGGATGAAGTGCGCATTGCCCTTCGTGGTGTACGTAAATATAGTAATATCCCGGTGATTTGTCAGTTTGCGGTCGATCAGGTAGGGCGTACACAGGATGGATTTTCGGTGGCGGAGGCTTTTACGGTGCTGCGAAATGAAGGGGCGGATATCCTCGGATTTAACTGCCACTCTGGCCCACAGGGGATTATGAGTGTGATGGAGCAGTTGGACGGTCCGCTGTCTGTACCGCTGTCCGTATATCCTAATGCGGGTCTGGCGGATTATGTGGATGGTCACTATGTGTATGGTGCATCGCCTGAATATTTTGGGGAATGCGCTGCTTCCTTCGTAGAGCTGGGTACGAGAATCATCGGTGGCTGCTGCGGCACCACACCAGAGCATATCGCAGCGATTTCAAAAGCTTTGAATGGTTTGCAGCCTCCTCCGCTGGCTCCAAGAGAGATACGGACAGATGCGCCAGTCATTGTGGCTGAGCCGGAACAGATTACACGCGAAGGGGAACGGGGCAACGGTAGAAACGCCAGCGAACCCAACATTGTGGAATTGGTCAAGGAACGACATACGGTGATTGTGGAGCTTGATCCTCCGCGCGATCTGGACATTACACGGTTCATGCAGGGGGCACAGGCACTGAAAGCGGCCGGGGCCGACGCGCTTACGCTGGCAGACAATTCACTTGCAGTTACTCGCATGAGCAACATGGCGCTTGGACATCTGGTGAGCCTTGAAACGGGCTTGCGCCCGTTAATTCATATTGCCTGTCGTGACCGTAACCTGATTGGTACCCAGTCCCATATGATGGGCTTTGATGCGCTGGGCATTGATCATGTATTGGCCGTTACAGGAGATCCGGCGCGGTTCGGTGATTTGCCGGGTGCCAGCTCGGTGTATGATATGACTTCTTTTGAAATTATACGTATGATCAAGCAGTTGAATGACGGTATCGCTTTCTCCGGCAAGCCACTCAAGCAAAAAGCTAATTTTGTGGTGGGTGCCGCTTTTAATCCCAATGTCAAGCATTTGGGCAAAGCTGTGCAGCGGCTGGAGAAGAAAATTGCTTCCGGCGCAGATTACATTATGACCCAGCCCGTTTACGACCGTGAACTGATTATAGCCATGGGGGAACAGACTCGTCATTTGGAGGTGCCGATTTTTATCGGTATTATGCCGCTGGCCAGCGGGCGCAATGCGGAGTACTTGCACAACGAGGTACCCGGCATTCAGTTGTCGGACGAGGTTCGTGCACGTATGTCTGGTCTGGAGGGGGCGGAAGGCCGCGCGATGGGCGTGACTATTGCCAAGGAGCTGCTGGATACGGCGATGGAGCATTTTAACGGTATCTATTTAATGACTCCATTTATGTTCTATGAAATGACGGCGGAGCTGACTTCTTATGTATGGCAAAAATCCGGCCGCATGCAGGCCCCCTTGTTTCGACTATAATAATCAATTACAATAGTATAATGGATGTGATGCCGATGTCATTGAGTATGACCGGATACGGTCAAGCCATCCTTCATTATGAAGGCTATAAAGTGCGCTTGGAGCTGAAATCGGTGAATCACCGCTATTGCGAAGTGATGATGAGGATTCCGCGCGAATGGACTCGTTATGAAGATGGCTTGAGAAGAACGGTTCAACAGCAAATCAAGCGCGGCCGTGTCGACGTCTTCATTCACAGGGAACGTGATGAAGAACAGATACCCGCCGCACGGTTGAATGACACTGTAGTGCAGGCTTATATGCATGCAGCGGAGCAGCTGGCGGATCGGTACGGCGTGAAGGGAACGTTGGGTATAAGCGACATTCTTGCGCTGCCTGACGTTCTGGGTGAGCCTGGTGAGGCTTGCAATGGAGACGAAGAGGGCTGGGGAGAGCAGCTTCAGCAAGCTCTGAATGAAGCATTGCAGGGACTGCTGGACATGAGAAGACGAGAAGGCGGGCATTTGGCGCAGGATGTGGAATCCCGTATTTCGCGTTTGGAGTCCCTGCATCATGAAATGACTGTGCTGGCTCCTCATGTTGTGAGCGACTACCGCAACAGGCTAAAACACAGACTTACTGAGCTTCAGGATGGTTCATTTACGCTTGATGAGCATAAGTTCGGAATGGAGATTGCTTTATTCGCGGATCGCAGCAGTATTGATGAGGAGCTTACCCGGCTTCAAAGTCACTTTGGGCAATGCAGGGGATTGCTGCTGTCGGACGAGCCAGCCGGTCGCAAATTAGATTTTTTAATCCAGGAAATGAACAGGGAAGTCAACACGATCGGCTCCAAGGCCAATCATCTTGCGCTAGTTAATTTAGTCGTCGAGATGAAGGCGGAGCTGGAAAAAATTCGTGAGCAGGCTGCAAACATCGAGTAGCTACCTGGTAGCGGCACGGCTGCAATAGTCACATGTATAGGGGGAAAGACCTGAATATGGCAATCAAATTGATCAATATTGGTTTCGGCAATATCGTGTCGGCCAACCGAATTATCTCCATCGTCAGTCCGGAGTCTGCTCCGATCAAGCGGATTATACAAGAAGCTAGGGACCGTCATATGTTGATTGACGCTACCTATGGCCGCCGGACACGAGCTGTTATTATAACGGACAGTGATCATGTGATCTTGTCTGCGGTGCAGCCGGAAACGGTCGCTCATCGACTATCCACTAAAGATGATGACAATGACGAATAAAAATGGAGTGTACTATGGCTAAGGGATTATTATTTGTATTATCCGGACCTTCGGGTGTCGGCAAAGGAACAGTAGGCAACGCACTGCGTGAAAAACTGCCGGAATTGACATACTCGGTTTCCGCGACAACCCGCACGCCCCGCATGGGTGAACAGGACGGAGTTAACTATTTTTTTAAGTCGCGTGAACAGTTTTTGGGCATGATTGAACGGGATGAGCTGCTGGAGCATGCAGAGTACGTAGGTAACTATTACGGCACTCCGCGTGATTTTGTAGATCAGACGCTTGCGCAGGGAAAAGATATTTTTCTGGAGATTGAGGTTCAGGGAGCGCTCAAAGTGAAGGAAAAATTTCCTGATGGCATTTTCATTTTCTTGCTTCCGCCTTCGCTGGATGAATTGAAGGACCGGATTCGGGGACGGGGTACAGAAACTCAGGCAACCATTGATCACCGCATGTCGGTAGCTGTGGATGAAATGAATCTGTTGCGTCACTATGATTATGCGGTTGTCAATGATGAGATTGATTTCGCTTGTAAACGAATAGAATCCATTATTATCGCCGAACATTGTAAGGTCCATCCATAAACGAGGACTATATATGCCAAGCGTACTTGAAGAGAAAATTACTATACAAGCTGAACTCGGAAATGTACACTGGAATTCAGCTTGTATAGTCCCAAAACTACATGAAGAGGTGTCTATTCGTGCTGTATCCTTCCATTGATGAAATGATGAAAAAGGCAGATAGTAAGTATTCGTTAGTTGTAGCGGCTTCACGCCGTGCCAGACAGTTGCGCGAGGGTGAGAAGACGACTCTCAAGAATCCTAAATCCCACAAGCAGGTTGGAGTGGCATTGGAAGAGATCTACGCGGATCATTTGCGTCTTGAAAGCGGCGAAGACGAATAAGAATTGTAGACAATTATTATAACCGGGCGCAATGCCAATTTCTTTGACAACCGCAAGGTTGTTATTTTTTTCGGTCAGGGGGAGTTAACGATGTTGAAGGGGAAAGTTATTATTCTTGGTATTACCGGCGGAATTGCCGCTTATAAAGGGGCTGCGCTGTGTAGTAAGCTAACGCAAAAGGGAGCCGAGGTTCATGTCATTATGACGGCATCCGCGAAGGAGTTTATTACCGAGCTTACACTTCAGTCGCTCTCTCGTAATCCGGTATACAGTGACACGTTTGATGAAAGAGAACCGTCCGTCGTATCCCATATTCATCTGGCGGACAAGGCCGATCTGGTGCTGGTTGCACCTGCAACCGCAAATATCATCGGGAAAATGGCGCATGGGCTTGCTGATGATATGCTATCCACAACGCTGCTGGCTACGACAGCACCTATTATGGTAGCACCTGCTATGAACGTGCATATGTACACTCATCCCGCAGTAATGCAAAACATGGAGACGCTCGTATCCCGGGGTGTCATGATGATTGAGCCGGGTGAAGGATTGCTGGCTTGTGGTTATGTTGGCAAAGGACGGTTGGAAGAGCCGGAAACCATCGTACAAACGGTAGAACGGTTTTTTGAACAGCAAGAACAGGAAGGTAAGGTCGTCACCAACAAGCCGGAACCACGTTGGTTTGGCGGAGAAGCTGTAGATTCGGGTGGACAATCGCAAGGTTCGCTGCTGAATGGAAATGAACGGTTTCTGTCAGGCAAAAAAGTGATTGTAACCGCTGGAGGCACGATCGAGAGAATTGATCCGGTACGTTATATTACGAACGACTCTTCCGGTAAAATGGGCTTTGCTATCGCAAAAGTGGCTCAGGAGTTGGGTGCTGATGTGCATTTGATTGCTGCAAATACAAGTGCAGAGCCTCCTGTGGGCATTTCGATTGAAAAAGTACAGTCCGCTGACGACATGTATAGCGCTGTGCTCAGACAGTGGGAAGAGAGCGATTTGGTCGTTATGGCTGCTGCGGTTGCAGACTATCGACCGCGTGAGGCGGCACTGACCAAGATCAAGAAGAAGGATAGTACATTTACACTGGAGTTAGTGAAGAATATCGATATTCTGGAGTCGCTCGGACGAAGCAAAAAGCATCAATTTTTAATCGGCTTTGCTGCGGAGACCGGGAACCTGGAGACGTATGCTATGGATAAGCTGGAGCGAAAAAATTGCGACCTTCTGGCAGCCAACGACGTAACTGTTGATGGAGCAGGCTTTGGTGTCGATACGAACGCTGTACAAATTTATGACCGTGGCGGAATGGTAGAACGTATTCCTGTGCAGTCAAAGGAAGAAGTAGCGCGTAAGCTCCTTACGATAGCGGCTGGACGTATGGGTGGGGTGTTGCATTAATGGAAATGGGCAATTTAGTTGCCAAAGTTATTGTAGATGTGCCCGCCAAGGATACGGATCGTACTTTCGATTATCTGATTCCTGAGTCGATGCGGCCATGGATTGAGCCGGGTAGCCGGGTTGCAGTGCCGTTCGGCAAACGGACGGTGCAGGCTTTTGTCATCTCGGTAGTACCGGCCGAGGAGCCGCCGAAATATCGGATGAGGGCGATACAGGAGCTGCTGGATTTGGTACCGCCCCTGTCTCCGGATCTGGTAGAACTGGGTAAATGGATAAGCGAACGCTATGCCTGTAATCAAATTATGGCGCTGCAAGTGATGATTCCTACAGCGTTAAAGGGCAAGGCCGAACGTTATATTTCTATCGCTGAGCAGCATGAGTTCACAGATCATCTGTCTGCTGCTGACGTTTTCAATTACGGTTCAGAAGCGGATACACATCGAGCCATGCGACCGGATATGAGGAGAGAACCCGAATGGGCTCTTCTGACCGACGATGGTATGAGCGACCCGGCTGAACGCCAGATTGTCAGCTTTATTCAGGAGAAGGAGCAAGTCCCGCTTCAGCAGCTAAGCCGCCGTTTCCCCGAAGAAGCAGAGATTATTAAATCGCTGTTGCGCCGGGGGGTGCTTCAGGAGAGTCAGGTTATAAAGGACAAGCTTGGCAAGAAGACCATGAAGGCTGTGGATTTGGCTATCGGCATAGAAGAGGCATCAGCGGCGCTGGAACAGTTTTCTACCAAAGCGCAGCGTCAGCGGGAGGTACTTGCTTTTTTACTGGAACGCAGCGAGTTCCTGCCCCTGCCGCTGAAGGAAGTCATGACCTCGCTTAGTGTATCAGCCGCAACGGTCAAGGCGCTGGAGGATAAGGGCTATGCGGTGCTTGAGGATGTAGAGGTGTTCCGCGACCCTTATCGGGGTAGAAACTTCAAGCCTACGAAGCCGTTGGCGCTTACCGAAGAGCAGCAATACGTGTATGAACGGATCATCCGGCAGTTGGATATACGTGAGCAAGGAGCTTATTTGCTGCATGGAGTTACGGGCAGTGGTAAAACGGAAATTTATCTACAGACGATTCAACGCTGTATTGAGCAGAATCGTCAGGCGATTGTGCTGGTTCCGGAAATATCGTTAACACCGCAAATGGTAGAGCGTTTTAAAGGTCGCTTTGGCGATCAGGTCGCGGTGATGCACAGCAGACTGTCCGGAGGCGAACGTTACGACGAGTGGCGCAAAATACGCGAAGGCCGTGTGAAAGTGGCGATTGGCGCCCGTTCGGCTGTATTTGCGCCTTTTCGTGAACTTGGTCTTATTATTATGGATGAGGAGCATGAAACCTCCTATAAGCAGGAGGAGACACCCAAATACCACGCGCGTGACGTGGCTGTACGTAGAGCCCATCAGCATGGGGCTGTGGTTATTCTTGGCTCGGCTACGCCGTCGCTGGAAAGCTATTACGCGGCCCGCTCGCAAAGCAATGATGAGTTTGCGCCGCTGCTGCTTGAAATGCAGACTCGCGCACTAGGGAACTCATTACCCGAGGTGCATATCATGGATATGCGCGAGGAACTGCATGCTGGCAACCGTTCCATGTTCAGTCGCGCATTGCATAACGGAATCGCAGAGCGACTGGAGCGCAAGGAACAGACCGTATTGTTGCTGAATCGGCGCGGACATTCCACGTTCGTCATGTGCCGTAGCTGCGGCTATGTGGCGGGTTGCCCGCATTGTGATATTTCGCTCACATATCATCAGCGTTCGAATAATTTGCGTTGCCATTACTGCGGTTATTCTGAGCCCGTACCTCAGGTTTGCCCGGAATGTGGTAGTGAGCATATTCGCTACTTTGGCACTGGTACTCAGCGAGTGGAAGAGGAACTGGCAAAGCTGTTTCCCGGTATACGTGTCGTGCGGATGGACGTCGATACAACGACAGAGAAAAATGCCCATGAAAAGCTGCTCAAGCAATTTCGTGATAAAAAAGCGGATGTACTGCTCGGCACCCAAATGGTTGCCAAAGGACTGGATTTTCCCGATGTGACGCTGGTAGGTGTCATTACTGCGGATTCGGCGCTTAATTTACCGGATTTTCGGGCTGCGGAAAAGACATTTCAGTTGTTAACACAAGTAGCCGGACGCGCCGGAAGGCATCAATTGCCTGGGGAAGTGTTTGTGCAAACCTATACGCCGGAGCATTATTCGGTTATTCACGCGAGTCGGCACGACTACACTTCTTTTGTCAGGGAAGAGTTAAAACACCGCCGTAATTTGCATTATCCACCGTATTGCCGTCTCATTTTGGTGACTTTTTCTCATGAACAGCTCCCGGTACTGGTTCGATTGGCTGAGAACTATTCAGCCACTCTACAGGGGAGGGCAAGACAAATGGGGTGGTTGGGCAATATGGATCGGCTTACATCCGATGTGCTTGACATTCTGGGGCCTGTAGCTTCACCGATTTCGAGAATCAAGAATAGATACCGATTTCAATGTATGATAAAATGGCGTGGAAATATAGATGCGATTGGTCTGGCTCAGCAGGTGGCTGATGAAATGGCGGAATCTGCACAGGCCCAAAAGCTGCTGATCAGTCTGGATGTCGATCCGCAAATGCTTATGTAGCGTATGCGCAAAAGTTTTCGGCACAGTTAATGCGGACAAGCCGTCCGTACATAGGATAATGTAGCAGTCGCGCTTGTTGTGAATACGACGAAGCTTAAATGAAGGATAAAGAGGAAGGTGTTCTATAGTCATGTCAATTAGAATTATAGTGTTGGAACCGGATGATGTGTTGCACAAAGTAGCAAAGGAAGTTACTAAAATCACACCTAACGTGCAAAAGCTGCTCGACGATATGGCAGATACTATGTATGAGGCTGAGGGAGTGGGCCTTGCGGCTCCACAGGTAGGGATTTTGAAGCGTCTAATCGTTGTGGATGCCGGGGATGAGCATGGTTTAATTAAAATGATTAATCCTGAAATTGTGTCCGAAGAAGGTGAGCAATTGGGTGCTGAGGGCTGCTTGAGCATTCCTGGGTTAAATGGTGATGTGCGTCGTGCCGAGAAGGTTACCGTCAAGGGACTGGACCGTGAGGGTAAGGCGATTACAGTGACAGCAACCGGATTGCTTTCCCGCGCTTTTCAACATGAAATTGACCATTTGAACGGAGTTTTATTTACGGATATTGCGGAAAAAGTATATGAGGTTGCTCCGGAACAGCCAGGACCGAACCGTCAGACAGGGGAGTGAGGTTCGATGAGTCAAGACATTCGTATCGTCTTTATGGGCACACCGGATTTTGCTGTGCCCTCGTTGAACATGCTGTTGGACAATGGCTACAACGTAGTCGGTGTCATTACGCAGCCGGATAAGCCGCAGGGACGGAAAAAAATATTAACGCCTACGCCAGTCAAGGAAGCGGCGGAGAAGCGCGGATTGCCCGTGCTTCAACCGACCCGCTTGCGCCAGCCGGAAGCGGTGGCTCAGGTGGCGGAGCTGCGTCCGGATCTGATCGTAACAGCGGCTTATGGGCAGATTTTGCCTAAATCCGTATTGGACTTGCCCCGTTTCGGCTGTCTTAACGTACATGGTTCGCTGCTTCCCCGTTATCGGGGAGGAGCCCCGATCCAGCGTGCTATTATTAACGGGGAAATCGTTACAGGCGTGACGCTGATGTATATGGCGGAAGGATTGGATACCGGTGATATGATATCCCGGGTAGAGGTTGCTATTGAACCGGAGGATACATCCGGTACGATGTTTGAGAAGCTGAGCATAGCTGGGTCGAAGCTTTTACAGGATGAGCTGCCCAAGCTGCTGGCAGGGCAATCGGGTCGTACACCGCAAAACGATGATGAGGCAACCTATGCTCCGAACTTGAACCGCGACGATGAGCGTATTCCGTGGAATGACAGTGCGCAGCAAATATATAACCGGATTCGCGGGCTGGTTCCGTTTTCAGGTGCATTTACGCTGTGGGAAGAAAATATTTTTAAAATATGGGCGGCTGAGCAGCCTTCCATCCATGGTGAAGCGGCTGATGCGAATGCTCCGGCACCCGGGACAGTTCTGCAATTGTCTGCCCGTGGTATTGAGGTGCAGACGGGCAAGGGTACGCTCTGGCTGACACAGGTACAGCCGGCAGGCAAGAAGGTTATGGAAGCCGGGAACTTTGCTCGTGGCGGCCAGATGAAGCCGGGCACGGTGCTCGGGTGAGCGGCGGTCACTCCCGTCAGGGAGGCCAAGGCAGGGACGCTGGTGCAAGAGCAGGCAAGACCCGTAACCAGACGGCTAGGGAAGTTGCGTTGGACGTGCTGACAGGGGTTGAGCAGGAGGGTGCATATAGCAACCTTGAGCTGAACCGTCGGCTTCAACAGGCGGGCTTGTCCGCGAGTGACGCTGGCTTGGCTACGGAACTTGTATACGGTACGGTTGCACGCCGGAATACGCTGGATTATTTTTTGAACAAGTTTGTTCAGAAAGGAACGGCCAAGCTCCAAGCTTGGGTACGTTCGTTGCTGCGAATGAGTGTGTATCAGATCGTATATCTGGATCGCATTCCGGATCATGCAGTCGTTAGTGAAGCAGTGACTATTGCCAAGCGGCGTGGACACCAGGGGATTTCGGGTATGGTCAACGGCGTGCTGCGCAGCATGCTGCGTGAGCCGGACAAGCTTCGCATTCCTGACGGGCTGTCAGCCGAGGAACGGATTGCATTGGAGTATTCCCATCCACAGTGGTTGGTCAAGCGCTGGATCAAGCAATACGGTGTGGATATTGCGGAAGCCATCTGCCGCGCTAATAATGAGCCACCTGCGGTCAGCGTTCGGGTGAACACGACAATGACTAGTCGTGGTCAGCTCTTGAACGAGATGGTTGCGAAGGGGTTGGATGCTGTTCCATCGGCGGTTAGCCCTTACGGAATTGTCGTTCGCAGCGGCGGAAATATGGCCCTCACTTCTTGGTATACGGACGGCTTGCTGTCCGTGCAGGATGAAAGCTCTATGCTCGTTGCCGAGGCGGTTGCACCTGAGCCGGATATGCTGGTACTGGATTGCTGCGCTGCTCCGGGCGGCAAAACAGCTCATATGGCTGAGTTGATGAAGGATCAGGGCCGGATTATCGCCAACGATCTGCATGCTCACAAACATCGGCTAATCCAGGAACAGGCGGACCGGTTAGGGCTGGATGCCGTGGAAACGGTCACCGGGGACGCACTTGAGTTGAAAAATCGTTATGCTCCGGCATCATTTGATCGCGTCTTGCTCGACGCGCCATGCTCCGGATTTGGAGTGATCCGCCGTAAGCCTGATTTGCGCTGGAGTAAAACTTCACGGGATGTCCGCGACATCACACAGCTCCAGCATGAATTGTTGGACAGCGTAGCCGGGCTTTTGAAGCCGGGCGGTATTCTGGTGTACAGTACATGCACGATTGAACCGGATGAAAATGAGGGGCAAATCACCCGCTTTTTAAGTGAGCATCCCGAATATGAGCTGGCAGAGGGACATTTCTTATCAGACGTAACTGATGGTATGGACTATGCACAGCGCGGCTCGATACAGCTGTTGCCACAGCATTTTCACAGTGACGGATTTTATATCGCACGTCTGCGCCGGGTGAAGTAGTTCGTAAGAATCCCGCAGGCAGTCCACCACCAACATTTCCACATTCCGCCGGACATCATCCGGCGGTTTTTGCATTGGGATGAAAAATTTTTACCCTCTCAGGGATTTGTGCTAAAATAGGAAGAATGAAAAACACTGTCTGTGAGAATGAAACAGAATTTAATGAAGAAGGAACGGGTGTAAACATTGATGAAACCTTTTATATATGATTTAACTCTGGAGGAGTTGCAGGATTGGGCCAAGCGCAATGGCGAGCCTCCTTTTCGCGGAGGTCAAATTTTTGATTGGCTGTATGTAAAGCGGGTCAATGATTTCAGCGAGATGACGAATTTGTCCAAGTCGCTGAGAGAGAAGCTTGAGGATCAGTTCAGCTTTGTGACGCTTCATGAAATTACAAAGCTGGAGTCGAAGGACGGTACGGTAAAATTCCTGTTTGGTCTGCATGATGATCATGCTATCGAGACAGTTATTATGAGACACAATTACGGAAACAGTATTTGTGTAACGACTCAAGTGGGCTGCCGGATCGGCTGTACATTCTGCGCTTCGACGCTTGGCGGACTCAAACGTAACCTGACCGCTGGTGAAATTACCGCGCAGGTCGTTCAGGCACAGAAAATTTTGGATAAGACGAATGAGCGTGTGAGCAGCATCGTGATTATGGGTTCGGGTGAGCCTTTTGAAAACTATGAAGCGACCATGACATTTTTGCGTACGATGATTCATGAAAAGGGTCTGAATATTGGTCAGCGTCACATCACGGTGTCGACCAGCGGTATCGTGCCGAATATCTACAAATTCGCGGACGAGGATACCCAGATTAATCTGGCAATATCCATTCATGCGCCTAATGATGCGCTTCGTTCCAAGCTGATGCCTGTAAATCGGCGTTATCCTTTTCAGGATGTTATGGAATCGCTTCGCTACTATCTTGCTAAAACAGGCCGGAGAATTTCGTTTGAATATGCCTTGATTGGCGGAGTGAATGATCAGGCGGAACATGCTGAAGAACTGGCGGACGTGCTGAAGGACATGCTGTGCCACGTCAACCTGATTCCGGTTAACCATGTGCCTGAGCGCAAGTATGTGCGCACATCGCGCAGCGATATTTTTAATTTCCAGCGCATTCTTGCCGAGAAAGGCGTCAATGTGACGATCCGGCGTGAGCAGGGTCATGATATCGCCGCTGCGTGCGGCCAGTTGCGTGCAAAGCATATGGAGTTGGGGTGAGACCATTTGATCAAAACAGTTCATGTCAGCCACGTCGGACGTGTACGTTCGGTGAATGAGGATTCTGCCTGGATCAGGCACTTGGAGCAGGGATATATTCTGGGAATTGTTGCCGATGGCATGGGGGGGCATTTGGCCGGTGATACGGCCAGCCGCCTTGCGGTAGAAACACTTGCCGCTGATTTGGCGACGCTGGAAAGCGGGTTATCCGCGCACTCTTTGGCTGCGGCGCTTAGCGACGCTATTTTGCATGCTAATGAAGTCATTTTCCAGACGGCTGCCCATGATGATAAGTATCATAATATGGGGACAACAGTTGTAGCCGTTTTGCTAAACGATGCCTCCGGGATTATCGGACATATCGGGGACAGCCGTGCCTATGTGATTTCTAACGGAGTGGTACGTCAAATTACGGAAGATCACACACTGGTCAATGAGTTATTCAAAAACGGTCAGATCAGCAAGGAAGAGCGGGAGAATCATCCCCGTCGCAATGTGTTAACACGGGCGCTGGGCACTGATTCCGAGGTGCAAGTGGATATTGACTCCATTTCTCTGGAAAAAGGCGATGTGCTGTTACTGTGCAGCGACGGGCTGAGTAATCTGGTGACGGAGGAGCAAATTAGTAAAGTAGTAGGTGCCGCCGAGAATCCTCTGGAGGAACGAGCGGATCGTCTGCTGCATCTGGCGCTGCTTGCCGGAGGCGACGACAACATCACAGTAGCTTTGTTTGAATTGCCCGATGACACAGTTTCATTGAGTGAAAAGGGGTGTGACGCATGATCGGGCACCTGCTTGGGGGAAGATACGAAATTATTGAGCGCATCGGCGGCGGCGGTATGGCGCTGGTATACAGGGCTCAAGACATTTTGCTGAATCGTAATGTGGCGGTCAAGGTGCTGCGCCAGCAATTTGTCCATGATGATGAATTTATTCGCCGGTTTCGGCGTGAGGCACAGTCTGCAGCCTCGCTTTCCCATCCGAATGTGGTCAGTATTTATGATGTCGGCCAAGAGGATGAAATCCATTATATTGTAATGGAGTGCGTGGAAGGAAAAAATCTGAACGAAATTATTAAGGAACGTGCCCCACTGCAAGTGGATGAAGCGGTACGGATTGCTTCTCAAATTTGTGATGCACTGGAGCACGCTCACCAAAATCAGATTATTCACCGGGATATTAAGCCGCATAACATATTGATCGGGCGCAACGGACGGGTCAAGGTAACCGATTTTGGGATTGCTAGAGCCGTCACGTCAACGACGATTACCCAGACAGGCTCTGTTGTGGGCTCTGTCCATTACTTTTCACCTGAGCATGCGAAGGGAGTCGTCACCGGCGAGAAATCGGACTTATATTCTCTTGGGATTGTTTTATACCAAATGCTGACGGCGCAGCTCCCTTTTCTGGGGGAAAGCCCGATCAGTGTAGCACTCAAGCATTTGCAAGAGGAGTTTGAGGAACCGCGCAAAATTAATCCACTGATTCCGCAAAGTGTGGAAAACGTCATTTTAAAATCCATGCGCAAGAATCCAGAGGAGCGTTATCAATCAGCGGATGAAATGCTAAAAGATTTGGAGACATGCCTGTTGCCAGGACGACGTAATGAATCGAAACTGGAATTCACACATATGGATGATGAGGATCAAACGCGGGTTATTCCGGCTATTAAGCCTCAGCAGATGGGAGTGTCCTCCAGTGGAGACGATGTGCCCGCCCAATCTGGTGATTTGGAAAAGCTTCCGAGCAAGCAAACAGCTAAAAAAAGTAAGAAGAAGCCGATTTTGTGGGTAACTCTGGTGCTCGTGTTGCTTCTTTGTATGGGTGGCGTGGTGTACTATGTACAAAATCTGCTCGTTGTCCCTGACGTTGAAGTGCCGAATGTAGTGACCAAGACCGAGGATCAGGCCAAGCTGTTGATCAGTCAGTCCGGGTTGACCGTTAAGGACCCGATTAAGCATGAATATAAGGACGGGATTGCGCCCGGAGTTGTTTTCTATCAGAGTTATCCAGAGAAATCTGTGGTTAAGAAGGGAACAGAAATTGAGCTGAAAGTAGGGATTGCCAAGCCGCTTACTCCGATGCCGGATGTCAAAGGGCAGAGCTATGATGATGCTGTCAAGCTGTTGACCTCCCAGCAAATTAAGGAGACACAGATTCAGCGGAGTGAGCAGTTTAGTGATAAGCCCGTAGGAACCGTCCTAAGTCAGACACCAGCGGCGAATGAATCCTTTGATAAAGATACGGTACAGGTGGTGCTGACGGTCAGCAAGGGTGCAGCTACAGTGAAAATGCCAAATCTGGTAGGCAAGACGCAGAAAGAAGCGGAAAATGAGGTCAAAAGTGCTGGGTTGAAGGTTGGCTCAGTCAAAGAGGAATTCAGCTATGAGCAGGAAAAAGGCAAAGTAACCAAGCAGTGGCCGTCAGAGGCTGGCACTGATTTGCCTCCAAATACGGAAATTACGTTTTATGTAAGCACTGGTTATCCGCCAGAAGCGATTACACTGCCATTTAATGTGCCAGTTGCGCCGAAGGAAGAGGGTAAAAACAGCAAGATTCGTATTACTTATACGGATGCACGCGGAGAAAATCAGGAATGGGGAAGCCGTACGATTAATACGACACAAGTGTTCACTATTAATCTGTTGCTGGCTCCGAACAAGGACAGTGTTGTCTCTGTATACAGAGATGGACAATTTGTTGATACGTATCCCGTTTCTTATATTGACGCGAAGAATGGAACGGTGACGATGCCTCAAATCGCTCCGCCTGCTGGAGCTACACCGATAGAAACGCCAGAAGGTACTTCTTCACAGAATGGCAGTGGCGAACAAGGGGATAGCGGGGATACTTCAAATGATGGTAATACCGGGGGTGACCCAAGCAATCAGGATGGTACAAATAGTAACGGTGAACCGTCCGCTCTTGCCCCCGAAACGGGCTCCACGGGCCTAGCGCGTGGTGAGTATGCTGTTAAACACACAAACCATTCAGGTAAGGAAAAGGGCCTCCACAAAAAACAGGGTGAAGCCATTGAGGCTGTAAAGCATCAGTAATCTTGTCGGAGGTCAGTATACTATCCGTTGTTAGCGTTCACTATTCCAATTTGGGAAGCTTAACACTTAAAGGAGGACAGCTTACACATGCCTGAAGGTCTGATCGTCAAGGCGCTCAGCGGATATTATTATGTCTCCAGTCTGGATCAGAATGGGCGGCCGGTATCCGGCGAAGCTACGGTACAATGCAGAGCACGCGGAATTTTTAAGAAAAAAGAGATTACGCCGCTTGTCGGCGACCGGGTCGTTTACGAACTGACGGAAAACGGGGAAGGTATGGTTAATGAGATTCGGAAGCGCACGACGGAGCTCATTCGCCCACCAGTGGCTAACACTACGCTTGCCGTACTGTTGTTTTCCTTGCGTGAGCCGGATTTAAATCTGCCGCTGCTGGACAAGTTTTTGGTGCATATTGAGCACGCCGGGCTGGATACAATTATCTGTCTGACAAAGCGCGATTTGTATGAGGGTAGCTCTTCGGAGGATGAGACGGTTTTGGCTGTTCAGGAAATGTACCGGAAGATTGGTTATGGGGTGCTGGTGACCAGTGCGCGTACCAGAGAAGGTACGGCTGAGCTTAAGAAGCTATTGGCTGGTCAAATCAGCGTTTTTTCTGGACAGTCGGGTGTTGGGAAGTCTTCCATGCTGAATGCGCTGGAACCTGGCCTAACGCTGGAGACGAGTGCCATTAGTAATAAGTTGGGCCGAGGACGGCACACGACTCGTCATGTAGAATTAATTCCACTCGACAATGGCGGTTTTGTAGCAGATACACCAGGTTTCAGCCAACTGGATTTTCTGGAGCTGGGCGTGGATGAATTATCCCCATGTTTTCGTGAATTTCAGGAGTACGCAGAAGGATGCAAATTCCGTGGCTGTACCCATATTCACGAACCTGGCTGTAAAGTGAGAGAGGCCTTGTCAGAAGGACATATTTCGCAGGGCCGATATGATAGCTATTTACAGTTTTATCAGGAATTAAAAGAAAAAAAGCGGAGGTACTGAGCATATGTTAAAAATAGCACCGTCGATTTTATCCGCTGATTTTGCTCGTTTGGGCAGTGAAGTTGCGGAAGCTGAAGCAGGAGGAGCTGACTGGATTCATGTGGATGTTATGGATGGTCATTTTGTATCCAACATTACCTTAGGGCCTCCTATCGTTCAGGCTATTCGTCCGCATACGAGCCTTCCTCTGGACGTTCATCTGATGATTGAGCATCCTGAACGTTACATCGGGGATTTTGTGAAGGCAGGAGCTAATATCGTCACCGTTCATGCCGAAGCTTGTGTTCATCTGCACGGGGTCATTCATTTGATCAAGCAGCAAGGTGCTCTTGCGGGTGTGGCCCTCAATCCGGGCACTTCACCATATGCGATCAAGGAAGTGCTGCCAAATGTAGATATGATTCTGGTTATGACAGTTAACCCTGGGTTTGGGGGACAGTCTTTTATTCCGGAGACACTGGATAAAATCAGACAGATTCGCACATGGTTGAATGAAATCGGCCGTCCGGATGTACATATCGAGGTAGACGGTGGCATCGCCGAGGAGACGGCACCAGCCGTATTTGAAGCAGGAGCTGACGTTCTGGTAGCTGGTAGTGCAGTATTTGGCAGAGTGGACCGTGGAGCGGCTATTGCGGCTATTCGGGACAGTGCAGCTCATTTGTCCAAGTGAAGCTGACCGAAGCGCTGTGGATGACGGGAGCGAGTATGTCGACAGGTGTGATCCTAAGTTGCTTCTCACTGGTGAAGGCTCCTTGGAATGCCCTTCTTTCACTCGTTGCCGTTCTGATTGTGCTGTTTTATTTTCGTAAAAATGAACGGCGCGGTTTGCGTATCGGCTTTGTAATAAGCAGCGTGCTTTATTATATCCTATTTATTTTCATACTCTCAGCATATCTGTATGTTCGTGGACTTGTCTAATGGTATAGCGTGGGATAGATGTGCATAAATATGGTTACATGAGCGGGATTCTCATGTAGCCTTTTTTTGTATGGCAACAACCCTTGACAGGTTGCATAAACTACAGAGAACGGATGCATGAGGATGATGGGGAGGGTGAAGCATGAAGTTTTATACAATCAAGCTGCCAAGATTTCTGGGTGGATTCGTCAAAGCCATTCTGAATACATTCCAGAAAAGCTGAATTTCACGTAACATACACAGGATGCAAAATGAAGAGCAAGGTACGCAGGGCATGCTTCCCGGGCACAGCAACAAAGAGATAGCTCGGCAGCAAATGGCAGGAACGCGCGGGAAGATGCCTGACATTTTGACATCAAGGACCAAATGGACGTAACATTTTGAATAACCAAAAAAGCACCCGTTTAAAACGAGGTGCCTTTTGTTTATAACATTATTTTTTTGCGACTACACGCGAGTTACTTTACCGGCTTTCAATGCACGAGTGCTGACATAAACGCGTTTCGGTTTACCGTTAACGAGAATACGAACTTTCTGTACGTTGACGCCCCAAGTACGGCGATTACGGTTGTTAGCGTGAGATACGTGGTTACCGGTGCCAGGCTTTTTGCCTGTTACAGAACATTTACGAGACATGATTCCACCTCCTATTCTGAAAATAACCAAGTTCCGTATGGAACGGGTCGCTCTTCAGGCCGACTGGGTCAGTCGGACTTTGTAAGTCACTAACCTGAACAAAACAATACTTATATATAATATCATAGTCAAAAAAGCTCCGTCAACCGATTCAAAAACTTTATTTATTTCTCTTACGCATTATAGTACAATATGGGATAGCTATTGCTGTGATTATTCTTGTAATAGTTGGAATGTGAATTCTTATTCCAGTCATGCCGGACAGATCAGAGGCGGAACCATATTTATCATTCCAGCCGATGTTTCAGTGTCGGGTGGTTGACTGGTTTTTCATATATATGACCTGTAGAAGGCTGATCAGGCCGTGAGTACGAAAAGCTTACGAAAGTGTGACATTCGTATTCGTCGTCTGGCTTTAGTATAATTCAATTGAACCTGTCCGCAGATGAACATGACGATGCGGAAGGCTGATGGCAAAACAAGTGTATTAAGCTAGGAAGGGGAATTCTCTTGAGTAATCGTTCTTTGAATGGTACAGATTTTACCGCAATGGTTTTAGCCGGGGCGGAACAATTACAGCAGCATGCGGAACACGTCAATTCACTTAATGTATTTCCGGTGCCGGACGGTGACACAGGAACTAACATGAATTTGACGATGAGCGCGGGCGTAACAGAATTAAAGAGGGGGGATTCTTCCTCCATCGGTGTCATGTCCGGCATATTATCCAAAGGTTTGCTGATGGGAGCCCGCGGCAACTCAGGGGTTATCCTGTCTCAGTTGTTTCGTGGCTTTAGCCGTTACGCTGCCCCATACGAGGAATTGAATACCCTTCAGTTCGCATCGGCATTGCAGAGCGGGGTGGATGCGGCCTACAAGGCGGTAGTTAAGCCGGTGGAGGGTACAATTCTTACCGTGGCGAAGGAAGCGGCCAAGCAAGCTGTGTTTTTTTCACGCCGAACGAATGACATTACTGAACTGATGGAAGAAGTGCTTACCAAAGCGAAGGAAACGCTTGCCATGACGCAGGACATGCTTCCGGTACTGAAGCAAGTTGGGGTTGTGGACTCGGGTGGACAAGGACTTGTGTATATTTATGAAGGGTTCATGCAGCATCTTGGAAGCGGTTTGGTGACAGCTCCAAGTGTAAAAGGGGAGAATGTACGCACTGCTTATGCTCCTCATGTATCCGAGAGACCGACAGCGCAAGCGATTGCTCCTTCACCGGATGCGCCGATTTCGGCGCAGGCGAAGCTTGAAACGGAAAATATTGAATTTTTATATGATATGGAATTTTTTATTAATCGACAATTGGGAGAAGCCCAAGGTACGGACTTTGATGAGGAAGCCTTCCGGAAAGCGTTATCTGTGGATGGAGACTCTATCATTGTTATTTCTGACGATGATGTTATTAAGGTTCATGTTCATTCCAAGGCTCCGGGCGAAGTGTTGAATCTGGCGCTACGTTACGGGGAAATTACACAGATCCGTATTCTGAATATGCGCGAGCAGCATCGTGATTTGTTGTCTGCGGGTATGGATGGCGCTCCTGAGCCTGAGTGGTTTGCTGAAATACCGGCAGAGCCTGCACGTGAGGAGGAGCCATCTGAGCCACCGGCTCATGAGCTGGCACCCTATGGCTTCATAGCAGTGGCTCCAGGAGAAGGGATTGCTGATATTTTTAGAAGCTTAGGTGTGGATGTTGTCCTTTCCGGTGGTCAAACGATGAATCCGAGTACGGAAGACTTCGTTAATGCGGCTCGCTCGATTGCGGCTCAGCACATTTTTATCCTGCCGAATAATTCCAATATTATTCTAGCGGCAGAGCAGGCCCGTGAACTGCTGGAGATGGAGCGCCTAGTGTCGGTTATTCCGAGCAAAACGATTCCTCAGGGTATTGCTGCGGCATTCGCTTTTCAGGAGGAGGAAGCCTTTGAGGCCAATCAGGACAGCATGCGGGACGCGGTCAGCCGCGTGAAATCAGGGCAGGTAACCTATGCAGTACGGGATACGACGCTTGATGACCTGCAGATTACGGCCGGCCATTATATCGGTATTCAGGATTCCAAAATTGTAGCGACCGATGAACAATTAATCGCAACTGCTCGTCTTTTGCTGACCAAAATGTTGGTGAATGGTGATGAGATTGTTACGATTCTCACAGGTTCGGATGCGCAGCAAGAAGATACAGAGCAGCTCGTCGCATGGCTTGAAGAAAATTATTCGGATGCTGAAGTGGAAGTTCATGAAGGCGGTCAGCCGATTTATCCTTACCTGTTCTCGGTGGAAACTTAATGGGCTGTAGAGCGTCATAAAAGTTCACCACAAAAGGAGGTCTGACCGATGAGCAACACCATCATTGTGACCGATAGCACGGCTGATATTCCACAGGAACTGGTAGACCGTCTCGGGATAGTCATTGTGCCGCTGACGGTGATGTTCGGAAACACGACTTACCTTGACGGCATTGAGATGTCTGCCGCGCAATTTTACAGCGAACTGGTACGGGCTGATGGGCTACCTACGACGTCACAGCCTTCACCAGCCCGCTTTTTGGAGACATTCACTACGCTGTTGGAGCAACATCCCGACAACCAGATCGTTTCCATCCATTTGTCTTCCGGCGTGAGTGGAACGTATCAGTCCGCTCTGCTGGGTAAATCCATGCTGGAGAAGCATGAAGACAGAATAACTGTGCTAGATTCCAAATTGGCCTCGTACGGATATGGTATGCTTGTGGTCTATGCGGCAGAGCTGGCGGCTTCTGGGCATTCCCCGGCTGATATCGTTCAAGCTTTAGAGCATCGTCAGGAACGTCTTTGCTTGTATTTTCTGGTGGATACGCTGGAATACTTGCAAAAAGGGGGGCGTATCGGCAAAGCAGCAGCCATGATTGGCACCCTGCTCAATATTAAGCCGATTCTCTCGATGGACAAGGAAGGCATCATTTATTCGGCAGACAAGGCAAGAGGACATAAAAAAGCAACAGCACGAATCATTGAATTGCTGGAACGGGATTTAAAGGGCCAAAAAATTAATATTGCTGTGGGCCATACGGCAGATCGTCCGGCAGCAGAAGCGTTCGAGGCACAGTTGGCAGAACACTTTGAGCTGGGAGAGCGAATATATACGGAAGTTGGCGCTGCGATCGGAGCCCATGTGGGGCCCGGAACGATTGCCATTTTTGCATGGCCGGCCGGAGATGAGAGGTAATATGTTACAGCTGGATCAAATACCTTTGAAACAAATACACGGCGTGAGCGCTCTCAAAGAAGGAGAGCTTCACGCTTTTGGCATTTCTAACGTGCAGGACATGCTGGAATATTATCCGTTCCGGTATGAGGATTACAGTCTGCGTTCGCTGAGCGAAGTGAAGGACGGAGATAAAATTACGGTGCAGGCTAAAATTCTGGGCATTCCGGTGCTTCAGCGCTATGGGCGCAAATCCAGATTGACTTGTAAATTGATGGCTGAGGACTGGATGTTTACAGCTACGTGGTTCAATCGTCATTTTTTGAAGGAGCAGTTAACGTCAGGCCGTGAAATTGTAGTGACTGGCAAATGGGATCTGAAACGGATGCAGATGACCGTTTCGGATTCCGAGTTTCCCGATAAAGGAGTCGCTCGTTCGGGAACGATTCAGCCTGTGTACTCCATAGGTGGCAAGATTACGCAGACCTGGATGCGTAAGACGATGAACCAGACACTCCAACAGTTTGGTGAAATGATTCCCGAAATTTTGCCGGAGTCGCTTGTGCGTAATTACAGTATGATGCCGCGTAAGCAGGCAATTGCAGGTATACACCAGCCTCAGGACAATCGAGAGGGGCAAGAGGCCCGGCGTCGGATGGTATATGAAGAGCTGTTTTTATTTCAGCTAAAAATGCAGGCATTCCGTGCGTTGAATCGCGGCCGGGCAGACGGGGTCGTACATACGGTGGATAATGCCACGGTACGCGAATTTGTGAGGGCCTTGCCGTTTGAGCTGACGGATGCTCAGAAGAAAGTCGAGCTTGAAATACTGCGTGATCTGCGGTCGCCCTATTGTATGAACCGTCTGCTTCAAGGAGATGTTGGGTCAGGGAAAACCGTGGTTGCGGCCATCGGCTTGTTTGCTACGGTGCGTTCCGGTTTTCAAGGGGCGTTGATGGTACCAACAGAAATTTTGGCTGAGCAGCATATGCGATCGCTTCACAAGCTATTTGAACCGTTTGGGATTGGTGTGGGGTTGTTGACGGGCAGTACAACCGGGAAGAAGCGTAAGGAACTGCTGGCATCGCTCCAGATGGGTCTGCTGGATATTGTGGTGGGCACGCATGCCCTTATTCAGGAAGATGTGTATTTCCGCCAGCTTGGGCTGGTTGTAACGGATGAGCAGCACAGATTTGGTGTAAATCAGCGTAGTATATTGCGTCGCAAGGGTTATAATCCCGATGTTCTTACAATGACGGCAACACCGATTCCGCGTACGCTGGCCATCACTGCTTTTGGCGATATGGATGTCTCTACGTTGTCAGAGCGGCCAAAGGGGCGTATTCCCATTTCTACGTATTGGGTAAAGCATGAGCTGATGGATCGTGTGCTCGGATTTATTTCCCGTGAGGTGGATCAGGGACGACAGGCTTATCTGATTTGTCCGTTAATTGAGGAGTCCGAGAAACTGGATGTACAGAATGCCATCGATCTGCATATTCAAATGCAGCAGGCTTTCCCACATTACCGCGTCGGTCTGCTGCATGGACGAATGACTCCTGCTGAAAAGGAAGAGGTTATGCGTTCTTTTTATGGCAATGAAGTCCAGTTACTCATTTCAACGACAGTTGTAGAGGTGGGTGTAGATGTGCCGAATGCGACGCTAATGATCATTATGGATGCCGACCGCTTTGGCTTGTCCCAGTTGCATCAGTTGCGTGGACGTGTCGGACGGGGGGCACATGCCTCGTACTGTGTGCTGGTCGCTGATCCCAAGTCTGAGGTGGGTCGGGAGCGGATGAAGGTTATGACCGATACGGACGATGGTTTTGAGGTGGCTAGACGTGACTTGGATTTGAGAGGGCCGGGTGACTTTTTCGGTACCAAGCAAAGTGGGCTGCCCGAGTTTCGGTTAGCAGATATGGTAGCGGATTTTGAGGTGCTGGAAAAGGCACGTGAGGATGCGACTGGTTTGATCGCGGATTCGTCCTTTTGGACATCTCCGCAGTATGCAGCATTACGTGGCTATTTGCAAAAAGAGCAGATTTTCCAGGGTGATCTTATCGACTAATACACCTCGAATCATAAGGTTGTTTATATAGTTTTAAACAGTAGGCACAATGGACAGGCTGGCCGTCATATATTTGGGAATGACCGAATGATATGGGAGGTGCGGTAACATTGAGCTATCAGCAATATGGAATCAGTCCGCAACTGGTGGAGCGGATTAAGTTGAAAATGAAAAATCGTGCGCTTAAGGAGCGGGTTAAGCAGCAGATCGAAGGCGTGACCAAGACGGACCTGCAAAACAAAGCCAAGGTACGTCAACTTGTGAAGTCCACTTCCGCTATTTTGAACGAGCGGCTGACGGCTGCACAGGAAGAACAATTGACGGCATTCGTACTGGCGCAAAAGATCGATCCGTCTAATACGTTCCATCTGATTAAGCTGTGGGGGATGTTTCGTTAACCGGACATACGTAGGATGTCTCTAAAATCTCTTTGAATGCTCGATGCTCATCTAAGCTGGAAAAAGGATTGCCTGATGTCAGGCGGTCCTTTTTTGCTTGCTCCTCTATTTCCAGGTTGTTCTCTGTTCAGCATAGTATTCCGTAGCCTTCGCTCGTATTTAATTCCCCGGGTAATAGACTGCGTGTTAATAGAAAGATTTTATTTGTAATGACCGCCAATTTATGACGCCTGTTCAGTATCGCCAAGAAGCCCTTAAAAAAGTTGTCTGATTTACTGTTGACAATCCAGTAAAGATCAGCAGGATAAACAATAGCCAACTGAAATCGAATCGATAATACGCATAAATGCATGCAATGAAAACCGATAAATTCTCGAGCTTGATCAGCTTCTTGTTCATAGAAAATCCTCCTAGAAAAAATATCCTGCTTAAAATTAATTATACCAGATGTCACGATTTATCGAAGATAACTGCCCTTTAGTTCAGCATGGTGCCAAAATACAAAATAAGCGATGGATTTGCTCCATCGCCACGCTCATGTTATCCTTGAGCGTGTTTGAACACTTGTATCCGTTGGTTTAACGCATCAAGCTCATTATTTTCCTACATCATGTTTCCGATCATTGTTTATTGAACGATAACTGCGGATCGATTGGCAAAGGAGTGGGCATCAGAAGCATCCGTTTTTGGATTTTGGTAAACAATGGAGTTTTGGCCAGTAGGGTAATTGCGATCGGTCTAATTTTGCGCAGCACTGGAGAGTCCACCATGACATTCTCAATCTTTTTCTGAAACGCGTGGATCTTTCTGATTTCCGGCTCGCGAATCTTTTGTACCAGGTTCAGCATTCCGGCTGAGAAATCATTCTCGTTGATTGCTTTTACAATTACATCCGCGGCAATAACGGCAGTTGCGCAGGAAAGCGACACTCCTACCGCTCCTATCGGGGTAGCGCAATGGGCGGCATCCCCAATGAGAAGGCACCCGTCCTTCGCCCATTGTTTGACCATAAAAAGCTTCGATTGCAGCGGAGTAAATGGTTTGAAATCCGTTAACGAGCTGGCGAAATCCTTGAAATAAGGATGGGTATTGATGATCGTTTGTTTGAAGGCTTCAATCCCTTGCTGCTTGATAGCATCCCATTCTTCCCTCTTAAAAGCGATCCCCACCTGTAGCCGATTACCATATTTAGAGCCCATGATGCAGGTCGGACCGTTCGAGATCTGAAACCGCAGCATACGCTCCCAGTGCTCCGGGTGTTCAATCGTAAACCAGATCAAGTCCATGCTATACTGCTCATACTCTATTGCATAATCCATTAATCGGCGCAGTGTCGAGAATCGACCGTCTGCTCCGATGGTAATTTTAGCACGAATGTCGAACTCCTCATCAACGCATTTGACTGTAACGCCTTTGACCACGCCCTCTTCCATAATCATTTTCATTACGGAGGCATGAAAAGATAACTCGAATGAAGGGTATTCGGCTGCTTTCTCATACAAGGCTTGCAGCAGGACTGGCTGTGGCATGGAAATGGCATAAGGGATGCCGGAGTAAACATTTTGAAAATTGATGGATCCGATTTGATGATCGTGGACAAAGAACGCTCCTTGTTTCAGTTTCTCATGTGGAAATTTTTCCAAATATTCTTTGAGGCCGAGCTGATCCAGCATTTGCAGAAAACGAGGTTGCAAAATCTCTCCGCGGTATTCGCGATCGAAGTTCTTCTGTTTCTCCAGCACGTGAACCCGAATATTCATCTTCGCCAGAAGCAGAGCTAGGAGCATGCCCGCTGGGCCACCGCCCGCTATGCAAACGTCCGTTTCCAAAGTTTTCATCCCCCATCGTTCCTTTCCCTGATCATATTTCCTTCGAGAATCAGCGTCAGTATATTTTGAAACACAGTTTCATAGGTGTGTGCGGAATTTGATAAAAATTCAGGATTCGCCAATGACTCGATCGCCGCAAGGATGACGCTCACCACAAAAGTCTGATCCAAATCTTTGCGAAACAAACCGTCGTACACTCCTTGTTGAAAGAGCTCGCTTAGCTTTTTCAAAATGATATTTTTGCGTAATTCCATTAGTTGTTCATAGATTTCGGGCACCGATCGTTGGATGTCTTGCATAGCTTCTTGTTTCACCGTACTGAGCCGTTTCCCAACTGCAAGCATAAACCGCTCAATCTTTTGCCTGAATTCAAGCTCGGCATCAGAAGCAATTCGTTCTATATCCCGCAGCTGTTCTTGGGCGAAATGGGAAACCACCTCTTCAAGCAGCACCTCCTTCTTTGGAAAATATTTGTACAATGTCGCTTTACTCATGCCAAGCTCGTTCGCCATTTGATCCGTCGAGATTTTGGAGAAACCGATCGTGAAAAACTTCTTTGTAGCGTAATCAACAATTTTTTGTTTTGTCTTGGATTCTTGCATATTAGCAACTCCTCATCACGAAAACCATAAGTACTATATCAGTTCAATTAGTACTACGTTGATTATTCTACAACCATTTTCCATAAATTACAAGGGTCATTTTTCGTTTGCCTTAATAGTAAAGAGTACCGTTCGCATTATTATCAAATGCATTAGCGCACTCATCATCATGGTAGACAACACCGTCTTCATCCCAACCTTGTTTGTGAAAGGCAACATAACCGTCCGGCCAAGCAGGTTGCTCTCGTGAATCGCGCAGGTTTTGACATGATACTGTTTCTTGTTGTCGATGAATGTTCCGATTTCCGCATCAAGCGATTTAGAGACACCTTCATCTAGTACCGCATAAGGCAAAGAGACTCGATTTCCTTTGTAGCGGCACCACGCAAATCTGCCCGTTAGCAGTTCGCCATAAAACCTCTGCCTGAATATCTGACTGCTTGCCGAAATGAGACCGGAATTTGTCCTGAAGCCGGGGCAAGGGAGTACGTGCGACGTCTCCAATGGTGTGCAATCCAAGCCTCTCCAAATGCCGTTCTATGCGCGAGCCAATACCGAACATACTGCGAACCGGCTGAGACTAGATAGACAATACATTTTTATAAAAGGCAGGATTAGCACATGATATTCGTAACAAAAATTGTGGAGATATCTCTTTAATTGCTGTCTCTACAATTTTTTAATTCCATTATTTACTTTGTATACGGAACAGATGTTTGGTATATAATCGACTTGGGAATGTATGTTCTTATTCATTTGCATTTTTGGAGGTGCAACATGATTAAAAAAGATAAGAGAACAATTTTTTTAGCAGATTGTCAAAGTTTTTACGCTAGCGTGGAAAAAGCTTCTCACCCAGAGTATGAAAATAAACCACTTGTAGTGGCTGGCGATCCTTCACGTAGATCGGGAATCATTTTAGCGGCGTGCCCCATTGCAAAAAGTTTCGGTGTAACAACAGCAGAGCGTCTGGGAGAAGCTCTGAAAAAGTGTCCTGAACTTGTTATCGTACGACCGCGGATGAAATACTATATTGATGTTTCTTTAACAATCACGAATATATATAAGGAGTACACCGATCTTGTAGAGGTGTTTAGTATAGATGAACAATTCTTGGATATTTCTGGTAGTATAAGAACCTTCGGTGATCCATTAGTTATTGCAAAAGATATTCAACAAAATGTTCTTTTACAAACTGGAGTTTGGGTTCGAATAGGAAGCAGTTCTAATAAGATACTTGCAAAAATTGCAACTGACATTTGGGCCAAGAAAAATAAAAACGGGATTTTCACACTACCCATAGCAGAAGTTGAACATTTATTGTGGCCACAACCAGTCAGCAAAATGTTTGGAGTGGGATCGCGGATGACAGCACATTTTGCACGGCTTGGCATAACAACTATCGGAGATATCGGCAGAATGACCTTGCCGGAGCTTAAGACGAAACTCCGTAGTCATTTTGGAAAACAGTCGGACATCCAGGCAGAAGTTATGTGGAGGAGCGCTAACGGTCTGGATGATAGCCCTGTTGTTCCATCTACGCTCGGTTCCCCGCAAAAGTCGGTAGGCCATGCAATGACCCTGCCCAAGGATTATTCGAAAAGGAATGAGATTGAAACGATCTTGCTTGAACTCACCGAAGAAGTTTGCCGAGACAGCCGTCGTAAAGGGTATATGGGCTCTGTTGTGACCGTCAGTTGTATATGCAGTCCATATGAAGCTCCTACCGGATTTTCCAGGCAAATGAAGCTTACCGACCCGACTAACAATACGAATAAAGTGTACGACTCAGCAAAAAAAATATTTTATAATTTTTGGAATGGTATGCCGATACGACGCCTAGGTGTCACTTTAAGTGAACTGGTTGACGATCAAACATATCAACTCTCCTTCTTTGAAGATCAGGAGCGTACACGTTCCCTGGAAAAAGCAACAGATAGCATTAAAGAACGCTATGGTAGTGCAGCTATTGTAAGAGCTTCCTCTTTGACCAACGCGGGTCAGGCGCTGGAAAGGTCCCTAAAAATTGGTGGGCATTATAAATAAACAGTTCGCAGATAAGGAAAACAGAACTAATCATCTATATAAGTTGAACCCAATTTTTTAGCAAACTATGGCAAGGAAATGAGAACCAGCTTGTCGAAAACGACACGGACAAGCAGGGGGCACCATGGAGGAAAAACAAACGGCACTGTATGAAGTAACACAAGTGATGAAACAAGCAAAAGAACGCCGCATGTATGAACGCTATCAAGCGTTGTATTTGCATCTCAAGGGAAAATCCGTTAAAGAGATTGCCGAAATCCTGAACCGCAGCAAGGAAACGGTGAATAGCTACATTCGGGCGTATGAAATCGGCGGATTAGCGGGTCTGCAAATGAAGGTTTTCTCCGGAGTGCCCACTCGATTAACCAAAGAACAGCAGGAACAGTTGAAGCAAACCATTGTCGATTCCGTTCCGCGAGTCTGTAAAATATATTGTGTAAGCTCTCTCCAAACAGTCGCAATGGAAAGAGTCGTAAAACGGTAGTCAGTGAGTACGGCGAACAGGACATTGCCATTCCTCGGGACCGACTGGGTGAGTTTGAGCCTCTGGTCGTTAAGAAGCATCCATCGAATGTAACGGGCATCGAAGAGCAAATCATCGCCCTGTATGCCAAAGGGATCAGCACTAGGGAAATCCAGGATCATCTGGGACAGATGTATGGCATTGAAGTCTCCCCTACGCTCATTTCCAATGTCACGATTCTCTCAGGTGATTGCAGCCTGTTATCCCCAAGCCGAAATTCAGAAGTGTATTATTCACCAAATCCGCAGCTCCACCCGTTACGTGTCATACAAGGACATTAAGAAAGTAACAGCCGACTTAAAACCCATTTACAAGGCAGCTACCGAGGAAAGTGCCTTACTTGAACTCGAACGTTTCGAGGAAGTTTGGGGAGCCCAATATCCCCTGATTATCCGTTCTTGGCGGACCCATTGGGACGAACTTGCTACCTTTTTCAAGTACCCACCTGAGATCCGCAAGCTCATCTACACCACCAATATGATCGAGAGTTACCACCGTCAGCTTCGTAAAGTGACGAAGGGAAAGAGCATTTTCCCTACCGATGAAGCCCTACTTAAAATGCTTTATCTGGCCACCGTCGATGTCACTCGAAAATGGACAGGCCGTGTCCAAAACTGGGGGCAAATGCTACTCCAGCTTTCGGTCTTTTTCCCCGATCGGGTCGGTCAACACTTGCGTTAGATTCGTGTTTTCCTCCTCGGGGGAGTCTATGCTTAAAAGAGTTTACACAAAATTATTGACAGACCCCGTGCTTAGTAGTCTCCCCTTCGAAAAGGTATTAGCCGAATGGGGAACAGGATGTTTCTGTAGTCTGAATATCCTTTAGTATGAATTCCAAGTGTTCTCTAGCTGATTGATTCAATGGTTGTAAGGGTAAAGGAAGACTGGGACTTGAGTTCAAGCCACTTATTTCTGCTGCTGCTGAAATAACACGAAGGCTACCATATTGATGAAATAACGTCCAAATTGGTTCAAGTAGCGCCGAGAGTTGTCTTGCTTCGCCAGCAAAACCGGCCTGGGCCAAAAGGGTCATTTTTTGGTACGCCTTTGGAAACAAACCACCAAGTACTGAGTACCATACTTCACAGCCTGCATTCAAGCCAGTGACTGCAGATGAATCTCCACTTACTCCTATAGCTACATGGGGAGGAATGGCCGTTCGCAGTTTCCTAATGCGTGTCTTGGCTGCTTCAGGATCTGAAGGTACTCCAGGAATCTTGATAGAACGAACGTTAGGTAGCTCAGCAATTCGACCGTGCAACTCATCACTGAAATGAAAATGTGAGGTGCTCGGATTATTATATACACAAAGTGGAATGGAGAGTGAACTCGTCACGTTCATAGAGTAAAAATACTTCTTCATTCGTTAGTGTTTGATAGGAGACAGGGGCTAGCAGCACTGCACTTGCTCCTGCTCTTTGTGCATCTTCCGCTAATCGAAGTACTTCAAAAGTACGAATCGCACTTATACTTGTCATCACGGGAATTCCCTTAGCTGAATAGACAGCAAGTTGAAGAACACGTAAACGTTCTTCTCGATTAAGATATGCATAATTACCAGTTGAACCCAATGCACCAATTGAGTCTACTCCAGCTGCAACTAATCGTTGAACAGTGTCATAAAAGCTTTTTCGTCAATACCTGCCTCGTTAACTCGGGTGAGTGGAAAAGCAGATAATCCACAGAACATAATGCTACACTCCTTTATTAATTGACCTTCAAAATACAAACACATTATAAAAATGAATTAGACACAACTGTATCGAAATCAATGTTATGATATTACATATTTTAACATATAAGGTTAGTTAAACAAGAAGAGCGTGTTTGGACAAATCAAAAACAATCGGGGATTCCGAAGATTCCTGCTTCGCGGCTTGCAAAAAGTAAGCCTGGAGGTCGGGTGGCTTTGCCTTGCCCACAATCTGCTAAAAAAAGCCATATATTTAATACTAATACCCGTTATAAATGCTGTTAACAACCCTAAAAATTCTGGTCTTTGTCTTTTTAATTACAACATATCAATATTAAAGCTATTATTATTTCCCAACTTTCCACAGTAAGCCCCACATTTATGGATATTCCTACCAAAAGTGCATCAAAAGCTGAAGTCCCAAGGTCTGATTGTATAGTGAAAGAAATTCCAAGGGATAATATAAAAATTCCTAATACAAAAAAACATATTTCACTTTACTCAACTCTTTATCATAATTTTATGTTGCAAATGCAATAAAGATAGGATAAATTTAATATATACCATTTTTATTGCGTTTGCAACAAAATAGGTGCAAAGGAGTTAATTATGAAGGAAGTACTTCGTGAAATTGGAATGATAGCAAGGGCATTAGATTCAATAAGTAATATAGAATTTAAAGAGTATGACCTTACAAAAGGGCAGTATTTGTACATTGTTCGAATATGTGAAAACCCCGGAATCATTCAAGAAAAGTTAGCTGAGATGATAAAAGTAGATCGAACAACAGCATCTCGTGCTATAAAAAAACTTGTAATTAATGGTTTTATTGAAAAGAAGGAAGATAACCATAACAAAAAAATTAAAAAACTCTTTCCAACAGAGAAAGGAAACAATGTCTATCCATTTATAAAAAGAGAAAATGATCATTCCAATAACGTTGCATTAGAGGGATTTTCGGAAAGAGAAGTAGAAACCATTTTCAATCTTCTTCAAAGAGTAAGAATAAATATAGGGACTGACTGGGAATTTGTGAAAAAGGGGAACAAGAGAAATTATTGATCTATATGAAGGAGCGATACCTAAAAAATGACTGTAAAAATAATAAAGTGCAGCCGTGAAGATTTACCAATACTCCAAGAAATAAGTATTGAAACATTCAACGATACATTTAAAGATCAAAATTCACCTAAAAATATGAAAACCTATCTGCAAAGAGCATTTAACTCTAAACAGTTGGAGGAGGAATTGTCCAATGTCTCTTCAGAAATCTTTTTCATCTATTTCAATGAAGAACTTGCTGGATATTTAAAGGTAAATATGAATGAGGCCCAATCCGAAAAAATGGGTGATGAGTCACTCGAAATTGAGAGGATTTATATAAAAAACAAACTTCAAAAAAATGGGGTTGGTAGATATCTGCTAAATAAAGCTATGGAAATTGCAATGGAACAAAATAAAAACAAAATCTGGCTCGGTGTATGGGAAAAAAATGAAAATGCTATTGCTTTTTATAAGAAGATGGGGTTTATTCAAACGGGTGCCCACTCTTTTTATATGGGGGATGAAGAGCAAATTGATTTCATAATGACCAAAACAATGATATAGGTAATATATATAATATTAACTATAATTGAATGCAAAAATGTTTTCTAGGGTTCCGCGATGTAATATCGGCTGGTCCGAGAGAAAACTTACAGTCGTCGTACTGTGTCACGGAGGGATAAAAGCCTGGGAGAAATATGATCTCAGGCTTTTTTCAATTGCTGCTTTAAATCCATACTACATTTGCAGCGTTACCAAAAAAGAGGAAGCAAAGGATGAACAAGACATGGTTATCTGTTGTAATTGCGGCATTATTTGGAGTTGGATGGGTTATCGGCCTGAAACATGCCAGTGGATGGTTAGAGTGGGGAGGGACTTTAGTCGCCATTTTTGTCAGTTTTATACTCATGATTATGGCTTCCCGTACGCTTCCAGTAGGAACAGTATATGCAGTGTTTGTCGGTTTGGGAACGGCCGGTACTGTATTGGCAGAAATTTTGTTGTTTGGTGCTGAAGTACAGGGATCTAAATTGATGCTAATCGGGCTACTTCTGTTCGGAGTTGTAGGACTCAAAATGCAGAGCAAAGAGAAGAAACAAGGAAAAGAGGTGCACTGACATATGAACTGGATATTTCTAATTTTGGCAGGCGTATTTGAGATGATTGGAGTTCTCATGATTAATAAGCTCCATAAAGACCGGAATTTCCTGTTCATTTTCTACTTGCTTGGAGGCTTTGGATTGAGCTTTTTCTTTCTTAACCTGGCCATGGAAGCACTACCAATGGGAACAGCCTATGCCGTCTGGACCGGTATTGGAGCTTCGGGCGGGGCGATATTGGGTATGATAATCTTTTATGGTGAACCACGTAATACTGCGAGAATTTTGTTCATTGCGATGGTACTCGGTTCAGCAGTTGGTCTAAAGCTGGTAAGCTGAATAATGATGGTATTAGATAAATTCGTTATTTTAGAATAGCGGCAAACTATCTGAATGTTTATGAACTATAACGACATGGTTTGCTGTATGGTTGCTAGAAGCCACTTTAGATCCTTCTGGAATAGGATACTTTATTTTCCTAGTCTATAACTTAATCTTTTAATCTAAAGCTTTTTTCAGAAGGCATTAAACAAAGCATATTGAATACTGTGTATCACTTTATTCGTTAAATATCTTGTTCCTACAGGATTTCGCAAACCTGTTAGTAAAGAACGACGATGATGAAAGTTCACAAGTGTTGCTTGTGCTCTATTCATTGCATCATCGTACATTCTTCACTGAGCTGGCTATTTGAATGATATGAGATACCGGGCATTGCATCAGCCATTTTTGTTAATCCGATATTGGTCCCCCCATAGCCATGAGCGATGCCAGAACAATCGGTTTTTCTTCAGCTTTAGGTTGACGATTGGTTGAAGCCTCGTCAAACCCATTCCAACTTGCTACTTCCAATTAGGAGACCTAAGAATTTTTAATGCCTTCATGCATTTTTATAAGAGTTTCTCCATAAATCCTAAATTTGTTTGAGACAAGGTACTAGTCAATCCTCAAGAAAGACAATACGTATCAATTCCTTTACTTTGCTCAACTTTTTCGAATCAAATTTCTGTAACATACCTAAGATTTCATTTTGTTGTTGTAAGTCTCTAGGTGAGCTAATCTCACTAGTAGATAACTTGTAATCTTCTTGTTCATCCTCTGCTTCAACAGAAACCATTTCTGATCCAACCCATGAAGTTCCCAATACTTCTCTCATTAATTCTGAAAGAAAGCGTATCTGGTTGAGGTTATAACGACTTAGAAAAATCCTGAAATTTTCATCCATATGTTCGTGAAGTTGCTTGTGCAATTTGAAAGCTTGCTCACCAGATGGAGTTAAACGAAATAATACTTCTTTTTTATTGGAAGATAATGATTCAGCATGTATGATTCCTAGTTTTACCAGCCGCTGAGTTATTTTTGATACGCTACCTCTGGGAATACCAAAATGCCTAGAAATTGTAATGCCATTGACTGGCTCTAATTCACCTATAGCATCCAAGACATGGAGCATCTGAACAGTTGCTTCCTTTAAAAATTGGATGACGATCGACTCAGTAGCATTTTTAATCATCCATCTTTTTTCTTCATCTTCGCCTTCTGACTGAAATCGCTTCTGTATAGCAGCAATGTGACCTATTATATCTTTTATTAAAAGCGTTTGTTCAAAATTCTCATTCATTTTTACAATCTCACTCTCTTACTTTTAAGATTTTATATTAGAGAATAAAGAAATATTCCTGTTTCAGATTTATGTTTCTAGTATACCAAGTAATTATAAAAAAATAAAATACAAGGAAACATTATTGACAACAAGGAAACAAAAATATATTATTATATCCATAAAAACAATTTTGTTTCACAGACAACAAAATTCAAGAAAGGAAATTTTATATGAACATTCTTATTATATTTGATCATCCTTATGGAAGTGGTGCTTCAGAAAATATTCCTCATAATAGAAGTTATTCAGCAGCCTTGTTGGCAGCTACCATAAGAGGTTTGCATTCAAGTGGTCACCGAGTCGATTTGATTGATTTGCATAAAGACGGCTTTAATCCTGTTATGTCTGCTTCTGACCTCGCGTCTTGGCGAAAAAAGGAAGTAATTGATCCTCTAATTGCAGATTACCAACAGCGACTACTCGAAGCAGATCACCTTATTTTTATCTTTCCTATCTGGTGGGAAGGAATGCCAGCAATGATGAAGGGTTTCTTAGATAAGGTATTAGCAAAAGGAATTGTGTACAGCGAGCCTAAACCAGGGCGTTTATTTAAGTGTCTGCTTCCTCGTTTGAAGGGTGTCTCTTTACTAACAATTATGGCAACTCCAACATATATTTATCGATGGCTATTTGGAAATCCAATCACCAAAATGATGTTTCGTGGAACTTTTCGAAAAATGAGTATAAACTCTCTTAAATGGTATAATTACTCAGGTATGGAGAAGCGAACTCTTGAACAGCGCCAATTGTATTTAAAGAAAACAGAAAAACTTTTCGCAGAACGTTGGCCTACCACTTATTGACTATTTACAAAACGGCTTGCAAGCATCCCGGAGTTCCCTCGACTCGACCTAAAGAGAACCTTTGAAAGAAAAGCTGTCACTTAAAAAGGCGGTTTGTATCGGAACTGCTTTGCTTGGCTTGTCGGTTGCCATGCTGTTCCCATTTGTGCTATTCACAGATGGCTTCAGTTTCTTGTCGATCACCGGCAACACGATAATATTGATGCTTGTGCTGGGTATCGTTCATGGCGGTGTTGGATTTTATCTGTTCTTTGCCGGAATGAAAGGCCTAAAAGGTCAAAGCATCGCTGTATTGAGTTATATCGACCCCCTAACTTCACTATTGATTTCAGCTCTTGTCTTAGCTGAGAGGATGACTTTGCAGCAATTGCTCGGTGCTGTCTTGCTATTGGGCTCCATATGGATAGGTGAAGCTGGCAGAGAGAGAAGGCGGGGGGGATAGCTCATAATGCCTGTATCTGAACGTCTGTCAAGATAATTGGATGTTCCAAGAAGTTGCAGTGAGGCAAGAAATAGAGCTAAAGAAATTCGCCTGCTTTTGAAGTATTCAAAATGACTATAATTACCTTTGAAACATACAATGAAGCTGACCTCATTTCTTTTTGAAATGATAAGTGTAACTCAACATAGTGACAAGGCTGCTGACGAGAATCGGCTAACCTGTTAAACTACCGGGACACGTTAGTTTAATGACAGAATGAGCAGTTTACAGCGCGGCGGCTGATCATTGTTTATTGTAAATAAATTGCTTAACGTACGTTTTCACGTTCTGCTGTCGATAACCCTAGATGCACCATTGATAATCAGGCAGACGATTACACCTTAGCGTGGTGAAAATTGGCTATTTTTGTGGTTAGAATTCCATGAGTTGTTAATCCGAATTTTGCTGGCGGTACCCCTTAAATGGAAAGGTAAACAGGATAATCTTATAAAAATGTTTTTCCGGGCATCTTCAACCGGAGTATTACTTGAGTAAGGTTTGGCCACCACATTAGAAGAGGCAGAAGACTTGGTCAAAGAAAACCCTTCAATCCATCAAGCAAGAAATGCGTGGATGTATTGAAGGGTTTTTCCCTTCCAAATAAATGAATCGATATAGTAAAGGGACTATTTCCATTGGGAGATAGTCTTTCTCTAGCTTCTTTGACAACAAGGAAGAAAGTTTATTGCTTTCATCACTATAGAGGAATTATTTAAACACTCCAATCCCTAATAATATTGAATATAGAACCAATAGTTCGGATACACCTTATTAGTGGATACCACCAATATTTTTCGCAAATCATACAACCTTATAAATTACCTGAATACAGAACAAGTGTTTGGTGTTATAATAATTAAGAATTTACGTTCGTACGTAATCGGCTTTTTGGAGGGTACAGCATGACTAAAACAACTGAACGGACAATTCTTTTGGCGGATTGTCAGAGCTTTTATGCGAGTGTAGAGAAAGCTTCCTATGGCAAAAAGTTTCGGAGTGTCTACAGCAGAACGGCTCGGTTTTTCTGGAACGTTATAGTTTACGGAAAACCTAACATGGCGTATCATATTATCTTGAACGAAAGCATGTAGTAATGAATGCATATTGAGGGGAGAAAACCATTTTTATGAACCCAAAACGTCGACCATCATCTCAAAAACGCAGCAGGTGGCGTATTTTTGGCAGAGTTTTGCTGATTAATATCAAGTGGTTCTCGCTAGCGGGCGTACTTGGGGTCCTATTTGCCGGAGGTCTTATATCCGGTTATGTGGCAGCGCTGGTTCATGATGAGCCTGTGCGATCACGCCAGTTGATATATGAAAAGGTAAACGAGAACGCTCTGACCAGCTTTGTATTTTTTAATGACCAGGTAACCCCGGTTGGACGAATGCGCATGGAGGAGGATCGGCAGCTCGTGGATTTGAAGGATGTTCCCCAATCCATTGTAGATGCCCTTATTTCAACAGAAGACAGCCAATTTTATGAGCATCAGGGTGTTGATCTAAAAGGGACGGCTCGCGCCGTCAAACAGAAGCTTCTGAACGAGAATCGCCAAACAGGCGGCAGCACACTGACACAGCAGGTAGCCCGGCGAGTTTTCCTCAGTCTGGATAAGACGGACAGCCGCAAGGTAAAGGAAATGCTGCTCGCACTGCGTATGGAGCGTTTTATGAGTAAGGATAAAATATTAACGGCATACTTGAACAAAATGCCGTTTGGCAATGGCTCCGCAGGCTACAATTTGTATGGGATCAAGTCGGCTTCGTTAGGGATTTTTAATGTAAGTGATCTACATAAGCTTCATATTGCTCAAGCGGCTTATTTGGCCGGTCTTCCACAATTGCCATCTGTTTATTCAGCTTTTGACGGTAAAGGGAAGTTTGATGAAGAAGGCTTCAACAAAGCTATCGAGCGCCAGCATGTCGTGCTGGGAAGAATGTTGGCAACAGGTAAAATCACACTAATGGAATATAACGAGGGACTTCAATTTGATATTAAAGCTACTCTTGCACCACATCGCGAGAAAAGCTACAACACATTCCCTTATTTGATGCTGGAGACGGAACGGGAGGCCACTCGGTTGTTGGCGCTCCAGGAAAATCCGGATCTTACAACAGCTGAGATTTCCAAACCTGAGCATGCTGAACTCCTTCAAAATACACGGGAAGAGCTGCAACGGTCCGGTTATCGGATTTATACAACGATAAATAAGAAAGTTTATAACGATATGAGACAGATTGCAGCCAATCCGCAAAACTTTTCTCCATACAGTAAGCAGAAGGGACTGGAACAGATTGCTGCCATCATGATTGATCATAAAACGGGGTCTATACTCGGTATGATCGAGGGCAGGGACTTTAATACTGAGCAAATGAACTATGCAACCCAGATGACGCGTCAGCCCGGTTCTGCCATGAAGCCTATTGCAGCTTATTTGCCTGCTTTGGAAAAAGGCTACACTCAGCCTGCTGGTCTTATTGATGATTCTCAAATTGTATTGAAAGACGGACGTAAAGGCTATCATATCCCTAAAAATTATAACAGACGGTACGAAGGACTGATGACAGCCCGCGAAGCACTCAATCGGTCGATCAACATTCCTGCGCTGAGATTGTTTTTATATGAAGTTAAAATTCCAAATGCCTGGAATTTTGTGCGATCCCTTGGGATTACAACGATTCAGCCGCAGGATGAACATGCTCAGACAGGAGTTCTGGGTGGACTGAGTAAGGGGGTATCTGTCAAGGAACTGACAGCGGCATATGGTACGATTCCCAATATGGGCGTATACAACGAACCCCATTTGATCAGTAAAATTACGGATGCCGACGGCAAGATCGTATATGAATTCAAACCGCAGGCGAAGCGTGTATATTCCCGTCAAACCGCGTTTTTGATGACAGATATGCTCAAAACGGTTATATCGGACCCGAGGGGTACAGGCAAACGTATGCAAAATGCTTTTAAAAGCTATGGTACCATTGATATTGCTGGCAAGACCGGTACGACACAAAACTTTGGCGATGTATGGTTCATGGGCTATACCCCGGATGTTACACTTGGCGTCTGGGCAGGTTACCGTCAACAGGTTAACACGCTATCTCAAGAAGGGCACTCCAGAGCACAATCGGTGTGGGCGCTTATCATGAACGAGGCGATCAAGGATAAGCCCCAGCTCTTCAAAAATAAGCATTTTACACAGCCGGAAGGTGTTGTAAAAGTTACGGTCTCCAGCCTTACAGGTAAGCTGCCGGGAAGCTATTCCAGGCAATCTGGTCAACTCGTGACAGACTGGTTTAACCAAAAATACGTGCCAACGGAAGTCGGGAGGGAGCAACGAACACGTTCATCCATACCTGCCGTACCGTCCAAATCGGATACAAAGGATAAAGCAGCTCCGGAGAAACAAGAACCTGTAACGGATCAGAGGGGAATTATACCAGAAGAAACAGTACCTTCTGATTTTGGCACAGAATTTGATACGAATGGCGAGAGTCATGATTTGCCACCAGCAGATAGTTCGCAGCCATCTGTTGAAAATAAGCAGGAGCCTCCTTCTGAACCAGAAACCCAGAATGAAGTTCCAGAAAATAAACCTAGCGAGGCTATTCATACCGAAACACCCGACCAGCCGAAAAACTAAACCAAAGGGAGCGGCCTAATTCAATATGCCGTTCCCGACTATATTGACGGTGACCTGTGGGTGAAAACGAACATTAGGGTACTCTTTATTCCATTCCAGGTTTTTCCACAAGGTCGGGTGATGGGCAATCAATTGTCTGCCGATGCCAAAGGCATCACAACCGCTTTTTTGAAGCGTACGGATAATTTCCTCCGCATCCTGGGTCATGATTTCCGAAAGCTGACGGTTCAGGCGCATGACATTATCCTTATCCTGAAGATGATCCCGCGAGTATTCAACAACATCGACAGGGAGCTTCAGGTTGAGGTACACATCAATTTGACCATCGCGTCCAACTTTCACTATAAGCTGGCGTTTGATGTTCCGAATATGAGCCTGATAGGTAATAAAGTTTTGCAAATCACTGGCAGGTCCCGAGTGAACCCTTTTTACAAAGCGCGCTGTGTCCTTCCATTTCCCGGTCATCAGGACATAAAGCACCCCTTGCTCGTCGTTAAGGGTTCCTGTAAATCTTTGTCCGTGAAACAAGGCAATCCCTCGTGCTACGATGTCTTCTCCATCTTTGGAGAGATAGGGGAGAACAAAGTCCTGCCCTGGATCAAGCATAGGGGGAAGCAGTGTTTCTAGCGTCACTTCGGGAAATACGCACATTTCCTCCAGGCTTCGGATTTTTTTCGTTATAAATTCGCCGATTAAAAGGCTGCCTACACTTTTTTTGTTCATTAATTCTCCAGCTGATCCTTCTACTATAGCTACCTTTACATGTGAGGTTGGATGATCCGGCTCCCGATACAGGACATCCAGATATGGATACAAATCTTTTTGGGCCAAGCTTGTGCCATACAAAGTAACCCCATATTTAAAGTAACGGATATCTCCTGTTACCTTGGCTCGGATTTTGTCTGTACTTTGCCGGACGGAATTTCCCGTGCCTGAATGAATTTCATTGGCGCTTTTCCCTTGGTTATTTCCAGAGTCGTCTACAATTTCGAGTGTTTGCAGCAATATGCCTTCTGGAGTAAGATCGTAGGCCGAAGCATTTGCCAGCCGGGCATCCTTCAAGCTGTCCTGATCCCAGCAGCCAGTCATAAAAATGAGTAGAGCCAGCATACCAAGTGCTCTCCTCTTTTTTTTCATATTCTGGGCTCCTCCTTTTTGTTGAATATATACGATACAATCAGCAACAGCAGAGGTAGTGCAATCAGGAAAAAATAAGCCGAATTGTTGGCAATTGTACCGAAGAGGTCAAAATCCTCTCTTTTTTGAGGGATGCAGGCAATAATGCATGAGACGAATACTACGAAAGGAACGGCTTGTTTGTGGTTTTTCTTCTTGAACAAATAGCCTAGTCCATAGGACGCTGCATAATAATAACCGCTTATGGAGCCAAAGATTGAAATTAACCAGATGGGCAGGAAAATAAAATCAACCCGGTCCATCGTTCCCAGCGGAATAGATCTGAGCAGGTAAATGACAGGCTCCGGCATCAAATCAAGCTGCTGGGGGCTAAATACACTTGTACAGGTTAATATGGTAAATCCATACAACAGAACCACGACCCCGTTAGCTAGCAGGAGCGACTTGAGCTTCCCTTTACTTTTGCCCTCGACCATGGGAAAGACCACGAGGATGAATTCAAAGCCGAACATGGCTAGAAGCGTTTCTTTGGAGCCTATAATAATATGAGGCCATCCAGCCTCAGTCAAAGGCAGTAGATAGAGCAGATTGGCCTGTTTTATTCCATAACTGATTAAAAACATCATCGGTACGATCAGGAAGGAGATTAAAACAAGCACTCGGGCAATTGTCCTCAAATTTTCGCGAACTAAATAGATGCTGCTGAACAGAATCAGAGCCAATATAGCCCAACGTGGGGTTTTTTGCAGCATCCAGCGATTAATGACGTCATAGGCGCTCACAAGAACCGAAGTTCCCATAAGTAAGTAGTATATAATGTAAGCTACCGTCAAAATTTTACCCATCCAGGAACCAGTAATCCGAGTGAGGATTTGGTAAATGGAGGAGGAGGGAAAACGTCTTAACAGGAGCCAGCACATTAAAATGATAAGCTGGATCAAAATGCCTCCAATAATGACGGATATCCAGCCCCCTCCCTTGGATGACAAATGCATCTGATAAGGAAGTGATAGAATATCCACGCCAATCTCAAACTTGATAATCAAAAAAAACAATTGACCCTGTGTAATTGTACTTTCTTTATTCACGACGTTTCCAGCTCCTAGAGTAGTTCTGTTGCTTCATTTTTTTGGGGCGGGAATCATGCGGCCGCTGTTGTAGTGTCCAAATGGGAAAGCGAATAAAAACATCCTTCATATCGCCAAGCCGGAAAGGTGCCAGAGGAGCAAAATAAGGTGAACCAAATGTTTCCAGCTTACAAAGGTGAATAAGGAGAATAAGCATCCCGAAGGCAATGCCAATATATCCGAACAAGGCTGCAGCAATCATCATTGGAAAACGGAGAATGCGGACAGCTGAGCTCATTTCATGGGAAGGTACCAAAAAAGAAGAGATAGCTGTTAACGAAACGACAATAATCATGGTGTATGACACGAGACCTGCTCGAACGATAGCATCCCCGATAACCAGACCGCCAACGATGCCTATTGTTTGGCCCACTCGGCTGGGCAGACGAATCCCGGCTTCCCGTAGCACCTCAAAAATCACTTCAAGCAACATCGCCTCCACAATGGCGGGAAACGGAACATTTTCCAACGATTTTTTGATCGTATGTGCCAGCTCCAGTGGCAGAATGGCTGAGTGAAAGGAAATCGTTGCAATGTAAATAGCGGGCAGTGTAAAAGCAATCAGAAAGCTCATCATTCGGATCATTCTCAGAAAGGAACTAATAATCCAGCGACCGTTATAATCATCTGGGCTTTGATAAAATGCAAAAAAGGAGACGGGAGCGATTAAGGCAGTAGGACTGCCTTCGGCCAAAATAGTTACTCGTCCTTCCATTAAATTAGCGGCTACCCGATCTGGACGTTCTGTGCTGAGTTGCTGAGGGAACAGGGAAAAGGGATTGTCCTCCGTGAATTCCTGAATAAAACCGGGAGGCAGTACCAGATCGGAGGAGATGGCTTGTATTCTTTTTTCCACTTCCTCCACTAGCTCAGGATTGGCCAAGTCTTGCATATACATGATAGCGACTTTGGTCCGGGTTTTAGATCCGACATAAAAGTAGCGCACAATCAGCGATGTGCTGATGATTTGTTTGCGAATAAGATTCAGATTGACGGACAACTGCTCAATAAATCCATTGTGCGGCCCGCGGATAATTCCCTCGTTCTCCGGCTCATTCGTACTACGGGCGTATGTTTTTTCCGAGGAAAGGATATAAAATTCTTCTGCGCCATCCACCATTAAAATGGAGTATCCCTCAATAAGCGAATCAGCGGCATTTCGGAGGTCGGTGTCCTTTTGGCTGTTCAGGGTGGTAAACATTTGGTGAGGGCCAGAATCGGTTTTATTATATAATGTGGCCAGAATATGCGTCTGAATGATCTCCTGATCCACGAGTGAGTCTATATAGAGAAGAATGCCATCTTTTCCGTCAACAGAAATAGACTGTTTTTTTAAATCATCCGTATAAAAAAGGGCTTGCTCGATAAAGGAAATATTCTTGTTCAGTTCAAAGGAAGCTGGGTTATGTCCAGTCAAGAAAACACCTTCTTTTTGGATGAGATAAGCATAATGTGTGCTAAATGGATTGGATTTATCCATGATCTGGCGACCTATCCATATCCCGCATCATGTTTCACCTCACGTCAATCGAATGAAATGGTCAAGCGCTGCCGGAGTAAATTCCCGCAGGTGGAGATGAGGCTGGGAAATCTGATGTCGATTTCTTATATGGATGGACCTTTGACTTTGTAGTCAGCAGTTATGCCCTGCATCATCTGACAGATGAACAAAAAACATGGCTGCAAAAGCTAAGCACAGGCAATCCAGCTGCTTTTACTGCTGCGCAGGCGCTGCAAATGGCTACAGTCAATGGAGCCAAGCTGCTAAACCTTGAGCACGAAACCGGCACGCTTGAGGTGGGGAAAAAGGCAGATATCATTCTGATAGATATGCAAAAGCCGCATTTACAGTCAATACACCAGATAGAGTCACTGCTTGCTTACAGTGTAAACGGCGCAGATGTCGATACGACTATTGTGAATGGACGTGTATTAATGCGAGGAAGACATTTGTTGACGATAGACGAGAAAGAGGTGCTCACACAAGCAACGGTACGCGGAAACCGCATCGTACAAGGATTGTAAACGAGATTACACAGTCGAGTGGCTTTGTGTCACATCAATTCCTAAATAATGTCCCAATTCTCGTCGAACCTCGCTACGTGCAAAGGAGGAAAGCATGAAAAACCGCTTTTGGTAGCCACGGCATACATACAGAACCTCCACGCCTTCGTGATTCCGGGTTTCCTTGTATATTTTAACTCCCTGCCTTTTCATTCGCGCCTTTGTCTCCGCCAATTGAACAGCTACACGCTGTTGCACCCCGGTCAGACTGCGAACGTATAGATCGGGCATTTTTAAGGCAGAGGCATTCAGAATGCGAATGTCCCGTTCCAGCACATCCAGCACGAGGGTCAGAAGTACACAAGTTTTGATCAGCCTTGCGTCTTCCTCGGAAGGCAGTGGGGCCTTATTCTTGTTGTCCAGTATCTTTTTCATAAGAATCTCCTTTACTCATAGCAGGAATACAATTATAATCAGCATACAGAACAAATGTTCTTTTTATACCTCATCATAGAAATTATTCCTTTGCCAAAGCAATCATCAATTATTGGAAAGAAAGAAGGTATACATATTGTCACGCTCTTTATATGCGGCGCTATTGCTGCTAAGCCTCATTTGGGGTGGATCGTTTTTGTTTATCAAGGTATTATTGCTTCATCACGTAGGACCTTGGACTATTGTATTTCTTCGTTCCAGCTTTGGCCTCATTTTTATTGTTTTGTTGATGCTGCTTATGCGCAAGCCATTTGTATTCAGAAGTATTCCATGGAAATCGGTTATTCTTGTAGCTCTGGTGAACATGGTTTTGCCATGGGCCTTGATTAGTTTTAGCGAGACCAGAATTGCCAGCAGCATGGCTTCCGTATTGAATGCTACCACGCCAATCTGGACCATGTTGGTCGGACTTGTCTTTTTCGGAGCTATCTTTTATCGAATGCAGTGGTTTGGAATGGGACTCGCTTTTGTAGGAATCGTTATTTTACTGGGTATTAATCCTGTATCCATTATTTCTGTCGACCCCGTCGGCTTTGGATGTATGCTGCTTGCGACTCTCTGCTATGGCTTCGGAACGCAGTTGTCCAAGCGGTTTTTATCCAATCTGTCGATGTATCAGGCAACCTTTGCGACACTATTGGGTGCGATGGCAGGGGGCGGCATCATGACGGCAATGGTGGATCGACCTGATCTGTCGGTCGTCTTCAGCCCTGGTGTGTTGGGTTCCCTTATAGGGCTGGGGGTTTTGGGATCGGGAGTAGCGTATATTTTGTTCAATTATATGATTTTGCGGGGAAGTCCGGAATTTGCCTCCTCGGTGACTTATTTTGTACCGGTGAGCGCTATTGTATGGGGCTTTTTGCTTCTGAATGAACACATCGGCTGGAACGTTCTGACCGGGCTGCTCCTTATACTCGGAGGGGTGTTTATGGCCAACCAACGCAGAACAGCCAAATTAGCCAGGGAGTATCACTGAACAACCTGCATAAACCATGCCATAAGCACATTGTATATGCATCCGCCAAACCTTCGGTATAATGCGGTTATTCGCACATACAATAAAGCATGCTCACGCATAAAATAAAAATATGGTGCGGCATAAAAAGCAAGCTGTTTAGCAGGTGGTAAGGTGTGGTATAATAAATAATAGAATTACATGTACCACAGAAATGTCGGAGTTTTATTCCACAAAAGAAAGGATCAGGATACCATGTGTCCCCGAAGGATACTTCCCCAAAGGACGATTTGGAAACGATTTGATCTGTCTTATACTTAGCTTTTCCGCGGAGTAACGTCAAGTTGCGAAAGCCAACTCTGCGGAAGAGGGGATTGTACATGCGAAGGACCAAGTCCTCCAGGCACATCTTACCCGGTAGCTTCCGTAAGAGTGGGTTCATCCACATCAAACTTACGAGAAACCGAGGGAGCCTGTATGAGGAAAACTTACGAATCTATCGTGAACAATGGAGCATTAAGGCAGATTGCTGTCATGCTGCTCGGAACATGCATTTTAGCTTTTACGTATTATCACATCAATGCTCAAAATCATTTGTCAGAAGGCGGATTTGCAGGCCTAGCTCTGCTGGGACATTACGCATTTGGCGTGTCTCCGGCTTGGAGTATGCTACTGCTCGATATCCCTGTCATATTGCTGGCCTGGGTACTGAAGGGCAGAAGATTCATGCTGCTGGCATTGATCGGGGCGGTCGCCTTTTCCTTGTTTTATGCAGGATTTGAAAAGTATTCGACGCTGGTTATAGATCTGCACGGCAACTTGCTGGTAGCGGCTCTGCTTTGCGGAGTGCTTACAGGCTTGGGTGCCGGAATCGTATTGCGATTTGGTGGAGCAACCGGGGGCGATGATATTTTGTCCCTGCTGATCAGCGAGTGGCGCGGATGGAAAATCGGTAACGTGTTTATCGTCAGTGACATCATTGTATTGGGATTATCGCTGTTGTATCTGCCTGTGAAGGAAACAATGTTTACCATACTGGCTGTGTGGCTCGCCGGAAAAATAATTACATGGACGACAACGTTCCAACTACACCGACCTGTGAAAAAGGTACTGCCTGCGGCTATTCCAGCCCAAAAGGTAGTTGCCAAAACAGTGCCGGTCGTCCACAGCCTTCGTCAATAAGGAAAGGGTGTTACGTTAGAAGAGAAATCTTCCTGCGTGACACCCTTTCGCTGTATCCAGGCTTCAGCAGGAAGGCTTTAAAGTAGAATGAATGCGTCCGTTTTGGTCATGAATAATCGCCGAAACCTACTGTTGGTTTACTAATTTTTGAGCCTCGTTCACCGCTTCATTTTTGAGCCGGAAAGTGGAAGCAGGTTTATCATGCCCTTCTTCCTTAATAGCCCAGCCATACTCATGTGGCACGACATGAATAGGCTCCTGAGGCTCCGAAGAAGCAGAATGCTTGTTTTTCCCGTTTCTGCTTGAATGTTGTTGCTCATGTTTTTTCTGTTTCCCGTCTCGTCCAGTGGGGTGATTATCGTCCCATTCCTCGGCTTGAGAGGTTGCAATCGCAATGGAACGTCCTTCTTCGTAGCCGCCACGAAGTAGTGCGTTAGCAATATCAACGGCTGTTTCTCGCACACGCGGCTCCAGATTTTTCATAGATGGGGGTAATCATGTTTGGTCCAAGGCATACCCAACACTCCTTATAGCAGATGATGTAGTAATGTATTAGCCGCTGTCCGCTTAAACAAACGGAAATCAAAGAAATGAATATATTGTAAAATGTATTTGGAGAAAAAGCGTATAATGGTGTGCAGAATACCTGAAAAGGAGTGGAGCAGTTGCTTGCCTGGAGTTTCGTCTTTATGCTAACCATCATTATACATACTACAGACAGTTTGACCTATGCCCTCCGTCTTGGCGGTTTGCGAGCACGTCGAATTGGATTGGCTTTAACCGTAGCGGGCATGCTGCTGTTGGTTTCGCGCACCTCCAATATGGCGCAGGGACCTTTACTGGGAGGTATGGTCGATCAGGCAAAGGCTGCCATACGAGCGGGTGGGGCTAATGTTAGGCTGGAGCTGTACATGCACGGGGTTCTACTGGCAGCAACCGTCGGGACCATGATCGCTATTATTTTGTATCCGACCGTGGTACGCATGTCGGCCAGATGGATTGTGCATCTGGAGCATACTGGCTCTATTCCTGCACTGGTGCGTCATTTAATGGTGCACAACCGTTGGAAGCATGCAGGCTACTACATGAAGCGTCCAACCGGGTCCATGCTCACCTCGCTGTTGAGGGGAGCGATCCCCCAGCGCCTGATTACCCTGAATATGACTGTGACCGCGATATATACGACGGGAGTGGTGTCTGCTTTATACGCATCTTTCCTGTGGCCCGCTCAAGGGACGGCAATGTCGATGTCATCAGGTCTAATCAATGGTATGGCAACGGTGCTGCTGACTCTGCTAATTGATCCCAGATTGGCAGTATTGTCTGAAAAAACGCTGCGTGGGGAGCTGCCCTTGAACCGTATGAATAGCATGTACGGCTGGATGATCATCTCGCGTCTGGGAGGCACGTTGCTTGCACAGTTGCTGTTGGTGCCGCTCGCATTCTGGCTTGGGTGGATTATGGGCTGACGGGAAATACATATACTGATTTTAATTCCAAAAAGGCTGACCCGAGGTCATCTGCGAAAGATGATTACCGGGCCAGCCTAAAATATTTTTGAAGTCTATTTACTTTTCAAATAGTGACTTATAGGCTCCATAGCCTTCACGTTCCAAGTCTTCCTGAGGTACAAAACGGAGAGCGGCGGAATTAATACAATAGCGCAGGCCATCTGGACCCGGGCCATCATCAAATACGTGTCCCAAATGGGAGTCGGCTTCGCGACTGCGGACCTCGGTACGAATCATAAAGTGGCTGAGGTCTGTTTTTTCTTTGACATTATAGCTGCGTAACGGACGAGTGAAGCTGGGCCAACCACACCCTGCATCATATTTATCGAGCGAGCTGAACAAAGGCTCTCCCGAAACAATGTCCACATAAATGCCTTCACCCTCATGGTCCCAAAACTCATTTTGAAAAGGGCGCTCAGTCGCGTTTTTTTGTGTTACTTCATATTGAATAGGTGTCAGTCGCTCTTTCAAATCAGATTTATCGATTTTGCCCGACCAATTTTGCTCAATAAAATCTTCACGTCCGGAGCCTTTGCGGTAGCGCTTGTAATGGGAGGGATTCTTCTTATGATAGTCCTGATGATATTCTTCCGCTTCATAAAAGGTTGCCGCAGGCAGAATCGGTGTAGCAATAGGCTTGTCAAAACGGCCGCTTTCACCCAGCGCTTTTTTGGAAGCCTCTGCCTTGATTCTTTGTTCTTCGTTATGATAGAAAATAGCTGTTTGGTAGGATGAACCTCTATCGTGGAATTGTCCACCTTCATCCGTCGGATCAATCTGTTGCCAGAACAGCTCTAATAATTTTTCATATGGGAAGATTTGCGTATCAAATGTAATCTGTACGGCTTCTACATGTCCCGTTGTTTCGGAACATACCTCTTCATAGGTCGGGTTTTCCGTATGTCCTCCTGTGTAACCGGATCTTACCTTTACAATGCCGGGCAGTTCCTCGAAGGGGGAAACCATGCACCAGAAGCAGCCGCCTGCAAAAGTTGCCTTCTCCACGGTGTTTGGATTGTTGGTGCTCATTATTTGTCACTCCATTCTGAGAAAGTTTCAATTAGTTGTTATTTAAATAGCTTACAATTAAATTATATACGACATGTTCGCAAAATCCAATGGAACGACAGAAACAAACCAGCTTTGCAAATTTCTCTGAACTAAAAGCCACCGCCAGCCTACATCCTTACAGATCCAGCGGCAGGCTCAACAGAAGCTATGATTTATGGACACGTTGAATCCTTTTGCGATAAAGCACAAAGCCACCGCCCACCATTGCTGTATACAGCAGCAAAATGAGCAAGCCAGTGATCGGATGTTTGGCGATAGTCCCGCCCGCATAAGCATATACCGCAATTGCAGGAAGCTTGCCAATGGCCGTACCCACCATAAAGCTCCAGAACGGAAAGCCTGCCACCCCCGCATATACATTCACCGCTGCTTGCGGGATGATCGGAATCAGGCGGGCCAGCAGCACAGCAGCAAAAGGCTCTCGCTCCATGACCCGGTTTAAGCGCTCCAACGCTGAAATTCGCTCCAGATAAGCCCGTCCTTTGTCACGGAAGAGGATACGTACCGCGCCGTAAACCACCAACGCAGCCAATGTAGTGCCGAACCAGCAGATCAGAGCGCCTTGCCAGGCACCTGCTGCATAAGCAATGGAAGCGATAATCAGCTTGTAAGGCACAAATGGAATTAACGCGAACAGAAACGCGAGCAGCAGCAGAGCCGGAAAAGAGGTTTGCTTGTTCGCCCAGGCGAGCCAATCATTTTTGTAGATAAACGCGATGCAGAGCAGCGAAACATAAGCCGCAGCGAGTAGCCATTTTTTCATTTACATACCTCTTTCAATATCCCTGTTCGGCTTGTCGCTTATACAGAAAAAAATAGGGTTCACATTCCCAAAAATGTGTGCTATACTGCCACTAATAGAATAGTTCCCAAAGGGGAGTAGCTCAACGAGTAAAGTCGTCATTACGGGATTTTAAAATCCCCGGCTTTATTGGCAACGTAATGTTGTAAGCGAGACCTTTGTCAGGATTTTTGGAATCCGGGCAAATGGTCTTTTTTTGATGCTAAATTTGGGTCAAGCGCCGTTTCCGGATTCCGTGAAATGGCGCTTTTTTAGTATAAAGCGCAGAACTATGTACAGTATAACAAATAAATAAAGAAGGTGGGAGAAACGTATGGATTTTTTGTCAATTGAGTTTTTAACTGCGCTATTATCAATCATTATCATTGATTTGGTGCTGGCTGGTGACAATGCGATTGTGATTGGTCTGGCAGCTCGTAATGTAGAGAAGGCCAATCAAAAAAAGGTCATTATTTGGGGGACGGTCGGCGCGGTCGTCATTCGTGTTATCGCTACGGTGCTGGTCACATACTTACTACAAATTTACGGCTTGCGTTTAATCGGAGGGATTGCGCTCATCTACATTGCTTACAAGCTGCTGGTTGAGGAGAAAAAACATGAAATCTCTGCAACCAATCAAATGTGGGCCGCGATTCGTACGATTATTATTGCCGACACCATGATGGGGCTCGACAATGTACTTGCTGTTGCAGGAGCAGCTCATGGAAATATGTTGCTTGTTATTTTGGGACTGGCGATTTCCGTTCCGATTATGGTATGGGGCAGTACCGTTATCTTGAAGCTGACCGAACGTTTCCCGATGGTCATTACAATTGGGGCTGCTGTGCTAGCCTACACTGCTGCCAAAATGGTAGTGGCTGAGCCGCTGATTGCACATTGGTTTACGAATGGGGTAGTCAAATACGGATTTGAAGCTCTAGTCGTTGTTCTGATTGTAGCCATTGGAATGCGTGTTAAAAAAATAAAAAGTGAAAAAACAAGAAAACAAGCGCTGCACGCCTAAGCTAAGCACACTGAAATCATCGTAGCTGAAGCTTGGACGCTCATGCATAGAGGCTGTTCCGTCAGGTCTAAATGGATCGGGGGCGGCCTCTTTTCTTTGCTTGTCAGCGGACTTCCATGTAAACTAGACAACAGAAGAAATGAGTCATCAGAGGTGGGTATGATATGAATAAGCAACCGAAAACAAGAGTAGCTATTGCAGGTCTGGGCGGTATTGCCCGCAAAGTGTATTTGCCGCTGCTGACTGCACACGAAGGTGTAGATATTGTAGGTGTCATGAACCGTTCGCAGGAGCCGGTTAGTTCCATTATGGAGCAGTACAGGCTGCCAAGAGGAACGACGGATGTGAAGGAAATGCTGGCATGGGAGCCGGAGGCTGTATTCATACATGCTGCGACCGAAGCCCATTTTGATCTGGTTATGGCGTGTATTGAAAAAGGTGTTGCGGTGTATGTGGATAAACCGCTGTCCTATGATGTGCGTCAAAACCTGGAAATGACCGCGTTTGCGGAGGCACAGGCTGTGTTGCTGGCGGTCGGCTTTAACCGACGTTTTGCCCCGCATTATGTAGCTGCTAAAGCGTGGCTGGAGGAAGCAGGCGGTTTCAGCCAATGCGCGGCGATCAAGCATCGGACTGGATATGATCGGAGACCTGCGACACAGACGGTTTATGATGATTTGATTCATATGCTCGATCTGCTTTTGTGGCTGGGAGGCGATGATTATGAGCTGCTGCATAGCAGTTTGGACACGACGAGTGAAGGATATATGAACGTTGCTTTCGGGTCGGTACGTTTGGGAAGTGCCTCTGGAAGCTATAGTATGAACAGACAGGCAGGGGCTGACATGGAGAGACTGGAGATGCATGGGGCAGGTCGTTCCGTCGAGGTGACCAACATGGAACAGGCTATTTTTATGCAAAAAAATAAACCGCCATTGTCACAACCATACGGAAGCTGGGACACAACCCTGGAAAGACGGGGATTCACTGGAGTGGTGAATCATTTTCTGGAGCATATTTATCGTCCAGAGGAGTGCAGTGTCCGTGCTGGTGGAGTGCTGGAAAGCCATATGTTGGCGGACGAGCTCATTAGCCGTTTGAATGACTAACTATAGAAGGAAAGACAGCCATCAAGGCAGTCCAGACATCGAGAAATAGATTGAAGGAGAAATGAGCGAATGGAAGAGCACAACCGCGGTAAACAACTAGAAGAGGCTATCATTGAAAATTATAAGCAGGAAGAGGATATGATGATCCTTGTGTTTGCGCAATGGTGCATCAATCACGGGCTGGAGCCAGAGGAACTGTATCGTGTAGCTTATCCGCAGCAGGATAGCAATGAGCGTCTGCTGCGAGTACGCAAGCTGACTGTATCGCGTGAAGAAGCGGGGAATATTCCGCTGGACACAGTATTGGGAGTGCTGTCCATGTTCGGAAATGAGGACTTGGCGATGGTCGTATCTGAAGCGGCTGCCAAGCTTCCGACGGAACGGAAATAAGGTCTCCAGCTGCATGTACTCAGGACGTTGTTTGAAAGAGAGGGTAAGCCGATGATGGAAGGTATAACCGCACCAAACACCTGTAAAGGGTGTGAAAGGGACATCGCTATTTCGGAAGAGCAAATTACCAGAATTATAAACAACTTGAGGCCCGGAATGGAATGTGTGACCAATGATGTGTACGAGGCCAGACTGTTAGCCTGCTCGCAATGTGATGAGTTATTGGGTGGACATACGTGCAGGATCAGCGGAAGTATTGTCCGTGTACGCGCTCTGGCAGTCAATCAAAATTGTCCCGGCCATAGTGGCTCTCGCTGGCAAGGGACATCCTTGAAATAAATAGGCTCAGAGTCCACTAAACATGCGGCTGTTTCAATAATTAAAGCTAATCTGGCTAGTTACTTCATTATGTGATATTTTTATTTGAGGCTTTCGCTGCTCATCTAAAGCCCGCGATCACGAGTTAAAATGGTCTTACTATGGTCTGCCATGAGGGCAGACTTTTTGGTTTGGGTGGAGATATGGCTTAACGTTTGACAAATAGAAGTTAATAAAATATATTAAAAATGTAAAACGTTTTTATTTAATTATTAATATTTTCATTATCTATCCAAGCTGTTACTTTGGATCATTGTAAACGTTGAGATGGAAAAGAGAACAGGTAGAAGCCATTTTTTTAATCTTATGAAAGCGCAATCATTGGTGTGTATAGTCTGATGAACTTTACTATTTTTAAGGAGGGCTTGTCATGAAGGGTTCTATTGTTGTGCATACAGACTGGGAGCAAGGCGTTATTAATAAAAATATTTACGGACAATTTGCCGAGCATCTTGGACGATGTATTTACGAAGGTTTGTGGGTTGGACAGGATTCTCCGATTCCAAATACGGACGGGATTCGCGATGATGTGGTAGAAGCGCTCAAAAAGCTGAACATTCCTGTACTGCGCTGGCCAGGTGGCTGTTTTGCCGATGAATATCATTGGAAGGACGGCATCGGTCCAAAGGAAAATCGCAAAAGAATGGTCAACACGCATTGGGGCGGTGTGGTTGAAAATAATCATTTTGGCACCCATGAGTTTTTCCAATTGTGCGAGTTGTTAGAGGCTGAGCCTTATATTTGTGGGAATGTTGGCAGTGGCACGGTGCAGGAAATGTCGGAGTGGGTAGAATACATGACCTTTGATGGAGAGTCCCCAATGGCTGCAAGGCGGCAGGAAAACGGACGTGAGCAGCCATGGAAGCTTAAATATTTTGGCGTAGGTAACGAAAACTGGGGCTGTGGCGGCAATATGCGTCCGGAATATTATGCCGATCTGTATCGTCGTTATCAGACATATGTCCGCAACTATGGTGATAACCGTATCTACCGGATTGCGGGCGGGGCCAATGTGGACGATTATCGTTGGACCGAAGTGCTGATGCGTGAAGCCGGGCATCTTATGGATGGCTTGAGTCTGCATAACTACACGGTCCCGGGTACCTGGGAAGCGAAAGGGCAAGCACTCGGTTTTGATGAAACGGAATGGTTTGAGACGATGAAAAAATCATTACGTATGGATGAATTGATTACACGCCATTCTGCTATTATGGACCAATATGATCCTGGTAAACGGGTAGGAATGATTATAGATGAATGGGGGACCTGGTTCATGACCGAGCCGGGTACCAATCCGGGCTTCCTGTATCAGCAAAATACGATGCGCGATGCGCTGGTAGCCGGACTGCACCTGCACATTTTCCACGATCATCATGACCGTGTACAAATGACGAATATTGCTCAAATGGTCAACGTTTTGCAGGCTATGGTTCTGACCGAAGGACCTGCTATGCTACTGACGCCGACATACCATGTATTTGAAATGTTCAAGGTGCATCAGGATGCACAAGCGCTGGCTACCCATGTAACCGTAGGCAATTATGAATATGATGGTGATTCCATTCCACAGGTGAGTGTGTCCGCTTCCAAGGCGCAGGACGGAACTATTCATGTGAGTTTGTGCAATGTCCATCCGGGCGAGGTGGCTTCCTTGAATATGGAGCTGAGAGGGCTGGAAAACGTTAAGCAAATTAGCGGCGTTGTGCTCGCCAGTGACGATATGCAGGCACACAATACATTTGATCAGCCGGAGCATGTGAAAACGGAAACTTTCACGTCCTTCCAGCAGAAAGGTCAGAGCTTGGATGTTACACTGCCACCAATGTCAGTAGTGATGCTGACGATTGCACTGTAGATATTTTGTGGACTCAGAAGAAGTATGACTTGGAAATCGGAACAAAACAAAACCTTGATGGAGCTAAGAAAGGCTCTCTCAAGGTTTTATTTTTACCAATACTACAATTGCTCGCGGTGAATCCCTCTGAATTCCTTGGGCGACATGCCGAAGCGGGAACGAAATACGCGGTGAAAATACGTATAGTTTGCAAAACCAGACGATTCGGCTGCCTGTTCCAAAGACATGGGACTGAAAATAATGCGCTCCCTCGCCATGTTGAGCCTGATATCCAGTGTGTACTGCATAATACTCGTATTAAATGTTTCCTTGAACAGATGTACAGCTCTGGATACGCTGATGCCGATGTGTGAGGACACGTCATCCAGCTTAAAATTGGAAGAAGCATTTTCTTCAATATAGTTTTTAATTTGATAAGCGAGATAACTATGATGGGTGGAAGTCGGATGCTCGGACAGCATACGGTCAAACTCCAGGCAAAGAATACGCATGTAATAGCTTGATATTTCCGGATAAGGATTAGAAATACGCCGCTGCTCCATCACAAGCTGCCGAAATAGGCCAAGCAGTGCTTCGGTAAGCTGGACCTTGATGCGGTTGGGCCGTTTGTGATGGTGCCACCACTCATCTACCCAGGAGCCTCCAAAAAAAATGTGATAATCTCCGCTCTCCACGACCTGTTCCCCCATGGGATTTAACTCACTGTGAATGTCCAGCTCGTAAGGCTCGGTCGGATTGAATAGCAGCAGGTCACCCGCCTCAATCCGTGTCATTTCCCCGTTAATGCGGGCCTGGCAGCGTCCGTCTGTTTGTAGACGAAACAAATAATTTTTGATCCCTTCAGGCTGGTTCGAATAAAAGGGCTTGCGATGGAAGGAATAGCCTGCGGTAAGAACCTGACAAGGCTCGACGATAGACATGATGATGACTCCTTTGGGCATATGGCTGCTTCAAATATTGACCAGATTGTTCATGTTTTAATCATATTATTCATTTTAAACGAAACGGAAATAGAATACTATTGTGTCTGTAAGGCTTATAGCAGAATACAGAACATGTTGGAGGCCAGGGGGGTGACGAAGTGAAACGAATGAAGGCCGGCATTATAGGCTGCGGTAACATTAGTGCGGTATACCTTGAAAATCTCCAAAACAGTCCGCTTATCGAAGTGGTGGCCGTGGCTGATTTATTGGAGGAAAGGGCCAAAGCGAGGGCCAATGAATTTAACATTGAAAACGCATACAAGGTAGATGAATTACTTCGTCAGCCCGAGATTGAGCTTGTTTTTAATCTGACCGTGCCTGGCAGCCATGCACTGACGGATATGGCGATACTGGAGGCAGGCAAACATGTGTACAGTGAAAAGCCTTTGGCGGTTTCCTTGGAGGATGGCAAACACGTTCTGGATCTAGCCAAGGCAAAAAACCTGCGTGTCGGCTGTGCCCCGGATACATTTCTTGGCGCAGGTATTCAGACTGCACGCTATGCCATACAAAATGGAATGATTGGGCAGCCCGTAGCCGCTACTGCTTTCTTTATGGGTAGAGGTCCCGAATGGTGGCATACTGATCCGGAATTTTTCTATGCCGCTGGAGGCGGTCCGATGTTTGACATGGGACCTTACTATTTGACGTCGCTGATCCATGTGCTGGGTCCGGTCCGGCGAATCAGCAGTTCAGTGGGCATTCAGATTCCTGATCGTTACATACATTCCGGTCCCAAAAGCGGTACACCGCTGCGGGTACAGACACCAACGCATTTGGCCGGAACGATGGATTTCCATAACGGAGCCATTGTAACGCTCATTACCAGCTTTGACATTCAGGGGGCGTCGGATCTGCCTCGTATTGAAATTTATGGTACGGAAGGAACCTTAATCCTGCCTGATCCGAACTTTTTTAACGGAGATGTCAAGCTTCGTCGATCTGGAGAGGAAACCGCAGAGCTCGTGGAACCTTTATTTGAGTGTGGGAAGAACGAACGCGGAATAGGTGCGGGTGAGATGGTAAGAGCCATTCGCAGTGAAAAGAACCATCGTGCTAACGTGGAACTGGCCTATCATGTATTAGAGGCTATGCACGCTTTTCAGCGCTCCTCATTGGAAGGTAAACATATTACGTTGGAAAGTACATTTGAGCCAGACGAGGATTTGTATCATGGAACAGATATAACGATTCATCCATCCTAATTGAAGAGGTGAAGGGCAATGGCTAAAGTAGGATTGCAATTGTACACAGTAAGGGAAGAACTTGAACAGGATTTTGAAGGTACGTTGCGCAAGGTAGCTGAGCTGGGCTATAAAGGGGTTGAATTTCATGCCTTTTTCGGACGCAGTGCCAAGGATGTAAAGGCACTTTTGGATGAGCTAGGTTTGGAAGTTGTCGGAACCCATGTTCAATACACCCGTCTGTTGGACCATTTGGAAGAGGAGATTGCTTATCACAAAGAATTAGGGAATAAGTACCTGATCGTTCCTTATTTAACCGAGGAGCAGCGTCAGTGGGATGAGCTTTTTGTAAACCTGAATCGAATTGGTGAAAAAGTGAAGGAACAGGGATTGGTATTGGCTTACCATAATCATGATTTTGAACTGACGGAAAAAGTAGGTGATCGTCTGGTTTTTGATGCGTTATATGATGCGGTTTCGGCTGATTTGTTGCAGGTCGAAATGGATACTTGTTGGGTATACTACGGAGGCTATGATCCTGTGGAATACATCGGACGTTATCGTGGACGCCTGCCTATCATTCACTTAAAGGATATGGCACGTGACGAGCAGCAAAAAGCAGTTACCGTAGAGCTTGGCAAAGGAGAGGTGCAGCTTCAGGCCATTACAGAAGCCGCTATTGAGGCAGGCGTGGATTGGGTTGTTGTGGAACAGGATTTCAGCTCAAATCCTCCAATCGAAAGCATTGAAACCAGCTTTAAGTGGCTCCAACAATACGCAGCTCAGGGAGGAAATATTCATGTCTAAAACACTCAAAATCGGAATTATTGGTTGTGGGGGGATTGCCAACGGCAAGCATTTGCCTAGTCTTGCCAAGCAAAAACGTGCAGAGATCGTCGCTTTCTGTGACATTATTCAAGAACGGGCTGAGGAAGCGGCAGCAAAATTTGGTGTTGAAGGTTCACAAGTTTATAGCGATTATCGGAAGCTGCTTGAAAATAAAGATATTGAAGTCGTACATGTATGTACACCCAACGACTCGCACTCGGAAATTACGGTAGCTGCGCTTGAGGCAGGTAAGCATGTGCTGTGCGAAAAGCCGATGGCCAAAACCGCCGAGCAGGCTAGGGAAATGCTGGATGCCGCAAAACGTACAGGTAAAAAGCTGTCTATTGCGTATCAAAACCGTTATCGCAATGATAGCCTGTACCTGAAGCAATTGGTCGAACAGGGAGAGCTTGGTGAGATTTACCTGGGCAAAGCCATTGCTCTGCGTCGCCGCGCGGTTCCGACGTGGGGAGTGTTTTTGGATGAAGAGAAGCAAGGCGGCGGTCCGCTGATTGATATCGGGACGCATGCGCTCGACCTGACCCTCTGGCTGATGGATAATTACAAGCCTAAAAGCGTGCTGGGCTCTACCTTCCATAAACTTGGAGATCGTAAAAACGCGGCGAATGCCTTTGGACCGTGGAACCCTGAGGAATTTAAAGTGGAGGATTCTGCCTTTGGCTTTATTACCATGCAAAATGGAGCCACTATTGTATTGGAATCCAGTTGGGCACTGAATGTTGTAGAATTTGGCGAAGCCAAGACGCTGTTATGTGGGACTGAGGGCGGAGCCGATATGCAGGACGGTCTGCGTATTAACGGGGAGAAGAACAGCCGCTTGTTTGATACGAAAATTGATCTGGATGCGGGCGGTGTAGCCTTTTACTCTGGAGAAACGGAAAACGAAGCGGATCGCGAAGCCCGTCTGTGGATCGAAGCCATTCTGGACGATAAAGAGCCGCTTGTGAAGCCCGAACAGGCGTTGGTGGTTACTGAAATTTTGGAAGCTATCTATGAATCGGCTCGTACAGGAAAAGCTGTCTATTTCGATTAAGATTAAGCCTGTAAGCAACCGGATAGGCCATCATTATAAGATAAGCAGTTTCTTTCACATATAATACAGGGAGGGATTAGGTTTGAAACTTGGAGTATTTATGGTATTGTTCGGCGGACGTTCACTGGAAGAGGCTTTGGACTATGTAGCATCTCAAGGACTGAATGCAGTAGAAATCGGCACAGGCGGTAACCCGGGCGATAAGCACTGTAAGCCGGATGAACTGCTGGACAACGAAACAGCTCTCAAAAACTTCAAAAAAGCAGTAGAGTCCCGTGGACTGACTATTAGTGCACTCAGCTGTCACGGTAACCCGCTCCATCCGCAAAAGCATTTGGCACAGGCCGATCATGAGGCGTTTCTTAAAACAGTTCGTTTGGCGGAAAAGCTGGAAGTTCCTGTTGTAAACACCTTTTCCGGCTGTCCGGGTGATCATGAGGATGCGAAGTACCCGAACTGGCCTGTTGCGCCGTGGCCGAATGATTTTCAGGAAGTGCTAAAATGGCAATGGGAGAATAAAATTATCCCTTACTGGAGCGAAGCTGGAAAATTTGCAGCGGATCATCATGTCAAAATTGGGCTGGAGTTGCACGGTGGCTTCTCCGTTCATACGCCGGCAACCTTGCTTCGTCTGCGTGAAGCTGTGGGGGAAGTCATTGGTGCCAATCTGGATCCAAGTCACATGTGGTGGCAGGGGATTGATCCGGTACAGGCGGTTCAAATTTTGGGCCGGGAGAGAGCCATTCATCATTTCCATGCCAAGGATACGACGATTGACCCGATTAATGTGAATAAATACGGTTTGACCGATATGCAGGATTATACGAATATGCTGGATCGTGCTTGGCAGTTCCGTACCGTCGGCTATGGACATGATATCAAAACCTGGGCGGATATTATTAGTGCTCTCCGTCTGGTGGGTTATGATTATGTAGTGAGTATTGAGCACGAGGATGGTCTGATGTCCGTCGAGGAAGGCTTTACTAAAGCCGTTCACAATCTTCGCCAGGTCCTTATTGAAGAGCCGCTGAGCGAGATGTGGTGGGTCTAACCTAATAGGGGGAAGTATTGATGATTAACGTCACCATTTGGAATGAGTTTTTGAACGAGAAGCTGAATGATGAAGCCAAACGGGTATATCCTGATGGGATACACAAGGCATTGGCTGATGGGCTGTCAAGCGAAGGATTCGCTATTCGAACGGCTACGTTGCGTGACGATGCCCAGCATGGTTTGGGAGAAGAAGTCCTGAATTCCACAGATGTGCTGCTGTGGTGGGGGCATAAAGCACACGATCAGGTGAGTGATGAAGTTACAGCCCGTGTTGTAAAGCGGGTACAGGAAGGCATGGGCTTGATCGTGCTGCATTCGGGACATTTTTCCAAGCCGTTTAAAGCCCTGATGGGCACAAGCTGTAATCTGAAATGGAGAGTGGCAGGCGAACAGGAAATTATTTGGTCCGTCAATCCGTCACACCCTATTGCGGAGGGCATTGACGCTAAAATTCTGTTGGAGCACGAAGAGATGTACGGTGAGTTTTTTGATATCCCGGCACCGGATGAATTGGTCTTTATCAGCAATTTTGAAGGTGGAGAGGTGTTCAGAACGGGTTGTACCTTTCATCGTGGCAGTGGTAAAATATTTTATTTCCGCCCGGGTCATGAAACGTATCCAACCTATTACCAGCCTGATATTCTGAAGGTCATTGCTAACAGTATTCGCTGGGCTCATCCGACAAGTATTGTTCAACCAGTTTATGGAAAAAGCGAACCTTTCAGGCCTCTCGGCGGTGTATTGGTATAATTTCCATTTATTGATTCCGACAAGCTTGATTTGAACAAACTGACAGGCGAAATCTCTTGAGATTCCGTCTGTTTTTGATTTAACGCATTTGCCATATACCTCTTATGTTGGTTTGTTGTATAATCAGCTTTGGTCATGGCAACTTTATCGGATCAGGTATTAAATTAAGAAGAAAGTGTTTTCTTTCGGGATAAAGTATGCTAAAATGATATATACTAACAAAAGGAAAGCTTTATCAAGCCGAAATGCTAAAGAAGGTGAAAAATATGGAGGTTCAACCGCAACTTACAAAAATGTGTCCGCGTTTTGAAAGTGCCTTTTCATGTCTGGGTAAGCGTTGGAACGGACTCATTATTCAATCCATGATGAGCGGTCCCAAGCGTTTTAAGGATATTTCCAATCTGATTCCCACAATGAGCGATAAAATGCTATCTGAACGGATGAAGGATCTGGAGAATGAAGGAATTCTTATACGTCATGTATACCCGGAAACTCCTGTCCGCATTGAATATGAGCTGACAACCAAAGGCCGTGCACTTCAGCCGGTCATGGAACAGATTCAATATTGGGCCGAGGAATGGATTAGATGAGTATCAAGCCGAATAAACGTTTTTCATAGCAAAACAGCCTTTTCCTAGGAAAAAGGCTGTTTTTTTTTGTAATACTTAATAGCCTTTGGCGCGGCCTGCGATTGAAAACAATCCGGTCGCAGTTCGACGGGGTACACGGGTTTGAATATCGAGTGCTGCTGTACGGAACGTACCAAGGCAGGAATGGCAAAGCCTTCCCGCATAAATCGGGGAATGGCAAGACTCGCAAGGATAATCAAGCTGGCTATAGGTGGAGGGAAACTTGCCTGCTCTCACCCAGTCTGTGAGCAAATCCATAGGTGTATCGGTTGCTTCACTAAGCTGGCGAGTATGGGTAGTGGGATGTTTCCACAAATAGTTAGAACAGCGGTCATAAAATAAATTTTCTTCTTGAATACAAGTATTGCACAGGTTTCTAAGATTATAGCGGAAAACGGAACCACACTTTGGGCAATTAGCAGTATGTATCTCCATAGAAACCAGTCCTTTATATCGAGTTATAGTGAATATTTATATTTATTAGTTATATATTACTATGACTTTATACCTATATCAATCTTTATTTAAGGAAGCGACGTTTTTTAAGTGTATGCTAAAATCTGCATTGACATAACCTTGTTACTTATGTATCATTACTTACATAAAGTTACTTATTGATAAAAATAAATTGATAAATGATAAGGGGATTTTCACATGATGCCATCTTTGTTTTTAGCCCACGGATCACCTATGCTTGCTATTGAACAGACAGAATATACTGCTTTTCTGGAGCAGCTTGGAAAGAGTATTCGCCCGAAGTCTATTGTTATCTTTACCGCCCATTGGGAGACGCAGGCATTGGCAATTAGTTCGATAGACGACGTTTACGATACGATTTATGATTTTGGCGGTTTCCCGCCGGAGCTGTATGCGGTTAAATATCCAGCGTATGGTTCGGTGGAGCTGGCGGATAAGTTGAAAGAATTATATGAGCAAAAGGGTATTGACGTACAAACGGACCGGGTGCGAGGGCTGGATCATGGGTCCTGGACACTTTTGCATCGTATGTATCCTGAGGCGGATATTCCGGTAGTCCAGATTTCCGTGAATCCGTTTCTATCGCCGAAAGCACAATATGCTATCGGTGAAGTGCTGCGGGGGTTGGGTGAGCAGGATATTTTGGTCATTGGCAGTGGTGTAACTGTTCATAATCTGCGCATCGTCAAATGGGGAGAAACGAAAACAGAGCCTTGGGCACTTGATTTTGATGACTGGATTATTGAAAATGTACAGAGTGGAGATGTAGAGGCTTTGGATCGCTATGAAAGCGAAGCCCCGTATGCTCGTCAAGCGGTACCGAGAGCTGAACATTTTGTACCGTTGTTTATTGCCATGGGGAGTGGAGATCCGGCGAATAAGGCCAAGGTCATCCACAGGAGCTATGAGATGGGGAATTTAAGTTATCTGTGCTTCCAGTTCTAAAAGTGTGAAGAAGGATGTTGGCGGGGTGTTAGACGCTTTGGGATTCACATGATCTTACGATCGCTGTTCAGATACAAATGGGCTGTTCCGCTACTGCCTGCCTCTAAGGGGGAGCAAAAAAGATTAAGGGAGTGCTTTATAGCCAAAATGGCTCAAAACACTCCCTTTTATATTAAAACTATTTATTAGATCCGGCAAATCTCACGCGGGCACAGTTCACAATGACATACGCCTTGCAGCATTTCCAAATCCTTTACGACAATCATGCCATTATCATATTCGACTGCATTTTTTTTACGCAAATCACTCAGCATCCGGTTTACACTTTCGCGGGTGGCACCGATCATATTGGAGAGGTCGGTATGAGTGATTTTTTTATGAATAAGGATATGTTCCCCATGAGGCTCTCCATAGGTGTTACACAGGCGGATTAGCGTGGAGCACAGAGCACCGGGCTTCCCGTACATCATTAGATCGCGAAATTTGGTCTGAGTAATACGGTGGTGGGACCCCATCCATTTCATAAAGTCAATGGCAAAATCACAGTGCTGGCAAATAAGCAGCTCCAAATCCGTATGATCGACAACACCGATATCACTGTCCTCCAGAACTTCGGCAGAAAAGGAGTGCTTGGTACCAAAAAATGGATCAGCTTGACCAATCAGATCGCCGCTTTGGTACATATATAGTATAAGTTCCTTACCCTCATCCGTTGTTTTTGTTACTTTCACGCGTCCGCGCTTGATATAAAACAGCTTATCCGCTGTGTCTCCTTCCCAGAACAGGTGTGAGCTTTCTGGCATGATCCGATCCTTCATCATCACTTGCAGCCGGTTGAAGCTGGCCTCCGAGAAGCAACAGGTATTGCCGCGGGCTTCCATTACGTTTGCAGGGTTTCTCATCGTCCATTTCCCCTTTGTTTCCTTTGTTTTTTTATCTGCAACTTGATCAATTCAAATTCATTATATACCTGTGCTATGCGTTTTTGGGGCAAGAAGAGGGGGTAAAAGTGGCAGAATTCCAAACTTTGTGATTTAATTCACTTCATAAAATAAAATTTTAAATATATTGTGAAAAAAATCACAATATATCTTGAAAAGCTGTGTTACGATCAGTGCGTGAACAAGAGATAGTACACGAGATAACAGGAGGATGAGGGAAATGGCTGTTAAAAACGAGGTTATCCAAAAAGAGCAAAGCGCTGAGCAGTATATTCAAACACTGATTGACCGGGGGAACCGGGCACAGCAGGCTTTCATGAGTATGAATCAGGAGCAGATTGACGAAATCGTACAAGCTATGGCACTCGCAGGGATGGATAAGCACATGCATCTGGCGAAGCTGGCTGTTGAAGAAACAGGACGCGGTGTGTACGAGGACAAAATCACCAAAAACATGTTTGCAACAGAATATGTCTATCATAGTATCAAAAATGAAAAAACCGTCGGTGTCATTGAAGATAATGACTTTGACAGTTTTCAAAAAATAGCAGAACCTGTCGGCATCATAATGGGGATCACTCCAGTGACTAATCCGACTTCAACTACAATGTTCAAAGCGTTGATTGCTATTAAAACACGTAACCCGATCATTTTCGGTTTCCATCCATCCGCTCAATCGTGTAGTGCGGAAGCAGCTCGCGTCTTGCTTGAAGCAGCCGTCAAGCATGGTGCTCCAGCCGATTGTATTCAATGGATTGAAGCTCCATCGATGGATAAGACAAATTCACTTATGAATCACCCGGATGTGGCGCTGATTCTGGCAACTGGTGGATCAGGCATGGTTAAGGCGGCATATAGCTGCGGTAAACCTGCTCTGGGCGTAGGTCCTGGTAACGTGCCTTGCTTCATTGAAAAGACAGCGGACATCAAGCAAGCTGTGACCGATCTGATCCTCTCAAAATCTTTTGATAACGGTATGATCTGTGCTTCCGAGCAAGCGGTTATTATCGAAGAGCCAATCTTCGAACAAGTGAAAAAATTGATGATCGCTAACGGTTGCTATTTTGTAAACAAAGAAGAAGCAGCTAAGCTCACTCAAGGAGCTATGAATGTCGAGAAATGTGCAGTGAACCCAGCAATCGTCGGACAGTCTGCTGTAAAAATTGCTGAAATGAGTGGCATCACAGTACCAGCAGGAACTAAAATTTTGGTTGCTGAGATTGAAGGGGTAGGAACAAAATTCCCATTGTCTGCGGAAAAATTGAGTCCTGTATTGGCTTGCTATAAAGTAAAAAATGCTGAACAAGGTATTCAACGCGCTGCTGAAGTCGTGGAATTTGGGGGCATGGGCCACTCGTCTGCTATTCATTCGAACGATGAGGACGTTATCGCTCGGTTCGCGAACCGTTTGCAAACAGGCCGTATCATTGTAAATGCACCTTCCACACATGGTGCGATCGGTGACATCTACAACACCAACCTTCCATCGCTGACACTCGGTTGTGGTTCGTACGGACGTAACTCGACTTCGTCGAACGTATCGGCAGTCAACTTGATTAATGTAAAAAGGGTGGCGAAACGTACGGTGAATATGCAATGGTTCAAAGTACCTTCCAAAATTTATTTTGAAAAAAATTCGACTCAGTATCTTGCTAAAATGCCTGATATCACACGTGTAGCCATTATCACAGACCCTATGATGGTAAAACTTGGATATGTGGATCGTGTCATCCATTATTTACACCAACGCCAAACACCAGTAGCTATCGAAGTGTTCTCGGAAGTAGAGCCAGATCCATCGACAGTTACGGTAGAACGTGGTACTGAAATGATGAGACGTTTCCAACCGGATTGCATTATTGCATTGGGCGGAGGTTCGCCGATGGATGCGGCTAAAGGCATGTGGATGTTCTATGAATACCCAGATACTGATTTCAACAACTTGAAACAAAAATTTATGGATATTCGCAAACGGATCTACAAGTACCCGCGTCTCGGTCAGAAAGCACAATTTGTAGCCATTCCTACAACCTCGGGTACAGGTTCGGAAGTTACATCGTTCGCAGTTATTACAGACAAAAATCAGGGCAACACGAAGTATCCGCTGGCTGACTATGAGCTGACTCCTGATGTGGCAATTATTGACCCTGAGTTTGTATATTCGCTGCCTAAAACAGCTGTAGCGGATACAGGTATGGACGTACTGACACATGCCATCGAGGCCTACGTGTCTGTAATGGCTAGTGACTACACAGACGGTCTGGCAATTAAAGCTATTCAACTGGTATTCCAATACCTAGAGCAATCGGCTCTGAGTGGCGACAAGCTGGCTCGTGAAAAAATGCATAATGCTTCCACGCTGGCAGGAATGGCGTTTGCCAATGCATTCCTGGGTATTAACCACAGTCTTGCGCACAAATGGGGTGGACAATACCACACAGCACATGGTCGCACAAATGCCATTTTGTTACCACACGTCATTCGTTATAATGCGAAAAAACCGACGAAGTTTGCTTCGTTCCCTAAATATTCGCACTTTGTTGCGGATGAGCGCTATGCAGAAATTGCACGCATACTGGGACTGCCTGCCCGTACCACGGAAGAAGGGGTTAATAGCCTGATCGAAGCGATCCGCAAGCTGAACAAAACACTCGGTATCGAGGAATCGTTCCAGCAAATCGGCTTCGATGCGAAGGATTTTGAATCGCGTGTAGATTATCTGGCTGACCGCGCTTTTGAGGATCAATGTACAACTGCGAATCCGAAGCTGCCGCTGGTTACCGAATTAGCTGATGTATACCGCAATGCCTTCTACGGACGTTTTGACCAATAATATATAGGTACTAATAGAATTTGTGACTAAGCATTTTCCCGTTCAATACCAACGCAGGCTCTCTATATAGAGGGCCTGTTGGTTTGGGAAGGGAGGTGAACGGCAAGGATAAAGGTACGGGCGTGAAGCTAAAGAAAATAAAGTGATAAATATCACCTGTATTGTGATTTTTATCACATACTACACTCTATCATTATTCTACAATAAGGGTGTAAGAAAGGTCCCGACACTGAGCGTAAGGCATCGGTGAAAAGGCCGGACTCGAGACTATTTAAATGTGAAAAAAATCACAAGTCCGGAAAACCAAACAATTTGGAGGGATTTACATGTCGGTGATTGAGAGAGAATTACAAGAGCAACAATCTGGCTGGAGAGGTTTCAAAAAAGGTAAATGGACTAAAGAAGTCAACGTCAACGATTTTATCGAAACCAATATCTTACCTTATGTCGGTAACGAAGAATTTCTAGTTGGCCCTACCGCCAACACAACTGCACTGTGGGATATTGTATCCGATCTTACCAAAAAAGAGCTGGCAAACGGCGGTGTGCTTGATGTAGACGTGAATACGCCATCCACCATTATTTCACATAAGCCGGGCTATCTAGACCGGGATAAAGAACAAGTTGTCGGTGTACAAACAGACGCTCCATTCAAACGCTCTTTGCAGCCGTTTGGTGGTATCCGGATGATGATTGACGCTTGCAAAGCCTATGGCTTTGAAGTACCGCAAAGCATTGTTGATATCTTCACTCATATTCGCAAAACGCATAATCAGGGTGTATTCGACGCTTATACCGATGATATGAGAGCAGCTCGTAAAGCGGGTATTATCACTGGTTTGCCAGATGCATATGGTCGTGGTCGCATTATCGGTGACTACCGTCGTGTAGCACTGTATGGTGCAGACTTCCTGATTAAAGACAAAAAAGCTCAACTGAAAAGCCTTGAAGTAGATTCCATGGAAGAAGACGTAATTCGTCTGCGTGAAGAAATTTCCGAGCAAATTCGCGCTTTGAACGAGCTGAAACAAATGGCCGCTGATCATGGTTTCGACATCTCAAAGCCTGCTAACAACGCAAAAGAGGCTTTCCAATGGGTGTATTTTGGCTATCTTGCAGCGATCAAAGAACAAAATGGTGCAGCAATGTCCTTGGGACGTGTGTCTTCCTTCCTTGATATTTATACTCAACGTGATTTGGAAGAAGGCGCAATGACAGAAGAACAAGCACAAGAACTGGTCGATCATTTTGTTATGAAACTGCGTATTGTTAAATTCCTGCGTACACCTGATTATAACGAACTGTTCAGCGGAGACCCAACATGGGTAACTGAATCCATTGGCGGTATGTCCATTACTGGAGAAACTCGGGTTACTAAAAACAGCTTCCGTTTCCTGCACACCCTGTACAATCTGGGACCTGCACCGGAACCGAACCTGACTGTACTGTGGTCAGAAAAATTGCCTGAAGGTTTCAAAAAATATTGTGCCAAAGTATCCATTGAAACCAGCTCCATTCAATACGAAAATGATGATCTGATGCGTCCAATTTATGGCGATGATTATGGTATTGCATGTTGCGTATCGGCTATGAAAATCGGTAAACAAATGCAATTCTTTGGTGCTCGTGCCAATTTGGCTAAAGCTCTGTTGTATGCTATTAACGGCGGTGTGGATGAAAAATCAGGTGCTCAAGTAGGTCCTGAATATCCTGCAATTACTAGTGAAGTGCTGGATTACGAGGAAGTGCTGAGCCGCTTCAAGCCAATGATGGAATGGTTGGCAAAATTGTACATGAACACTTTGAACGTTATTCACTACATGCACGATAAATACAGCTACGAACGGATTGAAATGGCGCTGCATGACCGTGATATTATTCGTACAATGGCTTGTGGTATTGCCGGTCTGTCCGTTGCTGCCGATTCCCTGAGCGCCATTAAACATGCAAAGGTGAAACCAATCCGTAACGAAAAAGGCATCGCCATTGACTTTGAAATTGAAGGCGAATATCCTTGCTACGGTAATAACGATGATCGTGTAGATAACATCGCAGTAGAACTGGTAGAGTCCTTCATGGGCATGATCCGCAAGCATAAGGCTTACCGGAATGCGATTCCTACTCAATCTGTGCTGACCATTACTTCCAACGTGGTATACGGTAAGAAAACAGGTACAACACCGGATGGACGTAAAGCAGGCGAACCGTTTGCACCAGGTGCAAATCCAATGCATGGACGCGACAAAAAAGGTGCTTTGGCTTCCCTGAGTTCCGTAGCTAAATTGCCTTACGAGCACAGCCTGGATGGTATCTCGAATACCTTCTCCATCGTGCCTAAAGCACTGGGTAAAGAAGAAGAAACACGCAAAACGAATCTTGTTTCCATGATGGACGGCTATTTCGGAAGTCATGCACATCATCTGAACGTCAACGTATTTGCTCGTGAGCAATTGCTGGATGCGATGGATCACCCAGAAAACTATCCACAGCTTACGATTCGCGTATCAGGCTATGCCGTTAACTTCATCAAGCTGACTCGTGAACAACAGCTGGATGTCATTAACCGTACTTTCCACGGTACAATGTAACAAAGCTTTACGTATCATATATTACAACGACGCACGCATAGCGGATGCGGGAAGGATGATGCAACATGCTGAAAGGCCATATACACTCATTGGAAACCTTCGGGACCGTCGATGGTCCCGGCATCCGCTTCGTGCTTTTTATGCAAGGATGCTTGTTAAAATGCCAATATTGTCACAACCCGGACACCTGGGCTCTAAATGAAGGCAATCCAATGACCCTGAAGGAGGTATTGGCTGAAATTGAGCCATATTTAGCCTACTATCGTTCTTCGGGAGGCGGATTGACTGTATCCGGTGGAGAACCAACACTGCAAGCTCATTTTGTGGCAGAGCTATTCAAAGAAGTGAAGCAACGCTGGAATTTGCACACAACGCTGGACAGTAACGGTTTTAATGACGCAGGCCGTATCCATGAACTGCTGGACGTAACAGACTTGGTGTTGCTGGATATAAAGCATATTGACAATGACAAGCATATTAAGCTAACAGGCAAATCCAATGACCGTATGCTAAGTACGGCACGATGGTTGTCTGAACAAGGGCGCAAGATGTGGATTAGACACGTGTTTGTACCGGGTATTCATGATGATGAGCAGGATCTGCTGAATTTGGGGCGGTTTATCGGAACATTAAACGGAGTCGAAAAGTTCGAAATTTTACCCTACCACCAAATGGGTGTATACAAGTGGGAAATGCTCGGCAAGGCGTATCCGCTGGAAGGGGTTCCGTCCCCCACAGATGAAGAGGTTCAACGTGCTTATCGTCTCATTGAAGAAGGTCGTCTGGAGACCGCAGGGACAAATGCCGCTGTCCGTCCGTCATAATGTTGAATGGCCTTTAAAATACTTTCTATTTATGAAGCCGCCGCCCCATCAGGTCAGATGGGGCGGCGTTTTTTTGTTGTAGTATTTCTTGCAGCCACAGGAGAAAGTTCCCTTTTTTTCATGTTCAGCAAAATTCCCAGCAACTTTTGGTCAACAGCCGCGTCTAATAGTATGACTTTTTACGGGGATGATAATAATTTGGTAATAGAAGGAGACAAACAATGAATTTCAAGAAATGGACCATGCTCACCGCGCTTGCGGTAGCTCAGGTGGCTGCAGTAGCCCCTGTAGGAGCAGAAGCAGTATCCACTGTTCAATCCACCGATTCGGTTAGCGGACAGCAGGCTCAGGCCAATGTCACAAATTCCGGCGTTGATAATAGTATCGGGGGACAAGGTAGCACTGGAGCACAAAATGACACAGTGACACCTGATAACACAGGCGCATCCAATGATCCTTTGTCCGGCTTGCCGACGGATACAACCAACGGATCGAGCGTATCCAATGATGTATACAGTGGAGACGGAACGATCACCAACCCTGGTGGTTCTCCAACATCCATGAGTGCAAATCAACTGATTTTGTATTTGAACAGCGCAAAAATGGAACAAAACGGACAGGTGTATACGGCGACTCAGCCGATGACAGTCAAGGACGGTGTTTCTTATGTAGCTATTCGCTCGCTAGTCAGCCGCGTCGGCTTACAGTTTAGTTATGATACTGCTACCAAGGAAACCGTTATCACCCAAGGTACAAACGTGCTGCGCTTTAAGACAGACAGCAAAATTTATACTGTTAACGGTGAGGCTAGACAAATGAAGGGACCGGCATTCCAGCAAAAGAACGTATTTATGGTGCCGTTGACCTCTATTACACAGGCTTTGAATATTCCTTATACTGTAAATAATACAACAAAACAGGTTATTATGGATTTGAATCAAAAGCCTAAAGCTTCCTTCACGGTTCAGCAAAAAGATATCTATGCGGGCGAAACCCAAGTTACGTATTTGACAAAGGAATCTTCTCCTACAGGTCTTCCAATTGTGAATCAACGTTGGGAAGGCAAGCAGGACGTATTTCAAGAGCCAGGTACATATGTAGTTACCTATTCCGTTCTTGACTCCGCAGGGAACTGGAGTGATCCATACTCAGTTACGATTACGGTAAGACCGCCGAATCAGCCGCCAGTGGCTCTGTTTACAACAGATAAAAAAGAATACAAAATGGGTGAAAAAATCACGATTACGGATCTGAGTACGGATGATGAAAATGCGATTACTAAACGTGATTGGGTGAATAAGAAACTGGCGTTTTTCGAGCCGGGTGATGTGACCATAACGCTGACCGTGACTGACAAGCATGGTGCAACAGGTACAGTAAGTCAAACGATTAAGATTACGAATGAGCTACTATACAACGAAGATGATTTCAACAAAATCTTCACGCCTTATGGTGATAAGTATAGTGTAGACGGCAGTCAGGTGCCTACTATGGCTACCATTCCGTTAACCAGCACATCTTCACCACGCCTTCTGATCCGTGCTAACAGCCCGGAACGTGTATTCCAGGATGGTATTGTGTATCAGGAAATGGGATCAGGCAGCACACGTATACTCGTCCATCATGTGAATGAAACGGGCAGAGATGTAAAAATGTACGTTATCGCAACCAACAATAATATTACTGCTGCTAATCTGAACGTCGAAAATTCCGGCTTCGCCGGCCCATCTGAGTTTGCGACGGCTGCGGGTAAGGTTTCGATTCAGCGGTACTTTCAATCCATGCAGGATGGAAGCAAACGTTCCAGCACGGTTCTGAATCCAGGCGAAAGCCGCGTTATTTTACAGGATTTGAATGCGCAAAAAATTAAGCAAAAACAGGTCATTTCTCTCTTATCTGACTTGTATACGGATCAACCTATTCAATACACAGTTGTTGTGTTAGATGCAAATGCAGATCCATTGATTGCCATGCCTACTCTGGCAAAACTGCCTAAGGACGGAATTCATAACCGTGGAACGTATGCGAATTCGGATATTACGCTTGAATATACAGAAGAGGTTGGTAAAACAGCTCAGCGTATCGTTCTTGGCGACAATAAAGTAGACCCGAACCTGCTTGGTTCAGACGGTCTGGACGGTTCTTCTTCCTCCAATGCGGGTAATTTTGGTGTTGTGTATAAGGTTAAACTGGATCGCGTAGCGCCATATTCCCTGATTACATTTAACCCGCGTGGTGGTGAATACTCTGGCTATGCTATGGTGAATAATCAGGTCGTGGGTATCCCGACGAACGGCTCCGTGTGGGCTCCGAATGAGATGAGTGTACTGTATCGTACAGGTCATATCGAGGAAAGTGTAGAGATGTATTTCACTGCTGCGGCGGGTAGTAACTTGCCAGTTTCGGTGGTAGTTATGCCATTACCAGCTATTAAAAATTAATATGTGCATCCGGTATTGTTTATTGGTTTAGACCGAAGGGTCTCATCATTCACCGTTTAAAGTCAGATCACTTACAGAATAAAGGCGTTCACCTGCTGCGGATTCGGTTCAAGCACAGGAAGAACGTCTTTTTCTTTATCAAGAGCGCGAATATCTCTTATAACTTTGACTTTAATCGTGGTATAATAAGCAGATGCAAGCCTAAGCCTGCATCAGATAACCTGAAACTACAGACAGGGGAGGGTGAAACGCATGCTGACAAAGGATGAGATTATCGCAACAATGTCCACTCAGGGGCTGCGTATTACGGATCAGCGCAAGACGCTGGCCACGTTATTTTCCGAGAACGAAGGGTATCTGTCCCCAAAAGACGTTTATGAATATATGGGTAAAAAATACAGCGGACTCAGCTTTGACACTGTTTACCGTAATTTGCGTGTGATGCAGGAATTGGGTGTGCTGGAGCAGGTATCTTTTGAGGATGGGATGAAATTCAAGGTAAGCTGCAATGAGCATCATCACCACCACCATATGATTTGCCTGAGCTGTCAGAAAACTTTACCAATCTCTTTCTGCCCGATGCAGATGACAGATACGACAGATCAGTTCCAAATTGTTGAACACAAGTTTGAGATTTTTGGTTATTGCAAGAAGTGCCAGAAGAAGAACGGGCAAGCAGAGGCCAATTCTAATGGGGGATACAAACAGGCGAGCGGTCACACTCACAGCCACGGAGGCTACTGAAATGAAAATTACCACACGCAGAGTGGTTCAAGCTCCGATTAAGTTATACCGATCCTATATTTCACCATTAAAGCCACCGACCTGCCGCTTCTATCCGACGTGCTCCCAGTACGCGCTGGAAGCGGTGGAAGTGCATGGTGCGTTCAAGGGCTCCTGGCTGGCCGCCAAACGTATAGCAAAGTGCCATCCCTTTCATCCGGGCGGTGTAGATTTGGTGCCTCCTGCTAAAAAGCGGGCGAATAGATCCGGTGAAGATCGTTTTGCTGACCGTACTGGGAAGGGCTTGACTTGACATAGCTATGCGGGTTTGGTTATATTTTGGATAATAATGTTTTCCTGCGAAGGGATGAGTAGGGTCAACCGTCCAGTACAGAGAGCCGGGGCTAGCTGCAAACCGGTCTGGACGAAGCCTGAATATGGTCCTGGAGGAACCTTTTTCGAGCGTGCTTGCCACCGTTCAATGTTTTATAGGGGCGACCGTAAGGGAAAGGCGTGATCCAGCGTTAATGGGCGGTCAGAAATGACTGGTGAAGCCTGTAGTCTGCGAGGATACGGGGAATTTGGGTGGTAACGCGTGAGGTGACTCTCGTCCCATAGGGACGGGGGTCTTTTTTGTGCCCAATTGGTGTGAAAAACATGAATTGGAGTACCGAATTCAGGGGAGCATGCCTTATTTTGCTGCCATGAACAAAACAGGAGGCAATACACATGTCCAATGAGAAAACATTTTACATTACGACACCGATTTATTATCCAAGCGACAAGCTACATATTGGTCATGCGTACACTACGGTAGCCGGAGATGCGATGGCGCGCTACAAGCGGCTGCGCGGCTACGAGGTGCGCTATTTGACAGGAACGGATGAGCATGGACAGAAGATTGAGCAGAAGGCGAGTGCGGCTGGCAAAACACCGCAACGTTTCGTTGACGATATTGTGGCAGGGATTCAGGACTTATGGCGGAAGCTCGACATTTCCAATGACGATTTTATTCGTACAACGGAAGAACGCCACAAGAGCGTTGTGCAGGAAATTTTTGATCGTTTGCTAAAGCAAGGAGACATTTATAAGGGCGAATACGAAGGCTGGTACAGCATACCTGACGAAACTTATTACACGGAGACTCAATTGGTTGACGTGGTGAAGGATGCAGAAGGCAATGTGGCTGGAGGTAAAAGCCCGGACAGTGGGCACCCTGTAGAATTAGTCAAGGAAGAGTGTTACTTTTTCCGTATGAGCAAGTATGCTGATCGTTTGTTGAAATTTTATGAGGAGAACCCGCAGTTTATCCAGCCGGAATCCCGTAAAAAAGAGATGATTAACAATTTTATCAAGCCGGGTCTGGAGGATTTGGCTGTATCCCGCACAACCTTTGACTGGGGCGTTAAGGTGAAAGGTGATCCGAAGCATGTCGTATATGTGTGGATTGATGCGCTCTCCAACTATATTACAGCCCTGGGCTATGGTTCCTCCAATACCGAGCTGTATGATAAATTTTGGCCTGCAAATGTGCATATCGTTGGGAAGGAAATTGTACGATTCCATACGATATATTGGCCGATCATGCTAATGGCGCTGGATCTTCCGCTGCCTAAAAAAGTATTTGCGCACGGCTGGCTGCTCATGAAGGACGGTAAAATGTCCAAATCCAAAGGCAACGTCGTTGACCCTGTAACACTGATTGACCGCTATGGTCTGGATCAACTTCGGTATTACTTGCTGCGTGAGGTGCCTTTCGGCGCTGATGGGACTTTTACACCGGAAAGCTTCGTTGATCGGGTCAATTCTGATTTGGCGAATGATCTAGGCAATTTGTTGAACCGTACCGTAGCAATGGTAGACAAATATTTTGAAGGTAAGGTTCCGGCTTATGAAGCGAATGTAACAGCATTCGACGGGGCTGTGGAGGAAATGGCAACAGCGACTTACAGTAAAGTAGAAGAAGCGATGGAAAATATGGAGTTTTCTGTGGCTTTGACGGCGATCAGTCAATTTATTAGCCGTAGCAACAAGTATATTGACGAAACACAACCATGGAACCTGGCCAAGGATGAGGACAAACGCCGTGAGCTGGCATCTGTTATGGTGCATTTGGTGGAAAGCTTGCGCATCGCGTCCATTTTGCTCCAACCGTTCTTGACCCGCGCTCCCCATAAAATTTGGGAACAACTTGGCATTAAAGAAGGTGAATTGACGACATGGGATAGTGGTAAGCAGTTTGGTCGCATGTCGGAAGGAACGCAACTGATCAAAGGCAATCCTATCTTCCCACGTCTGGATTCTGAGCAGGAGGTTGCTTTCATCGTGGAAGCGATGACGGGGGGCAAGAAGCCGGAGGAAGCTGAGGCTCAAGTTCAACCACAAAATGCGGCTGAGGAAGGCCAGAAGGCGCCAGAGGCAAAGGAAGAGATTGGTATTGAGGATTTTGCCAAGGTAGAACTGCGCGTCGCTCAGGTTATCGCCTGTGAGCCTGTGAAGAAGGCCGATAAGCTGTTGAAGCTCCAACTTGATCTTGGTTATGAGCAGCGTCAGGTTGTATCGGGCATTGCCAAGTTTTACACGCCGGAGGATATGGTTGGACGCAAGGTGATTTGTGTGACCAATCTTAAGCCTGTGAAGCTGCGTGGTGAGTTGTCACAAGGAATGATTTTGGCAGCATCACACGGAGATCAGCTCACGCTGGCTACAGTACCGGAAAGCATGCCTAACGGCGCGATTGTGAAATAAATAAAGGTTGTAATAGCGTATGTCTTTCGGCTCACATGCCAGGGCATACGCTTTTTGGGTTGCAACATATTTGGCTGCTTCCTCACGTATGTTTTAGTAATAGAGCTTGTTTTGCTCGCGTTTACTTAAGACAGGCGGGAGGAAATGATGATGACGGATGTTAACGCCGGGTTGGCGATCATAGCAGGAATGGTTTCTTTTTTCTCACCTTGCTGTTTGCCACTGTACCCCTCTTATTTATCTTATATGACGGGTATGTCGACACGTGAACTGGCCGAAGGACGGCATAAGGCTGAGGTGCGTTACCGTACGATGGGACATACCCTAGCTTTTGTACTGGGCTTTTCCGTTGTGTTTTATTCCTTGGGTGCAAGCGTAGGGTTGCTGGGAGAATGGTTTGGCAATTATAAGGATACGCTAAGAGTGGTTGCGGGGATACTGATCTTGGCGATGGGGCTGGTATCTATTGGTGTGATACGGCCTTTGATTTTAATGCGGGAGCATAAGCTTCGCTGGACATGGAAGCCTGCCGGTTATGCCGGTTCCTTTGTGATCGGAATCGGATTTGCGGCAGGCTGGTCTCCCTGTATCGGTCCCATGCTGACGGCTATTATCGCTTTAGCGGCAGTAGAGCATCATACCTGGTTCAAGCTGGTCACAGGCTACGCGCTTGGTTTTGCGATTCCATTTTTTGCATTGGCTTTACTGGCTGGCTCTGTTCGTTTATCCTCGCGTTACACGTCGATTATCGTTAAAACAGGCGGTATACTGCTTGTTATCACCGGTATTTTGCTGGTAACCGATCATATGACAGATGTAACATTGTTTTTACAACGGATTACCCCGGATTGGATGCTGGTTATGTGAAATACTCAATACGACTTAATGGAAAATGTTCAAAAATGCGCTCAGTGATAAATTCTCGCAGGGCGTTTTGCTGTTCATCAGGGTAAACGTATTTATTTTGTCCCCAACGGCCCCATTTTTTCTTGCGCTTCTCCATGTCCATTTCCAGCTTGGTTTTGGGATAACGCTTCTCAATTACAGCCTTGGACGTTTTGGTAAAACGATGCTGGATCAATTCGAACGTCAGATCTTTTGTGGCATCATGAGGCAAGGTTTCCCCCAGTTTGCGCAGCAGTTCACCGTATCCTTCTTCCCAACCGTCATACCAGATGATCGGGGCGATAATAAAGCCTAGCGGATAACCGGCTCGGGCGATTTTACCCGCTGCTTCAATACGTTCTTTGAAGCGTGAAGTCGCAGGCTCAAACTGTTTAATAACATAATCGGAATTAATGCTAAAACGAATGCGGGTATGGCCATTATGCTGAATATCCAGCAGTGGATCGACATGATGATATTTGGTAACAAAACGCAGGCGACCAAATTCTTCATCTGCCATAAAACGAATCAATTCTCCGAGCGATCCGGTGATATGCTCCAAACCAACAGGATCGGAGGTACAGGCTGCTTCAAAACGAGTAATTTCGGGCGCACGTTCCTCGATATAGCCTTTTGCTGCCGATAAGATATCGTCCGTATTGACATAGACACGTATATACGGCTTTGCCCCTAATGTCGTTTGCAAATAACAATAGTGGCAGTGTCCCATGCATCCGGTCGAAATGGGAATGGCGTATTCAGCAGAGGGCTTCGACTGGTCGAAAGTTAGCGTTTTGCGAATACCGACGACCAACGTCTTTTTCGCCATTCGATACTTTTCAACTTCGGTTTCGCCCGGTAAATTGGTAATCCGGTTATGAGATGTGGTCATACGATACGGAATGCCTTTTGCTTTGACCCAATCCATAATACGCTGACCCTTAGGATAATTCAGTGCGTCTGGCTCGAAAAACACCAGATCAGGCACGAACGGTTTGGTTCCTTTGGTTTTGACAGGAGTACGCTCAAGCGTGGACATGGGTAACGCTCCTTTCAGGAATAAATATCCAGTAGTAGCTTGGATGTCCAACTCTAACTCATGCCATAGGAGAATGATACAGGGACGTTATTAGTGTACCCTGCTTAAATTGAACAAATCGTGGCAATAGCTGTGAGCAGAGGGATGAGACTTGCCAATAGGCAATGATAACATGTATCATTACATATGTAGGTTCAACGCAGGAAATGAAGGCGGTAAGCGCCCGTTCAATAACAGAAAAGAGGGAAACAAGTGCCAACGCCAAGCATGGAAGATTATTTGGAGCGCATTTACCAGCTGATTGATGAGAAGGGATACGCCCGTGTCTCGGATATCGCTGAGGGTCTGGAGGTCCATCCTTCGTCCGTTACCAAGATGATCCAGAAGCTGGATAAGGACGACTATCTCGTATATGAGAAATATCGGGGATTAATTTTAACACCCAAAGGGAAAAAGGTCGGCAAACGGCTGGTTGATCGCCACCAGTTACTAGAGCAATTTCTGGATATGATTGGGGTCGACAAGGACCTGATCTATAAAGATGTGGAAGGTATTGAGCACCATTTAAGCTGGGATTCCATCACCCGCATTGAGACATTGGTCGAATATTTCCGCCGGGATGAAGATCGTTTGCGCCAGCTTCACGATATACACAAGGAATTGAGTGGTGATTCCTGACAGGCATCGTCCGTAAGGACAGATGCTTTTTTTATTTGTCCCTACCGCAACAAATACCCGGGTATTAGCGTCTATCCATTATATAGCAGGACAAGACAGGGTTAAAAATTAACGGGGTTAGCGGGGGATTGTAATCATATGAATTGGAAGAAAACATGGGCACTGGCTGCGGGTTTACTGCTGGCGGTGCAGACGGCAGTTGTGCCAGGAGTGCAAGCGGCTCCAAACGGAGAGATTGAAATCATATTGGACGGGCAACCACTGAAAAGTGATGCGTCGCCATACATTGTACAGGGAGCCAACGTAACGATGGTACCCTTGCGGGTGATCAGTGAGGGATTAGGCGCACAGGTTAACTGGTCAGCATCGTCCGGTACGGTAACCATTACAGCACAAGACAAGAACATTTCTATGGAAAACGGCGGACAGAGTGCTATAGTGAATGGCAAGTCAGTTCGATTGGACGCATCTGCGCGTATGACGAGCGGAAGAGTCATGGTGCCGCTGCGTTTTGTTGGGGAAGAGTTGGGATTAAAAGTGGACTGGCAAGCTTCAGAGCGAGTCATTACGTTAAATAGTGGTAAAGTGGGTGCCGCCACAGGCGGAACAACATCCTCTGGTGGCGGCTCCAGCTCCAATATGTCTACATCTGACAATCCGGGAAGTGTAGATACGAATCAGGGAATTAATGATGACGAGCAGGCGAGTGTCACTTCACCGTCTACATCAACCAATGAGGGTAGCTCCAATTCTTCGCAGGGACATGTCGTGCAAGTGAAAGCTTCTACTTCCATGCGTGGGGCTTGGATTTCTACGATTAACGGGGATTGGCCTTCTTCCGCCGCCCGAAGCAGCACCGAGAAGCAAAAGCAGGAATTTACCAAAATGCTTGATGATTTGCAGGGGATGGGTATTAATGCGGTTTTTGTTCAGGTCCGGGCCAGTGGGGATGCGCTGTATCCGTCCAATCTTGTGCCATGGAGCAAGTACCTGACGAATACCCAAGGTAAAAATCCGGGCTATGATCCTTTAAAATTTATGATTAGTGAATCGCACAAGCGGGGGATGGAGTTTCATGCATGGTTTAACCCTTTCCGCGCCAATTCTACAGGGACCACCAATGGTTTAGCTGCAAACCATGTCGCTAACCAACATCCGGATTGGATTGTTAAGAATGGCAGCCAGCTTTACATCAATCCGGGTATTCCCGCCGCTCGCCAGCATGTCATTGATGCGATTATGGAGGTTGTGGACGGATACGATATTGACGGCGTTCATTTGGATGACTATTTCTATCCATACAGCGGTACTTTTGATGATGATGCGACTTTTCAAGCTTATAATGCCAACAAAATCTCTAACAAAGACGACTGGCGGAGAGATAATGTGAACAGCTTTGTCCGTGATTTGGGCAAAAGCATTCATGCAAGCAAGTCCAAAGTGCAATTCGGTATTAGTCCTTTTGGAGTGTGGCGCAACAAGTCTCAGGACTTAACCGGATCAGATACGAAGGCAGGCGTTACAGCGTATGATACGACATTTGCCGATGTACGTACCTGGATTAACAAAGGCTGGATTGATTATGTAGCTCCACAGATTTATTGGAGTATCGGTTTCCCGGCCGCTGGCTATGACAAGCTTGTAGCATGGTGGTCCAATGAGGTCAAAAATTCAGATGTTAAGCTGTACATTGGACATTCTCCTTATAAAATCGGCACTCCTGAAAAGGGCTGGCAATCTGCCGAAGAGCTGATTAAGCAACTCAAGCTGAACGAAAATTATAACCAGATCAAAGGAGATATTTACTTTAGTGCCCAGCATTTAAGGAAAAATCCGAACGGACTTATTCAGCTTCTTCAAAATTATTATCAATAATGATGTAAATTCGTTCATATAGGTTCTAAATAAACCTCCGTTCTCATACATAAGCAGTAGAACTGCTTACTCCCAAGAGAACGGAGGTTTTTTGATCTATGCTGATCAATGCTGTGTTCCAGGGTGGAGGGGTTAAGGGTATATCGCTGGCGGGTGCAGTCAAGGCTGCGGAGGAGCATGAAATTGTATTCAACCGCTTAGCGGGTACATCATCAGGTGCTATTGTAGCTGCTTTGTTGGCGGCAGGATATTCAGCAGATGAAATGAAAGCCGTGATCGAGAAAACCCCCTTGGTCAGCTTGTTACGGCGTTCTCCGGTGTTTAACATCAAATGGGTTGGACCGGCAGCTCGTATTTTTCTTAAAAAAGGGCTGTACTCTGGAGAAGCATTGGAGCATTGGGTGCGGGAGCTGTTGCTTGCCAAGGGAGTGCGTACGTTCGCTGATCTGCCTCCAGGCAAGTTGCGCATTATTGCTTCAGACATAACGAATGGACGCATACTGGTACTTCCTGAGGATATCAAACGTTTCGGCATGAATACCTCTTCACTGGAGGTGGCCAAGGCTATTCGGATGAGCACAAGCATCCCATATTTTTTCGACCCGGTTATGCTAAGACTTGATCCTTTGCATACGAAAGGCAAAAAATTCTCACAGCAATTTGTGTTTATTGTCGATGGGGCCTTGCTGAGTAATCTGCCTTTATGGCTTTTTGATGAGCCTGTAAATGAGCAAAAGGCCAAAACCATTCCAACAGTAGGCTTTCAGATGGTGGGCAAAACGGGAACCGAAACGAAGGTTTCGTATATACGGGGGCCATTGACGATGCTGCAAGCTATTTTTGATACGATGCTATCAGCACATGATGAGCGTTATATTGAGCAGGAGAATCGATATCGGACGATTAAAATCCCGACGCTGGGCATTCGCACAGCACAGTTCAACATTTCTCCTGAGCAAAGCAATTTGTTGTATGAATCTGGTGTGCAGGCAGGAGACGCTTTTTTCCACAAATGGAGCATCGCTTCTTACCAACAGCAGTATAACAAGTATCAATTAATGAAGGATACGATGTACGCCATGAAATAATCATTTGTTAGTTGGAACTGGAGTCAAGAGGTTAAAAAAGGAGCCATTTCCCGGTGATTTTTCATTACGCGGGTGATGGCTCCTTTGAGTACCATGTTAGAGTGTGATCGACTAATGATACTTAGGTTGTTCTTCTTCGTTTTTGCCCTTAGAACCTTCAATAACATGAAAAGGATACGCTTTACGCTTGCCTGTAGTCTGCTGCTTGCGTGTGTCGGCTGTTTTGGCCATCGTGCGTGCAGAGGGTTTAATCTTGGGAGTACGAGGGCGCCGTCCTGGCAGGTATTTGTACAGCAGAAATATAACTGCAAAAACAAGGACAGGAATCAATAAACTTATAAGAAAGCCCCAGCTTCCTCTCCATACCATATCCACAATCCCATATGCGCCCAAGGCAAGGGTAAGCCAGAAAATAACCGCATGTCTGTTCATCTTTCACTCATCCTTTCACAGGATCAAGGACCGAGCTGTTGAAGTTCTCCTTTACAGGTACATTTTCCAACTCGGCATCCAATTCCAGCATACGCTTGAACGAAGCAATGGATACCTCTACTTGATCATCGGTCGGTTCTTTGGTGGTAAGTAGTTGCAGCCACAGGCCGGGGTATCCCAAATAACGGAGTACCGGAATTTCCCGCAGGGCATTTGTTAGCTTGAGAAATTCAAAAGAAAGCCCCAACACGATTGGAAGCAGCAAAAGCCGCTGTCCCATACGCTCCCACAGATTATCATACGTAAACAGGGAATATACAAGTACCCCGATGATCACTGTGAGCATGATAAAGCTGCTACCACAACGGTAATGCAGACGACTGTATTTTTGCACATTAGCAGGGGTTAGTTCTTCACCCGCTTCATATGCGGTAATCACCTTATGTTCTGCTCCGTGATACTGGAAAAGCCGTTTGATCAACGGAGTTTGGGAAATTCCCCATAAATAGGCCAACAGCAGAATCAGCTTAATGGCTCCTTCCGCCAGATTATGCAAAATCTGCTCGTGAAATAAATTTTTAAACAGGAAATCCTCCACAACAACCGGAACGAGGGTTAACACAATTTTGCCGAATAAAAAGGATAAAATCCCGACCGCGGCCACACCGATGATCATACTCAGGCTCCAGCGGGATTCTTCTTTTTTCTTCTGTTCAGCGCGTTCTTCTGGGTCAATTTCATCATCAGCATACGCATCGGCTGAATAGTTCAAATGTTTTGTACCCTTGGCGCTGGAGTCGATGATGCTTACAATTCCCCGCAATAACGGAATTCTGCGAAATTTGGTCACCCAGGATTGCTCCTTGCGCGGTACTTCCAAATATGTGATTTCGCCAGTTTTGCGGCGAACTGCCGTGACATTGACACGCTTGCCGCCGAACATGACACCTTCAATGACAGCCTGACCACCGTAGCTTACAGGCTTGGATGCTTGTGACAACCGTCTCACCTCTCTTTACACGTGCTTTTTGTATATTGTATCGAATTTGGAAGGGAATATCTAGTTGGGGGAGGGGAGTTGGACTTCAAATGCTAAAAAGGAACATTATTAGTTAGTTTGAAGTGTGCTTTTACTTCTATTTTCCCATATCTAAACACCACTCATCAAGTTCAGTGTTAAACTAATCCCCTTAGGAGCATACTACTAGCAAAATGGATATGCACGAATCATCGGCAATGCGCCTTCTTCATGCGCCAATAAAGTCATCCTTATTAGCACGGAAAAAGTTTTGGATCTTGAAAGGGGATCAAACACATGAGTGAAACCTACTCCATACCCAAGGCAGGCCATGATCAGGACCAGACTCGCGAATCTCAGGATGAACGCGACCATAACAATAATAACACCCGTAGAGGCAGGCAGCAGTCGGGCAAAATACATACGCCCCTTATTCCTTTTGCACTCGAACTGGGATTTTTTGCGGGCTTGCTCTGGGGATTGCTGCGCTGGTTGTTTTATACATTGCATTTTACGGTAGTCGCACCGGGATTTTTGGCAGAGCCTTTTTTCAAGCATTCGTTCATGAAAACGACGGCAGGGCATCTGGTGGGTCTACTGTTTTTTATAGCATTATCAGTTGTAGCTTCGCTAGTGTACACATTTATGTTTCGTAGTTATAAGGGTCCCTTGCCTGGCATCGTTTACGGTCTGGTCTGGTGGGTTATTTTATTCGTGTTGACAGGTCCCAAGCTCGGGATGATGAATCCGCTTCATCGTTTGACCTGGGATTCCATATATACGGAAATTTGTGTGTTTATACTGTGGGGGCTATTTATCGGATACACCGTTGCTGTTGAGTATACGGACGAGAGAAAGCGCGAGCCTGAGGAAGCTGGGGACTGAGCGCAACAAAAACTTCTCAAGCGGCTATCGCCTGTGTTAAAATAGCATTTGGTTATTTGACAGAGGGGAGCGGGATGAAAGATGAAGAATGACCGGGTGTTAAAGCTGCGGCAGGCGCTGGGCGAGCATGATCTGCGGGCTATATTGATTACAAGCCCTGTCAACCGCCGATATTTGACAGGATTCACTGGTTCGTCGGGTTATGTGCTGATTACGGAATCTCACAGCTATCTGCTGACCGACTTTCGTTATATGACACAGGCGGCCGAGCAAGCGGCAGGCTTTACGGTGGTGCAGCACGCTGCGCAAGTCATGGAAACGGTGAAAGAGCTGTTGTCCTCCCATCAGATCGGCGAAACAGGCTTTGAGCAGGATCATGTATCTGTTGCGACGCATAAAGCTTACAGTGAAGATTTGTCCCCTGTTACATTGATTCCGGTATCGGGAATTGTAGAAAAGCTACGGGTATACAAGGATGCGGAAGAGCTGGAAGTAATGCAGCGGGCGGCGGATTTGGCAGATGCTACATTTGCACACATTTTGCCTTACATCAAACCGGGTGTCAGCGAGCGTGAGTTGGATCTGGAAATGGAATTCTTCATGCGCAAGCAGGGAGCTACGTCTTCCTCCTTTGACACGATTGTGGCATCCGGGGTTCGTTCGGCACTGCCTCACGGTGTAGCTAGCTCCAAGTTGGTACAAGCGGGCGAACTGATTACGTTTGATTTCGGTGCGTTGCTGGATGGCTACTGCTCCGATGTAACACGCACAGTAGCTACACAAGGGGATTTGTCGCCGCAGCTACGTGAGATCTACGATATTGTGCTCAAGGCGCAGCTTCACGCGCTGGAACATATTAAGCCAGGCATGACAGGCCGTGAAGCGGATGCGCTGACACGGGATATTATTGCAAGCCATGGCTATGGAGACAATTTCGGACACAGCACAGGTCATGGTCTGGGTCTGGAAGTCCATGAATCCACGCGTCTGTCGAAGGCAAGCGATGACATTCTGGAGCCTGGCATGGTTGTAACGGTTGAACCAGGTATTTATGTACCTGGATTGGGCGGCGTACGGATCGAGGATGATATCGTTATTACAGATAGCGGCATCAAGGTATTAACACATTCAAGCAAAGAATTTACAGTCGTTTAATAACGATAACAGTCCTGTAGGAGGGGTATTTTAGTGATTAACGTAAATGATTTCAAAACAGGCTTGACCGTCGAGGTAGACGGAGATATTTTTACAGTACTGGACTTCCAACACGTAAAACCAGGTAAAGGTGCGGCATTCGTGCGCTCCAAGCTGAAAAACCTGCGTAATGGTAACACGGTTGAACGTACATTCCGTGCAGGTGAAACGATTGGTCGTGCGCAAATTGAAAACCGTGGTGTGTCTTACCTCTATGCGAGCGCTGACGAGCATACATTTATGGACAACGAAACATACGATCAATTCAACCTTTCCAGTGATCAACTGAAATGGGAACTTAACTTCCTGCAAGAAAACATGAATGTAAACATCATTAGCTATAATGGTGAAATTCTCGGGATTAACCTGCCTAACAGCGTAGAGCTGAAGGTTATTGACACGGAGCCGGGTATTAAAGGCAACACGGCTACAGGTGCTACCAAAAATGCTAAAGTTGAAACAGGACTGAACGTTCAGGTTCCTTTGTTCATCAACCAGGATGATGTACTGCTGATTGATACACGCGATGGTAAATATATTTCCCGCGCATAAAATGGTCTAGCTTCTTCATATCCTCTGTCCTTGTCAAGGACAGAGGATTATTTGTTATGAATAACTGTTATTAAAAAACATTGGCTCCGCATAGCACTTTCGTATTATACTGTACTAAAGTTATGCCGTAGGATGTCACGTTCAAAGTCGGTTGTGCCATCTCAAGGTTACATACTGTTGAGTCTGAGGGAGTGAATATCGTTGTCTTTGTATGTCATGAAATTCGGAGGCAGTTCCGTCGGTGATACGGAGCGCATGAAACGCGTGGCAAAACGCGTTGTTGAGAAACAGAGTGAAGGGCATCAATGTGTAGTTGTTGTTTCTGCGATGGGGGACACAACAGACGAACTGATCGACCAGGCCAAATTGCTGAATGAGCAGTTGCCTGCACGTGAGTTGGATATGCTGATGACGACTGGCGAGCAAATTTCGATTGCATTGTTGTCGATGGCTATTCAGCAGTTGGGACATGAGGCGGTATCGTTTACAGGATGGCAGGCTGGTTTCCGTACGGAATCCGAGCATGGTCGGGCGAGAATTACGGACATCCAGCCTCAGCGGGTACTGGATGCACTAAGCAGCAATAAGATTGTCGTGGTTGCGGGTTTCCAGGGGATGTCTGCTGAAGGAGATATTACGACGCTGGGACGTGGTGGCTCTGACACGACGGCGGTTGCACTGGCGGCGGCGATTCAGGCAGATGCTTGCGAAATTTACACGGATGTGGATGGCATATATTCTACAGATCCACGGATCGTGAAGGTTGCCCGCAAGCTGAAAGAAATTTCCTATGATGAAATGCTGGAATTAGCTAATCTGGGTGCGGCAGTGTTGCATCCACGTGCGGTAGAATATGCGAAACATAACCGGGTACCGCTGATTGTGCGGTCCAGTTTTAACCATAATGAAGGAACGGTCGTAAAGGAGGATGCAGTAATGGAGCAGGGCGTAGTAGTCAGTGGGATTGCATATGATAAAAATGTAGCAAGAATCAGTATTTTGGGCGTAGTCGATACTCCTGGTGTACTGGCGAAAGTATTCGGAACGCTGGCGGGAGCCAAAATTGATGTAGACATTATTGTGCAAAGTGGTGTTGAGGCTGGCAAAGCAGACTTTTCCTTTACAGTGGCTCTAACGGATCGCGAAGCGGCCTTGAAGACGTTGGAAGGCATTCGCACAGGGCTTCCATACCGTGAAGTGACGTCTGAAGAAAACCTCGTCAAAGTATCCATCGTAGGTGCAGGCATGGTCAGCCATCCAGGCGTTGCAGCGCAAATGTTTGCTGTGTTGGCAGAACAAGGCGTGAGCATTAAAATGGTAAGCACATCTGAAATCAAGGTGTCGTGTGTGATCGAGGCTGGCAAACTCCATGGGGTTATTCAGGCGTTGCATACAGCGTACAATCTGGATACTGAGGAGCAAGCATTTGTAGGTGGACCGCAGGACCGTCGGTAATTTACTGACCGAAAGTGTGCACCACTAAGATGCAGCATATGAAGTTGCTTGAACGAAAGCAATCAAGTATAACGGCAGATGCATTGTACGCCTACTATTTATAGTTTTATAATCATAGAATATAGCGGTAGGTTAAGAGGTTGTTTTTCAGCGAGTGATGGGCTGAAGGGCAGCCTCTTTTATTGTGAATCTATTGTTTTTGTTCCAGGGTATCCCTTAGCCGTCAAGGCTTCGGGGTGCCTTTTTTAATTTTTGCAGATTCCATGAAGGAGCTTTAGGTGGCGTGAAATATGTTTGTTAAAGGCGGATAGGAGCTTTGAAATCAACGACTAGGTTTTCGATATATTTTCGGCATAAAAAGCGAGAGTCGGCCATAGACTTGTCTTAAAGAAAGAGGACAACTGTGAGGGGGCGGCATCGGTATGGAATGGCTGGAGTTATTTCCCGAACCGTTGCACGGTATACTCGGAAAGCTTCCGGAAACGGTATTCAAGCAACTGGAGGAAATTCGGGTCCGGGAAGGAAGGCCGCTGGAAATTAATACAAATGGTGAACATCATTTTGTAACGTCCGCCGGTCGGCTGACTGTGAACCATATGGAAGCCTATAAGCCGGACCGGGAGGATGCCCACCGTTTGCTGGATTTTATTAGCAATCATTCCCTGTACACCATGGAGGAGGAGCTTCGCAAAGGGTTTATTACCATTCCCGGGGGTCACCGGATCGGGTTGGCGGGGAGAACGGTGCTGAGCAGAGGGCGAGTGGAGCATTTGAGGGATATAAGCAGCTTTAATGTAAGAATTGCCCGAGCGATTCCCGGTATAGCTGATCGCATATTGCCTTATGTAGCGGATCGAAAATCCGGTAAAATCCTTCATACCCTCATCTTGTCCCCGCCTCAGCATGGTAAAACAACACTGCTTAGGGACTTGGCCCGGCAACTAAGCTACGGGGGGATGGAAAGTAATGGGGGGCGTCGAAGCGGGCTCAAGGTAGGCATTATAGATGAACGTTCGGAGATTGCCGGCAGTCACAAGGGCATTCCCGGTTTTGATGTTGGACCTCGAACCGACGTATTGGATGGATGTCCGAAAGCAGAAGGCATGATGATGATGATTCGTTCCATGTCGCCAGATGTGCTGATCGTCGATGAAATCGGCCGACCTGAGGATGCCGAAGCGGTGCGTGAAGCGCTTCATGCGGGGATCGCAGTCATTGCTTCCGCGCATGGACGTGATGTGGCTGAAATGGCGACCCGGCCTGCTTTTGCCGGATTGACTACAGGACAGGAGCTGTTTCAGCTCTACGTCATGCTGGAGCGGACGAGCCGGGGCGTCTCCTTCCGGCTGGCAGATGCCAAACAGCGCAGGCTGACACTGTCTGCGGAAGGGCAGAACGGAGGCATATTCTATGCTTAAGCTACTGGGTGCCACGTTGGTTATACTCGCCGCTACGCTGGCTGGCTGGCAGCGGGCAAGGCAGTTTGCGCTGAGGCCGAGGCAGATCAGAGAGCTGATTCTCGCGCTGCAAAGGCTGACCACCGAGGTTTCCTACGGGGTGTCGCCGCTACCGGATGCTTTTGCCAAGACGGGAGAGCCGTTGCGGGAGCCGCTGCGAACCTTGTTCAAGCAAGCCTCACACTGGATGCACCCCTCCTTTGGGCTGACCGCCAGAGAAAGCCTGCATAAAGCGATTGAAGCCTCGTGGAGCCGCTCCAGTATGCAGCAGGCCGAGAAAGAAGCGATGCGGCAGCTAGCTTACAGTCTCGGAACCAGCGACCGTGAAGACCAGATCAAGCACATTGCGCTAACCATCCAGCAGCTATCCCATGAGGAAGCGCAGGCGCAAGCGGATCAGGTGAGATACGAGCGCATGAGCAGAAGCCTGGGACTGCTGATCGGAGCATTGATCGTCATTTTGATCTATTAGCGGGGTGCTCGAATGAATTTAGAAGTGAACGCTATTTTTCAGATTGCCGGAATTGGCATTATTATCGCCATGATTCATACCGTACTCAAGCAAATGGGCAAAGAAGACATGGCCCACTGGGTAACGGTCATTGGCTTTGTGGTGGTGCTATTCATGGTGGTACGAATGCTGGATGACCTTCTGCAAGAGATCAAATCTATCTTTCTTTTTCAGTAGGTGGACACATGGAAATCATTCAGGTGGTCGGCTTCGCCCTGATTGCCACAGTTCTTATTTTGGTCATTAAGGAACAGAAGCCGATGTTTGCTTTTCTGATTGCGACAGCTGCGGGAATCGTCATTTTTTTACTGTTGATTGGCAAGATTGGGTCCGTGGTTGCTGTGCTGGAGCGTCTGGCAAGGTCATCGGGCATGGATATGATTTATTTTAAAACCGTGCTGAAAATTATTGGTATCGCTTATATTGCCGAATTTGGAGCGCAGGTGGTTCGGGATGCGGGACAAGACGGGATTGCCTCCAAAATTGAGCTTACAGGAAAGGTGCTCATTATGGTGCTGGCCATCCCGATTATCAGCATTATCATTGATACGATTCTGAAGCTGATGCCCGCCTGAGGGGGTGATGCCATGAAAAGGCTGGAGGGCATGCCGAATCTCAAAGTGGTTGCCATTTTGCTGCTATGTCTCTGGTGTGCCTCGGCTGTGGTCATGTTTGCAGATACACCTGCGAATGAATGGATCAGACAACAGGCGGAGCAGATGCCCAAAGATGAGGTAGAGCATTATTGGGACGGGCTGATGCAGCAATATGGCGGATTTTTCCCTGATCAAAAAACGCCTTCCTTCATGGATATGCTGCTTCCGGGCGGTGAAGGGTTCAGCATTAAAGGTGTATTGAGCGCCATAGCCGATTTTTTCATCCACGAAATTCGGGTGAATGCCAAGCTGCTCGTAACCATTGTCATGCTCAGCATTATGAGTATGGTGCTGGAAACGCTGCAAAGCGCTTTTGAAAGTAATCAGGTCAGCAAAGTCGCCTACGCCATTGTCTACATGGTCATTATCATCCTGGCGATTAACAGCTTTAGTGTAGCGATCGGTTATGCAAAGGAAGCCATTGACAGCATGATTCAGTTTATGATGGCGATGCTGCCCCTGCTGTTTACCATGTTGGCTTCGATGGGTAACGTCGTAACCGTTTCGGTCACCCACCCGCTGATTGTATTTATGATCAACACGGTCGGGACGGTCATTCATACGCTGGTGTTCCCGCTGCTGTTCTTCTCGGCGGTGTTGTATCTGGTCAACTCACTGACAGGCAAATACAAGCTGACCCAGTTAGCCGATCTGCTGCGTAACGCCGGAGTAGGGGTGCTGGGGGTGCTGCTGACCATTTTTCTGGGTGTCATTTCCGTACAGGGCTTGACATCGTCTGTAACTGACGGATTAACGATCCGCACGGCCAAGTATATTACAGGCAGCTTTGTTCCGGTGGTTGGCAAGGCGCTGGCAGATGCGACAGATACGGTCATTTCGGCTTCGTTGCTCGTGAAAAATGCTATTGGCCTGGTGGGAGTCATCGTTATCCTGTTCCTCTGCGCCTTTCCTGCTCTCAAGATTCTAACGCTGGCCCTGATCTATAAAGTCACAGCAGCGATTATGCAGCCTTTGGGAGATACGCCTATTGTGGAATGCCTGGACGCAATCGGTAAAAGCATGATTTATGTCTTCGCAGCGCTCGCGGCAGTGGGTTTAATGTCCTTCCTTGCGATTACAGTCATGCTCGCGGCAGGCAATATGACAGTCATGATGAGGTGAGTGAATGATCGGAAATCAAACGGGGGGAGGGGAGTGACGTGACCTGGCTGGGAGGCTGGCTTAAGGAACTGGTGCTGATTGTGCTGCTGGCTTCTTTTATCGATATGATCTTGCCAAGCCGTTCCATGGAAAGGTATGTCAAGCTCGTACTCAGCCTGCTTATTCTACTGACGTTGCTTTCTCCGGTCGTGCGTTTGCTGAGTACTAATCCCTCTGAGCTTCTGGGGCGCGCGTTTGATCTTCAACGTCAGGCAGAGACGGGCAAGGGCGAACCGACATTGGAGGAAATATTGGCAAAAGGCAACAAGCTGAAGCGGCAACAGGAGCAAAGCTCCATGCAATGGGCTGGCCAAGAGGTCGCCAAGGAAATGAAGGGACAACTGGAGCAGAGTACCGGGCTTGCGGTTCAATCGGTTCAGGTTACGCTTGCTCAGATGAAGCAGGGAGCATCCGATCTGGAGGCTGGAACGGGGATTCAGTCGGTCGTGGTTAAGTTGGCGGAGCAGCAGGCTGGGCGTAAGGAGAAAAGCACGAATATCCCGCCAGGTTCGGACTCCAAGCCGATTATGGTAGAGCCTGTCGCTGAAAAAGCAGTAAATATCCGCATAGAGCCAACACCTGTAAAAGCATCGGACCAAGAGAAGGGGACGATAGAGGGTGCCAACAACCATGCGGAAGGCTCTGATGGTGAAAAGACAGCAGATACGCAAACTTTCGGCTTAATTACGAGACTGTTGTACGAAAAATGGGGGATCGACAGCAAAAATGTGCAGGTGCTTTCTTCACAGGACGGTACACATGAATGGTAACAGGAGGTGAGCAGAAATGGGCAAATGGATGAAAAAGTTGGAGCAATGGATGGGCGGGGGGGCAGACGGACCCAAAAGGTTCAATTCATTTCGCTGGCTGCTTATTCTCGGTCTTATCGGGGTCGCGATCATGCTTTTTAATTCGTTCGTGAATGTGAAAAAGGTGGATCCTGAAAACGTGGGGCGGGAGCCGCCTGGCGTGATGAAAAATGAACCTTCACTTCAGACAACGGGGGGTGAGGAAAGTTCCTTTGCCGGGATTGAGAAAGTGTTCGAAGATAATATGAAGCAGATGCTGGAGCAGATTGTTGGTGTAGGGACGGTCGATGTCATGGTTACGGTTGACTCCACTGAGGAAGTCATCGTTCAGCGCAATGTGAAGGATATGCAGGAAGAAAATAACGAGACGGATGCCAATGGCGGCCAGCGACATACCACTCAATATACACGCGATGGAGAGATTGTCACCTATGAATCGTCAGGAGGTCAACACACCCCGATTGTTACAAAAAAAGTAAAGCCGCAGGTGAGGGGAGTGCTGGTGGTAGCGATGGGAGCAGAAAACCCCACCGTGAAGCAGTTGATTGTGGATGCCGTACAGAAAGGCCTCAATGTGCCTTCCTATAAAATTTCAGTCGTCCCGCGCAAGCAGGGATAATTGAAATCATAAGCAGGGATAAATGAAAATCCTAATTTAATGATATTGGAGGACGGAACATGAATAATAAAAGACAAACCGTTTGGCTGGTGTCCATGCTGAGTTTAATGGTCGTGTTGTCTGCGTACTATCTGTTTACAGAGGACTCTAGCCCGGCTAACCCGCCTGTGGCGGATAGTGAGCAAGTGAGCAAGGTTAAGCAGGATACCGCCCAGGAAGCGACAGGCAAGGCAGAAGAGCAACTGAACGAGCTGAAAGTAAATGAAGTGGTGACTAATGGAGAGGTGACCGGAGAAGGAACTGTCTCTTCCGCAAAGACAGACAAGGCTGCTGCAACGGATCCTGCTACCGAATCTACTACAGGCGAAAATAAAGATACGGCCGCCACCCAGACTACTGAGTCTGCTAAATCGGGTCAAAATACTACTGCTACCGCCCCAGATCCTGCGGCAAAAAGTGACGACAAAACCGCATCCACCGCGAAAACGGACCAGCAGGTGCTCGATCAGGTGGCAACGGAACAAGCCGCCAAGCCTACGGCCGCTGCGGTTATCGACAACTACTTGCTGGAGCGGGATGTGGCGAATCAAAAGAAAAATGACGAGCTGACGACTGCAATGAACGATAGCACTGCCAAGAAAGCCGCAGAAGCACAAAAAGAATTGCATGTGCTGGAAGACAAACAGGCGAAAATCACCGGAATTGAGGAAGAGCTTCAACAGCAGTTCGCCAATGCAGTGGTTCGTGAGGAAGATGCTGATAAATACAAGGTAGTGGTTCTGAGTGAAAAACTGAATGCCAAACAAGCGGTAACGATCGTTGATAAAGTCATGAAAGAATTGAACGTAACGCAGGACAAGATCAGCGTCCAGTATGTTACACAATAAGACAAAAATCGAGAAAAAGCCCGGATTTCTGCACATTTCCGGGCTCTTTCTATTTTTAATGATTGTGATATAATACATAAAGCTGTTTCAACAATGTTATCAGCAACCGGCAAAATGCTGAAGGAGTGATTAATAGAGATGTTCAAATTAAGCGAGATTAAGGAATTGATCAAGCTGGTGGATGAAACGTCTGTACATGAGCTTGAAATTGAAAATGAAGGAACTCGCCTGCTGATCCGTAAACCGGGCAAAAGCGAGATTGTTACGGTACAGGCTCCTGTGGCAGCACCTACTTATACGGTGGCACCACAAGCTGCTATTCCGAACCCACAAGCACAGTCGTCCGATTCAGGACATACATCTGTTGGGGAGACTAAGGAATATGCGAGCAATCTACATAAAATCGTATCTCCGATGGTGGGCACTTTCTATAGTTCTTCATCCCCGGATACGGCTCCGTATGTGAGTACCGGCAGTAAAGTAGGCGAGAAAACAACGGTGTGTATTATTGAGGCAATGAAGCTGATGAACGAGTTGGAAGCTGAAGTGAAGGGCGAAATTGTGGAAATTTTGGCCGAAAACGGACAGTTGGTCGAGTATGGCCAGCCATTGTTCCTTGTGAAACCGGAGTAAGACGCTCGCTTGAACCCTCTGTTTGAGGGTTCAGCAAGGCTGCTCCCAGGGAGGATAAAGTCATGACATTTCAAAAAGTATTGATTGCGAATCGTGGAGAAATTGCGGTTCGTATCATTCGCGCTTGCCGCGAAATGAATATTTCGACGGTTGCCGTGTATTCGGAAGCCGACAAGGATTCGTTACATGTGCGTCTCGCAGACGAGGCTTACTGTATCGGACCGACCCTGTCCAAGGACAGCTACCTGAATTTTACGAACCTGATGAGCGTTGCGACATTGACTGAATGTGATGCGATCCATCCAGGTTACGGATTTTTGGCTGAAAACGCCGACTTCGCTGAAATTTGCGAATCTTGCAATATTACGTTTATTGGTCCTTCTCCAGAAGCGATTAACAAAATGGGGGATAAGGCTGTCGCCAAGCAGACGATGAAGGATGCCGGGGTTCCGGTCATTCCGGGTTCGGACGGGCTGGTGGAGGATTTGCAGGATGCCATAACCATAGCTCGCGATATTGGCTATCCGGTAATCATCAAGGCCACCGCAGGTGGCGGCGGTAAAGGTATCCGTATCGCTGAGGATGAGGATAATCTTATTCAACAAATTACAACCGCCCAGCAGGAAGCGCAAAAAGCGTTTGGCAACGCAGGTGTGTATCTTGAAAAATATTTGACCGGTATGAAGCACGTGGAAATTCAGATCATAGCGGACAAGCACGGCAATGTTGCGCATCTGGGCGAACGGGACTGTTCTGTGCAGCGTCGTCGTCAGAAGCTGCTGGAGGAAGCGCCGTGTCCTGTGCTTTCGCAGGATGTGCGTGAAGAAATGGGGCAGGCAGCTGTTCGTGCTGCTATGGCTGTACAATACTCCGGTGCAGGAACGCTGGAATTTTTGCTTGGACCGGATAATCAATTTTATTTTATGGAAATGAATACACGTATACAGGTTGAACATCCCGTAACAGAGATGATCACCGGTGTGGATTTGATTAAGGAAATGATTTTGGTCGCTGAAGGGCATCCGCTTTCTTTTACACAGGAAGAAGTCACCATCAATGGGTGGGCGATGGAGTGTCGTATTAACGCCGAGGACCCGGATCGCAATTTTATGCCTGCACCCGGTAAAATCGGGTTTTATTTGCCTCCAGGCGGTCCTGGGGTACGCGTGGACAGCGCAGCTTATCCGGGTTACAGCATTCCTCCTTATTATGACTCCATGATCGCCAAATTGATTGTGTGGGCGCCTACACGTCAGGAAGCGATTGCCAAAATGAAGCGGGCTCTGTCTGAATTTGCTATTGAAGGCATACCGACAACGATTTCTTTTCATCAACGATTGTTGGAGCATCCGACCTTCGTCAAGGGCGATTTTGATATTAAATTTTTGGAGGAAAACGAAGTTTAATCGGTATATTTCCTCAGTTTGTCATAATGAACGCCAAATGATATAGTATGGATAATAAGTGAGCATGTCTGCTTTGAAATCCAAAGCTGAAGTGAAACTTATTTTGACCGAAAGGTGTTGAAGGTATGAGCACAGTGCCAACCGAATTCGAGCGTACAGAAATTGGGGAGATTCAGATTGCCCCGGAGGTTATTGAAGTCATTGCCGGACTGGCAACCGTTGAGGTGCCGGGCGTAGCGGGAATGAGTGGGGGATTTGCAGGCGGGTTTGCCGAACTGCTGGGCCGCAAAAATTTGTCCAAAGGTGTAAAAGTGGAAGTCGGACAGCGTGAAGCAGCTGTAGACGTCTCCGTCATTATCGAGTACGGTAACCGTCTGCCTGAGGTGGCTGCTGCTATTCAGCACAATGTTAAGCGTTCCATTGAAACTATGACAGGTCTTAATGTTGTTGAAGTGAACGTGCAAATTCATGATGTTCAATTCAAAAGTGCCGAAAAAGTAGAAGAGCCGGAAGTTCTGGGCGCCGGACGGGTTAAATAGAGCGATACTTTGTACAAACCCCCGACCCTTAAGGGTCGAGGGTTTACTCTAATTTAAGGAGGCTGTGCGTTTCGTGGCTAAAGTTATGGACAGACTTCTGCTGTTCTTGTACAGCTTAAGTATTGGAATTATTTCCATTCTCGCCATCCTCCTCCTGAGCGGGGCCATTCCGTATGCCTTAAGCATTCAGGATGAGCGGATTGTGTGGTTTACCAGCCTGATTATTGCAGGAGTGCTGCTGCTTTTGAGTCTCCGGGTTTTCTATATCTCCATTCGCCGGAACCAAACGGTACAGCATTCTATAGATCAACGAACGGAGTACGGCGACATTCAGATTTCAGTGGATACCATCGAAAATCTGTGTCTCAAAGCGGCCTCCAGATTTCGTGGGATACAGGATTTGAAAGCACGTATTCGCGTGCTGGAATCGGGACTTGATATTACGATTCGGGCGGTTGTGGACGGGGAAAGTTCTATTCCGGTGTTAACCTCCGAGGTACAAAAGGGGGTACACGACCATGTGGAAGAAATTACGGGAATTCCTGTGTCCAATGTGTCTGTGTACATCGCCAATGTTTCTCAGTCACCAAGCTTTAAGAGTCGTGTGGAATAGAGGTGATTTTCCCTGATGCCCTGGAAAGAAATATGGGGAAGTTACAAGGGTCGGATCATGGGGATTACGGCTGGCATTTTTTTCGGGTTTATTTATTTGTGGGCAGGCTTTTGGAATATGTTGTTCTTTGCATTGATGGTGTTCATCGGATATACGTTAGGAAGACGTAGCGACGCAGCGCTTGGTTCCCTCCTCCCTTGGAAGGAATGGAGCGACTGGCTGTCGCAGCGTTGGCGTCCTTTTAAATGAACCCTGTGATACGCTTTCTCCAAAATAGAGCTGTAGCTTCTTTGCGCCCAACGTTTTGGAGGTTGCGTTCACAGGTTTTTTTGTGGAATTGGTTAAAATGAAAAAATAGATACAGGCAAGCGTAGGAGGCAGGGCATGAAAAGACGTCTGGCGAGGGAAATAGCGGTACAAAGCATGTACCATATGGAAATGAATGAAGTGGATGCGGCAGCAGCTGTGGATATGCTGCTACAGGAAGCCGCAGAGGAAAACGAAGCGGAAGTAGTCATCAAAAATGCAGCAGTATTAAGGACTTACGTATTGGAGCATGTGCGAGGTACCTGGGAGCACAAGGAAGCGATTGACAAACTTCTGGTGGATTATCTTAAAGGTTGGCAGATCAGCAGACTTTCACGCGTGGATCGCCAGATTTTGAGACTGGCGGCATATGAAATGATTTTTCGTGAGGATGTTCCAGCTAAAGTTGCAGTCAATGAAGCGATTGAATTGTCCAAGCATTTTGGCACCGAGGAGTCCGGTAAATTTGTCAACGGTGTTCTGGGACGAATTATACAAGAGCTGGAGCAATTGAAAGCACGGTTTTAAGTTGAGATTATTTTACTCAGGTTGGAGAGTGGTTGAATATGTCAGCACCGATCATTGATGGCAAACAAATCTCTAAAGATATTCGAGCAAGCATTCAGCAGGAGGTCGTCCGTCTGAAGGAGCACAACTTTCAGCCTGGACTGGCTGTCGTACTGGTAGGTGAAGACCCTGCTTCTCAGGTATATGTTAGAAACAAGGAAAAAGCATGTCATGATCTCGGTTATTATTCCGAGGTACATCGGCTGGCAGCGGATACTTCGCAGGAAGCATTGCTGGAACTGGTGGACAAACTGAATCACCAAAGTAATATTCACGGGATTCTGGTACAGCTTCCGTTGCCAAAACACATTCATGAAAAAGCAGTCATTGACGCTATTGAAGTCGAGAAGGATGTGGATGGATTCCATCCGGTGAACGTAGGGAATCTGGTCATCGGTGATGATAGTCTACTGCCCTGTACTCCTGCTGGTGTCATTGAGCTGATCAAGCGTGCGGGGGTAGAAATTGCGGGGAAGCATGCGGTGGTCATTGGTCGCAGTAATATCGTGGGCAAGCCGGTATCGCTGTTGTTGCAGCGCGAAAATGCTACGGTGACCATGTGCCACTCTCGTACGGCGAATATCGCCGAGCTGAGTCGGCAAGCGGATATTTTGGTGGTTGCCATTGGCAAAGCCAACTTTATTGATGCTTCTTTCGTGAAGCCCGGAGCGGTGGTCATTGATGTAGGCATGAATCGTCTGGAGAGCGGAAAACTGGCGGGTGACGTTGATTTTGAGAGCGTGAAGCAAGTATCCGGTCCGATTACCCCTGTTCCCGGCGGTGTAGGTCCAATGACGATTACCATGCTGATGCAAAATACACTCGTAGCGGCCAAGCGGTCGCACGGTTTGGCATAAGGGCGGTTGTCTGTGGCTGAACAGCGTATTTACTCTATTAAGGACCTGAATCGCTATATCCGGATGAAGCTGGAATCGGATCAGGTGCTGTCCGACGTATGGATACGCGGGGAAATTTCTAACTTTACGCATCATTCGAGTGGTCATATGTACTTTACGCTCAAGGATGAGGGTAGCCGCATCCGTTCGATTATGTTTGCGACTCATAATCAGCGGCTTCCCTTTGTGCCAAAGGAAGGTACGCGTGTTATTGCCCGGGGAAACGTATCTGTGTACGAAAGAGATGGACAGTATCAATTTTATGCGACCCAGATGCAGCCTGATGGCGTCGGAAGTCTCTATCTTGCATATGAGCAGCTCAAGCAAAAGCTGGATGTTGAAGGGCTGTTCGACAGCGCCCGCAAGCGCAAATTGCCTGCTCACCCGTCGACAATCGGTGTCATTACTTCACCAACCGGAGCTGCCGTACGCGATATTATCACGACGCTTCAACGGAGATACCCTCAGGCTGGAATTGTGCTGTATCCTGTGCTTGTGCAGGGAAAAGGTGCTGCGCCCGCTATCGTTAAGGCGATTGAAGCCATGAACCGTATGCAGGAGGTTCAGGTGATGATCGTCGGGCGGGGCGGTGGCTCGCTTGAGGAGTTATGGGCGTTTAACGAGGAAGCGGTTGCGCGTGCCATTTTTGCATCGGGGATTCCGGTTATTTCAGCCGTCGGTCATGAAACGGATTTTACGATTGCCGATTTTGTAGCCGATTTGCGTGCGGCTACGCCGACTGCAGCCGCCGAGCTGGCTGTGCCTCATCAGCAAGAGTTGCGAGATCAGCTACTCCAGCGGGAAAAGCGATTACGTAACGCACTCCGACAGCGGCTGGAAACCAGCCGTGAGCGGTTGACCCGGCTTCGGCGCTCACCGGTGCTGCTGCACCCGCGCCGCTATATGCTACAGCATGCGGAGCGCATGGACATGCTGCATCAACGGCTCATCCGTGCAGCAGGCAATCGTTCGCGTCTGAACGCGGAAAAGAACGCGCGTATGCGTCAGGTACTGGAGCGGTTTAACCCGCGTGAACAAATCCGTTCGGCCCGCAAACAGACGGATGTGGCACAACGTCAGTTGGAGTCTGCGATGCGTGCCGTTACCAAGACGGGACGCCAGCAGTTGCACGCGGGTATTCGTCAGTTGGATGCGCTTAGCCCGCTTAAGGTCATGTCGCGAGGCTACAGCCTTGTGTATGATGAGCACGAGAAACGGCTAATCAAGTCATTAAAAGACATACAGCCGGGGGATTCCATCAAGATTAAAGTGAGTGACGGGCAGTTGGACTGCCAAGTATGGGGAATGAAGGAGGACGCGAAGCACGGTGGCGAATGAAACGGAATTGAATTTTGAAGCGGCTATGGCCGCTCTTGAAGAAATTGTCGGACAACTGGAGCATGGAGACGTTCCTCTGGAGCAAGCCATTGATTTGTTCCAGCGTGGTATGAAGCTGTCTCAGCTTTGCAGTCAGAAGCTGGAGCAAGTTGAGCGTAAAATTGAAATGATTGTGGAAGAGGACGGAGATTTGCGCAAGAAGCCTTTCGGCGGCGGATTGGATGAAAACGGTGGTGAAGGCGTTGAATAAACCGTCGTTCAAGGAATATTTGACCGGGACGGTGGACGAGGTTTCGTCTGCATTGACCGAGCAATTCCCAGCTCATTGGAGTATTCCCGCCGTTCTTCGTGAATCCATGAATTATTCACTCACCGCAGGTGGAAAACGCCTGCGGCCTCTGCTTGTGATCGCAGCTGCCGAAGCATTCGGCGGAAGCCGGGAGGCAGCGTTACCCGTAGCATGTGCGGTAGAAATGGTACATACGTACTCCCTGATTCACGACGACTTACCAGCCATGGATGATGATGATTATCGCCGGGGCAAACTGACGAATCATAAGGTATACGGTGAGGCGGTTGCTGTACTTGCAGGGGATGCATTGCTGACCCACGCTTTTTACAGTGTCGTACAGACAGGTCGGCGGCACGGGATTTCCTCCGATGCGCTACTGTCCATCGTGGAGGAGTTGTCCGAAATGAGCGGGGCACGGGGCATGGTAGGCGGTCAGGTCGCGGATATGTCCGGCGAGCAGGGGATGACAGGGATCGAGGAACTGGAGTACATCCATCTCCATAAAACCGCAGATTTGATCATTTTCTCCCTCTTGGCAGGTGGACGGATTGGCGGAGCGGACAAGAATCAATTAGAAGCGCTTCGCCAATTTGGACGAGACCTTGGTTTGGCTTTTCAAATTCAGGACGATATACTGGATCTTATAGGCGATGAGAGCAAAATGGGTAAAAAAACGCAAAGTGATGTTGAACAGGAAAAGGTAACTTATCCGTTTTTTATCGGTATGGAGGCATCCCAGCAGCAAGTAGAGAAACTCACGGCATCTGCCAAAAAAGCGTTAATAGAAGGCAATATACCGGATTCTTCGCGTTTGCTGGAGATTGCGGATTACCTGATGAAGCGTGATCACTAGTGCGGTTAAAGTATCTTTGGCTTGTCTAGAGTTTAAGCAAGGTCACAGAGTGTGATATAATATTTGTTAACTTTACACACAAACTTGAAGGAAAGCGGGGAGATATGCGTGCTGCTTCCACACATAAAGCAACCAGGCGATCTGAAATCACTGTCGGTTGAGGAGCTGGCTTCTCTAGCCGAGGAAATCAGGAGCTTTTTGATTGAGAAGCTGTCCGTGACTGGGGGGCATCTGGCATCGAATCTGGGAGTGGTTGAGCTCACAATCGCCCTGCATTACTGCTATAACAGTCCGAAGGACAAAATGATTTATGACGTCGGGCATCAGGCCTACGTGCACAAAATATTGACAGGGCGAATGGACCGGTTTGATACCCTCCGCCAACGTGATGGACTTTGCGGTTTTGTAAAAAGAAGCGAGAGCGAGCATGATGTTTGGGAAGCTGGACATAGTAGCACTTCTTTGTCGGCTGCGATGGGGATGGCCTTGGCTCGTGATTTGAAGGGCGAGGACAATAAAGTTATTGCTATGATCGGGGATGGAGCGTTGACTGGAGGCATGGCCTTCGAAGCCTTGAATCATATCGGACACGAACGTAAAAACTTGATGGTCATTCTGAATGACAATGAAATGTCCATAGCGCCGAATGTAGGGGCCATGCATAATTATTTGAGCAAAATCCGCTCGGACCGTCATTATTTGCGGGCTAAGGATGAGCTGGAAGTTTTGCTGAAAAAAATACCTGCTATCGGCGGTAAACTTGCCAAATCGGCTGGCCGTGTTAAGGACAGTCTTAAATATATGATGGTGCCGGGCGTGCTGTTTGAGGAGTTGGGGCTTACGTATCTCGGTCCGGTCGACGGACATGATTTGCCGAAGCTGATCGAAACCTTCAAGCAGGCTGATAACGTCACTGGCCCTGTGCTGGTGCATGTCGTTACCACTAAGGGCAAGGGTTACAAGCCTGCGGAGGCAGATTCACACAAATGGCACGGAATCAGTCCGTACAAAATGGAATCCGGTCAGGTACTCAAGGCAGTGGGCAACCCCATGTATACGGAAATTTTTGGACGGACGCTGATTGAGATGGCTGAACAGGACGAACGTATTATAGCGGTTACGCCTGCCATGCCTAGTGGTTCCGGACTGGTGCCGTTCAGCAAGGAATTTCCTGCACGTATGATTGACGTTGGTATTGCTGAGCAACATGCTGCTACTATGTGTGCTGCGTTGGCAATGGAAGGGATGAAGCCGATATTTGCGGTCTACTCCACTTTTATGCAGCGTGCTTATGATCAAATTGTACATGATATATGTCGTCATAATGCGAATGTGATGTTTGCGATTGACCGTGCCGGTTTTGTCGGGGCCGACGGAGAAACGCACCATGGCGTGTTCGACGTAGCATTTTTACGTCATATCCCCAATCTGGTGCTTATGATGCCTAAGGATGAAAACGAGCTGCGCCATATGATGAAAACAGCGCTTGATTACGACGATGGTCCGATTGCTTATCGCTATCCGCGTGTTAATGTGGTTGGTGTGCCGTTGGACACAGAACTGAAGGCCATACCCATCGGTAGTTGGGAGCTTCTCCGCAAGGGTGAGGGCTACGCTGTAATCGCTTCAGGTCCGATGCTTCAGGTGGCGACAGAGGCTGCGGAGGCCATGAAGCGGGAAGGTTTGCAGGTGGGTGTCGTCAATGCGCGTTTCCTTAAGCCGTTGGATGAAGATATGCTGCGTGAGCTGGCCCAACAGCATACGAAGCTGATCATTTTGGAAGAAGCTTCTGAAGCGGGAAGCTTGGGTAGTGCCGTGCTGGAATTTTACGCCAAAGAAGAAATGCAAAATGCACAGGTGCGTCTGATGGGGATTCCTGATCTATTCGTCGAGCATGGCTCGATCAAGGAGCAACGCGCCGAGGTAGGTCTTACCGTTGAAGCCGTATGCCTGAAGCTTCGCAAATGGGTTTCCGAGCCAGTGTATGGCATGGGTCAATCGGTATAGTAGAATTTGTGACAACGATGATATTAATGAAAAAGTATGACAAGAGCAGCGTAGCTGCCTTAAAGGGAGATTAACATGTCTGTTCCGAAGGAACGCATTGATGTATTACTTGTAGAGCAAGGATTTTTTGAAAGCCGTGAAAAAGCCAAAGCTGCAATTATGGCAGGGCTGGTACTGGCCGACAGTGAACGGATCGAGAAGGCGGGTATGAAGGTACCACGCGACAGTGAGCTTAAAGTAAAGGGTGCAGTGCATCCGTATGTAGGCCGTGGAGGGTTGAAGCTGGAAAAGGCTATCCGTCAATTCGAGCTGGACATGAAGGGCAGGACGATGCTGGATATCGGCTCATCCACCGGAGGTTTTACGGATTGTGCCCTCCAGCATGGAGCGGAGTATGTATATGCCATTGACGTGGGATATAATCAGCTGGACTGGTCGCTTCGTAATGACGAACGGGTATGCGTAATGGAGAAAACGAATTTCAGGTATACGACACCTGCGGATTTAAACGGTCCTATACCAAATTTCGCAAGTATCGATGTTTCTTTTATTTCGCTGCGCATTATTTTGCCGCCATTGCTTGCGTTGCTGCATCAGCCTGCTGACATTGTGGCTCTGATTAAGCCGCAATTTGAAGCCGGACGTGAAAAGGTGGGGAAATCCGGCGTCGTCCGCGATCCCGCAACACACAAAGAAGTATTGCAAAACATCCTGACGTTCTCACACGAGCTTGGACTTTCGCTGCAAGGATTGGCTTATTCTCCTATTACCGGTGGAGAAGGCAATATTGAATTTTTGGCGCATTGGCGTTTGGATAAGTCTGCTAATGCAGACTTGCAACAGGAAAACGTTGATTTCCGCTCGCTAATTGACCTTACTGTTCAGGAAGCAGGGCAGACCTTCAATAATGATCCGTCGCGTAAGTAACATTCAGGGGTTCTCAAGAGTTCTGTGAACTTAAGGGAACCTCTTTTTGGTGTGAGGGATTGATTAACGAACTTACGTTCGCCTATAATGAGATATACAGGAGAAAAGGGATTTCACCTCCTGTTCTAGAATATGTCCATGAGGTGATCGATTCATGGACACGCGATATGATACGGTTATCATCGTTGTGATCGGCGTAATATTAGCGGTATGGGCTTTTTACGGTTTACGTACCTGGTTAAAGGAGCCGGGACCGCTTGTATTAAAGACCATACCAATTAACGAAGAGTTGGACGAAGGGCCTGCTGTGGACTTGCTGGAAGACGCGGGTTATGAATTGGTGGGCGGAAAAATGAAAATACCGCTTGCTTTTAAAGTGAATGGACATACCGTGTATAGCCGTTTGTTTATAGACTACGTGGCTGTGCGAAATGGTTCAACATATATGGTCAAAACGTCACGCCGCAAGAGACCGATGGAGTGGAATGGTCCTGATTTGCGGGACAGGCTTATGCCTTATCTGCTGCTTTATCCGGGCTGTGCGGGCGTATTGTACGTTGATATTGACGAACGGAATATCCGCCTTATTACATTAGCGGAAGACATTGAAGAAGAGGAATATAAGGATTAATCTATAGGAGGATTTTATGAAGGGTCAACGACATATTAAAATCAGGGAAATTATTTCACAACGGGAAATTGAAACGCAGGACGATCTGGTCGAAGCTTTACGCAAGGCAGGTTTTCAGGTCACTCAAGCCACTGTATCTCGGGACATCAAGGAACTGCTGCTTATTAAAGTCCCAATGGATGATGGCAGGTACAAATATTCGATGCCTTCAGATCAGCGATATAATCCGGCGCAGAAACTGAAACGTACATTGGTCGACAACTTTTTACATATTGACTATACGACCAATCTGATCGTAATGAAGTGCCTTCCGGGAACGGCGAACTCGATTGCTGCATTATTGGACAATATTGAATGGCCTGAAATTATGGGTACCATAAGCGGGGATGACACCATTTTGATTATTTGCCGATCAGAAGAGAACAGCGAGGCCATTGTGAATCGTCTTATGGGCTACATTTCCTAAATATTATTTCTTAGCTCATTTAGACGTTTGAATTTGTACATCATAGAGGTGAAAGAACGATGCTGGTCACTTTATCTATACGAAATTTGGCAGTTGTAGAGGCTGTCGATGTTCATTTTTATAAAGGGTTCCACGTATTGACCGGGGAAACAGGCGCGGGTAAATCCATCATTATTGATGCCCTCGGTCTGATTGCTGGAGGCAGAGGTTCGGCCGATCTGGTCCGTTATGGATGTGATAAAGCAGAGATGGAGGCGCTGTTTGAACTGCCGATTAAGCATCCGGTTTGGGCAACGTTAGAAGAGCAGGGAATCAAGGCAAATGCGGAAGAACATCTATTGATTCGGAGGGAACTGACCGTTCAAGGCAAAAGTTCATCGCGGATTAATGGTCAAATGGTCAATTTAACGATGCTGCGTGAGGTGGGTGAGCAGCTCGTCAATATTCACGGTCAGCATGAGCATCAAAGTTTGCTACGTGCAGACCGCCATCTGGCGTTGCTGGATACGTTCGGTGATTCGGTCATCGGTCCGGTCAAAACACTTTACAGAGAGCGCTACAATGCTTTTGTCAAAGCGGAAAAAGAAGTACGAGAGCTGCAAAGTTCCAGTCAAAAGGCCTATCAGTTATTGGACATGTATCGGTTTCAGTTGGAGGAAATTGCTGCTGCCGAGCTTAAATTGGGAGAGGATGAATTATTGACAGAAGAACGGGTCAAGCTATCCCATAGTGAGAAAATGATGGATGGGATATCAGGAGCCTACGATCTGCTAAGCGGCAGAGGTGGACTGGATATGATCAATAACGTGTTGTCCAGACTGAATGATGTCCAAAGCTACGACAGCAAAAGCCTTCAGCCTATTGCGGAGCAGATTCAATCTGCTTTTTACCAACTGGAGGATGCGGCGTTCCAATTACGTTCATACCGTGAGGATATTGAATTTAATCCGGGCAAGCTGCATGAAGTGGAGCAACGTCTGAATCAAATTACTGGGTTACAGCGAAAATATGGTGATAGTATAGAGCAGATTTTGGAATACTATAGCCGTATTGAGCAGGAAACCGATATGCTGGAAAATAAGGATGAACGGCTGGAGCAATTAATTGCAAGGCGGGATGAGCTGCTTTCGGATTTGCTACAGATTGCAGAAGAGCTTACAGAAGCGCGTGAAATTTGTGCTGAAGAGCTGGCCGAGCAGGTAGAGCAGGAGCTAAAGGATCTGCAAATGGAAAGAACGTCACTCAAGGTTCGTATTGATCCGATTGAAGATCCGCGCGGATATGAATATAAAGGTCGGCGGGTACGACCAACCAAGCAGGGCATCGATAATGCGGAATTTCTGATTTCCCCGAATCCGGGGGAGCCGCTTCGTCCGCTGGGCAAGATTGCTTCGGGTGGTGAACTGTCCCGTATCATGTTGGCGATGAAAAGTATTTTTGCACGTCATGATCAAATTCTGGTACTCATTTTTGACGAGGTGGATACTGGGGTAAGCGGTCGCGCGGCTCAATCCATTGCCGAAAAACTATATCGTTTGTCTTCTGTCTGCCAGGTGTTCTCAATTACTCATTTGCCGCAGGTGGCATGTATGGCGGATCACCAGTACCTAATTGAGAAGAATGTTCATGACGAACGTACAATGACGCAAATTGAAGCGTTAAATGAGGACGGACGTGTAAAGGAATTGGCACGTATGCTGGGCGGCGTGGAAATTACCGAAAAAACTTTGCATCACGCACAGGAAATGCTGAATTTGGCGGAAGGAAAGAAAGCCTGAAAAGAGCGGCTGGCGTAATGATTAACAGTTATAAAAGCCTGGGGGCAAGGTTACCTTAAAGGTACGCAATTGGCGACCACCTTTACTCGTCAAGCGAAAGAAGCAAAGGGAGCGTGACAGCCATTGAATTTTTACTCCAGGATCAAATTGCTCGGTCTTTTGCTTGTTTTTCTTATTTGTTGTATCGGTAACGCCAAGCATGTGCATGCAGCGCTGCCTTCACAAGCTTCTCTGGAATTATTCGGTTCCCATGCAGTGAAGACGCCTCAAGAGAACATGATTCCCGACTTGAGGGTATATCCAGGGGGTCAGACGATCGGGGTCAAAGTAAAATCTTCAGGAGTGCTTGTTGTTGGTCATCATGTCATTCAGGAAAGTATGGATCGCAAGGTGTCACCTGGAGAGGTTGCCGGGATTCGTCTTGGTGATCGGATCACCCATATGAATGGCAAACCTTTGGATAGCCTGACAAGGGTAGCGGAGGCTGTAGAGGAAGCTGGCAAGAACAAAAAGCCGCTCGACATCACGCTTTGCCGGGGGGAGCAGACGATTTCCACCAAGCTAACACCAGCTTATGATCTTGATGATAAGGCATGGCGGCTTGGACTGTATATTAGGGACTCAGCTGCGGGTGTAGGCACCTTGACCTTTTACGCACCGGATCAGGGGGTGTATGGGGCCTTGGGGCACGTTATTACCGACATGAATACCCAGACCCCCATTGTTGTGGGGAGCGGGGAAATAGTGCAATCCAATGTGACGTCAATTGCGAAAAGTCAAAGTGGTGAACCAGGGGAAAAACGCGCACATTTTCTCAAGGATCATCGGGTATTAGGTAATATTGAACGAAACACGAACTTTGGGATTTTTGGGAAGATGTCAGATGAGCCGCAATATGGTTTGTATTCCAAGCCAATTCCTGTGGCACTTGCGAATGAAGTAAAAGAAGGACCCGCAGAAATTTTGACTGTATTGGAAGGTCAGCAGATTCAGCGGTTTAAGGCAGAGGTCGTACACATTTCTCAACAGGATAAACCGGCAACCAAAGGACTTGTTATTCGTATCGTAGATCCAAAGTTGCTGGATAAGACTGGGGGAATTGTACAAGGGATGAGCGGAAGCCCAATTATTCAGAACGGCAAGCTCATCGGGGCTGTGACGCATGTATTTGTTAACGATCCTAAATCAGGCTACGGCTGCTTTATCGAATGGATGCTGCGTGATGCAGGAATCATAAAGAATAACGTAAGCTTGAAATCATTCTCTAATCTTAAGGCCAGCTAGTGGCCTTAAGATTTTTTTGTCGAAAGGCAAAGAATAAACTCGTAATAGCAATCTAAAGAATTAATTATAATGGAAACCATAAAAAAAATAAATAAAAATAATTTTCGACAGAAGGAATTCATAATTCGATGTCGAAATCATATACTCCGACAAGAAATATTTATTTGCTGTAAACTGATATCCCAACTGAATAACACTCAATAAGGAGGAAGTACATTGCAAAAAATTGAGGTATTGTTGGCTGATGACAACCGGGAATTTACGAATTTGCTTGCCGAATATATTTCCGATCAGGAGGATATGGAAGTTACAGGAATCGCCTATAATGGTGAAGAAGTGCTCCAACACATTGCAGAATCCCGTAACGTACCTGATGTACTTATTTTAGATATTATCATGCCTCATCTGGACGGCCTCGGCGTACTGGAACGCCTGAGAGAAATGAACCTGTCTCCACAACCGAAAATCATTATGCTGACTGCATTTGGGCAAGAAAATATTACGCAAAGGGCTGTACAGCTCGGGGCATCTTATTATATTTTGAAGCCGTTTGATATGGAAGTGCTTGCGAACCGCGTTCGCCAATTGGTGGGACCACAGTTAGTTAGCAGCAGTCCGGTGACCATTTCTTCCATGCGGTCTAATGTGGTGCCAATGGGTAAAACGAAAAATCTGGATGCCAGTATTACGGCCATTATCCATGAAATCGGTGTGCCAGCTCATATTAAGGGCTATCAATATTTACGCGAAGCCATTACGATGGTATACAATAATATCGAAATTTTGGGTGCCATAACCAAAACATTATATCCGGCAATCGCCGAAAAATTCAAAACGACGGCATCTCGCGTGGAACGCGCTATTCGCCATGCTATCGAGGTAGCATGGACACGTGGCAATATCGACAGCATCTCTCACCTGTTTGGGTATACGATTAATATCTCCAAATCCAAGCCAACGAATAGCGAATTCATTGCGATGGTGGCAGATAAGCTGCGGATTGAGAATAAAGTTTCCTGAAAGGGTTAATTAGGGAAAGTAAGCGAATAAAGAAGGTTCGCAGAGCTAAACATTTTACGTAGAACAACAAAAAAACCAGCCGACACTTTCGTGTCCGGACTGGTTTTTTGTTATTACCTACATCTTTTAATAAGCGGACCAACCAGCATCGGCTGTAATCACCGTACCATTCACAAAGCTGGAATCATCTGAAGCAAGGAAGAGGGCAACCTTCGCGATTTCTTCAGCATCTCCGGCCCGAGGACTCAGGTTTTGCCCAGCCATAGCTCTTTCCATACCGAATTCATTGGGTTGGTTAATAGTAGTTCCAATATTAGTGATTACAGCACCAGGAGCGATTGCGTTACAACGTACGCCTTTATTAGCATATTGGAAGCCCACATTTTTAGTCAGGCCGACAACCGCATGTTTTGCTGCTGTATAAGCTGCACCCGCTCTAGAACCATGCAACCCGCCCAGTGAAGCAACATTAATAATAACCCCGGCACCCTTGTCCATAAAAATGGGAAGAGCTTTCCGAATTGCACGCATAGGTCCCGTGGTGTTGATAGCAAACATGCGTTCCCAAAGCTCGTCTGTTAAATCAGCAGCCGGAACAAAATTATCCATAATCCCTGCATTGTTAACTAAAACATCTAATGTTCCATACGTATTCACCGTAGTATCGATTAAATTTTGAATATCTGCTTCTTTGGAAACGTTTGCTACAATAGCAGTAGCGACTCCGCCATTGGATTTAATGTCTGCTACAGTCGAGTTTGCCGCATCTATATTGATATCAGATACAACCACTTTAGCTCCTTCTTTAGCATACAAAATGGCTATTTCCTTACCCATCCCAGAAGCTGCTCCTGTGACTACTGCCACCTTACCTTGAAGTTTCATGTTGATCCCTCCGCCTGTTCAATTAAGCACTGTTATACTTTATTAATAGTATAATCATAGTTATTTATGAATCACAATCAGCAAACTAACAGCAATTTGTTGCTTTTCGAACAATATTCCTATTCTGTGTATATAAAATTCAAAATAACGGCGATGCAGCATGTCTAATCCAAAATTAGTTGAGGATAAACGCATTGATGAGTTTCTGTAGCATTCCCCTCTCTATATAGCGGAACAATTGCTCGAAATCATGAACATAACACGTCCCACGCTGTTTATAAAACAAACCAGAATCAGCTTCACTAATTATCACAAGTAAAATTTTCCTTTTGGAAACAGTTCTGAAAAATCTCTTTAGATTGATATAAACAATGTGTCGATTCATGTCGATATAATATGTACTATGAAGAGATTGAAGGGAGAACGTATGAAATTTAACATTCGAGCAAAATTGTTATTGGGTTTTCTTGCGGTAATTGCTTTATTGATCATCATTAGTTTGGTTTCCATCTCAAAAATGAAAAACTTGGGTGACACTTCGATGGAAATTGATAGCCACTGGATGCCCAGTGTGACTATCCTGGGAACGCTAAACGGCGATATATCTGATGTAGAACGGCTTTCCTTAAATATTATTGTAGAACGCGACCCGGCAGAGGTGGAGAAGGTTCAGGAGGAATACGATAAGGTTTTGAAAAAGATCGAGAGCGGCCGGAAAATATATGAAAAATTAATTGCTACTCCTAAAGAACGTGAAATGTATGATGATTTCTCCAAAAAATATGCAGATTATCTGAATAAGTTGCCAGAGGTTATTGCAGCAGGGAAAGCTAACGATTATGTACAATCCAGCATTCTTCATAAAGATTCCTATGCACTATGGGATAGCGCGAACAATATGATCTTTCAGCTCATCAAGCTGAACTCAGATGGCTCAAAACAGATTACACAAGAAGGCGTTGACAACTTTATCTCAGGTAGACAAATAGTCATTGTTTTGAGTATTGCGGCCATTGTATTGGCATTCATCATGGCACTCATCATCGCCCAAATTATTTCTAAACCCATTTTGCGGATCAGCCGCGCTGCTGAAAGCATTGCATCGGGTGATCTCACAGGTGAAGCTATCGTCGTGAAGGGTAAGGATGAGATTAGCACGTTGGCACATTCCTTTAATACGATGGTTGAAAACCTTCGCCAATTGATTCAATCGGTTAGTAAGACGACTGAAATGGTAACCACATCCTCAGAGGAATTGACGGCCAGCGCAGAGCAAAATAGCCAAGCTTCTGCACAAATAACCGAAACGGTACAGGAAGTAGCTACAGGAACGGGCGAACAGGTGGATATGGTGACCAAGTCGTCTCAGGCTATTGAGGAAATGTCCATCGGTGTAGAACAAATTGCTATCCGTGCGCAAAATGTATTTGCATCTGCTCAGGATGCGGCCCACAAATCAGCTGAAGGTAACCAATTGATTCAACAGGCTGTTACGCAGATGAACGCTGTAAATCACTCCATGGAGGGATTGGCTGGTCTTATGGCTGGATTGGGGGAGCGTTCAGATGAAATTGGCAAGATTATTGATGTAATCACCAATATTTCGAGTCAGACCAACCTTCTTGCTCTGAACGCTGCCATTGAAGCGGCCCGCGCAGGAGAACACGGTCGCGGATTTGCTGTAGTTGCGGGCGAAGTGCGCAAGTTGGCTGAACAATCGGCTCATTCTGCTCAACAAATTACGGAACTTGTTGGTTTAATTCAAAAGGACACCGCCCATGCGATCGAGGCTGTAGCGTCCAATGGAAAAGATGTCATGACAGGTCGGGAAGTCGTGCAGAATGCAGGTGCTTCTTTTGAACTGATTCAGGAAACTGTTAATAAAGTAGCGAGTGAGATTGAAGAGGTATCCGCTGGATCAGAGCAAATGTCTGCAAGTACGGATGAAGTTGTTGGTTTTGTCAAGCAAATTTCAGCGATTGCTGAGGAAGCTGCAGCCGGAACACAGCATGTGTCTGCTGCAACACAAGAGCAACTGGCATCCATGGAGGAAATTGCTTCATCTGCAAGAAACCTGTCTACCATGGCAGAGGACCTTCAAGGACAAATCGGCAAGTTCAAAGTATAATTCGGATCAACATAGATTAAGCTGAGATTCAGCAGAGACAGTGTGTGTAATAACACGCTGTCTCTTTTTATTTTGTAAGGGCGATGGAAGCGATATAATGATGGGATTGTATGTTTTAAGGAGGAAGATTATGGATTAAAATAAATCTACTTTTTAGAAAAGAGGAAAAAATTGTGTTAGACGTGGCTATGCCCGAGAAAATAGTGATTGTTCATGTATGGGAAGAAGAACTTGATTATGAGACAAGCGATGCTTTCTTATCAAGCCGGGGTATGTTATATATGCTTTGGATTGGCTAACATGTACAACATGACAGGAGCATTTGAATTTGAAACGCTATAATATAGATTTGGTATTGAAGATGTCAAAAGGACTTTAGGCATAGTCGCAAAGCTTTAAGGGAAACAGTTTTCAGCGAGGGGATATTATCGTTTTTTAGAAGGATGATGTACAATTTGTAAAAAGGGTTATTGGACTTCGACGGGATAGCGTTTTTGTACTGGGAGACAATCCGATGAACAGCACAGACAGTCGTTTTCTCAGATATATTTCAATGAATAAGGTCATAGGCAAGGTTATTGTATTGAACGGGATTCCGTTAGACGAAACAGGATAAAGCTTGTACTGTACGAGGAAGTGGAAGCAAACCAAAAGATTTTAAAGCAAAGGCGGGGATGAAGGCATGTGGAATAGTCTAACTTGGGTGATCGTCGGCGTGTTGTTGGTGGCGTTGGGTTGGATTGTTATGGCATGGCGTGGTCGCAGCAGCAAAAAACAAGTGAATGAACAGCGGGGCAGCAATGTCGTGGAATTTCGTCCTCGTAAGCCTGCCCGACAATCGAGGACCGGGAACGTGTTCAAATCTAAGGTATCTTCGGATTCTCACGCGAATACAGATGCAACTAGTATTCAAGTCCAATCTGGGTTTGGACTGTCTGACTCCATTCAGGACACAGGCAAACAAAAATGCTCCTTTTGTAAAAAACAAGACAAATTAACCTTTTACGCAGATGACAATGGTTCTCTGTACGGGGTATGCAAGGATTGCAAGCACAAGGCGGAACGACAGGACATGTTGCCACTTTAGCCGATGCAGATGATACGGAAACGGCAGAGTATTTTGAAGAGCATAAAAATCCCCAACCGTGACTTAAACGGCGGGGATTTTTTGTTATATCAACATATTTATCGAATCTGTCTGTCGAGCAGCCCCTCCAGCGCCTCTGCGATATGATCTGGGTCATAAGACAGTTCTTGACTGCTAAGGCTCAGCCAGGCATGACGCTCGTCCATATCAAAGGCAGTCTCCAGCCAGCCGGATAACCCTCTGCCTCTGCGATCCACTTCCACAAGCACATGCACGCCTTCAGGCTCCAACTGCATAATTAGCTCCAGCTCCTCGATATCGCGTGCATATTCCGATCCGGGCGTAAATTCAAATTCCTGTACATACGGAACACCGCGTCCCAGCTTGGGATGACGTTCACAGGTGGAGGAACGGAATCGAAAGCCCAACAGGTGAACGGCCTCAAACACCGTACTCATATAGGGATGCGGCTCGATTTTGAGCGAATCACGGTCGGTCGGGTCCAAGGCCATACCGATGTCTAATGCTGTATCCAGCCATACGGGCTGTTTGGCATGAGTGACAGGGGTTTCCAATGGCAACCGAAAAGAAAAAGGGATTTCAAGCTCCTGACCTTGCTTTAAATGAAAGCCGTCGGATACCTTGACCCGAGCGATGCAGCAGGTGGAGGTGGTTTTCTTGTCATCGTGCTCTTCGATATATTCTGTTTTGAGTTCGATATCGATTTTGCCGATTTCCTGATCAATTTTACCGCCTTTAATACGCATGATGCCACTAAGTTCTTCGCCAGGGACATACACGACCTGGTCCACCAATGTATTGACTTTTAGCTGAACCGATTCCTGCGCTTGCCAAGATCTTGTTGAAAAAACTCATAAGTAAGCCCCCCGATCATATCATGGTCATAGTGTTCATACTTAACCGGATAAACGGGGCAATTGCTCGAATCGTTCCAAAAAAATGCAAGAAAAAAATCTGCTAGTAGTCGTGCCTTTATCGCAGTTTGACGGCAAATTCTCCGTGCTAATCGCAGTTCACTTTATGGGGTGGTATAAAGCAATTACGGCAACGTGGCTCATACGCCTCAGAGTCGCCAATCATTACAATGGGTCCTACAGTGGAAGGCTTTCCGTTCACCATACGCTGGGTATATACAGCTTCCGAACTTCCGCATACGGCACAAAAGGAAGCTAGCTTTTCGATGTCATCTGCCATGGCGAGTAAACCGCCGACATATCCGAATTCCTTACCCCGGTAGTCCAAATTGAGTCCATCTGCAATTACATGCTTGCCACAGTAAGCTAACTCCTCCACCAACGTCATGATATGACGACTGAAAAACTGTACTTCGTCAAAGGCGACCACATCGGCATCCTTCGTTTCTTCCAAAATCCGCTGAACGAGCTCATCTGTGAGCTTTTTCGGAATGGAGATGGCGGGCAGCCGATATCCGATGCGGCTTACAATTTCATCCTTGGCGTATCGGTTATCTTCAGCCGGTTTGTAAGCGACCACCTTGCGGTGTCCGTATTGAATTAATTTTTGACAGCGGCGAATCAGTTCGCCGGATTTTTCGCTAAACATGGGGCCTGTAATGATCGTAATTCGTCCTGTATGCAACGCGAATTCCCCTCTCTGTAACATGCGCATAACGCTGTGAGTCTATTATTCCCGAAAGAAAAGGCCATTATAGAGTACCATAATGTGCAGCAAACAGACTAGAGAAAATATATTGTTTTTCGACATGTTATTGTAGATCTATTCTTTGAACGTAAAGGTGGATGTCATTGCTCTGTTGCCGTGAGCATGATAAGGTGAAGTGTAGTGGAATAAAGGAAAGAGGGGACAGGCATGGACCAAAAAGATACGGATTATAGTGCCAAAAAAGAAGCATTGCTGGAGCAAGGCTTGGTAAGCCCACAGGCTCAGGAGTTGATCACGGAGCTGGAGACGGAGCTGGATCTTCTGCGCAAGCAAAATGAATCGTTTCGCAAAGCACTACGGGCCAAATCAGCCCAAACGCCGAGGATGTCTACCAAGTTGCGGGACGCCTTGTATGAATAATATATGTCAGATGCCGCGAGCGGGTTGCTAGACGGCCCATAGCCTATGCATAAACACTATATTTTGTACAGAGAAATAAAGAGAGTACAATAAGCTATATATAATCAATGTTAATGGAGGAGAAGTATGACTATACATTGTGATGTTGCAATTTTGGGCGGGGGAACCGGGGGATATGTGGCAGCCATTCGTGCAGCCCAGCTCGGCAAGGAAGTCGTTATTATTGAAAAGGACAAGCTAGGTGGAACCTGTCTGCATCGTGGATGTATCCCGAGCAAGGCTTTGCTGCGTAGTGCGGAGGTATATGCGACGATTAAGGAAAGTGCGCAATACGGCATTGAGACCTCTGGAGCGCAGCTTGTTTTTCCCAAGGTACAAGAGCGCAAGGAAGCCGTTGTAGAGCAGCTACATCAGGGCGTGCAATTTTTGATGCGTAAAAATAAAATCACGGTGCTGAGCGGCAAAGGGCGTGTGATTGGGCCATCGATTTTTTCTCCAAAAAGCGGCGCAGTTGCCGTGGAGCTGGAAGATGGCGAGATGGAGACGATTGTTCCTACCCATCTCATTATTGCAACGGGATCACGCCCGCGTATGCTACCCGGATTGGAGCCGGATGGCGAATTTATTTTGAGTAGTGACGAAGCGTTGACGATGGAAGAATTACCGGCCTCCCTGATTATCGTAGGTGGTGGCGTTATTGGCGTGGAATGGGCTTCCATGCTGAATGATTTTGGCGTGGAGGTTACGGTGGTCGAGGCGGCGAATCGGCTTATTCCAACCGAGGACGAGGATGTTTCGCGTGAAATGCAGCGCCTGTTAACCAAGCGTGGAGTCAAGGTTCTGACGGGCTCGCAAGTGCTGGCTGAAACGTACGGTAAGGATGAGGAAGGCGTACAGATTGACGTGCAAAAGGGAGACGAAACCGAAACCCTCAGCGCCTCCAAGCTGCTTATTTCGGTGGGGCGTCAGGCGAATGTGGAAAATATCGGGCTGGAAAATACGGATATCCGAGTAGAGCGTGGCTTTATATCGGTTAACGAGCATTTGCAGACGAATGAGCCGCATATTTATGCGATCGGGGATTGCATCGGAGGCTTACAACTGGCGCATGCGGCGAGCCATGAAGGGCTGCTGGCTGTCCATCATCTGTCCGGCGAAGTGGTTCACAGCGTACCGAATCATCTGATTCCGCGTTGTATTTATACACGTCCTGAGGCAGCCAGTGTCGGCTGGACAGAGCAAGAAGCCCGTGAGCGTGGACATCAGGTGAAGACAGGGAAGTTCCCTTTTCAAGCTATCGGAAAATCGCTGGTGTACGGTAGCCGGGATGGCTTTGTCAAAGTGGTTGCCGACGAGAAGACGAATGATATTCTCGGTGTACATATGATCGGTACACATGTAACGGATCTCATCAGCGAGGCGGCTCTTGCGCAGCTGTTGGATGCTACGCCATGGGAAGTCGGACAGCTGGCTCATCCGCATCCAACATTGTCGGAGATTTTGGGAGAAGCGATGCTGGCGGTTGATGGACAGGCGATAGGGATATAATTTTATCTTAATAAATCGGTGCTTTTCTTTTTGGGGAGAAAAGGATTATAATGGGGTTAGCCAGAGTTTAGTACCAGGTTTTAAGACAAGATGGTACTATGTGCTGGTAGTAGGATGTTTGACACTTAAGGAGGTGCCTCAATGAGTTCAAAAGGCGCTGTAGACGCTGGCTTCAGACATGAACAGCTGGGACTGACTCACGGACAAGTTATTGACATGTACAGATATATGCTGCTCGCAAGAAGGTTTGACGAGCGTAACATGCTCCTGCAACGGGCAGGGAAAATTAATTTTCACGTTTCCGGCATTGGGCAGGAGGCGGCACAAGTAGGTGCGGCTTTTGCACTGGACCGGGAGAAGGACTATTTTCTTCCCTATTATCGGGATTACGGATTCGTACTTGCGGTCGGTATGACGCCACGCGAACTGATGCTGTCGCAATTTGCCAAGGCGGATGATCCCAACAGCGGTGGCCGACAGATGCCCGGTCATTTCGGCAGTAAACGGCTGCGAATTGTGACAGGCTCCAGTCCGGTGACGACGCAGGTTCCACACGCAGTGGGTGTAGCGCTGGCTGCCAAGATGCAGAAGAAGGATTTTGTATCGTTCGTTACATTTGGTGAAGGCTCCAGCAACCAGGGGGATTTTCACGAAGGCTGTAACTTTGCAGGTGTACAGAAGCTGCCAGTCATCATTATGTGTGAAAACAATCAATATGCGATATCAGTTCCGATTCATAAGCAAATGGCAGGCAAGGTGAGCGACCGTGCTTTGGGATACGGATTCCCTGGGGTTCGGGTCGATGGTAACGATGCGCTGGCAGTGTATGCAGTCGTCAAGGAAGCGCGTGAACGTGCTATTCGTGGCGAGGGGCCAACGCTTATTGAAGCGATGATGTACCGCCTGTCTCCTCACTCCACCTCGGATAATGATCTGGCTTACCGGACCAAAGAGGAAGTGGATGAGAACTGGGCCAAGGACGGCGTTGCCCGTATGAAAAATTATTTGCTGGAATGCGGCATTTGGGATGAGGCCAAGGACGCGGATTTGTCTGCTGAGCTACTGCTCGAGGTCAAGGAAGCGATTGAATATGCGGATAATGCGCCTTTTCCGAAGCCCGAAGATACGCTACTGCATGTTTATGCTGACAGCGATGGGGAGGGCCGGTAATTATGGCGGTTATGGAATATATTGATGCGATTCGTCTTGCCATGAAGGAAGAAATGGAGCAGGATGAAACGGTTTTTGTGTTAGGTGAGGATGTTGGTGTTAAGGGTGGTGTCTTTACGACCACCAAGGGTCTTATGGATCAATTCGGTGAGCAGCGTGTCTTGGATACGCCATTGGCAGAGTCGGCTATTGCCGGAGTTGCGATTGGTGCGGCCATGTACGGAATGAAGCCAATTGCCGAAATGCAATACTCGGACTTCATGCTTCCGGCAACCAATCAGATTATTAGTGAAGCAGCTAAAATTCGCTATCGCTCTAACAACGATTGGAGCTGCCCTATTGTAATCCGTGCGCCCATCGGTGGGGGGATCTTTGGAGGCTTGTATCACTCACAGTGTCCGGAATCTATCTTTTTTGGCACACCGGGTCTGAAAATTGTAGCGCCTTTTACACCTTATGACGCCAAAGGATTGCTGAAGGCAGCCATTCGTGACCCTGATCCGGTGCTGTTTTTTGAAAACAAAAAATCCTACAAGCTCCTCAAGGGTGAAGTACCTGATGATGATTACATCGTTCCGATTGGTAAAGCCAATTTGCTGCGTGAAGGTGACGATATTACGGTCATCGGGTACAGCCAGCCGCTACATTTTGTTATGCAGGCTGCTGAGGAGTTGGAGAAGGAAGAGGGTATTACCGCACATGTTGTGGATTTGCGCACACTCCAGCCCTTAGACCGTCAGGCCATTATTGAAGCTGCAAAGCATACAGGCAAGGTACTCATCGTGCATGAAGACAACAAAACGGGCGGCATCGGTGCCGAGGTATCCGCTATTATTAATGAGGAATGTCTGTTCGAGCTGGATGCGCCGATTGAGCGCCTGTGCGCTCCAGACGTGCCTGCAATGCCGATCAGCCCGCCGATGGAGAAGTTTTATATGTTGAACAAGGATAAGGTTAAGGAAGCGATGCGCCGTCTTGCAATGTATTAATATAGAGCGGATTGGACGAAAGCATTCCAAAAGTGTAGCGTGGGTTGCGGTAAAACGCGCCCTCCTATGATGTTAAGGAGTTGAAAAAATGTCAGACCAAACACAATGGACCGACGTGACCATGCCCCAATTGGCAGAATCGCTTGTATCGGCGACAATTGCAAAATGGCTGAAACAACCTGGCGAAACGGTGGAGCAATTCGAACCGATTTGCGAGGTCATTACAGATAAAGTGAACGCGGAAATTCCATCGACATTGGACGGAATTATGGGTGATCTGTTAGCTGAGGAAGGTCAGACGGTAGCCGTTGGAGAATTGATTTGCCGTATTCAGACGAAGTCGGCTGCACCTGTTGCATCAACTGGAGCGACTCCTATTGTGCCAGCACCTCAAGGCAACGCACAAGCACAAGTACAATCCCAGCAGGGTGCTGCCTCCGATCAATCCATGCGGGGACGGTTTTCCCCGGCGGTGCAAACGCTGGCTGCTCAGCACAGCATAGACCTGAATCAGGTGACAGGCACAGGCATGGGTGGACGAATTACTCGCAAAGATGTGCTGAATTATGTACAACAGGGTGGGTTCGCTCAGGCAGGGGTATCCGAACAGCCAACTGCAACGACACAAGGGCAAGGCTCTCCTTTTGCAGGGAGACAGCAGTCTGCTGTTCAGAATAGTACACCGGTTCAAAACATGGACCCTGCAATTCCGGTGCGCAACAGCGGCATTCATTTGACGGAAGCTCCGAAAGCTCCTCCGATCGAAGTTGAGGGTGGCAACAACAGATCCGAGTATTTTATTGATGTTACACCAATTCGCAGTGCGATTGCCCGCAATATGCGGCAAAGTGTCTCGGAAATTCCACATGCCTGGACGACGATTGAGGTGGATGTGACCAACCTGGTGATGCTCCGCAACAAGATCAAAAACGAGTTCAAGCAAAAAGAAGGTATCAACATTACGTACCTGGCTTTCCTCATGAAAGCGGTCGTGAATGCCATCAAGGAATATCCGATCATGAATTCGGTATGGGCTGTGGACAAAATTATCGTCAAAAGAGATATCAACATTTCGCTGGCTGTGGGTACAGAGGACGCAGTTCTTACACCTGTTATTAAAAAAGCGGATCAGAAAAATATTGCCGGACTGGCGCGTGAAATTGACGATTTGGCACGTAAAACACGGGAAGGCACGCTCAAGCTGGACGATATGCAGGGCGGGACGTTCACTGTGAACAACACTGGCTCCTTTGGCTCAATACTGTCATATCCGGTGATTAACTATCCGCAGGCTGCGATTCTGACCTTTGAATCCATCGTTAAAAGACCAGTGGTGATTGATGATATGATTGCGGTTCGCTCAATGGCTAACCTGTGTCTGTCGCTGGATCATCGGATTTTGGATGGTGTGATTTGCGGACGATTCCTGCAACGGATCAAAGAAAACCTGGAAGGCTACACCTTAGATACGAAGCTGTACTAATCATCCGAACAGTTGGGTAAATGGACGGAGAGGAAGTGACAGGCCGTGAACAGACGACCGCTGGATGTAACCTATACGAACAGGATGGAGTACGCCCATGCATGGGATATCCAGAAGGATATTGTAGGGAAGCTGGATGCGGGGGAGGCGAGGGAAACGCTTATGCTTCTCCAGCACCCGCCGACCTACACGATTGGCTCTCAGCGGCATCCTGAGCATCTGCTTCTCACGTCGGAGCAGTTGAAGGCTCAGGGAATCAGCGTCTTTCAGATTGACCGTGGGGGAGACATTACATATCATGGGCCGGGGCAACTGGTCGGATATCCCCTGCTTATGCTGGGCAACCAGAAGGCACTTGACCTGCACGGATACCTCAGGAGTCTGGAAGAGGTGATCATTCGGTTGCTGGCTTCCCATGGTATTGAAGGAAGTCGCAAGCCTGAATACACAGGGGTATGGGTCGGGAATCTTAAAATCGCGGCCATAGGAGTCAAATTCAACAAATGTAAGCACCGTCGGGGCTTTGTGACCAGTCATGGTTTTGCCTTCAATATCAAATCAGGGATACAGCATGAGGGCTTTCAGGGTATCGTTCCATGCGGAATCCAGGAATACGGAGTGACTTCATTGGAGGACTGCACACAGCAGGCTTTTACAGTAGAGCAGATTGCGAAAGAGATTGTACCTTACTTTGAGGAGCAATTTTCATTTGCGGCGGAATGGCAAAGTCATTCCCTCCAATAAAGCAAAGGCGGGCTATTCTGTGATGTACACGGAAGCCCGCCTGTTTTCTTGCGCCACAGCTTGTCCGCCTACAGTCTCCATGGAGCACTGGGATGGGAGAATATCCTGAGCGGCGCAATCCATTATAGTGGCATAATCAATGGCTCAATCACCATGAACAGCGTAGAGCCAATCATCGCGGCGAGCATGATGTAGATGAAAAAACGAACCCATTTTTTGTTCTGCATGTGTAACTCCTTTAGGATAGGTTTAAGTCAGATATAAGACTATCTATCCGTATTGTAGCGTAAACGGGAAAGAGAGGGAAGTTCAATGACAGCAAAAGTAGTGAAAGACCGAATCGTACAAGAATTTATGGAACTCGTACAGGTGGATAGCGAAACCAAGCACGAGCAGGAAATGTCGTGTGTTCTGAAAGAAAAATTCAATGCACTCGGACTAGAGGTAACAGAAGATGATTCCCGCGAAAGAACCGGACATGGTTCGGGTAATCTGATCGTAACCTGGAAAGCGGAAGGGGCGGAGCAAGCACCTAAATTGTTTTTTACCTGCCACATGGATACCGTTACCCCAGGCCAAGGCATCAAGCCGCAGCTGGGTGAGGATGGCTGGATTCGCAGTGACGGTTCAACCATTTTGGGGGCAGACGATAAGGCAGGGATTGCCGCTTTGTTCGAGGCGATTCGTGTCGTGCGTGAGCAGAAAATTCCCCATGGACAAATTCAGTTTGTGATTACGGCAGGTGAGGAGTCCGGTCTGTTCGGCGCACGGGCAATGAAACCGGAATTGCTGGATGCGGACTTTGGGTATGCATTGGATTCCAATGGTGAAGTAGGCTCCATTTGTGTGGCTGCGCCAACGCAGGCTCGTATTGAAATGAAAATTACAGGAAAGTCCGCTCATGCGGGTGTCAACCCCGAAGATGGCATCAGTGCCATTCAAGTAGCCTCCAAGGCCATTTCCAAGATGAAGCTGGGACGGATTGATAAGGAAACGACTGCTAACATTGGCAGCTTCGAGGGCGGCGGAGCAACGAATGTTGTATGCGATTTTGTGCTGATCCGGGCAGAGGCACGCAGTATTGTGCAGGAGAAGGTAAATCATCAAATCCAGCATATGCGTGAAGCACTGGAAACTACTGCGCGTGAATTTGGTGCACAAGGAGAATTCCGCAGCGAAGTCATTTATCCGGCATTTAGCTTCACAGAGCATGATGAAATTGTGCAGGTTGCGCAGCGTGCTATACAAGGGCTGGGACTGGCAACGCCGACCTTCCATTCCGGTGGTGGCTCAGATGCCAATGTATTCAATGGACTGGGAATTCCAACGGTGAATTTGGCTGTTGGCTACCAGAACATTCATACAACACAGGAAAAAATCAAGGCAGATGATCTGGTGAAGGTTGCCGAAGTGGTCGTAGCACTTATCCAAGAGGCGACGAAGTAAGACTGGCGCGATACACATAAGGTTCAGGCTAAAGACAGAGGGAGCGTTCCCTTGTCTTTAGACCTGAACCTTTTTTGGAACCATGAGCGAGGCGATCGTGGCAGCGGAGCCGTGTTCTTTTTGCCATTGCCGCAGGAGGGCTTGAATCTGCCAGGCTTTGCCGACAATATGGAGAGTGGTTTCGGTACGGTAGCTTTTCATTGGCGAATCTCCTTTGAACAGGGAAATTTGTTATAATACCACCATATGCCCGAAGTGGACAAGTTAGACTAAGCTGGCGATGGCTGATGAAGAGATAGATGACGAAGGAGGCAACATGCTGATGAACAACCAAAAGAACGATCCAGTGAATAAACGGGTGAGCAACCCAGTTCACAAGCCGTATTCCAATCCTGCGCTGGAGGAAAAAACGGTATCCACGCAGCCTATTTTTGAAGGAAAAGTGATTTCATTGCAGGTGGATACGGTAGAGCTTCCCGACGGCTCCACGGGTAAGCGTGAAATCGTGAAGCATCCGGGGGCGGTGGCCGTGCTGGCGTTGAATGAGGGTAAAATGCTGGTCGTGGATCAGTACAGACAGGCGATGGGCCGATGTGAGGTGGAAATACCGGCTGGCAAGCTGGAGAAGGGCGAAGATCCAATGGAGGCGGCGGGACGCGAGCTGAGAGAAGAGACAGGCTATACTGCCAAGTCGCTGAAGTTGCTACATTCCTTTTATACTTCCCCCGGATTTGCGGATGAAATCATTCATCTATATGTGGCTGAAGAGCTGGAGCTGGGAGAAATGGAACCGGATGAGGATGAATTTCTGGAGTTGTTCGAGGTGACGCTGGAGGAAGCACAGTCGCTCATTCGGGAAGGTCGGATTAGTGACGCCAAAACGATTCTGGCCGTCTATGCGTGGCAGCTTCACCAACACACAGGGAGCTTCTAAGCGGTATGAATGGAAATACGGTGGAACTTACAGATTACTATGCTGATCTCCATATTCATATCGGCAGAACGGAAAAGGGAGATCCGGTCAAAATCAGCGGCAGTCGGGACCTGACTTTTGCCAACATTGCCAAGGAAGCATCTGGTCGCAAGGGGATCGGACTGATCGGGATTATTGACTGCCACGCGCCGAACGTACAGGAGGATATCCACGCTTATTTACAAACAGGTGAAATGACGGAAATCAGCGGTGGTGGTATCGCGTACCGGGATACGGTTGTGCTGCTGGGAACGGAGCTGGAGATTCGGGCGGAAGGTCGTCCCGAGGCGCACATCCTGGCCTATTTTCCCAATTTGGCGGTGATGGAGGATTTTACGCAATGGATGGCTCGGCACATGAAAAATGTCAATCTCAGCTCGCAGCGTATCTATGCTTCGCCACGCGAGCTGCAGCAGCAAATTTATGGCCGTGGAGGCCTAATGGTGCCAGCGCATATATTCACCCCTCATAAGGGCATATACGGCAGCTCTGCGGCCCGTATGGAGGAACTGCTGGATATGCAGCTCATTAGCGGGGTGGAACTGGGGTTAAGTGCAGATTCGTCTATGGCCGGATTGATCTCGGAGCTGGATCGTTTCAGCTTCCTGACCAATTCGGATGCCCATTCGCTCGGCAAAATTGGGCGGGAATACAACAAATTATCCATGGCAAAGCCGAGCTTTGATGAATTCAGAATGGCATTGGAGCGACGGGAAGGACGACGGGTGTCTGCCAACTACGGATTAAATCCGAAGCTGGGCAAGTACCATCGTTCCTACTGTCAAAGCTGTGGTACGATTATGAACGAGCAGCAGATGGCGGATGAACGCTGTCTTGCTTGTGGCCATACCAAGCTGGTGCGAGGCGTGCTGGATCGGATATGGAGTATTGCTGACCGTGAGCAACCCGTGATTCCATCACATCGTCCACCGTACATTTACCAGATTCCACTGGAGTTTATCCCCGGTCTGGGCAAAGCCAAGCTGAACCATCTGTTGAATGCATTCGGAACAGAAATGAATATTTTACATGAGGTCACACAGGAACAATTGGCGGCGGTTGTCGGAGAAGTGTTGGCAGAGCAAATTGTCCTTTCCCGGGAAGGACGACTTTCCCTCGTATCCGGTGGTGGCGGAACCTACGGCAAAATAGCCAAGTCCTAGTAAAGTCTTGTCCTATTAAAGTCATATCGGGGTCTGCTTGTTCATAACCATTAAATATCTATGCCGTTGGCTTGGCACATCGCTCGTAAATCTTCTTTTGCAGCGCAAGCTGCCCCGAACCCTAGCCATCAGCCGTCGGATTACGGTTGTTTTTTGGACAAACAAGCAGTTGAAAGGGGCAGGACGCCGATGCAATGGTTTCGTCATACGTTAAAGGACCAGACGCCGTATTATGTATTTTTGGCTGTGCTGTTTCTGGTGGGAGTCGTCTTTGGCGCACTGATGGTGAACGCGCTCTCGCTGGAGCAGCTTCAGGATTTGTCGCGTTATCTGAAGGATTTTTTTGTGACAGTTAATCAAAATGAGCAGGGCTTTGCTGGTTCGCAAGCGACCTCAACCTTTTGGGATAATGTGTCTCTACATCTAAAATGGGTCGGTTTAATCTGGGTATGTGGTCTTTCGGTTATCGGTCTTCCCGGCATTCTCGTACTGAATTTCCTCAAGGGTGTGTTGATCGGTTTTTCGGTAGGGTATATGGTAGGACAATATTCGTGGAAGGGGCTGTTATTTTCCCTCGTTTCCGTGGCTCCCCACAATTTAATCATCATTCCGGTACTGCTCGTGTGCAGTGTGGCTGCGATGACCTTTTCCATTCATATGATCAAAACTAAAATACTCGCTACACGGCCATCTGACGGCATGCTGCGTCCGTTGCTGTCCTACGCAGGGCTGACCGCTGCAATGATGCTGCTCCTCGTTGGAAGCGCGTCCTTTGAAACTTGGATCACCCCGGTTATGATGCAGTGGGTTACTCCCATGCTGACTGCTTCCGTGTCTCCTTGACTCCGCTTCAAAATGTTTGACTTTATTTGTATAGACCCCCTATAATAATAGGAGTGAAAAAAAGTGCAGTGGGCAGTAGCTTTTGTAGGGGGAGGGAGACACATGGAAGCACGGATCGAAAAAATTAAGCAGCAGCTGCAATCCCAGGGCTACAAACTAACGCCTCAGCGGGAAGCCACCGTCAGAGTTTTACTTGAGAACGAAGATGATCATCTGAGTGCGGAAGATGTATTTATGCTCGTTAAAGAGAAAGCTCCCGAAATTGGTCTGGCAACCGTATACCGTACCCTAGAACTGCTAAGTGAACTGCACGTCGTGGAGAAAATCAATTTTGGTGATGGTGTTGCGCGTTATGACCTACGCGGCGATACGACCAAGCATCACCACCACCATTTGATATGTGTGCAGTGCGGCAGTGTGGATGAAATATTGGAGGATTGGCTTGGACCGCTCGAAGAGCGTCTGGAACGGGAATATAACTTTACTGTAGTGGACCACCGTTTGGACTTTCACGGTATTTGTTATCGTTGCAAGGCGAAGAACGATACCACTGCCCAGAAATTTTTGGGTAAAACCAAGAAAAACAAATCTCAGGATTAATAAGCTGACAACCCAAGCTCTCACCGGCGAAGACGCGTTCGGGGGAGCTTTTTTAGTTGGGGGACTTTTTTGGTTCGGGATCTGTTATACGACATTAAGCAGTTATAAAAATGAACAGCTTGTCATACCCTTCCATAGAGAGCCTTAATAGGGCCTATAATCTAGAAGAAAGGCGGCTGATTCACATGGTACTATCGTTGCGGAGAGGACTGAAATGGTTGCGTCTGGTCATACTGTTCGGGGCTTTCGCATGTATGTTCTACTATAGCCTTGGGATGTTCAGGGATTGGATTACACCTGTGGATCATTACCGGATCCCGGAAGGACATGCAGTCAAAGTATTCGGCGGGCAGGAATTATCCGACGTACCCGAGCATAAGGCGGCAGTGTCGGAGCGTCTACGGTTCTTTTACTGGTATGGTGAATAATCCATGCAGACGCTGAGACTGATCCGACTGAACCGTTGTATGCAGGACAAGGAGACTTCTGGAACTCATGAAAATGTATATTCAACCTTTTGTTCGATATATGGAAGAGGAAAAGGGATTGTCGCCCAGCACATTGGAAGCGTATCATCGGGACGTACAGCAGTTTGTCAAGTTCGCTGAAAGCTGCGGCATCGAGCTGCCGAACCATGTTCAACGCTCCCATCTGGTGCTGTATTTGGGACGCTTGAAGGAACAGGGAAGAGCTGCGGCGACGATTTCGCGCAGCGTAGCCTCTATCCGCTCCTTTTTCCATTTCCTCATTCGGGAGGGGATGACGGGTCATGACCCGTCTGTCTTGCTGGAGCTGCCGAAGGCCAACAAAAAAAAGCCTTCGGTGCTCACGCAGGATGAGATAGAGCGTCTGCTGGCAGCGCCGAATGTTTCCACCCTGCAAGGGGGACGGGACAAGGCGATGCTGGAGCTGCTGTATGCGACAGGCATCCGTGTATCCGAGCTGATCGCCCTGAACGTGCGTGATGTACGCACCGATCTGCGTTTCGTTCACTGTGGCGGTGAGGCGGGCAAGGAGCGTGTCGTGCCAATCAGCCGTGAGGCAGCGCAGTGGGCACAAGCGTACATGGACGAGCAGCGTGGGTTGCTGCTGCGATCCGGGCAGGGTGAGGAAACTCAGGCAGAACAGGAAGCCTTGTTCCTCAATGTATCTGGCCAGCGTCTCAGCAGACAGGGCTTCTGGAAAATGATCAAGAAGTATGGTCAGGAAGCAGGCATAAGCGGGGATATTACACCGCATACCCTACGGCATTCTTTCGCGGTACATATGCTGGAGGGCGGAGCGGATTTGCGCTCCGTACAGGAGATGCTGGGCCATGCCGATCTGTCTACGACGCAGGTTTATGCACGGACAGCCAAGCGAAGTATGAAGGAAGTGTACGAAAAGCACCACCCGCACGGCGGCAATCGTCCGTCCAGCGAAAGCAAGGATCGCATGTGACGACGATTTACCATAATCATCATTATAGTAACAACCAACAGCAACTATAACTAACGATTGTACAAGTCAGGAGAGATATTGATGTCAACAGCCAACCAAGCTACGATTCAGGAAGCAGCAGATTATATCCGTGCCAAGAGCGGAATCCGTCCGGAAATCGGTCTTATTTTAGGCTCGGGTCTCGGCATTCTGGCCGATTTGATTCAAGATGGAATTAGTATTCCTTATCAGGATATTCCCCATTTCCCCGTATCGACGGTAGAAGGTCATGAAGGAGAATTGCTGCTAGGTACCATTGAAGGTCGCGCTGTAGTTATGATGAAGGGCCGCTTCCATATGTATGAGGGCTATGGCCCGCAGCTTACAGCTTTCCCGGTTCGAGTCATGAAGCAATTGGGTGTTCAAAGTCTGCTGGTGACAAATGCGGCAGGCGGTGTCAATACGTCTTACGAGGCAGGTGATCTGATGGTTATCTCGGATCATCTCAATTTGACCGGACAAAATCCGCTGATCGGACCGAACGATGCTGCTCTGGGCGTTCGCTTCCCTGACATGTCGGAGGCATACAGCCGTCGTTTGCGCGAGATTGCCAAGCAAACCGCTACTCAGCAGGGCTTCAGCTTGCAGGAAGGCGTATATGCCGGATTGCTGGGTCCAAACTATGAAACGCCTGCTGAAATCGTTATGCTGCGCACACTGGGTGCAGACGCGGTGGGTATGTCCACGGTGTCCGAAGTAATCGTAGCCCGACATGCAGGCATTGAGGTGCTGGGCTTCTCTTGTATCACGAACATGGCGGCAGGCATTTTGGATCAGCCTCTGTCCCACGATGAAGTAATGGAGACAGCAGAGAAGGTACGTGAGAAATTTTTGAATCTCGTATTGGCGATTATTCCACAAATGTAGGTTGTCACATCCCAAGAACCCCGTTCCAAACGCCATTTAAGGCGTAGGAAAACGGGGTTCTTTTTTGCGTGCTGTTCGGTTGGTATTTCCTAATGTGATGGGGGCGTGTTGTATGCCTGTCGTATTCGCCCTTTCTGCTACTGTCAGTCTATGCCGTTCCTGTACCTTAATCACAATAACAACGAATATGATCCAGTAGATGGCTAGAGAATTCAGAAAGCGGCTGTCCGTAATATTGTTCAATACAATGAATAGGAAAAAGACAGCTGCTGTCAGCCATGTATACATATCGGTTTTACCAATTCTGAATTTAAATAAAGTGGTTATGACGAGTGTAATGGTTGCTAACAGCCCTGTGAGGCCGATATCGATCCACAGATCCCGAAATCCGCTGTGGCTGCTTGTCAGATCAAATCGGATTCCATTGGCATAGATGCTGGGTCGGTTTGCCCAGAAGGAACCATAGCCATAACCAAACCAGTAGTGACTGCCAATGGCACCTGCAATCCCCTGCCAGATTTCTGTTCTTCCAGTTAAGGTTGTTGTTTTGCCGAATTCCGATGCAATCGCATCCCCGTAACTAAAGACGAGCACGAGGCCCAAAAGCACAAGCAGGCAGGAACTGCTAATGAAGAAACCACGCAGGGCAACGCTTCGGATTCTTTTGAATAGCAATATAAACAGGATGAACGTGGACAGGGAAGAAGTAAGCAGCAACGAGGTGGTGGATTGGCATTTGATGAGCAGTAAGGCATTCAGCAAAACAAAGCCAACATGCAAAGCTTTTCGTGTTCCTCTGAAATAATAAATGACATGTGAAACAAAACAAAGCAGAGAGAGCGTTCCCAGTGTGTTTTTATGACCGGAAATGCCTTTCCACAGCCCTGTATGTTCGACGCCTCCATGAATGGCAAAGGAGGGAACGAGCAATACCGCCAGTAAATTGAGTATGCTCATAACACTTAACGTAATGACCAACAGGCGGATGCAGCCTTGCGTCGTATAATGGGTAACTAGATAAAGTCCGAAGGTGGAAAAAGCAACGAATTTAAGCACCATCAGCATGGATGAGGTCTGTTCCTGTGCAGCCCATAAACAGGAGGCAGCTATGTACATCATGAGCAAGGTCAGCAACGGATTATCAGCTAAGGTTGCGATCAGTGGCTTTAGCGAGGGCAACAGCATCAGATAGCTAAACAACAGGATAAGCAGGGAAATTGCGATCACTCTGGGAGACAAGCCCTGACAGGCATAAGGAATCGAAAAAGCAAGTAAACCGACTACTGTAAGGACAGTCTTCACACATCCACCACCTAGATACGATATGTATCTATTTTATACAAATTGTATCCTTTTGTACAATGATAAAATTTTTAATTTTCATTTTTCTCAGGTGTAGAGCAAGCCGTCCCGTTCATATACTCAGTCCATGTTAAGGAAATGCAAAATCCTTCAGTCTGTCTGAAAGATATATTTTCTATGTTTTTATAAATGGGGGTGTTCGGGTGACGGATCGTTTCACAGATCGTTTGAAGTTGAATTTGAGTGGTACGGGCACAGAGCTAACGCCGCAGCAATTAAACGAAAATTTTAAAAGCATTGAAAAGGAATTTATCCAACGCAGTGTAAATGTCAGTTGGTTTGGAGCGGCAGGCGACGGTGTTCAGGACGATACGGTGGCTTTGCAGGAACTGATCAATAAGACTCCCGACTATTCCATACTTCACATCCCCAGTGGACGATATAAAATAACCTCCACCCTTCAGATTCGCAAACAGGGCGTACGCATTTTTGGCATTCATAAGGGAAGATACCGACAGGGTAAGGGGGTTACGTCGATTGAATACTATGGTACGGGTCCTTGTTTTCAAATTGGAGACGAGAGTCTTTCATCGTTTAGCGGCTTTCAAAATGTGCAGTTTCATGACCTGGCCATCCGCTACGAAGGAACGAATCGAGCAGCATTAAATAATCCCTTTTCGCAGGAAGTGAAGCGCGGATATTATGGAAAAGGTACTTTAGGCATCCAAGATTGGAAGGGCGGCGGAGTTACGCTGGATAATGTGTTGATTGAGCATTTTGAAACGGCCTTTTGGGGATGCGAAAGCGATGTGAATTTATTTAATTGTACGGAAATTAATTATAATAAAACGGGTATTCACTTGCAGAACAGAAGTTCACAGTTTACCAGCCTTGCTTTATTTACACTGGGGAATGATACGGCGCTCGATCTGAAAAGTTCCAACGGTGCGAGATTTTTGGCGAGCCAGCACATTAAGGACGGAAGTTCAAGTGATATCCCCATTCGAATTGATGACTTTATGAATGCTGAATTTATAGGCTGCTGGTTTGAGGGGCTGAGCTTAGAACATAGAGTGACGGTTCCATCTTTTATTCAAATTGGGGCCACGAAGGAGACGAAGAATGTCGCTCTTCGCGACTCCATTTTAGCCATCGCGGACAAATTCAAGGACGATAACGGCGACACTTACGGGTCAGTATGTGACTATTTTGTAGATGTGGTCATTGGCAAAAAAATTTTAGTGGATGAGGTGGGTGGATATCCACGCAATTTGAGGAATCTGGTTTCCTTCTCCGGCAGTTCATCCACGCAGCAGGCAACACTTCGCTCGCATTTGGATTTCAATTACGCGGATAACCGTTATTATAAAAACAACGGGACAGGGCAAGCCTTGCTGCTAGTCGAGAAATATTCGAACAACGGAATCGAGCTTTTGGATAAAACTTTTGTCAAAGCCTATCTGGGAGCAAGACAAAGTATCCTCGCAGGCAGTTGGCAGAAGGTAAACTTCAACCAGATCAGCTTTGATGAACTGACCGAGTTTGAGGCGACGGGCAGCCGTTGGCGGGCCAAACAAGCTGGTAAGTACAGAATACAAGCCTATATTTCAACCGATCCTCAAGTGGATGGCAATCGTACACGGTTGGCGCTCCATGTGAATGATCAACAGGTTGCCGGCAGCTCGGCGTATGCTTATCTCGATGATCGGGTGATTGGCGGACTGAACTACAGTGCTTTGAGTGGAACGATTGAACTGAAGCTGGAGGCGGATTCTTTTATTGATATACGGGTGTTCAGCCAAAATAAAACGGATATTTTACCGGGTGGAGGACTTACGTACCTCACGATCAGCCGAATGTAAGTCGCTGTCACGCAGATGATAGACGTTCTTTCATTCTAAATTTGAAAAATCCGCACCATGCTGACCCAGCTTGGTGCTATTTGATGTTTTCAGGCGTATGGAATATTTTTCATCCAATCTGACGACAATGGTTAGCAGCACATGAATAGGCCGGAAGAGTAAGCTTACGGGCTCCGGTGCTTTACGCCAATATGTTGAGGAGGGAACCGATTGTGAAGAAAAAAGTGGTAGCATTCATCCTGGCTTGTCTGGTAGCCTTGACTGCTGTCCCCGTCGGTAGTTGGGCCGAGGAAAGCAAACCTGAAAGCAAGCCCAGGGAGGGTTCTGCGGCCGAGCTGGCTCCTGAGGCTCTCTCGGCAATTCTGATGGATGCGGATACGGGTACAGTCATCTATGAAAAAAATAGCCGTGAAAAGCTTCCTCCGGCGAGCATTACCAAAATTATGACTATGCTGCTAACGATGGAGGCTGTTCATGACGGCAAACTCAAGCTGACCGATAAAGTACGGGCCAGCGAATATGCGGCTTCGATGGGCGGATCGCAAATTTTTCTGGAGCCGGGAGAAGAAATGACGGTCGATGAGATGCTTAAGGGAGTGGCGATGGCTTCCGGCAACGATGCTTCCGTGGCGATGGCTGAGAAAATTGCGGGTTCTGAGCAGGCTTTTGTCGAATTGATGAATGCGAAGGCGCAGCAGCTTGGTTTAAAGGATACCCATTTTGCCAATTGCAATGGTTTGCCGGTAAAAAATCACTATTCTTCTGCGCATGATATTGCGGTCATGAGCCGTGAACTGTTGAAATATCCTCAAATTACAAAATATACAGGAGCGTATCAGGACTATTTACGCAAATCCTCGGCCAAGCCGTTTTGGTTGGTGAATACGAATAAGCTGGTTCGTTTCTATACAGGAGCGGACGGGCTGAAAACAGGCTATACAGGGGAAGCGAAATTTTGCCTTTCCGCTACGGCCAAACGTGATGGTATGCGTGTAGTCGCTGTTGTACTTGGCGAACCGAATACTAAAACACGTAACAATGAAGTATCTTCCATGTTCGATTATGCTTTTTCCCAATACACAATGAAATCAGTGTACAAGCCGGGTGACCTGCTGGGAAGCGTAAAAGTCGAGAAGGGTGTACTGCCGGAGCTGAAAATTCAGGCAGATCGTTCCTACAGTGTACTGGTGAAAAAAGGAGGAACGAAGGAAACGCTGCGTCATGAACTGCAACTCGCTCCAAGTCTGAAAGCTCCTGTCCGTGCAGGAGATCCGGTCGGCAAGCTGGTTGTCTATCAGGATGGTAAACGGCTCAAGGAGTTTAACATAACCGCACCCGTAGCGGTGGAGAAGGCTGGATGGTGGAAATTGTTTAAACGTACCATGTCGAACCTGTTTTCTTTGTAGATTTTAAGGGGTTTTCTTCTAGTTTTGTCGGAGGGCAGGAATCGTCTGCGGCTGCGTAGAAATCCTTGTCCAAGACCGGGAGGAGAGTGAGTAAGCATGAACCTGCAAATTGAAATGGAGCATCACCGGGGGGTACTGATTGTAAGGCTGTCCGGTGAGCTTGATCACCATACGTCGGACATGGTCCGTATGCAAATGGATGAGGCGATTCAGCGCCGCCAATGCGAGCATATTGTGCTCAGCCTGAAAAATCTCCAGTTTATGGACAGCTCCGGCCTTGGCGTTATCTTGGGACGTTACAAGCTGATTAAACAGAAGGGCGGGAAGATGGCTGTCTGTGATGTCAATCCGCCGGTACACCGACTACTGGATATGTCAGGCCTGTTTAAAATCATGCCTGTATATGAAGATGAGGGAAATGCGCTCACGGAACTGGAGGTGGTGTCATGAGAGAAAGTACGGGAAACAATTTCATGAGCTTGCAGTTTGCCGCCAAATCCGAGAATGAAGCGTTTGCCCGCGTCGCTGTCGCTGCCTTTATTTCCCGGCTTGATCCTACGATGGACGAGCTAAGTGATCTGAAAACCGTGGTGTCCGAGGCGGTGACAAACAGTATTATTCACGGCTATGACAGCGATCCGTCCGGAGTCGTGACGATCAAGGTCGGGATTGAAACGGACATGGTTACATTGGTGATTGAAGATGCAGGAAGAGGGATTGAGGATTTGGAGCTGGCGAAGCAGCCACTGTATACGTCGAAGCCTGAATTGGAACGGTCCGGTATGGGTTTTACCATAATGGAAAACTTCATGGATGAGTTTGAAGCAGTCAGTGAGCCGGGCGGAGGCACGTCGGTCCGGATGAAGAAAAGGATTGAATCCAAGAAAGCTTTGTATAATTAGGGGTTGATCCTATGGAAGCGGGAGGAAAAAAAACTTCGAACAGCTATTTGGAGGATGCGGAAGTCAAACGGCTCATTGCACTGAGTCAATCCGGTGATAATGATGCCCGTGAGACACTGGTCAATAGTAATATCCGGCTCGTCTGGTCTGTCGTGCAGCGCTTTATGAACCGGGGATATGAACCTGACGATCTTTTTCAGATCGGCTGCATCGGTTTGTTAAAATCGGTGGACAAATTCGATCTAAGCTATGAAGTCAAATTTTCAACATATGCGGTCCCGATGATTATTGGGGAAATTCAACGTTTTCTGCGCGATGACGGCACGCTCAAGGTTAGCCGCTCCTTAAAGGAGACGGCCAATAAGGTCCGCAAAATGAAGGACGAGCTATCCAAACGGCTGAACCGTTTACCTACGATCAAGGAAGTCGCAGATGAACTGGGAGTTACACCAGAGGATGTTGTTTTTGCCCAGGAGGCTAACAAGCCGCCAACCTCGATTCACGAAACCGTGTTCGAAAATGACGGTGATCCGATTACGCTGATGGATCAGATTGCTGATGAATCGCAGGAGCGATGGTTCGACAAGCTGGCGCTGAATGAGGCTATCGGTGGGCTGACTGAGCGGGAACGGCTCATTGTATATTTGCGTTATTATCGCGATCAGACCCAATCAGAGGTCGCAAGCCGTCTTGGTATTTCCCAGGTGCAGGTATCGCGGCTGGAAAAAAAGATTTTACAGTCGATTCGTGATCAGATTGCTCAATAATATCTGTGAGAATTTTTGCTGAATTCTCATGAAACGTAATTCCAAAGGGTACTCCCAAGCCATGTTAGCGGTCGGGGATACCCTTTTTGCGTTGAGAAAAAGAAAGGGCACAGAATATGTTTCATGGCTTCGCCTCATACTAAACGGTAATTACGAGGATAAGGAGGGGATCGGATGACTCATAATCCGGCTCCTACAGTGGCTCCCATAGTCTATTTACGTCTCCGCAGTCGTGTACGCATGTCACAGGGGCATGACTTGCGTTTGGGAGATGTAGCCCATCTGCTGGCAGATCCCGAATGGGAAAACGATCTGCTGGAGCTTGTTCTTAAGCGACCGCAGCAGCAGGACGGTAATCTGATACTGGTGGACATGTTGCAAATCATTTCGAAAATTAGAGAACGCATTCCGGGTGTCGTCGTGGAATCTCTCGGCAAGCCGCATGTGCTTGTGGAAATCGTGGAGAAACCGCGTAAGCCATCCAGAATATTGTTTGTTCTGGTATGGTTGCTTCTGTTCTTTGGATCTGCGCTTACGATTATGAATTTCCACGCTGACGTCAGCATGATGGAGGTGCAGGTGCGGATTGTTGAAATGATTACCGGACACAAGGATGAGCATCCATATCTCTTCCAGATTGCGTATTCGATCGGCATCGGCTTCGGTATGATCGTGTTCTTTAATCATTTGTTTAAAAAAAAATGGAACGAGGAGCCAACGCCGCTGGAAGTGGAAATGTATCTGTATCAGGAAAATGTGGATCAGTACGTAGTGGCGGAGGAATATGAAAAGATGGCCCGCATGCCTACGAAGGATAAGCGTCGATGATGATGTATGTACAGGGTGCACTTCAGATCATTTTAGGTATCGCCGGAGGCGTTGCGGTGGGTGGTGGCGTGATCGCACTTTTTATTGTGCTGGATATGATTCCCAGGCTTGCACAGCTTACCCGTACCTATAACCAATCACGAGCGTACGAAAAGTCTATGATTTTGGGTTCAGTGGTGGGAACGGTGGCCGATTTTTGGAATATATGCTTGCCGTTGCCGGGCGTACTTACATGGATACCCGGGTTGTTTTGCGGAGTGTTTATCGGTTTACTTGCCGCAGCATTGACGGAGGTACTGAATCTCTTGCCTATACTCGCCAAACGTCTCCATATGACCGTGTATATGTTTGGTCTGCTGATGGCGATGGTGCTGGGTAAGGTGACGGGTTCGTTTTTTGACTGGTTCGTATACAACCGTTAACAAGGAAAGTGAAGGGGGCAAGAGATATGGAGCATACACCGGATCAAGAACATCAGGAGGACGGAGTCATCGGGAATGAAGGTCATACTGCTGGCAAGGAAGAGATGAGCCCGTGGAAAAAAAGGCAGGCACAGGAGTCAGCAGATTTTAAGCATAAAAAAGAGAGTGAGCGTTCTGATAACGTAGAGGAATCCGTTCTTTATTGGCAGGCTAAGGATGATATATCGCCAAGAATGAAGGAAAATCAGGAAACACTCAAAACAGTAATCGGTCTGGGAGAGACCTTTGATGTCGTATTCAGGGAGATGACACTAGGCGGGCGTCATATCGGCTATCTGTTTCTGAATACCTTTGCCAAGGACCTGGTCATGGTTGAAGTGCTAAAGCGGCTCACCTATCTGACACCGGATGATTTGTCTACGGACGGACTGCAATCGTATTTTGAAAATTATATTCCGCATATTCAGGTGGAAAAGACGGACAAAATGTCAGTTGTCATCAATAAGGTGCTGACAGGCTATAGCGCCTTTTTTATGGAAGGTGAGCGCTTTTCGATCATTTTGGACACCCGTAATTACCCGGTACGCAATCCCGAAGAGCCGTCACTGGAGCGCGTCGTACGCGGTGCCCGTGACGGCTTTACAGAGACGATGCTGACAAATGTGGGTCTGGTTCGCCGCCGTTTGCGGGACCCCGGCCTTAAATTTGAGGCGATGCAGGTTGGGCGTCGCACCCGGACAGACGTATGCTTGGGCTACATTGATGATATCGTGGATAAAGTGATGGTGGATACCGTACGCGACAAAATTAAAAACGTCGATCTGGACGGCATCCCGCTGGCGGATAAGCAATTAGAGGAGACGATAATTAATAAAGGTTGGAATCCATATCCATTAGTACGGTATTCGGAGCGACCAGATGTCGTGGCTTCGCATATTATGGAAGGGCGAGTCGTTATTTTCGTCGATACCTCACCCAGCGTGATGATCTTGCCTACCACCTTTTTTGACCTTTGTCAGCATGCAGAAGAGAATCGGCAAACGGCTTTTATGGGGAGCTATTTGCGCTGGGTTCGCTTTATAGGAATTTTTGCCTCGATGTTTTTGCTTCCGATGTGGCTGCTTATGGTCATCAATCCCGAGCTAAAACCGGCGTTTCTCGATTTTATCGGTCCTCAAAAGGAAGCCCATCTACCGTTAATTGCCCAGTTCATCATTGTGGAGCTAGGGGTCGATCTAATGCGCATGGCGGCTGTCCATACACCGACACCACTGGCTTCCGCGATGGGCTTGATCGCCGCCATTTTGGTCGGGGATATTGCGGTCAAAACGGGACTTTTCGTCAACGAAGTTGTGCTGTATATGGCTGTGGCTGCTATCGGGATGTTTGCAACGCCGAGCTATGAATTGGGATTGGCGAATCGGCTCATCCGGCTGTTTTTGCTGATCGCTGTGGCTATTTTCCACGTTCCGGGTTTTATTGTAGGCACGACACTGATCATTTTGATGCTGACGCTGCATCGGTCATATAACTCTTCCTACCTGTGGCCGTTCATTCCTTTTAATGCCAAGGCGATGGCTTCCATCTTGTTCCGTATGCCTGTGCTGAATGCGCCTAACCGTCCATCATCTAACAAAACGCGGGACAATACGCGTATGCCGAACACGGATGCAAGCACGGATTCGAACTCTGGCAACAGGCAAGAACATTAATATAAATGATCTGCATAAAAATCCATTCTTCTTGATGCTTTTTTTGCTATACTGGTGTTAACATTCGATGGAATATGACTTGTTTGTTCCAGAAAGAGAGGCGCCAGAACATGTATTTGCATGGAAGCAGTAAAATTAACAGCAATGGACATTTGGAGATTGGCGGATGTGATACAACGTTTTTGAAGGAGCGTTTTGGAACACCGCTATATATTGTAGATGAACAGTTAGTACGCCAGCGTTGCCGGGAGTTTATAGAAGCTTTTCGTGAAACCGGCTTGAAGTTTCAAGTCGCTTATGCAAGCAAAGCATTTTGCGTAATGGCGATGTGTGCTTTGGCTGCAGAAGAAGGGATGTCGCTCGACGTCGTTTCCAGTGGAGAACTGTTCACCGCGATGCAAGCTGGATTTCCGGCAGAGCGAATCCATTTTCACGGCAACAACAAAACACCGGAAGAAATTGAAATGGCGCTAGATGCGCAAATTGGTTGCTTCGTGGTCGACAGCGAGATGGAACTGCATTTGCTTCAGGCCCTTGCCTCCGAGCGGAAACAGCAGGTAAATATTTTATTGCGGGTTACACCGGGGGTTGAAGCGCATACGCACGAATATATGGCCACAGGGCAAGAGGATTCAAAGTTCGGTTTTGACATTGCGAACGGTACAGCACGCCATGCGGTGGAGCAGGTTATCAGGCTGGATCATCTGAACTTACTGGGGGTACATTCCCATATCGGATCGCAAATTTTTGAAGTGAACGGCTTCCAAATGGCTGCCGAACGGGTTGCCGCTTTTTGCAGAGAAATCAAGGAACAGCTTCAGTTTTCTTTCAAGGTTATTAATCTAGGTGGGGGATTTGGCATTCGTTACACAGAAGAGGATACACCACTGAAAATTTCCACTTATGTGCAGGCTATCGGCGAAGCGGTAAAAACTCATTTTTCCGGGCTTTATGATGAGCTTCCAGAAATCTGGATTGAGCCGGGACGCAGTATTGTGGGCGATTCAGGCACAACCTTATACACGGTAGGAAGTATCAAGGATATTCCGCAGGTACGGAAATACGTCTCGGTGGACGGTGGAATGACGGATAATCCGCGTCCAGCGCTATATCAGGCGAGGTATGAAGCCATGCTGGCTAACCGAGCGTACGATGCGAACGAGGAGACGGTATCCATTGCGGGCAAATGCTGTGAAAGCGGCGATATGCTCATTTGGGATGTGGAGCTGCCGCGTCCGACCAACGGGGATTTGCTCGCTGTTGCTTCAACCGGAGCCTACAATTATTCTATGGCGAGTAATTATAACCGGATACGCCGACCAGCGGTTGTATTTGTAAACAATGGTGAGGCCGAGCTGGTGGTGCGCCGGGAAAGCTATGAGGATATCGTTCGGAATGATGTCGTGCCACAGCGCCTGGTTCGTGACCAAGCCGGTTCATCGGTTCATCCCAATGCCAAGATAACGGTTTCTTCCTGATTTTGATAAGCGTGACGAAGTAGACCATTTAGCCGGAAGTGATATACCGGGGATAATGGTCTCTTTTTTGGACAAGGCTTTGCTAAGAGCGGCAATTCATAGTAAACTGGAACTTGATGCTATTTAGCTTTCAAAACAGGTTGAAAAGGAGCTACAAACAATGAAAAAAGGTAGAATAGATCTTGAAAATGGCGGTATCGTCGAAATTGATTTTTTTCCAGAAGAAGCGCCAAACACGGTTGCTAACTTTGAAAAGCTGGCAAACAGCGGCTACTACAACGGCTTGAGCTTTCACCGTGTAATTCCAGGCTTTGTTGCCCAAGGTGGTTGTCCTAATGGAACAGGCACAGGCGGCCCTGGCTACACAATCGACTGCGAAACAGCTACGAACACAACGAAGCATGCCAAGGGCGTTCTGTCCATGGCGCATGCAGGCCGTAACACAGGCGGAAGCCAGTTCTTTATCTGTTACGCTCCACAGCCGCATTTGGATGGAGTACATACTGTATTTGGTCAAGTGACCAAAGGTATGGAATTCATTGATGCTGTAAAACAAGGCGACAAAATGAAAGAGGTTAAAGTATTTGACGCGTAATATACCGTTAAATGCATGATCTTTTTGTATAACGTTACACCTAAGCCGTTCTGTCTTTGGACAGAGCGGCTTTTTGTTGTCTTTTGTTTGACGGTTTGCTGATTTTCGCGTACATGCGGGTCTTGAAGTGAATAAAATCACATTCGAAAAGTAAGTGTTGTGATAGCCTTTTCATTAGAATGCATTTTCCATTTTTAGTTATGAGTTTTACAGCACAGTAATGGTTGCAAAAGAAGGGGGCTTATCACTTTGTCTATATTAACACGCACAAATCGACTTGGATTTTTTGAAATCCGGCTGGAATCCATTGGTGGACTCGGCGCTAATCTGGCTGGAAAAATGCTGGCCGAAACGGGCGTGCTTGGTCTGGGGCTAAATGCTTCCAATTTCGCGTCCTACGGTTCGGAAAAAAAGGGAACCCCGGTCAAAAGCTTTGTACGCTTTTGTGATCCCGGGGTCGATATCCGTGATCACAGTCCGATCGAGCAACCGCATGTGGTAGGTATTTTTCATGAAACATTGTACAAAACGGTCAATGTCATCAGTGGGCTTCCAGCGGATGGGATCGTTGTGGTCAATTCCACGCGTCCGGCAGAGGAAATACGGGCTGATTTGGGGCTAGTATCCGGTACGCTGGCGGTAGTGGATGCGATGGGAATCGCACTGGAGGAGCGGACCAAGCTGAACACGTCCATGTTGGGTGCGCTGTTCCGTGTCTGTGATTTTTTAGATCCGGAGGCGATGAGATCGGTCATTCGCAGTACGTTTGAGAAGAAAAATCCACAACTGGTGGAGCCTAATTTGCGTACGTTTAACCGGGGCTTTGAGGAAATGGAACTGCACGTATATCCAGTTACAAACGCTGCCCAGGATCACATTTTTGAACGGCCGCAGCCTTTGCTGGGCTATGAAACACAACCCTCGGGAGGTATTATAGCCACGCAGGGAAACAGCATGACGAGAGATGTCAGCGGTTCACGTCAGGGCTTTGTGCCTGAATATGAAGCTGATAAATGTACACATTGTGCCAAGTGTGATTCGATTTGCCCGGATTACTGTTTTGTATGGGAAGAGCAGGCGGACAAACGGGGAAGAATGCTGCCATTTTTGCAAGGGATTGATTACCAGTATTGCAAAGGATGCTTGAAATGCGTAGATATTTGCCCGTCGGGGGCATTAAGCTCGCGTCGTGAGCAATGGGGATGGGCGGAGCAGCATCGGGTTGCCCATCAATTTCCGGTATATGAAGGAGGCCGTGTGTAATGGCGAAACTGGAGGAGGAGCTCAAGCAGACAGGCGCCGCACAGGTGACAACGTTCGAATCCGGCAATGAAATGGCGGCTACGGCGGCTGCGCAGATCAATTATCATATGATGGGATATTTTCCGATCACACCCTCGACCGAGGTGGCGCAATATCTGGATCAGATGAGAACGAGAGGTCAGCATGACATTAAGCTGGTTGCAGCAGACGGTGAGCATGGATCGGCAGGGATATGCTATGGTGCTGCCGCAGCGGGAGCGAGGGTTGTGAATGCAACAAGTTCGCAAGGCTTCCTGTATATGCTGGAGCAGTTGCCTGTGCAGTCAGGCACTCGTTTTCCTATGGTTATGAATCTGGTGACCCGGGCTATCAGTGGCCCGCTGGATATCCGTGGGGATCACTCAGACTTGTATTATGGTTTGAATACAGGCTGGGTGATTTTGACCGCAAGTACGCCGCAGGCTGTGTATGATATGAACATCATGGCGCTGAAAATCGCAGAGCACAGCGATGTTAGACTGCCTGTGATGGTCGCTTATGACGGTTTTTACACGTCCCATCAGAAGCGTAAGGTGCAATATTTTGCTGATGCCGAAACTGTGCGTGGTTTTGTGGGGCCAAATCCGAATCTGAATTATCCGAATATTTCCGATTTTGACCATCCGGTTACTGTCGGGGCGCATATGAATGGCGATGACCTGACGAATAATCATGCTCAGTTATCCGAGGCGTTAAAGCGGTCAGAAGGAGTATATGAGCAGGTAGCCGCAGAATATGCCGCATTATCCGGGCGGGAATATCCGATTTTGGATCTCTATCATATGGAGGATGCCGAGGTTGCAATATTCCTGTTGAATTCAGCGGCTGAATCGGCCAAGGATGTAGCCGATCAGCTCCGCGCGCGTGGCATTAAGGCTGGTGTGATTCGTCCGAATATCATTCGACCGCTTCCGGCCGCGCAGCTGCGTGAGACATTGCGCCATGTCAAGGCGCTGCTGGTGGGTGAACGTGCGGATTCGTACGGCGCCGATGGCGGTAATTTGACGCACGAAATCAAGGCGGCCTTGCAGGAGGACCCGCTGAACCGGACGCTTGTATTGTGCCGCATCTTTGGCTTGGGCGGCAAGGATTTTTATGCGGAAGACGCTGAGGCGTTCTTCCAGCTTGCGATTGAGGCGGCGGAAGCCGGACGGATCGTGAAGCCATTTGATTATTACGGGCTTAATCCAGGGTCCCCGGACAAGGTCATGCCGCAGGTTATGCAGCCGCCACGGGGGGATGCATACCGTACCGGTCTGATTCAGGTGACGCCGGATGAGGCGACCGGCAAGCTCAAGGTCAAGGTACCGCCGCTGCGCTCGCTGACGACCAAACCACGCCGTCTCACACCGGGTCATGGGGCGTGTCCGGGCTGTGGAGCGTTGTCTGCGCTGGAGCTGTTTTTCAAAGGCATCGAAGGCGATATCGTCGTGCTGTTCCAAACAGGCTGCGTATACGTGGTGACGACAGGTTATCCGTATACATCACACAAGCAGCCTATGATTCATAATCTTTTTCAAAATGGGGCTGCTACACTCTCTGGAGCGCTGGAGGCTTATATGGAGATGAAGCGCCGCAATGAGATTGAGATGGCAGATGACCCGACCTTTATAATGATCAGTGGTGACGGCGGGATGGATATTGGCATGGGGTCGGCTATCGGGGCTGCACTGCGTAATCATAAGCTGATCATGCTGGAATATGATAATGAGGGCTACATGAATACAGGCTCGCAGCAATCGTACTCGACTCCGGTAGGTCACATGACAAGCACATCAGGCGTAGGGAAAATGCAAAAAGGCAAGCAGGGTCACCACAAGGATACGGTGCAAATTATGGCTGCCTGCAATATTCCATATGCCTTCACGGCAGCGGAAAGCCATCCGCAGGATATGCTGCGTAAAGCGGCCAAGGCACAATGGTATGCCAATAACGTGGGAACGGCCTATGGTAAAATCCTGTGCGCCTGTCCACTGAACTGGAAATCCGAGGATAGACTGGGTACCAGCATTGTGGGTGCAGCTGTGGAGTCTTGCTTTTTCCCGCTGTACGAGATTGAGCAAGGCAGTACGACGATTACGTACAATCCGGAGGACAAGGGAAAACGGATTCCAGCCGCAGAATGGCTCAAATTAATGGGCAAAACAAAACATCTTCTCAAGGAGGAAGCCACGCTGGCTACCTTTGAGCAGGAGATTGAACGCCGCTGGAGTATCCTGAAAAAGAAACATGAAATTTCGGAGCTATAATCCAATTTTTTTGCATAATAAAATTTGAACATTGTTATAAGATATTGCGGCACCGGTACGATCAAGATTCTTTGCGCTTGTTGCGCGAAGAATCTTTTTTGTCGTTTATGGGATGAAGCATAAAAAATCAGGTAATGATTTCCGATATAGGAGTGAAGGCCTACGTGAAACATATTGAATTAGAGCTTTCTCTGAATTTTAAGATGCAATGAGGTGCAGGTATGATTAAGCTGAATACAGTTGAAATAATCGAAATTATAAAGAAGCAAATACCCAAGGTCATGAATATCACGCCAGTGGAACTGAAATTTACGTATGACTTTGGACGGACATCGCTGGCAGCGACGGATCACAAATTCACGCTGACGAACCAGCATTATTCCGCCAAGGTGATGGATTGTGTGCTGGAGACGCAGGTGCGTCCGATATTAATGTGTGAAATTATTTATTTTCTAAAATGTGAGTTTATTGACGGGCATGTTGAGGTACGGTTGGATTATGACGCATGCTCTGAAGGAGGTCACGGACCCACGGCTTCAGCGGTTATTACCTTTGACCATGCTACACAGCTCGGCCTGGAAGAACTGGCTGATCTGATTGATCTGGCGCTTCATATGAATGATAAAACCTGGTTTGAGGAGCTTTCCAGCCAATATGTTAAAACAAAAGCAGGAGCTTCTATCCGATAACTTGCTTTTTTTAGAAGTCGGTGCTAATATACGTAACAAGTTTAATGCTAATTCAATTAAATAAGAGCAAGATCCTTCGGGGCGGGGCGCAATTCCCCACCGGCGGTGATGACGTGTCTGTACATAGCTTCTGCGATGAACAGCGCGGCTTAGTCCGTGACCCGGATGCTGAACGATCAGCAGACGGTGGACCTGGTGCAATTCCGGGACCGACAGTATAGTCTGGATGGGAGAAGGATACGAAGCGCATGTGCATGACGTGACATGTGCCGATTTTTAGCATACGTAATGGTACGTACGGCTTATTTCGTTGCAGATAGCATACGGAAGATTGCTTGTTCTTCAAGCTTTTTTCGGAGATGCTTCTGAGCGTATTTGGTCGTATGCACATTCATGCTTTCTATTGGCAAGCTTGTTATTCATGTGGTCTCAGGATGTATATGGACTGCGCTTGCATACTGCAAATTCGACTCTCATCACCCCCATGACGGATATGATCCGGACTGGGGGTTTTTTGCGCTTACCCTGATGAATCAGGAATAAACTGAACTTTAGATGGAAAGGAGTGAAGGCATGTTTACCGGATTGGTCGAGGAGGTGGGACGGATTCAGCAGATTTCCAGAAGCGGAGAAGCGATGGTGCTGGGCATTACAGGTGCTGTGGTATTGGGCGATTTGAAAATAGGAGACAGTGTTTCCGTGAATGGTGTTTGTCTGACCGCAACACAGGTGGGTACTAAGAATTTTAAGGTAGACGTGATGCCGCAAACCTTTCGCAGCAGTAATTTGAAGGAGCTGAAATCCGGTAGCCAGGTCAATTTGGAACGGGCTATGGTGGCGAACGGCAGGTTCGGAGGGCATATCGTACAAGGACATGTGGATGGAACGGGCACGATTCGTCGGGTGACCTCAGACCAGAATGCGGTTGTGTATGAAGTCGCTCCTACTGATCAGGCAATATTCAAATATATTCTTCTCAAAGGCTCGATTACTCTCGACGGTATCAGCCTTACGGTTGCCCAGCGCACGGGAGATACCTTTGCCGTATCTATCATCCCCCATACTTTATCCGAGACGGCCTTGCAGGCCAAACGTGAGGGAGACTCCGTCAATATTGAATGCGACATCTTAGGCAAATATGTGGAGCAGCTTTTGAACTACGGAAAATTAGCAGTGACGGAGGGAACAGAGAAAGCTCCTATGAGTCTGGATTATTTGGCGAAGCACGGCTTTGCCTGATGCCATAAGAAATAAGGAGGAAAGCGTAATGGAAAGCGGGAGTAGAGAGAGCCATTCAAACATAGTGGCTGACGTCGTGGAGTATGGTGTGTTGGAGCAGGAAATGGAAATTCGTCTGGATTCCATTGAAGAAGCGCTGGAGGAACTAAAGAACGGTAAAGTCGTGATCGTGGTGGATGATGAGCAACGGGAAAACGAAGGCGATTTTATCGCTCTGGCTGAAAAGGCGTCCCCCGAGGTCATTAATTTCATGATTACCGAAGGCCGCGGGTTGGTCTGTGTGCCGATTACAGGGCAAAGAGCCGAGGCACTGGAATTGCAGCCGATGGTGGAGCAAAATACAGATTTCCACGGCACAGCCTTTACCGTGTCGGTGGATCACAGAGAAACGACAACGGGGATTTCAGCAGCCGAGCGTTCATTGACCGTGCGTGCGCTGACCGACGAAACAGCCACAGGAAGTGATTTCCGCAAGCCAGGTCACATGTTTCCGCTGATCGCCCACGATGGGGGTGTTTTGCAGCGTGCGGGTCATACCGAGGCGGCTGTTGATCTGGCCCGGCTCTGCGGCTCCAAACCCGCCGGGGTCATTTGCGAAATTATAAAGGAAGATGGGTCCATGGCTCGGGTACCTGATTTGGCAGTGATCGCCAAGCGTCATCATTTGAAGCTGATCAGTATTCAGGATTTGATTGATTATCGTCGTCGTATGTCATTGTAAGTACAGTTTTGCAACTCATTATTTTAAAAAAGAGAGGTTGATTCATATGGCACGTTTTCTGGAAGGTAATCTCGTATCGGATGGTTTGAAGTATGGTATTGTAGTGGGCCGGTTTAATGAGTTTATTACGAGTAAGCTGTTAAGTGGTGCAATCGACGCACTTCAGCGGCATGGAGCGGGGGAAGATGAGATTGATGTGGCCTGGGTGCCAGGCGCTTTTGAAATTTCACTAATTGCTCAAAAAATGGCTGCAAGCGGTAAATACGATGCTGTTATTACGCTGGGTACGGTGATTCGTGGTTCTACCTCGCATTATGATATCGTCTGCAATGAAGTGGCCAAGGGTGTGGCGGCAAGCAGTCTGAAAACAGGTGTGCCTGTTATTTTCGGTGTAGTGACGACGGAAAACATAGAGCAGGCTATTGAGCGTGCAGGTACGAAGGCTGGTAATAAAGGCTGGGATTCAGCGCTGGCTGCGATTGAGATGGCGAATCTGGGCAAGCAGTTTTAATTTTGTGAACATCTGAATGGAACGGCATAACTATAGCCGGAAAATGGGATTGGATTGTTAAGCAAGGCGATGACGTATATACTACAGAAAGAGGGATTGATAAAGTCGAGCATAAGTGCTAACGGGGAAAGGTATTGTTGAATGATGATTGGAGTAAGGCAGGGGGAAGCATATTGACAGTCGTAAATTACAAGCTAGAAACATTCGAGGGTCCGCTGGATCTGCTGTTGCATCTGATTGATAAGGCCGAGATCGATATTCAGGATATCCCTATTAGTGATATTACCGATCAGTATATGGCTTTTTTGCACAGTATGCAGGAGCTGGAACTGGACATTACGAGCGAGTTTCTGGTAATGGCGGCGACGCTCTTATCCATTAAGAGTAAATTGCTGCTTCCCAAGCCACCTGTAATGGAATATGACGATTTGGATTTTTATGAAGAAGAGGATTATGATCCACGGGATGAACTGGTTCGCAAGCTGGTGGAGTATCGTAAATATAAAGGGATTGCCCGCCATCTGAGCGAACGTGAATGGGAACGAAGTCTGATCTATGGCAAGGAACCGGAGGATCTGAGCGCATTCCTGCCCACCGAACCTGCCAATCCCGTGCACGGGCTGCATGCAAGCGATTTGGTCGCGGCTTTTCAGCGTGCACTGAGAAAAGCTGAACGACGTACGACGGTAACCCGTATTCACCGAGATGAGATTTCGGTCAAGGACCGTATTCGGCAGGTTATCGGGGCGTTGGAGCTGGTGGGAACGGGGGGACGGCTTTTATTCTCCAAGCTGATGCATGAGGATATGTATAGGCATGAAGTGGTAGTCACCTTTTTGGCTATCCTCGAACTGATGAAAATGAAACAGATTTTCTGCTATCAGGAGAAACTTTTCGATGATATTGTAATGGAGTGGAGAGGGGATTTACGGGTTAATGGATTATCTGAAGCTGAAATCAATTATTGAGGGACTGCTGTTTCTCGCGGGAGAGGAAGGGTTGTCCGCCAAGCAGATCGCCGACATTGTAGAGCAGCAGCAAGAGCTGGTTGAAAAGGGTCTGGAGGATATGAAGCAGGACATGGAGCAGGGAGGAAGAGGTCTGCAAATTGTCCGTATCGCCGGTCACTATCAGTTGGCAACCTTATCCGAACATGCACCTTATTTTGAAAATCTCGCCTACTCTCCGGCACGTGCCTCGCTGTCGCAAGCAGCTTTGGAGACACTTGCCATTGTGGCCTATCGCCAGCCCATTACAAGAATTGAAATCGAAGATATTCGCGGTGTCAAATCTGAGCGGGCCATACATACTCTGGTCAACAAGGAGCTTATTGAGGAAAAAGGTCGGGCTGAGGCTATAGGACGGCCGATTTTGTATGGTACGACGAAGTCATTTCTGGATTATTTTGGTTTGGGTTCTTTGGCGGATTTGCCGCAGCCTGAGTTGTTTGAGGACTCGGAACATTTGGAGGAAGAGACACAATTGTTGTTCGAACGTTTGGAGAGCAGTCAGCCGGATATGAATAATACGGAATCTTGATGCCTGACAGAAGCCTTTTATACGGGTTCCTCTTCATTGTTACAGGTTCGAAATTTAGTAAACAGCCAGTCCCCGCGTAATGGGAGCTGGCTGTTTAGCATTTCAGGATGCATGTTTTCCGGGCGAAGGGCCATACTATTTTTGCCATGGTATATCCATGGAGAAAAAAGGCAGGGAGGACTCGCCAGTGTGGAAATGGATCGGTATCGCCATCATCGTCGTTTTGTTACTTGTGCTGGCTGTTCTGCTCTCCCGTATCCGATTGAAGCTGGATATTGCCAAGCATGATACTGATGACCGGGCGCATCTGGAGATCAGATTTCTGTACGGGTGGATTAAAATAAATTATGACATTCCGGCTATTCTGCTGGCTGGTTTGCAAAAAGGGCTTCTCTATCGACTCGATCGCAACAAAAACATACATAAAACCGACGCCACCATTGACAGCGGCACCATCGATAAAGAGAAAATTAAGCGATTTATACACGACGTTCGGATACTGCTGAAAGGAACGAGGTCCTTCCAACGATGGATACGTCATACACTAGCCCATGTGACAATGTCGAAAATGGAATGGTCCACCAATATCAGTCTTGCTGACGCTGCTTATACAGCTACCTCTACCGGGATACTGTGGGGGCTGAAAACGTCACTGATCGGTTTTGCCTCCAGCTTTGTGCGCATGAACTGCACACCTAAGCTGTTTGTCGTGCCTTATTGGGTGGATCGCCTACGTTTTACTACCACTTTGACCTGTGAGGCAAGTATTTCACTGGGTTATGTCGTTTATTCGATGCTCATGCTGGCTTACCGCATATGGCGCGTACCAGGTGGTGCAGAGGCGTGGAAACGGGTATTCTCCAAGCAACCAATAAAGCATGAGGAATAATGAGCCATACATATTTCCTTGAACCCTGCGCACAATAGCGTAAGAAAAGGCAGTCTACGCTTGAACAAAGCAGAGGAGGAATAATCATGTCAGATCACCCGATTCAAGGGCTCATGCAAACCGCCATGGAGAACATCAAAGCCATGGTGGACGTGAATACGATTGTGGGGGACGCGGTGGAAACACCCGATGGTTCCGTTATTTTGCCGATTAGTAAGGTGGGATTTGGCTTCGCAGCCGGGGGCAGCGATTTTAATGTAGATGAAGAGGCGCTTCATACATCCTCGTCGTCAGGTGCTCACAGCGGCAAGGAAGGACATCCTTTTGGTGGCGGTAGCGGTGGCGGGGTATCCATTCATCCAATCGCTTTTTTGGTTGTTGGCAAACAAGGTGCACAAATCGTTCCGCTGGATAATCAGACTCATCTGATTGAAAAATTGATCGACTCTACACCATACCTGATTGATAAAGTCCAATCTATCTTCCGGAATGCCGACGTGGATATGCATACTCCGCCTCCACAGGTCCCGGTAGATGTTAACACAGATCACAATCACACTGGCCCAGCTTCTTTGTAACGGCATGGAGTAGGATTTTTAGCACAGGAGGGTGTTCCAAAGTCAGCTATTGGCTAAGGAACACCCTCTTTTTTTACATACACCTAACCAAAGTACTTTTATGCACGGATATACTGTCTTCCACCAATGCTCGCATGTATACGGGGAGGGTGCTCTTGTGAAGGGCTCAGCGCAAGTTCTTCTTCCCGGTTTCCTTCAGGGGCAAACTGCGACAGATAGGCAAAATCGGGGTAGATCACTTCATTTGTCAAATAAGCAGAAGTGGTGGCCCCCGGTCGTCGATGACGATTGAGGGAGTCAATGATGCCTTCGGCTGTGCGAATGCCGATGCCGTGACCATAAAACGAGTCTTCCCTTAGCTTGACAACATTTTCTCCTTTCCACTCCGGCGTTTCGGGTGATACATCAGGATTATTGAAATACAGAATATCGCCAGGAACAGCCTTGTGACTCCCTTGCTCCTGTATGAGTCTGAGATCACTGTCATAGTGCCAATCATACAGCAGCATATCGGCAAAAATCCGATTAAATTCACTTTCCAGAATGGAATCCAGCACTCCTTTGTAGAGCACAATGACCATAGCTGTCGCACACTCAAAGGCATATTTATGTCCATTCTCAAAAATATCCCTGATCCCCTGCGCCGGAGTGACACCTGCTTTAATCTGAAATCCGCCTTTTTCTGTAAAATTCCAAAATTGCTCGTTACAGCGTGCGGTATCAAAGGTGGCAAAGGATACACCGCTTTGATTCAAGGCTTCCGCTGCCTCGACAATTCGGCTTCTTAAGGTCGTTTCAAACTGTTGCCGCTGCATGTGGGTACCTCCATTCATTCATCAAGTTTAGTAACTATTATATATATGTCATCTAGAGTGCAAGTTGCCTGGTTTCCTTCAAAAAGTAAGCGGAAGAAAGGGACGGTACACCATTATCTCTGGAGGGATTTTCTGCTATAAAGGTGGACATACTTTGAACAGCTTGGACATAGAATGGTACAAGACTTGTTCAAAACCGGAGGAATCCAAATGTTTAAAAGAAAGCCAACAATCCAAACGGGCCACAGTCAGCTTTTGCCCAAGACACGTGCATTTGTGTTGCCGCTGGCAGTGCTGCTCGTCCTGACATTCCCGCTCACATTACTGGATCCGCAGCCTGTTCGGGGGGCAGTAAAGAAGGAGGAAGTTCCACCTGTTTTTACAACACATGCGCAGGCTGCCTCTCTTATAGATGTCACTTCAGGAAGAATCATATATTCCGCCGAGGGTGACCGAGAGCTGCGAATTGCCAGTTTGACCAAAATCATGACCGCGATCGTAGCCATCGAACATGGACGCTTGCAGGATCCGGTAAAGGTGAGTCCGACGGCTTTTGCCAAAGAGGGTTCCTCGCTTTTTCTACAAAAGGGTGAACAAATGACACTGGAAAATATGCTGTACGGCTTGATGCTCCGTTCCGGTAACGATGCGGCTTCCGCCATTGCTGAGCATGTGGGAGGGACGGAGGAGGGATTTGTTCATTTGATGAATGAGAAGGCGGTTGAGCTTGGACTAAGCCATTCCCACTTTGCTAATCCGCATGGACTGGATGCCGAGGGTCACTATTCCTCTGCCAATGATATGGCCCGGCTTACCGCTTATGCGCTGCATAATCCGACCTTTGCCCGCATTGTGAAGACGGAGTTAAAAAAAGCGCCTAATCCGAATGAATCATGGGATTATTCATGGCATAACAAGAACAAGATGCTGAGGCTCTATGAGGGAGCTGATGGTGTAAAAACGGGTTTTACGAAAAAAGCGTTTCGCTGTCTGGTCAGCTCAGCTACACGGGGCGGTCGCCAGCTTGCCGCTGTTACCTTAAATGATGGAGACGATTGGAACGACCATGCCCGCATGCTCGACTACGGATTCCAATATTATCCACTTATTCCGATTACGGACAAGCAACAACCGATTGACGGTTATCCGCTCTTGACTGGCACAAGCTTCGCTTATCCTTTGCATGATGGGGAGAAGGCGCAACTGCGCAAAAGACTAGTCCTGTATAAAAAGTCCCACTCTAACAGAACTGACGTATCCTTCGGCTTACGCGGACGTGTTGAGTTTCTGCTGTACGGCAAGCTTATTGGCTCCGTACCTGTGTATGATAAAGGTAGCAAGCTACCCAATCCAAACACAGTACAACCACAACAGGAAATGCCGACTCCACAAGCTTCCGCAAGCGGCGGCAATCAAGAGCGCACCTGGGCGAGCGGATGGAGCGCAGTTTTAAGAAATCTGTTTGGAGCATAGGGGTTAGTTTACATTCATTGGTGAAAGGGAGGGACCGGCCTTGATTCATCTCATATGGGTAGCCCTGATTTGTATTGGATTTGTGTTTGCCGCCGCGCAAGGGAATATTGAAGTGGTGACCAAGGCGGCATTTGATGGGGCGGCTACGGGCGTCACGGTATGCTTTGGACTAATTAGTGTGCTTGTGTTCTGGATGGGTATGATGAAGCTGGCGGAAGATGGCGGGCTTTTACAGAAAATATCCAAACTGCTCGCCCCGCTAGTAGCTTTTCTGTTTCCTGATGTTCCGCGTAATCATCCGGCTATGGGGTATATCTTGTCTAATATGAGCGCTAATCTGCTCGGCTTGGGCAATGCAGCAACTCCGATGGGCATTAAGGCGATGCAAGAGCTGCAATCTCTGAATCCCGACAAGCAGACCGCTACACCCGCTATGTGTACGCTGCTCGCTTTGAACACGGCCAGCATTACGCTTATTCCTACCACGCTGATCGCGATCCGGCTCAATTATCATTCCGCCAATCCGACGGAAATTGTCGGGACGACGCTGGTGGCGACTGCGATAGCCACCTTTGCCGCAATTGCTGCGGATCGCTGGTACCGTAGTCGGGAGCTGCGTCGGCCTCCAGCCAGTCCGCCATCGACATCAACATTTCCGCCACAAAAGACACAGGGACCACAGACTACGCCAGTATCTGCGTCCTCTCCCGCTACGCCGCCCGTTTCACGATCAGGAATGACGGCTGCCAAGGGAAGGAACATCACCTGGAAAGGATGAGGGCGGCATGCTCTATTTCATTAACCTCGTATCGACTTGGGCCATTCCTGCTATTCTTGCCTTTATTCCTTTATATGCCTATGCCAAAAAGGTACCCGTCTACGATTCCTTTGTCGATGGAGCCAAAGATGGCTTCTCCACGGCCATCAGCATTATTCCTCATCTCGTGGGCATGATGGTGGCTATCAGCATTTTTCGAGCGTCCGGCGCTCTGGATTACTTGATATCCTGGGTAACGCCATGGATCAAAAGCTGGGGCGTACCCGGCGAGGTACTGCCATTAGGACTGCTACGCCCGTTGACGGGCACCGGCTCGCTTGCCTTTACGACGGATCTGATCCGCACGTATGGCCCGGATTCCATGATCGGTCGTATTGCCTCCACGATTCAGGGCAGCACAGACACGACACTCTATGTGCTGACTGTATACTTTGGCGCGGTAGGTATCCGGAATGGACGTTATGCCTTGAAAGTGGGACTGTTTTCAGACGTAGTTGGTTTTGTGGCGGCGATTGCGATTTGCCTGCTTGTCTTTTGATTCCTGCATAGATTTGTGAACGGGGCTTGTGATTTTGTTCATGGATGGGTATCATTAGCATGAGGTGAATTAGCGAACATGGAAAGATTGCAGAAAATACTGGCCCAGGCTGGTGTAGCTTCCCGACGTAAATGTGAGGAGCTTATTCAGGCGGGCAGCGTGGAAGTGAACGGGGTTACCGTAACAGAGCTGGGAACGAAGGCAGACCCTGATCAGGATATAATTACGGTAAAGGGTAGACCGATCAAAACCGAGAAAAAAATCTATTTAATGATGAACAAGCCTAAAGGCGTGATTACGAGTGCTTCCGATCCGGAAGGCCGTAAAGTCGTGTCCGACTATCTGAAAGGCGTTAAAGAACGCGTATATCCGGTAGGTCGTCTTGATTACGATACGGAGGGGCTGTTGTTGCTCACCAATGACGGCGAGTTCGCCAATTTGCTTACCCATCCGAAGCATCATGTGCCCAAGACGTATGTAGCGACAGTCAAAGGCGTTCCGCACGGAACCGAGCTGGACAAGCTGAAAAAAGGGATCGTGCTGGAGGATGGTATTACCGCACCCGCTGAGGTAGAATACAAGGATGTGGACCCAAACGGCAAGGAGTCTGTAATCCAGATTACCATTTATGAAGGCAGAAACCGTCAGGTCAGACGGATGTTTGAGGCCATTTCCCATCCGGTCATCAAGCTTAAGCGGATTGCCTTCGGCGATCTTTTGCTGCAAAATCTGAAGCGCGGGCTGACAAGATCTCTCACCAAGGACGAAATTAACCGTCTCATTCAACTTGCCAAGTCAGACAACACGAAAAAGAAACGGACAGGACGGGGGTCATAACCCCGGCCTTTTTGGTGTAAAGAGAGCTGAATGAACAGAGCAAGGTTTGACCGGGCACGGGAAAATAGTAAAATAGAGAGAATGCTTTTTTTAGCGAAGGGGCTGGGAATATGTCAGAACAAAGCAACCGTATATTAATTGTAGATGATGAAGAACGCATTCGCCGGCTTCTGCGGATGTACCTGGAAAAAGAAGGATATGAAATTGATGAAGCTGAGGATGGCGAAATTGCACTCCATAAAGCCACTGCAAACGATTACAGCATTATTCTGCTCGATGTGATGTTACCGGGCATGGATGGAATTGAAGTTTGCACACGTCTGCGTCAAACCAAAGCTACACCTGTGATCATGCTGACTGCCAAAGGCGAGGAAGTGAACCGCGTACAGGGCTTTGAGGTCGGGGCAGATGACTATGTGGTCAAGCCCTTTAGCCCGCGAGAGGTTATTTATCGGGTAAAGGCAATTTTGCGCCGTTCGTCAGAAACTGCCTTTTTGACCAAGGAGACGGTGCCAAGCAACAGCATTGTTTTTCCGAATCTTATTATTGAGCATGATGCGCATCGCGTAAGCGCAGGTGGGATTGAAATCAGTCTCACTCCTAAAGAGTATGAGCTGCTGCACTATTTGGCTGTATCGCCGGACAAGGTATTTTCGCGCGAAGAACTGTTAAAAGATGTGTGGAATTATGAATTTTTTGGTGATCTGCGCACGGTGGATACACACGTCAAACGGCTTCGTGAAAAGCTGAACAAAGTATCACCGGAGGCAGCGGCTATGATTACAACGGTTTGGGGTGTCGGCTACAAGCTGGAGGTACCAAAATAACGTGAGCTTCTGGAAATCGCTGGTAGGAAAGCTGTGGATCACCATCATTTGTCTGGTAGGCTGTGTGCTTATTTTTCTGGGTCTTTTTTTGTTGCCGTACATCAACAGGAATTTCGCGGCGCATGAATCGACGGAAATAAAGCACTTGTTCATCTATGCATGCATTGTCGGCTTTTTACTGACGACTTTTTTTGCTTTGTTTCTTTTTACTAAAATCACGCAGCCTATGCAGCTGTTGATTCAGGCGGCGAATGCGATCCGTGAGGGAAGGTATGATACGCGGCTTACGCTGGTAACGAGTGACGAGATTGGCGAACTGGCGAAAACATTTAATCATATGTCTACCGAGCTGGAAGCAACGATCCGCAGTCTGAATGAGGAGAAGAATCATCTGTCCAGCGTGTTGAGAAGTATGTCTGATGCTGTAATGACCTTTGACAGAAGCGGACAAGTCATTTTGACGAATCCGCCTGCGCAAAGTTTGTTGGATAGCTGGAAAAAACTGGAGTGGCAAGAGCATGATCAGGAGGAATTCGGAGTGTCTGTACCTGGTCCATTGCTGCCGTTGTTCCACACTGTTATGGATAGAGGAGATGACGGTGGGGACTATATTCATGTAAAACAGGGTTCCTGGTCGGTACAGATGGCGCCGTTGTACACGGATAATGTAATTCGTGGCGCTGTCGCTGTTCTCAGAGACATCACGGAGGAAGTCAAGCTGGAGAAGATGCGGAGTGACTTTGTCGCTAATGTGTCCCATGAAATCCGTACACCGCTTTCCATGATGCAGGGCTATAGCGAGGCCTTGCTTGATGGAATGGCTGGCTCACCAGAAGAATCCGAGGAATTGGTACGGGTCATTCATGATGAATCGTTGCGTATGGGAAGATTGGTCAAGGATCTGCTTGATCTAGCCAGAATGGAGGCAGGTCATACAGACATGCACCGTCAGGAAGTGGATGTGAATGAATTGATCGAGCGTGTTCACCGTAAATTTACGGTGCGCTCTAAGGAACAGGGGCTGACGCTCGATTATCATGAGCAAGGTCAGCATCTACTGCTGCCTGAAGCAGATGAAGACCGATTGGAGCAGGTGCTGACCAACTTGTTAGATAATGCGTTCAGGCATACGCCCGGCGGAAATAGTGTTACCATTAGTGCCGATCGGATTCTGGGAGAACGGCATGAGCTGATCCGCATTCGGATTAAGGATGAGGGTGTGGGTATTGCCAGTGAGGACCTGCCTTATATTTTTGACCGCTTTTACAAGGCAGACAAGGCTAGAGTAAGAGCCGTGGACAAAGGAACCGGTCTGGGGCTTGCTATTGTTAAAAATATTGTGGAGGCTCACGGAGGATCTGTCTCCGCTGCCAGCGTATTGGGGGAAGGAACGGAGTTCACTATTTTGCTGCCGATCTCAAAAAAACAAAGTCGGGCTTTGTAACAGGCTTGTAAGCCAACAGTAGAATGTACCCCGGTTCGCAGGCATCCTCGGAAGAGGGTGCTTTTTGTTGAAAAATCAACATTTATCTTGTTCAACGTGGAACATTCAGCTTCCAGAACAGGTACATCTAATGCTGGTTACGGATATATAACAAAAGACGCCCGGTTAGCCGGGCGCCTCTCTTATAAAAGCAAAGCATGTTCATATGTTCTGCTGCTGATCATTAATCGAGTACCACTTCTTGAGCGGTATTCAGTTCCGGCAAGCCAACCAATTGGACCAGCACGTCTTTAGGAACGGCTTTATCAACGGTCAGAATCATGATGGCTTCACCACCGACAATTTTACGTCCTACCTGCATGGAGGCGATATTCACGCCGTTCTCCCCAAGCAGAGTGCCGACACGGCCGATAATGCCGGGTTTGTCATTGTGGGAGATGAGCAGGAAATGCGCTTCTGGTGCCACGTCTACCGGGAACTGGTTCAACCGGACGATACGTTCGCCATAACCTGCGAGCAGGGTACCTGCTACACGTTGCTCCTCTCCGCTTTGAGTTTTGAGCGTGACGGTGATCAGGTTGGTAAAGCCCTTGGTAGCCGGAGCCTGAGAGACGACAAGATGGATGTCACGTGTTTTGGCAAGGTGGACAGAGTTCACAATGTTAACATCGCTGCCCAGATGGCGACTAAGCACACCTTTCAAGATATAACGTGTCAGCGGCTGTGTATCTACAGAAGACAGATCACCTGCGTAATCCACCTGGATTTCACGTACAGCCTGATTCGTCACTTGAGCGGCAAAGCTGCCTAGCTTCTCGCCAAGCGAGAAATAAGGCTGCAATTGCGTCATCACGTTAGATGGTACCGGAGGCATATTGACGGCATTTTTGAACGGCTCATCACGCAAAATGTGCAGCACCTGCTCGGATACGTCGATTGCTACATTCTCCTGGGCTTCTACCGTGGATGCACCCAGATGCGGAGTAACGATAATTTTCGGATGGCTCAGGAAAGGGTGATCCTGGGCTGGCGGCTCCGATTCGAATACGTCAAAGGCTGCGCCGGCAACGATGCCTTCATCAATGGCTTCAACGAGAGCCAATTCATCGATAACTCCGCCGCGGGCACAGTTGATGATACGCATCCCTTTTTTCATCACTTCAAACTGAGGACGGGCAATCATATGCTTCGTTTCCGGTGTTAACGGGGTGTGTACCGTCATGAAATCCGCGTTGCGGATAATTTCGTCCACACTTGCCAGCTTGATGCCCAGCTTCTCAGCGCGTTCTTCCGTCAGAAACGGATCATAGCCGAGAATGCTCATGCCGAAGGCTTTGGCACGTTTGGCCACCTCGCTGCCGATGCGTCCCATACCGAGTACGCCAAGCGTTTTGTTACGCAGCTCAACTCCGAGAAATGTTTTACGATCCCATGTACCGCCGATGGTTTTGGCATACGCCTGTGGAATATGACGTGCCAGAGCCATCATCATGGCAAAAGTATGCTCACATGTCGTAATCGTGTTGCCGTCAGGGGCGTTAATGACGATGATTCCTCGTTGTGTTGCCGCTTCTAGATCGATATTGTCCACTCCAACACCGGCGCGTCCGACAACCTTGAGGTTCTTACCTGCTGTCATGATGCGTTCTGTTACCTTGGTTTGGCTACGAACGAGCAGTGCATCATAGTCACCAATAATTTGAACCAACTCGTCTTCGCTGAGACCTGTGTTCTTGTCCACTGTGACATCGTCTGCATCCATCAGTTGCTGGATGCCCAGGTCACTGATCGGATCGGATACTAACACTTTAAACATTTGGTTTCCTCCTCAAAGTTAACTTCTTTTATGGACAGGATGTACTTCAACTGAAATACATTCCATAAAGAACGTAGATAAACTTGAATTGCTTCTGAAAAGCAGAAGATCGCGGACAGCACTAACGTGATAACGCATTGACGCAGAAAAGGAATAAAATAGCATTAGGCACCAAGTTGACGGTTAAAAAGGTCGTATGCAGAACCGCTTTGCGGTTTGCAGGCATCAAAAAAACTCCCGAATCACATACTATCTCCATAGTAAGGGACGAGAGTTTATCGTGGTACCACCCTAATTCGCAGCCGTTTCGCAACGGACTGCCTTCAGCGGTCATAAATATGACCGAAAGGATAACGGTTTTCTGCCGATTGCATCTAATGCCGGGAAATTACCCCAAGGCTTCGGTGCAATAACTCAGGAGCGCTGAAAGTAATTACTCCGTCACCGGCTTTCACCCAAGCACCGGCTCTCTGAAAACGAAATCAATACTTTTTCTCCATCAATGTTGTTGTCGATAATAATTTTTTCATAATGTATCATGGCTTACATGGACATGTCAATAGGACATGTGATGTGCGTAGACACCGGGTTAGATAAATAGCGATAGAATGCAGAATAATAAGTTTTAAGACTTCTTGAATCCGTTCGACTTTTTGGCTATGATGCTTAAGAAGACTATGCAGAGGACTAACTAACTATGAAAAAGCTTAAAATGAAATGGAAAAGAGCGCAAATTCATGAATTGAATGACCGCTTGCTGCTTTACAATTTGTATCTAACCCAGGGACTGACCCTGTTGGTCGGCGCAATCTGGATTATTTTTCAGAAAAGAAATGTGCTGGAGCTGTTTGCCTGGCCGAGCAGTTTGCATGTTTTGTGGTGGGGTTTGGGACTGGCTGCGGCTATGCTGCTGGTGGATCTGCTCCTGTCTCGGATTATGCCCGAGGATGCTATGGATGACGGGGGCATTAACCAGATGCTGTTTCAAAACCGCCCCATCTGGCATATTGTATGTATAGCAGCCATCGTTTCGATCTGTGAGGAACTATTGTTCAGAGGAGCGATTCAGTACAGCTTTGGGCCTTACTGGACAAGTATCTTGTTTGCGGTCATCCACATCCGTTATTTGCGGCATTGGATTCCAACAGGCTGGGTTTTTCTGAGTAGTTACGGTTTGGGCTACATATACGTGCAGACTGGTAGCCTGTGGGCGCCGATTATTTGTCATTTTGTGATTGACCTCATATCCGGTTTGGCGCTACGTTTTCGGAGGTATGAAGCATGAATCAGGAACTTAGCAGAGTGCAGACTTACGGCACCCGCCGAAATGGACGCAAAGGCAAGGAAGATAACAGTCCAAAACCGGTTCGCTCCCGTGCTTCACGGCCCGCACCGGAATTGGCTCACGTTGCTGCTGCACCGGAAGTTGCTGTGACGATGGAAGATGATGCTCCTGTCAGTGAGTACCGGACACGGGCAGAAATGTTTCCGTCCCGCCGTATCCGGGTGAGCAAGTGGTTTTTAAATTTTTTGAGCACACTTTTTGTGCTGATTACAGCAGCATTGCTGTGGTGGGGCATCAAAGGGGCACCGCCCATTAGTAAAATGCTTTGGTAATTACAAACCTGTGTGATCGCTTGTGTGTAGAGTTATTTATAGGATCAAGCATTGCGAATGGTATACTAAAAGAGCCTCTTTACCCGCTTATAAGACTTGCGGGTAAAGAGGCTCTTTTGCCATTATTTAGGAACGGTATATAGAAGTATAAGGGCTGTTAACTGACAGGCACCTCAATACTTTGTGGATCGACAAATTGGTAACCCTTTTGCTCCAGACGGGTCAACAGGTTATCCAATGCTTCTACGGTCCATGGCAGCTCATGCATTAAAATATTACTGCCTGGATGCAATTGCTCCGTCACATTTTTGAGAATTGAATCGGTTTTATTCGGCTGGCTCTTTTTCATTGTCCAATCGAGCGAACCAACGGACCATGTCATATATAACAGCCCGTTTTCCTTGGCGACCTTGCGGCCGACATCCCCACCTGCACCATGAGGAGGGCGGAAGAACAGCGGCGTTTGACCCGTTGTGTCCTTAACAATTTTTTGCACCGATTCAATTTGCTTCTCCACTTCGGCCTCGGATTTGTTCTTTAGTACGATGTGATCCCAGCTATGGTTGCCAATGGGCTGCCCACGGTCATGTATGAGCTTGAGCAGCTCAGGGTGCTCCTTTACGCGGTAACCGTTTACGAAGAAAATGGCTTTAGCCTTGTGCTTGTCCAGTATGTCAATGATTTTGTTGATCATGACCGCTTCCTTGGGTCCGTCGTCAAAGGTCAGCAAAACAACCTTTTTCTCCGCTCCTTGCTGGTTAGGGACCACGTTGTAAGCCTTGTCCAAATGATACGTTTTGTTAGCATTAGCCGTTGAATTTATAGCCTCGTTGCTGTCGGCCACGGTGTTGCCAGTTTGCGGTGTTATTTGGACTGCTGAGTTGTTAACATGATTACTGCCTGCATGCTCACTGCTGTTGGTTGGGGAAGAAGCTGTGCCCTGTCCTTTGTCTGTGTTGTCACTGGTTTCAGACGTTGCCGGGGTCTGGTTATTGCTTGTGGCTGCCGATTCCGGCTTGGCCGCAGTACAAGCACTTAGCAGCAGACATGCGGTCAACAAGGCGGCTGCTGTTTTTGTACCCATTAATTCATCTCACCTTCCTGTATTTATACCGTATGAGTTTGTCTCTGCTGACGAACACTATGCTTGATTCTACCACAAAGGGAGGTTCTAAATGTGAAAACATCTTCATTTTTCCTGGGAATCGTTTTGGGTGCAGTGGCGAGCACTATGATCTCCCGTAACCGCAGTATGTTAGGCTTATCTATGAACATGGATGGAAAAAAGGGCGGTAATCTGGTTCAAAAAGCCCGTACCAAAATGATGGATGCGGCGTTCCCCGGGATGGGTGATATTACGCTTAACAAGCAAGACACCCATAAGGATCACGATCACCGTTCCACAACAGATAAAACAGCTCATAGCGCCCATACAGCCCAAACAAAAGAAGAAAATATGAAGCTGATTAAAGATTTTATCAGCACCAGTCCCGATGTTAAGCGTGAGGTCGAGCAAATCCTGAAAGAAACTCATACAGCCGTACCGGGTTTGTAACCCGGAACCTCTATCCCGAATCATTTTGCGGCTTTTTTGTAAAAGCCGTTCAAATGATTCTTTTTTTTATCATTTTTATTGCGTGCATTTACGATTATAAAATGATAACATGATTACATAGAACCATTTTCTTCACAAGCACCATAAATGCATCATAATCTGTTAATAACACTCGGCTGCCAGGAGGAGGGTCCAGTATGAAAATAGAAAGATTAAGCCAAGACAAGATACGGATTTTCCTTACCTTTGACGATTTGAGCGAACGCGGTATTCAAAAAGACGATATGTGGCAAGAGATTCCAAGAGTCCATGAGCTGTTCACCGAAATGATGGATCAGGCATATAGTGAGCTGGGCTTCGACGCCACGGGACCGTTAGCTGTCGAAGTATTTGCGCTTCCTGCTCAGGGCATGGTAGTTATCGTCACTCGGGGGAAATACGACCACCAGCAATATGGCTCGGGTCCCGATGATGATCTTCCGGAGGAAGTATATGAAATGGAAGTTACGCTGGAGCACAGCGATTCCATCGTCTACGCGTTTAGCGATTTCGAAGTACTCATAGAAGCGGCTCACATGCTCCGTAGTAACACCACGGATGCAGGCAAGCTGTATCATTATAGAGGAAAATGGATTCTGCATTTGGAACCTGAAGAAGTGGAAGAGCCCAAGCTTGCGGCCTTGATCGCGGTTCTTGCTGAATTTGGGGAAGGCTCATCCGTAACACCGGCAATGCTGGAGGAGTATGGCAAGCTGGTCATTCCTGAACAGGCGATTGATGTCATCTGCACTCATTTTGACAGCCGCTCTTAATGAGACAAAGGAAAAGTAATATCGAAGTGACTTTGTCGGCTCTGCGCTGAATGCAGGGCCGACTCATTTTTACGGAGGGATGATCGGTGCTTCTGTTTTCTGTTTTAGCGGCAGCAACTGCGCCGGGTCTCGCCTTATTAATGTATTTTTACTTGAAGGACAGATATGAATCCGAGCCGCTGCACATGGTTATCAAAGTGTTTTTGCTCGGTTTTTTGGTGGTACTGCCTGTCATGATTTTTCAACGCGGGTTGCTGCTTTGGCTGGGGGATAATACGTTATTTCAGGTGTTCGGCATTTCGGCCGGAGTGGAAGAGTTTTTTAAATGGTTTTTGCTGTACCACTTTATATATAGTCACACCGAGTTCGATGAACCTTATGACGGTATTTTGTATGCCACCGCAATCTCCCTTGGATTTGCAACCGTTGAAAATCTGTTGTACGCATGGGCAGGCCACGCTTCTGTTAGTATGATGCTGATGAGATCATTGCTTCCGGTCTCCGGTCATGCGATGTTTGGAGTCATGATGGGCTATTACATGGGGAAGGCCAGGTTTTCAGAGGACTGGAAAAGCAAATATATGTTGCTTCTGTCACTGGTACTTCCGTGGTTCTGGCATGGCATATATGACCTGATTCTGACGACAATTTCACATGACTGGATCTGGTTTATCATCCCTCTGATGGCATTCCTCTGGTATGGAGGGATGGCAAAAATCAATAGGGCCAACAACCGATCTCCATTTCGACTGTTCAAACGGGAAGAAAAGGTTAATATGTAACAAATTAGGGCACACTAATCTGACAAACCTGTCAGAGAAAGAGGTGTCTTTTTTTGCGTATTAAAGTGAGGATATATTGTAAAAGGTGTGGTGAACGTTTCGTACTGAGAGGACGGATGGAGCAAGGGAGTGTTCAGACCGGATTTAAGCGCTGTATCTGCGATAACTGTGAGTTTATTATCGAACTTATGGAAAACCATGCATAAGAGAGCATTCTTCTTGTCACACTATCGGTAGTGTACTTGAAGAAAGGAGACTCCCAATATGTATAGACGACTTAGTGCCGTAATGTTTCCGATTGTTACCCTGATTCTGATAGGAGCATTTGTGTGGGGTTATCGGGAAAGCCAGATGAGAAAAGAGGTATCTCTTCAGGCAAAAAGCATGTCGATTAAAGCGGAAAATCAATATCAGCGTGCGTTTCATGATTTGTCGTTTCGTATGGACCAGCTGCACTCCCAACTTGGTAACGCGGTTGCTGTCCATAATACTTCACACGCGATGCATCGCAAATGTTTGATGAACGTGTGGAGGATTACAAGTGAGGCCCAAAATGATGTTAATCAGTTGCCTCTCAATGTAATGCCGTTTAATCATGCGAAGGATTTGCTGTCGCATGTATCTGCATTTTCGTACCAGACTGCCGTACGTGATCTGGACCACGAGCCTTTGAATGAGAAAGAAATATCAAATCTAAAAGCGTTATATAACAATTCCAAAGAAATTTCGAAAAATATGCACGAAGTTCGTCAAAAAGTTATTAGCAAAAACTTGCGCTGGACGGATGTAGACATGGCGCCAGGCTCACAAACGGGTCCAAAGGATAACACCATTATTGATGGCTTCCAAACTGTGGACAAAAAGGTGGAGAGCTACAAGGAGCTGGATTGGGGACCATCCGTGGCTAGCATCTATGATAAGCGCTCTGTGAAGAAGCTGAGTCTTCCTGCTGTGAGCGCGGAGCAAATTAAGCGGAATGCGGCAGAATTTACAGGGAAACCGGAAAGCCAAATCCGTGTCCATGAAAATGGTAAAGGAACGGAATGGGCATCCTATACAGCTACTTTGTATAACAAACAGAAGCCTGTAGCCACCATGGATTATACCAAAAAAGGCGGCAAGCTTATTTCTTACCATGATATGAGAACGGTTGGCCCGAAAAAATCAACTCGCAATGAGGCGATCCGCTATGCGAGTGAATACCTCCAACGTAAGGGATATCCGGGGATGAAGCCTGTTTCTTATGATGAAAATGGAAATTTAGCCAGCATCACATTCGCCACCCAAAAAGGGGATGTGATCATATATCCAGAAAAAATCACAGTTAGATCGGGCCTCGATAACGGGCAAGTGATCGGTTTTCAGTCGAGTGACTACGTGTACGAGCACAGCCATCTCCGCCGTATTCCGAAGGCTAAGCTGGATGTGAAGGCAGCACGTGCAAAGCTGAACCCTGAGTTTCGTGAAACGTATCACCGGAAAGCACTGATTGAAAATGAACTGTCCAAAGAGGTACTGTGTTATGAATTTGGCGGGAAAATCAACGGCTCCATTTACCGGATCTACATTAACGCTGATACGGGGATGGAAGAAACGATTGAGCAAGTTAAAGACTCGGACGAACCGACTTCTGGAAGTCATGTTTAAGTGTAAATAGGGTAAATACGTAAAAATGAACCATTAGTCACGCTAGACCTCCTTCAATAAGGAGGTTTTTTGTGCTTTTGACATGGTTATAGCAAATATAATGCTTAAAATAGGCATAAAGTCGTGGTATTATATACCTTATTAAAGCTTTTAAATAGATAAGGATGGTGGGCGGTTTGTTTCCTAAAATTAATGATGTGCTATACATACAAGTGGCTGGTACCGATCATGCGGACGAACATTTTGAATTTAAGTCGCGTATTGCGGAAGAGGAGTCCCAGAACTTTCTAATAGAAATACCCATGTCTCAAACGAGCGGGCAACTGAAAAAACTGTTTTTAGGAGAAGAACTGTCGATATTTTTTATGAGCGAGGGTGGAATAAAAAACTACTTCAATACCCACGTTACCGGCTTTAAAGAGGATGTGCTTCGGATGGTCCGCATTCACAAGCCTATCCCAGACAGCATCAGCAAAATTCAGCGTCGAAATTTTCTAAGGGTTCAGGCCAACCTGGAAATTGCCGTAAAGTATGGATCAAACGAATCAAGGTTTGTAGCTGAGACACATGATGTGGGAGGTGGAGGGGTTTCTTTTCAGACTCAAGGATCACATCACCTGGAAGAAGGTGAATCATTGTCCTGCTGGATTCTGATCCCTTATAAAAATGGAACTCAGGAGCATGTCCCGTTCCAATCCGAAATTGTACGTATTCAGCAAATGGAAAACGGTCGCAGTCTGATCATGCTAAAATATGAGAAAATTGCTGATCAGGAGCGTCAAAAGCTTATCAAATATTGCTTTGAGCGTCAGTTGGAATTCCGGGGGAGATAGCCATCATCTCGGTTTATTCTTTTATTGTTAACCTGCCGTTCATTTTGCATCAACTCTGAATGTGTGGTATAATTTTCACGTCGCAGGCAATGCCTGCTTTTTTCTTGAGGTTAGGTTAGGAGGAATTACCCGTTGGCAAGGCAACATGTATCTTCAAGTAATAAAATAAATGTAGCCATTGATGGACCTGCTGGTGCAGGGAAAAGTACGGTGGCCCGCTTGGTAGCGAAAGCACTTTCTTATGTTTATGTAGATACCGGAGCGATGTACCGGGCAGCAACGTGGTATATGATTCGCAAGGAAATTCCGGCGGAAAATGTACAAAAAGTGCTTCAACATGTGCCCGAGCTGGTGATTGAATTAGTACCGGACCCTACAGGCCAAAAGGTTTATTGTAACGGGGAAGATGTAACGACAGTGATTCGTTCGATGGAAGTGACAGGCAAGGTGTCACAGTATTCGAGTATTGCGGGGTTACGTTCGCGTTTGACTGAAAACCAGCGTGAAATGGCAGCTCGTAAAGGTGTCGTTATGGATGGTCGTGATATTGGAACCACTGTGCTTCCTGATGCGGAAGTCAAGGTGTTTATGACCGCAAGTGTTCAGGAACGTGCCTCTCGCCGGTTTAAAGAACTAAGCGGAACTGATGATATTACTCTGGAGCAGCTCGAACGTGACATTGCGGCACGTGACAAGCTTGATGAGGAGAGGGAGGTATCCCCGCTTCGTTGCAGTGACGACGCTATCATGTTGGATACAACCCATATGGGCATTCAGGATGTCGTCGGTACCATTGTATCTTACTGCAACACGGCGAAGGATGGAGAGATCAGCCAATGATATATGCTGTATGCGTCCGTATTTTGCGTCTCATATACCGCTTTCTGTTCAGACTTGAGGCAGTAGGCAGGGAAAATGTTCCTGCTGTGGGCGGAGTACTGTTGTGTTCTAACCATATTAGTAATCTGGACCCTCCGACAGTTGGCATTTTGCTGGATCGAAAGGTTCACTTTATGGCGAAAGCCGAGCTATTTAATACGCCTGTACTTGGTCCGTTAATTGACAAGCTGGGAGCTTTTCCAGTCAAACGCGGTGGTGTGAGCAAGGAATCCATTAAGCTGGCCTTGACCATTTTGCGTGAAGGTAAGGTTATGGGGATCTTTCCCGAAGGTTCCAGGGGAGCCGGGGGAATCGGTAAAAAGGGTGCTGCCAGCTTTGCGCTGCGTAGTGGAGCGGCTGCCGTTCCGGTCGCCATTGTTGGTGATTACAAGCTTTTCCGTAAAACGAAAGTGATATACGGTAAACCTGTTAATTTGGATGCTTACCAAAAAGGCGCCGTTATCGAAGGAGATCCGCTTGAACTGGCAACAGAAGAGATTATGACTCGTATTCGTACAATGCGAGAAACCGGCGAGCCTACGATTAATTGAAAGGCCTGCATGAATTGTGTCTAATCTCGGAAAACTAGAACAGAAGTTTAACAGTGTTTTGAACTCTGCCATGCGCAGGTTTAAATAAATGGTTTTTTTGAATTGAGGAGGGTATTGACATGTCGGAAGAAATTAAAAATCAAGAAGCTGCTGAAGCGGCAAACCAAGACGAGCTCGATCAAATCGTCTCCCTGAAAAAAGGTGACACCGTTAAAGGTACAATCGTGAAATTGGAAGATAACCAAGCGGTAGTGAGCATTGGATATAAATACGATGGAATTATTCCAATTCGCGAGTTGTCTTCTGGTTTGGACAACGCAGAAGAAGCAGTACAAGTAGGTCAAGAGGTTGAAGCTAGAATTATCAGCATCGACGACGGCAAAGAAAAACTTGTTCTGTCCAAACGTGCAATCGACAGCGAAAATGCTTGGGAAAAGCTGGAGCAGCTGTTTGAAAGCAAAGAAGTATTTGAAGTGGTTGTTAATGATGTCGTTAAAGGCGGCATCGTTGTAGACGTGGGTCTGCGCGGATTTATCCCTGCATCCATGGTAGAACGCCATTTCGTTGAAGATTTCAGCGATTACAAAGGCCGCACATTGCGTGTTGTCGTGAAAGAGCTGGATCATGAAAACAACAAAGTAATCCTTTCTCAAAAAGACGTTCTGGAAGCAGAATTCGAAGCCAACAAGCTTAAAGTAATGGCTGAGCTGAAAGAAGGACAAGAAATCGTGGGTACGGTTCAACGTCTCACTCAATTCGGTGCTTTCGTTGACGTAGGCGGCGTGGATGGTTTGGTTCATGTATCTGAAATTGCCTGGACTCATGTTGACAAGCCTTCCGATGCGGTTTCTGAAGGCGAACAAGTAAAAGTGAAAGTCCTGAAAGTGGACCCTGAAAAAGGAAAAATCAGCTTGAGCATGAAAGCTGCACAGCCTGGACCTTGGGAATCTGCTGCTGGACAATTTAACAACGGTGACGTTGTAACAGGCGTTGTTAAACGTCTGGTTAACTTCGGTGCATTCGTTGAAATCGCTCCTGGCGTGGAAGGTTTGGTTCATATCTCCCAAATTTCCCACAAACACATCGGAACTCCACAAGAAGTTTTGGAAGAAGGACAAGAAGTAAAGGTTAAAATTCTTGAAATGAGTCCTACTGAAAAACGTGTTAGCCTGAGCATTAAAGAAACTGAGGAAGCTCCAGAAGCTGCTCCAAGAGCAGAAAGAGCGCCACGTGCATCCCGCGCACCTCGTGAGGAACTGAACAATCCGAACGTTTCTTTGAATAATTCCGGTCTGAGCATTACGCTTGGCGAACGTTTTGGCGATAAACTGAACAAATTTAAATGAGTTTGAATCAATACACTTTATAAGCATAACGTACACCATCGGCGGACCCAGAGGGTTCGCCGATTGTTGTTACGTGACAATATCGCTAACAGGCATGTTTTTTGCTATGATGATAGCGGAAGAATTGACAGGAGGAGTGAATTTATGGCAAGACCCGTTGTGGCTATTGTCGGTCGTCCGAATGTGGGTAAATCCACTATTTTTAATCGGATTATCGGGGATCGTTTATCCATAGTGGAAGATAAGCCTGGAATCACCCGTGACCGGATTTACGGTATATCGGAGTGGAACGGTAAATCCTTCAGTATTATTGATACTGGCGGCATTGAGATAGATGGAGAAGATGAAATCTTGAAATCCATCCGAATGCAAGCCGAACTAGCTATAGAAGAAGCAGATGTTATTGTATTCATGAGTGATGCGAAGGCTGGGATTACGCAATCTGATGAAGAGGTAGCCCAAATGCTGTATCGTTCAGGCAAGCCTGTTATTGTGGCTGTAAACAAGGTGGACAATCTGGAACGTGCGGATCTGATTTATGAGTTTTATTCCTATGGATTCGGCGACCCTATTGCCATTTCCGGTAGCCACGGTATAGGTCTTGGTGACCTATTGGATGCGATTACGTCCAATTTGCCTGAGCTGGAAGAGGACATTTATGATGAAGATGTGATCCGTGTTGCCTTGATCGGCCGCCCGAACGTAGGTAAATCCTCGCTCGTTAACGCCATTCTGGGAGAGGAACGGGTTATTGTTAGTGACATTGCAGGTACAACGCGTGATGCAATTGATACGCCTTTTGAAAAAGACGGTCAGAAGTATGTACTGATTGATACGGCGGGTATGCGTAAACGTGGTAAAGTATATGAGACGACAGAAAAATATAGTGTGATGCGTGCAATGCGTGCTATTGAGCGTGCAGATGTCGTACTGGTCGTTATTAACGGCGAGGAAGGTATTATTGAGCAGGATAAGCACATTGCTGGATACGCATATGAAGCGGGTAAAGCCTCGCTGTTTGTTGTGAACAAATGGGATGTCGTGGATAAGGACGATAAAACGATGCGCCAGTTTGAAACTAAAATTCGCGATCACTTTCTGTTCATGACCTATGCTCCGATTGTGTTCTTGTCTGCTAAAACAAAGCAGCGCTTGCAAAAGCTGCTCCCTGTTGTTCAGCATGTGGCGCAGCAGCATGTCTTGCGTATTCAGACGCATTTGCTGAACGATGTTATTTCCGATGCGGTTGCGATTAATCCTCCGCCAACTGACAAAGGACGCCGTATGCGTATTAACTACGTAACTCAGGTTGCTGTTAAGCCGCCTACGATGGTTGTATTTGTAAATGATCCGGAAATGATGCACTTCTCTTACGAGCGTTATCTGGAGAACAAAATTCGCGCCGCCTTCAACTTTGAGGGAACTCCAATTCGTATCTTTACACGGCGCAAGTCTGACGAAGGTTAGGAGCGAATAGGTTGATTTTACAGATCGTTGCCATCGTACTCAGTTACTTGCTTGGCTCTGTCAGCTTCAGTCTGCTGTATGGAAAATTAAAAGGAATCGACATTCGCCAGCATGGAAGCGGCAATGCCGGCGCGACGAATACGCTGCGTGTGCTTGGTAAAGGCCCTGCCATACTGGTACTGCTGCTGGACGTACTTAAAGGGATTATTGCGGTGCTGATTGGGCACTGGCTTGGCGGAAATTCACTCTGGTTACCGGGTTTGTGTGGCATTGCGGCCATTGCAGGCCATAACTGGCCGGTATATTTTCACTTTCGCGGTGGAAAAGGTATTGCTACCGCCATTGGTGTATTGGTCTCGATTGCCTTACTTCCGGCATTGTATGCTGGAATTATTGCGATTCTCGCAATCGTAATTACGCGCTATGTATCCCTTGGATCGCTGATTTTTGTCATTTTGACCCCTTGGATATTGCTGGTACTTGGTTATGAATGGCAGTTCTTCTGGACGGCTCTGGTTATTTGTGTGTTTGCTGTGTGGAGACATCGTACCAACATTGCCAAACTGGTACGGGGGAAAGAAAACAAGCTTGGCTCCAAAGGAGGAGATCGTCTTGTCTGAGAAAATAGCTGTGCTGGTCGCGGGCAGTTGGGGAACGGCTCTGGCTTCCGTCCTTGCGGCCAATAACAACAATGTCTCTGTCTGGACGAGAAACGAACAGCAAGCTGCTGAAATCAATAAGAAGCATACGAATGAACGCTATTTACCTGGCTCCATCCTGTCTGAACGGATTATGGCTACAACCGATATGGAAGTTGCGGTGTCCGGTTCTAAAGCAGTCGTAATCGTAGCTCCTTCCGCTGCTGCGCGTCAGGTGGCGCGTAGTTTGAAAGCATTCTTTAGCAAGGATATGCTGATTGTCCATGCCATTAAAGGCTTTGAAACGGAAACACTCAAACGTATGTCCACGGTGATTTCAGAAGAGCTGGAAGTTGCGGAGGGTGATATTGCCGTGCTGTCCGGTCCGAGCCATGCGGAAGAAGTGGTGCGAAAATGTCCTACGACGGTTGTCGTAGCCTCGTCTAATGAGAAGGCAGCACAGGCTGCACAGGAGCTGTTTATGAACTCCTATTTCCGTGTGTATACGAACCGGGATTTGTTAGGTGTGGAGTTGTCGGGAGCATTGAAGAACATTATCGCTCTGGGTGCGGGTATGTCGGACGGATTAGGCTTCGGGGATAATGCAAAAGCGGCTTTGCTAACCCGTGGGTTGGCAGAGATTACTCGTGCCGGAGTAGAAATGGGAGCCAATCCGTTGACCTTTGCCGGGCTTGCAGGCATTGGCGATCTGGTCGTTACCGCAACGAGCCGTCACAGCCGTAATTGGCGTGCAGGCTCAATGCTTGGGCAGGGGCAAAAGCTTGATGATGTGCTAGAATCCATGGGTATGGTGGTAGAAGGCATTCGGACGACAAAAGCAGCCTATGCGATCTCGCAAAAGCTGGGTGTTCAGATGCCTATTACGGAAGTGCTGTACGGGGTACTATTTGAAGGACGTGACGTCCGCAAGGCCGTCGAGGCGCTCATGGGGCGCGACCCGAAAACCGAAATGGAAGTCATGCCTCTGCAAACATGGGAACAATGGCATTCATAAAGGTTTAGCTACACATAAAAACATACAAAAGGCTGTCTCGCAAGTAGATTTTATCTACAGGTTGAGACAGCCTTTTTCAGTTAGGCGTATGGCATGTCTTTTGTAAGCTTAATCACCTTTGGCTTTCACCGTTCATACACTGAGTTGAGCAATGGCGGAGGAGGGGAGAATGTGAGTAGAAACTTTCCGAAAGATGCGTTGAAGGCCATTAACAAAAAAGGCGGAAAAAACATATCTGAAAATGCGGTGAAAAAGCTGGCAAGCACCGTTAAAGCGGACACGCTTCAAAGTGAAGCACAGTTGCGTCAGTTGATAAAGCAGGTATCTGCGATGGCCAACATTCCGGTGTCGGAAGATACAGTAAGGGATATTGTCGGTGCCGTCAAAAAGAGCGGAATGAGTCCTTCCAATATGGAATCGTTGATGAAAATGATGATGAAAAAATAAAAATTCCGGCCGTTTACCGGCTGGTTCTATTCTCCGTGAACCGGACAGGTTCACGGTTTTTTTATATATTCCAGCAGATTTTCATCTGCTCTCTTATGCATAAAATGTCGAACTACCAACCATAACATGTTATAATGGTGCCCAACTGGAAACGGGATGATGGATGGAAAGGGAGGAAACCATGTGATGGAGGCTATACCTTCGGTGCGATTGAACAAGCTGCCTCAGGAGCTAACGGCTGCGCTGAGCAGCTTGGCGGACGGCTGGGCATCTAATGCTGTTCCGTGGATGCTGGGAGGAAGCTGTTCGTTGCTTGTGCAGGAGGTTGAGCTGGAACGACTGCCCCGAGATATTGATATTTATGCAGATATTCACGCGGCGAAGCAGCTTCATGCGAATGCACCGGGTATAATGATCGACCAACAGCAGGTGGATCGTAGTGGTTCGTACGTTTCATTACTGAGCCACTATGAGCTGGAGGGATTTCCAGTTGAGCTTGTGGGTGGTTTCGAGGTGCTGTGCGATGGAGCTTTATATCGTTTGGAGGTCGAGCGGCTGCTATGGGTGGCTGGAATCCGGCTTGACCTGGGGCGTTCTTCACTGCGTCTGATGCCACTCAGTCATGAGTTGCTATTTAATCTATTACGAAATCGACCTGACCGATATGAGGCGATAGCAGACGCCATGAAGCGTGATCCGCAGCGACATATCGCGGTACTGAATCAACTGCTGATCAGCAACATTTGGACAGATGACCAACTGGCTAAGCTGCAAGAGCTTTTGCCTTGGCCCGGGTTGCATTCCAGAAGCTGAATGAGGCTGTAATTGGCAGGTTCGTAGTCGCTAAAAGAATGGAGGGCCGTTCATGGATGTGCATATTACGTTTAAGCCGTCAGGCAGGCGCGTACAGGTCGGTCAAGGCACGACATTGCTCCAGGCTGCACGTAAAGCGAACGTGTATATTCCAACCCGTTGTGATGGAAAAGCGGCCTGTCTCATGTGCAAGGTGCATATTTCACAGGAATGGGCTGTACACGCAGGCCAGCCAAGTGATGCAGAGCGCCGCAAGCTGGGACCTCTGCTGGATGAAGGCATCCGCTTGTCATGTCAGGCTCGCGCCCAGAGTAATGTTGAGGTGATGATACCTGAGGATAAGCTTAAGGCGGCTGTGCGGCGACAGCTTGAGCGTCAGGCACAGGAAGACGAACTGTGGTAAAACTTAAGCTCAAATGAATAAGAAACAAAGGATGTTATCCGACGACTATGAAACTTATACCCCTAAAGTGAACGCTCAAAAAAGTGTTCTTAATATGGGGGCGAGTTGGCTTAGAAAGTCAGAGAGACATCCTTTTTTTATTATAAATCTAGCATCGAAGTCATGGGGGAACCCCACCACGCATATATTAGGTGAGTGGACCCAAACGTAAAATATCGTTTTGCAGTGATCTCTGTGACGTACTCTATTTTTTTAAAAAACTGAACATATTTTACGGAGGGGATACATATGATGGTATCAGTCCAAATGCATGTACGAGTTTACGCCGTTTCGCCGATTCCATCAGTCTCCTGAACCTCGGCGGCGGACGACTTCCGGGCATTTTAAAGGCTGTTCTGCCGCATCTGGGATCAAGCAGTTGGTTGAACACGAAGCGGATGCTCATTAAGCATTTTTCCTTCGGAGACTTTTGAGGAGGGGATTTCATTGGAGAAAGTGGACATTTTTAAAGACATTGCCGAACGCACCGGAGGAGATATTTATCTTGGGGTCGTCGGCGCAGTCCGAACAGGTAAATCAACTTTTATCAAGCGGTTTATGGAGACGATTGTTCTGCCGAACATTACAAGTGAGGCGGACCGTGCCCGCGCCGTAGATGAGCTGCCACAAAGTGCGGCTGGGAAAACGATCATGACGACGGAGCCTAAATTCGTACCGAATAATGCTGTCCAGATCAAAGTAACGGAAGGACTGGATGTGAATGTCCGTCTGGTCGACTGTGTAGGATACGCAGTAGAGGGTGCGAAGGGCTACGAGGATGAAAATGGTCCACGGATGATCTCCACGCCATGGTTTGAAGAACCGATTCCGTTTCAGGAAGCGGCGGAGATTGGCACGCGCAAGGTCATTCAGGAGCATTCGACGCTCGGTGTTGTCGTCACGACAGACGGCACGATTGCGGAAATTCCGCGTAGCTCTTATGTAGAGTCGGAGGAGCGAGTCATTGAGGAGTTGAAAGAGGTAGGCAAGCCGTTTGTGCTGGTCATCAATTCCACGCATCCGCGCAGCGATGAAACACTTCAACTTCGCAGTGAGTTGGCAGCCAAGTATGATATTCCTGTCATGACACTCAGTGCAGCAACGATGACAGAAGATGATGTTACAGGCGTGCTTCGTGAAGTATTATATGAATTCCCAGTGCATGAGGTGAATGTGAACCTGCCGAGCTGGGTTATGGTACTGAATGAAGATCACTGGCTGCGCAGCAATTATGAGAATTCCGTCCGCGATACGGTAAAAGACATTCGACGCCTGCGTGATGTAGACCGAGTGGTCGGCCAGTTTATGGAGTATGAATTCATTGACAGGGCCGGTCTAAGCGGGATGAATATGGGGCAGGGTGTGGCGGAGATTGATCTGTTCGCACCGGATGAGCTGTACGATCAGATTTTGGTCGAGGTGGTCGGGGTAGAGATTCGTGGCAAGGATCATCTGCTGCAAATGATGCAGGATTTTGCCCATGCCAAACGGGAATATGACCGCTTCGCCGAGGCATTGGAAATGGTCAAGACGACCGGATACGGTATTGCTGCTCCGTCGCTGGCTGAGATGGCGCTGGATGAACCGCAGCTAATTCGTCAGGGCACGAGATTTGGTGTGCGGCTCAAGGCCACAGCGCCTTCCATTCACATGATTCGTGTCGATGTGGAATCGGAATTTGCTCCGATTATCGGAACAGAGAAGCAAAGCGAGGAGCTTGTGCGCTATCTGATGCAGGATTTTGAAAATGACCCGATCAAAATTTGGGAATCGGACATTTTCGGACGCTCGTTGCATTCCATTGTGCGTGAAGGCATTCAGGGCAAGATCGCCATGATGCCAGACAATGCACGCTACAAGCTTCAGGAAACGCTGGGCCGCATTATTAACGAAGGCTCAGGCGGTCTGATTGCCATCATTCTTTAAGTGAAAGTAAATGAAAATCGTGTAAGAAAAATAACGCAGAGAGCTATCCGCTCTTTGTGTTATTTTTTTAATGTGGACTTGTCGCAATTTGTCATAAAAGCTCAGAAAATATTTTTATATTTATAAAACCTATTTACATACTTGGTTTAACGCGATATATTAAGTATCAAATTTGAATCATTTTGTTGAATGAACGAGGGGGAAACGAAACATGAATATCCAAAAAAACAAGAAGCTAGGACTAGGAGCTATGATGCTGCTGGTGCTGGTTTTGCTGGTCACTGCATGTGGTGCGCCGAAAACAGAGAGCGGCGGTCAAGGGACAAGCAGTACGGGATCGAACACGACGGATACCAAAACAGACAGCTTAAATTTAAAAGGCAAACGAGTTGCGTTAATTATGGAGTTTAACACAGGCACGTTCTCTCAGCAGTATGTTCAGGGCGTGGAAGAGGAAGTTAAGAAATTTGGAGGCACGCTGACCAAGTTTGTAGCAGACAACGACAAGGCAAAAATGGCCTCCTTGCTTGATAGCGCGATTAACCAGCAGTTTGATGTCATTTTGACAGACCATGGTGATGCGTTACTGGAAACAGGATTGAAAAAAGCGGTTTCCCGCAATATCCCGGTTATCGTCTTCGATGCTGCGGTCAACGTTCCAGGGGCTGTCGTGCTTTCACAGGATGACCAAAGCATGGCCGAGCTGACGCTGGAGCAAATGAAAAAGGATATCGGCGGCAAAGGTAACATTGTAAAAGTGTGGGTTGCTGGGTTTGCACCGATGGAGCGTCGTCAGGTTGCTTACGATAAGTTCTTAAAAGCCAATCCGGATATTAAAGAAATTGCAACTTTTGGCTCAGCTCAGAATCCGGCTTTGGACACACAAGCCAAAATGGAAGCTGTGTTGAAACAATATCCTAAGGGTCAAATTACAGCGGTCTGGGCTGCCTGGGATGAATTTGCCAAAGGTGCAGCACGCGCCATCCAACAGGCTGGACGCACGGAAATTAAAGTCTACGGCATTGATATGAGCGACGAGGATTTGCAAATGATTCAGGACCCGAAAAATTCTTGGGTGGCTTCAGCGGCTGTAGATCCGACAGATATCGGACGCGTACAAGTGCGCTATGCATACCAGAAGCTGCACGGAGATAAACCGGAGGAGCAAGTGGTACTGAAGGCGGTATACGTGCAGCGTGAAGCATTGCCAGATAAGCAAATCTCCACCTCCGAGCTGTCTCAATATGTAAAGGGATGGGGCCAAAGCGAGCAAGGCTACAAGGATTGGATGAAAGAATATGAAACGGCCAAATAAACTTTAAGATAAAGCACAAGGCGCGCTTCGGCGCGCCTTTATCATAAGCAGGCGTGAGGGAGGTACCATGAGTTCACAAGTGTATACACTGGAAATGAAGAAAATCAGCAAACAGTTTGCTGGTGTGGATGCGCTACGGTCCGTGGATTTTACGGTGCATGGCGGCGAAATTCACGCTCTGCTGGGCGCAAACGGAGCAGGTAAAAGTACACTGATGAAAATTTTATCCGGCGCGTATCGTTCCGATCAGGGGAGCATTGTTGCAGGAGGCAAGGAACTGAGCATTGGTTCGCCATGGGAGGCGAAGAGAGCCGGGATTCACTGTGTCTATCAGGAGGTCGATTCAGCGCTTGTGCCGCAGCTCAGCGTTGCGGAGAACATTGTCCTGGATGATTTGTCTGCACCTGAAGGACGCTGGTGGGCTGCGCCGGGTTCCATGCGCAAACGTGCGCGCGAGGCGTTGGAACGGCTGGAGGCCGATATTGACGTAAGACAATACGTATCTGAGTTGACGTTGGCAGAAAAGCAGCTTGTGCTTATTGCACGTATTTTGACACAGCAAGCGAATACGATCATCTTCGATGAGCCTACAGCGCCACTCAGTGAAGAAGAAACGCGGCGCTTGTTCCGCACGATCCATACGCTTAAGTCAGAGGGCGTTGCATGTATTCTTATTACCCACCGATTGCCGGAGGTCATCGCACACAGCGACCGTGTTACAGTGATGCGTGATGGGGAGCGAGTGTTCACAGGTCCATCTGTTGATCTGAGTGTGGGCGACATCGTTACGCATATGCTTGGTAAAACATTTGAGGAGGAATTCCCAAAAACGGATGCTCCTATCGGTGAAACGGTGCTCGTAGCCAAAGGGCTTCACAAGGGATTACGGGTTCACGGTGTCGATTTGCAGGTCAGACGCGGGGAAATCTTGTCGATCGTAGGTTTGGTCGGTGCGGGCAAAACGGAGCTGTCCCGGCTTCTTACAGGCGCGGATAAGCCCGATAAGGGGGAACTGGTCTTCAAAGGCCGCTCCATTCGTCTGAGAGAGCCTGCGGATGCGATAGCTCAGGGGATTGTGTCCATACCTGAGGAACGGCGTAAGCAGGGTGTATTGATCGAAGAGACGGTAGAACGAAACCTTAGTCTTCCGCTGTTGGGCAAGTTAAGTGTTCTTGGTTTTATCAGTCGGCGCAAAGAACGTACGAACGGTAACGAAGTCGTTGCTTCCCTTGGCATTAAGACGCCATCTCTGCGCCAGAATGTTAAATATTTGAGTGGCGGGAATCAGCAAAAGGTTGCGATAGGAAAATGGCTGCATTCCGGGGCAGATGTGTTTGTTTTTGACGAGCCGACCAAGGGTGTGGATATCGGGGCGAAAAGTGATATTTTCCGTATCATTGGTGAACTGGCGGCCCAGGGAAAAGCGGTCATCTATCTAACTTGTGAATTTGCTGAGGGCATCGGTATTGGTGATCGGATTGCGGTGATGTATGACGGAAAAATAATAAAGGAATTTACGCGGGGCGAAGTGGAGCAGGAACAGCTTCTGTTGTATGCCAGCGGCGGTGAAGAGGTGCATTCATGAAGGAAAAATGGTTAAACATCTCCTTTCGTTATGGGGCTGTAGTCGTAATTATGGGAGTGCTGGCGTTTTTTTCAGCCACATTGCCCTATTTCTGGACGTATGATAATTTGATGGACATTCTTGGCTCAATTGCGATTGTGACTTTCGTCGCAATTGGTGTGACGTTGTCTCTCATCGTGGACGGTTTTGATCTTTCGGTGGGAGCTACGGTGTCTCTGACCACTATTGTTTCAGCTTCGTTGATGGTCTGGTATGAACAGCCTGTTGCGGTGGTCATTATTGTATCTTTGGTTGTTGGTGCGGTGGTGGGACTATTCAACTCATTGTTGATCGTTAAGCTTCGTATTCCCGATTTGCTGGCAACCCTTGCGATGATGTATATTGTAAGCGGGATTCATAAAACGTACGCTCAAGGCTACACCATCTATAATCATATGCAGTTTCCTGATGGCAGCAAGGCGCCAGGGGAAATATCTCCTGCTTTTCTTATTTTGGGACAAGGCAAATGGCTAGGCATCCCGATTTCGGTTATTTTGCTGCTGCTAGCGGTAGCGGCAGTGCATATTTTCTTAACCTACACAAAGCATGGGCGTCAAATGTATGTGACCGGAGGAAATGAGGAAGCAGCTCGTCTGTCAGGCATACGGATAAAAAAAGTTCGCACACTGGCTTACGTCGCTTCAGGCGTATTTGCGGCCATTGCTGGTATTTTGTATGCCTCGCGAGTAGGATCAGGCCAAATTGATGCAGGATCTCCCTTGCTAATGGAGGCGGTAGCCGCCGTTTTTGTAGGATTTTCGGTCTTTGGAGCGGGTAAGCCGAATGTCATTGGTACGTTTATTGGTGCCGTTTTGATCGGGGTATTAGTGAACGGTCTGACGATGATGAATGTGCAGTATTTTGCTCATGATATTGTCAAAGGAATTGTACTGGTGCTCGCGCTGGCTGTCACTTTTTATGTGCTAAACCGTCGCCGTACTTGAAATTGTCTGTGGACTGTATTACTATAAACCTTGTTCCACGCAAGAAGGGTGCCATAAAACGCCAGTTTCGGCGATATTGTCTCTATATTGCGGAGGTTAGGTATATTCTATGTATATTTAACGGCGAAACGGAAACAGATGATAACATTATGGAAGGCATATGCCGCCCGGGTTATTTTATACAGGCGACTTCATATCGGTTGTACAACACCGATAACCTTAATGCTGGACTACACTTGAACTGGGAGGTGAATATTATGAATAAAACCGATTTGATCAATCAGGTTTCCGAAAGCACTGAATTGTCCAAAAAAGACGTGACTAAAGCCGTTGACGCTGTATTCGAAGCGATCTCCGGAGCGCTGCAAAGCGGAGACAAGGTGCAACTGGTAGGCTTCGGGAACTTTGAGGTTCGTGAACGTTCTGCACGTAAAGGACGTAACCCGCAAACAGGAGAAGAAATCGAAATCCCTGCGAGCAAAATTCCGGCATTTAAACCGGGGAAAGCGCTCAAGGACGGAATTAAATAAGATTTCTTACATATTCCCATTGCGCTGAAAAGACCGTGAATTTGATTCACGGCCTTTTCTTTTTGTTATGTTATTCCGTAGCAGATGTAATGCGGGATGAAGCAGAGGAAGCGATTCTGTCGTTGCATGAAGCATAGGCGATCAGCACCAGCGGTTCACCCGCCAGCTCGGTAAATTCATGCTCAAGCTGTTGAAGCCGCTCTACTTGGGCAGGACTCAGATTAGCGGGACGATAGTTTTTCATCCGATTCGCTCCTTTCGTTAGCAGATGGGCTGCACGGATAGTATGGCTCGGAACGCGGTAACTGTTGCAGTTAGCACCGAAAGCATGTGGTTGACAAAACAAGCTTGAATCTCCATCATAAAAAGTATAGCTTCGGCTCTCAGGAGGGAAATGGATATGGAAGATAACGTGACGGGTAGTAGTGAGTACGTTGTGATTAAAGCAAAAAGCAACGGATGTCAGGTTTTTGGTTTGACAAGAGGTCAGGATACACGCCTGCATCATTCAGAAAAATTGGACAAGGGTGAGGTGCTGATCGTCCAATTTACCGATCATACCTCTGCGATTAAAATTCGTGGCAAGGCTGTTGTGATGACCAAACACGGAGTCATGGATACGGAGGACTAAAATGCAGGCATAGCCTGCTTTTTTTTGTTGTACAATGAGAGTGAGGACCTTTACCGTAGCAAACCCATAACAGGGTAGGGGTCAGGGGAGGCTCTGAATGAAACCTTGGATTGTGCTAAGCGGCTCGATTCTCATAACCACTGCGGCTGCTATACTGCTGCCATCCTTACAGGCGCTGGATTCTGGAACCGCTGCTGTTCGTGAGACACAGGCGACGGTGTCTTCGCAGCAGCGGGTGCTGCTGACCGATGACAATCTGGTGGATACGCTGAATGAGCTTCCTTTGACGACACCGATTGCCCGCGTAAGCTGGGAAAATTCAGTCCTGACCCTGGATGTAAAGCTGTCCAAGGAAGAAACCGCTCCGCTTGAAATCTATCAAAATATGGCGGAGATTGCCGCCTTTAGTTTTTATGGAACGACGAATGTACGGCAATTACTGCTTCGGGTAGTGACCCAGGATGAATGGTCAGGAGAACGTCACTTGTTGCTGGCATCCGATATACGCCGGAACGAGTGGACGAGTGAAACGCTGGATCAGCTGAGAAGCAGGGAAGGCGCGGACTTGCCGGAGGAACTGAAAACCCGCTTCCGTATTACGGTAACTCCAATGTGGCAAAGCAGGTTTAACGGTGTATACACAGATTAGGTATTTCTGTTGTTGGACCTACAGTACTTTAGTCGCTAATCATTTTAAATTGTGATATAATATAAGGCATTGCAATTATTTGAGTACACCAGAAAGTCATGGCTCGGAGGCTTAGGATGAAACTGTATCGCGTACCCCAATTAGCAAGGAAATATGTGGAATATGACATGATTCAACAACATACGGAAATGCCAGCTTTTCCTGACAGCCGTACCCGTCTGTTGTTTATGTTTTTGAACCGGAATGCGCAGGAGCTGCATGCAAGCGAGGATGAACTGTACGCACTGGTTACCTCACTCGTGCAGATGGGGCTGGATACGCATGATATGATTGATACTCTGTCGGGAACACGGAGCTCGGAGGAAATGCGTTCCAGACAGCTGAAAGTGTTAGCCGGGGACTATTTTAGCAGCCGCTTTTATCAGTTGCTTGCATTGGCAGGCAGCATTACGGCCATTTCGAAGCTGAGTGATGCTGTATGTGAAGTAAATGCGGGGAAAATGAGTCTGTACTGGGAAATGAAGCATTTTCGTCTGAACGCGGCACAGTATTTAACTCAGATGGTTCGTTTTAAAAAGGAGCTTTTTTTATCCTTTACTTCACTTGTGGCAGAACAGGATCGGGAAGTTTGGGAACAGCTTCTCAACGAATTTGCGCTCTGTGATACACTGGCAGAGGAATGGGACAAGCGTGCAGTACCGGATAAGTCCCGATTCGGATATATGTTCTGGCATGTTTATGGTAATGGTGACCCAAATGAACGGGAACTATTGTCAGAGAACAGTCCAGACGCTGATGCATGGCGAGAGCTTATTCTGAAGTACAAAGCCGAGGCCACAATACTGGACAAGCTCCGCATAGCTGTTACACACATCCGGCAGATCCTGTCAGATGATCGAAATACGGGGATTGAGGGATTCGAACGCATGCTGGAGCCTTTCCTGAAGCTGCTGAATAGTCCACACCCGGTTGTGAGGGAAGGTTAGGTGAACGTCATGGGATCAAGTGACACCAAGCCGAAAGAGCAATTCGTTCATGGCGTGTTTGAAAGCATTGCAGGTAAATACGACTTGATGAACGATATACTGAGCTTTCGCAGACATAAGGCTTGGCGTAAATTTACGATGAAAAAAATGAACATGGACCACGGGGATACGGCAATCGACCTTTGCTGTGGTACGTGTGACTGGACGCTCGCGATGGCGCGTGCAAGTGAAAGTGGTCACATCGTAGGGCTGGATTTTAGCCAGAACATGCTAAATGTAGGCGAGCGCAAGATTGCGTCGGAAGCTCGTGAAAACCAGATCAAGCTTGTTCGGGGCAACGCGATGGAGCTGCCTTTTGAAGCCAATTCTTTTGACTACGCAACAATTGGCTTTGGTCTGCGCAATGTGCCTGATCTGCGCCGCGTGTTGCAGGAAATGCAGCGGGTCGTCAAACCGGGCGGGCAGGTTGTATGTCTGGAGCTGTCCAAGCCTACATGGCAGCCGTTCAAGGGAATTTACTACGCATATTTTCAACACATCTTGCCCATGCTCGGCAAATTGTTCGCCAAACGTTATGAGCAATACAAATGGCTCCCTGATTCGTTGGCGCTTTTTCCGGGAAGGGATGAGCTGTCAGGCATCTTCCGCGAAGTCGGATTAAAGGATGTACAGGCTCATTCACTTACTGGAGGCATTGCGGCATTGCATATTGGAATCAAGGAGAGTCAGCATGTTTAAGAAAATTGCTATTTTTTTGGAAATGATTAAAATTGAACATACGTTATTTGCGCTCCCATTTGCATTTATGGGGGCTGTATTGGGGTCAGTTGTTGTGATGGACACGCTTCCTTCGTGGTCGCAGATCGGATGGATCTTGCTGGCTATGGTTGGCGCACGTAGCGCGGCTTTCGGCTTCAATCGCATGATCGACCGTGTTATAGATGCGAAAAATCCACGTACGGCAGGACGTGCCATCCCGGCGGGGCTGCTCAAGTCGAGCGAAGTGGTCATTTTCATCATCGTCAGTCTGGTGCTGTTGTTCTGGGCATCATTCAAGCTAAGTCCGCTGGCGTTCAAGCTGTTCCCGCTGGCCTTTTTTATGCTCGTTTTTTACTCTTACACCAAGCGTTTTACCTGGCTTTGCCACTTCGTACTGGGTCTGACCATTGGATTGGCGCCGCTGGGCGCGTGGGTTGCAGTGACGGGGCAAATAGATTTAACTGCAATCGTGTTATATCTCACGATTGCATTTTGGACGGCTGGATTTGATATTATTTATGCTTGTCAGGATATTGATTTTGACCAGAATGAGGGCGTTTATTCCATTCCTGCCCGTTTTGGTGTAGCAGGTGCGCTCAACATCGCCCGAGCATTCCATGTCATTACGGCGATTGGATTTATTGTTCTATTCTTTATTACAGATTTAAGCTGGTGGTATCTGGCGGGCATGATTATTTCGTACATTATCTTATTCTATGAGCACTATATCGTATCTCCGAAGGACCTGAGTCGTGTGCAGACGGCGTTCTTTACGATGAACGGTGTACTAAGCATGGTCGTATTTGCTTTTACACTGGTTGATTTGGTGGTGCGTCAATACTTATGAATCATAATCAGGTGAGCAACCATCAAGGCAAACGAATCGTTATTGGCATTACAGGCGCGAGCGGAAGCATTTATGGGGTACGACTGGTAGAGACACTACTTGATTTGCAATATACAGTTCACCTGATTGTTTCCAACGCCGGCTGGCGGGTACTGAAAGAGGAATTAGGCTGGAACGTGACTGACCGGGAGAGGGCGCTGAATGACAAATTCGGAAGCCGTCCCGGTTCTCTTGTATACCATCCATTCACGGATATTGGCGCCTCAATTGCGAGCGGCTCCTATCTGGTGGATGCGATGGTTATCATGCCTTGCTCAATGGGTACGTTGTCCGCAGTGGCGCACGGCTCGTCCGATAATCTCATGGCGCGTGCAGCAGACGTGATGATGAAGGAAGGCCGACCGCTCATTCTGGTGCCTCGTGAGACGCCGCTGCATGCCATTCATTTGGAAAATATGCTTAAGCTTGCAAGGCTTGGGGTCAAAATGATTCCTGCTATGCCGGCTTTTTACTTTCATCCGAAGACGCTGGATGATATGGTGTTGTTCCTCGTAGGCAAAGTATTGGACAGCTTGCGTATTGAACATCAACTGTTTACGAGATGGGGGGACTCCGATGCCGACACCGGACACCAAGACAATCACAATCGGAAAAATTAAATATACAAATGCTTGGCCCATTTTTCATTATTTTAATCCTTCACAGCTTCTCCATCCGGCGGAGCTGGTTTCTAGAGTCCCGGCTGAATTGAACCGAAGCATGCTGAAAGGAGATTTGGACATCAGCGCGATGTCCTCCTTTGCTTATGCATCCGGTGCCGAGGATATGCTGCTGTTGCCGGATCTGTCTGTCAGCGCAGACGGTCCAGTGCAATCCATTTTGCTGTTCTCACGCAAGCCGTTGGATGAAATTAAAAACGGAACGATTGCGTTGACGAATACGTCTGCAACATCCGTGAATTTGTTGAAAATTTTGATGCAGAAGGCGTGGGAAGGACAACCTTCCTATTTCGACTGCGAGCCGGATTTGGACCTGATGCTAGAGCAGGCGGATGCGGGGCTGTTGATTGGAGATCATGCGATCAAGGCATCCTGGCGGCGTGATGGTCTGTACGTTACGGACCTCGGAGAAGAGTGGAAATGTTGGACGGGTTACAGTATGACTTTTGCCGTATGGGCAGTACGCCGTGCTTTTGCTGCACAGAATCCTGATGCGGTAACTGAAGTAGCGAATGCATTTCGTGCAAGCAAGCAGTGCAGCCTGTCTGATCTGACGTCTGTTATTTCTGAAGCCTGCAAGGAAATTGGAGGCCTGCGGGATTATTGGGAGCGCTACTTTACTAATCTGTGTTATGATTTTGGAGAGAAGGAACAAAAGGGTTTAGAGCTATATTTTCAGTATGCGCATGAACTGGGGCTGCTTGACCGACGAGTGAAGCCGCTTCTCTGGAGTGACAATACGCTGACACGGGTGAAAGAATGAAACGATTGGATTTGTTCGGTTTGTTGAAAAAGGATATGAACTTTATAGAAGAAGAGCTGTACCGAAGCATAGACAGCACGGAGCCGTTGATTAATGATACGTCGCTTCATCTGCTCAAAGCGGGAGGCAAGCGTTTGCGGCCGGTATTTGTACTGCTGGGAGGCAAATTTGGGGAATACGATCTGGACAAGCTCAAACGCATAGCGGTACCGCTGGAACTGATTCATTCTGCTTCCCTCGTTCATGATGATGTGATTGACGATGCGGAGATGAGGCGCGGTCAGCCAACCGTGAAGTCCAAATGGGACAATCGGGTGGCCATGTACACCGGAGATTACATATATGCGCGTGCACTTTCGATAGTCGCAGGACTGCCGAATCCGGACATTCATCGGGTGCTGTCCAAGGCGCTGGTGCAAATGTCCATCGGTGAAATGGAACAAATCCGAGACTTTTTTAATGTGGATCAGAGTGTGCGTAATTATTTGCTTCGCATACGACGTAAAACGGCATTGTTGATTGCGGTCAGCTGCCAATTGGGAGCTATGGCTGCGGATGCGGGGGAAAGAGTAAATTCTCTCTTGTATTCCTACGGCTACAATGTGGGTATGGCTTTTCAAATTCAGGATGATTTGCTAGATCTGTGTGGCACGGAAAAAAAGATTGGCAAGCCGCCGGGCAGTGATATGAGGCAGGGGAATATTACGCTTCCGGTTATTTATGCGCTTGGACAGCCTGAGCTGCGTGACGATCTATTGGCTGAAATCGGTCGTATTCAGGCTGGGGACGGGCAGGGAGATGCTCGCAAAGCGGTGGATATGATTAAAAAAAGTGAAGGAATCGCTAAAGCGGAAATTCTCGCCGACCGATATATTAAAAAAGCGCTACACGCGCTGGACTTACTGCCAGATGTCAAAACGAAAAAGACGCTGCTCGATATTGCTCATTTTGTGACCCGTCGCTCCTACTAAAGTTGTGTTTTGGGTTTGTTGTGACAAAATACTTTAACCGTTTCCAAGCTTTCTGTTACAATACAGTTTAGTACTGTATAAATACATTAGATTGGATTGGGAGTGAGCCGATGGATCGTACGTTTTTGATGGTTAAACCGGATGGAGTACAACGTGGACTAATTGGACGTATTATTAGTCGTCTGGAAGACAAGGGCTTCAAAATGACGGCTGGTAAGCTTGTGCAGGTATCTAGAGAACAGGCGGAACGGCATTATGCGGAGCATGTGGGCAAGCCCTTTTTTGAAGAGCTTGTAGGCTTTATCACTTCTGGACCTGTATTCGCCATGGTGTGGGAAGGGGATAACATCGTTACCCTGTCCCGCCTGCTAATTGGTAAAACACAAGTGACAGAGGCTCTTCCTGGCACGATTCGGGGGGACTTTGCTGCACATACACCGTTTAACCTCATTCACGGTTCAGATTCACCGGAGAGCGCGGAGCGCGAGATTGCGAATTTTTTCACGCCGGAGGAAAGCGTTCGGTATGAAAAAAGTGTGGCGACCTGGGTGTAAGTTTAATTTCGAATGAAGAAGGATGGTAGCATGACGGATATGGAACTGGGTCAGACGGACCCCGATTACACAGCGTTTATCCGCAAAATCAAGGACAGCACAGGTATTGATCTTGCACAATACAAGGAAGCACAGATGAAAAGGCGGTTAACAACGCTTCGCAACAAAAACGGGTTTCCCAGTTTTGTTTCTTTTTATGATGCCATGATGAAAGAAAAGCCTTTGTTCTATGAATTTCTGGATCGGATGACGATCAATGTTTCAGAGTTTTGGCGTAATCCCAATCGGTGGGAAGTGTTGCGGGATACGATTTTGCCACAGCTACTTGCAGGTAAGCAGAAGCTCAAGCTGTGGAGTGCGGCTTGCTCGACTGGCGAGGAGCCGTACAGCTTGGCTATGGTGCTGGATGGCAAGGGGATTTTGGGTAATTGCTCCATTACAGCTTCTGACATTGATGACGGCGCACTGGCTAAAGCCAAGGAAGGCAGATATTTGGAGCGCTCGCTCAAGGATGTGCCTGAACAGGTAGCCAGTAAGTATTTCAAGCCGGATGGTGCGATGTATCGAATTGATGACCGTTTGAAGCAGGCTGTGAAATTTCAAAAGCAAAATTTGCTTCTGGATCGGTTTGAGGACGGCTATGATCTCATTATTTGCCGTAATGTCATGATTTATTTTACGGAAGAGGCCAAGCATAAGCTGTACCAGAAGTTTGCAGCCAGCCTTCGTGCTGGCGGTGTGCTGTTTGTTGGCAGTACAGAGCAAATTTTTTCTCCAAACCAATATGGTCTGGAATCAACGGAAACCTTTTTTTATCGTAAAAAAGCATAAGCCTGGACATATAGTCCATTGTTTTGTAGCCAGTTGTGCCTAACAACGAGTACGTTGGCTGTTGGCTTATCAGAAAAACACGTCCCTTGGCTTTGACCAAAGGACGTGTTTTTTCTTTATCTGAACACCGTGGCTTTTCTTGTCAAAGAAAGGTGCGTATACTATAATGAAGCACAGTTAGAGATTTTAGCGATGCACAGTTTAACAGTTTAAAGGGGGAACGCGTCATGAGTTTACGTTACTTAACCGCGGGGGAAACGCATGGTCCCCAGCTTACTGCGATTGTAGAGGGCATGCCGAGCAATTTAAAATTGGATTTTGAAGAATTGAATTTTCAGCTACACCGTCGTCAGAAAGGGTATGGACGGGGGCGGCGTATGCAGATTGAAAAGGATACGGCTAACATTGCCGGAGGCGTTCGTCACGGGTATACTACAGGTGCGCCGATTGCCCTGATTGTGGAAAACAACGATTGGAAGCATTGGCAGAACATTATGAATATTGAGCCCATCGAAGGCAGTGACGAGGAAAAGCGCCGGGTTCACCGTCCGCGTCCGGGTCATGCAGATCTGAACGGCGGACTGAAATACAATCTAAAGGATCTACGCAATGTGCTGGAACGTTCCAGTGCCCGTGAAACGGCGATTCGTGTCGCATGCGGCGGTTTGGCCCGTCAATTGCTGGCAGAGTTCGGAATCAAGGTGGCTGGGCAGGTTATCCGCATTGGAGAAATCGAGGCACCTTACCGTGAGTTGCCGATTGACGAGCTGATTGCCGTGACAGAAGCTTCTTCAGTGAGAGTAACCGATTCGGAAACCGAAAAGAAAATGGAAGCCTACATTGATCAAATCAAGCAAGAAGGCGATTCGGTTGGTGGCGTAGTGGAATGTATCGTGGAAGGTGTTCCAATCGGTCTGGGCAGTCATGTTCAGTATGATCGGAAGCTGGATGCACGCATTGCCCAAGGAGTCATGTCCATTAATGCGTTCAAAGGCGTGGAAATCGGTATCGGCTTTGAAGCTGGAGAGCTGCGCGGTTCGCAGGTGCATGATGAGATCCTGCATGATGACGAACGTGGATATCACCGCCGTACCAATCGTTTGGGCGGTTTCGAGGGTGGTATGACAAATGGAATGCCTGTCGTGGTTCGTGGCGTGATGAAGCCGATCCCGACACTGTACAAGCCGCTGCAAAGCGTGGATATTGATACGAAGGAAGCGTTCACCGCTCAGGTTGAGCGTTCGGATGCGTGTGCGGTACCAGCGGCAAGCGTAGTTATGGAGCATGTCGTAGCTTGGGAGATTGCCAAGGCTTTGCTTGAAAAATTCGGCGGGGATTCGATTGAAGAGATCCGTGCGAACATTGAATCCTACGAAGAGCAACTGGAACGGTACTAAGATGAGTACGCTGACGGTACAACTTGGAGAACGTTCCTATCCCATTCATATCGGGCGTGGACTGCTGCATCGGGCCGGAGAGCTTTTGAAGGAACGAGAAATTGCGCAAAAAAGTCCATTGTTGATTGTTTCTGACGAACATACAGCGACATTTTACTTGGCGACACTGGAGAGTAATCTTCAGGAATCGGGCTACAAGACGGTATCCTTTGTCGTCAAGCCGGGTGAAAAGTCCAAATCGCTTGCTGTGTATGAGCAGGTGATTACAGCAGCTATCGAGGGCGGTTTGGACCGCAATTCAGCCGTTATCGCACTTGGTGGTGGTGTAGTGGGCGATTTGGCAGGATTTGTAGCAGCTTCTTTTATGAGAGGTGTCAAGTTCGTACAGATTCCAACTACAATCCTTGCGCATGACAGTAGCGTGGGAGGCAAGGTCGGCATCAATCATCCTTTGGCAAAAAATATGATTGGGGCCTTCCATCAGCCGGAATTGGTATTGTATGACGTGGATACGTTGTCTACATTGCCTCCGCGTGAGGTATCTGCCGGGCTGGCTGAAATGATCAAGCATGGTTTGATCTGGGATGCTGATTTTGCCCAGTGGTGCCGCGATCATGCGGCTGATTTGCTGGCTTTGGACGCGGTAGCCCTGGAGTATGGGCTGGAGAAGGGCTGTTCTGTGAAAGCCGAAGTGGTGTCGCGCGATGAACGTGAAAACGATTTACGCGCTATTCTAAACCTCGGTCACACCATTGGTCATGCGATAGAGGCGATTGCGGGGTATGGCGAGTTTTTACACGGGGAAGCGATTTCTATTGGTATGGTCGGCTCTGCACTTCTGGGTGTGAAGCTGGGGGCAGATCCTTCTTTGGTTACAGAAACGAGGGATATGCTGGCTTCGCTTCGTTTACCGACTTCTCTTCCCGCTCATCTTGAAACAGATCGTCTGCTGGATGCGATGATGCATGACAAAAAGTTTAAGGAAGGCAGTATTACTTTTGTCGTCCCACGCAGCATCGGGCGTGTGGAGGTAGTGAAGGATATTTCCGTCTCTTACATCCGACAAGTAATTGAACAGCTAAAAGAGGAGGCGTAACGATGTACAATCGTGGAATTCGTGGGGCGACAACCGTAGCGAACAATGAAGAAAACGAAATTTTGGAAGCCACATGCCTGCTATTAGAGGAAATTGTGTCCTACAATGGAATTCAGCCGGAGGATATTAGCAACGTATGGATTACGGTGACCCATGATCTGAATGCTACTTTCCCGGCAAAGGCGATCCGCCAGCTTGACGGCTGGGATATGGTTCCGCTTATGTGTTCGTTAGAAATTCCCGTAGAGGGCAGCTTGCCGAAATGCATCCGTTTGATGGTACAGGTGAATACGGTTAAAACACAGCGAGAAATCAAACATGTATATTTGAACGGAGCGCAGGCACTGAGACCGGATTTGGCATCCCAAGGGAAGTAATCGCCTGTTTTTAAAGTTGATGGTTGCCAAAGTAACATCGTATGAGATATAGTGTGTGTAGCAGAGTTGAGTAGAGTTAGCCAGAGCTGAGATGAGAAGAGTGCAGTTGAGCCAATTCCATATGATTGATTACAGAGACCGGCGGTAGCGGGTAAGCTTTTGTCCACGGAGAACCTTCCTAGGCGAAGAGGCTTATTTGAAGTAACCCAGGTTATACAAAGGGATGAGTGTATACTTTGTATATTTGTTGTAGTCATTTTGCATATGGTAGCATTCTTATAATTTCAATAACTGACAGCCTCTACCTTCCGGTGGAGGCTTTTTATATTCTCTCCTTTGGGTTCTGCGCCAATTTGGAAAGGAAGTGATCTCATGTTAACGCCGCATGTGGAGCAAGTGATAACGATGGCGAATGAATTTAACCTGATTCCTGTGTACAAAAAAGTGCTGGCCGATATGGAGACGCCGATTCGGATTTTCCGTCGGTACGCTGAGCGGGACCGGGCCTTTCTGCTGGAGAGTGTAGAAGGAGGCGAGCAGTGGGCGCGACATTCATTCATCGGAACGGACCCGTTCCTAATGGTTTCCGGCAAAAAAGGCCGTTTGGTCCTGGAGCAGCATGGTAAGCGACAAATATTAAACGACAAGCCGCTTGAAGCGCTCAAGGCGTTGCTTCGAAAGTACCGTAGCCCGAAGCTGAAAGAAATGCCTCCATTTACAGGCGGGGCTATCGGATTTTTTGGATATGATCTGCTGCAGTACTATGAAAAACTGCCAGAGCATGCAGTAGATGATTTGAATATGGATGATATTCGTTTTATGTTCTGCGATCAAGTTATCGTTTTTGATCATGTGAAGCAGCAAATTTTGCTGGTGGGCAATGTTCATGTAGGAGAAGGCTTCAACGATGAGGACATCCGTGCTGCTTATGCCGAGGTGGAGCGCAAGCTGGAGGCGACAGCGCAGTACCTGCGTAAGCAGACACCTCCAGAGACGATGGGAGCAGCCTCTATTCCTGACGATGTGGAGTTGGGTGAGATTCAGTCGAATGTAACGAAGGAGCAGTTTATTTCAAACGTGGAGCAGGCGAAGGAATATATTCGCTCAGGTGATATTTTTCAGGTCGTGCTGTCCCAGCGCTTTCACATTGACACAGATGCATCTCCTTTACAGGTATACCGCGTGTTGCGCACGATGAACCCGTCTCCTTATATGTATTATTTGAAAATGGATGACGAGATCATCGTGGGCACTTCGCCGGAGGCACTTGTCAAGGTGGAAAACGGTCAGGTGGAAACTCGCCCTATTGCCGGAACGAGGCCTCGTGGAGTGACAGAAGCAGAAGATATAGCGCTCGCTGAAGAGCTGCTGAAGGATGAAAAAGAACGTGCCGAGCATCTGATGCTGGTTGATTTGGGAAGAAATGATCTGGGACGTGTATCTCAGTTCGGTACGGTCAAATGCGATACGTTTATGGAAATTGAACGCTATTCCCACGTGATGCACATTGTATCCAATGTATCGGGTGAGCTACGGGAGGATAAAGATTTCTTCGATGCTTTCCTGTCCTGCTTGCCCGCTGGTACAGTATCAGGGGCTCCGAAGCTGAGGGCGATGGAGATTATTGCCGAGCTGGAGCGGGAAGCGCGTGGGCCTTATGCAGGAGCCATCGGATACCTGGGCTTCTCGGGCAATATGGATGCTTGTATCACGATTCGTACGATTGTGTTTAAAAAGAACCGGGCTTATGTTCAGGCGGGTGCAGGGATTGTGTGGGACTCGGTTCCGGAAAGCGAGTATCAGGAAACGGTGAACAAGGCCAAGGCGATGCTGAAAGCGATCCGCACGGCTGAAGCGATGTTCCCGGCGACGGTACAGCCATACAACAGCGTCATCAACCAGGATTATTTGTACACTCCGTAACATACAAAAATCTGATTTTGAGGAGGAGACGACGATGGAACGACATGACATGATGCAAGTGGGGTTAAGCCGGGTCATTGAGGGACAGCATCTTTCACGTACGGAGGCCCGCAGCGTGATGGAACAGATTATGAGTGGGAGTGCCACGCAGGCGCAAATTGGCGGGTTGCTGACGGCTCTGCGCATTAAGGGGGAGACGGTGGATGAAATCACCGGATTTGCCGAAGCTATGCGCAGCTATGCCAGTCCGGTGCAAACCGGAGAAGGTGATACCCATTTGCTGGACACCTGCGGAACCGGAGGCTCGGGTATTCACAAGTTTAATATTTCCACGATATCCGCTATTATTGCGGCTTCGGTATCTGTACGGGTAGCGAAGCATGGCAATCGCTCTGCAAGTGGGCGTGCCGGAAGCGCCGATGTGCTGGAGGCCCTAGGGGTCAATATCCATTTGACGAGTGATCAGGCGCGGTCATGTCTGGATCGTATCGGCATCTGCTTTTTATTTGCGCAGTTGTACCATCCGTCTATGAAGCATGCTGCCGCTCCACGTCGGGAGCTTGGAGTACGAACGGTGTTTAACATGCTCGGTCCCTTGACGAATCCGGCAGGTGCGGATCGGCAGTTGTTGGGCATTTATGACGCGGGAAAAACGGAAGTGATCGCTGAGGTGCTGAATCGACTCGGCTCCAAGCGGGCCATGGTCGTCAGCAGTCTGGACGGATTGGATGAAATCAGCATTTCGGCACCGACACGGGTATCTGAGCTAAAGGATGGTCAGGTTCATACGTTTGAACTTAACCCGTCGGATCTGGGTTTACAGACGCACCGTCTCGATGAAGTGCTGGGTGGAGACGCGCAGGTTAACGCCGACATTATCGGTCGGATTTTGAACGGGGAGCGCGGAGCTTATCGGGATGTCGTGTTAGCGAATGCCGGCGCGTGCATCTATGTATCGGGCGCAGCAGCTACCTTAACAGACGGAGTAGCACGGGCAGCGGAAGCGATTGACTCGGGGCTGGCCCTGTCCAAGCTGGATCAATTAATTCAGGCAACGGGGGAATATCAATATGTATCTTGATCGAATTGTAGTGACGAAGCGACAGGAAGTAGAGCAGCTTAAGGGGCATTTTCAAATCAGTGAAGCCGAACGATTGGTTGCCAATTTACCTGCGACGAGAGGATTCGAAGATGCTATAGCTCTGCGCCGCAACCGTCCGCTCGGACTGATTGCCGAAGTGAAGAAGGCTTCGCCCTCCAAAGGGTTGATCCGGCCGGATTTTCATCCGGTGGACATTGCACGAGCATATGAGGAAGCTGGAGCCGATTGCATTTCTGTCCTGACGGATGTGACGTATTTTCAGGGGAGTCCTGAATATTTGCACCAAATTCGTGAACAGGTAAAGATTCCGTTGCTGCGCAAGGATTTTATCATTGATGAACGGCAAATTTATGAAGCTCGTCTGCTGGGAGCGGATGCGGTGCTATTGATTGCGGCTATACTGGAGCCACGTGTTTTGGGGTCTTTTTTACAGATTGCCAAAGAATTGGGCCTGGACGCATTGATAGAGGTGCATGACAGTGAGGAGCTTAAAGCTGTGCTGGATCTGGGGACAGCAACCTTGATTGGTGTGAACAATCGAAATCTGCGGACATTTGAGACCCGTCTCCAGACGACAGAGGAGCTGATCTCACTGATTCCTAAAGGGGTCACGTTTATCAGCGAAAGCGGCATTGCCGGACCCAAAGATGTGAAGTATTTACATTCAGTAGGCGCACACGGCATCCTGGTAGGAGAGCATCTGATGCGCAAGGATGATGTAGGACAGGCTGTAGTCGATCTGATGGACGGGGTTAGAGCATGAATAAAACGGGCGTAAAAATTTGTGGACTTCAAAGCGTTGAAGTGCTAAAATCTATGGTAAACTTACCGATCGATTATATAGGTTTTGTGTTTGCCGACAGCAAGCGCCGGATTGACGGCGCGCAGGCTGGAGAGCTGCTTCGCGTATTGGATGAATGGACCCCAGGCAGTAGACCGCGCAGCGTGGGCGTATTTGTGAACCCTGATGATGCACTGTTAAATGATGTCATGGAGAAAGCACCATTAGATGTCATTCAACTGCACGGGCAGGAGAGTCCGCAGCGCTGCTGGGAGATCAGGGAGCGTTTTGGCGTACAGGTATTCAAGGTATGGTCTGTGGATCGTAAAGGGCAGACGGTGAAGGGCCAGACAGAACGCCCGACGGACGAATTGGATGCCTATGTCGGGACGATTGACGCTTTATTGCTGGATACATATGATCCCCTGTATGGTGGCGGTTCCGGCAAAACGTTTGCGTGGGATCGGATTCCTGCCTATCAGACCTGGACCCAACAACATGGAATTCCTTTGTTTGTAGCCGGCGGGCTGACTGCCGATAATGCGGAAAAGTTGGTTACCGAGTATCATCCCGAAGGGCTGGATGTGTCCAGCGGTGTAGAGACGGATGGAGTCAAGGACATTGCAAAAATCACGGCATTCGTAGAAAGGGTGAAGCAGGCATGACACAATTACCTGATATCAACGGACGTTTTGGAACATTTGGCGGACGTTTTGTACCGGAAACGTTGATGAACGCACTGATTGAATTGGAGGAATCCTACCGGAAGTATGCGGATGATCCTGATTTTAACGCGGAGCTGAACGGACTGCTAAAGGATTATTCGGGCCGGGAAACGCCTCTCTATTATGCAGAGCGTCTGAGTCAGCACTTGGGCAAGGCTAAAATTTACTTGAAACGTGAAGACCTGAACCATACCGGAGCCCACAAAATTAATAATGCGCTGGCGCAGGGACTGCTGGCGAAGCGTATGGGTAAGCAGAAGGTCATTGCAGAAACAGGCGCAGGTCAGCATGGCGTTGCAACGGCGACCGTCGCGGCATTGCTCGGACTAGAGTGTAAGGTGTTCATGGGAGAAGAGGATACCGTACGTCAGCAGCTAAATGTATTCCGTATGCAACTGTTGGGTGCAGAGGTCATTCCGGTTACATCGGGCACACGTACACTCAAGGATGCCGGGAATGAAGCTCTGCGGTATTGGGTGAGCCATGTCCATGATACGTTCTATATTTTGGGCTCGGCGGTCGGACCACATCCGTATCCAATGATGGTGCGCAACTTCCAGCGTGTCATTGGCGACGAAACCCGCCGTCAAATTCTCGAAAAAGAAGGCAGGCTTCCAGATGTCGTAGTAGCGGCGATCGGTGGCGGAAGTAATGCCATCGGTATGTTCTATCCATTTATCGAGGATCATGAGGTTGCTTTGCTTGGCGTCGAGGCGGCTGGAAAAGGCGTGGAAACGGAATTTCATGCAGCAACGATGAGCAAGGGAACGCAAGGTGTCTTCCAAGGCTCTATGAGTTATCTGCTTCAGGATGAATACGGACAGGTACAGCCTGCGCATTCCATCTCGGCGGGATTGGACTATCCGGGGGTTGGGCCGGAGCATTCGTATTTGAAGGATATCGAGCGGGCCAAGTATGTTCCGATTACCGATCAGGAAGCGCTGGATGCTCTCCAATTGTTATGCCGCACGGAAGGTATTCTTCCGGCATTGGAGTCGGCACATGCAGTCGCGCAGGTCATTAAACTGGCACCTACCTTGACGGCGGATGATATTATTGTTATCTGTTTATCGGGTCGCGGTGACAAAGATGTGGACTCCATTATTAAGCATTTGGGAGGAAATCCGTCATGAATTTAATTGATCAGGTGTTTGGACGCCTCAAAAATGAAGGCAAAACGGCATTAATTCCTTTCTTGACGGTAGGCGATCCGGATGTGGACACGACGGTAGAAATCATTCGGCAACTGGAGTCGGCCGGAGCTGATATATTAGAGCTGGGCGTTCCATATTCGGACCCGCTGGCTGACGGACCTGTCATTCAGCGTGCGTCTGAGCGTGCGTTGAAGCGGCAAATCTCGATCCGCACGTGTATGGAGACGGCTTCTCTGGCCCGGTCGGCGGGATCAAGCCTGCCTTTTATTTTGTTCACATATTATAATCCTGTGTTGCAGATGGGTATGGATGCTTTCTTTACAGGCTTGCAGGAGCATGGCATCAGCGGCCTGATTATTCCCGATCTTCCGCTTGAGGAAGCAGAAGAGCTGGGAGGACGGGCAGCAGAGGTTGGTGTGCATCTGATTCCGTTGGTGGCTCCAACTTCTGAACAGCGGATTGAACGAATTGTTCGTCAAGCGCGCGGGTTTGTATACTGCGTATCCTCCCTTGGGGTGACCGGGGAAAGAGCTTCCTTTTTTGAGGGTATAGAGGGCTTCATCGCGCAGGTCAAGCGGTATACGGATATTCCGGTAGCGGTTGGGTTCGGTATCTCTACTAGGGAGCAGGTAACCCGTTTTTCAGCCATCTGTGATGGAGTTGTCGTCGGAAGTGCCATTGTTCGTCAGGTGGAGGAAGCCATCCCATTGCTGGACGATTCTGCCCGCAGAGAAGAGGGACTTTTGCAAATTCATAATTTTGTGGCACAATTAAAGCAGTAACTGGCGTCAATATAGAAAGAAGCAAATGTAGTTTTGAATGGAATAGAGGAGGTAGGGGCATGCAACCTAAACCGCATATTGTACATTTGCCGGTATATCAGCCCGGTAAACCGATTGAAGATGTGAAGCGCGAGCTGGGACTTGATGAAGTGATCAAGCTCGCCTCGAATGAAAATCCGTATGGCAGCTCTCCTAAAGTATTGCAGGCCATTCAGGAGGAATTTGCGAATATTAGTGTATATCCTGACGGCAGCGCGGTAGCTTTAACACAGGCGCTGGCTAAACATACGGGCTTGAAAGAGGATCAGTTTATTTATGGCTGTGGCTCTGACGAGATTATTGCGTTGATTACGCGTGCTTTTCTTCTTCCCGGGGAAGAAAGTATCATGGCCGATCAGACCTTCTCCGTATACAAGAGCAATGTGGAAATAGAGGGAGCGGTTGCTGTTGAGGTGCCTTTGCGTGACGGGGTGCATGATTTGGAAGCCATGTTGTCTCAGATTAACGACCGTACGAAAATAATCTGGATCTGTAATCCGAATAACCCGACAGGCACGATTGTACCTGAAGCAGAGCTGGTCGCATTTTTGGATCGGGTGCCGAAGCATGTTATGGTCGTGCTGGATGAGGCGTATTCCGAGTTTGTGACGGATAGCACGTATCCAGACGGTATTCGTTTATTGCCAGCTTATGAAAATCTGGTTGTATTGCGCACCTTCTCCAAAATCTATGGCCTAGCATCGCTTCGCATCGGATACGGAATGGGGACTGCGGCAACGATCCGTATGATTAATCAGGTTCGTGAGCCGTTCAATACTTCGCGGGTAGCACAGGCTGCGGCGATTGCGGCGTTGGAAGATCAGGATTTTGTGCAAGAATGCCGTGACCGCAACGCAGAGGGCAGAGCCTATTTGCAAAAAGAGTTGAAGCGCCTTGGACTGGAATCTTTCCCGGCTCATGGTAATTTTATTATGCTGAATGTACATCGCCCGTCGGGTGAGGTATTTCAGGAGTTGCTTCGTAGAGGCGTGATTATTCGTGCTGGTCATCACAAATATCCGACATACATTAGAGTGTCAGTTGGATCACAGCCGCAAAATGAGTGGTTTATCCATGCGCTGGAACAGGTCCTGGGGGCGGAAGCGGCGAAAGCGCGTCTATAATTTCCGCAGATGGGATTTGATAATGATGAAGATTGCCATTTTCGGCGTGGGACTGATCGGTGGGTCCCTTGCGCTTTGTTTTAAAGGGAAGCCGGGCATTACCGTTGTTGGTCATGCTCATCTTCCCGAGCTGTTGGAGCCGATGTTGAGCCGTGGTGTCGTGGATACCGCGACTCTTTCGGTTGAAGAGGCGGCAGAGGATGCTGATTTTATTTTTTTATGTGTACCTGTCGGCTTACTGGAGCATTATCTGGAGCTGTTAAGCAGGCTGCCGCTTAAAGAGGGTTGCATTATTACCGATGTAGGCAGCACAAAATCGTCGATTGCCAAAAAAGCGTCAGAAATCTCTTTACGTCATGCTTATTTTATCGGTGGCCATCCGATGGCCGGCTCAGAGCGTTCCGGTGTGAAGGCTGCTTCTGGGTTACTGTTTGAGAATGCCTACTATGTACTTTCCCCGGCAGAGGGTGTGCCTGAGGAAGCTTACAGTTCGCTGGAGCGTCTGTTGAAGTATACAGGAGCTCAGGTTGTACGTGTCCAGCCTGATATGCACGATGACATTGTCGGGGCGATCAGCCATCTTCCGCATATTATTGCAGCGGCGCTGGTGAATCAGGTGCGCAAGCACAATGACGAAAATCCGTTGTACCGTACGTTGGCGGCTGGCGGCTTCCGCGATATTACGCGAATTGCTTCCAGTGATCCGATTGTGTGGCGGGACATTTTGCTGAGCAATCGTGACGTTTTGCTAGATCTGCTGGAAGAATGGAACGGGCAGATTGAGCGTTTTACCCATTTACTGAGAATACAAGACGGAGAGGGAATCGCTGACGAGTTTTTGACGGCGGGGCATTTCCGCAGTGAGCTGCCGGAGCGCCGCAAAGGTGTCATCGTCTCAACGTTTGATCTGTATATTGATGTACCGGATACCCCGGGGATTATCGGTCGAATTGCAACAGAGCTGGGGGATCACAGCATTAACCTGAGCAATATGCAAATCATTGAAAGTCGGGAGGATGTTCCCGGTATTATGCGTCTTTCTTTCCGTCAGGAGCAGGATTGGGAGCGGGCTAAGGCATTGCTGGATTCGATGAGCTATAAAGTGGTGGTATAGAAAGGAAAGTGTGTGTTGGTTAAGGGGGCACCGCTCCGCGATTCATTTGATCTTACGATCGCTGTTGCCGCCGGATTTTTCTGAAGATATGTTCAAAGAGGAAAATCCGAAGGCAAAGGCGAACGCTATGCTTCTCCAGATTCAAATGGACCGCTCCGCTACTGACCGCCTTATAATCACCACATTTTCTGGGAGTAAAGTAGTAGGAAAAGATTTAAAACAGGCGGGCGGAGATTCTTTTCGCCCGTTTGTTACGTTATTCGAAGTTCTATGAGCCAGTTTAGTGGGTATAGATAGCGTTTGATAAATGAGTTTTGTTGTTAGACGAAAAATGGAGATAATGATCCAAGAAATTAAAGCCGATCAAGGCTTTTAAAAAAACAAAAAAAGACCACCCGGGTAAAGCCCCGGGTGGTAGCTGCTCTTGTAGAGTAGCTGAGTAGGATAGGAGTGGAGAGAAACCATACTGTACTTTTATTATATGTATACGTTTTCATTTTGTCAATAATTTTTTAAAGCGTTTTCTTTTGAGTAATTATTCTTACCAACATATTCAAAAGGGACAGATTCAAGGTTATGGCACTTTAACTTGAAAAAACTTAAAATAGGTTGTAAATGCCGTATATCGGAAACAGTTGCTAGCGTTACGTAGCCTGTGATGGAAATCATGGGGATTTTGGACTTTTTTACTGACGACTATTTTGTGGTACAATGGATAAGTCCATTTTGGATATTGAGAAATGTTGGGGATAGCACCGTTATTGTTGGCACTACATAGGGTATGAAAAAAAACAAATGTTCCATGATGCTGTTTCATCATTTGCGCAGAGTGCGCAACTTTTTTTGGCCTGTTCGGTATATATAGACAGAATCGGATGGGAGAACAGCACATGTATGGGCGAGGAGGGTCTCACTCGGATGATGACAGATTCCCAGATGATTCAGGAAATCAAACAAGGTAATGTTGAGGTTTATTCAGAATTAATGAGGCGGCACCAACGTAAAATTTTAGCTTTTGTTTATCATATGCTGAAAAGTTCGAACCTGGAAATGATTGCTGAGGACTTATGCTCGGAGACGTTTTATAAAGCGTACCGGAGCCTTCACTCTTTTCGCGAGGTAGATGCATCGTTCTCCACATGGTTATATACGATTGCACGTAATACGGTGCTGAGCGAGCTTCGCAAGCATCGTAGCGGTCAGGTTCCATTGGAGGAGAGCGGCTATGTGCCGGTTGCTCCATTGGATGTGATTCCAGAGCAGGCCGTCCTTCGCGGCGAGAAGGTAGAGATGGTTCGTGAAGCGATCAACAGATTGCCAGAGAAGCAGCGGTCTGCGCTGATTTTGCGCGAATACGAGCAATTGGACTATCAGGAGATTGCTACGATTTTGGGGCAGACAGTCAGTGCGGTGAAATCGCTGCTTTTCCGGGCCAGAACCAGTGTGAAGACGCAGTTGGAGCCTTATTTTTTTGAGCCTCTCTATGAGGAAAACGAAGGGATGAGCAGCCAATGAAATCCAGGGACGCTGAGGATTTGTTCGCTACAGGCAAAAATGTATCGAAACAAGACTCGGAGCGCAGACGAGCTAAAAGCTCGTCTGCCGGATGGGAGCATGGTTCGGAAGAAAATGAGTGGAATTTGTCTAAAGAAAGTCGATCCGCTATTCGCAATATTTCCTTTGAGATAACAGATGAGCAGGCGGAAGCTATGAATCGCAGGGTCATGGATCGGATTTATGAAGAGTCACCATGGCTTGTTCCCGGCGAGCATCGGCGTGCGCGTGTGAACCCGGCATCCCGTAAGTATATGTCCGTATGGATCGCCGGCTTTTTGGCGGTATTTTTGTGTAGCTTTTTGTTTTTGAACTGGAATGGAAGCTCCTCTCAAGAAAATCCTCCTCAAGCGGCACCTGTCATGGATACGGGTATTTTACCGACAGGCTTGCTGGAAACTACAAGTACATCTCCACAATATCAATACCACATTAAAGATGTGAATAGTGGCATTATGGACCCGCTGGTTGCAAGAATTGTTCCTACTTACCCGCAATATTGGATGTTGCTGTCTGTATTGGCACTTGCGCTTGCCTTATTTTCTTTGGGCTGGATTCATCGTGCGAGACGGGTCAGAAATTAGCAGCACAGCTTGGCTCCAATACGGATTCATAACAATGCCTGAATAACAAAATAGCGGAGGAAACAACACGATGCTTATTGGCTTGATCAGACATGGATTAACGGATTGGAATGCGGTAGGTAAAATCCAGGGTCACAGTGATATTCCGTTGAATGCGCAAGGGCGCCAGCAGGCACGCTTGTTAGCAGAACGTTTAAAAGATGAGCCCTATCATTGGGATGGACTTATTACAAGTAGCCTTTCGAGAGCGAAGGAGACGGGAGAGATTATTGCATCTGCTCTTCACCTTCCTTTGCTGGAGCCGGATGATCGGCTGAGAGAACGTGCCTATGGTCAGGTCGAGGGCATGACACAGGCCGAGCGTGAGGCAAAGTGGGGGAGCGACTGGCATCTGCTGGACCTGGGACAGGAGAGCGATGAAGCTCTCCAACTCCGCGGGTTGGCTTTTATGGAGGCCATTTGGTCAGAAAATCGGGACAAGAACCTGCTAGTCGTTTCTCATGGCGGTTTTTTGGCTAATTTGTATAAGGCTTTGTATCAGGAAAAGTTTACGGAACGAATTGGCAATCTGTCACTGAGTGTTCTCCAACGTGAGGATACGGATTGGACGCCGCTGTTGTATAATTGCACCAGACATTTACAGGAAAAAAGCAGTTGTAACTTAAAAGGTTGACGAAAGATCACGAACTTCTACTCAGTGTAGAAGCCGTGGTCTTTTTGTTTTTTAATTATAGCTTTGCAAAAAAAAGAGGTTTAGAGTCTGAACATTCCGTCAAAGCTGTGGGTACAACAGGTAAGAATCATTTCCGGATGACAGTCCAGTGACGAGGCGATGGAACGATGAATCTGGCAGATATGCTGACGTTTGCGGATATTGTGCATTTGAACAGAATCGCGGTGTATTACGAATGTGACTGTAAGCCCAATTCCAAGCATGAGCTGATACAGGGCATTTTGACAAAGCTCGGCAGCAGCAGTTTTTTTGAGATGCAGGTCAGAGAGCTGAAGTTGTCAGAGGTAAGGTTTTTGAACGCACTTTTATTCGATGACCGGCCTTATTTCAGTATGGAGGAATTGATTGCGGTTGCCAAACAATCTGCCGAGGAGAATGGGGATTCCGGTGAGCGACCGCGGGACATCGTGGCCCGTTTACGCAACAGTGGCTGGCTGTTCAATGGTTCGACGCACAATACGAGGTATTTGTATCAAATTCCCTTGGACATGAAGGAGCGTTTCCGTCGTGTCATGGTGCAAGACTTGCAAAACGGAATGATCCGGGTAAGTGAGCCAACGTCATACCGGGATGAAGGGCATCTTTTGGCAGAGGATTTACGACTTTTCCTTCAGTACATGGAGCAGCATGAAGTTCCGCTTAACCCCGAGGGGGCTTGGTATCGTCGCAATCAGCAGCAATTAATGGAGCATGTGCACATTGCGGAGCCACTTCTGGGTAAAGGAGGCTGGCGCTTCGGATATGGCTCCTCCTTTAAGTTTTATCCCGACCGAATGGCACTGCTGTATGATTATGCACGTCACTCCAGGTTTATTGAGGAAAAGGGGGATCGAGTTGTGCTGACGGCAAAGGGGGAGGCACGCAAGGAGTACGCGATCGAGGATGAGATGATACAGCTATTCAGGTTTTGGTTAAGATTGTATAAAGGAGCCGTTCCCAATCTACTTTCTCTGGTCTATTGGATAGGAGAATGTGCCAGGCCCTGGACGTCCTTGGAGTCACTTTTTGTACATATCGGCCCGTTGATCAGACCGTTTTATTATGATACACCCCGTTCGGTCTTTGATCAGAGAATTATACGGATGATGCTCCACTTGGGTATGCTTCGTTTGGGTGAGCATTCGACGGGGCCATCTGTACAGATGACCGCCTGGGGGCTCAAACTGGCAGGGGAGTGCCGCATTGGGCGGAATGACCCGGGTATGCGGCTCCATTGACAAGCAGCATACATGTTGATAGAATTTCACCCAAAATGAGAGGGTGAAGTTGAATGCTGATTCACTATAACGGAAACATGCCACAGCTCGATCCATCTGTCTATGTGGCAGAAGGAGCAAAAATTGTCGGAAAGGTAACGATCGGCCAAGATTCCTCAGTTTGGTTCAATGCCGTACTACGCGGGGATATGGCCCCTGTCATCATCGGTGAACGCTGCAACATCCAGGACGGTGTCGTGGGACATGTGAACACGGACCAGCCCTTGGTGCTGGCGGATGATATTTCGGTGGGACATGCTGCGATTATCCATGGCTGTACGATAGGCAAAGGCACTTTAATCGGTATGGGGGCCATTGTACTCAACGGAGCTGAGCTTGGTGAATATGCTTTAATAGGAGCAGGGTCGGTCGTTACGGAAAATACCAAAATACCACCCTATACTCTTTCTCTCGGTACACCTGCCAAAGTGGTGCGAGAATTGACAGACGCAGATTTGCTGCGGATGTCACGTACGGCACTCAGCTATGTAACGAAAGGAAAAGAATATAGGATCTCTTAAACTCATGTTGGAGGTGCATCCTATGGATAAAATGAAGGTTACTTATGAAGTAATGTTAGGTTTGTCTGCTGAAATGGTTTTGGACGAGGCATTACGTAAACGCCGGAGTGAAAAGCTCTACAAGGATATAGATGAGGCGCTGGCCTCCGGAGATGAAGTAGCTTTTCGTCATCTTACGGATGAGCTGAAAGCGATCAATTGAGCCGTTTCAGGAGATCTGACCTTGGGTACAGACGAATTGTGAATACAAGACCATAATCATCAAGCCTGACCGTAGTAGCGGCCAGGTTTTTTTGAAGATTATAGAATTTATAAATTTTCAGCGGAGCTGAACAATTCTATAATCGCAAGAAAAACTTCCACTAATGGCGGTCTGACCTCCGTGAAAGTACGTAGATAGACGTTTTTCTTATATGCTTTTATATGATATAGTCTTTGTGGGATGAAGCCTGTACGGGGCATCTATCGTATGAACGGAGGATGAGGACGTGTCGTTGTCTTATTTGTGGAGCCGGTCGTTCTTGACGAGCCGGCCTTTTTTGTGGCTGCTGTTCTGGTGTAACCTGGTCGGAACTGTGTATGGGTACATATGGTATGGAAGACAATTGGAATATACGCTAAGCTATCACCCGATATGGCAGATTGTATTTGTACCTGATAGTCCGACGGCCAGCCTGTTTTTTACGATTTCTGTATTATTCCTGCTTTATCCTCCGCGCCTGAAGGGCTTGAAGGTCATTCGCCAGCTGATGGAGGCGTTGGCTGTGGTGACGAGTGTCAAATACGGCATTTGGGCCTCAGCTATTATTTTTTGGGGTGTCGCGCAGGGAGGGCATATGATATGGCAGGATTGGATGCTGGTAGCATCTCATACGGCAATGGCAGTTGAAGCCTTGCTGTTCGTTCGCTTTTTCACCTGCAAATGGGCGGCTCTGTGCGTAGCAGCTTTGTGGACACTGTTAAATGATACGGTCGATTATACATTCGGCATATATCCGTATCTTCCGAGGACGCTAACGGATGATGTACCACAAGTGCGTACTTTTACCTATATGCTGACCCTTTTCAGTATCGCAGCCTCATGGCTTGCCATGTATATGCGTGATCGAATGGCTTCCTCACTTAATAAGGCCAAATTATTGGAATAGTCTAATATTAATTTTATGATTAATTTTTACGAATTGGAGAATTATTGATGGATATCGTTATAAATAAAAAAGAATATAGTTTAAAAAAGGAAATTCGTGATGATCTTAAAATAAGAAAGAGCTTTAACCAATTAGCCAAACAAAGTTTTGATCTGAATTTTGAAGTTTGGCATCAATTAGGATTCTGGGATGAAAAATATATTCCTTATGTACTGTTAGATGGGGATTGCGTGGTGGCTAATGTATCTGTGAGTCTGATGGATTTTAGTTTGTCAGGTGAACAGAAGAAATTTATTCAAATCGGAACCGTAATGACAGATCCTAACTACAGGAATCAAGGGCTGAGTCGCTTTTTGATAGAACGTGTATTACAGGATTGGCATGGGAATTGTGATGCAATGTATCTTTTTGCGAATGATGATGTGAAGGAGTTTTATCCTAAATTTGGTTTTGCTGCTGCACAAGAGTATCAATGTATCCGGAAAGCACCAATTAAAAGCATGGACGTTCCAGTTAAAAAATTGAACATGGAAGCGACGTCAGATTTACAGTTATTGAAAAGAAAATGTTCCTCTTTAAATCCTTATTCATATTTTTCTATGAAAAGCAGTGAAGGGCTAATATTGTTCTATTGCACCTCTTTTTTTAAAGATAAGGTGTTCTATATCCCTCTGTATGACACGATTGTCATTATGGATTTTGAAGAAAATATCATGAATTGTTATGATATTTTTGGAACGGGGGATATTCCTATGGAATTGATTTTATCTGTAGTTATGGAAAAAGAAACGAAGAAAATTGTTTTCGGCTTTACGCCAGAGCCAATGGACGGTTGCGAAATTTCTCTTCTAAATCAAGAAGATACCACACTATTTTATAGATCTGACAATGAAAGTATATGTACAGAAAATAAACTAATGTTTCCTATTTTGTCACGGGCATAACCTGCCCTGGCAGATAGCAGCACGCTAAAGCCAAGTTCTAGTCCCTGTAACCTTGCCATACAGTAAGGTGAGGAGGGATGTCCCATGATTTGGAGTCAGGCGTTTCGTGGTGTGCTGCGTGTCGTTTCGGGAGTTGTATTATCTATGGTCTTGTTGCTTTCCGTTTGTTTCCCTCCGGGCATTGCGGAAGCGCGGGATCAGCCCAAGTCCACCAGTAATGCAAAGGAAATAGAGGAACTGGATCGTGCGGCTGCGATGTTGTACCGGGATGTAATGGATGGGAATATTGAAAAAGCACGCTCCGATGTAGCGGAGGTAAGCCGATGGTTCAGCACGGGTCAGGTACAGGCTGCACTGTCTGTGGAGGCCATTCATGTTTTATCCGGCAGCATTCTTGAGGTACAGCAAGCTACACAATCCGTGCAAGCATCGCCGGATGAATGGGTGAAGGCTGCTGCCAATTTGCGACTTGCGGCAGATGCGATTGCACATCCGCGCCAGCCTTTATGGCAGCAGTATTATAAAATTTTAAAAGAAGATATCAGCGGCTTAAATAGCCAGTTTGCTAAAGGAAATATGAAAGGTTTCGCTGCTGGAGCAACAGTGCTGGAGGATCATTACGAGACGATCCGGACGGCGGCGTTGATCAGCGGTAAAACAACAGAGGTTGTTCGAGCAGATTCATGGATTTCTTACGTTAAAGGATTGGGAAATCAGCAAAATGTGGATGCTTCAGCGATTAGAGGGGCACTAGAGCAGGGAAACCCGACGTTTAATGCCTTGTTTGGACGTGAAAAAGACGCTACCGCGCTGGCTCCATTCATCCCGTACGAAAGTGAGCGCCGGGCAGAACTGGCAATCGGCCTGACGATCCTGCTTACCTTGGTTTATGTGGGTTACCGTAAGTATCGATCCCGTTTCTCCCTTTAAGGCTTAAGTGTTGCCACGATCTTCGCTGTCATTGATCAAACGAATATAAGCTTGACCATTTTGCCCGGAATTCCGGGCTATTCCTCTTTGAAGCCCTCCCCGTGTACATCATGCACATCCTGAATGACGATGAATGCTCGCGGATCAACCGATTTCACAATTTGATGCAAACGCCGTATTTCCTGACGGGACACGACACAGTAAGCAACATGCTTGGTCTGCCTGGAAAATGCGCCCATAGCCGGAATGATAGTAACACCGCGATCCATATCCCGTGTAATGATATTCGCAATATCCATCGTATGGTCACTGATGATCATGAAGGCTCTCGCTGAATAGGCTCCTTCCTGTATAAAGTCAATAATCTTGGAAGCGATAAACACAGCGACTAGCGTATACAGGATTTTTTCCTTGGGTATGTACAGTAGCGATGCGCCGATGATGACGATATCAATCACCAGCAAAATTCTACCCATACTCCAGCCAAACTTCCGGTTCAAAATACGTGCAATAATATCCGACCCGCCGGTGGTACCGCCAAACCGGAATACGATGCCCAATCCTGCCCCGAGGGTAACCCCGGCATATAATGAAGAAAGTATAAAATCGTGCTCAGTCTGAAACGTGCCCATCCACCCGAGGTGAATCATTTTTTCAAACAACCACAGAAAAAAAGTGAGCGCCCCGATACCGACTCCGGTATAAATAATTTGCTTGCCGCCAAGCATTTTCCATCCGATTAAAAATAGAGGAATGTTCAGGAGCAATGTGGAGAGGGATGGAGATATCGAGAAAGCATAGTTCAGCAGGAGGGTGATGCCTGTGATGCCGCCTTCCATCAGCTTGCTGGGTATAATGAAATAAAGCAGGCCGAATGCATAAATAGCAGTGCCGAGCACAATGGGTAAAATGATTTTAAGCTGTTCAATAGACCTGGTTGTTTTCATATAATCCCTCGCAGTAGCAAATTGGAGATGAACGACTTCATATGGATAGATCGTAGATCCTTATGTTTAGTATACCTTTTTACGGTCGCTTTAAAATACTGATGATTGCATGATGTGAGTAAATTCACATTAAAAAATATTTGTTTTCAAATGTGCTTTACGATAACATATGAATAAACCTGCACATTAGAGGGGATTGTGTTTCATGGAAAAATCGCTTGATGAAATTCAACGTGAGGTGGACCAGTATATTTCCCAATTCAAAGAAGGATATTTCAGCCCACTTGCAATGCTGGCCCGGATGTCCGAGGAAGTCGGGGAGCTGGCCAGAGAGGTCAATCATTCCTTTGGCGAGAAACCGAAAAAAACGGATGAGGCCGACAATTCGATTGAGCTGGAGCTGGGAGACATTTTGTTCATCACGGTCTGCTTTGCAAACTCGCTGGGTATTAATTTGGCCGATGCTCATGATAAGGTCATGCATAAATTTAACACACGTGACGCGAATCGTTGGACCAAAAAGGACACCGTTTAGGCGTTTTGTACATATGCTGTACCAAACCGGTTACCCGGAGGTGCAGTGTCATGAAGGCGGAGGAATACGTTCAGAAAGCTTATCAGTGTATTTTACAGAACGATTTTGAGCAGGCCGTGGAATGGTTTGAAAAAGCGATTTCCGCCCAGCCTGATCATGCGGAGCATTATTTCCGCTGTTCGGTCACCTATGCCCGCAGCGGTCGGATAGAGCAGGCGCTTGCTTATGCTGGAGATGCGGTTCGTCTGGCCCCACAGCAGGATGAATATGTGCTGCATTTGCATACATTGGAGGCCAGACAGCAGACGGAGAAAGCCAGAAAGATGCTGGATGTCGATAAAGCTACGCCACAGGTGCGCAGAGATGCAATCCTGCTGCTGGAACGGGCAATTGCCCTTGATCCGCTGTGTGGTGACGCTTTTATGCTGCTTGCATTGGTTTATGCTGAAATGAATGAATATAAGCTGGCTGTGCAGGCTGCTCGTGAGGCGGCCGCTTTGTTTCCTCACAATGAACAGCTTGCCAATCTCATGAAGAAGCTATGCCAGCAAATGAATGAACAGATCTAGCACGAATTGATGCATAAGGAGTTGTAAGATATGCCAGAGCAAATAAAAGTGGCTGTCGTTGGAGCAGCCGGACGTATGGGCCGTGAGGTTATCAAATTGGTTCTCCAGGATGAAGAACTTCGGCTGGTAGCCGCAGTAAACAGAACGCACGCCGGCAGTGATGCCGGCCTTCTCGTCGGCCTTCCGGAAGCAGGCGTTGCACTTGTGGAGGATGTGGAGCAGGCGCTGCTGGATAGTCGTCCGGATGTGATGGTAGATTTTACAGGTCCTCGTTTTGCTTACGCACATACAGCGCTTGCCATCAAGCATGGCGTTCGTCCTGTTATCGGGACAACGGGATTTACACCGGAGCAGATTGATGAACTGGACAAGCAGTGTCGGGAACAGCACATTGGCGGTCTGATTGCGCCTAACTTTTCAATAGGAGTTATTTTGATGATGCGGTTTGCGGCTCAAGCAGCCAAATACTTTCCTCATTTGGAGATTATCGAATATCATGGCGACCAGAAATTGGACGCGCCATCGGGAACGGCAATTAAGACCGCAGAACTGATTGCTGAGCAGCGTCAGGAGCTGCGTCAAGGGAACCCGGAGGAGGAAGAAACGCTCGAAGGATCACGCGGCGGCTACTACCAAGGGTTTCGTATCCACAGTGTCCGTCTTCCCGGTGTATTTGCACAGCAGGAAGTTATTTTCGGAGGATTTGGACAATCGCTCAAAATTCGTCAGGACTCCTACGAACGGGCAGGCTATATGCCCGGCGTCAAAATCGGTATTCAAAAGGTAATGGAGCAGCCCGGACTTGTATACGGTTTTGAGCATTACATTGATTAAGAATAACGTGAATGAATGGACGAACGGTGATTATAGAATGAGGCAGGGGGAATTTCGAATGTTCAAGATTGCATTTATAGCGCATGACCGCAAAAAAGATGAAATGGTTAACTTTATAACCGCGTATGAGCATGTTTTTACAGGACATCAATTGTATTCAACTGGCACGACAGGACTGCGCATTATGGAACAAACGAAGCTTCAAATTCACCGTTACATGTCAGGACCGCTCGGAGGTGACCAGCAGATCGGGGCCATGGTCGCGCAAAATGATATGGATCTGATCATATTCCTGCGTGATCCGTTAATGGCACAGCCGCATGAGCCGGATATTAGTGCGTTGCTGCGTTTGTGTGACGTACAGGGTATTCCTTTGGCAACCAATGTTGCGACAGCTGAAATATTGGTCAAGGCGCTGGACCGGGGCGACTTTGCTTGGCGTGAGCTGGTACATAAATATAAACCGGGCATTGATCAGCAGGATGATATAAAATGACACTGGACATCTTGATTTTTGGAGCTCATGCTGATGATGCTGAAATTGGTATGGGAGGCACGATTGCCAAGCATACATCTGCTGGTTTAAGGGTGGGCGTATGTGATTTGACGCGTGCGGAAATGTCATCCAATGGCGATGTAGATACCCGCATGACAGAAGCGGAGGACGCTGCAAAAGTGCTAGGCCTTGCTGTGCGAACGAATCTGGGACTGCCTGATCGCGGTTTGTACGTGACACCTGAGAATGTAGCCGCAGTGACCGAGGAAATTCGGCGTCATGCGCCGAAAATCGTATTTGCTCCCTACTGGGAGGATCGACACCCGGATCATGTCATGTGCAGCAAGCTGGTAGAAGAAGCGGTGTTTAACGCCAAGTTACGTCGATTTATGCCGGAACAGCCTGCGGTACTGGTGGAGCAGTTATATTTTTATTTCATTAATGATATTGGCAGGTCGGATCTGATTGTAGACATTACGGAGCATGTTGAAGCCAAGGAGCAGGCATTGCTAAGCTATGCTTCCCAATTCCAGGCTGCACCTGGTAAAGACACGGTATCCACGCCATTAAACCAGGGGTATGTCGAGCGTGTAAAAGCCCGGGATTCGTTGTTAGGTCAGCGTAAGCTGATTTCGTATGCAGAGGGCTTTGCGTCCAAAACGCCTCATCTGGTTAAGCTATTCACATAAGGGATTATAAAAATCCTGACACATAAACGATAAACAGAATCCGTTCGTGTAGCGGTTATAAATACACACTGTATTTGGTGTTAACCAACATTGAAAAGTCATCACCGATGGACGGAAGGGGGCAGCTTAACTTGAATGACAAATTGAAAATTGGAATTACCTGCTATCCGTCATTAGGCGGTTCTGGTGTAGTGGCTACAGAGTTGGGCAAGTTGCTTGCCGAAAAAGGGCATGAGGTCCATTTTATTGCCAACAGCATTCCGTTCAGATTAGGCGGGGAATTCCAGAAAAATATTTTTTATCATGAGGTCGAGGTTAACGACTATTACGTGTTCAGATATCCGCCTTATGATCTGTCGCTGGCGACCAAAATGGCTCAGGTCGCACAAATGAAAAATTTGGATGTACTCCATGTTCACTATGCTGTACCACATGCGGTATGTGCTTATTTGGCAAAGGAAATGGTGGGCGACCATCTCAAAGTAGTAACCACGCTTCACGGCACAGACATTACGGTGTTGGCGCAGGATGAATCGTTGAAGGATTTAATCCGACTGGCGATCAACAAAAGTGACGCGGTAACAGCGGTTTCCAAGGATTTGATTCGGGAGACGATAGATGCGCTGGAGATTACACGCCCGATTGATTTGACCTACAATTTTGTGGATAAACGAGTATATTATCCGCGGGATGCAGCTGCGCTGCGGAGAGATTTTGCCCAGCCGAATGAAAAAATAATGATGCACATTTCAAACTTCCGTCCGGTCAAAAGAGTGGGGGACGTGCTGGATATATTTGAAAGAGTGCAACGAAAAGTATCTGCAAAGCTGCTGTTAGTTGGGGAAGGACCGGACCTTCCGAAAATCCGCTGCAAAATCGAAAGCTTAGGCTTGCAGGATAAGGTGTTCTTTTTGGGCAAGCAGGATCAGATCGCTGAAGTGATTTCCATGGCGGATGTGCTGCTGCTTCCATCGGAAAAGGAAAGCTTTGGACTGGTTGCTCTGGAAGCGATGGCTTGTGGAGTACCAACGATTGGCTCCGAGGCAGGAGGCGTGCCTGAATTGGTTGTTCACGGGAGTACAGGCTATCTTGCTGAAATCGGCAATACCGAGAGGATGGCGGAATATGCGGTGCAGCTATTATCGGATGAAGCGATGGCAGAGCGTTTTCGTGAAGCCTGTCTGGTGCGGGCTCGTACCGTATTCTGTGATAAGCTGATTACCCGACAATATGAGGAAATATATTACCGTGTGTTGGGACGCGAGGTGCCGGATCTTAAACCGATTAGCGTTTAAGAAGGCGGACTCGCGTCCGTTTTTTTAAATAAGTCATTTGTATCAAAGTCTTTTGAATACTTTATAAGTAAAGGGGGAAACCCTGTGAAAATAAACACTTGGCAATATGCTGATCCGGATATGGCTTTTCATGGTAAGGAAGTCGTACATACACTAACTAAAGCTGGCTACGAGGCTTACTGGGTCGGCGGTTGTGTGCGGGATGAACTATTAGGCCGCGTTATTCATGATATGGATATGACCACATCGGCTGAACCTGAGCAGGTCATAGCATTGTTCCCTCATGTCATTCCGACTGGGATTCAGCATGGGACAGTTACGGTGATGCAGGGTGGGCATCCGTTCGAAGTGACTACCTTTAGAACAGAAAGCGGTTATACCGATCACCGTCGACCGACAGAAGTCGCTTTTGTGAAGGATATCCGCGAAGATCTGATGCGGCGGGATTTCACGATGAACGCAATTGCAATGGATGAACATGGGGAAAGGGTGGACCCGTTCGGAGGGGAAGCCGATTTACGCGCCGCTCTTGTTCGTTGTGTGGGACGAGCCGAGGAACGTTTCGAAGAGGACGGGCTGCGAATGCTGCGTTGCATTCGTTTTGCCTCTGTATTCCGGTTCCGTATAGCCTACAACACATGGAAAGGCATGATCCGTCGTAAAGAAGGACTTCGTTACATTGCGATGGAACGTGTGCGGGCTGAGCTGGAAAAGATGCTGGTAGGACCGGACCCGTTGCGTGGACTGGAAATACTGGGTCGCAGCGGCTTGCTCGCGTGTACGAAGGTTCCGGTTCCCATGGAACAATGTGAAGCACAGGCGCTCAGCGGGATGGTACAACTGCCGGAAGAGCTGCGATGGGGTTTGCTGCTGCTGTCTTGCAGATTGACCTCAGAGGCAGCGGACGAGCTGTTAAGAGCATGGACTTTCTCCAACGCTGTACGTTTGCGGTTGGTACATCTGTTAGAATGGGAGCGTGAGCTAACGGACAGTGCTGTTGGGATAGCAGACAGTTCCACTTCAGTGAAAGATGAAGGAATCAACGATGAGGTGCTACGCCGTAGTTGGATTCGACTGTTAATTAAATGGGGACGGGATACCTCGTCAGACTGGCTTGAGCTTTACAAGACACTGCCTGCTTCGTTCCGCGAATTACCGTCACAGGCAGAAAAGCATGTAGCGAGAATGGCTGAACTGGCAGAGGCGTGGACGAAGCAAACCGCAGTCGTTCGTATCAAAGATTTAAATATTACAGGAAATGAACTGGTTCAGGCGATGGATCGACCGGGGGGGCCTTGGCTGGGTCAGACGATGGAACGACTTTTGCTGGTTACCGCCTGCGGAGATATTCCTAATGTAACAGAAGCATTGCTTCAAGAAGCGAAACGGGTGATGAGTAGTGAATAATCATGAAAGACTATTAGGCATACTGGAGGAAGGTTTATCTGATTATGTATCGGGAGAGGAAATCAGCCGTCGCCTCTCGGTCAGCCGTACAGCCGTATGGAAGCAGATCAACAAGCTGCGTGAACTGGGCTACAACATTGAAGCTTCCTCGCGTAAGGGTTATCGGATTGTGTCCCGACCCGATCGGCTGGAGGTCTCCAAACTGGCATATATGCTAAATACCCAATCGTTTGGACAACGTATAGTTGTGCTGGACTCGACGGTCTCTACCCAGCAGGATGCTATGCGTCTGGCAGAAGAGGGCGCGCCTCAGGGGACAGTAGTTCTGGCGGAGGAGCAGACAGCGGGGCGGGGGCGCTTGGGCCGAAAGTGGTTTTCACCTCGGGGCAAAGGCGTCTGGATGAGCATTGTGTTGCGTCCGAACCAGCCTTTGGGCTTTACTCCTCAGTTGACACTGCTTACAGGTGTAGCGGTATGTAGAGCCATTCGTCGGTTGACGGGTGTGGAAGTGGGCATCAAATGGCCGAACGATCTGCTTGTTCATGGTCGCAAAGTGTGCGGTATTCTGCTGGAATCTTCAACAGAGGATCAGCGGGTTCGCTATTGCATTGCAGGTATCGGCATTGATGTAAATTTAAATACAGAGGATTACCCGGAAGAACTGTCACAAGTGGGGACGTCCCTGAGAATAGAGGCTGGTCGAGCAATCGACCGTACTGCACTAATTGCCGCGGTGTTGGAAGAAATGGAGCAGCTATGTGCGCTGTATGCGGATCAGGGCTTTCAGCCTGTTGCGATGCTGTGGGAGGTGCTATCCGTAACGATGAATCGCTTCGTGCGGGCACATACGGGACAAGGAAAAGCGGTGGAAGGTACAGCCGTCGGTTTGGACCCTTCGGGAGCGCTGGTGGTTGAAACGGAGCAGGGAGAGCGAATACAGGTCGTTTCCGGTGATGTACAATTACAGGGGTAGTCTTAGCAGAGCATAGCGACTGTAATTGTTCTTTTTTCTATGTAAAACTTCACGTGAAAAAGCTGATGTTTTTTGTTATACTGTGCAGGAGGCGGCATCGGACGGTCCGAGCTGCACTCCGGGGCACATGCTCCACTATTGCAAGCAAGTTAGACCATCATAACTTCATTTGAAGGTTACGTTGGATTCTGCTCTGAGCCGAACAGGACCGAGACAGAAGGGACGATCTCAAAATGAGTGTCTTTTTTGGCTGTTCGGACCTTTTGATGACGCAAGTGTACAGGCGTTCATAAAAGGTTATTTTTTGTGCCAAAAAAAGATGGAAGGGAGCCATGTACCATGGCAGGAAAACAAGCACTGAATATTGTGAAAATGAAAAAAATGAAGCGGGAGGGCATTCCGCTTAGTATGCTGACTGCCTACGATTATCCATCAGCGAAAATAGCCGAGGAGGCTGGAATTGACATGATACTCGTGGGCGACTCGCTGGGCAATGTCGTTCTCGGCTATGATTCAACCATTCCCGTAACACTGGATGATATCGTATATCATTCCCGAGCGGTAGCGAGAGGCGCGGAGCATACGTTTATTATAGCTGACATGCCGTTTATGACATATCACGGCAGCGTATCTGAAAGCCTCCAGGGCATCCGTCGTCTGATGCAGGAAGGACATGCGCATGCTGTCAAATTGGAGGGCGGTGCAGAAATTGCCGACGTCGTAAAAGCGACTGTTCAGGCAGGTGTACCTGTACTGGGGCATATCGGTCTTACACCGCAGTCAGTCAACCAGCTTGGCGGCTACCGCATTCAAGGCAAGGACGAAGCGGACGCACGGCGGCTGCTGGCAGACGCCAAGGCGCTGGAGCAGGCGGGAGCCTTTGGCATCGTGCTTGAGCTGGTGACTGAGGAGGTGGCAACGGCTATTTCCAAAGAACTATCCATTCCAACCATTGGAATTGGAGCAGGACGCGGATGTGACGGTCAGGTGCTTGTTTATCACGATCTGATTCAATATGCATCGCCTTATTACAGCAAACGTTTTGTCAAAACCTATGCCGATGTCGGCGGTTTGATTCGCAGTAGCATCGAGCAGTATGTGAGCGATGTGAAGGGGCGAGCCTTCCCGGCTGAAGAGCATGTGTTTAGCGCCGACGACAGCGTTGTAGAGGCGCTCTACGGCCACAAGAAAGGTCATGCAAAGGCACAGGTACAGAAACAAGATAAACAAGAGGAACAGGCTAAGGAAAAGGTGGAATCCCGGTCATGATGATCGTAAGAGAAGTGGCTCAGCTTCGACAGGCAATTGCTGAACGTCGGCAGCTTGGTGCAAACGGAGAAAAAGCGGAATACGGTTTTGCTGCTACGCAACAACATACAGTCGGCTTTGTGCCGACGATGGGGTATTTGCATGAAGGCCATGCGAGTTTAATGCATAAGGCGCGTGAAATGGCAGATACGGTGGTACTCAGCATTTTTGTCAACCCGATTCAATTCGGGCCTAACGAGGATCTCGACAGCTACCCCCGTGATGAAGCGCGTGATTTGGAGGTGGCTCGGCGTGAAGGCGTGGATATCGTATTTTTGCCAACTGTAGCGGAAATGTATCCGCAGCCAACCCGTACGAAAATTCGCGTATCCTCTTTGACGGATCGGTTATGTGGCGCTTCACGTCCAGGGCATTTTGACGGTGTGACCACTGTAGTTGCCAAGCTTTTTAATATGGTAGGTCCTGATCTGGCCTTCTTCGGCATGAAGGACGCTCAGCAGGTAGCAGTGCTCCAGCAAATGGTAACCGACCTCAATATGAATGTCACTATCGTTCCTTGTCCTATCGTCAGGGAGGCCGATGGTTTGGCCCTTAGCTCGCGTAATGTGTATCTGAGCGCGGAACAGCGGGAGCAGGCATTGGTGCTGTCACAGTCACTGCGCAAGGTGCGTGAAGTGAGCGAAGATGTTGCTCAGAACACGTTTACGATCGTTCAGTTATACCAAATGGTGGAGTCCACCATTACTTCTTCACCATTGGCGGACATTGACTACATTGAAATCTTAACCTTTCCCGGTCTGGAGCCCCTTCTTCCCGAGCAGCGGCTAAGCGATGTTGAAGAAGACATCATTGTAGCGCTGGCTGTAAAGTTTGGGAACACCCGACTGATTGACAATATAAGAATACAGAAGGCGGAGGTGCTCTCCCATGTTTAGAACAATGATGAAATCCAAAATTCACCGGGCGACGGTTACCGAAGCCAACCTCAACTATGTGGGTAGTATTACCATTGATGAGGATTTGATGGAGACTTCCGATCTGCTAGAGAATGAAAAGGTACAAATTGTGAACAATAACAACGGAGCCCGGCTGGAAACTTACGTTATTCCCGGACCGCGTGGTAGCGGCGTAATTTGTCTCAACGGCGCAGCAGCGCGTCTGGTGCAGCCCGGGGATACAGTCATTATAATTTCCTACGCTTCCATGTCGAATGAAGAGGCCAAAACATACAAACCGACCGTGGTATTCGTCGATGAACATAATAAACCGGCCCAAACGGCGAATAAGGAAGTACACGCTACGATCATGTAATGAATGGGAGTACGGATGAAACCCGTCCTTTAAGCGAAAAATGTGAGTGTAATAATCCATCTTTCGTAAGGGCGGGATGCACATGTTCAAGCATGTATTCGCAGAAATGAACAGCATGTTAGATGATATCGTGAAGCATTACCCATCAGCCCAGGGCTCCCGCAGGCAGGAGTTGCTACAGTACTGGAATTTGCTGCGGAGAATGAGTGACGGAATTATGGATGAATGGCTTGCCTTTGAGGAAAAAATGGTTCGCCTGCGGGCTGCTGGTTTTTCCGCAGAGTCCGGTATGTCTGACACGGAGCTATCTGAAAAGGCACTGCCTGAAAAGGAGCTGCCTGCCTTTACTCGGGGTCAAGGGTATTACCGACTGCTCATGTATCCTGAGGCCATCCGTCAGTTTGAACAGGTACTACAGCATTTTCCGAACAGCTGGCAGAGCCGTATGTATATGGGGATGGCGTATTTTCAACTGGAGGATACAGCGGAGGCTGTGAGCCATTTTCAGAAGGTGCTGCACCTGACAGAGCAGTCCCGACTGAAAGCGGTCATCTATAATGCGTTGGGCTGTCTTATGGCCAAGCAGGCTGATGTGGAGGAGGCGCAAAAATGTTTTGCTCTCGCTCATCAGTTCGATCCTGCGTTGCCCGAGCCGTTGCACAATATGGAAGCTTGTTTGTCGGATGCCGAAATGCTTCGGTACGACAGCTCCATAATGACCTGGCTGTAGTTGTCAGACACCGATTGAGACGATGCATATCCACCTTCCCAGGCGGTGTGTGTATCGTCTTTTTTGGCTGTCTTAATTTCCAAACAGGCGATCTTCTGCTATGCTATTATATAAAGTTATTATTTTTGTATGTGTCAAAAGAAAGGATTAAGCCCGAATGAAATTTGCGGTATTGGATTTTGAAACGACAGGCACCCAGTCCGCGGATGACATCATTCAAGTCGGACTTGCAATTATAGAGCATGATAACAGCATTTCCCGTGTTTACGGTTCTTATGTGAACCCTGGCAGATCCATTCCGCCTTTTATTACCGGATTGACCGGGATTACAGACGATGACGTCAAGGATGCTCCTGCCCTCGAAGAGATGATGATGGAGCTTGTACCTATGCTGGACGATGTCGTGCTGGTCGGCCATAATGTGGCGTTTGATTTTAATTTTTTGCAAAACGCTTTGGATCGGTGCGGGTACTTGCCGTTTACCGGCAGAATTTTGGATACGATGGATTTTCTGAAAATCATGTTTCCATCGCTATCTTCCTATCAGCTGGGTTTTGTTTCTTCTGAGTTTGGGCTGGCGCATGACCGACCCCATCAAGCGGACAGCGACGCGTTGGCTACGGCTGAGGTGTTTTTAAAATGTCTGGATGAGCTTCACGCGCTGCCTTTGATTACGATACAGCGGCTCAGTGATTTGTTCGCAGAGGAAGACAGTGACCTCGGATGGTTTTTGGACGGGGTGCGTGAAGACAAAGAGCATGATCCTATTCAGGATTTGGAGGGTCATCAGTTTTTACGTCAGCTTGCACTGAAGGTGGAGGATTGGACGGAGCTAAATGCCCCTCGCAGAGAGGACGACCCCAATCCGCTGGCAGGTGTTTCCTTTGAGGAATACATGGATGATGTCCGAGACAATTTACGTTCATCTTTGAGCCAATATGAGGAACGCGAGGCGCAGACGCAAATGATTGCGGGTGTGAATCAGGCGCTGAGTGAGGACAAGCACCTGTTGATCGAGGCGGGTACGGGGACAGGCAAGTCCCTCGGTTATTTGCTCCCTTCGCTGTACCATAGTGTGAAAAATGGACAGCGAGTCATGGTAAGTACGCATACGATCAACCTACAGGAGCAATTACGTGAGCGTGATATTCCGATGCTGACCAAGGTGATCCCGTTCCCGTTCCGGGCTGCCATTTTTAAGGGCCGAGGACATTATTTGTGTCTTCGTAAGTTTGAACATAAAATAAACAGAAGAGACTTCGCAACGCCGAAGGAAGATTTAATTACAGCGGCCCAGATGATCGTCTGGCTGACGTTGACCGAAACTGGCGATGATGAAGAACTGAATCTAAGCAATCGTGGTGGAGATTTTTGGGAAACGGTGGCCAGTGATTCCGAGTCTTGTCTTGGTCGTTCTTGTCCATGGTTCCGCAAATGTTTTTATCATCGTGCGCGCCATGAGGCGGGAATAGCCGATGTGGTCATTACGAATCATTCCAAGCTGTTCACGGACGTAAAAGCGAGTCATCAGCTGTTGCCGAGTTATGAGCATCTGGTCATTGATGAAGCGCATCATCTGGAGGAAGTCGCTGGTAAGCACCTGGGCATGCATATGAAATATTTCACACTCTTGCATACGCTGACCCGGTTGTTCAAGGACAGCAAGAACGGACAATTGCCTTCGCTGCGTCAGCAGTTGGCAAAGTCGGGGCATGAGAAATCGACGGATTGGGCTGCTACCATTGACCAACTGTATCCGCTCGTGCTGGAGGTCAAGGAGACTTGGGATCTGCTGAGCGACAAGCTGTTTGGCATGCTGCCGGAGCGAAGTGATGCGACACCGGGCGAAACAGGGCAGTTTTCTTCCCGTCTCAAGCCGTCGGCCAAGCCTGCCAAGTGGGATCAGGCTGCTGCGCTGGAAAATCAGATTTATGTAACGTTGAGCGAAATTTTGCGCAAGGGCGACAAGCTGGTGCTCGACGTGAAAGAAGAACATGACGATTATGCGGCTGACAGCCTCATTACAGATATTACGGGGCTGCTTAAGGATTTGGCAGGCATTAGGGAAAGCTTGCGTTTTTTTATGCGTCTGGATGATGAGACGACCGTATATTGGCTCGAAGCGAGCGGGCAATTCCGCAGCAAGTCGCTACAATTTTATGCGGTGCCCGTCGATGTGAGCCGCCAGCTGAAAGAAATGTTTTTTGACAAAAAAAGGAGCATTATTCTGACGTCTGCTACCTTGTCAGTGGATAAGTCGTTTCAGTACATGACCGATCAGCTCGGCTTGCAGGAGGCCGCAGATCAAGGGCGGCTGATGACTACGCAGCTTCCGTCACCCTTCAATTACAGGGATCAGGTGCTGCTAGTCATTCCAAGGGATTTTCCGAGCGTGAAGGGCAGTGTAGGAGACGAGCATTTTGTAGATATGCTCGTCAGCTCGCTAGGTGCGACTGCCCAAGCGACGCAGGGGAGAATGCTCGTTCTCTTTACCTCCTACCGCATGCTCCGGCAGGTGTATGAGCCGCTTAAGGAGGCGTTGGCATCCAGCGACATCACCGTGCTGGGGCAGGGCGTAGACAGTGGGAGCCGCAGCAAGCTGACCCGACGTTTTCAGGAAGCCAAAGCTTCTGTGTTGCTGGGAACCAGCAGCTTCTGGGAAGGCGTCGATATTCCGGGCAAGGCGCTGACGTGTCTGGCCATTGTCCGCTTGCCGTTCCAACCGCCGAATCACCCGCTGCTGGAGGCTAAAAGTGAGCTGCTCCAGCAGCAGAAGAAAAATCCTTTTATGAAGCTGTCTGTTCCGCAGGCCGTCATTCGTTTCAAACAGGGATTTGGACGTTTGGTACGTACGGCGAGCGATCACGGGGTCGTTATCGTTTACGATACACGTGTGATCGAATCCTATTACGGAAAGCACTTTTTGTACTCGTTACCGGGACCAAAAATGGAGCATATGCCGACGGAGCAAATGGTGCCCCGCATCGCCGAGTGGCTCCAATCCGCCCCGGAGACAGAGGCATAACGGACGGACATCTATACATGTCCGTTACAATTAGGGGGAGCATGTATGAAATCAGATAAAATTTCAGAGGCTGTCGTACGGAGGTTACCCGTATATTTACGTTATCTGAATGCACTGCACAAAAGGGAGGTGGCTACGGTCTCTTCCCAGGAGTTGGGACAAAGACTGGATTTAAATCCGGCTCAAATTCGTAAGGATCTCGCGTATTTTGGAGATTTTGGCCGTAAGGGTATCGGCTATGATGTTACTTATCTTATCGAGAAAATACGCCATATCCTGAAAATCGACCAGCAAATTAATGTGGTATTGGTCGGAGCAGGTAATCTGGGGCAAGCCCTTTCGAATTATAATGCTTATTTAAAAGACAATATGAAAATTGTAGCGGTATTTGATGCTGTCCCAGAAAAGGTCGGAACCAAGATCAATACGCTGGTCGTGCAGCCAATGGATGAACTCGAAGCGACCGTGAAGGAACAAAACATTCGGATCGGGATTATTACCGTACCGGATTTTGAAGCGCAGCACGTGGCTGACAGGCTCATAGATAGCGGGATTGGAGCGATATTGAACTTTGCACCGACTACGCTCAAGGCACCAGCAAATATTCGAATACATGCCACAGATTTTACAACAGATTTGTTAAGCCTCGCTTATTATTTGGAGGACGGAAAGGAAGATACGCAACATGACAGCGAATAAATGGATGATTAAAAATGGCTCTTTTGCCGTGAACAGACCGGAAGCCGGGGTAATCTACGGCTATATGATCGTGGAGGACAGTCGCATTACCTATATTGGCGAGACTTTGCCAGCGGGTGAGGAAGAGACGGAAGCGATTGATGGTAACGGACTGTTGTTTTTACCTGGTCTGATTAATACACATGGTCATGCGGCGATGTCTCTGCTGCGTGGGTATGGGGATGATCTGGCTCTTCAAGTATGGCTTCAGGAAAAAATGTGGCCGATGGAAGCCAAGTTTACGTCTACGGATGTGTACTGGGGTACGTCCTTGTCCGTGCTGGAAATGCTGAAAGGCGGAACAACGACCTTTTTGGACATGTATGATCATATGGACGAGGTGGCTCGTGTAGCTGAAGAGTCCGGCATCCGTGCGAGCCTGATGCGTGGAGCGATTGGACTATGTTCGGAGGAAGAGCAGCGGATCAAGCTGGCTGAGGCTGTGAATTTTGCACGTAATTGGCATGGGAAAGCAGACGGTCGCATTACGACTATGATGTCTCCGCATGCGCCGTATACGTGTCCGCCTGAGTTTATCGAAAAATTCGTACAGGCTGCGCATGATCTGGACTTACCGTTGCATACGCATATGTCGGAAACCATTGCCGAGGTAGAGCAAAACGTACGCGACTACGGCTTGCGTCCGGTTGCGCATTTGGATAAGCTCGGCTTTTTCTCCCGTCCATCGCTTGTTGCCCATGCTGTTCATCTGAATGACGAAGAAATAGCTTTGCTGGCTGAACGTGGTGTAGCGGTTTCGCATAATCCGGGCAGCAACTTGAAGCTGGCGAGCGGTGTGGCAAGAGTGCCTGATCTGCTCCGTGCAGGCGTTACTGTCTCTCTGGGAACAGACGGCCCTGCCAGTAACAATAACCTGGACATGTTTGAGGAAATGCGGCTGGCTGCACTCATTCACAAGGGAGTATCTGGCGACCCAACCGCAGTTCCTGCGGGTGAGGCGTTGCGTCTGGCAACGGAGTACGGAGCGAAGTCGGTTGGCTTGAATGAGGTAGGGGCGTTGGCAGCAGGCAACAAAGCTGACTTTATCGCGCTCGATCTCAATCAGGCTCATTTCTTGCCGCGTACGGATCTCATTTCCCATGCGGTATACTCTGCAAGCGCCAAAGACGTGGCCCATGTATGGGTAAACGGTCGTCAGATTGTGAAAAACGGTGAGTGCCTGACTATGGATGAGGAACGTATCAAGCATGAGGCACAAGCCGCCTTTGAAGGGCTGCTGTCGCGCTAATTCAGGTGTCACATCCCCTAAGAGAGGAAGCACAGGTTTGAAAAATAAGAAAAAATGGATAGCGGTCGGGATTCTGGGCGTTATACTGATTCTGGTCAGCATTTTCTGGTATTATTCCTACGTTACTCAAGACCAGGTGATTGAGAGGAATGCTGCTATCGTAAAGGCCAAGCAATCAGGTGGTCTGGTTAGCACAACGCAGACGTGGAAGTCGGTGTGGGATCGGGTATATTGGGTAGTTCAAGGGAAAAATGCTCAGAACGAAAATATTATGGTGTGGGTCCCTTTTCAAAAAGTGGAGGGCCAACCGAATGTGCCTGTCGCAGATAATAGCAGTGTTCATACCGAGCTACTGAAAAACGGAGTCGACGAGCAAAAAATGACGGCGATGATCCAGCAGCAGCTTCCGGGTATAGATATTGTAAGGCTTGAGCCGAGTGTGTTTAATGGTCAATATGTGTGGCAGTTGTTTTATGATGACGGCAGCCATCATTATTATACCTTTTATCGCTTCTCGGATGGGGGATCGGCGGGGGTAAAGTATACTTTGCCTAATTACTAGAGTGCTGTGGGGAGTGGATGATGGTGGTTTGGGAGCTTTAGGAGCGCTGCGTGGCCATTTGATCTTCCGATCGCTATCGCTTCTTCAGATTCAAATGGCCCACTCCGCTGGCTGACCACCGTGGAGTCACTTCAAACACCACTCTTTTCATGAGAGCTGGGGGAAGAGGGCACGGACGCCGTGCTGCGCTTGTCTCCGTTTTGGGTTTTACATGCTAAAAAGACGTAAATACGATAAAATTCGTATTTACGTCTTTTTAGCATGTACCCCTTGCGAAGCTTGGCTAAAAGCCAGCGAAGCATATTTACCTACCCAACTTTCCTCACAAGGCGAAATATTCTTTATGACTGTGCAACAGCGATCGTAAGATCAAATCATTCACGGAGCGCCTCACCATAACCAATGATTTTGCCTTATTGCAACTCCCCCACACATTGCCTTCGATATTAGATATACGTTATGATATACTATATTTTATAAGTGATAGACAAAAATGATAGATAAAGACTTGCTGGTCACTGTAAGATCATGCAGTCTGGTTTATTTGTTGACATTCGTCCCGTTTCTTCTGTGTTTTACATTTTGAGAGGAGGATGTTATTTGAAATTACGTGCAGTTCCTATCGTTGTTGCGGCGGTTTTGGCAGCATTGCTGCTGTTCGGAGGATGGTTCATTTACCGTCAGGTTACAATGCAAAGTCCTTTGGAAAAAATAGTTTCCCAATATCCCGGCGTGACAAGCGCTCAAATAGATATTAAACCGGATCAGGTTGTTTTGAATCTGGATCTCAAACCGCAGGCAGATATTGCCGGATTGGTCAATGTAGTTAAGCAAAAAGGACAGCCCATCATTGGCAGCCGTACTGTTAAGCTGGAAATTGCGGATCATTCCAATCCAGCCTTGAATCAGTGGTGGTCTGAGGCCATGTTTCCGGTAGCGGAAGCGATGGAAAATAAAAAATACACCCAAATTACATCGACCGTCGAACTGATGAAAAAGAAAAAATCCGGTATCGAGGCCGATACTGATATGGATTCTAGCAACGTCTATATCCGACTCAGCGAAGGCAAAGCGACTAAGTTTATCGTTTTGCCACGTCAATCTCAGCAAATGGGGGTATGGCCTAATGCCTAGATGGATCAAGGAAGCACTAATCGGCATTGTGCCGGTGACCATTATATTTCTCGTTTTTATCGGGGTGAATATTATCCCTTTTCTTATCGCAGGCTTGATGCTCAGCGGCTTGCTAATGCTCATGCATGCACGTGGAGGCTTGGCTGTAGGGGCCGGGCAAGAACGTAAGCGTAAAAAGAATGGCCCCGACAAGCTGACTTTTGAGGAGATCGGCGGGCAAGAAAGCGCCAAGCAGGAGCTGCGCGAAGCGCTGGATTTTTTGAATCGGCATGATGAAATTTCCAAGTTCGGCATTCGTCCATTAAAAGGTGTTTTGCTTACAGGCCCTCCGGGAACCGGGAAAACACTGATGGCGAAGGCAGCAGCGCACTATACCAATTCTGTATTTGTTGCTGCTTCAGGCAGTGAGTTTGTTGAAATGTATGTAGGTGTTGGTGCAGGCCGTGTCCGTGAGCTGTTTAAGGAGGCCCGCACTCGTGCAGCCAAGGAAAAGAAGGAAAATGCCATTATTTTTATTGACGAGATCGACGTGATTGGCGGCAAGCGTGAGGGTGGACAGCAACGTGAATATGACCAAACCTTGAATCAGTTGCTGACAGAAATGGACGGCATCTATTCGGCAGATACTCCGCGCATTTTGATCATTGCGGCAACAAACCGTAAAGAAATGCTGGACAGCGCCTTAACGCGCCCGGGGCGTTTTGACCGTCATATTCAAGTGGATTTGCCTGACAAAAAGGGCCGTCTTCACATTCTTAAAATCCATGCCAAAAACAAACCGATTCAGGAAGATGCGAATCTGGACAAAATTGCTGAGGAATCTTACGGGTTTTCCGGTGCGCAGTTGGAAAGTGTCATGAATGAAGCGGCAATCTATGCGATGAGACAGGAACAGGAAATGATTGCGCAAAAGCATCTGTCGATGGCGATTGACAAGGTGATGATGGGTGAGAAGACGGATCGTGAATCAACGCTGGAAGAGAAAAAGCGTGTAGCGATTCATGAACTGGGACATGCTATTATGGCTGAAATCGTTCGTCCAGGCAGTGTCAGCCAGGTAGCGCTCAGCCCGCGTGGGAAAGCGCTCGGCTATGTGCGGCATAATCCACAGCAAGAGCATTATTTGTATACCAAGCAGTTCCTGGAGGAGCAGATCATGATCTCGCTCGCAGGGGCTGCGGCGGAAGAAATGTACTATGGCGGTCGCAGTACAGGCTCTAGCAACGATTTTGAGCAGGCGCTGAACATTGTTCATACGATGATGACTTCAGGTTTGACTTCACTCGGCATTATTAACATGGAAATGGTAACAAAAGAAGAGCTCATGCGCGAAAATGGTGAGATTATGGATGACCTGCATAACCGTACATTGGAGCTTCTTGAAAAGCATCGTCCAGTATTCGACAACTCTCTTGATATCCTTATGAAGGAAGAAACCCTGTCCGGGGATCAATTTAGATGTCAATTTAGTGAAAATGCTCTATTACCAGCATAATTTTTTATGCTGGTTATTTTTTTTTACTTTTAGTCCGTGCTAAGATATTATTAGCTATTGGGACATAAACATGTATTTTTCGACAAAGAAGGATACAATATAAGAGAGTGACCAGGAAAGGGTGGAGTAAAGAACCATGCAATTTAAAAAAATCGGCGTCATCGGCGGCGGCACCATGGGACAGGGTATTTCTGAAATGCTCGCGTCCAAAGGAATTGATGTGCTGTTGGTAGAGCAGACACCAGAGAAACTAGACTACGCCTACAATATGATTGAAACGAGTCTGGACAAGCAACTGGAAAAGTGGGCAATCACACAAGCGGAGAAAAAATTGATTTTATCCCGCATCCAGAAAGTTTCCCATTTGGCTGAGCTCGGCAGTTGTGACATGGTCATTGAGACCATTACAGAAAATCTGGACGAGAAGAAAGCTGTTTTCCAAGAGCTGGACCATGTGTGTCCAAGCAACATTATTCTTGCAAGTAATACATCCACGCTGAGCCTGACCGAGCTTGCCAGCTCGACCAAGTATCCTGAGCGTGTTATTGGCATGCACTTTATCTATCCGGTATCCCGCATTGATCTTGTAGAAATTATTCGTGGTTTGAAAACTTCCGACGATACATTTGAAAACACCAAGATGTTCGTTGAAGAAATAGTGGAGAAAAGAGGGGTTATGATTTATGAATCCCCAGGCTTCGTAACAAGCCGTATCATCTGCCTGCTGATCAATGAAGCGGCTCACGTTCTTCAAGAGGGCGTTGCTTCTGCTGAAGATATCGACGATGCTATGCGAATCGGCTACAGCTTCCAAAACGGTCCTTTGGAAATGGCTGACCGCTTTGGTCTGGATTCCGTTTTGGCTGCTCTGGAGCGTATGTTCCGTGAATTCGGCGAATTAAAATATCGTCCGTCCATCGTCCTGAAGAAAATGGTGCGTGCAGGTAATCTGGGCGTTAAATCGGGCGAAGGCTTCTTTAAGTACGACAAGGATGGTGACCGGATATGAAAATTCTCGTAATTAACGCAGGGAGTTCTTCCCTGAAATACCAGCTATATGATATGACGGACGAGTCTGTTCTGGCAAAAGGATTGGTAGAGCGCATCGGTATGGATTCTTCCATCCTGACGCATAAGCCGACCAATAAAGAAGAATACACTGAGGTTAGCGAAATTCTGGAGCATACTACAGCGATCCGTAAAGTGCTGAATGCACTCACAGATGCGGAACATGGTGTCATCTCCAGCACTAGCGAAATTCAGGCTGTGGGCCACCGCGTTGTTCATGGAGGCGAAATCTTCAAGCAGTCAGCAGTTGTAACGCCTGAAGCGAAGAGTGAAATCCGCCGCTTGTTCGACCTTGCGCCATTGCATAACCCGGCTTCCATGATGGGTATTAAAGCGGCTGAATTGAATATGCCTGATGTACCGCAGGTTGTTGTATTTGATACCTCGTTCCATCAAACCATGCCTGAAAAAGCTTACATGTACGCCATTCCAAGAGTGTTGTACAATAAGTACAAGGTTCGTCGCTACGGCGCGCATGGTACTTCCCATGATTATGTAAGCAAGGAAGCTGCCAAATTCATTGGTCGTCCTTTGGAAGAGTTGAAAATCATCACTTGCCACATTGGTAACGGCGGCAGTGTAACAGCAGTTCAAGGCGGCTTGTCTGTAGATACTTCCATGGGTATGACTCCACTGGAAGGACTTATGATGGGGACACGTAGTGGTGATTTGGACCCGGCAATCGTGCCTTATGTGATGAATAAAGAAGAATTGACGGTCAATGAAGTCAATTCCATGCTGAACAAGCATAGTGGACTTTTGGCTATCTCCGGTATCAGCAGTGATATGCGTGAAATCACAGAAGGTATGGAAAAAGGCGAAGCTAATTCTACATTGGCATTTGAAATGTATGAGTACCGTCTGCGCAAATATATTGGTTCGTATGCCGCGGCAATGAACGGGGTGGACGTGATCGTATTCACGGCAGGTGTAGGCGAAAACTCCGTCGTACTGCGTAAGAGAGTGCTGGAGCAACTGACATTCCTCGGTATTGAGCTGGATGAATCGTTGAACGCTATTCGTTCTGGCGAGCCTCGCCGGATTACAACAGCAAATTCGAAGGTTGATGTATTGATCGTTCCGACGAACGAAGAGCTGGTTATTGCCCGCGACACGTTCCGCCTGGTTCAGTAGTTCGACCCAAAGTTTAAACTTTATGCATATACGGGTTACCACTCAGAATAGGTTCCGTATGCGCCAAACAGCGAGAGCAAACAGCCTGACCCAGGGGGAAGGGCTGTTTGATTTTCGGTTAAGAGGAGAGAGACTGTCATGACGAATAAAAGTACGATTGCCCTAGTGGGGCGCCATGTAGGGGAAACGGTTACAATTGGCGCTTGGGTAAATAATAAACGATCTAGTGGTAAAATCCAGTTCCTTCAACTGCGTGATGGTACTGGATATATTCAAGGGGTTATCGTGAAAAGCGAGGTGTCCGAGGACATTTGGAATGATGCCAAATCTTTGACACAGGAAAGCTCTTTGTATGTTACTGGCGTTGTACGCGAAGAACCGCGTAGCCAATCCGGTTTTGAACTGACGGTAACGGGTATTGAAATTATTCATTTGACAGAAAACTATCCGATCACGCCAAAAGAACACGGTGTAGATTTCCTGATGGATCACCGTCACCTGTGGTTGCGTTCCGCCAAGCAACGCGCGGTTCTAATCGTACGTGCGGAAATTATCCGTGCGGTACAGGAATTTTTTAACGGTAATGGCTTTACAAAGGTGGACCCGCCGATTTTGACTCCTTCTTCCGCAGAAGGCACAACAGAGCTGTTCCATATCAAATATTTTGACGAGGATGCTTATCTGACGCAAAGCGGCCAGTTGTATATGGAAGCGGCAGCGATGGCGCTTGGCAAAGTATACTCGTTTGGTCCAACCTTCCGTGCGGAAAAGTCCAAAACACGTCGTCACCTGATTGAGTTCTGGATGATCGAGCCGGAGATGGCTTTTGTGGATCACGAGGAGTCTTTGCGCGTACAGGAGCAATTTGTGAGTCATATTGTACAATCAGTGCTGAAAAATTGTGCAAAAGAGCTTGAAACGATCGGACGCGATGTCTCAAAGCTGGAGCAAATTCAGGGAGAATTCCCGCGCATTACGTATGATGAGGCGATTGCTTTCCTTCAAGGAGAAGGATTCGATATTCCTTGGGGCGAGGACTTTGGCGCCCCGCATGAAACGGCTATTGCTGAGAGATATAACAAGCCAGTGTTCATTACACATTGGCCGACTCACATTAAGGCATTTTATATGAAGCCTGATCCAACTCGTCCAGAGGTTGTCCTGTGCGCCGATATGATCGCTCCTGAAGGCTACGGTGAAATTATTGGGGGTTCCCAACGGATAGATGATCCGTCCTTGATGGAAGAACGTTTTGACGAGCATAACCTGGCGCGTGAAGCTTACCAATGGTATATGGATCTGCGCACCTACGGTACCGTTCCGCATTCCGGCTTTGGACTGGGACTGGAGCGTACGGTAGCATGGATTTGTGGGCTCGATCATGTACGTGAAACGATTCCGTTCCCACGTATGCTGTATCGTCTGTATCCGTAACCGATGACCGGATCATTCGACAAGACATCAGCGGCAGAGTGGGCGGAGGGAGTAGCCTTTGCAATGGAAGCCGGAATGGTCCAGATTCCCTACGCCCTGCTCAAGCATTACCGGACACTTCGACTGACGGATGGAGAGATGCTTCTGCTTATGCAGTTGCTTGCTTTTAAACAAGCCGAACGTAATGAATTTCCAACCTGGGAGCAATTGCAGGCCCGTATCGGATGTACAGCGAACGAAATCGGGCTCTATTTCAGCAAGCTGATGAAGGAGGGTTTTCTGCGGATTGATACTGTGGAAGACCGCAACTCGTCCGTACAATTTGAACGCTACAATCTAACGGGGCTGTACCGTAAGCTGGCGGAATGTATGATACCCGAGCGGACGGAGCAGAGCGATGATGATATTTTGTTTGCCGGAAAACCGGATGTGCTGAATGGGATATTGGAGTCTCCGCCTTCGGAGGAACGGAATTTGTTCACGATTTTCGAGAAGGAATTTGGCCGACCGTTGTCACCAATGGAATACGAGACGATCACCAGTTGGGTGGATCAGGATCGTTATCTTGAGGAGCTGATTTTGCTGGCTTTGAAGGAAGCAGTGTTTGCAGGGAAGGTACATTTCCGGTATATTGACCGCATTTTGCTGGAATGGAGCCGAAACCGTGTCCGTAATGCGCAGGATGCGAAGGAATACGCTCAGCGTTTTCGTGGCGGCGGACGCAGCTAAAGCGATAGACTGAGGTTTTCAGGCAGCAGCAAGGTTTACATTATATGAGCGAACAGCAGCTTTAGCGATAGAGGACACGCCACTCCGAGAGGAGGGTGTGTCCTTTTTTAAATATTTTTTTCGAAAAATATGCAGGGGGAGGAAATTCTCCGGCGTCTATAGTATTGGGAAGGGGGAGAGCGTCATTGATATAGAGAGAATCATTGAACGAATACGGTCTGGTGACCGGCAGGCGTTCCGTGAGATGGTAGAGCTGTACAGCAAGCATGTGTATCATGTGGCCTATTCGGTGCTGCATGATAGCAAAGAAGCGGAAGATGCTGCTCAGGAAGCGTTCGTTCAGGTGTATAAATCTCTCCCCCAGTACCGGAACGAAGGTTTTAAAACGTGGCTGACCCGAATTGCGCTCCACAAGGCGCTGGATATCAAGCGCAAACAGGACAGACGGCCTGCAGAGCTTATAGATGTGACAGAAACCCTCGTACAGCTCCCTTCCCGGGATGAGGATGTACTGGTCCGTCTGATCCGCGAGGAGCGAAATGTGGAATTATCGCAAAAAATCGCCCAGCTGCCCCAGCAGCATCGGGATATTATCAAAGCCTATTATATGCAGGGCAAAACCTACGATCAAATTGCAGAAGAGACGCAGGTAGCCTTGAAAACAGTAGAGTCCAGACTCTATCGGGCACGGCAGTGGATTCGAAATCACTGGAAGGAGGAGGAATGGCAATGACTAACCAACATGATAAACCGTGGACTAAAGGGCAGATGAATGACTGGCACGCTTATATTACAGGAACTTGCACGACAGAGGAATCTGCACGGCTGGAAAAGCTTCTGCTGGAAGATGAGCAGGCGCTGGGTTTATACCTTGTTGCACTGGAGCAGCTGGAGTCGACATTGGAAGATTGTTCTGCCTGGATGGATACGGAGCGCTTCACAGATCAGGTAATGGCTGCTCTTCCCGATAAGGAAGCAGAATCGGGTCAAGCCATTGTCAAAAAACGCCGTTGGTTTGAAAAGCCTGCGTTTCACTACGTAGTTGCGGCAAGCTTGACGCTAATTCTACTGTCTAGCGGTGCTTTTGACAAAATGATGCCGCAAACCAGTGGTAAACCGATTCCTCCGAAAGAACGCGTCTCTTACAGTGAAGAGGTCATGCGGGCTACGACAAGCTGGCTCGACAAATTAAAGCCCTAAAATCAATGAAAGTGGCAGATAAAAAGATTTAAATTCAAACTTCAGATGAGGTTTTTATCAAAATCTCAAGATTAGAGAGGAAGTGTAGCGGTGCCTTATACGGAACGAAGCAAGCTCCTAGCATTTCTGTTAAACATGATTCCCGGTGTGGGACACTATTACTGGACCAGAAAAGCCAATGCGTTTGTATATACCATTTTGTTTTTCGGATGTCTGGCTGGAGGATTTTTTCTAGCGGCGGTTTCAAGTGACGAAATGCCTTTATTGGCCAGTATGTTTGTTGCCGCTCTTTTTTGGGGGCTCAGTATGCTGCATATCATTATTAGCTTGTTGCGTTATGACCCTCGTGCAGTCGCTGCTCCATATCCCCCTCATGCGGGCCCGAATCCATATGGTTTTTACCCCCAAGGTGCGCCATATGGAGATGGTGGCTTGGCGGGCGAGGCTTCGAAGGGAGCGCGAAACGGGGATACGGATATACCAGGAGTAAGAGTGGATTTTGATGCAGGCTATCATCAATTTGCGCAGGGACACTATGGATTGGCAGGTTCGCCTGCTTTTCAAAAAGGCTCGGATAATGAACGCTTTTTCACCATATTGCTGTCGTTCATCCCTGGACTGGGACACCTTCATTTAGGGCTGATGCAGCGAGGTTTGTCTTTCCTGCTGTCCTTCTTTGGCTTTGGAGCTATTCTGGTTTTTATTTCCATTATTACAAATGAATCCGGATTTATGGCGTTTGCGGGCGTGCTGCCGATCATTTGGCTGTATTGCATGTTTGATGCGGTGCAGCATGTACACCGTAAACAAGCGGGAGAAATTCTTCAGGATCGGACCTTGTTTGAAGAACTGGAGCATGGAAGAGTCGAGGGGCGGCGTAGCAAAATGCTGGCTACCATTCTATCGGTATTTCCCGGGGCGGGACATATGTATATTGGTCTGCAAAAACGGGGTCTTCAGCTCATGCTTCTGTTCTTAGGCGGTATTTATGTGCTGGATGTGCTGCAATTGTCTCTCTTTTTGTTCCTGATTCCGGTGGTCTGGTTCTATAGCTTTTTTGATGCGTTGCAGCAGATAAGCCGCTATGGTCGGGAACCGTTGATTGACAAGCCTGTGATTGGTATGCTTGCTCAATATCATCGCTGGGTAGGCTTGGGACTATTATTGTTGGGTGCCTACTACATCGTGATCAACGTACTTGTTCCTACTTTGGATCGTTTGTTTCCAAACGGGGATATTTACAATTTGGTTGATATGTATCTACGGACGATTATCGTATCCTTATTGTTGATTGGCGGTGGTATTTGGATGATGATCGGTAATTCCAAATCTAAACGGATAAAGGAGAAACAATAGGATGGATACTGAGTTTTCAAAGAGTGAGGCTCCCTTTAAGGGAGCCCATCATCCTCATAATGATACAGGAGTCTCTACAGGCATATTTGGTACTTCATCCAAGATAAGCAGCTCCTCCAAAGCACCAAACGCCCCGGCAGGGGTATGGAAGGTTGGAAGGCTGTCGATGGGACTTTTTCTGGTCTTGTTGGGAGGAGTAACGTTTGCCTCCAAGTTTTGGGGAGCGGGCATATTGGATCAGGCGTTGACGTGGTGGCCTGTCGTTTTTGTTTTGCTGGGGCTCGAAATTTTAATGTATACGGCGTGGAAAGGGACACGTGAGCGCATCCGTTATGATCTGTTCAGTATGTTTATTACAGTAGTCTTGGTTTTTTGTTGTATCGGTTTTGCTGTGGTTAGTTCACTGGGACTTACTCCGCAAGTCAGGGATATGATGAGCTCGGTTCAGGAAACAAAACTTCTTCCTGAGTGGCATGAAAAACCGCCTGCTGGAGTGACCAAGGTGATCGTGCAGGGTGAGAATCCCTATGCGGTCAAAATTGACGCAACCACCTCACCGGAGGTGCATGTGTTCGGAAGTTATGTTTACACAGGCAACGAGAATGAATTAAAAGGACAGGAGCTGTATCAGACAAAGCATATCGGAGATACGCTGTATGTGCTACTGGGCCAAATCCCGACACGTTTTATGCAACCCCAGCATCAGCTCGATGTTACGATTGCTGTACCCGAGGGGATTACGGTTACCGTGCGCGATAGTCAGGGAAATATAATTGAAAAATAGGAGGGAAAAACCATGATAACATTAAATCCTGATACGCTTACAGGGCGTGAAAATTATAAGCTGTTAACCGGAAGCATTATCCCAAGGCCGGTGGCCTTTGTGACGACACTGAGTAGCGAAGGGGTGCTGAATGGTGCGCCGTTCAGTTATTTTTCCATCGTAGCTTCCGAGCCGCCGCTGCTGTCTGTGTCCGTACAACGTGTCGATGGGGTGTCCAAAGATACAGCACGTAATGCGATGGAGCAAAAAGCCTTTGTTGTACATATTACCGATGAGGACAATGTGGGTGCGGTGAATGTGACGGCTTCCCGTCTGTCGCCGGAGGAAAGTGAAATCACACTGGCTGGACTTACGCCGATAAAAAGCACAAAAATCGCGGTTCCCGGTGTGGCTGAAGCGAAAATACGCATGGAATGTATCTTGGAGCAGGCCATACCGCTGGGGGGCACAGAGGGTGCACCTGCCTGCGATCTGCTGATCGGGCGCGTGGTGCAGTATCATTTGTCCGAGGAAGCGTATCAAAATACATACGTGATCGCCAAGGAGCTACGTCCGGTGAGCCGTTTGGCCGGGAATGATTATGCGAAGCTGGGAGAGCAATTCAGGCTGGAACGTCCTCAATAGGGGGCGTTGCTTTTTACAGCATAAAGGGTTACGATTATAAAAAAATAGCACGGGAGCCTGCGGAAGCAAGCTGAGAGTACGACTAATCTGTCGTAGACCGTATGAACCTGTTGGATAATGCCAGCGCAGGGACCTTAGTGTAGGAACACTCTGCTTTTGCATAGTGTTTTTTTGTTGTTTTATACACTTGAGCATGTGCATGCTGAAAACCATATCTCTCGGCTGGAAAGAAGCGCAGGCTCCTGTCATCAAAGGAGCAGGGTTCGCTTGATATTGAAATTCCTTTTACTTTATACGAATAATCAGATTCAGGATCGGCAGCAGAAATGGAAGCGGCAAGAGGTTGTCAGGGGGCCGCAGCTATGACTCATAAGGTGTACAAAGCATTAACCATTGCAGGCTCGGACAGCGGAGGGGGCGCAGGCATACAGGCAGATTTAAAAACCTTCCAGGAGCTGGGTGTGTATGGCATGTCTGTCCTGACGGGAGTTACTGCCCAAAATACACGCGGTGTACAAGCTGTTCATTCCGTTCCGGTTCCTATGGTGGAAGCTCAATTACAGTCCATAGGTACGGATTTACCTCCCGATGCTGTTAAAACAGGTATGCTCCTGGGGGCTGAGGTCATTCGCCAGGTGGCCTCGCAAATTTGCCAGTTTCGGTGGCCTAATGTTGTTGTAGACCCGGTGATGATCGCCAAAGGCGGAGCTTCTCTACTTCAAGATGAAGCAATGGAAACGCTAAAATCATATCTGTTGCCGTTAGCGAAGGTAGTCACCCCGAACTTTCCGGAAGCGGAAGCGTTGACAGGCTTAACCCTCTCCAGTCGTGAGGGTGCGAAGGAAGCGGCTCGAATGCTGGCTGGTTTGGGGACCAGCTATATAATCATCAAGGGAGGGCATAGCGCAGAGACGGAACGGTCCGTGGATTTGTTGTTCGACGGGCGAGATTTTACCGAACTGGACGGACCAAGAATTCATACCCCGCATACCCATGGAACGGGCTGCACCTTTTCAGCGGCGCTGGCGGCTGGATTAGCGGTAGGACGAAGTGTACCCCAGGCGGCACAGATGGCCAAGGCTTTTATACAGTCGGCGATTGAGCAGGGCTTGGGTATCGGCAGTGGTCATGGACCAACGAACCATTGGGCATGGAACGCACGCTGGACAGGAGAAGGAGCATCTGTGTGGAGCAGAGCAATGAGGGAGGAACGAAGCAATGCCAAGAATTGAAATAGGACGTATGCGGGAGTGTCTGCATCTTTATTTGGTCATGGGCAGTATGAATTGCAGCCGTGATCCGCTGGTGGTTTTGGAGGAAGCGTTGCAGGGAGGTGTGACCCTTTTTCAATTGCGTGAAAAGGGTGCGGACCGTCTAACGGGAAGTCGCTTGCACGAATTTGCTCAAGCCGCCCGGAGACTGTGCCATCGTTATGACGTTCCATTTCTCGTCAATGATGATGTCGAGCTTGCCTTGGCTGTGGATGCAGATGGCGTCCATCTCGGACAAGATGACGAGCCTGCAGACCGCGTGCGCTCCCGAATGGGCGACAAAATCATCGGCGTATCGGTACACAGCCTAACGGAAGCGGAGCAGGCGGTAAGCGCTGGCGCTGATTATGCGGGCGCAGGGCCGATGTTCCCGACTCGTTCCAAGCCGGATGCGCATCCGGTGCAGGGACCGGATCTGGTTCGCAGGCTGCGTGCAGGTGGTGCATGCCTTCCACTGGTAGGCATTGGCGGCATCACAGCGGACAACGCAGCCGGCGTCCTCCAGGCTGGAGCGGACGGTGTGGCGGTCATTTCAGCCATCTCATGGGCAGAAGCCCCCCGTGAGGCTGCACAAAGTCTGAGAAGCATTCTGAAATGATCAAATGGGTTCAATAATGATACAAAGGCAGTCCGGGACGTTATATACACGTCCAAGGCTGCCTTTGTATTTAAAAAAAAGAGAACGCTCCCCTGCTTTCGCTGGGGCTACGTTCTCCGCATTCAAACTGCACTTTTCAATTAAAGCAGGCGCGCATGTAGCAAGTCGCTCTTCATAACTAAGGTCTTAGCAGCAAGGAGCGGTACGTCGCTTCAAACAAAAATTCAAACGCCTCCAGATGCTTTTTAGCCTCAAACACATCACGCCCCCACGCATAAATGCCGTGGTTACGCAACAAAATTCCCGGCACCTGATCATTCAGCACATCCGGCACCAGTTTGGCAATCGAAGCAATATCCGCGTAATTCGGCAGCACAGGAATGTCAATCGCAGCATTTTCCTCCCAAATGTTAAAAGCCTTAATGAGTTCAATGCCTTTCACAGGTACAGAGCCTTGTTCCCCGTAATATTCGGAAATCAGATTGTTGAAAACAGTATGCACATGGAAAACGGCTCCGCAGCCTGTCAGGCGGTAAATTTCGCAATGAATCAGCGTTTCGGCGCTCGGCTTGAGGTTTGTAGCTTCTGCCGCTTTTCCCTGCTGGTCCACGAACAGAAAATCTTCTGGTGTCCGCTTGGTTTTATCCTTGCCGCTGGCAGTAACTGCAAAATAAAATTGTTCAGGATGAAAATCCCCGATCCGTATCGACAAATTACCGCTCGTGCCAGGGAACCAGTTGCGAGATGCGAATAGCTCCTTGACATCAGCGAGTTCTTCCAGTGCACGGCGTTTTTCTTCCAACGTAATGTCTGCCAAGCTAAAGCCCATTTACAGCACCCCTTGCTCCTGTTTTTGCTTTAAATCCTTGATAATATCGTCAAATGTTTCAAAGGGCACATGCGGCACGCCCAACTCTTGGCACTTTAAAGTCAGGTGCGAGCGGGAGTACACGAGGTCGGCAATTTTGGCTCCTTCAAAATCCGTCAGGCTGTCCCCGATCAAAATTCGTTCGTACTGTTCGGTAGGATATTGGCGAATCACGGTTGTTTTGCACATACCGCAGTCGTTCGTACACGGTTCCTGACATGCATGCGGCCACGTAATCTCAATATGATTCCCCGAGAAATGGGCACCATTGCAGTAAACGTGATCCTGTGGAATGTCGAAAGGCTCCAGCAGAGGATCAATAAAGAAATCAATACCGCCGCTGGTGACAAAAAATTCAATATCCTGTTCCCGTACATAATCCAAAAAACGGGCAAAGCCCTCGCGTATACCAGCTTGTCCAAGTACATAAGAGATGATTTCATCTTTTTGCGCCGAGGGCATCAGAGCGAACATGGCACCAACGCCTTCACGAATAGACGTGTGTCCGTTCACGATATCATGCATGATGGCCTCACAGCCCGCAGGCTGAAAATGCTTCATAATAGCGACAATATTGTCGCTGTTCGTAATCGTCCCGTCAAAATCGCAAAAAATGACGGGCTTCTTCGCTGTACTCATCGTTCCCCTCCCCACGTGTCGAGCGCGGATTGCAGCTCGGGGTGCATGCGGGCGTATTCCGCCAGCGGCACAGCCTGACGCACAGCTTCAATCGCCTGCACAAAGGCGCGTCCGCCAGCTTCGGTGCCGAGCGGATGGCCGTGAATGCCGCCCCCGGCGTTAACGACAACATCGGTGCCAAAATCACGCACAATTAACGGCACCAGGCCGGGGTGAATCCCTGCGGATGGCACAGGCATGCTGGCCTTTAGCGGCAGCTCAGGGGTGATCAGCTCATCTCGGATCGCCATGTTTTCCTCACGCGGCATCGTAACCGAGCCATAAGGAGAAGGGAAGAGCACGAGGTCGGCTCCTGCCAGTCGCATGAGCTGACCAAGCAGCACCGATGCCGAAATACCATAATGCGGTGACGGATAAGCAGCACCCGCCAACGAAGGGTGGGCTGCAATCGGCACCGAGACAGCGGGATTGCTGCTTAGTTCATGCAGCACATCGTAGCCATAGGCCAGCACGTTGAACAGCAGGGCATTTGCGCCCGCGTCGATGGCCTTGAGGGCTTGTTCTTTGAGCTGCGAGGTGGGTCCGGTTAAATTAGCAGCATACAGCAGCTTTTTGCCGGTTTCACGCTCAGCCGCTTCGGCGGCTTTGATGCAGGCGTCGACGCGTTTTTCAATCGGCGTCAGCGCATTTTCAAACAAAATCTCGTCATCCTTGATCAGATCGACGCCGCCCAGGGCTTGTCGGGTAAACTGCTCGCGCAGCTCGTCCAGATTAAGGCCAATCACCGACTTGAAAATGCTCATAAGGAGTGGGCGGTCATACACGCCGAGTTGCTCACGCAAGCCGCTGATGCCGAACTTCGGCCCCGGAAAAGCGGAACGGAATGCTTCCGAGAAGCCCAGCTTCGTCAGCTTGATACGGCCGTCCATCGAAATTTTGCCGAAGACCGTCACCAGCAGTGCAGGAATGTCCCGGCTGAAATTCACATCCGGGTAAGCGATGGTCAGGTCGGCATACCGTTCACCTGGCCCTCCATCGTGTACGTCCACGGATTGAACCGAGCCGAGATGCTTTTGCATCGCGTCCCGCTTGGCTTGCGGAAGCTCGGTCCAGCTGCCCACCGTCATGCCGATGGCAATGGATTGGGCCTTTTTGTTAAAATCGGCTTTGTCATCGTATATCCGGTAGGTCGCTAAGCAATAGCTCATTCAATTCCCTCCTTCAGTACAGCTCCCATCTCACGGGATCGTTCAGCGCAACGCTGTACCGCTGCAATGACCGTTTCGTAGAAATCGCCTTTGTCCAGCGTTTCCAACGCGGCTACCGTCGAGCCGTTGGGTGACATGATCTTGTGGCGCAGGGCAGAAGGCTCCTCCCCGGTTTGTTGTACCATGCGTGCCGCTCCAAGCGCGGTTTGTACCGTCAATTCGTGCGCTTGCTCAGGAGTCAAGCCACCGCGGATTCCTCCAGCAATCATGGCTTCCATCAAGTAGTAGACATAGGCAGGGCCGCTTCCGGAAATCCCGGTCAAAACATCCATTTTCTCTTCTTCTATAACCGTCACCGTACCCACAGATTCGAATATCGTAAGCACGTTTTTACGCTGGTCTTCGCTAATCTCCTTGGAAAAGCTGATGCCTGTGGCTCCCAACCCAATCGAGCTGGATGTGTTTGGCATCGTCCGGGCGATGGGCTGCTTGCGGCCAAGTAACGTCTGCATCGTACGAATGGACAGTCCGGCGATCACCGAGATGATCAGCTGCCCATCTGACAGGAGCGGGCCGAGCTGTCCAAGGGCTTGTGCAGCATCTTTGGGCTTCATGGCAAGCACAATCACCGGAGAACGGCGCAGCAGCTCGGTTTTGGCGGCATCCTCGGTTTGGAACAACACCCCATATTGTTGTTGAAGTTCCTCCAGGCGAGCCTGATTGCTACGGTTGATGACGGTAATACCACCACGTTTGACAACGGAACGGGCCATCATCCCGCGAATAATAGCCTCTGCCATCGAACCTGCTCCGAAAAACGTAATTTGCTCTTGAATTAAAGCCTTTGTTTGTGATTCACACATGGTTTCATAACCTCCAAGGATACGGATTGATAAATGATATTATTCCCTGATTTGTCCAGTGCCGTACACGCGATACTTGGTTGAAGTTAGCGCAGGCAGTCCCATCGGACCACGGGCATGTAATTTTTGCGTACTGATCCCAATCTCGGCACCAAATCCAAACTCAAAGCCATCCGTGAAGCGGGTGGAGGCATTGTGATATACGGCTGCCGCGTCCACTTCTTGCAGAAAACGTTCGGCATGTGCTTCATCTGCGGTCACAATACACTCCGAGTGCATCGTACCGTACCGGGCAATATGCTCCAGGACTTCGTCCAAATGGTCTACGACCTTGACGTTCATAATGTAATCATTATATTCGGTGCCATAATCCTCTTCCGTGGCTGGAACAGCCCAGGGAGCCAGTTTCCGTGTCCGTGCGCAGCCGCGCAGCTCGACCCCGGCCTCACGGAAGCGTTCTGCCAAACTCGTCAGATGTGCCTGTGCATAATCCGAGTGAACGAGCAGGGTTTCCATGGAGTTACATACGGACGGTCTTTGCACCTTGGCGTTCAGCGTAATGGCCTCAGCCATTTGTGTATCGGCCGTAGCGTCCAAATAGGTGTGGCACACACCAGCACCAGTTTCAATGACAGGGACAGTGGAATTCTGAACAACATTTTGAATAAGCGAGCGCCCGCCGCGTGGAATGATCACATCCAGCAAACCGTTCAGCGTGAGCATTTCATTGACAGAGGCACGGTCTGAATCTTCAATGAGCTGAAGCGCATCGCGCGGTACGGCAGTGGTGTCCAACGCCTGTTGGAGAACTTCAATGATTTTGCGGTTGGAAAACAGGGCAGCCGAGCCACCACGAAGCACAACCGGATTTCCTGTTTTCAGACACAGGCCCGCAGCATCTACCGTCACATTAGGACGCGCTTCATAGATGATGCCGATGACACCCAACGGTACACGTATTTTCTCAATCCGCAAACCGTTTGGACGTTCGATATGCTCCAGCGTGTCACCGACCGGATCAGGTAGCTCCACAATTTGGCGCAAGCCTTCGGCGATGGCCCCGATACGCTCCTCGGTCAGCTTGAGGCGATCAAGCAGCGATTCCGACGTTCCCAGTTCCCGTCCACGCTCCAAGTCGTTTTTGTTCGCTGCAATCAGCTCTCCCGTATGGCTCACCAGTGCCTCAGCCATAACGAGCAATGCTTCATTTTTTTGTGCTGTCGTCAGTCGGTTCATGGCCCCGGCGCTTTTTTTCGCCAGAGTCGCTTTGGTCCGTACCTCACTGAACTGGCTTTCATCTGTTGTGGCTGTGTTTGTCGTTAATTCACTCATGTTACGGCCTCCCCGCATTTATAATGTAATCCATTCATCCCTGTGAATCACTTCAAGCCGGTGAATAGGGCCGATCTTGCCCACAACCTCGCCGCTTGGCAATCCTTGTACGCTTCGCAGCTGTCCATCGTCATAATTGACAATGCCGCGCCCCAATACCTTATTTTCCGGCCCCAGCACCTCAACAACATCTCCGGCATGAAAGCTGCCTTCCACGCGCCGTACGCCAACGGGAAGCAGGCTATGACCGCCATTCACCAGTGCTTCCTCGGCCCCCTGGTCTACATGCACCGTGCCGAGCGGCGTCGACATGAAGCCAAGCCATTGTTTTTTCATCGGCAGGGAAGAGAGGTGGGTGTCAAAATAAGTCCCCGGCCCGTGCCCCTCCACGGCGGCATCCAGATCCCCGTCTGCGTTGGCGCGTCCCACAAACACAGGTACACCACCGCGCGTGGCGACTTTGGCTGCTTCGATCTTGGATCGCATGCCGCCAGTCCCTACGGCTGACCCGGAACCTCCAGCAAATGCATAAAGCTCCTCGGTAATCTCGTCGATGCGTTCAAAACGTACGGCGTTCGGATGCTTGCGCGGGTCTGCCGTATATACGCCATCGGTATCTGTGATAATGATCAAATGCTGTGCCTTGACCAGATTGGCGACCAGCGCAGACAGCATATCGTTATCACCGAATTTCAATTCGTCAATCGATACAGTATCATTTTCGTTAAAAATCGGAATGACCTGCTGGCGCAGCAGTTCTTCTACGGTCATTCCAGCATTGTTCATCCGTTTGCGGCTCAAAAAGTCACTGCGTGTCAGCAGGATCTGCGCGCTCACCAAGCCATAATCCCTAAAAGCCTGTTGATAGGCTTGCATAAGCAGCGCCTGACCTACGGCTGCCGCCGCTTGTTTCTCATGCAGCAGCTTGGGGCGAAACGGGTACCCGATCTCACGAAACCCGGCGGCGACTGCACCTGATGTGACCAGCAACACTTCATGGCCTTTCGAACGAAGTCCAGCGATTTCGCGTGTAAAATAAGCAATGGATTCCCGATTCAAGCCCCCTTCGACTCCTGTTAAGGAGCTGCTCCCGATTTTAATGACGATTCGTGTTGACAAGACGTCCACTTCCTTAATTTGTACTCTTTTTAATAAACAAAAAAACTTCCATCCTTTGTATGCAAAGGACGAAAGTTTGTGCTTCCGCGGTACCACCTTCATTGATGATTCATGATCATCCCACTTGAAACCTGTTAACGGCAGGAACCGCCTGACTGTGCAGGGCGCTCGGGGATAGGAGTTGGGAGAGAATCCAGGTAAATTCTTTCAGCCTATCGGAATTTACTCTCTGAACAGGACGGGTCTCTCTTAATAGTCCCTTCAACGCGCTTAATGATATTGGATACAGAATACCACGAAAAGGCCAGGTTTGGCAAAGAAGTTGTAGCTGGAAAATACGGCTTAACCAAACAGGTTCAGCTTGCCAATTCGTTCAGCCGCCTCGGTCAGTCGAGCTTCCGAGCTTAGCAGCCCGGCCCGCACATATCCTTCGCCGCCGTTACCGAAGCCGATCCCTGGAGCGACAGCCACCTTGGCTTCCCGCAGCAGCAGATCGGCAAAGGAAGCTGAGGTATAGCCCTGCGGCACGGGCAACCAGCTAAAAAAGGAGCCGCTTGGACGCGTCGCCTTCCAGCCAATTTGCCCAAGCGCATCATAAAAAGCGTTGCGGCGCGATTCATAGCGTGCAACCAGCTCGCCCACGCAGTCCTGCGAGGACGTGAGAGCGGTCGCCGCCGCTGCCTGAATGCCACCAAACAGGCTTACATAAATATGATCCTGTAGCAGATTAATCATCGAGATGATTTCAGCATTACCAAGCGCGAAACCGACGCGCCAGCCCGCCATGTTGTACGTTTTGGACAGGGTATAAAACTCAATCCCTACGTCCCTGGCACCTTCGGCCTGAAGGAAGCTCACCGGACGTTCGCCGTCGAAGCCGATAGCACCATAGGCAAAATCGCTGGCAACCACAATGCCGTTACGCTTCGCAAATTCAACCGTTTCCTCATAGAAGGAAAGAGGTGCAGTGACCGAGGTCGGATTATTCGGATAATTGAGGAACATCAGCTTGGCCCGGCGGCGGTCTTCCTCGGAAATAGCCTCATAATCGGGCAGAAAACGGTTCTCTTCCTTTAATGGGAGAAAGGACATTTCCGCTTTAGCCAGGGCTACCCCGGACCAGTAATCCGGATAGCCGGGATCAGGCACGAGACACACATCGCCGGGATTGAGTAAGACTTGCGGCAACTGCACCAAGCCTGTTTTTCCGCCAAACAGGATGGCGACCTCGGTTTCCGGGTCGAGCGTCACACCGTAATCCTCCTGATAGCGCTGGGCGATGGCTTCCTTGAGAAAGCCGTAACCGCGAAAAGGTGAATATTTATGATACAGCGGGTTAGCCGCTGATTCTTGCAAGGCTTTTACAATATGAGGTGGCGTAGGTGTATCCGGGTTCCCTTGCCCGAGATTAATGACATCATGCCCTGCCGCAATTTCACGGTTTACATTTTGTACGAGTGTGGCAAAAAATTGAGTGGGCAACTGTTTCATCACATCAGCGGAGGGGATGGAAAACTTACTCATCATTTCACACGACCTTTTGGAATAGTTTGAGGATTAATTTATCACGATTTAACCAAGTTGTATAGAGGGGATTGGTCTTATGCGGTTGCGTGGCCGAGCCTGATCGGGCTATGATGGGAGAAAATGCCGGACAAGCGATCACCGGAAGCTCCGGTTCACAAGGAGGATGAACGATTTTGACGTATCATGAAGCTCAGCCGTTTAGTGTTGCACTCATACAAACTCATATTGAGCTGGGGAATCCCCCGGAAAACCGCAGTCATATTCGTACGTTAATGGAACAAGCGGTGACAGTCGAATTAAAGCCGGACCTAATTGTACTGCCGGAAATGTGGAACACGGGGTATGCGCTGGACCGCATTCATGAGCTGGCGGATCAGGAAGGAGCGGAAACCCGCGAATGGATATCGGCATTCGCTTCTACTCATCAGGTGAACGTGGTAGCTGGATCTATCGCGGAGAAGAAAAGCGACGGTCATGTGTACAATACGATGCTCGTTTTTGACCGATCCGGTGCAGAGGTTGCTTCGTATTCCAAGATTCATTTGTTCCGGCTTATGGACGAAGAAAAATATTTGCAGCCTGGCGAGGAAAAGGTTTTATTCACGCTGGATGGAGGGATTCAGGCGGGTGCGTCGATCTGCTACGACATCCGTTTTCCCGAACTAGCCCGCAGTTTGGCCCTGTCTGGCGCAAATCTGCTTATCGTACCTGCGGAATGGCCACATCCCCGTCTTCATCACTGGCGTACGTTGCTGACTGCAAGGGCCATTGAAAATCAAATGTACGTCATCGCCTGTAACCGGGTAGGTCGCAGCGGAGATACGGATTTCTTCGGGCATTCTCTCATTATTGATCCGTGGGGAGAAATCATTGCCGAGGGCGGAGAGCAGGAGGATATCATCACAGGAACAATTGAGTCAGCCTTGGTGCAGGACGTGCGTGGGCGCATACCGGTGTTCGAGGACCGTCGTACATCGCTGTATGATCTGTAATTTGGCAACCTTTAATCAGAAAGGAAACGTCTTCTTCTCTGGCTTTGGCTGGGGAGGAAGACGGTCTTTTTACGTGAGACTACTTTTCGGAAAGCTGTTTGACCGTTTCGCGGAAGGTTTCAATAAAGGCCTCGGCGGCTTTGGATAAATAACGTCCATTCCGATATGCGATAGCCAGCGTGCGGCTTGGCGTCGGTTCAGCCAGTGGCAGCAATGCCGGAACAAATTCGCTACTGGCAGCCCGGGCGATAAAACGAGGCACGAGTGTCACCCCCATCCCTGTCGCTACAAGCGATTGGAGGGTTTCCATATTGGTGCTTTCAAATACCACCTTCGGCTCAAAGCCCGCTTGATGGCACAAGTCCATCGTCAGCTTGCGGAAGCCCTGTCCTTTTTTCAGGACGACAAAAGGTTCGTCTTTCAGCTCTTCCATATGCACAGGTTGCGGCTGGTCGCCGTTTTTGCGCAGAGTCAGCGGGTGACCCGGGGGAACAGCGAGATCAATCCATTCTTCACCGATAGGCACATAGGAAAGTGTCGGTTCTACTAATGGGAGAGAAAGCAGGCTGAGATCTGTATCGCCGCTGGCTGTTTTTTTCTCCAGATTCATGGATGAATCCTCAACCAAAACAATTTCAATGTCCGGGTGCGCCTTCTTAAACACAGGCAGCACATGCGGCAGCAAATGGGAACCCGTGATAGGCATGCTGCCGACGACGACCTTCCCTTTGCGCAACTGAGAAATATCGTCCATTTCCTGTCGGAGTTGCTCGACGGCGTCGACGATCTTTTTCGCTTGTTCCACAAAGCTTGCTCCTGCATGCGTTAATTCCACCGTACTTGTATTGCGTTGAAATAACAGCACCCCAAGCTCTTTTTCCAGTTTGGACAATTGCTGACTCAGGGAAGGTTGGGCAATGTGCAATTTTTCCGCTGCGCGTGAGAAGTTTTTTTCCGCTGCAATTTGCAGGGTGTATTGAAGCTGTCTGAATTCCATCGAGTTTTAGACCCCTTTTATACACTTTTATAATGGTTGTCGGCTTATAAGATTTACCTATTACATCATAGATTGATTATACAATATTTTAATCAAAATCCCAATCCCGATGAACTCCATGTGTTCACAGGCTGGAAAATCCCTATGCTTACTTTTATCTTTAATTTTTTAAATTATGGTATTTAATTCTGTTTGACATGTCAAATGGGTTCACCCATAATACTATTCATATTAAGACAATATGTTTTATTGGAGAAAAGGGGAAAATGGGATGTCCAAACTTATTGTATCTTTTAGGAAGCCGTTTTGGGTTGGATCTTTAGTATTGCTTTTATTGGTTCTCGTGGCAGGATGCTCCGGCTCCAAAAATGATACAGGTCAAAATACAAATGCTACTCCTAACCCAAGCAAAACCGATGATCAACCCGTGGAAGGGGGAACCTTTACATATGGCCGCCCGGCTTCCGTAACCTCGTTTGATCTGCATAATCAGATTACATCCAATAATGCTTTTGCTATCGACAAAGTATTTGAGCCGCTGGTCGCCTTTAACAGTGATGGAAAGATTGTGGATTGGCTTGCAGAGTCGCACAGTATAAGCACAGATGGTTTAACCTATACTTTTGTTTTACGCGATGGCTTGAAATTTTCAAACGGAACCGGAGTTACTGCCAAGGATGCGGTTTTTTCAATTCAGCGTCATTTGAATGTAGGAGGTCCTCTTGCAATAGCGGCACAGGTGGCTTCGCTCTCGGCTAAAGATGAAAAAACACTCATAATTAAGCTTAAAACGCCGTATACGCCGTTTATTTCTGAACTATCAAACTTTTCCAATGGTATTCTTCCAAAGGATTTCGGCGGTGTCTCGGAAAAAGAATTCTTCAAGAATCCGGTCGGTACTGGTCCCTTTGTCGTTAAGAAATGGGATTCTGCCGGTGATCTTACTTTCAGCAAAAATAAATACTATTGGCAGAAAGGCAAGCCCTACATCAATGAACTTGTCTACAAGCTCATTGAAGATGACAGCCAAGCGATTAACCAGTTGAAGGCTGGCGCGATTGATGCTATTGAGTCTGTAGCTCTTGAAAATGTAAATGAATTAAAACAAGGTACGGACACCAAGGTGGCGACCAATGGAAGCTGGGTGACAGAGCAATTGTTCTTCAATACCCTGGACAAGCATTTTTCGGATGTGCACGTTCGCCGTGCGCTGGCGTTGGCGCTTGACCGTAATGGATTGACCAATGCGGTTACCTTTGGTTTCGCAAAGTCAGCCAATTCGCTTTTGCCGCCAGCCATTCCATACAACACGAATGATACGATTAAAGCGCTCGGCTTTGATACGAATGCTGCCAAAGCAGAGCTTGCAAAATCAAAGTTCCCTAACGGGTTTTCTACAAAATTGCTCATTGCCTCTGGAAACAACTCAAGAACTCAGGAGGCACAGATTATTCAGGCGGCCGCCAAAACAATCGGCATTGATATTCAAATTGAATCTGTTGAGCTGGCCTCATTCCGCGAGCGTTTCTTTGCCTATGACTTTTCGGCAATGATCAACAGCGGACAAGCGGATTCTCCAGAAGCCAACTCAATCCTCGCTTTCCAGACAGACCCGGAAGGCTTTAGCAAGTCGTACTGGACTCATTACACGAACAATGAAGTTACCAAGCTCCTGCACGAGGGGCAAAAAACACCTGATGGGGAAGAACGTGCGGGAATTTACGGCAAGCTTCAACAAATCCTTGCAGATGAGGTGCCTTATATCCCGCTTTATTATCCGGATATTCTGAAAGGTGTTCGTTCTTCCATTGATGGCCTGGTCGTGCTTCCCAATAACAGCGTTCGTTTTGAAGATGTACGTGTGAAAGGTAATTAGATCCTTGACGGCCCATTTATTTAAAAAGTCTGCCGGATTATCTGCAAATCTTACTTCCCCACACAAATGGCTCGTGCGCGCTATGATAAGAGCGGCATCCGTAGTCATTTGTGTGGTGGTGGCAGTCTTCTTCATCATAAGGCTGGTACCGGGAGACCCCGCCAAAATGATTCTGGGTGAATACGCCACAGCTGAGGCTATTGAGAGCATGCGTCACAGGTTGGGGCTGGATCGTTCTCTTTGGGAGCAGTTTATAGGCTTTGTACACAATTTCTTTACACAAGGTGATACTGGCGTTTCGATTGTTTTTGGGACTTCTTCAAGAGAATTGATTGCAGAGCGCGCTCCCGTGACGCTGCTGCTCGTTGCAATGACCTGTCTTTTTGCCATCATCGTTTCGCTGGTACTGGCCACCCTTGCGGCAACACATAAAGACGGACTGCTTGATCATATGATACGCATCCTGCCTGCTGTAACGCTCGGTATGCCGATTTTTTGGGTTGGACTGCTACTGATTCTGGTATTTAGCGTTCGGCTTCACTGGTTTCCCGTTGGGGGAGTCGGCGAGGGCTGGCTTGGAATCTTGTACAGTCTCGCCCTTCCTGCGATAACTGTCGGATTGTCGCAAATTCCCTCGCTCGTTCGTTCTTTAAGAGCGCAGATGCTGGAAGTGCTGGAATCTGATTTTGTTGTGACCTTGAAGGCAGCGGGAATCCCCGGCAGGGTTATACTGGTAAAGCATGTCCTGCGCAATTCCGCTCTTCCTGCTCTTATGCTGCTTGGCGTAAACATTGCCTACCTGATGGGCGGCACGTTGGTAATTGAACAGGTTTTTGGTCTCAAGGGGATCGGAAGCCTGTTATTTTCAGCCATTTCAAACCGGGATTTTCCTGTTATACAGGGGATTGCTCTTTATTGTGCGCTATCTGTGGTCATCATCGGCTTCGTGATTGAGGTTGCTTCTGGGTATCTTGATCCCAGGACGAAAGGAGAACAATGAAACGCACGCAATTAGATCTTCAGATTCAGAAGGCGGGTCATAGCAACCGCTCTTGGGGAAAAATACTAAATACTCCATCTCTTCTATGGGGCAGTATTATGTTTGCGTTACTCATAGGCATTGCAGTGTTGGCACCGGTTATTAGTCCCTACCAGCCTTCTGATCCAAATATTTCGGCAACTTTACAACCTCCGTCCTTCGAACACTGGCTGGGAACCGATCAACTGGGGCGTGATCTATTTACACGGCTGATCTATGCCGCACGGACTGATTTGAAGATTATGGTGCTGGCGGAGATCATTCCTTTTTGTATGGGGGTGTTTCTGGGAATGCTTGCCGGGTATTATGGTAAATGGGTAGACACGGTTATCACGCTTTTGACCGATACGTTGATTGCGTTCCCTTTTTATTTGATTGTCATTATAGTGGCGTTTGCAAGCGGTACAGGTGAACAGGGGATATATATTACGTTTGCTCTCGTTGGCTGGATCGTATACGCTCGTGTGGTCAAGGGTCTTAGCGCATCCTTTCGCAAGCAGGAATGGATAGCCGCTGCCAAGACACTGGGAATCCCGAATATTAAAATCATACTGCGCCATCTTCTGCCGAATGTGCTACCGCAAGCAGTGGTAGTGCTTATGACGGATATGGCTGTTCTGCTGGTGGCCATTGTTACGCTAGGCTATCTTGGTATCGGTATTGCGCCGCCAACTCCGGATTGGGGAACGATGATTTCTGATGGGCAGCCCTTTATATCTACAAAGTGGTGGCTTTCAGCCATCCCGGGCTTTGCGGTGGTATATACGGGGATAGCCTTATCCCTTGTGGGCGATGGGCTAGCAGATATATGGAGAAGAAAATGAATGCTATGAATCCAATTTTAGAAGTGGAAAATTTGTCGCTGGCGACGCGATCGAATCATAAATTGGTCACCGATGTGAGTCTTAAAGTCGAAGCGGGCGAAAGCATAGGACTTGTGGGGGAATCCGGATCTGGAAAATCGCTCACCCTGCGCTCCATCATAGGGCTGCTTCCCTCTGGTATTGAACAGGTTGGCGGGAATATTAGGAGCAATGGCAGATGCGCAATGATTTTTCAAGACCCGATAAGGGCACTTGACCCTCTCTGCCCGGTGGTCCGGCAGCTTGCCGAGGTTGTGTACTACAGGCAGAAGGTGAGCCGGAAGGTCGCGCGTACAATAGCTTTGGAACTGCTTGAAATGCTCGGTCTTCCCGATTCCTTAAAGCATACTGACCGTTACCCCCGCCAGCTTTCAGGCGGCCAGTGTCAACGTATTGTTATTGCGATGGCTTTGGCGTGCAAGCCGCGCATCCTTCTGTGTGATGAGCCAACAACGGCGCTTGATGTCACGGTTCAACGGCAAATCCTTGACGTTATTTCACGTCTTCAAAAGGAGTTGGGTTTTGCCATGGTGTTTGTTACGCACAATCTTGCCGTAGCTGCTTCGATGTGCTCAAAGCTTTGCGTTATGAAAGAGGGAAGAATCATAGAGCGGGGAGACACTTTGCCCCTTTTACAAAACCCGCAAAATCGGTATACGCAGATGCTGATAAGCTCAGTGCTTCCTCTCCCGGATCTTGAAAGGAGCGCCGATTGATGAAAACAGCCTTGCGGATAGAAAATATAACGGTTGCTTATGGTAAGTTCACCGCGCTTGATCAAGTAAGCCTGGAGCTGCAGGAGCGTACCACGCTTGGTCTTGTGGGAGAATCGGGTTCAGGAAAGTCTACCCTCGCGCGGGTAATAGCCGGGCTGATCGCCCCGGATGAGGGCCAGATCATGCTGGGTTCTCAGGTACTGGGCAAGCGACGGAGCCGGGAGCAGCATAAAAGAATACAAATGGTTTTCCAAAACCCGGATTCCTCGCTTAATCCAAAGCATACGATCAGGCAAATCCTTGCCGAAGCCTTGCTTTTTCACAAGATTGTTGACCGCACTCAAGTGGACAAGAGATGTAGGGAACTGCTTGCACGTGTTCATATCGATGAAAGCGCCCTTGGCAGATTCCCTCACGAATTTTCCGGCGGTCAGCGTCAGCGGATAGCGATTGCCCGCGCATTAAGTGTTGAGCCAAGCATACTTATCGCAGATGAACCAACGAGCGCACTGGATGTATCGGTACAACGGAGTATGCTTGAACTGTTGAGCACACTCAAATCGGAGCTTAATCTTACGATGCTTTTTATCTCTCATGACCTGGGAGTTATAAATGCCATAAGCGATATTGTTGCTGTAATGCGGCAGGGGAAGCTGGTTGAGATCAACCCCAAGGAGAAATTCTTTTCTCGTCCTGAAACGGCTTATAGCCGTGAGCTTTTGTCTGCTGTACCCAAGATGCCAATATCCCATTCTGCAGGAGGTATTTATGAGTCAAAATAATAAAGGATTTGTACCTCTTACAATATCGGAGTTTGATACGCTAACTAACTTGCTCTCCAAACTCCTGTCCACTCAAGAATCACCAGTCATCATACCGGGCGAGGCGATCCTGGGAATCGAGGCCATAGCAGCAGGCATAGCCGCGCCTGACCGTACAATTCTAAACATTGTGACAGGTCCCTATGGAACGATTTTTGGTAACTGGCTTGCGCGTGGTGGAGCAGAGGTCATCGAGCTCAAAACATCTTTTGATGAAGTGGTAACTGTAGATGAAGTCGCCGCAGCGATTGAGCGATATAACCCATGTGCACTTTCTTTCGTGCAGGCGGAAGTGGTCACAGGAGGCTCCAATCCAACAAAGGAAATTTTGGAGCTTGCGCGTCGGTCAAATATTATAACCGTGATAGATGCGGTTTCAGCAATCGGGGGAGAACCGGTGCTGATGGACGAGTGGGGAATTGATTTTGTAGCTGTGGGTGCGCAAAAAGCATTAGCCGGCCCTAACGGGATCAGCGCTGTGGGGATTTCTTCACGTGGCTGGGAGTTTCTGGCCTCCAACAAAAATGCGCCGCGCAATTCCATTCTGTCTTTGCTTGACCTAAAGCGTTCTCATGATAGTGCGACTCCCTTTCGGGTTTCTCCCAACATCCCTGTCTTGGAAGCCCGGGCGCTTATTGAGGCCTTAAAGCTTATTGAAGAAGAAGGTCTGGAAGCGGTCAATCGCCGCCATCGTTTAACTACATCCGCTGCAATTGCTGGCATTACGGCCTTGGGCCTTGAACCGTGGCAGCGTAACAAAGACAGCTACTCAACGTTGACTACAACGGTTCGGATTCCTCAAGGCGGAAATCTCAATATCGAACAGCCCCTGGGCATTGTCGCACCCGGAGATGGGGAATTGCATCACAAACTCTTACGAATTAACCATTTTGGGGCGAAGGCAAATCAGCAAAGCGTCGAAGAAGCCATCCTGACGCTTGCAGAGCTTATGCATCAAGATCCTGATCATGCGCTGGCGGCCCAAAGGTCAATCTGGGGGAATAAAGTTGGGAAATAACATTCAAAAAGAGTTAACCTACAAAAATATATTTGTGGCGGGGATTGTTGGGAAACGATTCGATATAACAATCACTAATGGTCGTTTTTCGTCCATTGCAGAGTCCGTATCTCCATACGCCCAACAAAATAGCCCAGATGGCGACTTATGGATTAGCCCCGGCGTAATTGACCTTCATACGCATTTGGCATGGACGGATTTTGATCATGCTGACCAGGAGAAGCGGGATAAACTGGAGATCGAAGTGATGCAGGCGCAAGCCTTTGAGGCCACCTTCCAGGCTGGAGTGACTTCAGTGCGTGATGCAGGGGGGCTTTTGCCAAGTACGGTGAAGCATATAGGTCAGCATTATAGCCAGCCTTTAAGAGTTTACACCTGTGGTGATATGCTTGGAGCCGGAGATGCACGGGGTCTTAAGCATTTGGAACGGCGGGTAACAGAAATTATTGATTCCGGGGCAAGCTGGATTAAAATTCTTGCAACAGGGGGACTAGGATCGTCACCAGATACAGTGCTGAACCCGATTTTTTCTGAGGAAGAATTCTCTTTTATTGTGCGTAGCGCCCATGCACGCAACATTAAAGTCATGGTTCATACCTGGGGCGGACCTACTGTGGACTGGTCTATTGACGCTGGCGTGGAATCAATAGAGCATGGAATGTATTTGACCGAGGATCAAGCCAACCAGCTTGCGCAATCCAGGACAGTCTTTGTGCCTACTGCTTCCATCTATCGTATTGCTGCAGACCCGTCTGGAGTTCTTTCACTCGACAGGGAAATTTGTGATCGCGCCGCCCGTGCCGCCGAAGCCCACCCTAAAGCCGTTAACTATGCCAAAAGAGCAGGCGTACGAATTGCGTTCGGTACAGATTTTGTCACACCTTCGTTACATGGACGCAACCTTGAGGAATTAGACATACTCATAGACTGTGGATTAACTCGAAAAGAGGCTTGGCAGGCTGCCACGGAGTTCGCCGCTGAAATTTTGGGATATGGGGACAGATTGGGACGTATAAAAGAAAACTACACAGCAGATGCAATCCTTTTTAATGCTGATCCATATAAGTCACAAAACGCCAAAGCACTGCGTGAAAGTATTGTATCGGTAATTCAGGGGCAATTAGAGTGAGACCAATACTTCAGAGAGCATCTTTAATATAGTTAGACCGGATGAGGAAGAAAAAACGATCAAAGATGCCAAAGAAGGCAGCATGAACTATGCAGTCGGACCGATCATTAGCAAACGCGCAAATATTGGCTGGAATACAGGTGGTCATGGTATACAAAAATATCGTCATGCTGAATGGTGAAAATTCAGCAATGAACGGTGTTGTCGTTTATAACGGCGTAGATTATTTTGTACCGCAGCAGGCGGTTGATTTAATTCAATAATAAGCTTGATCAGAAGCTGTTTCTTCCATTAAAGGAAAAACAGCTTTTTTTGTTGCGGTAAATATGTATTTTTTGCGGCAGAAGTTGGAGCTTATATTCAGAAAATGGGATTTTTTGTGAAGCTAGTCACGTTCTATTCCCTCTGATGTTGCTAGAATAATACATGTACGGTACAAGCTGCTGACGACGTGGAGTCCAGATGGACGAGGGAAGAAGGGATGAGTCACGGACGAATTATTACTGCGTCTGGCTGACGGCAAGGAATGGACGCATACGGAAATGATGGAGCTGTTGGCACGTCTGGAGGAAGAGCCAACGGTGCGGGCGCAGTTACGAAAATTGGCAGCTCGCATCAAAATGGAGCGTTACGGTAAAGGTGTTTTTTTACGTGGATTAATTGAGTTCTCCAGCATATGTCGTCAGGACTGCATGTATTGCGGGCTACGGGCCTCGAATAAACAGGCGGATCGCTATCGTTTACGACCGGAAGAAATTTTGTCCTGTTGCGCGGAGGGGTATGAGCTGGGATATCGGACCTTTGTCCTGCAAAGTGGCGAAGATTACTGGTTCACAGCAGCCCGGCTGGAGAAACTGATTCGGGAGATCAAAAGGCGTTTTACCGATGTGGCCGTTACACTGTCCATTGGTGAGCGGGATGATGAAACCTATGCGCTATTATACGAGGCGGGGGCGGACCGCTTTTTGCTGCGGCATGAGACGGCTTCACCACGTTTGTACGCTAAGCTACATCCGACGATGACGATAGAAAGCAGGAGGAGTCGTCTGCTGGCCTTGCAGCGAATCGGATTTCAGATCGGGGCTGGATGTATGGTTGGTTTACCAGGACAAACGAACAGTGATTTGGCAGACGATTTGGTCTATCTACACAGTCTATCGCCTGATATGATCGGGATTGGCCCGTTTTTACCGCATAGCAACACGCCGCTCCGGGATGCCAGTCAGGGAAGCATGGAAAAGGCGCTGGATATTGTTTCGTTGTCCCGGTTAGTCGTTCCAGATGCGCTTATTCCAGCATCGACAGCGATGGGAACGATTCATCCCCAAGGTCGGGAGAAGGCGCTACAGGCGGGAGCGAATGTAGTTATGCCTAATTTATCACCACTCGGGGTGAGGCCGAAGTATGCTATTTATGAAAATAAAATATGCTTGGGTGATGAATCTGCCCAATGTCGACATTGCCTGGAGCTGCGCATCCGTGGAGCGGGGTTTGAAGTCGATATGGGGCGTGGCGATAGTCTGAGGGTACAACGACAGCTCATGAGTCAATAAAAGAAACAGTAGTTAACCATAAGGATTTTGCGAAATCCTCACCATAATAAGGGAGATGGATCTACGTGAGTGAAGTACGGGAGAAAGTATCGGCGGATTTCATCAATGAGGCAGAGATTATGGCAGCGGTGGAGCAGGGAAAGCAGGAAGCAACGGATCGCAACCGTATTTTAGACATTTTGGAGAAGGGAAGAGCTTGCCGGGGGTTGAGTGCGACTGAAGCGGCGGCTCTTTTGCATGTGGATGATCCTGAACTGCTGGAGGAAATGTTTAGATCCTCACGGGCGGTGAAAGAGCAGATTTACGGCAATCGGATTGTGCTGTTTGCTCCCCTATATGTGAGCAATCACTGTGTCAATAACTGCGAATACTGTGGCTATAAGCATACCAATGACAGCTTTACCCGCAGCCGTTTGACACCGGAGGAACTGGTCGAGGAGGTCAGAGTGCTTCAGCAAATGGGGCATAAGCGACTCGCGTTGGAAGCGGGGGAAGACCCGCTCCATTGTTCTATTGATTATATCGTCGATTGTTTACATCAAATTTACGATGTAAAGGTAGACAATGGAAGTATCCGGCGGGTTAATGTCAATATTGCTGCAACGACGGAGGAGGATTATCGGAAGCTGGTGGAGGTTGGGATCGGTACGTATATTTTGTTCCAGGAAACGTATCATCGTGAAAGCTACCGCAAATATCATCTTCAAGGGCCAAAACGAAATTATGACTGGCACACGACTGCCATGGACCGCGCTATGCGAGCAGGGATAGACGATGTGGGTATCGGTGTGTTGTATGGTTTATACGATTTCCGTTATGAGACTATAGCCATGCTTAAGCATGCTGAGCATCTGGAGGAAGTGTTTGGCTGCGGTCCTCACACCGTTTCTGTTCCCCGGCTTCGTCCAGCTGAAAATGTGGACCCGGAGCGCTATCCGTATTTGGTGAGCGACGAGGATTTCATGAAAATTGTAGCGGTTCTTCGGCTGGCTGTACCTTATGCGGGGATGATCCTGTCTACGCGTGAGGAGTCGGAATTCAGGGACCGTGTCATTGGTTTGGGTGTATCGCAAATCAGTGCAGGTTCTGCTACCGGAGTAGGGGCATATGCGAGACAAGAGACGAATGATAAGCCACAGTTCGAGGTTGGGGATCATCGCTCGCCGATGGAAATCATCAAAAGTCTGTGCCGTGGCGGCTACATGCCCAGCTACTGTACAGCTTGCTACCGTGAAGGACGTACGGGGGATCGGTTTATGGAGCTTGCCAAATCAGGACAGATTCATAATGTATGCCAGCCCAATTCGCTGCTGACCTTTCAAGAATATCTGCTGGACTATGGGGATGAAGAGGCACGTGAGCTGGGGGCTGCCGCCCTGCGTGATAATTTGGAGCGTATCCCGCGCGAATCTGCACGTCGTTTGACACTGGGCAAGCTGGAACGCTTGGAGGCGGGCGAGCGGGATTTGTATTTTTAGAATATCGACCTTCTCTTTGGAATTGGGCAAATAAAAAGCAGCCGCGTGAGAGTCAACGCGGCTGCTTTTGCGTGTATGGGGCGGAATTTGTTGCTTCAATGATTCGTCTCATTCAGGAATGGCTGCCAGCTCCAACGGCTTGCTCCCATGCCAGCATAGCGGATGGAAAGCATTCGATGGCACGGGGGAAGACTCCCTGAACATAGGCGATGAAAATTCCATAGTTCACTATGGGTACACCGGCGGCTTCCGTTTCTGCCATTCGGTGAAGCATGGTACGTCGATTGAGCATGCAGGCCCCGCAGTGAATAACCAGCGCATATTCGCTTAGATCGGTAGGAAAGCTGGAACCGGATGCGTGCTCGATGATGAGACGTTTGCCTATCGTTTGACGGAGCCAACGGGGGATTTTCACACGACCGATATCGTCAGACTGACATTGATGCGTGCAGGCTTCTGCAATGAGTACGCGGTCGCCATCCTTGAGACGGTCAATGGCTCTTGCACCTCGTACGAGTTCGTCAAGGTCACCTTTATGACGGGCGAACAGGATGGAAAAGGAGGTCAGGGGCACATCCTTGGGAGTATCTGCGGCTACCTTCATAAAAGCCTGTGAATCGGTAATGACCAAGCGGGGCTTGCGTCCCAGGCGCTCCAACGTCAGCCGTAGCTCATGCTCTTTGGTCACTACGGCGATGGCATCGCTCTCTAACGTATCGCGGATCGTCTGCTGCTGTGGCAGAATCAGTCGGCCCTTTGGCGCAGCTTTATCGATTGGAACGACAAGCACGACAAAATCGCCGGGCGACAGCAGGTCACCGACGATGCGGAAACGATCCTCATTTTGCGGAATGGCATCCACGATGGCCTTTTTCAGTTCCGCGTCTCCCCATAGCTTAGAGGCACTGAAAGGAATCAGGGATAAATCCAGTTCAGCCCCTAGCGTTGCGGTTATTTTCTCTGTCTCTGCAAGTATATCCGTTTTATTTAATACACCAATGACGGGAATTTTCTTGGTGCGCAGCCTTTCGAGTAAGCCGTGCTCAAATGCGCTGATCCCAACAGTAGCGTCGATGATTAGCAGTGCCAGATCCGTGCTATTTAGTATTTCCAGTGTTTTGTTGCGGCGCAGTGCTCCAATCTCACCCTCGTCGTCCAGTCCGGCGGTATCCACCAGAACAATGGGGCCAACAGGGAGCAGCTCCATCGGCTTGAAAACCGGGTCCGTGGTCGTTCCTCCTACGGGAGATACCACGGCAGCTGGCTGGCCGGTCAGGGTGTTCAGAATGCTGGATTTGCCAGCATTGCGGCGACCGAGCAGGGTGATGTGCGGTCGATTGCTACGGGGGGTATCATTCATTCCCATCATGAATTCCTTCTTCCTGCCCCGGAATACCGGGCTTGGTTACTGCATAGGGATGGCACAAATGCTCAATGCGCGAGCGTGTCAGCAGACCGCGTTCTTCGGTAATATCCTCCGGTGTGCGGCCCTGGGCAATGGCCACTGAAGCAATGGAGGCAGCTTCATCATAGCCAAGCTCCGCGACCAGCGCAGAAGCCATCACAGCGGAGTTACGCAGATTAACTGAACAATGGTCCTCGCATACGATCAGACCGCGTACACATCGTTCATCGAACAGCCGAACTGCGTCGTCCAGAATATGTAGCGATTCCAGCAGCGATTCGGCAATCAGCGGCAGGAACGCGTTCAGCTCTAGCTGCCCGGAGGCAGCCGCCATCGTAATCGCTGCATCTTCGGCTATCACGCGCAACGCCGTTAGTCCGGCCAGTTCAGCCATCACCGGGTTAACCTTGCCTGGCATAATGGATGATCCGGCCTGAACTGGAGGCAGAGTGAACTCACCAATACCGCCGAGAGGACCGGAGGCCAGTAGGCGAAAATCGCCCGATATTTTGAAAAGGTTTACAGCGGCGGCTTTGAGCAGACTGGATACCTCCACAAAGACATCCATATTCTGAATTAGGTCCATCGGGTGGTCACTTCGGCATAGCCCAAAGCCAGTCTCGTGCGCCAGCTTCTCAACCATCCGATAGCTGTAAGCACGAGTCGCATTCATGCCTGTGCCAATCGCTGTACCGCCAATAGGGATTTCCCGCAGCCGTTCCTCGGCTTTGTAAAGCCTCCAGCGGTCACGTGCCACGGCCTTTGCGTAAGCACCAAAGCCTTGCCCGGCCATCATGGGTAGGGCATCCATTAGCTGTGTGCGACCTAGCTTGAGCAGATCCGAATATTCCGTTTCTTTGTGCTGTAAAGACTCTTGTAACGAAGCCATCGCGTCACATAAAGGACGAAGCAACCGAATGGCTGCAATTCGTAATGCTGTTGGATATACATCGTTCGTGGACTGACAGCAGTTCACATCGTCTAGCGGATGTACTAGCTCATACTGTCCGGGTTTTCCACCAAGCCGCATAATCGCCAAATTAGCAATGACCTCGTTGACGTTCATATTGGTGCTGGTGCCTGCACCGCCTTGCAGGGCATCGACTGTGAACATATCCAGATACCGCCCGGCGAGCAATTCATCGCAGGCGTCTATCATTGCAGCCGCCCGGTGGGGAGGGAGCCGATTTTGCTCACAGTTCACCTGAGCGGCTGTCTTCTTCACCAGGACGAAAGCGTGAATCAGCTTCCGGTTTACAGGTCTGCCGCTGACCGCAAAGTTGTTCATCGCACGTGCCGTATGAATGCCGTAACAGGCATTGGCGGGAATCTCCATTTCCCCTAGCGCATCCTGCTCGGTTCGCGTATCCTTTTGCAGAGGAAAGGCTTCGGTCATGTCATAGACCCGTTGCCGGAATGCGTGTCATATGCAGTAACTGACGTGCGCTCGCAGCTCGTTTTTCCTCAACACGAGCCTGAACCAGATCCGGCTCAACCAGCTTGAGGGCACGTGTTGGGCATTTTCCAATGCAGGCGGGACCACCCTCTACGCCTTCACACAGATCACATTTACTGGCAATCATTCGTTCTTTGGGTTGCAAACGTCCTGATACATTGGTATATAGTCCATGCTGAACTACAGCCCGCCCGTCCCGATATTCGGGTACCATGGTGATGGCGCCGTATGGACAGGCAATCATACAGGTTTTACAGCCGATGCAGCTCTCGCTGTTAATGAGAATGGAACCGTCCGCGTTCGTAATGGAGCCGTTCGGACAAGCGTTGGCGCAGGGGGCATCCTCACAGTGACGGCATTGGACAGGGGCAGTGACTCCAAAGGATTTGATGACCTTTAGACGCGGATGAAAATGAAACTCGTCATCTGGCGAAATAAAAGGATTACCCGCTGAATGTGCGATGACACATGCAATTTCACAGGTACGACAACCGATACACTGATCGGGATCAGCTAAAACAAAGCGGTTCATACAATTCGACTCCTTTCTAACTAACAACAAAATACAATGGATACAGTATAAAAAGTTTTGAAATGCATTATTCGTTGGTGCAGAATATGATGGGCACAGGATGAACATGAGCAAGACTCAGCAGCTTCTTTTTAAGCATGGAGAGGGGGGATGTCGCATGGTTCAACCTTTTGGCTTAACGCGCTACTGAATGGAGTTATTTGTACCCTCTTTAGAAAGAACATTACAGCTACGACTTTGCTTGCCTGGTCCACGCTTTTGGAAGGTTGTGTGCAGCAAATGATGCGATACATGACCAAGCGGCTCACCTAAAAATTCATCGTAGAGCTTAATAATATGAGGGTTTTCATGCGATTTTCGCACCTGAAGCCCCGCATCATGTCCATAAATAGAGGATTTGCGTGCCCGGTAAGCTTCAATCCGGTGTTTTTCCAGCATGAGCTTGGGTTGACCACCTCCACTAATACATCCGGCAGGACAGCCCATTACCTCAATAAAATGATAATCACATTCCCCTGCCTGCACACGATCCAGCAGTCCATAGGCATGTTGCAGCCCCGCGACGACCGCTACCTTAAGCTGCAGCTCGCCCACCTGAACCTCCGCGACACGAACGCCTTCCTCGCCGCGTACAAAATCCAGTTGGAGCTTCGGCAGCTTTTCGTTCGTCAGCAGCTCGTAGCCTGTACGGATGGCCGCTTCCATAACGCCTCCGGTCACACCAAAAATGGACCCTGCTCCTGAATAACGTCCTAGCGGTGAATCAAATTCTTCATCTGGCAGATCCATAAAATCAATGCCGCTCTCCTTGATCCAATATGCCAGTTCACGCGTTGTCAGTACCTCGTCCACGTCACGGTAACCGTCGGATTCCATTTCAGGACGATCACATTCGAATTGCTTGCAGGTACAGGGCATGATCGCAACGCTATAAATGCTCGCAGGTTCCACCTCGTCCAGTTGGGCACCATAGGTTTTGACCAGCGAGCCTAACATTTGCATAGGGGATTTACAGCTGGACAAATGGTCCAACAGATCGGGATATTCAATCTCGGCGAACCGAACCCAAGCCGGACAGCAGGAGGTAAACATCGGTAGCGGCCCACCCTCGGTTACACGACGAATCAACTCGGTGCCTTCCTCCATAATGGTGACATCAGCTCCAAAGTTGGTGTCATATACCCGATCAAAGCCAAGACGGCGCAGAGCCGCAGCCATTTTACCTGGTGTGAGCGTGCCAAATGGCATACCAAATTCCTCTGCGATTGATACGCGAATGGCTGGAGCACATTGGACGATCCGGAACTGTCCCGGTTTCGCCATCATGTCGGTTACCTTTTTCAGGCTACAGCTATAGTAGGCAGCGAATAGGGGCTCACCGATGTCAGCAGGCATATCGCGCTCACGCAGACGCTCCTGTCTTCTGCTGTCGGCTACCCATGGGGATGAATCAGCCCAATCGGATGCGTATACGCTGCATATTTGTACACATTGGCCACAGATCACGCAGCGGTCTGCATTCACGGTTTGCGGCTCTCCAGGCTGGCCTTCTATGGCATCTACCGGACAAACCCCTGCACAGCGTCTGCACCCGGTACACATACTGGGGTCAATATGAATAATGGGGTTGGTGTAATCCGTCGTCTCCCTACAAGGAGCCGAAGAGGCATTGTTAGTTGTTATGGACATCTTTTTTCTACCTTTCTGCGGCTGATTTTGGCCTTACAGGCGAGGGAAGAAGACTTCCCGCCGACGCTCGGGAAGCAGATCGGACTCGACTATAGCCAGCCGTAGTACATCGTTTGGACAGGCTTCTACACAGGCAGGCTGTCCTCCGTTTGTGTCTGCGCACAGGTCGCATTTGCCTGCGGCAGTCCGGGGGAGAGGCTTGTGAGCGGCACGGTCGGTCAAGCCGGGCTGCGTCATGGCACGTCCTTCCCGGTAGACGGTAGATACTTCAATGGCACCGAAGGGACAGGCCAAAACACAAGAGGTACAGCCGATGCACAGCTCCTCGTCAATCATGACCACACCGTTCTCCTGTCGAATGGCCTGAACCGGGCAGGCATGTGCGCAGGGTGCATTCTCACAATGCCGGCATTGCACAGGCACATACGTATCCCCGGCGCGTACAACATACACCTTAGGTACGACAGGCACGCTGACGGTTCCGACCGAAGCGCCTATGCCGTTAGCCTGACTGTGAACAGCGAAGCACGCCAGCTCGCAGGCTTTGCAGCCGATACAGTGCCCGGCATCTGCGACTACAAAGGAAGAAGCAACAGCGCTTGTTCTATCGGCTGCTCCCATTCTACTCGTCGGACGGTTCAGCGTATTTCGTGCGCCGCTCATCTCGTCACCTTATCCGCCAAAACAGCTTCCTGGACGTTCATCTGTTTGCGGATCCGTTGGTACGATTCGTGTACATCACGTTCGGCCTGGGTTTGGTCTGCGATCCGTTCCAGCCGGATGGCACAGTATTTTAATTCCGGGGTTTTGGATACCGGATCTAGAAAATCGGCGGTCAGCTCGTTACAAGCTCCAACCCACCAGTGATAGGTCATATAGGTCGCACCGTGTTGTACACGGTCACTGATTTGTGCGCGTGCCATGATGCGTCCACGGCGGGAGGATATGGCGACTATTTCGCCATCCAGAATGTTCAGATCTGCTCCGTCTTCCGGGCTAATTTGAATAAAGCCAGGCTCATCAGACAACTGGCGTAAAGCACGGCAATTGCCAGTCATGGTGCGTACGGAATAATGCCCCACTTCACGGACTGTGGACAAGACAAGCGGGTATTTTGCATCCGGCTGTTCTTGCGGCGGACGCCATTCGCAGGCGAATAATCGGCCTTTGCCACTAGGCGTGGAAAATTGATTTCCTTTGTACAAATACGGTGTGCCTGGATGATCCTCTGTAGGGCAGGGCCACTGTACTCCACCTTGCACCTCCATTTTTTGGTAGCTTGCTCCAGCGAATAACGGGCAGAGGCTTCGCATTTCATCCCAAATTTCCTCTGTGTTTGCATAGGACATAGGGTAGCCCATGGCGGTAGCAACTTCGCTAATAATGGCCCAGTCCGGCTTTACGTCACCTTGCGGCTCGACCGCTTTGCGAATACGCTGAAAGCCGCGGTCTGCCGAGGAATACACACCATCATGCTCGCCCCAGGAGGTAGAAGGGAGGATGACATCGGCGTGCAGCGCCGTTTTGTTCATGAAAATATCCTGTACGACGATAAATTCCATTTTATCCAGCGCTTCACGTAATTCCGCGGCGTTCGGATCACTTTGCACAGGGTCCTCGCCGAAAATATAATAAGCTTTCAGCTTGTTCTCCTTCAGGATGAGGTGCGGTACCTCCGTAAGAGAATATCCTTTTTTACGCGGCAGCTCGACACCCCATGCTTTTTCAAACTTTTTGCGAACTGCGGTGTCTGTTACATCCTGGTAGCCAGGATACACATTCGGCAATGCGCCCATGTCGCAGGAGCCCTGTACATTGTTTTGTCCCCGTACAGGTCCAATGCCCACATTTGGCTTGCCCAGATTTCCGGTCAGTAGAGCAAGCGAGGCAAGACCCTTAACCACATCAACGGCCTGCGAAAACTGGCATACGCCCATCCCGTACAGAATTGTAGCGGTAGGGGCCTTTGCATATTCCCTCATCGCCGCCCGAATATCGGCTGCCTTGACTCCCGTAATGCCTTCCGCGTATTCGGGCGTATATTTTTTAATGCTGTCTACGTATTCTGCAAAGCCTTCTGTATGCGCTTCGATGTACCGTTTGTCATACAGTTCTTCATGCACAAGTACATGGCCAAAAGCGTTTACCAAAGCCATATTCGAACCGCCCTTTAGCGGCAACCACAAATCCGAAATACGGGCGGTTTCGGTCATGCGCGGATCACATACGATGATTTTGGCACCTCTTTGCTTGGCAGCTACAATGCGCCGTGCGACGATGGGATGCGTTTCGGGTGCATTATAGCCGAATACGAAAACAAGATCGGAATGTTCAATTTCAGGAATGGAATTGGACATGGCCCCGTCTCCAAGAGAGTATGTCAGGCCTGCCACAGAAGGGCCGTGGCATACGCGAGCGCAATGGTCAATATTGTTCGTACCGATGACCGCCCGCATGAACTTTTGCATGACATAGTTGGCTTCGTTCCCCGGACCACGTGCGGAACCTGTTCCCATTATGGAATCGGGTCCGTATTTTTCCTTGATGGCTAAAAGGCGTTCAGCAGTATATTGAATGGCTTCTTCCCACTCCACTTCCTCCATGACTCCATTTTTGCGAATCAGGGGCTTGCGCAAGCGTGAGGTCAGAATTTGCGGGTCATTCAGAAAATCCCATCCATAATGTCCTTTCAAACAAAGTGTCCCTTCATTTGTACGACCATCTGCCGGCTCCGCGCCAATTACCTGTCCCTTGTCCACCAGCAAATGAAGCTGACAACCGCTTCCGCAGTAAGGACATACGGTCAATACCTTGTCTGTCATGTGTGCAGCACCTCTTTTATTATGAAATAGATGAAGCTCGTAACATGAAAAAAAGCCAATACAAAAATGCCGCTTTACGCTGCACCCTGTACTGGCTTATCGGCGGGCGAGGAGACAAGCTCCTTCCCGCTAATCCAACCGGTGTATGTGTTGTAGTTCGAGAGTAATGATAATGTGTCCGTCTCCATGGACGGAGGGACAGACCTCCCAGGTGTAAGTAAACGGACTGCCGAGTGTATTTTCCGCTTCGCTCATAAACTCCTTTTCCAGATAAGGTCGAAGGACGTTCCAATATTCCCTGACCTTGTCCTCGGCCCCTTCATGAACGAGAATTTCGGACAGGTTGGATAATGTTCCTCGAATTTCTACCGTAATCCGGAGTGGCGAATCCAGTGAAACCTTGACGTTGTCCGGTCCTTTTCCCCGGTAATGCTTGACAATGCATACGGCCAGCTTCCTGATGCGCTCACGATATTCCCATTCGGTATTCAACATCTGGACACTCCGCTTCGAATCAAAATAAAAGCGTGCTTGCCGCACATGCCGGACAGCCTGTGTAGCTGATTTGCAGCAGAACGCACCCGTCCCGCCCAAGGTGGTCTGCCCAGCACGGCGTATCACCCTTCTATGGTAGAACAGGTTGACCAGGAAAGATGTGAAATTCATTACACTGAGCCATAATTTTACATAGATTGGGTTGGGGGACGTGATTGGCGGTTAGGGAGGTCAACCGAATGACTTTAGTTTAGTGGCCAGCATATATGAAAAAGCCCTCTTAAATGGAGGGCTTTTTCGGAGAGTTTTTACTTTTTTACAAAAATGGAATATTGGTCCATATCCCATTTTTATCGTAATTCACTTTTTTCCATTACAGCAAAGTAATTTTCTTCATTATCAGCAAAGTTAAATACCCTTCCGAAGGGCATATTTACAATTTCTCCAACTTTGACATTTTTATTGGATAAATCGCCATGTAATTTATCGAGATTTTCCGAAAAAAACATTAAAGAGGGTGTACCGAGATTTAGTTCAGGCGACATTTTAGCGACGAACTCCTTATTATGGAGAACGATACTTGTTTCTGCACCCTTTGCAGGAGCAATTTCAATCCATCTCATTTCTTGGCCGTTATTTTCTTCAGAAATTACATTAAATCCTACTGTTTCTGTCCAAAAATCCAATGACTCATTTTGGTTATTTACATACAACATAATTTGACCGACTTTACTAATCATTGATTTTTCCACTCCTTTGTATAAGTAATTACCCAACTCGATGATCCTAATCCTTACTATAGGTACAAGTTTCTTTACTGAACCAGACGCCAATATTACTACTACATACAGAGCTGACTTGTGGAATAATTTACTATTGTCATTCACAAAACTAATCTTGTGGTCTATTTAGTTTTTTTTCTTTTTCAACTATTGTCTGTTCATATCTTGCAATTTTATAATCCATGCGTTCCAACACGTTCTTCATGTCTTCCATTCTTGTTATAAGCTGCTTACGTTGCTCGATTAGCAGTTCTTTTCTAGCATCCATGGTTTCATCACCCTGTTGAAACAACCCAACATACTCAATCAAAATTTCAACTGGAAGTCCTACGGCTCGCATACATTTGATGTATTCAACCCACCTGCAGTCTTCTTCCGTATAATCCCTGATTCCGCTTTTATTGCGGTTCACACGTGGAATAAGTCCGATGCGTTCATAATAGCGGAGTGTATCCTGTGACAGATCAAATTTTTTACTTACTTCTGCGATCAGCATGCAGATTTCACCTCCCAATTTCCGCAAAAGAACGCCCCATATAAATGGACAGGGCGTTCTTGTCGTTTCTTATATCAAAACTGTAATCGCATCAAAATTTACTGGGCTCCAATTACCGGATGAGGAACATACGGTTCCTCCAGTAACGCAATTTCTTCAGGTGTTAACGTAATCGAGAGCGCAGCTGCCGCATCTTCGAGATGAGTCGTTTTCGTAGCACCGATAATGGGAGCTGTTACCGGTTCTTTCTGCAGCAACCAGGCAAGTGCGATTTGGACACGGGGAACTCCACGTTGTTCTGCGATTGCCGCAACCTGATCCACGATCAATCGATCAGTATGTGCAGTCGCATCATATTTAGATTTCGCAACTTGATCGGTTTCGGAACGATGTGTTGTTTCCTGCGCATCACGCGTCAATCTTCCTCCTGCAAGAGGGCTGTATGGGACCACACCGATTTTTTCTTCCTTACAAAGCGGCAGCATCTCCCGCTCCTCTTCACGATATAAGAGGTTTAAATGATTCTGCATCGATACAAACCGGGTCCATCCATTTTTCTCAGCTACATGTAACGCCTTCAGAAACTGCCATGCGTACATGGCAGAAGCACCAATATATCTTGCCTTCCCGGCCTTCACAACATCATGTAATGCTTCCATCGTCTCTTCGATGGGAGTATTATAATCCCAGCGGTGAATTTGGTACAGATCCACATAATCTGTTCCCAGTCTCTTAAGGCTTTTATCTATTTCACTCATGATTGCCTTTCGGGAAAGTCCCGCACCGTTTGGACCTTGATGCATACGGAAATGAACCTTCGTCGCGAGGACAATTTCATCTCGATTCGCATAATCCTTTAAAGCACGCCCAACAATTTCCTCGCTTGTTCCGTCTGAATATACATTCGCAGTATCAAAAAAATTGATACCAAGCTCCAGGGCCTTTTTTATAATTGGACGACTGCGCTCTTCATCGAGTATCCATGGATGAATCCACCGCTCTGCAACACCAAAGCCCATACAGCCAAGACAAAGCCGGGATACATCCAAGCCGGTATTTCCAAGTTTCACATATTCCATTTGATTGTTCCTCACTTTCCTAGGTATTGTTTCCTTCAAATGTAGTTTACTCCGGATTACTCTTCACCTACTTACATCCGATATTATTACATTTGGAGTTAACTCCAAGTCAAGCGATTTTTTTACTATGCAGTGCATTAAAAATCGGTCGATCTGTTGACAAAATGGTCTACGAACCCAGAGGTTAACATCATCGTGTATAGCGTAATGTTTTTGTCAAATACGGGGTATTGAGGAAACTGAGAAAAAAATATAGAGAATCACACTCTCCGTTGACAGCAAAGGTTAGCGGAGAGTGTTTTTTGTTTTGTTTCATGCCAAAAATTGAATATTATATTGGTTGCATAGTATATTGACATATGGTTAATTTTTACTAAGCTGTTGAACGTAATGCTTGCGGCTAACCGATATCAGTTAGATGTGAGTGATGTACTTAAACGTTTTGAAACGGTTATTGACTCTTTTGTGCAACAGGGACAGCTATCTCCTGACATGTATGCTAAACAAGTAGTACCAGAACAATCAACGCGTTTTGAATTTGAACTGGCCAAATATTACTTGAATAAAGGAAGATACTCACAAGGCTTCGAATACTTGCTAGACGTTTTATCTAAATCATTAGCCATTAATAAAGAAACTTTTTTTATTAGGTGTATAGCATTATTTGAACAATTTAAAAAGTTTGCAGACGTTAAGGCTCATGTGAAGTACGAAAGTTTAGTGAGTGAAGGAAAAAGAGAAAGATTATTTTGTTATTGGTAGTAACTACTGTTTTATTCATGTTAAATTCAAATCCTGTACGTAAATATTATTGATAAGATCTGGATAAACAATGTTGAGAAAATGGGTTCTTCTGATCGTCGCAGCTAGCTTTCTGTTTATCGTGAATGGACCTAATCATGCTTCTAACCAGCACCATAGTATTCAGCTTCACGATACCATTGGAGGATACTAAACGGATAGGAACAAAAAAAGCTCTGCTAACCTTAATGGGTCGGCAGAGCTTTTTGTCTAGTCAGTTCTATAGCGATCTTCGAAGTACTTGATAAAATCAATTACACTGTCGTGCTGATTCTCAGGAATTAATATTATCTTTGAGACACCAAAATATCCAATTGAGGATATTCAGAATTCATACTTTTGTACAATCGGATATAATAAGAATTTCGACCGACATTGTAGTAATCGGTTAAAGAGAGATTACCTAAAGACAGGTCTTCGGCCCATTTACTCTGATCTCTTCCTCGTGGTCGCTCCTTTTCAACTGGCGTACCGTATGCCAATTGCATTTTAGAACTAATTTTAAAGAAACGATCTATATAGTTTTGCATGTTACTAAATTTTTCAGGAAATAAAATCTGTCCGTCAATCAGTTTAGTGCTGTTTTTATTATTCCCGGATAGGATATAAGTGTAAACTGCTTTGTACCCGTTGTATTCACCTTTGTAGTCCAAATAAGTATAGTACATATTACTCATACCATAATCATCCAATTCAGTGACTGCATTAATGAGGGGCAGTGTTTCAGACCTTTTAATTTGCTGAACTGTCATACCCCATACAGCATTTCTAAAATCTTTCCCTTGCAATTCTGGAGGGGTGTTTTGGTTTTTATTTGGTGCAACTCCAATCCATGCGTACTGTTCTGTTGCGTTACTGCCAAACGGTCTCCCAAGCGCCTGAGAAATGGCGCGCAGAGGAAGGTAAGTTACTCCATTGTATGATTTAGACCTAACAGGCATACGAATTTCTTTTCCGTTGATATACATATTTTTATCACCCACGACAAAGGTAATCGTGTTATTTGAATTTGTTATTGTTACTCGATCAGAAATATCGGGATCTACCGCAGCTGTGTAGCCTAATTTTTTTAACAGCGGAACAGCTGGAATCATCAGGGTATTACTTTCCATGCGAGGGGCAGATTGGAGCGTCACAATCTTTCCATCCAAAAAAATACGATAATTCGACGAGTTCGCATGTATTGTTGGAATCGTTCCAAAATAGACCACACAAATGAATAATAGGACAAGAAGGCGCTTCATAATAATCTCCTCTTTCTGGTATTTCATGAATTTGCAAATGCTCATTTTATAAGTAGTCTATCAGACCTAGGAATATTTTTCTATCTGCAAATTTATTGAACGGAACATATGTTTCTATTGTAATTTGTACGTAGCGTTGTCACCTTAAAACACAAGCAGAAGTAAAGTGAAGCTGTCCGCTGGGAAATACTTATGAGATATTTATCCTAGAACTAAATACCTAGTTTCATATGATGAGGAGTAATCTTGTGGCCTTATTCCACCTTATAGCCTTAACCTATCACTTCTATAGATATCATATCTTGGATCAATCAAGCATGCCGTGGTATATTGTTGACATCCAAGAGAAAGCCGTACAGCCTTCTCTACACTAGGTTCGAAAAACATAGGGGTGAATGTTGATGAGCAAAAAGACCATGTTCGAGAAAATTTGGGATAACCATGTCATCTATCAAGAAGAGGGAAAGCCAAGTATTTTGTATATTGACCTTCACTTGGTACATGAGGTAACCTCGCCGCAGGCGTTTGAGGGGCTTCGTCTGAGCGGACGCAAGGTGCGTCGTCCAGAGCTTACGTTTGCGACAATGGACCATAACGTGCCAACGAAGGATCGTTACAATATTAAGGACCCGATTTCCAAACAGCAGATTGATACATTGACTCAAAATTGTCGTGATTTCGGTGTCACACTGTATGATTTGGATACGATTGATCAAGGTGTCGTTCACGTTATGGGGCCGGAGCTTGGTCTGACTCATCCGGGTAAAACCATTGTTTGCGGTGACAGCCACACCTCCACTCATGGCGCGTTCGGAGCGCTCGCTTTTGGTATCGGAACCAGCGAAGTAGAGCATGTAATGGCAACGCAATGTCTCCAGCAAGCAAAAGCAAAAACAATGGAAGTTCGCTTTGTGGGTCGCCGCAAGCCGGGTGTGACAGCAAAGGATATGATTTTGGGTGTCATCGCCAAATACGGCACGGATTTCGCTACCGGTTATGTTATCGAGTATACAGGTGAATCCATCCGCGAATTGAGCATGGAAGAGCGCATGACCGTGTGCAACATGTCCATTGAAGGCGGAGCCAGAGCCGGTATGATTGCACCGGACGAAACAACCTTTAGCTACTTGCGTGGTCGTGAGCATGTAGCGCAGGGAGCTGCTTTCGAGCAGGCAGTTGCCGAGTGGAAAGAGCTTGTAACAGATGAGGGTGCTGAGTTTGACGTTGTGCTGGAGTTTGATGTGGATTCTCTTATTCCACAAGTAACCTGGGGGACTAGCCCAGGCATGGGTACAGATATTTCCGCTACCGTACCGATTCCGGCAGAATTGCCGACAGAAAACGAACGTAAAGCTGCTGAAAAAGCGCTTGAATATATGGATTTGAAGCCAGGCACACCGATCACAGATATTGCTATTGATTATGTGTTTATCGGTTCATGCACAAATGGACGGATTGAAGATCTGCGTGCTGCGGCTGAGGTTGCCAAGGGCTACCAGGTATCCGACAGGGTAACAGCAATCGTCGTACCAGGCTCAGGCCGTGTGAAAATTCAGGCCGAGGAAGAAGGACTGGACGTCATTTTCAAGGAAGCAGGCTTTGAGTGGCGTGAAGCAGGATGCAGCATGTGCCTTGCGATGAATCCAGACGTGCTTCAACCGGGACAGCGCTGTGCGTCGACCTCCAACCGTAACTTTGAAGGACGTCAGGGGCGTGGAGGACGGACTCACCTCGTATCTCCGGCAATGGCAGCCGCTGCGGCGATTCATGGGCATTTTGTCGATGTACGGGACTGGAAATTCAAGCGGGAAGCAGTAGTCCACTAGAATACAGAGGAGGAATTTACGATGGAAGCATTCACAACATTAAAAGGAATCGTAGCGCCTGTGGATCGGGTGAACGTAGATACAGATGCTATTATCCCCAAGCAGTTTTTAAAAAGAATCGAGCGCACAGGTTTTGGACAGTTTCTGTTTTACGAGTGGCGTTTTGATGAAGAGGGAAATATCAATCCTGAATTTGAACCGAACAAGCCTCGCTATGCAGGGGCATCTGTGCTGATTTCTCGCGCCAACTTTGGCTGCGGCTCCTCCCGTGAGCATGCGCCGTGGGCGATCATGGACTATGGATTTCACTGCGTAATCGCACCGTCTTATGCGGATATCTTCTATAATAACTGTTTTAAAAATGGTATTTTGCCCATCAAGCTGTCTGAGGAGCAAGTAGAGGAGCTGTTTCAACGCACAGCGAAGCATGATAACTACGAATTGAACGTAGACCTGAATGAAAAAACAATTAGCGACGATTATGGTCTGCATATTGATTTTGATCTGGATGAGCATCGCCGTCAATTTTTGCTGCAAGGTTTGGATGACATTGGCTTGACGCTCCAGCATGAGGCTGAAATTCTGGCTTATGAACAGAAGCGTGCTGCCAAGCAAGGCGCATAATTCCAAATCGGTATGAGTTTGTAGGGATAAAGTGAACTGGTTTGTTGGACAAAAAGCCCGTACTGGCAATTCTTTTGCCTGCGGGCTTTTGTCATGTTCATAAGATAAATTGGTAAATAAGGGGTTGACGGTTCGATTCAGCATGGTATGGTAATGTAAAATGGCTAAAGGACTATCCCTATGCAATAGCACAAAAAATACATATCTAAGTTAGGGGAATGAGGATGAAGAAATATGGTTGGTTGATACTGGCGGCTGTCTTGATTTGGTTGTGGCCGTTCTCTTCTCATGTGAATGCTGCTGGAGCAGATTTATTTTTAGATGGAAAAAGAATAGAAGCACCCGCAGATGCCAAGCCTGAAATGGTCAATGGAAAAGTCATGGTTCCGCTTCGAGTGGTTGGTGAACAGCTTGGATATCAATTTAAATGGGAACCACAAGCCTATAAAATCTCAATCCAAAAAAACAGCACGGATATGTCTATGTATGTGGGTCGTACATCGGCTGATGTGAATGGAAAAACGGTCAATTTGGATGCACCTCCTGTGCTACGTGGTAACTCCACCATGGTTCCGTTACGTTTTGTCGGGGAGCAAATGGGGTTGAAGGTAGATTGGAATAATAAAAATAAATCCGTAAATCTTAGTCAAAAAGTGACAGCCCAGCAGACAGAAAAACAGTCTCAATCCCAAAAATCATCACAAGCGCAGACACAGATCACGAGTACACAAAAAACGTCTACGGCGACAACAACGACTACAAAGCTGACTGGATCAGACAAGCTTACACAGGATGGACTCGCATCATCCAAGCAGCAGGATTCAGAACAGCTACAAGCAAATACCCTACAGGTGCAAAACATTACCTTTCAGGATGAAGCATTACAGATTTCATTGAACAGGGATATAACGCCCAAAGTGACCAAGATGACAGGACCTGACCGTATTGTTGTAGATCTGGCAGAAGCTGTGCTTACGTCGGAGCTTTCTCAGCAGTTTCCGCTTCGTAGCGATGGATTACGAGTTCTGGATAATATTGACAGAGAAGACGTGCAGGAAGTTAGGTTTGCTCCCGCCGATGGACAAAAGGGCGGCGTCCGCATTGTAATTGCTTTAAACCAGGTACGTGATTACGAGCTTTCAACTAACGGCACAGGTAAAATCACACTCCAATTGCGTGAGCGCAGTGTTGATCAGGTTGTGACACCAACCAACAGCGGCGGACGGAAAATAGTCGTCATTGATCCAGGGCATGGTGGCAAAGACCCTGGAGCAGGCAGTATCACTGGAAGACACGAAAAGGAGTTTGCACTGGCTGTAGGGTTAAAGGTCAAGCAGCTCTTGCAAAATGATCCTGATATTCAGGTAGTCATGACCCGCGATGGAGATACGTATCCTACGCTGGATGAACGCCCCCAACTAGCAAACGAACAGCAGGCGCGTGTGTTTGTTTCGATCCATGGAAACAGTATGCTGGCCTCCAATAAAGGAAAAGCCAACGGTTCTGAAACCTACTATGCACGTCAGGAAAGTCTGGGACTGGCAACAACGATGCATAAGCATCTTGTAGCAGCTACCGGATTTAAGGATAACGGGATTAAGGTGGCGAATCATATCGTGACGAGAAAGGCCCAAATGCCAGCCGTGTTGCTGGAATGTGGCTACCTTAGCAATCTGTCTGATGAAGCAGCCATGTTCTCGGAAGAAACACAGGAAAGGATTGCGGAAGGGATTGTGGACGGTCTAAAGGAATATCTGGGGACTGTGACGGTCAACGACACGAGTGATTCTATCAACTTATAATTTTGAGAATTTTAAATGAGAAAAGCTGCTTTTCGTCCCTAGCTATGTTTAGGGAGGAAGCAGCTTTTTTTGTAATCGGGCAATGACTTTAGCCGCAAAGCGAATGAACTATAATTTTAGCTAAAATTCGACAAAACTAGTTCTTTGGCACGTATATTTCTGTTATGATGGAATATATTCGCAACTTTTGGTGTGGAATAACGTCTAATGGGTTGTCTGATATTACATAAGCGCGTATATCAGGTCGCCGCACCGGAGCATGTGGCAAAAAAATTATGAATGGAAGGGTGACGAATGAAGAAATTTGGTTTTTTGTTGTTATTATTTGTCTTCATGTGGGCGGTTCCGGGTTATGGACATGCGGCTTCGAGTGGAACACAAATCTATCTCGATGATCAACAGTTAAGTGTCCCGAGCGGTGCTAAGGCACAAGTGATTGGCGGAAGTACAATGGTTCCGCTACGCGTAATTTCTGAAAATTTAGGTTATGACGTGACATGGAAGCAGCAGGCGCGAACCATAACGATTGAGAAGGACAGTACCTCGATCCGAATGATAATCGGAAGCAAGACGGCGACTGTCAATGGAAGCGACATTAGTCTGGATGCTTCGCCTCTGCTGCGTTCCAATTATGCCCTTGTACCGCTTCGCTTTATCGGCGAGCAAATGGGACTGGACGTAAAATGGGACAGTAGCTCCAAGTCCGTAAAATTATATACCCGTAGTAGCGGGTCGGGAAACGGGGAATTTACTCCTCCTAAATCCGGGAATAGCAGCACAGGTACAGGAAGTGTAACTGTACCAACGAATAATGCCAGTTCAGGTGTCATCCAGGTACAGGGAGTCAGTTTCAGTCAAAACCGCTTAACTATTACGACTACGGATGCAGTGAAGCCACAAGCATTTACAATGACTGCTCCTGATCGAGTAGTTGTGGATTTGCCCGCTACGGCGTTTGCTGACAACTTTGGGGCTCAGCAAAAGCTGGACAGCAGCCTGAATGGTTCACTGGATATTCAAAATGAAGCAGATGTATCTGGTATCCGTTATGCTTTATTTCAAAAGGAACCTTCAACGGTTCGCGTTGTTATTGATCTGAAGCATGCCATGAATTATACCGCATACAATGACGGCTCGAATCGAGTTATCGTCGATCTGGCATCGGAGGATTCAGTGAATACAACAACTGACGCTACCTTACCAGATGGTTCACAGCCGGATGATACACAGACCTCACCAGTTAATAGCAATGGCAAAAAAGTCGTTGTTATTGATGCCGGTCATGGAGCGAAGGATTCCGGAGCCGTTGGGATTTCGAGAAAAAATTACGAAAAGACCTTCAACTTGGCTATGGCTCTGAAAGTAGAAAGCATTTTGAAGCAGAACCCTAATCTTGAGGTTGTGTTGACACGCAGCGATGATACGTTTTTGGAGCTTAAACAGCGCGTTAAAGTGGCTGAAAATCTCAATGCCAACGTATTCGTGTCCATTCACGCTAACAGCAGCGGCAGCTCGGCTTCCAACGGTACAGAGACGTATTACCAGCGTAGTGCAAGCAAAGCGTTTGCGGACGTCATGCATAAGTACTTTGCACCAGCGACAGGTTTGACAGATCGGGGCATTCGTTATGGAAATTTCCATGTCATTCGGGAAACGACGATGCCTGCTGTTTTGCTTGAGGTAGGATATCTCAGTAATGCGAAAGAGGAAGCCACACTGTTTGATGAAGATTTCCAAAACCGGGTAGCTCAAGGGATTGCAGATGGCATCACAGAGTATCTTGGTGTAAAATAAATCTTCAACAAATCGCTTGCCAACGTCAAGCAAGGAGGGGGACATATGAACAAGAAAATTGTAATCGCAGGTCTGCTGGCACTATTTGCTATTGCAGGTGCAGGCTGCGCCTCCAAGGAGACAGCCGCTCCTGCTGCTCCATCTCAGGAAACGAAAACGTCTGCGGCGCAAAATAGCACACCAGAACAAACGGCCCCTGATTCATCGACTCAGTCTGCTGAAAATAACGGAGCGAGTCAAACACCTGCATCCACGTCAACCGAGCCTACAAACACCAAGACGGATACGGTAAAATCAGGAGACCGCCAAACTCAACAGATCACGGTGTACTACACCGATACACAAGAGACAGGCTTGAAGGAACAGAAAAAGGAAATTACCTACCCAAGCGAGCTGGAAAAATTCCAAAAGGCGTTTGAAGCTCTGCAAAAGAGTGGGAATTCTGCACTGATACCTTTATGGTCTGACAAAATCTCTGTGCATAAAATCAAATTGGACAATGGAGCATTGACGCTTGATATTTCCTTGCCTGATGAGGCTCGTCTGGGTGCAGGCGGCGAGGAATTGGCTATCGACGCTTTGAAGAAAACGATGTTCCAGTTCAAGGAAGTCAAAACACTGGATTTGCTTGTAGATGGTCAATCCCTGGAATCCTTAATGGGACATGTAGACCTGGATCATCCGATGAACCGTTAACAGATCAGACTGTATGAAAATTTCTTGGGAATTACACACTTTTCACGTGCAATCTGTGACAGTTAATGTTAATATAGGAGTGTATTTCTCGCCTATGCAGGCAGTCATGCACAAATAGTATTCGTTTCTTTCCGGATGATTATTTAGAGTGACCGTCTTGATGCGGGCTATCCCGTATCAAGACGTTTTTTTTGGTAGGAGGTAGGATTCCGTGAATGCAGCAACCGCACGTCATATATTGGACACCATCGGTACGATGTTTCCGGATGCCCATTGTGAGTTGAACCATGACAATGCTTTTGAATTAACGATTGCTGTGTTATTGTCCGCTCAATGCTCCGATCAGATGGTGAATAAAGTAACGGCAGACCTGTTTCAAAAATACAAGACACCCGAGGATTATTTGGCTGTTCCCATTGAAGAACTGGAGCAGGATATCCGTAGAATCGGCTTGTACCGGAACAAGGCTAAGCATATTCATAACCTGTGCCTTTTATTGATAGACCAGTACGGGGGAGAAATACCGTCTGAGCATGATGAGTTGGTCAAGCTACCCGGTGTTGGGCGCAAGACGGCTAATGTCGTTGTATCCACCGCTTTTAATGTACCAGCCATTGCGGTAGATACGCATGTAGAGCGTGTTTCCAAACGACTGGGCTTTGCGGGATGGGACGATTCAGTGCTAGAGGTGGAAAAAAAGCTGATGAAAAGGGTACCTAGGGACGAATGGTCCTTGACCCATCACAGGCTCATTTTTTTCGGCCGCTATCACTGCAAAGCGCAAAACCCCCAATGTCAGGTATGTCCGTTGCTCGATGTATGCAGGGAAGGCAAGAAACGTATGAAAACGTCCCGGATCAGGAAAGATAAGGAACGTAGAGCTTAAAGACCCCGCAGAGATTACGAGGGTTTAACCATTTATATGTAGAAAAGGATGAAGAGTATGAAATGCATTTCGGTATATACAGACAATTTTGAGGCTTTTTCCGATATTTTTGAGCAAATCGTAACATCGGAGTTTGCTGAAAACGAAGAGCGCGAGCTTGAAGGAATCACGGTTAGCCATTCTGGTGATGTACCTGAGTATTATCTGGAGCGTATGTCCCAAAAGTCGGAAGTAGTCGTAATGAAGGATAAATCCCGCGGAATTACGATTTTGCAGCATGGTCAAGTATTCGAAATTTTGCTGCCAGTGCTTGAGACGGCAACAAATTAAGTTTAATTAGCGGACATGCTTGCATGTTCCGCCGTAGGCGGCTCGGCTGGTCTAACCAGCCTGGGGGCGCATGGTGTATAACTTACAGAGGAGTTATTCTTAAATGAGCATTTATGATTATTCAGCCGTTGCAATGAACGGCAAGCAAATCGCCCTTAGAGATTTTAAAGATAAAGTGGTGTTGATTGTAAATACGGCCAGCCAGTGCGGGTTTACATTTCAATATCAGGATTTGCAGCGTTTGTACGATCACTATAAGGATAGAGGTTTGGTGATTCTCGGCTTTCCGTGTAATCAGTTTGCCGATCAGGAGCCGGATTCCAATGACAACGTGCATACATTTTGTACCCTGAATTATGGTGTTGCGTTCCCTATGTTCCAAAAGGTGGATGTACGTGATAAGCATGCTCACCCGTTGTTTACATATCTTGCCTCGTCGTTGCCCTTTGAGGGCTTTGATGAAACGCATTCGGTTGCCAAAATACTTATTCCTTTAATTCATGAGCGTCATCCTGAATACTTGGCTGGAGATTCGATCAAATGGAATTTCACAAAATTCCTGATTGATCGGAACGGGAAAGTGGTCAAACGCTTTGAGGCGACGACCGATCCTCTGGATATGGAAGAGGATATTGAAGCGTTGCTGTAAAGATCAGTTTTGGACAGAATGAGATGAACTTATTGGTATTATTGATAAAAAGGCGGTTTCCCAAAGTCATGTACATGGCGGGGAGCGCCTTTTTTTAACATCTTTTTAATTCAGGATTTTACAAAATTAGATTCAGCCGCTCCAAGGTGTAATGTATAGACGAATAAAATCAATTCGATACATATATTACTGATGTCACGGCGATTTGTGGATTTTTGCAAAATCCTTAACTGTGATGATTCTCACAGCGTCTAAGGAATGCTACAATAAAGCTATTTGAGGCAGCTAAGGGACAAGGAGTGGAATTATTGTTTATGATGCAAACGATTACAGGGAATGCTCAGGAAGAATTGAATACGATAGAACAGCTACGGAATTTTTTGCGCACAGCCGGGGATGAGGAAGGAGCGAAAGCCGTAGCTGACTTGCTGGAGAAGGCGGGTGCAGAGGAACTGACCATAGCATTTTGTGGGCATTTTTCCGCAGGGAAATCGAGCTTGATTAACAGTCTGTGCGGCAAAACAGTGCTGCCTTCTGGGCCAGTTCCTACGAGTGCTAATGTGGTGTCCATCCGCTACGGACGTTCGAGAGCGCTAATTCATCCGGCCAAAACATCAGAAAACCCGGAGCCTGAGGTGCTGGAAACCTCTCTGTCCGAACTGGCTGAATATTGTAAAAATGGCGGAGCTTATGAATCGGTTCAGGTATGGGAGGATGTCCCGATGTTAGCTGGCGGAGGGGTGCTGCTGGATACACCTGGTGTCGATTCTACGGACCACGGCCATGCGCTGGCGACACATTCTGCTTTGCACTGGGCGGATATTGTTTTTTATGTGATGGATTATAACCATGTTCAATCGGAAAATAATTTGTCCTTTGCCAAAAGCCTGTCAGATTGGGGCAAGCCATTATATTTGATTATTAATCAAATAGATAAGCATCGAGAACGAGAGCTTTCATTTACACGCTATCGTAGTGAGGTGGAGGCCAGCTTCCATGCTTGGCAGGTTCATTACACGGATATACTGTTCACCTCCTTGAAAGAGGAAAGCCATCCCTGGAACCAATGGGAAGAGCTGCCGTTGCTGATCAAAGCACTGTTTGAGCGAAAAACAGAGCTATTGTCGTACAGTTTGGTTTCCTCCATGCGCCATTTGGCGGATCAACATGTGGAGGCTGCCGAGGAAGAGGAACTGAATACGTTGTTGGAAGAGGCAGGCGGGGAGGAAGTCATTTCGCGTCTGGATATGGAACTGGAAGATTTGCAGCAAGAGGATAAACTCTGGAATATACTACCAGATCAGGAGCATAAACGGCTGCGACAAGAGCTGGATCATGTACTGGAGCATGCTCATTTGACACCTGCGGAGCTGCGTGAGGCGGCGGGGGAATATTTGGAGAGCCGCAAGCCGGGCTTCAAGGCCGGGCTATGGTTTGCCGGAGGCAAGACGGAGCGGGAGAAGGAAAACCGATTAGAACGACTGACTGGTATGCTGGCTGATCAGGTGGAGGGGCAGTTGCTTCCTCATGTGCGAGAGCTGCTGCGTTCCTGGGGGGATGGGCATGGTTTGTGGTCGGCTGCGATGGAGCAGGAGCTGGACGAAATTCGTCCTGTGACGGATCGGAGACTGATTGAGCAGACGGTGAAGGAAACCGCGTTGTCGCCGGGGTATACGCTGAACTATTGCAAGGATCTGCGCAGCGCCGTTACGGCAGATTGCCGCCGCAAGGCGCTGGCGCTGGCAGACCGCCTGCTGGTGCAGCTAGCTGCGCAGGCCGAAGCACGCCGCGCGGCGCTGGCGTACGCGCGCACCGAGCTGCTGGCGCAGGCGGACGCGGCAGGCCGTTATCGCGCCCGCCTAAGCGCCTCGGCTGCGCACGCCACCGCGCTGCGCAGCCTGCTGCCGCGTGCCGTCGCACCCGGTGCGTTGCCCCGGGCGGCTGCGCCAGCGCCTGCGGCGGAAACCATCGCTGCGGCTTCGGCCACGCCAGCGGGCGCTGCGCGTACTGTCGCCGCTGGCGCACACGCCGCAGCGGCGCAGCCGCTTGCGGGCACGGCGGCAGCGCCGCCCGCTGCCGGAGGCCGCCGCACGCGGCTGGATGCAGCAGCGTCCCGCTTGCAGGCCGCCGCTGCATTGCTGAGCCCGTACCCTGCCATGCAAGCGGCAGTACGGGATTTGCACGCCCGCGCCGCTGCGCTGGAAGGCGGGCGGTTCACGCTGGCGCTGTTCGGAGCGTTCAGCGCCGGGAAGTCCAGCTTCGCCAACGCTTTGCTGGGCGAAGCGGTGTTGCCCGTATCGCCGCATCCGACGACAGCGGCAATTAACCGGATTATGGCGCCCGCAAGCCAGGAGCGCCATGCCACCGCCGACGTCCATATGAAATCAGTGGACGCTTTGCGGGAAGACCTTAAATACTCGTTTCGGCTGTTAGGACTGGGAGAGCCCGGTGTAGAGGGATGGCAGGATGCCATACATGCGTTATCCCCGGAAGGCATTCACCCTGCCGGACGGCCCCACTACAGCTTTTTGAAGGCTGCCGCCGCTGGATGGGGAGAAGCTGAACGTTTGCTGGGCCAGCAGCTTCAAGTAAATCTGGACCAATATCGGGATTTTGTCGCGTCTGAGCATAAGTCATGCTTTGTGGAGCATATTGACCTTTATTATGACTGTCCTCTGACCCGTCAGGGGATTGTACTTGTGGATACGCCTGGAGCGGATTCAGTCAATGCGCGTCACACAGGTGTGACCTTCAATTATATGAAGCATGCGGACGCTCTTGTATTTGTCACGTACTATAATCACGCGTTTACCCAAGGAGACCGTCAATTTTTGAACCAATTGGGCCGGGTGAAAGAGACATTAGCGCTGGATCAGACCTTTTTTATCGTCAATGCAGCGGACCTTGCTTCGTCCGAAGAAGAGCTTCAATCTGTAACGCGGCATGTGCAGGAGCAACTGCAAGCGAACGGGATTCGTAAGCCGCGTATTTATCCGCTGTCTAGTATGCTGGCGCTGGAAGCAGCAGAGCAAGGAGAGAGTTCGCTGCGTGCCGTTTCACGTTTTGATGCGTTTGAAAATGATTTTTCAGCATTTTCAGCCGAAGAGCTGGCCGGACTGTCCATCGCTTCCGCCATGCAGGAGTTGGGTCGGCTGCGAAGCCGGATAGTGCAGCACGCCGCAGATGCCAGATATAGCGTGGAGGAACGCGAAGGACGGTTGGAGCGATTAACCCATATCCGCGAGGAACTGGAGCAAATATTACTGAGCCTGTCTAATAGCAGTGGTGCAGCCGTGTTGTCTGGGGAAACCGATGAACTGTTGTTTCACGTACGTCAACGGCTGGCTTATCGGACTGGAGAGTTTATGGCAGAGGCGTTTCATCCGTCTGTCCTGCGGGAAGGTGTGGGCGATCTTCGTTCAGCATTTGCTTCTTGTGGCCGTGAGCTGATGCGCCTGATCGAACTGGAACTGTCACAAGAATTGCTGGCAACTACGCTGAGGCTGGAAAAAACGGGACAAAGCTTGGTACGCAAGGCTATACAGCGGTGCGTAGAGGACATGAACCATCAGCTGGAAGGACTGGATTGCACGATTCCCGAACCCAGAGAATGGGCTGTTCCCGAACTGATTGAAATTTCCTTGCAGGAGTCCGTTCATTGGAAAGAATATTGGAACAGCTTTAAAAATCCAAAGCTATTTTTTGAAGGATCTGGCCGTGCGGGTCTGCAAACCACACTGGAGCCGGTGCTGCGTGAGCGAATCGGGGAAGCTGTAGAGCAACAACGGGAACGAATGTCCTCTTTTTACATTACATTGGTGCAGGAGGAACAAACGTGGCAGACGGCTCAGCTTCGGGAGCAGATGCTGGAGACGATTCGCGGTATGGAGCATGCACTTACGGGTGGTGAGCAGCCACAGGTTTGGGAAGAGCTTGCCAGTCGGATCGCCGCCTTGGAGCTGGAAGAATCGCTAACGTAATTCTTTGCGTGTAGACTAAGATCATTTTTTCAAATACGCTAATCAGCCACCTAATAAGCATTCCGTCCAGATTGCGGGCTACAGTCGCTTCATGAACAAGCATATCTTTCATTAGACACCGGGTTGCGGGACAATCCGGTGTTTTACGCATGCTCCAAAAAGACAGCAATACCGAGTAATTAGCCATATTCAATAATAAGAAAGCGATTTAATTTGTCTAATCACCCGCCAATTGCGAACCTGCCTGAAAACGGTCAGTTATCCTCTTTGCCGCCTTGGAATGCGAATGGTAAACTTCACTAAGCCATATAACAACGTCGTGCAACTAATGGAGGGACATTGACATGGAAGTGCTCAGGCAATTGCAGGGCTTTTTTCGTGAGAGGAGACATTATCTGTTTCTTTCCATTCTATGCCTTGCGATAGCGACGGCCCTGGGACTGGTGTATCCAAACCTGCTCCAAAGGCTAATTGATAACGCTATCATCCCCGGTGACTTCGGGAAAGTTCCCGCGCTGGCTCTAACTGTACTGGGAGTCGTGATCGTCAAAGGCTTTATGCAATTTTTACACGGATTTTTTGGTGGACGGCTGGGTAACTATCTGGCGTATCGACTCCGCAATGCTTGTTATGAAAAGCTGCAATTTTTGTCCTTCAGATATTATGACACTGCCAAAACGGGGGATCTCATGTCCCGTTTGACGGGTGATCTGGAGGCGATTCGCAACTTCATCGGGTTTGGTTTTGCCCAACTCCTCAATGTGATACTGATGGTCGTATTTGGAGCTATGATGATGCTGTATATCAACTGGCAGCTCACCCTCATTACGATGATCAGCATGCCTTTGCTACTCTTCGTCACGTTTAAGTTCGAATCCCGAATTCACCCCACCTTTCAGGAAATGCGGATTGCGCTCAGCGCCTTGACGACAGCGGTGCAGGAAAATATAACAGGTGTGCGCACTGTTAAATCTTTTGCCCGCGAATCATATGAGGTTGAAAAATTTTCAGTACGAAATGAGCAGTACAAAAGTAATCAGATCCAAGCTGCTTCCCTGTGGAGCCGTTTCTTCCCCGCTATGGAGCTGATTGCTTCGGTCAGTGTAGTTCTTCTGCTGGGCATGGGGGGCTATCTGGTTATTGAGAAGTCGCTGACCCTGGGGCAGCTTGTCGCCTTTTTTAGCTTAATTTGGTACATTATCGGCCCCATCTGGAACATTGGCTTCCATATCAATAACTATACCCAGTCCAAAGCTTCCGGTGAACGGGTCTTAGAGCTACTGAATCAACCGGTGGATGTTACCGATGAAGCTGATGCTCTGACGCTCGATGCTGATCAGGTGGAGGGCCATGTTACCTTTGAGCATGTCACTTTTGCTTACGGGAATAAGCTGCCCGCTGTCGTTGACATTAACCTGGATGCGCCCCCGGGATCAGTCATCGGAATTTTGGGAGGAACCGGATCTGGTAAATCCACCATTATTCAACTGCTTATGCGTGCTTACAATGTGAACGCAGGCAGCATCAAGCTGGATGGAACGGATATACGCCATTTGAAAATCCGTGATTTACGTGCTCAAATATCTTCCGTGTTCCAGGAGACGTTCCTGTTCTCATCTTCCATCCGTAACAACATTGCTTATGGACTAAGCCATGTCAGTATGGATGACATTATACGCGTATCCAAGCTGGCTCAGGCGCATGAATTTATTACCGAGCTGCCATTGGGTTATGACACAGTCGTCGGTGAACGGGGACTGGGGCTGTCCGGCGGGCAAAAGCAACGGATTGCCATCGCGCGCGCATTACTCAAAAATCCGAAAATTCTGGTGCTTGATGATGCGACCAGCGCAGTCGATATGGAGACGGAGCATGAAATCCAGACCGGTTTTCAAGAGGTTATGCGGGGACGGACGACCTTTATTATTGCTCACCGTATTTCTTCACTTCGTCATGCTAATGAAATTGTAGTGCTGGAGGAAGGGTGGATAGCCCAGCGAGGGACGCATGAACAGCTCATTGCCACCCCAGGTCCGTATCAGGATGTGTATCATATTCAATACGCCGACTACATACCCCAGACTCCTGACGGTGTATCCCAAAGGCAGGTGAGACCATGAATGTACCCGCTGAAAAAGCCAAAACGCTTCAAAAACAAATGAATGAGCGATTTGTGTACCAGGATGATGATGTCATAGACAAACCGTTTAACTGGTCCGAATTCAAACGATTGCTCGCATACATGAAGCCTTACGCCCGGCAGATCCTGCCGATACTACTGGTCATGATGATTCTAGGTACCATCACCAAGCTGACCGTTCCCTATCTGATCAGTCTGGCCATTGACAAGGCGATTGCTCCCACAGGGCCTGCACTGCCGAGTGTAAAATTACTGCTGCTCATAACCGGAGCAGTGCTGTTGCTATATTTAATTCAATGGGCAGCCAGTACGTACCGCATTAAATTCACCAATATTATCGGTCAACGTGTCATTTACGATCTGCGTGAGGATCTGTTCAAGCATATTCAGAAGCTTTCTTTCAACTTTTTTGATAAAAGACCGGCTGGATCTGTATTGGTACGCGTTACGAATGACATCAACTCGCTTCAGGATCTATTTACGAATGGTGCGGTGAACGTTCTGATTGACTGTGTACAGCTCACTGGAATCATCGTCATTTTGCTGCTGATTAACTGGAAGCTGGGTCTGGCGGTCATTGTGACTGTTCCAATCATGTTTTTAATCTCTACCAAGCTGCGTGTGCGCATCCGCCGTGCTTGGCAGGAAGTACGCATGAAGAATTCCCGTATCAACTCTCATCTGAATGAGTCCATTCAGGGTATCCGTGTGACACAGGCATACACGCAGGAGCAGGAAAATATGACTTATTTCGATAACATGAACAGCTCCAGCAAACGGTCTTGGGATAAAGCATCGGCCATGAATCAGGTCTTCGGCCCGCTCATTGATATTACCGGAGGCTTGGGTACGCTTGTGCTGTTCTGGTTCGGGGCACATCTGATTCAGACGGATCAGCTTACGGTAGGTCTGCTGGTTGCATTTGCCAACTATGTCGGGAACTTTTGGGACCCGATTAATCGACTGGGCCAAATGTACAATCAGTTGCTGGTTGCGATGGCTTCATCGGAAAGAATTTTTGAGTTTATGGATGAACAGCCGAATATTGCGAATAAGCCGGGAGCCCAAGACCTGCCGCCCATTCGAGGCGATATCCATTTTGAAGAAGTTGTTTTTGAATATGAAAAGGGGCGTCAGGCGCTTAAAGGCATTAATCTCTCTGTCGAGGCGGGTCAATCCATTGCGCTTGTCGGGCATACCGGATCTGGTAAAAGCACAATCATTAACCTGCTCAGCCGATTTTATGACATTACATCAGGGCGACTTACGATTGACGGCCATGATGTGCGTGATATAACGGTGGAGAGCTTGCGTAGTCAAATTAGCATCGTATTACAGGATACATTTATTTTTTCAGGTACGATCCGCGATAATATTCGATTCGGCCGACTGGATGCAACGGATGAGGAGATTGAAGCCGCTGCCAGGGCAGTCAATGCTCATGAATTCATCGTTCATTTGCCGGGCGGCTATGAAACAGAGGTAGAGGAGCGGGGCGGTATGCTGTCCATGGGCCAGCGCCAGCTATTATCCTTTGCCCGCGCTTTGCTGGCTAATCCACGAATTCTCATTTTGGATGAAGCCACAGCCAGTATAGATACGGAAACAGAGCTAAAAATTCAGGAGGCTCTTCAGGTGTTGCTGGAAGGCAGAACCTCCTTCATGGTTGCTCACCGTTTGTCCACCATTCGGAATGCCGATCATATCGTCGTGCTGGATCATGGGCAGATCCAAGAAGGTGGGAATCATGAACAATTGATGAAAAAACATGGAATTTATCGGGGGCTGGTGGAAGCACAGTTCAGATTTTTGTAAAAAAAAGATCAAAAAATCGCGATTTTTGTAAATTTAAATGCGGAGCGCTATTGCATTCTTGGAGCTAAACCCTGAAAATAAAGATGAAAAGAGATCAGAGCAATATCTTCAGAGGGGGAAGAGTTCAAGATGTGGGGTGCTCCTTTTTCTGCCGGGGCTAAAAAAATGCTGCTGCTGGGTAGCGGCGAATTGGGAAAAGAAGTCATTATTGAAGCTCAGCGGCTTGGCGTGGAATGTATTGCTGTAGACCGCTATGAACTGGCTCCAGCAATGCAGGTGGCTCATCGTTCTTATTGTTTGGATATGCAGGATGCTGAGGCGTTGAAGGTACTGATTCGCAAGGAAAAGCCCGACATAATTGTACCTGAAATCGAAGCTATTGCTACGGGTGCTTTGGAAGAATTGGAGCAAGAGGGATTTCACGTAGTTCCAACGGCCCGGGCCGCCCGTCTTACGATGGACCGGGAAGGCATTCGCAGGCTTGCTGCTGAGAAGTTGCAGCTTCCGACCGCCGCCTACCGCTTTGCAGATGATTTTGAGCAGTTGCGGTCAGCGGTTCATGAGTTGGGCACGCCATGCGTAGTCAAGCCCTTGATGAGTTCATCGGGTAAAGGGCAGTCTGTATGCCGGACACCCGAAGATGCGGAATCCTGCTGGAATACGGCGCTGGAAGGCGCACGTGCCAAAACAACACGTGTCATTGTTGAAGCCTTTGTTCCGTTTGAGAGTGAAATTACGTTATTGACTGTCAGATCGGTATCGGGTACGACTTTTTGCCCACCGATTGGCCACATTCAAAAGGATGGGGATTATGTCGAATCATGGCAGCCTCATGGCATGACGGACAAGCAGCTCTCGGACGCGGAGGACATTGCCCGTACGATTACGAATGAACTGGGTGGTTACGGATTGTTTGGCGTAGAGCTGTTTTTAACGGCTGATGGCGTCGTATTCAGTGAAGTATCCCCCCGTCCGCATGATACGGGAATGGTAACGATGATTACGCAGGATTTGTCGGAATTTGCGCTTCATGTGCGGGCCATTCTCGGATTCCCGATACCGTCGGTTACACTGCTAACCCCTGGGGCTTCGGCTACCTTGAAGGCAGAACAGGCTACACGGGATTTTCTAATCGGAGGTCTGCATGATGCATTATTGCTACCTCGGACACAGGTGCGAGTGTTCGGGAAGCCTGAAACCAAGCCGGGACGCCGGATGGCTGTAGCGCTTAGCGCTGCGGGAGATGTGGAAACAGCACGGAAGACGGCCAAAGAAGCTGCCAATAAGCTGAAAGTGGAGGTAAATCATGTCTAACAATGTGATGATTCCAGTACTGACAATTCGTTCCGTAGAGCTTGGCGATTGCGAAGCCGTAACAGGACTGCTAAGAGAAGTCGGATATCCGATGACTTGTGGTGTGATGAAAGAAGTTATGGGAACTACGCAGGAGGACTGTCAAGCCAATATGATGGTTGCAGAAATGGATGGTCGTGTTGTCGGCGTAATCGGCATGCATACGGCTCAAAGCTTGGCTTATCCTGATCCTGCCGTACAAATCACCATGCTGGTCGTGAGCAAGGAGTATCGCGGCGAGGGCATCGGCAAGCGCCTGGTGGCCTGTGGTGAGGAGTGGGGACGTGAGCAAGGAAGTCTCCATTTGTTCATTACCGGAGCGAATAACCGCCTCAAACAAATAGAGGCACATGCATTCTACAACCGAATCGGCTTTGAAAAGCAAGGCTACCGTTTTAGCAAAAAGCTTAAATAATAGTCCTGTATAAGCCCGGATTATATTCAGAGCCTCATTACCATAGATCAGTCCTGTTTAGGCCATTGCCGAGCGGGGCTATTTTTTTACCAACTTTTACACCATTGATCCTGCTAGGAAACATGATATACTGCTAGAGTAAAGATTACAAAGTTGTAACCACGCATGTTCGGAGCGAACATGTACACGCCAAGAAATTAATACAACAAGGAGATGACGAAATGAAGAATATGTTGAAAAAAACACTGGTGATGGGAAGTTTAAGCGCCGTTTTATCCGCAGGATTCATCGTTCCGGCATCAGCAGCACCGGCTAACGATTTGTCGGCGCAGCTACAACAGTGGCTACAAAATAGCGGATACTCTGTTCAATTGTCCAATGGGACGACGACAGTAACGAAGAACGTAAATACGGATTGTTTCGGACAGGACAAGGCTAAAACTCAAACAGGGAATCCTTCTTCGGGCAAGCAAGTAACCAAACAGGGAAACCAAAATGTTTCACAGTCTGCTAACCAGCAGCAGAATCAAGCTCAGAACACCAAAGCAGGTGCAGGTCAGTCCGCAGGATCGGATGCACAGCCTAGCAAGTCTCAATTTGCAGCAGAGGTTGTAAAGCTGGTAAACAACGAGCGCAGCAAAAATGGTCTGAAGCCACTGACTTCCGACGCGAAGCTTACGGAAGTAGCTTTGGCTAAAGCGAAGGATATGAGTACTAATAATTACTTTTCTCATACATCTCCGACCTATGGCTCACCATTTGATATGATGAAGAAATTCGGCGTAAGTTATACGTATGCGGGTGAAAATATTGCAATGGGACAACAAACACCACAAGAAGTGATGAAGGCCTGGATGAACAGTCAGGGACACCGTGAAAATATTTTGAAGGCAGAATATACACAAATCGGTGTAGCTTACTATAATGGATATTGGGTTCAGGAATTTACACGTAACTAAAAGTCGATCATAAAAAAGCGTTTTAAACGTCATTATGTTAAGGTATTATACTGACAGCCTAACGCTAGTTTTAAGGGCCTGCTGACATGTTCAGCGGGCTTTTTTACGTTGTTGCCCTGCTAATGCTGCGCTTTAACTATTATTCTTGCTTATATGCAAGACAGGCATAAGTGTGGCAAGTATAGTATGATAACACCAAGCTATATTGATAACTAATAACTTATGGGAAAGTCAGGTGAACGAATGAGCTACGAAATTTTGCATGAAGGTGCTTTTGCTATGCTCAAGGTACAGATGAACCCCGGAGAAACGATTAAAGCGGAGATGGGAGCTATGGTTTCCATGTCTTCCAGCGTGGACATAAAGGGGACTGTGGATGGTGGATTATTGCGCGGCTTAGGCCGGATGCTGAGCGGGGAGAAATTCTTTTTTCAGGAGCTGAGAGCATCTCGGGGGCCGGCTGAAGTGCTGCTTGCTCCCGCAAGTATAGGTGATGTACAAGCGGTGGAACTGGACGGTACGTATAGTCTCTTGGTGCAAAAGGATGGCTTCCTGGCGTGTACGGAGGGCATTGAGGTCAGCACTAAAATGCAGAATCTGATGAAAGGATTGTTCTCGGGCGAAGGTTTTTTTATCGTTGAAATCAGCGGTCGCGGAACAGTATTTTTGTCCTCTTATGGAGCCATATATCCGATTTATGTTGCACCCGGAGAGGAGCGTATTATTGATAACGCTCATCTGGTGGCATGGCCGGACTATATGGATTACAAAATTGAAAAAGCGTCCAAAGGCTGGTTGTCCAGTGTAACGAGCGGAGAAGCACTTGTATGCCGTTTTCGCGGTGAGGGAACGGTATTGATCCAAAGCCGAAATCCGGGTAGCTTCGGACAATGGATCAAAAGCTTTATACCTGATAGCAAGTAGTTTTTCGTCTATACAGAGGTAAAGGATGAGCTAAACGAACCAAAAAGGCGTAATAAAAAGGATGGCGATATGCCATCCTTTTTAACATACTTCAGCATTTTGAATCATTTGATTCCCAACGCTCGAAAATACAATAGATAGACGAACTAAACCGTTTTGATCTCTATATTGCTGATTTGAAATCACTTTTGAGATTGTTTGCAAAATGCTATGTATGCTTCATAACACTCAGAACGGTTTATTTGCAAAATGATATGAGAAGCTTTATGTTTATTTCACTAAGTAATCAGGAGGGAACACGAGTGAATTCATCAAAATGGATCTGGCGGTCTGTCGGTTCCGTGTCCATCGCCGCCACACTGCTATTATTGTACGGATTTATTGCCGCAGTACGAAGCATTACGACTCCAGAGCCGTTCGTTAGCACCAAACCGGTAAATTCGGGTTCATCGCAGATACAAAATGCGCCAGCCGCTGCAACTCAGGCGGGGGAGTTTCGGGTCGCAGCCATTGGAGATTCGCTGGCAAAAGGAACTGGCGATGACTCAGGCAGCGGTTTTGTACGACGGTCGGTGACCTTGTTAAATGATCAGGAAGGCCATAAGGCTCAGCTCATTAACAATCTGGGCATTAACGGGCTGACGACTCAAGGACTTTTGACCAAACTGAATGAGCCTGGCGTAGCTTATGTGTTGAAAAAAGCTAATGTTATTATTGTGTCCATTGGCGGGAATGATTTGTTTCAGGGGGCACAAGCTGCCCAAACTGGCAAAGAGCCACCTACGCTTAAAGACTTGCGCAAAGCTCTGCCTGATGCGGCCAAGCGTTTGCAAAAAGTGCTGACTAAGGTCGGAGAAATCAATCCGAAGGCTAAAATTATATACGTTGGACTATATAATCCATTTAGTGACCTGCCGGAAATGAAAATTCCGGGAAATCTTGTCGTGACGGAATGGAACCTGGCTGCTATGGCAGTTACCAACCAAAACAGTAATATGACGCTAATTCCAACCTTCGATTTATTTCAGCAAAATTTGCCGGTTTATTTATCCACTGATCACTTTCATCCTAACGGTCAGGGCTATCAGGCAATTGCTGAGCGTATCGCTCAAGGGTTTGCGGTAGCAGCGGCCAAGGAAGGCGACAATACAGGGAATGGACAGCAGTCCACGAGCAGTCAGCCCGCTGATGTGAAGAAGGGAGGGAACAAGTGATGGGCATCCAATCTGCTGACAAGACCGGGATCGATATAGCAAAGGATTCGATAAATACAGATGGAGTATCCGGCTATCATTCCGACAACCAGATTGGCAGTGCAGACGGAGGCAGAAACGACAACGAAACGGTTCTCTCTGTTCAGCACGTCAAAAAGCGTATCGGACGCAAAATGATCATCCATGATGTAACATTCGATGTACGTGCGGGTGAAATTTTTGGCTTTCTCGGTCCCAATGGGGCCGGAAAAACAACGACCATTCGTATGCTGGTTGATCTGATCAAGCCTACGGAGGGCACCATTACTGTATGCGGTCATAATGTGAACCGCGACCCGGAGCAGGCATTGCAGCATATCGGTTCTATTGTGGAAAATCCGGAGGTGTACAGTTACCTGACAGGGTGGGAGAATCTGGAGCATTTTGCCCGGATGCAGCCTGGCGTGGATGAACAGCGCATTCGTGAAGTGGTGGAGCTGGTGCGGCTGGATCGCCGTATTCATGATAAGGTAAGTACATATTCTCTCGGCATGCGCCAGCGACTTGGTATTGCTCAGGCATTGCTTGGCAGACCCAAGCTGCTTATTCTGGATGAACCGACAAACGGATTGGACCCCAAGGGGATCAAGGAAATGAGAGCTTTTATCCGTCTGCTAGCGGCAGAGGGCATGGCTGTATTTGTTTCCAGTCACTTGCTTAGTGAAATCCAGTTGCTGTGTGATCGTGTCGCGATTATTAGCCGGGGAAGGGTGCTTGCTGTTGGCGGTGTGCGGGAATTGGTTGAAACACATTCGCGTATGGCTGTATGGCAACTGGAGCCTCATGATCAGGGTCTTGCCCTGTTGAAAGACTCTCCGCATGTACAAATTATTACGAATGCCGATGAACTGATTGATGACAGCATTGTTGCAGGCAGCGGAGCGGATGCTATTTTTACAGAAATGGACGAAGAGCATATCGCGGAGCTGGTCGCACAAATGACGGCTTCCGGTATTTCCGTTAAAGGTGTAACCAAAATCAACCCTACACTGGAGCAGCTATTCCTGAAAATGACGGAAGGTGAGATTCTTGAATAACATTTTACCGCTCGTACAAAATGAAACGCTCAAAATCATCAAGAAGAAACGATTTTATGTCATTTTACTTGTTTTGCTTGTGCTTGTGCCGATTTTTACGTACGCTCAGATGAAGGTGGCGGAAAATAACCGCGAAAAATTCGGCAATGACTGGCGGCTGGAGCTGCGTCAGGCCATTACGGATAACCAAAATTCGCTGGGGAGTGACCGGGTTCCAGAGGAGTGGAAGACCTACAGACGAGTATTTGTTCAACAAATGCAATATTATCTGGAAAATGACGTGAACCCGAATGAGCCAAGTGGCGTAACCTTTACTAGAGAGTTTATGGACAATTCCATTAATTTGTTCGTTCCATTGCTTATTATGGCGATTGCCTCCGATCTGGTTTCAGGAGAACGGACGACGGGCACCATAAAAATGCTGCTGACCCGTCCTGTCAGGCGGTGGAAGGTGCTGCTGAGCAAGCTGCTAACACTGTATATGTTCGTTTCGCTCATCATTTTGGCTGTGTTTGTGATCAGTTATCTTATATCAGGCTTGTTTTTTGGCTTTCGCGGCTTTAATGTTCCGGTATTTACGGGCTTCCAAATTGTTGGATCGACGGTGGATATGTCTGCGGTACATTCGATCCCGCAATGGTATTATCTGATGCTGCAGGCCGGATTGATCTGGTTCGTCAGTCTCGTGGTAGCCACGCTTGCTTTTATGGTTTCTGTGCTGGTACGTAGTACGGCGGCAAGCATTGTGGTGATGATGGCTGCGCTCATTTCAGGCACGATTTTAACGAACATGGCCTCGTCCTGGCAGAGCGCCAAATATTTATTTATGGTTAACCTTGAATTGACCGATTATTTATCAGGAAGCCCTGCCCCGATTGAGGGGATGACCTTGCCGTTTTCTTTGGCTGTACTGGGTATTTGGGGGGGGGCGGCGCTAATTGTTTCATTCGCCGTCTTTACGAAACGGGATATATTGAATTAAAATGGACAAGGTAAAAGAAAACATCTGTTTGCATTTTTGGTGAAAGTCATCAAGAATAAGGCAAAACACGGTTACGATTAGACAAAGGGGGAGCATGAATGGTCGACAAAATCGACTTGTCTGCGGGAGCGTCCGGCACTCAGAACGGAGCTTTGGAATATGGCGTGGACGACATTCAAGTGCTCGAAGGGCTTGTGGCAGTTCGCAAACGGCCGGGCATGTATATTGGGAGCACCAGTTCTTCGGGACTACATCATTTGGTATGGGAAATTGTGGACAACGCGGTGGATGAGCATCTTGCCAAGTTTTGCTCCCGCATTGACATTACAATGCATAAGGACGGTTCCGTTACAGTAACAGACAACGGGCGCGGTATTCCTACGGGAATGCACAAAACGGGAATTCCTACACCTCAGGTTGTATTTACCATTTTGCACGCCGGAGGTAAGTTCGGCGGTTCGGGATATAAAAAGTCCGGGGGGCTACACGGTGTGGGCGCGTCAGTAACGAACGCTCTTTCGGAATGGCTTGAAGTGGAAATTTACCGGGACGGCAAGATTCATCGTCAGCGGTTTGAATATTGGCTGGACAAGAAGGGCGTGGAGCATGTCGGGGAACCGACCACAGGCCTTGAAGTGCTGGGCAATACTAACAAGACAGGCACAAAAATTACATTTAAACCGGATATTCGCGTATTTCAGACAGGTATTCATTTTAACTACGATACGTTGGCCGAGCGTCTTCAGGAAATTGCTTTTCTGAACTCGGGTCTTCGTATCCAGCTTAAAGATGAACGGAGCGGGAAATCGGATGAATATTTTTATGAGGGCGGAGCAAGCCAGTTTGTCGCTTTTCTGAATGAAGGCAAGGACGTGCTGCATGACGTCATCCACTTTAACGCGGAGAAGGAAGACGTTGAGGTGGAAATCGCCATTCAGTACAACTCAGGTTATACCGAAACGATTGCTTCGTTTGTCAATTCCATTCCGACACGCGGCGGGGGGACGCATGAAACTGGCTTCAAAGCCGCTTACACCCGTGTCATGAATGACTATGCGCGACGCACGGTAATGCTGAAGGAAAAGGATAAGAATCTGGAAGGCAATGATTTGCGGGAGGGAATGATGGCCGTAATCAGTGTCAAGATGGCCGAGGTTGAATTCGTCGGTCAGACGAAGGATCAGCTAGGCAGCGCCTCCGCACGCAGTATGGTGGATGCTATTGTATCAGAGCAGATGCAGCGTTTTCTGGAGGAAAATCCTCAGGTCGCGCAAACGTTAATCAAAAAGGCAGTACAGGCATCCAGAGCCCGTGAAGCAGCACGTAAGGCCCGTGACGAAATGCGTTCCGGCAAGAAACGCAGTGAAAGCTCTAATCTGAACGGCAAGCTATCGCCTGCGCAGTCCAAGGATTTTACACGAAATGAGCTGTTTATCGTGGAAGGTGATTCGGCTGGAGGATCGGCGAAGCAGGGACGGGATTCCAAAATTCAGGCTATTTTGCCATTGAAGGGTAAGCCGATGAACCCGGAGAAATCCAAGCTGGTCGATGTTATGAAAAATGATGAGTACCGCGCGATTACAGCAGCAATCGGGGCGGGGGTAGGAACAGAGTTTATGCTGGAAGACAGCAATTATTCCAAAATCATCATTATGACGGATGCGGATACGGATGGCGCTCACATTCAAGTGTTGCTGCTAACATTCTTTTATCGGTATATGAAAGAGCTGATTGATGCGGGACGCATATTTATTGCTCAACCCCCATTGTATAAGATAACCCGTAAGTCGGGTAAGCTCGAAACAGTACGCTATGCCTGGACTGACGAGCAGCTTGAAAATTACTTAAAGGAATTTGGGCGGAATTTTGAGCTTCAACGCTATAAAGGACTCGGGGAGATGAACCCGGATCAGCTATGGGAAACGACGATGAATCCCGAGTCACGTACCTTGCTTCGCGTCCAGATTGAGGATGCAGCCAAGGCTGAACGCCGTGTGTCCACACTGATGGGAGACAAGGTTGATCCGCGCAAGCGCTGGATTGTGGAAAACGTAGATTTTACGGAGTATGTAGAGTAGTGCTATCAAATGAGGTGTATACATGAGCTTATCGGAGCAATTTTTGCCAGCTTTTCTGGAGGAAGTGGTCGGTGACCGATTTGGCCGATATTCCAAATATATTATTCAGGATCGGGCGATACCGGATGTGCGAGATGGATTAAAGCCTGTACAGCGCCGGATTCTGTACTCCATGTACGATTCCGGCAACACACCGGATAAAGCTTATCGGAAATCTGCCAAAACCGTCGGGGATGTTATGGGTAATTATCACCCCCACGGTGACTCGTCGATTTACGATGGTATGGTGCGGATGGCGCAGCCTTGGAAAATGAGTCACGTACTGGTGGACGGTCACGGCAACTGGGGTTCCCAGGACGATGATCCGGCGGCAGCTATGCGGTACACGGAGGCCCGTCTCTCTCCTATCGCGATGGAAATGCTGCGTGACATTGAAAAACGAACGGTTTTATTCAAGGATAACTTTGATAACTCGGCCAAGGAGCCGGTTGTATTGCCATCCCGTTATCCGAATCTGCTAGTAAACGGCTCCAGTGGGATTTCGGCCGGATTTGCGACTGAAATTCCGACGCACAGCTTACGCGAGGTCATTGACGCCAGCATTGCCGTGATGGAAAAGCCGGATATTGAGCTGGAAGAGATTATGACCTTTATTAAAGGCCCAGATTTCCCGACTGGCGGGCTGATTATGGGTGGCGAAGGAATTAAAGACGCTTATCGTACAGGCAAAGGACGTATTTATATCCGTTCCAAAACGGAAATACAGTCTTTGCGCGGAGGTAAGCAGCAACTGGTGATTACGGAGATTCCATATCAGATTGTTAAATCAAGGCTCGTAACCGCCATGGAGAATATCCGTCTGGAGAAAAAGGTGGAAGGGATTGCTGAGGTTCGTGACGAGAGTGGACGGAACGGTCTGCGAATTGTGGTGGAACTGAAGAAGGAAGCCGATGCGGAAGGGATTTTGGCATATCTGCTGAAAAAAACCGACCTTCAGGTGGCATACAACTTCAACATGGTAGCCATTGTGAACAAAGCGCCGCATCAGCTTGGTTTGAAGTCGATTTTGGAAGCGTATATCGCCCATCAGCGTGAGGTTGTCACGCACCGTATCCAGTTTGAGCTGGAAAAAGCGGAGGATCGTGCCCATGTGTTGGAAGGTTTGGTCAAGGCGCTTAACATTCTGGATGAGGTCATTGCGGCCATTAAAGCTTCCAAAAATCGCCAGGACGCGCAAAATAATTTGCAATGGATGTTTGGCTTTAGCGAACGTCAGGCAGATTCTATTTTGACCTTGCAGTTGTACCGTCTCACAAATCTCGAAATCACTACGCTGGAAAAGGAATTAAATGAAATCCAGAAAAAGATTACACAGTACCGTTCTATCTTGGAAAGTGATCGCAAACTGATCAGCTTGATCCGCAAAGAATTGTTGGAAATTCGTGAAAAGTACGGCATTGACCGCCGTTCAGACATACAGGGTGAAGTTGAAGAGATTAAGGTGAATCTGGAAGTCATGGTTGGGGCAGAGGATGTATTGCTGACTCTTTCCAAAGACGGCTATGTGAAGCGTACAGGTATGCTGTCCTTCACCCGTTCCGGTGGGGAGCGCTCAGCTTCTGGCGTTAAGGAAGGGGATTATGTCACCCAGTTGCTTGATGTCAACACACTTGATGTGCTGCTCGTCTTCACTCAGCGCGGACAATATTTCTTATTGCCTGTGCATCAGGTGCCAGAGTATAAGTGGAAAGAGCCGGGAACTCCGATTGTTAACGTCATTCCTTTAACCAAGGATGATCGGATCGTGAGTGTCATTCCGATCAAAAACATGGAGGAAATCGGCAAAAGTCTGGTGTTTGTAACGAAGAAGGGTCAAGTGAAGCGAACCGAGCTGAAAGAATATGCTACGAAACGCTCCAGTGCTGTAGCGGCCTGCAAAGTAGCAGGAGATGATGAGGTATTATCGGTGACGCTAAGCGACGGCACCCGGGATATTATGTTGATTACCCGTGCGGGGATGAGCATACGCTTCAAGGAACAAGAGGTTAATGCGATGGGCCGCGTCTCGGCTGGTGTGAAAGGTATACAGCTGGCAGAAGGCGATGAAATTGTTGCAGCGCTGTGGGTGGAAGAGGATGAAGGAGAAGTGCTGGTACTGACCGAATCCGGTTATGGCAAGCGTACGCTTCTGCTGGATTATCCTGCTCAGGGACGAGGCGGTAAAGGAATCACCACCTTTGAATTCAAGGAAGGCAAACGGGTACGTTCGAACGGAACTCGGATTGTGGCTGCCTTCTATTGCCGTGAAGCTATTCAATTGTTTGCGATCACTGCAGATGGACAGACGATGTCCTTCCTTTCGGAAAAAGCTCCTTTGACTGACCGCAAGGATACAGGCAAGCTGCTGGCTCCTGTGGAGAAGAAGGACGAAATTGTGAATGTGCTGCTGCGTAGTGAGTCGCAGACTTCCCGGTCCATAGAATAACAGGAAAGTCAAGCGTTTTTTAGCTCGAAAAAGAGAGGTCCTCTCGTGCCATTCCGGCACGAAAGAGGACCTTTTTGCCGTCATGCTGTCGAACCTTGACCAACCTCCAAAACCGAAGTGAGACTTCCTTCCCCTTTTCAATTGATGCTCCAAAAACGGCAGGAAACCGGGGCTGAATGGCGAAAATTTAATGTGATGAAACACAATCCGGACGGTGGCCCATACGGTAACTATGATGCTTTTACTGACCCTGTTATTCAAAGGAGTGAGGCAAAATGCAAACGACCGAATTTGCGAAAATCTGGTCCAGAATGGCTAAGGATTACAAGGTTCATATGGAGCAGCAGTTGGCTCCATCATTAACTGAGGCTCAGCTTACGGTGCTGGAGGTTCTGAACGATTACGGCCGCATGAAACCGTCTCAACTGATCCCGTACCTCGCAACCACACCTGCGGCCGTTACGATGCTGCTAGACCGGATGGAGCGGAATCGCCTGGTCACCCGCTTTAGAGACGTAAAGGATCGCAGAATCGTATGGATTGTCATTTCGGATCAAGGAAGAGAAGAAGCGGAGCGTGGATTGCAAATAAGGGATGATTTTCTGGGTTCTGTACTAAACCGCATTTCGCAGCATAATCAAAATTTGCTGGTTTATTTGTTAGGTAAAATCACCACAAAAACGAAAACTTCTGCATCGGTAAACGAGACAAAGGCAGTAAAGGAACAAATGGAGCGAGCGGAGTAAGCATCTCCTCTTTCATATTCTAAATAAAAATGCGCGGATAAGGCTGGCCAAAGGGGTCACACATATCCGCGTTTTTGTGCTGAAAAACCACATTTTGTAGCTGTTGACACCTTTTTTAAATGGCTTTCTGTATTCTGCAAGTTTCATCTGCTCTTTTCAATACTTATATCTGTTACAGGGGTGAATGTTGACATTTACATATAACATGATAAAATTAGTTATACATAAATAACATTTCGTATACGAATAGTTGCTTGGTTATGTATATGGAATGTGAATTGAGTAATGGGAAGAAGGATGGTTCCAGTGAGTGACAGAGAGGAAGACAGACTTGAGGTGTACCGGATTATTCAGTCGGTAAGGGAGGTTAACAAAACGATATTTTATGCCTTCTGGAATGAGGAGCAGCATTTGGAACTGACAGCCGTTCAGCACATGGCTTTGGCGATTCTGAATAAACGACCCAATATCGGGTTATCCGAGCTGGCAGACATAGCCCATATGGGGTGTAGCTCCATGAGCGGGGTGGTTGACCGCTTGACCAAGGCAGGATATATCGCTCGCGGACGGCATGAGCATGATCGCAGATCCTTAGTGCTGACGCTTACCCCGGAAGGAAAAGACATCATGCAAAAAGTAGACGTCATGTGGATGGAGCGCGTCTTGCCCATTCTGGACATCCCGAAGGAGCATCTGGACATGGTTCTGGATATCCATAAACAAATGATAATGAAATTGACACCGAAGGGAATGAATCAACTTGAGCAGTCCTCAAATGACACTACCAGGTAATGTACGCAGAGCACCCATTGTGGCCGCTCTGTTGATTGGCGCGTTTGTTGCGATTTTAAACCAGACGTTGATAAGTGTGGCTTTACCGAAAATGATGAGTGATCTGAATGTAGATGCCAATGTGGCTCAGTGGCTTAGTACGGGCTTTATGCTCGTGAACGGGGTATTGATCCCAGTGACCGCATTTTTGATTGCGCGTTTTTCCACTCGTAAATTGTTTATTAGTGCGATGATTATCTTTTCAATCGGCACGCTGTTGTGCGCTATTGCGCCGAGCTTTAGCATATTGCTGATCGGACGTCTCATTCAGGCCGCGGGTGCGGGTATTATGATGCCTTTAATGATGGTCGTTATCTTGAACATCTACCCAATTGAGCGTCGTGGCCGGGCGATGGGAACACTGGGGATTGCGATGGGTTTTGCTCCAGCCATTGGACCAACCTTATCTGGTTATATAGTCCAGCATTACGACTGGCGGGTACTGTTCTGGATCATCCTGCCGATTTCAGTGATTTCGATTGTGATCGGATTTATTTTTCTGAAAAATGTAACGGAGCAGTCCAAGCCTAAGTTGGACATTCCCGGCATCATTTTGTCTACGCTCGGTTTCGGTGGACTGTTATATGGCTTTAGTGATGCAGGAACATCGGGCTGGGGAAGTATTCCGGTCCTGTCTACGCTTATTGTGGGGACGATCGCGCTGATTCTGTTTATTGTTCGCCAGCTGAAGGTTGATGAACCTATGCTGGAGTTCCGTATCTTCAAATATGATGTGTATAGCTTGACGACAATCATTAATGTCATTGTGACGATGGCTTTGTACGCCGGTATGATATTACTGCCGATTTATTTGCAAAATATTCGCGGCTTTTCACCGCTTGAGTCCGGTATGCTGATGTTGCCGGGGGCGATTCTGATGGGGGTGATGTCTCCTGTAACCGGGGCTATTTTTGACCGGATCGGAGCACGATGGTTGTCTGTGATCGGTTTATTGATCCTGGCTGTGACGACTTGGGAGTTCACACGCTTGACCGAGACAACGACCTACATGACGCTGCTGGCTAATTATACGGTTCGGATGTTCGGGATGTCATTGCTGATGATGCCGATCCAAACGGCCGGGTTAAACCAGCTTCCGCAACGATTGAATGCGCATGGTACTGCGATGAGTAATACACTGCGTATGATTTCCGGTTCAATCGGAACAGCAATTCTGGTGACGGTGATGTCGACTCAAAGCAGCAACCGTCTGACGAATATTGTTGTATCTGAGGGATTATCTGTTACAAATAAAGCAGAGATGCTGGCAGCAGGCAACCAGGCTACGATTTATGGTATCAACTCAGCCTTTATCATTGCGACGCTGTTGAGTGTGACGGCCCTGATTTTGGCATTTTTCATCAAGAATACGAATGCTCAAAACGCTCTGCCCCGTCAGCAGTTGGTGAACAGCAAGAAAGGGCAGTCTGTGGTCTCCTCGTCATAAGGGTGGGAGGAGTATCAGATTTTTAACAAAAAAGAACCGGCAATGCATGTTTGTTTGATTACATGCATTGCCGGTTCTTTTTGTAAATGCCTGCTCAATGCTCAGCTTTGAGCATACTTTCATAAAGCGATTTGGGCCACTCACTCCATGGGAATTGGGCTGGAGGGAACGAGTGGAAGCTCATGTTCTCCTTGCTAACCGGATGCGGTGCTCCGGCAAGCAGAGACCAGAGCGCCAATTGTTGACCTGGGCGGCTCAGGTTGCCACCGTATTTTTGATCCCCGTATAGAGGACAGTCGATAGCCTGCATCTGTACACGAATCTGATGCGAGCGTCCGGTGTGTAGCTCAATTTGTACAAGACTGAGACCATCTGCTTGTCCAAGCACTTGGTACTCTAAAATGGCCTCTTTGGCCCCGGTCGTACCGGGACGAACTGCCTGGACCGTGTTAGTGCGACTGTCCTTTAGCAGATGATGGGTCAGACGGCCTTGTGGGGCCGCGGGAACACCGTTTAGAACCGCTGCATACATCTTGCGGAAACTACGGCCTCGAACCGACTCTGACAGCCGAGAAGCGGCTTTGGACGTCTTGGCAAAGATCATGGCACCGCCTACAGGCCGATCCAGTCTGTGAACCAGTCCTAAAAAGACATTACCAGGCTTATCGTGTCTAATTTTAAGGTCTTCCTTGAGTAAAGACAGCAGATCAGGATCACCGCTGGCGTCTTCTTGTGTCGGAACGTTGACAGGCTTTACAACGGCCAGAACATGGTTGTCCTCATATAGAACAGGGATATTCAGCTGGGCATGCCCGTGCCGGGTAAGTTCATCTGGAGTCATAGGAGGAATTAAGCCTCCCAGCGTCCGAGAATACCACAAGGCAGATTCAGCCCCGAGCGGGTAATCGGCAATCCGATTTCACCAGCGCTGATTTGACCGCCATACTTTTGTTGCATCGTCATACTCAGCATGTTGCGCAGTACGGTAGGCGAAATCCCTGTGGTATAAGAGTTAATCAGCATGAACAACGGTTGATCGGAAATGATGCTCATGCAGGATTCCAGAAACGGATACAGGCTTTCTTCCAGCTTCCATGTTTCTCCGTTGGGTCCGCGCCCGTAGGAAGGAGGGTCCATAATGATCGCATCATATCGGTTTCCCCGGCGTTGTTCACGTTGCACGAATTTGAACACGTCGTCCGTAATGAAGCGTACCGGACGGTCGGCCAAGCCGGACAATTGCACGTTCTCCTTCGCCCACTGTACCATGCCCTTGGCGGCGTCCACGTGAACTACACTGGCCCCGGCATATGCTGCGGCAGTAGTGGCTCCCCCTGTGTAGGCGAACAGGTTCAGTACCGAAATCGGTCTGCCAGCGCCTTTAATTTTATCCATCATCCATCTCCAGTTCGCAGCTTGCTCCGGAAAAAGACCGGTATGCTTGAAGCTGGTCGGTTTAATGTGGAATTTAAGCGGCCCGTAGCTGATCGTCCAGCGTTCGGGAGTAGGCTTTTTCATATCCCAGCTACCCCCCCCAGAGGAACTACGGTGGTAATGTCCATGAACATCGCGCCACTCGGCTGTTTCCTGGGACAACGGCCATATAATTTGCGGATCAGGCCGCCGCAGGACAATATCGCCCCAACGCTCCAGCTTTTCGCCGCCGCCTGTATCCACTACTTCATAATCTTTCCATTCTTGTGCTACATACATGTACAATCCATCCTTCAGCATTCAATTCAGGATTCCGGCAGTCCTCTGCGCAAAAATCCCCATATGGAGTCTATTGTACAACAAACCTTAGTAACAATCGAATGATTCCGTGGAGAAGCTGGCATTGACCGTTATAGGTCCCAGCATTTTTTGTCGCTTTATGGCGACTTTTGATATGCGAAAAGTGTTAGGAAGCAGAATTGTTTATTTTCCAAATTATTTATGTTGAAGGAATTTAAAAAACATTGACATTTTTCGAATTTATATTTTATCATGTAAATAAATAGTTATATGTTACGTTTATTTAATAATCAAAACATCCTGTCCTACATTGACGTTATGTTATCAATTTCATCTATGATACTGAAATCTTTAGCTGTAAATATAAGGTTTCACTACACTTCCAGTTTTACCCACTTCCAAGATCACACAATATTTTACTCACACCACGAAATGCTATTCCATCATTCTATTTCCATTTTTAAGCTTGTTTTTTATTAAAATGATTTTTCTACTGTCTGTAATAACGGTTTCCGTAGATATGCACGTTAACGCTCGAATTGTGAAAACATTTTTGTTTTGCCACCTTCTTGTTGAATGAAACGCTTCGTCTAACAATTTTTTTTGGAATATTTTAAATTCTAAGCAGCAGCTAACCATGAATTGTCAAGTGTTCGTATAATTTCGGATGGAGGTGAGCTCAATTAGCTAGAGCTTTATCATGTGTTCATAGACCGATGAGCGTTCACAATTTGGAAGGTTGGCGTATATACGGACTCTCCAAGGCACAAGCCTCGAATACGGGTGTTTCTTGTCAGAAAGCCGGATCGGTGCGTTACTGAATTTTATCGAAGGTATGTTGGATGTTTTGAATATAGGGGAAAATTCGCGATATGAAATTTTTTACGTCCAATTGAGCATACAAGATTGTCTCATTTATTTACGAGATGCCAGACGAGCTTCTAAAAACTCAGCGATAAAGGAGTATATAAATATGGCGAACAGGTATTCCGCGACAGAATCAGCCCTTAACCAGCACAAAGCTCATGTTAGGCAAAAACTAGTCAGGATGATTGGAAATGTGACCCAACTTAACGAAGATGAAATAGAGCCACAAACGCATTTTTTAGAGCTAGGGCTGGATTCCATTACTCTATCTCAAGTCCGTCATAGCATCAAAGATACGTTTGGATTTGACATACCTATGAATGAGTTTTTTGATACGCTGACCACGCTGGAATTGTTGACACATCATGTGGCCGAAAGAGTAGTTATCCCCATTGAGTCTACGAATCAGAAGGTGGTAGAAAGTCCTGTGGAGATCCCAGGTAATGAGATAGAACATACGGCCCCTTATGTGTTACAAACGTATGAAAAACAGAACCTTTCGATGTCCGCGCCTGTGTATACGGCAGAGAAAGCAGAGGTTCAAAGTGATTTAGGAGCAACCGCGCCTGTGGGCTTAGAACGCATTTTGGAGCAACAGCTTTATTTAATGTCACAACAGCTTGAGGTGCTGCGGGATCATACCATAGCACATATGAACACGACCACTGTATATCGCCCCAAGGAAGACAGTGCAAAGATCATACAAGCAGTCAAGGACAGTAAGGACAGCAAGAACAGCGTAAGCGACCTTCGTAAAGGAACCTTCCTTCCAGACCTGCCGTCGAACGGAAGCGGCCCAGATCTGGAAAAGCAAGCTTTAGCTGTATCCTTGCTTCCGGAAACGGAGTCATTGGGCGCTCAGGAAACTGTTATTGCACTGACCCCGGATCAAAAGCAGCTTTGGTTCGCTACGGTTTCAGAACGAAATGACTCACAATCTTTACATGAAACCGCTTTGCTGCGTTTTTGTGGCCCGCTTCAGTCCGAAGCTTTTACAGAGGCAGTTCATACCATCGTGAACCGCCACGAAGCTTTGCGTACCTTTATGAATGATGATGGTGAGACACAAGTGATTACATCTGCAATGAAGATTAGCGTTCCATTGCATGATTTTAGCGACTACTCGCCAGATGAACAGGAACAGCACGTCCAAAATTGGCTGGCCAAGGATAGCACAATTCCGTTCCCATTAATACCTTATAAGCCATTATTCCGTGTTCAATTGCTGAAAATATCAGTTGTAGAGCACATTGGTGTATTTACTTTCCACCATTTGATTGCGGACGGCTGGTCGATGGGAGTGTTCATGCGGGAGTTAGAGCACATCTATTCCGCGTTAGTCCGCAATGAAGCTGTTACTCTACCCGATCCGGTATCATTTCGGAACTATGCCGTTTGGCAGCATGATCAGTTGAGGTCTGGAGGAGAGGAGGCTGTTACGTTTTGGTCGGCTGTACTAAAGAGGTCCCTGCCTGTGCTAGATTTACCTTCTCCGGTGCGTGGGCTACTGATGCCATCTTCCCACGGAAGCAGACATACTTTGATTCTGGAGGCACCGTTAGTTCAACGGCTGAGAAACGTAAGTATCAAACTCGGAAACAGTTTATTCATCACCCTTTTATCTGCATTTCAGCTTTTTCTGCATCGCCTGACAGGCCAAAAAGAAGTGATGGTAAGCATACCGACAGCAGGACAAGCGCAAATGGATGCTTTTTCGCTGATTGGTAACTGTGTGAATATGCTTCCGGTCATTAGCGAAGTGTGTTCTGACGTTTCATTTAATTCATTTGCCCAAACGGTCAAACACCGGATGAATGAGTTGGAGGCCTACCAGAAATACAGCTTTGCCGGACTGGCCCCACTAGGATTAAAATATTTGCCAGTAATGAACGTTGTGTTTAATATGGATCGGCCGATTCCTCGTTTTTACTTCCACCAATTGGATGTAGAAGTGCTTGAAAACGAAATATCTTTCAGTAAATATGAACTGTTTTTGAACGTTACGGAGGTACAGAAGCAGTTGCGTCTTGATTTTGACTATAATACAGATATTTTTCAAGAAAATATCGTTAAAACGTGGTCAGAATACTTCCTCCACCTGCTGCATTTGATTGTGGAGAATGAGGAAATTCGTGTATCCTCGATTTCTTTACTTGATGTTGTGGGACAGGAGCGACTTCGGGCTACATGGACTGATTACGTCGATTCTAACGGTAATTATCCTTGTGTGCTTGATGCATACAAGCAACCAGCACCTGTCGGAACAGCAGGGGAGGTCTATCAGGCCTCGGCAGTCAGCGGAATTTTGGGAACGACCCGGGAATGGGCTTACGTGGAAGGTGGAGCGAAGCTTTTACATATCGGTCATTTGGACCGGAGCATCTGCGTCCGCGGACATCAAGTGAATTTGGAACAATTGGAGAAACACCTGCTGCAAACTTTCCAACTAGGTGATTGCTTGATTACCCCGCAAACGGATGAAGCCGGTGAAGTATTGTATTTAACTGCCTATGTTGTGGCTGCCGCTTCAAAGCCTTGGGAAGAATCCGAACTGAAGCAAGCTGTGAATAGACTCCTACCGGATTATACGCGGCCTCGTTGGTGCATTAAGGTGGATCGTATTCCTCTCTTAGCAAATGGAGAGCCGGATCTGCAGGCGCTGCTAGAAGTGGGAAATGCAAGTGTTAATGCAGCAAAGGATGTTGGTTCTGAGGTACATGCCGCTGAGGAGAAGCTGACGACTATTTGGAAGGACGTTTTGAATGTGTCCGAAGTTCACCGTCATGAATCCTTTTTCCAATTGGGTGGGGATTCGTTAAAAGCGACTGTCATCTTGTCCAAAGTGAACAAGGAGTTGGGTGTACATATCCCGCTCAGCCGCATTTTCGATTTGCAAACGATTGCCGAACTTTCTGCATTTATTGTCGGAGGGCAGCAGCAAACATATGAATCGATTGTTCCTGTGACCCCCGAACCTTTTTACCCGGTGTCTTCAGCCCAAAAAAGGATGTACGCACTGGATCAATTGGGTGGCGGAACAGCCTACCATATTTCAGGTCAGCTCCTCATAGAAGGAGACTTGGTAGTTTCAAAGTTTATTGAAGCTGCTAGGGAAGTTATTTTAAGACATGAGTCCTTCCGGACATATTTTGAACTGCAGGCTGGGGAGATTGTACAAAAAATCCGGGACACGATGACGTTTGAAATACCGTTCTCACGGATTCCGCAAGAAGAGGCAGCGCAGGCACGAATCTCGTTTATTCGGCCCTTTTACTTGGATAAAGCTCCTTTGCTCCGCATTAAACTGTTCGAATTTATTCAGGGCGGTTTTATGCTCCTGATGGATATGCATCACATCATTGCGGACGGTTTTTCTATGACCATTATGATGGATGAGATCATCCGGCGTTATCAGGGCAGAGAGCTTGCTGACATTCAGCTTCATTACAAGGACTTTGTGGCTTGGAAGCAGCAGCAAATCACTAGCAGTAAATGGAAGGAGCATAGACCCTATTGGTTAGGGGCTTTGAATGGAGAGCTTCCCGTTCTGCAAATGCCTACAGACTTTTCGCGACCGCAGACACAAAGTTTTGAAGGGGATAGTTTGACGGTCACATTGGATGGAAAGTTGGCAAAATCCTTATACCAACTAGCCCAAAATACCGAATCAACGCTTTTCATGGTGCTTTTAGCAGCGTATAACGTGTTGCTGGCCAAGTATTCGGGTCAAGAAGATATCATTGTAGGTTCGCCTGTGGCTGGAAGAGAACATGTGGATACGCAAGCGATGATCGGGATGTTCGTCAATACACTGGCGCTCCGCAATTACCCGCATTCGACACTGACGTTCCAGTCCTTTTTACAGGAGGTCAAGCAAAGCACATTGTTGGCACTGGAGCATCAGGAATATCCATTTGATGAACTGGTAGATCAACTTGAACTGGTTCGTGATGTCAGCCGAAATCCTGTGTTCGATACGATGTTCAGTTTGCAAAATGTCGGGATGAACACTTTGGAGGTCGAGGGGGTCCAATTTAAACCGGAGGAATATAATGTTGGCGTAGCCCAGGTCGATTTTTCATTGCTTGTGACTGAAGAACAAGATCGAGTGACCCTTGTTTGGGAATATGCTACTAAGTTATTTAAGCCAGAGACAATCAGGAAGTTGGCAGAGCATTATATAAAGATTTTGGAGACAATCACCCAGGATAGTAGATTACGACTGGCTGACATGAATATTCTGTCTGATAATGAAGAACAGTTGATTTTATCAAGGTTAAATGAAATGTCTACACTTAATACACTTGCCAAAAGTAGACATATTGATTATTCAGATTACAAAGATCATAATGCCGCTTTGAATTACTGGAGAGCGTATTTGAAGGAGTACGAGGGTCAATCTCGCTTACCGCAGGCTCGAATGAATAAGACATGGAGTCGTCAGACCGAATATCATGACTTTCATTTGGATGCAGACATGATGGGCGGGCTGCAACGGATTGCTCAGGAATATGAGGTAACCATCCAAATACTGGTGCAAACGGTGTGGGGACTTCTGCTGCAAAAATATAACAGTACGGATGATGTAGTGTTTGGTAGTGTGGCTTTAGAAAGCACATCTGTGGTACGGAATGAAGAGCAAGCCCTCGATCTGCAAATAAATACTGTACCTGTGCGCATTAGAACTAGTCATAATAGTCGATTTTTGGAAGAGATCAGGCAACAACAAATGCTTTCTATGGCCAACCTTGCCCATAAAGTGTATTCACTCGAAGAAATTGAGGCGATGTCAGAGCAAAATCACGATTTAATTAATCACATCCTTATTTTTGATCGTGTATCAGTAGAGAAAGAAATTCAGCAACTGGGTGATAGCGATGAGGATCGCTATTGTATTGACGAAATCGATTGGATAAAGCAGACAAATTATGACTTTAATCTGGTTGTAGTGCCGGGAAAAACGATACAAATGAGAGCTATTTATAACGCCCTGGTATTTGATCACGAACATATGGAGCAAATTCAGGGACATTTGATGCAACTGCTGAAGCAAGTGGTGCTAAACCCGGATATCCTGGTGAATGAACTGGATATTGTGACGGAACAGGAGCGCGAGCAAATTTTGGATGTTTGGGGAAATACGGCGGTGGAATATCCAAGCGAGCAAACAATTCAAGGTTTGTTCGAAGCGCAAGTCTTGCAAACGCCAGAACAGGTAGCCTTATTTTTTGAGGGTGAACAACTGACATACCGTGAGTTGAATGAGCGCGCCAACCAATTGGCAAGAACACTCCGTTCTTATGGTGTACAGCCAGAGCAGCGAATTGGACTACTTGTGGAACGATCTATTGAGATGATCGTTGGTATACTGGCAGTTCTCAAAGCAGGTGGTGCTTATGTACCGATAGACCCGGAATATCCAGCAGAACGTATCCATTATATGTTGGAGGACTTCGATGCGCAGATTGTACTGACACAACGGGCATTTACTGAACGAATATCATTTAACGGGATTACTCTTGAACTGGATGATTCCAGAATATATTGTGCAGATGGCTCTAATTTGATGATGTCCACAGACAGGGTGGATCATCTGATATACGTTCTTTATACCTCAGGAACGACTGGACAGCCGAAAGGGGTCATGGTCAACCATCGTAGTGCAATTAATACGGTGAGCTGGTTTTCGGAACGTTACGCAATAAGTGATGGACTTGATATGATCCTGACGGCAGAATATACATTTGATCCAAGTATTGAGCAGATCTTTGGGACGTTGCTGCATGGGGGCAAGCTGCACTGTATCCGGCGTACAACGCTGCTGAGTAAGCAGCTACTGACCGAATATATTAAGACTCATAATATCAGGGTACTAGACATTCCACCGGCTCTGATGAGAGCATTTTTATCTGAAGATGCCAAAATACCTTGCTTAGATACGTTAATCTGCGGTGGCGAACGGTTGGAAGATTCATTAAAGGAAAAAATAGTGAGCAAAGGATACATTCTGAATAATCATTATGGACCGACGGAAACAACCATTGATGTACTGGCTTCCGTGTGTGAACCAGAAATAGCAGTAAATTTGGGTAAACCTATTCACAATACGCGCGCATATATTCTGAACGAGCATGGGAAGCTTCAACCAATAGGGGTACTCGGTGAGCTATGTATCAGCGGTGTTGGCGTAGCCCGAGGGTATCTGAACCGACCAGAGCTGACGGTTGAAAAATTTGTGCCAAATCCGTTTGCTGGTGGTGAAGCGAACTATGAACGGATGTATCGGACGGGCGATTTAGCACGCTGGCTACCAGATGGGAATATAGAGTATTTGGGCCGGGTTGACCATCAGGTAAAAATTCGGGGTTATCGGATTGAATTGGGTGAAGTTGAGACCAACCTGATGAAGGTGGCTGATGTGCAAGAGGTCGTCGTATTAGTCCATGAAGACAATCAAGGACAAAACCAACTGGTTGCCTATTATGTAGCTGAACAAGATGTGGATGCGGGTGAATTGCGCAGCTTGCTAGCTAAGGAACTTCCAAATTATATGGTGCCTGCATACTTCGTACAGTTGGAGCATATTCCGCTGACCTCGAACGGAAAAATTGATCGGAAGTCACTGCCAGCACCGGAAGTCAGCCTGCAAAGCGGAGCAGATTATGCTGAGCCGCGTACGGAGGCGGAACGGACTCTGGTGGCGGTCTGGGAATCAGTATTAGGAGCCCCAAAGGTTGGAATATTAGACAATTTCTTTGATCTGGGTGGGGATTCAATCAAGGCAATTCAAATTTCATCCCGATTATTTCAGGCGGGCTACAAGCTGGAAGTTAAGGATATGTTCCGATATCCTACGGTAGTGGCACTGGCACCGTATATGTATGAGGCCGTGCATATAGCTGATCAAGGGGAGGTCAGCGGAGAAACTACGTTACTTCCGATCCAGCAATGGTTCTTTTCGCAGGAGCTTGAGTGTCCGGAGCACTTCAATCAGGCGGTGATGTTGCACAGGACGGAAGGTTTTGATGAGACGATTGTGCGCCAGGCAATGGACTGGATCGTGGAGCATCATGATGCCCTGCGTACAGTCTTCCGCAAGCATCCATCTGGTTATACAGCATGGACACGCCGAGTGGAGGAAGGCTCATTATATACGCTCGAAACTGCGGATTTACGTGGAGAGTCGGCGGCTGCCGACATGCTAGAAGCGAAAGCAACTGAAATTCAAAGTAGTATCAACCTGTCCGAAGGACCTTTGGTAAAGCTTGGTTTGTTCCGTACAAATGAAGGCGATCATTTGCTAATAGCCATTCATCATCTGGTCATAGACGGAGTATCATGGCGGATCCTGTTCGAGGATTTCTCCACAGGCTATGAGCAAGTACTGAAGGGCTTGCCGGTAAGATTACCGTTTAAAACAGATTCCTTTCAAACTTGGGCGCGTGAGTTGTCAACTTATGCTAACAGCTCAGCGGCCGAGTCTGACGAAACTTACTGGCAGCAGCTTGAACAGGCTCAAGGGGGAGCTACCCCGCTGCCCAAGGATTTTTCCTATACTGGTTCGTTGAATGCAGATAGCGAAGTGCTGACGCTAGAATGGACGGAGGCAGAAACACAGCAATTATTGAAGCAAGTACACCGGGCCTACAATACCGAGATTAATGATTTGCTGCTAAGTGCGTTAGGCTTGGCCATTCATAACTGGACAGGTACTAATTGTGTGCTGGTGCATCTGGAGGGACATGGTCGGGAAGCAATCATACCGGAAGTAGATATAACACGTACTGTGGGTTGGTTTACCAGCCTGTATCCTGTTTTATTAGAAATTGATGGTAATTTTACACTTGGAGAACGTATCAAAAGCACAAAGGAAGGACTGCGTGCTATTCCGCACAAAGGTTTGACGTATGGTACATGGCGTTATCTGTCCGAGGCTTCTGCCGAAACTCGAAACCGTCCTTACTTCACAGAACCGGAAATCAGTTTTAACTATTTAGGTCAGCTTGATCAGGAAGATCTGCAAAACAGCGGAATAACCCTTTCCTCCTACGGTATAGGTAAAACAGATGCTGCTCAATCGAGGTTGCTGCACACGTTGGATTTGAACGCGATGATTTCAGAAGGTACGTTGCGATTGACGATCGCCTACAGCAATAAACAATATCGAAAAGAAACGATGGAACATGTGGCTGGGCTGTTACAATCAGCTCTGCAAGAGGTGATCTCGCATTGCGTTGCCAAAGAGCAGCCTGAGTTGACAACAAGCGATGTATCCTTCAAGGGCTTGACCATCGGGGTACTGGATCAACTGGTAGAGCAAGTTGCACAGACTGGCGAGCTGGAAAATGTATACGCTCTAACACCAATGCAAAAGGGAATGTTGTTTCATAATTTAATGGATTCGCAGTCCAGCGCGTATTTTGAGCAGGTATCTTTTGACCTGAATGGGCATTTTCATACGGCTGCGTTTGCTTCAAGTCTGGATCTGCTGGTGCAAAGACATATGTCTTTGCGGACGAATTTCTACAGCGATGTGACGGATGAACCGCTTCAGATCGTGCATAGGAATAAGCAAACTGAACTGTATGTAGAGGATTTACGTGAACTGGAAGAAGATGAACAGGGTCGACATATCCTCGAATTCACTCGTAAAGATAAGCTAAGAGGCTTTAAACTGGATCAAGATGTGTTGATACGTGTGGCGATTTTACGCACAGGTGAAGAGACATATCGATTAATATGGAGTTTCCATCATATTGTAATGGACGGCTGGTGTATGTCGCTGTTGACTAATGAAGTGTTCACGAGTTATTTTGCCATTTTGGCCCTAGACCAGCCTAAGCAGGTACCTGTGACGCCGTATAGTCAATATATCGAATGGTTGGAGCAGCAAGATCATGAAGAAGCGGCACAATACTGGAGCACATATCTGAGCGGATATGAAGAGCAGTCCCGTTTGCCACAGGCTAAAGTACTAGGGAACGGGTATCAGCCGGAGCAGCTTGACTTTGATCTGGGCGAGAACCTGACGTCTGCGCTGCAGCGAGCCGCCAAGCGATACCAGGTCACGGTAAATACGCTGGTACAGACCGTGTGGGGGATTTTGCTTCAAAAATATAACGGTACAAATGATGTTGTATTCGGCAGTGTGGTTTCTGGACGACCAGCCGACATTCCAAATGTGGAACATATCATTGGTTTGTTCATAAATACAATACCAGTGCGCATTAATAGCAGCGGGGGAAGTCGTTTCTTGGATGTAATAAAACAAATTCAGGAGCAATCCATCGCCTCACGTGCCTATGATACGTACCCTTTGTATGAAATTCAGGCGTTGACCGAGCTCAAGCAAGATTTGATCGATCACATTATCATTTTTGAAAACTATCCGGTAGGAGAACAAATCGAACAGCTGGGTAATGGTGAGCAGGCGAGCTTCACGATTACCGGAGTTGAGTCGGTGGAACAGACTAACTATGACTTCAACCTGAAGGTGCTGCCAGGTAAAACGATCCAAATGAGCTTTGGATACAATGCACTGGCGTTTGATCGCGCGAGTGTAAAGCAAATTCAAGGCCACTTGGTACAACTGCTTGAGCAAGTGGTGACGAACCCAAATATTCAGATCGATGAGCTGGATATCGTGACGGCCCAGGAACGCGAGCAAATCCTGAGAGTATGGGGAAATACGGCAATGGAGTTTCCGCGCGAGCAGACGGTTCATGATTTGTTCGAAGTGCAAGTGCTACAGACGCCAGAGAAGGTAGCCTTGTATTTCGAAGGAGAGCAATTAACCTACCGCGAGTTGAACGAGCGCGCCAACTCACTGGCACGGGTGCTTCAAACACAAGGAGTGGGACCCGACAAATTGGTGGGCTTGATGGTACAGCGCTCGGCAGAGATGATGATCGGTCTGCTGGCTGTACTTAAAGCAGGCGGTGCTTATGTGCCGATCGATCCTGAATATCCGTCAGCTAGAATTGAATATGTGCTTGGAGACAGTGGAGCTACTGTACTTTTAACTTCCCGTGATCTGGTTGAAGGACATAGCTATAGTGCTAATACTTATTTTGTCGAAGATGAAGAGTTGTACCAAGGGGAAACAACGAATCTGGAAGTAACGGCTCAGCCAGATCAGCTGGCTTACGTAATCTATACGTCAGGCTCGACTGGTAATCCGAAGGGGGTCATGCTTCAGCATCGGTCGGTTTTGAACTTTATAACAGGGATGCACGGAGTCCTTGACATCACAGCAGACAAAACAATTTTATCGCTAACGACGATTTCCTTTGATATCTTCGTGCTGGAAACAATCCTGCCATTGCTTAGTGGGATGACAGTTGTAATTGGTGACCGCCGTCATCAGACAGACCCACAGGAGCTTGGGGAGCTGATCGCTGCTCATCATATCGATATGCTACAAATGACGCCGTCCCGGCTGCAAATGCTACTTGATCATGATGAAGGCGCTCATGCGCTACAAGGTGTACAGGAGGTTTTAGTCGGGGGAGAGGCAATTTCTCCGAAGCTTCTAAACAGACTGCAATCTATTAACGGACTGCGTATCTATAACATGTATGGTCCGACGGAAACGACAGTGTATTCGACGGTGCAAGAATTGACGACTGCTAACCGGATTGATATTGGACGTCCCATCGCTAACACGCAAATATACATCATTGATACGCAGGGGCGATTGCAACCGGTTGGTATTCCTGGCGAATTATGTATCGGAGGGGAAGGCCTCGCGCGTGGGTACTGGAATCGGGAGGATCTGACAGCGGAGAAGTTTGTGAACAACCCGTTTTCACCGGGAACACGAATGTACAAAACGGGGGATCTTGCTCGCTGGAATCCAGATGGTAGTCTGGAATTTATTGGACGTATTGATCATCAGGTGAAGGTTCGCGGATTCAGAATTGAGCTTGGCGAGGTTGAATCACAAATCTTGAAAACGGAAGAGGTGCAAAAGGCCGTCGTGCTGGCTCATGAGGACAAGCAGGGAGAAAACCAACTGGTCGCCTATTATGTGGCGGAGCGGGAAGTCAGTTCAAGTGAATTACGTAGCTTGCTGGCTAAAGAGCTTCCAAACTACATGGTGCCTACGTACTTTGTACAACTGGAGCACATCCCGCTGACCCCGAACGGCAAAATTGATCGGAAGGCACTGCCAGCACCCGAGGGCAAATTGCAAGATGGAATAGAACATATTGCACCTCGGACGTGGGTGGAATCGAAGTTAGCGATGATCTGGAAGGAAATTTTAGATCTAGCGCAGGTCAGTGTGAAAGATAACTTCTTTGAAATAGGTGGGCATTCTCTGCGAGCGACGACGCTGGTTTCGAAAATTCATAAAGAACTGAATAAGTCGCTTCCACTGCGCAGCATTTTTGAAGCTCCAACAATTGAGCAGTTGGCGGAAGTGATGGACGGTTTGGATCAGCTGGCATACGCGTCCATTCCGGTGGCAGAAGAGCGCTCGTTCTATCCGCTGTCCTCGGCACAGAAACGGATGTATGTGCTCCAACAATTGGAATCGAACAATGTGAACTATAATATGCCGGCTGTGCTTCAGGTAAGTGGACCGCTTAATGTGGAGCGTGTGGAAGAGGTGTTTTGTCAATTAATTGAACGACATGCATCCTTGCGTACCCGCTTTGAAATGAAAGGGAACGAGCCTGTACAGCTTATTGAGGACGGGGTGTCGTTCGAAGTAGAATATGCGAAAATACGGGTAGAAGGTGACCCCCGCGATGTAGCACACGCGCAGGCTGTAAACCAGAAAGTCCAAGAGCGGATTCAAGCTTTTGTGCGCTCATTCAACTTAGAAACGGCTCCGCTGTTGAGGGTGGCTTTATTGGACCTTGGGGAACATGGAACAAAGCAAGAAGCTCAGCATTTCTTAATGCTGGATATGCATCATATTATTTCGGACGGTGTATCAGCAGGGGTGCTGACCGACGAGTTTGTACGTCTGTACAGCGGAGAGGAGCTGTCTCCGCTACGAATTCAATACAAGGATTATGCTGTATGGCAGCAGAATGAAGCGCAGCAAGCGTGGATAAAACGTCAGGAAGCGTATTGGCTGGACACCTTTGATGGTGAGTTACCCGTCTTGAACCTGGCGACTGATTTTGCTCGTCCAGAGGTGCGAAGTACAGCAGGGGCTACAGTGGAATTCGAATTGGACGGGAAGGTCAGCCAGCGCCTGAAAGAGCTGGCGGCCGAAACAGGCTCGACGCTGTACATGGTGCTGTTGGCAGCCTATACAGCATTGCTGCATCAGTACACCGGGCAGGAGGATATTATTGTAGGTAGCCCGATAGCCGGCCGACCGCATGCGGATCTGGAGCCAGTCATTGGAATGTTCGTTGGGACGCTGGCTATGCGTAATTACCCAACCGCAGGGCAAACATTCCGTAGCTATGTGGAGAATGTGAAGAAACATGCATTGAAGGCGTATGAGCATCAAGACTATCCATTTGAGGAACTGGTGGACAAGCTGAAGGTGAAGCGTGACATGAGCCGCAATCCGCTGTTTGATACGATGTTTGTGTTGCAAAACACGGAGCAAAACGAGTTGAAGCTGGCTGACCTGAGCTTCCGTCCATATGGGATGGAGCAAGCCCCGGCAAAGTTTGATTTGACGCTGGAAGCCATTGAGGGAGCAGCGGGTATTCGGTTCGGATTAGAGTATGCGACATCGCTATATCAGCGGGAAACAGTAGAGCAGATGACGCGCCACTTTGTACGATTGGTGGAGACTGTTGTGGTGAACCCGGATCTAACACTTGGAGAGCTGGAATGGGTCACAACGGAAGAAACGGTGCCTGTTCTGAAAGAGCATCAAGAACGCCAAAAAGCATTACGCTACTGGAGCAACTATCTGGCCGGGTACGAGGAACAAGCCCATTTACCGCAGGCTAAAAAGCAGAATCAGACAACATATCAGGCGGAGTATGTAAACCTGGATCTGGGTATGGAGCTGACCGCCGGAATACGACGAATCGCCGAGCAGGAAGAGGTATCGGTCAGTACGTTACTACAGGCGGCATGGGGGATTTTACTGCAAAGATATAACGGAACTGAGGACGTTGTGTTCGGCAGCGTACATGTAGTAGGTCAGGCGGCTGATATGGCAAATACAGAAGCAGTGACGGGGGCATTTATAAACACGATGCCTGTGCGTATCCAAGGCGGAGAAAACAGTTTGTTCACAGAATTAATGAAGCAAAACGAAAAGTTACTCAAGTATGCACGTGTGCATGCCACATATCCACCCCATGAGAATCAGGGGCTATCTGAGCTCATTCAGGATTGGATCAATCATAGCGTGATTTTTGCAGATGTTCTGGTCGAGGAAGAAGTGGAGCATATGAGTGATGGTGAAGAATTCGACCTCAGCCTATGGACAGCAAAGGTAGCCAAGTCAACGACCGACGACTTTAATCTGGCGGTGTTGCCAGGAAAAACGATCCAAATGAGCTTTAGCTACAATGCATTGGTGTTTGACCGTACCAGTGTAGAACAAATTCAGGGCCATCTAGTACAGCTGCTGGAGCAAGTGGTGGCGAAACCGGACATTCGAGTGCGCGAGTTGGACATTGTGACGGAGCAGGAGCGCGAACAAATTCTGGCGATTTGGGGAGATACGGCAGCAGAGTACGCGCACGAGCAGACGATTCACGGTTTGTTTGAAGCGCAAGTGTTGCAGACGCCAGAGCAGATCGCCTTGTATTTCGAAGGAGAGCAGTTGACCTACCGTGAGCTGAATAAGCGCGCCAATCAATTGGCAAGAACGCTGCGATCTTATGGAGTGCAGTCAGATCAGCGAATTGGTTTACTTGTTGAACGTTCTATTGAGATGATCGTAAGCATATTGGCAGTGCTCAAGGCTGGTGGGGCTTATGTGCCAATTGATCCGACGTATCCGCAGGAGCGAATCCAATACATGCTGGAAGATTCCGGAACAAAACTGCTGTTGACGCAAAGTCATCTGGTGGAAAAAGGGATGTTTGAGGGTCAGGTGCTGGTCCTGAATGGGAAAACATCCATATATCACAAGGATGGTTCAAACCTAGATTCGGTAAGTGGTTCAAATAACCTCGCGTATGTTATTTATACATCGGGAACCACGGGACAGCCGAAAGGAGTTATGCTGGAACACCGAGGATTGTCCAATCTGAAAACGTATTTTGATCAAACGCTACAGATTATCTCATCAGATCATGTGTTGTTATTCGCCAGCTATTCGTTTGATGCATCCTGCTGGGAAATCTTCCAGGGGCTATTCAGTGGAGCGACATTGTACGTACCGACACAAGAGACGATTTTGAATTATGAGTGGTTTGAGAAGTACATGTCGGAACATCGAATTACAGTGGCCACACTCCCACCTACCTATACGGTGTATCTGGAACCAGCACGTATGCCAGACTTACGCATTTTGGTCACAGCAGGCTCAGCAGCCTCAATAGAGCTGGTGCTTAAGTGGAAGGAGAAAGTGGCGTATTACAATGCTTACGGTCCAACAGAAAACTCGGTCGCGACATCGGTATGGTCCGTGTCTGAAGATCCGCGAGCTGAGGATCTGATTACAATCGGGCGTCCTATACCGAATCATCGCGTGTACATGGTGGATGCGCATGGTCGTCTAGCGCCGGTGGGTGTACCGGGTGAACTGTGCGTATCCGGTCCGGGGTTAGCGCGAGGTTATCTGGATCGTCCGGAGTTGACTGCTGAAAAATTCGTGAAAAATCCGTTTAGTAGCGGAGAAGCAAGTTATGAACGGATGTACCGAACGGGTGACTTGGCAAGATGGATGCCGGATGGCAACATTGAGTATTTGGGCCGGATCGACCATCAGGTAAAAATCCGAGGGTATCGAATTGAATTGGGCGAGGTCGAGGCGCAAATTTTGAAAATGGAGTCTGTACAAGAGGTCATTGTGCTGGCAAGTACGGATGAACAGGGGCAAAACCAACTGGTCGCATACTATGTGGCAGAACGTGAAGTAAGTGTAAGCGAACTGCGTAACACGTTGCTGAAAAATTTACCCAATTACATGGTTCCTTCATACCTTATGCAGTTGCAGTATATGCCCCTGACCCCAAATGGGAAAATCGACCGCAAAGCGCTACCCTTACCGAAAGGGACAGGTAGTTGGAATGAAGAATACGTTGCCCCGAGAAATGCATTAGAACAACAACTTGTAGAGCTTTGGCAAACGGTGCTTGGTGCGGAAAAGGTAGGCATTGACAATAACTTTTTTGAACTCGGAGGTCAATCTCTAAAGGCTATACTGCTTGTCTCTAAAGCACAGGAAAAAGGTATCTATCTAGGAATCCATCAGGTATTACAACATCAAACTATTCGTGGTTTGTCTGATTTGTTGCAAGCTGAACGTTGTGACACACACCATAACACATCATGGATTTCCAGTATCACGGAAGCTGAACAGTGGATTAGCAACACTTTTGATGTACAAGCTTTGCTTCAATTTGTGTCGGTTGATGAGCAAGACTATCTGTTTCTACAAGTACATCCATTTCGAGCAGATCAGGTTGATAAGATCGTTGCTTTCATTCCGTCTCATGTACATCCTGACCTGCATCCGCATTACATTGTGCCTATGGGTGGAGAGGATGCAGGCCAGTCGATTGAAGCTCTGCTCACGATGATTACAATAACAGATGATGAACAGGAAGACGTTCTTCACTCTCAATCAATGGAATTTATTTCAATAATTGATGAAATGAATGCAACTTGGAATGGTAGTCTGCTAAGCTCAGAGGCGATCGGACAGTTTCCATTGGCACCTGCTCAACATTATCATTTGCAGCATCCTGCTTCTTCTGGCACGGTGATTCATCTGAATCACTATGTAGATAAGCAACGTCTGTCCACAGCTGTTCAGCAGCTCATGCGCAGGCATGAATTACTGCGAAGCGTACTGATTCAATCAGACGGGGGTTGGGCTTGGGAAGTCCGATCAATCCCGGAGAACTTATCTTTACCTATGGTGGATCTATCGGCATATCCGATACCAACCCAGCGCAAGCTCCTTTCGTCTATCATGTCGCATCTTTATTTTGAACCGTATGAGCAGACGAAATCTTTGCAATACCGAATTGCGTTGATTCGCTTGAATTTGCGGGAACACTTATTGCTTCTGCCGTGCTCACACATTATTTTCGATGGCACGAGTAGCATGATTTTGGAGAGTCAGTTACTTGAAGAATATGAGGATCCACAACTGGAGCATACAACAGAGGTATTCCATTATATGGATTATGTCAAACATATTCGTCAAGGACCACAGGGGATAAGTGATCAGCAAATTGTTGAGCAATATAAGCTCCAGTCATTTGTTGAGAGTACAAGTCAAATTTATAAGCTGACCCGGGAATTCAAATATGGACAAATGACAACGTATCAATGGGATATAACACTACCGAGTATTTCAATGCAGAATGATTCTGTGAACCTATGGGAGATTTCTCTCCAAATGGCATTCCGATTTTTTAGTATTTATTTCCAAAAATCAGAAATTCCGTTATGGTTAACGCAGTATGGAAGACAGTATGGGGATCGGAATTACTTTGAATCCGTGGGAGAATACATTGATCATATTCCCGTGTTACTCCATAAGGAAGAAATGCCATCTTATCATGCGGTGATCAAAAAACAATTAAGCGTTGCTGCAAATCATCATTTAAACTTCTTTAATTTAATTTTTAATGAAGAAATGGAGCCTATCTATCCGCAAGCAAGCAGTATGCTAAAAAAGGGACTTGGACAATTACCAATCGTGTTCAATTACCTGGGAGAAATGCAAGAGGCCTCGAAGATGTTGAGCACCTTAAACAGAAGTACAACCTTAGTTGACGGAGAAGAAGTGATTTTCTTTGAAGCTGCCCATACTGGAGCAGTACTTCAAATATTCCTGCGCCTACCATATGAAGAGAAACATGAGGATATCTATCGAATATTGCAAGCTGCTAACGATAAGATTATTTCTGACCTAGCCATACGGCAGTAGGGAGCTGAAAACGTGAATCATTTATTCAAAGACAATCGGTTTGTCCGCTTTTTTGCTTCACGTACCGTGGCAAATATAGCGGATAGCATTTATTCCATTGTGTTGTTATATTTTGTTCAGCAATCGACGCAGTCAGTGGCATTTACCAGTTTCACGTATGCGGCGGTATCTACAGCATCTATTTTCAGCTTTTTTGTTGGCCCACTCGTAGATCGCTATTCACCCGCACGCTTGGCCAGCATTGCTTTGTTTGCGCAGGCGATTCTAATTTCGATTGTCCCGTTTCTTATTCGAGACGGGATGACCAATTTGATAATTATCCTCGCGATCGTTTTTATAGCGTCTTGCTTCTCCATGCTGTTCTATCCTGCTAACAGTAAAATGCTGCCTCAACTTGTTCGTGTACCAGATTTAATTATTAGGGCGAACTCTATGATTTCATCGTCGGACCAGATCATTAATATCGCTGGTTATCTGGCTGGAGCTTCGCTCATTATCGCTATGGGTATGCAAAACACCTTTTTACTGGCCAGCGGTATGCTGTTCCTTGCAGGTGTCGTATATATTAGACTCAGCAAACAGCTCGACACTCATTCAACGGAAGGGACACATAGCGAGGGCTCGCTAACATTAGGGCACTATTGGAGAGAACTGAAAGAAGGATATACCTTTGTAAAACGCCACACCTTTTTGCGAATTATGTTGCCATTCTTTGCTCTTGCCAACTTTTCAATGGCTTTTCTGATTATTACTATGCCCTCCATTGCTGTCGATTACGGTTCGCCAATCTATTACAGTTTGCTGTATATTTCTTATTTCATCGGCATTTTTGTAGGTTCTTTTCTGGTAAATGTGCTTAAAAGGAACGGTCTTACCATTGCAGCTGCATGGGTAGCTACAGGACTTGCCATTTTCCTGTTTTCTGTGATGCCCCAGATGTGGATGAAACTACTGGCGGCTCTCCTAATAGGTGCTTTTACAGGTATAATTAATATATTGCAAATGTCTTTGATCCAAATTATTACTCCCTTACCGCTGTTAGGACGTGTGATCGCCTTTACGAATACCCTCTCGAATGCGGCCCTTCCGCTGGGAGCTCTGATTGGCGGCGCGTTAGCTTTGCGATTCTCACTGCCTGAGGTCTTGTTTTTCAGCGCCCTGATTACCGTATTGTCTGGACTAATCATGTTCTTTATCAAGACAGTTCGTCAGTTTGAAATTCCATTAGAGAAGGCAGGTGGGTTGGGGCATCCTCATGCAACAAATGAAGTAAGTTAAAAGTTTTAATGTCTGTTTTTCATGTAAAATAGATGATCAACTTTGTGTGGGAATTTCCTCACAATAATGCCAAGTCCTAATTATAGGGCTTGGCATTGTTTGATATGTCATGACTATTAGGGCTTACGTGCTTGTTTACTAAGATGCTTAGGATATTAACCTAGGAGAAGTGCTCAGTTTCCAGATAAAAAATATTTTTTTGCCGAATACACTTGTAATTAGAGCGCTTCCATATTAAAATGAAGTCAATCCCACTTGTACGTACAACTAATCATTTTTCATCATAATATTGATAAAAATATTAGATTGTACGTACATAATAGTTTATCTATGAATACAGCTGCAACTATACTTATTTCCTGACAGGAGGAATTTTTAATTATGAAACCGTTTAAATTTTGGTTTGCTACAGGAAGTCAGCATTTGTATGGACCCGAGACGCTCGATCAGGTACAAGAGCATTCTCGTCAAATTGTAGAGGGATTGAACCGTAGTGGTCATTTACCGTTTGAAGTGGTACTCAAGCCGGTTCTGACGAATTCCGACGCGATTCGTCGTCTCATTATTGATGCGAACGGAGATGACCTGTGTGCAGGGATTATTACCTGGATGCATACATTTTCTCCAGCGAAAATGTGGATTGCTGGCTTGACGCGTTTGGCAAAGCCATTGTTGCACCTGCATACTCAATTTAACCGTGATATCCCTTGGGATAGTATTGATATGGACTTTATGAACCTGAACCAATCCGCGCATGGTGACCGTGAATTTGGCTTTATCGGTGCCCGTCTGGGTGTAACTCGCAAAGTCGTTGTTGGCTATTGGGAGGAAGAAGGCGTTCAGAAACGCATCGGCGGCTGGATGTCCACGGCTGCTGCTTATAGCGAAAGCCAAAATCTCAAAGTAGCCCGTTTTGGTGACAATATGCGTGAAGTAGCTGTAACCGACGGCAACAAAGTATCTGCTCAGGCCCAGTTGGGCTGGTCAATCAATGGCTATGGTGTGGGTGATCTGGTTGAGGTCGTTAATAACGTGTCAGAGGGGGATATTAACTCTCTGTTCGAGGAATACCATGACCTGTATGAGCTATCCGCAGAAGCCAAGCAACCGGGAGCAGTACGTGATTCTATTTTGGAGCAGGCTCGTATTGAGCTGGGCTTGAAAAAGTTTTTGCAGGACGGAGAATTTGGAGCCTTTACGACAACGTTTGAAGACCTGCATGGTCTGAAACAACTGCCTGGTTTGGCGGTTCAGCGTTTGATGGCCCAAGGTTACGGATTCGGCGGCGAGGGTGACTGGAAAACGGCAGCGTTGACGCGCCTGATGAAGCTGATGGCGAATAATGTGGATACTTCCTTTATGGAAGATTACACCTATCATTTGGAGCCGGGCAATGAACTGAATTTGGGTTCTCATATGCTGGAGGTATGTCCGACGATTGCTGTAAACAAACCGCGTATTGATGTTCAACCGTTGGGTATTGGCGGCAAAGCCGATCCGGCTCGTCTTATTTTTGAAGGCAAACCGGGTAAGGCGCTTGTAGCATCCATCATTGAATTGGGAGGACGTTACCGTCTGATTATTAACCAAATCCATGCTGTGGAAAATAAAAACCAAATGCCGAAGCTGCCTGTAGCCAGCGTTTTGTGGAAACCTGAGCCTTCTCTGGAAGTGTCCGCAGAAGCATGGATTCATGCGGGTGGAGCGCATCATACGGTGTTGTCCTATGCTGTAACCACGGAGCAATTGCTGGATTACGCAGAGCTGACAGGCATAGAAGCCGTCGTCATTGACAACAACACGAACATCCGTCAGTTCCGTCAGGAGCTGCAATGGAATGAACTGTACTGGCGTAATAAATAATGGATGCAATAAATAAACAAGCTGCTTATTGAAGCAGCTTACTCATAGGGTTTATCAGCGAACAGCCGCATGCTATGCGGCTGTTTTGCGTATGTTGCACCATGTGTAAAACACTTATTTGAAATTAATATTTGACAATGAGAATCATTATCAAATATTATTTGAGTAATAGGGAATGAATGCATTCCATATGTCAAACAAAAGTGAGGGATGAACTTGGGTAAAATCATGATTGCTTATGCCAGTATGACTGGTAATACTGAGGAAATCGCAGAATTGATCGCCGAAGGCGTCCGCCAGGCAGGACATGAGGCGGAGTTGAAGGCTTCGTATGATTGCAGCGCGCAGGAACTGCTCGGCTATGACGGGTTCCTGTTGGGTGTATATACATGGGGAGATGGTGAGCTTCCTGATGAATTTTTAGATTTTTACGAGGAACTGGATGAACTTGATTTGTCCGGTAAAAAGACCGCTGTATTTGGCAGCGGAGATACATCCTATACGCAATTCTGCGGTGCGGTTGACCTGGTAGAGCAAAAAGTCAAAGAACGTGGTGCAGCTGTTGTTCAGGAGAGCTTGAAGATCGAATTCAACCCACTGGACGATGAAAAGGAAAATTGCAGGGCTTACGGAAGACAATTTGCACAGGCTGGTATTGGGGTGTCCTGAGAAGAGAGCGAGGGATAGATATGCGCAACAGCGATAGCTTAAGCGGCTTTCCTCTTCTGCACGACTATCAGCTTGAGGAGATGTGGAGAACTCCTCAGTCTACCCGTCAATCGCAGGGAAAACGCGGGCGTGAAGGCTGGAATTGGAGGCAACGGGTTCAATATGCGGTAGGGCATGCGCTAAATGAATACTTCGGAATGGAAGTAGAGGTGCGGCGGGAAATCCCCGTCCAGTACGTGCTGGAGAAATGGTGGCCCACACAGCCAACCGGCTTCGAATCGTTGTTCCATTACTGGGACGTCAAAAATAAAGTGTCAGGCGAGCTGTCTAAAATTTGTGCGTTAAATAGGGACTTGTCAGTGCCAGTGATGTTGTACGAGCAATTTTGCACGTCGGTCCCTGAGCTTGAGGTTGACATTTCGCTTATTGTGCAGGCGGCCTGGCAACTGTCAGCTGGAGCCGATTCCTTACTGATTCAGAAGTACATCGTGGATTATAATCTCAACGTTATTCATACATTTCAACATTTGACGAATGTTTTTTGTTATTATGCATTTGGTGCTCTTCCTCAGCTCATTGAGGTCTCCTGTCTGCTGGAAGGAAAAAAAGTCCGATTTATCCCGGGTCCTGCTTCTTTACAGCAATCTCTGGATTACGTTCGGTTATTACGGGACTCCAGAGAGGATGTACACGCGACAACAGAACGATGTCACTGTGGAGCCTGCATAGGGGGACAACGATCACAGGGCAATAGCAACAGGATGGATAAAAACCCAAAAGAGCAGCAGGAGGCCAAAAACTGTAAAGAACGATTATTGGGGACTTTGCTTTTCTCTTAGTACATTTTTAAACCCCTTTAAATATGAATAACACCTCTTCGTTGAAGGAGCCTTGGAAAGCAAGGCTCTTTTTTATGAATTTTTTTTGAAAAACTGAAAATTTATATTGCCTGAATAGATAAATATAACTATAATACTTCAATGTACGATATTTATATGAAAATATTTAAATATAAAGGAGACGGTGTGTGTGAGCATAGACAAGGATTGCCTACGTACATAAATAATGTTCATTCTTTTTCATGGTATGCTGCCATGTGTTTATTTTGCGTTTACGGTTTGGTTTGATGCCCTAATATTTCAAAATTAAAATATTAGTGTTGAATAATAAAATTTTTTGGACAACAGGGGTGGAAGAAGTGAGTAAGAAAACTGTACTGCCAATTCTCATCGTACTGCTCATTCTGAGCGGCGGAGTCATTGGCTACTATTATTGGTATCAGGCAACACACTTTGTTAAGAGTGATGATGCGCGTATTCAAGCGGATCAATATAAGGTAATGCCGCAAATTTCAGGAGAGATTACACACATTGATGTGGAGGAAGGCGATGTTCTTCAGCGCAATGAACCGATTGCGGAGCAGGATGTATCGGGGCTGGATTCCAGCATGATTAGCAAGTCCGTTCTGCGTGCGCCGATCAACGGTACCGTTATTAAGATTTATTCGAAGGAGCATGAAATCGGTTCTCCGGGCAGTGCTGTTGCGACCATGGTTGATATGAACAGTCTGTATGTCTCCACGAATATTGAAGAAACCGATATTGACCGCATTAAACCGGGACAGCTTGTTGACATTACGCTTGATGCAGCAGGCGACAAGACGATTCAAGGCAAAGTTCGCAAAGTGGGCGAAGCCTCAAATGCGGTGTTCTCGCTCATTCCTGCCGTAAACACAAGCGGTAACTTTAACAAGGTGACCCAGCGTGTGCCTGTAGAAATAGCTGTTAACAAGCCGAAGGATATGAAGCTCATTCCAGGAACGAACGTGGAAGTTAAAATCCATACACCTTAAAAAGGAGGGGTCCATGTGGCTGCCAATGAAACTGCTGCTGCTCCTTCGACAGATTCTTCCAAAGAACGCTGGCTTGCTTTTTTTGCCATCGTTTTAGGCGCCTTTGTCGCCATTCTGAACAACAGTCTGATCAATGTCGCCATTCCTCGATTGACGACAGACTTAGGGTCAACGACGACACGTATTCAGTGGGTTATTACAGGTTACACGCTTGCATCTGGTGTAATCGTCCCGATTACCGGATATATGGAGCAGCGTATCGGATACAAAAAGTTTTTAATACTTGCCCTCAGCGTGTTCTCGCTGGGAACGGGAATATGTATTTTTGCATGGAGTGATTCTTCTCTGATCGCAGCACGGGTACTGGCTGGATTGGGAGGCGGTGTCATTATGCCGCTAAGCATGACGATTATTTACAAAATCATGCCGCGTGAACAAATTGGTATGTCCCTTGGTATCTGGGGGATCGCCGCAATGGCAGCGCCAGCTGTAGGACCTACGCTGAGTGGATACTTAATTGAATGGTTTAACTGGCGTTTTCTGTTTATTGTCAGTCTGCCTGTAGCTTTATTTGCAATTTTAATGGTCATTCTACTAATCAAAGAGCCGCCTAAAGCAACACCAAAGCCGTTTGATTTGCCGGGCTTTTTGTTGGCCGCAACTTGTGCAGGGACGCTCTTGTACGCACTGACTAACGGGCAGCATGATGGCTGGACCTCTTTTAAAATTGTATCTCTACTGTTCGTCGCCTTCTGGGCGCTTGTCTTTCTTATTTATGTGGAAAGCGGAAAAGACAATGCTGTAATTGAAATTTCATTATTTAAAAATTCAAAATATACGATTAGTGTCATTGCCTCCAGTCTGGTCATGATGGGAATGTACGGAGGTACGTTTTTGACACCGTTGTTTTTGCAAAATATTCAGCATGTGTCACCGATTGATACCGGAATCATTCTCATTCCACAGGCGATTGCAATGGCGGCTATGATGCCGATTGCCGGGCGGTTATTTGATAAGTTCGGCATTGTGCCCCTGGGACTTGTTGGCCTGACGTTGACCAGCTTTATGACATATCATTTGCATCAACTTACGCCAGACACACCGCATATTTGGCTAGAAACGGTAATGGCATTTCGGGGTCTGGGAATCGGCATTTGTATGATGCCATTGTCTACGGTCGGTATGAACGCTGTTCATCCAAGTAAAGTAGCGAATGCGTCTACAGCATCCAATCTGGTACGTACCGTTGCAGCTTCTATGGCTATTGCAGTGCTGACAGCGATTATGCAAAGTCGTTCGGCGGCTCATGCCCAACAAATTTCAGAGACTGTTACACCGGACGCGGCTCATGCGCTGCAAGCGTCGTTGGGCAGCTCATGGATGTCATCCATAAGTAGCTTAATCACACTGGATGCCACATCAAGAGGAATTGGGGATACATTCCTCATTTCATCCATACCGCTGTTTTGCACGATTCCACTAATCTTTTTGTTTATTCAGAGGAAGAAAGCAAAGACACAGCCGGAAGCTTTATAAAGAACTACAAAATATCGACTGGATGGCTTACATTATTTCCACGGACAGAAAGAAAGGAAATTATCATGAAAATATTGAGAGTAGAAAGTACATTAGCGGCCTTAGTGCTCGGCGGCGCAGTGCTGGCAGGCTGCTCCAGTAATAGCGGGGCGGCGCAGGATATGGTCGTTCCTGTCAAGATCAGCCAAGCGCAGCAGGGTATCATTGGGCAAGGGAACATTTATACAGGAACGGTAACACCTTCGGAGACGGTGAATATCGTTCCAAAAGTGGGCGGTAAAGTAGTTGAACTGCCTGTGGATATTGGCTCAGAGGTCAAAAAAGGTCAAGTGCTGTTCAAGCTTGATGACAAGGACATGCGGAATAATGTAGCGAAAGCCCGTGCCGCAGCAGCTGCGGCAGCAGCAGGAGTGAGTTCTGCTCAGGCATCCCATGAATCAACAATGGTTCAAGCCAACTCGGGCGTAGTACAATCCAAAAGCGGCGTGATTCAGTCCCAAAGCGCAATCAATCAGGCGCAGGGAGCCATTAATCAGGCTACTACAGCCGTAGAACAGGCAACACACGGCGTTTCCTCGGCGGCCAATACGGTGAAGCAAACGCAGCAAGCGCTGGCGGATGCTCAGAAAAATGTAACGCGCACTCAAAGCCTGTTTGATGCAGGTGCGAGTACTCAAGCACAATTGGAACAAGCAAAAACAGCCGTTGTGAACGCAGAAGCGGCATACAACAATGCGCAAAATGCCCAGGCTAATGCCCAGGACCAACTGGTGGCTGCTCAGAAGGCGCTCACTACGGCCCGTAACAGCTACGATTCTGCAAAAAACAGCTACAGTAATGCTAACAGCGGCTACAGCAATGCACAAAATCAACTGAAGGTATCTCAAAATACAGCGGTTATCGAGTCCAGCCAACAGTCTCTCAAGCAGGCACAGCTAAATGTGAGTATCGCTCAGGACGCACTTGACGATACTGTGATTACATCACCGATAAACGGTATTGTTGGTACGAAAAATGCAGAAGTAGGCGAAATGGTATCCGCTCAGGCTCCTGCGCTGGTCATCGCTAACCTGAGTACAGTTAATACACTGATCTATGTACCTGCTGAGCAGATCAACAATGTAAAAGCAGGCGACAAGGTACAGGTTCGTGTAGCAGCTTCCAATATTGTGACAACAGGTACAGTGAAAAATGTAAGCCCGTTGGATGCAAGTGGAAAAGGATATCCTGTGAAAATTTCGGTGGCAAATCCGGATGTGAAACTGAAATCCGGTATGCTGGCTGATATCAGCTTTGTCGCTGCGAATGCACAAGAAGGTATTGTCGTTCCTACCGCAGCGATTCAAAAGGATCAGGGCAAGCAATATGTATACGTTGTGAATGGTGACCATGCGAAACGCAAGGAAGTGAAGACGGTTCAGACGACAGGCTCACAAACACTGGTTACCAGTGGCTTGAGCAACGAAGAGAATGTAATCGTGAATAATCTGGCGTTGCTGTCGGATAACTCACCAATCACCATTAGCCAATAATTCGGCTTCAAAATCTAATGTATTATATAGTAGATATTTATTAGGGAGTATAGGCGCAGGGCAGACTGGAGTAATTTTACCGGGCTGCCCTGTTTTGATTTCATTACGCACATCTTACATAGGATTGATGTCGGTAGGGGTCTATTTTTGACGAACATTGGTATGATAGGATAGACTAAACTGGAAATAGATAGTTTATGAGATAGGGATTTATTACATTTTCAGATCAGTGATCGGAGGTATTACGAGATGGAAGTAAAGCTGGTTGTGGATTATGAAGCTTATGAGAAGGGTCAAACGATGGCCAATTTTATTGAAGAACTGGCAGTCAAGCCAGAGAGCGCAGAAATAACGGATTTGATTATTGGAGACTGGGGCGGAGCCTATGAACAATCGCCGGAGGATTTTATTCCGGTGCTGGTAAAGCACAAAGATCAATTTCCGAAGCTGCGTAAGCTGTTTATCGGGGATATGGAATATGACGAGTGTGAGGTTTCGTGGATTAATCAGACGAATCTGTCTCCGCTGTTGGAGGCGTTTCCAGCATTGGAATCCTTTTATGTCAAAGGAAGTCAGGACTTGAGCCTGGAACCATTGCGGCATAGCCACCTTCAGGAATTGGTTATTATTTGCGGAGGTTTGCCAGCGAGTGTTCTTCAGGAGATTCGTAATGCCGAGCTGCCAGAGCTACGTAAGCTGGAGCTGTACTTGGGCGTGGATCAATACGGTTTTGACGGTGGTCTGGAGGACGTATTACCGTTCCTGAACGACAATCTTTTTCCCAAGCTGACCTATTTGGGGCTGAAGGATAGTGAAATACAGGATGAAATTGCGATTGCTGCGGCAAACGCAACTGTGATTGGACAACTGGAGGTACTTGATCTGTCTCAAGGCACGTTGTCCGATAAAGGGGCAGAGGCACTACTGGCTAGCGAAAGCATCAAAGGGCTAAAGCATCTGGATTTGAGCTATCACTATATGTCTGATGAAATGATGAGACGTTGGAAAAGCACAGGACTGTCTGTGAATGTGGAAGATCAGCAGCAAGCGGACGAGGAAGATGATTGGCGCTATCCATCGTTGACTGAGTAAGTGAGGTGAGGCGGCTTTTATGGTTGGGGTATCAGACAGAAATGTCAACGAGCGGTTTATTTTGTTTGGCAATTCGGGGAATCGGCGGACCACAGGACTACAAGAGGCGCGAAGCAGATTGAAGCTTCCGCCAGCTGTTGAGATTTCCTATAAAAATGTGCTGGAAGCCATCCGTGAAAAACAAAGCTTGGGTGAACTGATGGCCCGAATAGCTATACAGTCTGCGTCAGACAGTGTAAATGCTAGTGTATATATGCAAGAGAGCATCTGTCAGTTACAGACGGGGGCGGCGGACATTAGTCCGCTGCTTCGTCTGGATGCACCAGGCGAAAGCTTTGAGATAGAGCGTGAACTGATTGCTTTGGGAGCCCCGGATGCGGAGGGAGACGATTCTTTGTTGCCGTGTGCGGAATTAGCATATGGCCCAGGCATATTGGCGGCAGAAGCGCGAGGCCTGCTGGAGCAGCACGGTCGCATTTGGCACCCGGCACAATGGTTCCGGGGATATTGCCGTCTGCTGGCGTGGCTGCGGCAAGAAGCGGCCCAGCTGTGGCCCTCGTCGCGCTGGATGAATGATCCGACGGAAGTGGCTGTGATGTTCGACAAACGGCGTTGCAGCACCGTATTGGACAAGGCGGGCATAAGGGTTCCGCCTGTGCTTGCACCATTAGACGGTACCTTTCGTGATGTTGCTGATCTGCACGCAGCGATGAAGGAGAGCGGGGTTTACCGCCTGTTTGTGAAAATATTTTGCGGGTCCGGTGCTTCTGGTGTAATAGCCTATCAGGTGCATCCGCGGACACGGGCAGAACTGGCGGTAACCACCATCGGAACGGAAATCGTACACGGACAGCGCATGTATTACAATGCCGGACGCTTGCGCCGTTATACGGACAAGCAGGACATTCATGCTACCCTGGGCTGGCTATGCTCGGAAGGGGTGCATGTGGAGCGCTGGATACCTAAAGCGAGTCTGAACGGACGTGTTTACGATGTACGCCAGCTCGTTTGTGGAGCAGAGGCTTGTCATGCCGTTTTGCGTTTGAGTCGGAGTCCGATTACGAATCTGCATTTGCGCAATGAACGGCTCTTGCTGGAGGGCGCTGGGTTGCCGCAGGATACGGTAGAATCGGTGCAGCAGACTGCGGAAGCCGCGATGAGCGCATTTCCAGCCTCTATGGTCGCTGGGCTGGATGTGCTGGTTCCGGCGCATGGCGGTCGTCCATACGTGCTGGATGTTAATCCGTTCGGTGACCTGCTATATCGTGTAAAGCATCAGGGATGGAATCCATATGAATGGGAAATGCTGCATCTCGCCAATGGGACTGCAACTTTGGAAAGGAAAGACTCGTTATGACCGATATGAATCAGATTGTCGGTTCTCATGATATTGTCATGATTACGCTCGACACGCTGCGTTACGATGTAGCCAAGCTGGAGGAGGAGAACTGTCCGAATCTATGCGAGTCTGGACCATGGGAAAAACGCCATACGCCGGGCAGCTTTACCTATGCTGCACATCATGCGTTTTTTGGCGGATTTTTGCCTACACCGGCTAATACGGATAAGGCCTCCCACATACGGCTGTTTCATACAATGGATACGGGACTGCGGACGCATCCGCATACGTGGCTGTTTGATGCACCGGATATTGTATCCGGGCTGGCGGGTGAGGGGTATCGAACAATCTGCATCGGCGGCGTTATTTTTTTTACGAAAAAAAACAAGCTTGCCAAGGTGCTGCCGGGGTATTTTCAGGAAAGCTACTGGCGTATGACCTTCGGCGTTACGAATCCCCGTTCAACCGAGCATCAGGTGAATCATGCCCTTAAGCTACTGGAGAAGGCGGACCCGGCGCAGCGGCTGTTTTTGTTCCTGAATGTATCAGCTATTCATGGCCCTAATCACTATTTTCTGGAGGGCTCAGCTAAGGATTCGGTGGAGTCCCAACGTGTAGCCTTGCGTTATGTGGATGGGCAGCTTGGGCGTTTGTTTGATGCTTTACGAGAACGGGGAAAGACGTTTTGCATGGCCTTTTCCGATCATGGTACGGCTTATGGGGAAGACGGCTACGAAGGGCATCGTCTAGCTCATGAGGTAGTATGGAATGTGCCTTACCGCGAATTTGTGTTGTAAGGTACAAGAAATTTTAGATTGCACTGGTAAAATGTAAAGAAATCAATCCAGCGCGAGGAGGGAGCAGAAATGAAAGCCATGCATTTGAATCACTCGCTTCTAACGGGAGCAGAAGGCAATCCCCCTGCAGGGCTGGACGCAGGCTCAGCATCAGGGTCTCCATGGCCTGAGAACCCTGCCCAATGGGCACGTACGATCCGTGAAGCTCCCTACCGCTCCTATTTGTACTCTTATCCGCATAAAACGGCCTATCGGCCGTTTGATACACAGCTCTCACTGCAAGAGTTGTGGGAGAAGGAGGAGCTGGAGAGCTATTTTTTGTATATGCATATTCCGTTTTGCGCGGCTCGTTGTGGATTCTGTAACCTGTTCACTTTGCCTGACAAGCGGCTGGATGTGCATAAGGAGTATGTGGATGCGCTTGAAAGACAAGCCCGACAATGGGCGCCAATCATGGGTGGTCGGCCGTTTTCACGCTTTGCGATCGGCGGCGGTACGCCAACCTTGCTGGAGGCTCCTTTGGTCGAGCGATTGTTTGACATTGCGGAAAATATAATGGGTTTAGACCCGGAACATGCTTCCATTTCGGTGGAAACGTCGCCGGATACGGTAACCGAAGATCGGCTGGAGGTGCTCAAGCGCCGCCGAACGGACCGTGTCAGCATGGGGATCCAGAGCTTTGTGGAGTCGGAGAGTGCGGCCATATACCGCCCTCAGAAGCCCAAGCTTGTACGAGAAGCGCTTGCGCGGCTGGTGGAGTACGATTTTCCGCTGTTGAACGTGGATCTGATCTATGGTCTCCCCGGTCAAACGGTGGAAACGTGGCTGTACTCTCTGGAAGAGGCATTATCTTACGCACCGGGTGAAATTTTTATTTACCCATTATACATTCGGGAAAATACGATTTTAAAGCCGGGCTATACCGGGCTGGATCATGATATTCGTCTCAGCTTGTACGAAGTAGCACGTGAAAGACTCAAACAGGCGGGATATGTACAATATTCCATGCGCCGTTTTGCCAAAAATGATGATGCACTCGGCAAGGAGTTGCTGCCATACAGCTGTCAGGAGGAAGGCATGGCCGGTCTGGGCTGCGGTGCGCGCTCCTATACGCGTAATGTTCACTATGCTAGCCGATACGGTGTTAGTGCAGCCGCAACGCGCGGTATTATTGCTGATTATGTCGCCGCCGAGCGCCATGATCTGGCTGACTACGGTTTTATTTTAAATGTGGAGGAGAGCAAGCGGCGTTTTATTCTGAAGGCACTTCTCCATCGTGAAGGTCTGGAGCTATCTGCTTACGCCGCGCGCTTCGATGCGTCTCTGGCGGATGATTTTGCAGGAATGTCCTTGTTATTGGATTCTGGTATGGCGGTGGTTGTGGACGACACACTGCGACTGACCGAGGAAGGAATGGCTTATTCCGATGCGATTGGCGATTGGATGATATCCACGGCAGTACGGGAGCGGATGGAAGGCTACGTAGGCGCATGAGAGCAACCCTATATTATCGTGGCTCGTTGGCTTCGTGCAACTATGCTTGCCCTTACTGCCCGTTCAGCAAAAACGTGGATAGCCGTGAAACATTGAACAAGGATCGGGCGCAACTGGAGCGTTTTGCCGATTGGGTACGGGAACAGGGAACTTTGGGGCATCGACTATCCATATTTTTCAATCCGTATGGAGAAGCTCTCATTCATTCCTGGTACCGCAAGACCATGATTGAGTTTTCCCATATGGCGCATGTGGATAAAGTGGCTGTACAGACGAACCTGTCCGCTAAGCTGGATTGGGCCAGGGAACTGAATCCGAAGACGGCTGCGCTGTGGGCGACGTATCATCCGGGAGAGACGAAGGAGCCGGCTTTTATATCTCAAGGTATGAAGCTATATGAACTTGGTATTTCCTACAGTGTCGGCACCGTGGGACTGAGACAGGCTTTTCCCGCTATTCATTCCTTGCGATCACAGCTTCCGAAGGATGTTTATTTGTGGGTCAACGCTTACAAGGATCGACCACATTATTATACCGATGCCGAGATTGCTGAATTAACGGCTATAGATCCCTATTTCCAATGGAATTTGCAGGATTACAGTAGTCAGGGGCGGGCGTGTCGCGCTGGAGAGGATGTATTTTACGTACAGGGTGACGGACGTGTAAAACATTGCTACCAGGATCGGCGAGTGCTGGGTCACTTGTACAGAGATGGCCTTGAAGGACTAAGTGCCAAGCGTCCGTGCCGGATGAAGGAATGCGGCTGTTATATCGGGTACATTCATATGGAGGAGCAGCCATTTCGGGAAATGTACGGCAGTGGTCTGCTCGAAAGAGCACCCCAGGTTCCGGTATCCTCAGCTCCACACATTTAGCATGGTCCTATAGAACGTAAAGAAGAACCGACCCTCGGATCAAGCGAAGGTCGGTTCTTCCGTTTCAATGCACATTCTGTTAGGTGACTCTACACGTTATTCAGTCAGTCTGGACAATGGCTGTAATTTCTTCGTCCAGATCCAGTCTGACCTGCTCGCGATAGGCACGCATATTGTACTCGGAATGCAGGTATCTCAAGATGGCCTCGATCATGTTGGCTTCCACCAGATACTGGCTGCGACCCTGTACATGGACTTCTGCTGAGTATCCTGTATCCTCTTCCCAGCTTAATTCTACTGTCACATCAGTGGGCTGGACGCCTTTGCGTTCAGCCATATGCAGACAGATGGCGTTTACAATTTCATCCATACTTAAAATCATAACTTAGTAACGTCCTCCACGGGAATCATCAGGTCTGCGACGATTTTTAATAGCATGGTAGATACCTACTCCGACCATGATCAGGACGTATATAGCGAGAATGTTGACCGCAAGGCCAAGCAAGCTGCCCAGTGCGCCCATGTTGCCAAACAGTCCGCCGAAGAGCATACCTGCCAAACCACCCAGCATCATGCCTTTCAGGAATCCACCGCCACCGCCAAGGAATCCACCTGTTCTGCTTGTATTCCCTGCAGTTGCACTGGATTTGGTGCCACTATCGGACTTATTGATGCCGTTGTTGTTAGTGGCCTTGCTCGGTGTAGATTGGTACGTTTTTGGCCCGGATTTAAATCCGCCGCCTCGCCTCGCGTCGGCTGTAGATGGTGCGACCATAACAATCAGCAGGGTAAAGGCCATCATCAGCATCATCATATTTTTCAAAGTAAATGTTTTTTTCATGTAAATATAATCCCCCTTGGTATGTTGGTTTGATATAGGTCAAACAGCCGCTTACCAGTAATACGAAACGGATAGAAAAGGGTTTCAAAAAATTTAAAACATTCAAATTTTATTGATATATAAAGCCTATGCATGATTGGACTAAAGCATTCAGTCTTATGGTTTAAGTGAAAATGGATTAGTGTCCGCTCTTACATCTCCGGCAAGCAACATACGGAGTACCATTTGGCACCACTCCAGACCCGCTTTGGCATTCATAAGCCCTTTTTGCACGAGAATGTAATCACCGAAGTTTTTGCTGCCAAAATGCAGATCCTCGTCGGGAATGTCGTTCAGAATATCCTCAAGGTGCCGTATTCGCTGGATGAAATGACGTTTGCGTTCCTCCAGCATACGGTTGGCACTGCTTTTGTCCGTCAGCCAGAGACAGAACAGCCGCAGGCTTAATTCGTCCCGTGTGACCGGAGCGGCCAGTGATTCCTGGGACCATTGCTGAAGCATATGAATTCCCTTGTCTGTAATGGTATACATTTTTTTATCAGGTTTGTCGGACTGCTGAATCCAGCGGGAAGCAAGCAATTCCTTGCTTTCCATACGCGCTAGCAGTGGATAGATCTGACTGTGCTTAGCCTGCCAAAAAGGCTGGATACGCAGCATCAGATCATAGCCGGAGGATTCTTCTCTGGCGAGAAGGCCCAACAGACCATACGATAGTAAATTCATAGATTTTATCTCCTTCATCCATCTTAGTAACGGTTATAACGGCTCTACGGCAGGTGTTCTGCCGCTTCATGAAAAGTGTACACTGAAACTGTATGGTTTGACAACTTTCAGATAGGTCGTTCACAGGTTAGCCAAAATTAACTCGGATCATCATACACTCATATGTGCTTATTTTCATAAAAAAGAGGGTATTTTTAGGTCGTAAAGTACGCCTTAAAAATACCCTTTTTAATGTTAATTATAGGATTTTCACTGCTTATTTCCATCAACAACCAGCGTTAGCTCCCCGGTGTCCGGATGGATGACCATACCGTGAACAGGCGCATTAGGCGGGAGCAAGGGGTGATTCTTAATAAGCTTTACGGTACTTCTAACCCCTTCCTCAATGTTGTCAAAACCTTTCAGCCATTTGTTTAGTTTAATCCCTGAATTTTCCAGAGTGCTTAGTACCTCTTGTGAAATCCCGCGCTCCAGCATTTCATTGACCATGTGGTCCGCATTCAGCGCGGCCATACCGCATTCGTAATGGCCTATGACGAGCACTTCATCCGCTTCCAGCTCATACAGGGCAACGAGCACACTACGCATAACGCTTCCAAAAGGCTGGGAGATAATCGCACCCGCATTTTTAATAATTTTGACATCGCCGTTGCGCAGATTCATGGCTTTGGGCAGCAGTTCAGTCAGACGCGTATCCATACAGGTAATGATGACCATTCTTTTATTGGGGAACTTGCCTGTACGATAGGCTTCGTATTCTTTGTTTTCCACGAAAACGCGGTTGTATTCCAAAATCTCTTTGATGTGATCCACGATTGTTCCCTCCGTATACTATTTAATGTTGAACCATTTTTTTGTAGCAGACCAGCATGGAAGAAGCCTAATTCCGATCCACACAGACCGACAATCAGGTTTTACCCCTTGACAAATATGTACTATCTGACAGTTTTTTAAAGCCTTCAGGAGCTGGTCGCAAATGTTGTGTGTTGATTATACTTTTTAATATAAGTATCATCAAGTATAAGAAGTATAAAGTTTTATCCATTTTAGATAAAGAGGTGACCTCGATTATGGCGCAACAGACGTTGGACCAATTGGCAGCTTTAAAAGAGCTAGCACACAAAATCAAAAGTTATGGCGAGGCCGTGGGCTTGATGCACTGGGACTTACGAACAGGTGCTCCGCGCAAGGGCGTTGATATTCGTTCGGAAACGTTGGGTATGTTGTCCACTGAGATGTTCAAGCTGATTATTTCGGGTGAAATGGGACAATTGCTGCAATTTTTTACCGCAGAAGACAAACTGGAGCAATTGGAGGACAATGATCGCAGATTGGTGGAGGAATGCCGCAAAAATTATGAGCTGAACCGCTCAGTTCCGGCTGACCGTTATCGGGAATACAGCGTACTCGCAGCTCAGGCGGAGAGCAAGTGGGAGGATGCCAAGGAACATAGCAATTTTGCCGAATTCGAGCCTTATTTGTCTAAAATCGTAGAGATGAAACGTGAGTTTATCGGTTATTGGGGAGTCAAGGATACGGAATACGACACGCTTTTGGATCAATATGAGCCGGGGATGACGGTTGAAAAGCTGGATGCTGTGTTTGATCGTCTCAAAAAGCGTCTTGTGCCGCTGTTGTCTAAAATTCAGGCTTCACCCAATCAGCCGGATAAGAGCTTTCTGGACGGTGTGTTTGATGTGAAGCAGCAAGAGAAGTTCGGCCTGTTCATTTTGAAACAGATGGGTTATGACTTCGACGCAGGTCGTTTGGATGAGAGCGTGCATCCTTTTGCGACAGGATTAAATCCGGGCGATGTGCGCATAACCACACATTATTTGCAAGATGATGTGACTAGCGCGATTTTCAGCTCATTGCATGAAGGCGGTCATGCGCTGTATGAGCAAAATATTGCGCCTGAGCTGGCAGGATCGCTGCTTTCTGAAGGAACCTCCATGGGGATACATGAATCCCAGTCTCGCTTGTGGGAAAATATGATTGGACGCAGCCGTGCTTTTTGGGATCGATATTATGCTGACTTGCAAAAGCATTTTCCAGACCGTCTGGCAAAGGTCACAGCAGAACAGTTCTACCTGGCCGTTAATCGTGTGGAAAATTCACTGATTCGTATTGAAGCGGATGAGCTGACATATAATTTACATATCATTATCCGCTATGAAATTGAAAAAATGCTGTTTAATGAAAAGCTGGATGTGAAGCGCCTTCCAGAAGTATGGAATGCAAAATATAAGGAATATCTGGGACTTCTTCCGCCGAATGACGGGCTTGGCGTTCTTCAAGACGTTCACTGGTCCGGTGGTGATTTTGGTTATTTTGCCTCTTACTCGCTTGGCAATATGTATGCAGCGCAAATTTTGGCGACACTGCGCAAGGAACTGCCAAATCTGGATGAGCTGATTGCTGCTGGAGAGTTGGAGCCGATCAAGCAATGGCTGATCGAACGGATCTACCGTTACGGCAAGAGCCGGACGCCGTCCGAGCTGATTGTATCCATTACGGGCGAGGATCTAAACCCGGATTATCTGGCTGATTATCTGGAAGAAAAATATACCTCCATATACAAGCTGTGATTTACAAGCTATAACATCATCATTTGTGCATCTACCCCGCGTTCCTGGGCGAACGCGGGGTTTTTGTGTGCGATTAACCATTGAGTAGGCAGCCGCATAACAATATATGAAGTTGAATCCATTTCATAAATGATTAACCCAACGAAATGTGTACTACATATAGACAAACTAAACCATTTTGATCTATATGTACTCTTGATTAAAGCTACTGAGGGTATTATGAAACTGATTCAGTCTACAATGCAAAAAAGGTGGGGAGGGAACAGGGATGAATATCGGCGCTCGTTTCAAAGCTGTGGCGGCTGCGGCAGTGCTCGGGTTGCTGCTGCTCGGCGGGTGCGCACCCAAAGGGGAGCAGACGATTGAGATTAGACTGGGCGAAGTAGCCCGAACGGTCTTTTATGCGCCACAGTATGTAGCCTTGAGCCAGGGGATGTTTGCTCAGGAGGGGCTGAATGTCCAACTGGCGACGATTCCCGGTGGCGACAAGACGATGACGGCGTTGCTGTCCAATCAGGCGGATATCGCACTTATCGGTGCGGAAACATCTATTTATGTGTATCAGCAAGGGGCAGAGGACCCCATCATTAATTTTGCCCAACTGACGCAGACGGACGGAACCTTTCTGTTTGCCCGGCAAACGCAGGGTAGCTTTGATTGGGAAAAGCTGAAAGGACAAAATTTTCTTGGGCAAAGAAAGGGCGGAATGCCACAAATGTCGTTGGAATTTGCACTGCGCAAACACGGCATTGACCCACACAAGGATTTGAAGCTGATTCAAAATATTGATTTTGCCAATGTTGCCTCTGCTTTCGGTTCTGGTACAGGGGATTATGTGCAGTTATTCGAGCCACAGGCGTCTATTTTCGAAAAAGAAAGCCGGGGACGTGTAGTGGCCTCCATTGGTGTGGAGAGCGGCGAGCTACCCTATACCGTATATATGGCGAAGCAAAGCTATCTGAACGAAAATGGCGAGGCCGTACAAAAATTTACGAAGGCTGTATACCGGGCACAGCAGTGGATTGCCACGCATCCACCTGAGCAGATTGCCGAAGCCATTATGCCCTATTTCAAGGATACAGATCTGTCGGTTCTGACCAGTAGTGTCAAGCGGTATAAGGAACAAGGCACCTATGCCTTGAATCCAATGATTGAGGAAAAAGAATGGAAGAATTTACAGGATGTTATGACTTCGGCGGGCGAGCTGGAAAGTCCGGTTGCGCTGGATCAATTGGTGAACCGAAGCTTTGCAGCGAAGGTGATTGCAGCAGGCTCATCGGGGAACGCTGACCAGCCTGCAAAAGCGGGAACAAATGGAGCCGCTGATACAGGTGTAGACGCCGGAGGCTCGCCATGACAGAAGAACGGAGTTGTCTTATTTCGGATGCAACGGTCCCGGTGGTGGAGCTGAAGCAAGTGACGCATGTGTATGTAACAGACCGGGAGGCCTCGCTCGCGGTTGAGGATATCGACTTCGCCGTAGGGACAGGAGAGTTTATCAGTTTGGTTGGCCCAAGCGGCTGCGGCAAAACGACAATCCTGTCCATGATCGCTGGGTTATTGCGCCCGGCGGCGGGTCAGGTGCTGCTGCAAGGTCAGCCTGTAAATGGTCCGAGTCCGGAGGTCGGCTACATGTTGCAGCAGGATTACCTGTTTCCGTGGCGTACGATCATGGATAATGCGCTGCTGGGTCTGGAGTTGGGCAACCGGGTAGATGAGGACTCGCGTGAACGGACCCGACTCCTGCTGGAGGGCATGGGGCTGGAAGGGAAGGAGCATCTGCATCCGTCCCAGTTATCCGGGGGGATGCGCCAGCGTGTGGCGCTGGTACGGACGCTGGCAACCAATCCAGGACTTCTGCTGCTGGATGAGCCGTTCTCTGCGCTGGATTATCAGACCAAGCTCCAGTTGGAAGACCTGATTGCCGAAACCTTGCGTGAGCGGAGGAAAACAGCTATTTTGGTCACACACGACTTGGCGGAGGCGATTGCGGTTAGCGACCGGATTATTGTGCTGGGCCGAAATCCGGGCCACATCCGGCGTACCTTTGAAATTCCGGATTCCATCCGCGAAGCTCAGCCTTTTTATGCACGCGAGCAGCCGGGCTTTAATGAGCTTTTTCATGAAATATGGGGTGAACTGGAGGCTTCGGGAGCAAAGGAGTGAGTAGAAAAGTGAAGGACGAAGCGGATCGGCTCGAACAGCGATGGATTCAAGGGCTGCATCAGGAGTATCAGCGCAGCAGGCGCTCGGAGCGACGGTTGGTAACGGGTGTACAGACAGCTATTGTAGTATTTTTATTTGTGTTGTGGGAAATTGCGGGTCGGATGAAATGGATTGATGTACTGCTGTTTAGTTATCCAAGCAAAATATTTACCCAAATAGGCAAGGATGCGGTCAGTGGCGAGCTGTGGGGGCATGTCGGTGTCACGGTTGGAGAAACGTTAGCGGGTTTTTTACTGGGGACGCTGCTGGGAACACTGCTGGCTGTGCTGATCTGGTGGTCGCCGTTTCTGTCGAAGGTACTGGACCCCTATATGGTTGTCTTCAACAGTATGCCCAAGGTGGCGCTGGGGCCGATCTTTATCGTCATGTTCGGAGCGGGATTTACCGCTATTCTAATGACGACCCTCTCGATTACGGTCATTATTACGACGTTAGTCGTGTATAACAGCTTTCAGGAAGTGGATTCGAATCTGATCAAGGTGGTTCGCACATTTGGTGGATCGCGGCGCGATACGTTTAGCAAGGTGATTTTGCCTGCATCCTTTCCAGCTATCGTCTCTACACTAAAGGTGAATGTCGGCATGGCCTGGGTTGGCGTGATCGTCGGTGAATTTCTGGTAGCTAAAAACGGGCTGGGCTATTTGATCATCTACGGCTTCCAGGTGTTCAATTTCACGCTGGTGATGTCCAGTTTACTTATCATTGCGGTCGTAGCGACACTGATGTACCAGGCGGTCGTGTATGTGGAGCGACTGTTACTGTCTGATCGTCCTCAGCGATAAGAATCAAACTTCTATACATTTCAGGATTTTGCAAATTCCTCATTTGTGTAAAACGTGAAAATAAAGTACCATGAAAATGAAAATGATTCAAAGTTTTACGAAAACAGATTTCATCCAGAGAGGACAGAATTTTTTCATGGGCTTTCGTACGATTAAAACGGCTATTGCCGCATTAATGGCCGTACTCATTGCGGATGGTTTTGGCATTCATGGAGCCACCTCGGCAGGGCTTTTGGCTATTTTGGGGGTGGATGTCACTCGCAAGAGAAGTCTCCGTACCATTTCGGCGAGATTTTTTGCATCCGTCGTGGGGCTTCTTTTTGCTTGTGTTTTGTTTGTTGTATTCGGATTCCATGATTGGGTACTGGCATTATATATTTTAACGGCGTTTCCGGTCATTGTACGGGTAGGCTTTAAAGAAGGAATCGTCACGGGTTCAGTCGTTGTGTTCCGTGTATTTAGCGGTGGTGAGATTGATATGCAGGTGCTAATGACTCAATTGTATCTGCTGGTCATCGGACTAGGGTCTGCGATGGTTGTCAATCTGGCCTACATGCCGCGCTCTGATAACACGATGCAGCAAATCCGGCAGGAGGTGGACCGGACGTTTTCCATTATATTCAGAAATATGGCCAATACATTACGCAGTCCGGCATACATATGGGATGGCAAGGAAGTTATAGAAGCGAGCAATGTCATCGCCAAAGGAGTGACCGAGGCGGGGCGTTCATTGGAAAATCAGATGCTTCGTCCGCAAGAGGGCTGGAATGTGTATTTTTATATGCGCAGGGAACAACTGGATTCGATTCAAAATATGATGCAGCTAATCTCGCAGATGTACCAGCATATGCCGCAGGCTAAACTTTTGGCCGAGCTATTCGATCAGCTCAGCAATGACGTTCTGGCTGGACATTATACGGGGAAGACGGAGAAGCTGCTGGAGCAGGTGCGTGAGGAATTTAAAAAAATGGAGCTTCCCGCAACCCGGGAGGAGTTCGAAATTCGTTCGACACTGTTGCAGCTTACACATGAATTACATCAGTATTTAAAAATTGCTAAAAAGGACAAGGCCCCCACTCCAGTCAAAGCTTAGAATCGAGGCCCAATCTAAACGGCTACTGTCTAATGAAGGACAGTAGCTTTTTCTTTTTCAGTGATGACGGACGGCGCAGGCAGGGTTCGTTTGTGCCGAATCCGACCTGCGATCCATAAGGCAACGGTGATCAGGCAAGGATAAAGCATGGCCCAGCCGACAAAGGGGAACACCACCGCCGTCGAGATGAATGACACCCAACTAATGGCTACGCCCCAGCGATTACCCCGTAGCAGCTTGATACCCGCAGCACACCCGCCCAGATAGGTCAGGATAAAGGTGGCGTTGGGGAACTGGATCAGGTTGGTAAGTGAAACGGTACCGCTACCGTAAAGAGACATAATGACGACGAAACAAAGGGAAAGAAACGCGATACCCCCAATTGGCGTATGAAAACGTCGGGACAAGAGACCCATCCAGTGGAAGGCATGGCCTTGCCGGGATAAAGCATACGCGACGCGTGAAGCAGCACCTACATAAGCGATAATCGTAGCTGTACAAATAAAGATGCCCGTCAAGCCCGCGATCACTGCGCCCCACGGACCAATAGCCCGGCTAATCACCCATACGAGCGAAGCGTCCGATCCGCCTGCAAGGTAGCTTTGTGTCCCGACTGTAGCCAGTGCAGTAAGAAAATAAAGCAGGCCAACGATGATGGCTGCAACGGTGACACCCTTAACAGCCGCCCGCTGAGGATTGGTGAATTCTTCTGACAAATGGGAGACGGCCTCCCAGCCGATGAAGCACCAGAACAGAATCGCGGTCGCTTGACCGACAGGAAGCCAGCCGTGCGGAGCAAACGGTGTGAAGTGTACCGATTTCATTTGTGGCAGCGCTGCGACAATGGCGAAGATCAGGACAGCAACGATAGCAATGACAACGGCGATCTGAATACGTCCGGCAACCTTCATACCGATCCAGTTAATGATCAGTCCAACCGCCAGCATGGCGACGGCCAGTCCCATCCGGCTTCCCTCTCCCCAGCCCATGGCGGCGGTCATATAGCCAGCTCCGGTGAGTGCGGCAACAGGCGCCCCAATCGGAACTGACATTAGAAAAAACCACCCGATATAAGAGCCTGCACGCGGTGAAAAAGCCAGCGTAACAAAATGCGATACCCCTCCAGCGCTCGGGAATTTGGCGGACAGCAGTCCCATGGACAGGGCCATCGGCAAGATGAGCAGGGTCATAAAGCCCCATGCCAATAGGGATGCCGGACCCGCCATTTCGGCGGCAAGACCGGGTACAATCAGTATCCCCGAACCCAGCACCGCCCCGATATATAGCGCAATGGCCTGTGGAAGACCAATGGTGGATTGTAGTTTATGTTCATTTGTCATGCAGGTAAGCCTTCTTTCTCTTGTCATTTCCTTCAGCTTATCAGATAATCAATCTATCGGAAAAACGGAATATAACGATAGCTTTCATCGAAAAAAACGATTGAAGGAGCAACTTATGGAATCACGGCATTTATTTACGTTTTTAAATGTGGTTGAGGCAGGCAGTTTTACGCGGGCTGCGCGTATACTGGATTATGCACAATCGAGTATAACTGCTCAAATTCAGACGCTGGAGACAGAACTGGGCACACCTCTTTTTGACCGCATAGGTAAGAAAATCATGCTCACTGATGCCGGACGACGCCTGCTGCCCTATGCTCAGGAGATTTCCAAGATGCATGCCCTTGCCAAGGATGCGTTACGCTCAGAAACGGTGCTGACGGGCACGCTCAAAATTGGAGCGCCAGAGTCGCTGGCGGCTTTCCGCCTGCCGAGCCTGATCCGTGAGTACAGAGAGCGTTATCCCAAGGTGAAAATCGTGCTTAAACCCGGTGAATGCTGGGAATTGCGCGATTTGACCCGCTCAGGTGAGCTGGATTTGGCTTTTTTGCTTCAGCCGGAGACGGAGGATAGAGAACTGCATGTTACTACGCTCATACACGAGCCGATGGCATTGGTTGCACCATTGGGCCATCCACTGGCTTCCTATAGTAAAGTAGAGCCAGCTGACTTGAAGGACGAAACCATTTTGCACACAGAGACGGGCTGCACCTATCGAATCCTTTTTGAACAATATTTGAACAGACACGGTATTTTTGCAGACCCTAGTTTGGAGTTTTGGAGTATTGAAGCGATCAAGCAATGTGTCATGGCCGGATTGGGCGTTGCGCTGCTTCCGCTGGTTACGGTGCAAAATGAGCTGCGTGAAGGGAAGATGGCGCGTTTAAGCTGGGATGACAGCGAACAGCAGGTGGCTACCCAGGTCGCCTATCATACGAAAAAGTGGAAATCCCCGGCGCTCAGCGAATTTTTACGGATTGTCGAGCAGCATGTAACACATTGGCGTGCATGAGTTCAAGCCGTTAGAGCATAAGCTTATACAAATAATATTTTTTCCTTTTCGCCTATTCACTCAACATTCGCCTACTTCCTGCATACATATGTATGGAATGATTGATTGTATGGAGGAGGTTCAAGAATGGCATTGAGTCATAAAAATCGTAGAGAGATTATTACAAAAGCGATCTGTGGTAAAGGTCGCAAATTCTCTACCGTAACCCATACCGTAACTCCGCCTAATAATCCGACCAGCATTTTGGGGGCATGGATTATTAACCACCAGTATGAGTCTGTGGCGGCTGGAGACGGCATTGAGGTCGTGGGGACGTATGATATCAATATCTGGTACTCATACGATAAAAACTCGCAGACCGATGTGGCAAAGGAAACGGTGTCGTACGTAGAAAATGTACCGCTCTCGTATCTTGATCCTAAGCACCGGGCGTCTACAGTGGAAGTATCCGCCGAGGCGACACAGGAGCCAAGCTGCGTTGAGGCCAGTGTGTCTTCAGGGGGCGGCAGCGTAATTATCCGGGTCGAGCGGGAATTTGCGGTGGAACTGGTGGCAGAAACGAAAATTGTTGTAGAAGTATTCCCGAATGGCAGCAGTGACGATTTTGACAAGGACTATGATTTTGGAGCGGAAGAAGGGGACTATGAGGAGCTCGACCCCGACCTCATTGACGACGAGCTCTGACGGAAGTAATCAAAAAGAGGGCCGCTTTACTCTTTTGCGCCGGCTGAAGCTGCGCAGGGGGGAGAGGCCCTCCTTTTTTTGTTGTAGGGAAGGGAATTCGTCCGTAATCTGGTAGGGGGGAAGATAATGCAGCAGGCGGGACAGGCGCTTAAACGCTTTAGACAGATGTCGGATGATGAAAAGCAGCGCCGGCTGGAACGCTCCGGCATATCGGTTCGCTGGATTGACGACAACGCAGCAGATTTTGCGGTAGGCTATGCAGTGCAGATCCATCAGCTACGAATGCTGGAAATTCGAAGACGCACGATTGAAGGACACTCCAAAGTCCGCGCTTATAATCCGTCTGCGTTGGATAGCAGCTCTCAGCTGTCCGTCCGAATGGAGCGTCTAGCTGTACGTACTTTGTACACTCTCGGCCTCGACAGTGGCGAGGTGACGTTGACACTGCTGGGCGAGCGCAGTTGTCAGGTACGTGAAGTCGTGGCTCAGCCATGGCTAAATGATAGACGCCTAGACACGCTATATGAAGCCGCTGCTCGCGAGGAGGATGTTCAGGGAGAGGATCTTCCAGCGGCACAAGGGGATAAACAGCTGCTAATCGGGATGGACCCTGAATTTGTGCTGGTCCGCATGCCGGAAGGACGGGTCGTACCGGCTTCACGATATTTGGGACGCCTTGGCGTGGCAGGATGCGATGCGGTTACGCGCCGGGGGCGGACGTTGTACCCGGTCGCTGAGCTTCGACCCGCACCAAGTGGCGATCCGTATCTTTTGCTAAACCATTTACGCCATGCCTTTGCGGCAGCGGCCCGGCGCATTGCTGATCGTACGCTAATTTGGCAAGCAGGCGGGATGCCGCAGTCGGGTTTTCCGCTGGGAGGGCATCTGCATTTTAGCGGAATTTCGCTGAACGGGTCTCTGCTACGTGCGCTAGATAATTATTTGGCGCTGCCTTTGGCGTTGTTAGAAGACAAATGCGCAGCCCGGCGCAGACCACATTACGGCAATTTGGGCGATTTTCGCCGCCAACCGTACGGCGGTTTTGAATACCGTACGCTACCCAGCTTTCTCGTTTCGCCGCAGCTCGCGAAAGGCGTGATTGGAATGGCATTTCTCATCGCGTCTCAATATCCGCGCTTGCAGCGTAGGCCACTAGATGAGGAAGAGGCCCATAGAGCTTTTTATGAAGGAAATCGGATTGTGCTGGGAGGGTATATGGAACCTCTTATTTTGGATATCGTTTTACTGGATGTATATCCGCAGTATAAAGCATATGTCGGGCCTTTGCTGGACAGTCTGCGCCAAGGAAAGCAATGGGATGAATCTCGGGATTTGCGTCCGTTTTGGAGGCTTTCGTAAAATGAGAGATGTTGTCTGCGATTGCTTTCATGTTATCGACTGTCATTTTTGCTATAATGAAAGGTAATGTAAGTTTAAACGGAACAATGTGTGGGGGTTAGTAGACGGTATGGCCAAATATACACCGATGATTGAACAATATTTATCCATAAAAGACCAGGCCCAGGATGCGTTTTTGTTTTTCCGCCTGGGGGATTTTTATGAGATGTTTTTTGATGATGCGATTCTTGCATCCAGGGAGTTGGAGATTACACTTACCGGACGCGAGGGTGGCGGCACGGAAAAAATTCCAATGTGCGGCGTGCCTTATCATTCGGCGGAAAATTACATACAGCGCCTTGTTGAAAAGGGCTATAAGGTTGCCATCTGCGAACAGATGGAGGAAGCCTCGGCTACAAAGGGAATGGTACGGCGAGATATTGTCCGTGTCGTTACTCCGGGTACGGTGATGGAAGGTAAGGTGCTGGGTGACAAATCCAACAACTACATGGTATGTGTCACCGAGACGGGCGGGATGCTGGCACTGGCAGCCTGCGATTTGTCAACAGGTGAGCTGTATGTGACCTCTGTACCGGATTCGAAAGAATGGCTATTGGATGAAATTAATATTTATGAGCCGTCAGAAATGGTGGGCGATGGTCATCTGCTAGATTTCGTAACCTCCCGAATGTCACCCGTTGGGCGTCGTGTTGTATACACAGCCTGGGACAAGTCTAAGGATGAACTTGTGCGTGGTCAATTTGGTGAAGCAACGTGGGCAAGGCTCAACGAGGAACGCAGGCAGTGTGTGTCGCGTTTGATTGCTTATTTGAATGAAACGCAAAAAAGATCGTTAGGCCAGTTGACCCAGATTTCTGTTTATGATCCGAACCATTTTATGATTCTTGATCCATTTACCCGCCGCAATCTGGAACTGGTGGAGACGGTTCGTGAGCGCTCCAAGAAAGGCTCGCTGCTATGGCTGCTGGATCGGACGGAGACGTCGATGGGAGCGCGGTTGCTGCGACGCTGGATCGACAAGCCGCTGCTTAGTAGCCATCTGATCGAGGAACGGCTGGAGGCGGTTGACAAGCTGTACCACCAGTTTATTTTTCGTGAGGATGTGCGTGCACAGCTTAAAGAAATTTACGATCTGGAGCGTTTGGTTGGGCGAATTGCCTTTGGTAGCGCCAATGCACGCGATCTGATTGCGCTCAAGCTGTCATTGACCCGGATTCCGGCTTTGCGTGAGCTCTGTGCAGGATCGGAATCGGAGACACTGCGCCGAATTGCCCAAACGCTGGATAGCTGTACAGATTTGTGCGCGTTGATTGAGGAAGCCGTGGCGGACGAGCCGCCTATTTCCGTAAGGGACGGGGGCCTCATTAAGGAAGGTTATCATCAGCGTCTGGACGAACTGCGTGAAGCGAGCGTGAACGGCAAGCGCTGGATCGCCGAGCTGGAGGCGAAGGAACGTGTAGCAACGGGCATTCGGTCGCTCAAAATTGGATATAACAAAGTATTTGGCTATTATATCGAGGTAACCAAATCCAACCTGGCTTCATTGCCAGAAGGGCGATATGAACGCAAGCAAACGCTGGCGAATGCGGAACGATATATTACACCGGAGCTGAAGGAAAAGGAATCACTGATTTTGGAAGCCGAGGATAAGATGGTGGATCTGGAGTACTCTCTTTTCTCTGAGCTTCGGAGTAAACTAAATACTGAAATTCCGCGTTTGCAAAAGCTGGCAGAGCGAGTGGCAGAAATTGACGTGTACCAGTCGCTGGCATCGGTCAGTGCAGAGCGTGGCTTCGTGAAGCCTGAGCTGACAACGGGATATGATTTCGTGGTGGAGCAAGGGCGACATCCCGTTGTGGAAGCTGTGATGAAGGATGGCAGCTTTATCGCCAATGGTACGGCGCTGGAGGAAGCAGATGCGCATATTTTGCTAATCACCGGACCGAATATGGCTGGGAAAAGCACGTATATGCGTCAGGTTGCGCTGATCGCAATCATGGCGCAGATCGGCTGCTTCGTTCCGGCTGCACATGCCAAAGTGCCGATGCTGGATCGCATTTTTACGCGCATCGGTGCGGCGGATGATCTGATCGGCGGCCAGAGTACGTTCATGGTGGAAATGGCTGATATTCAGGTCATGACAGACAAAGCGACTCCGCGAAGCCTGATCATTATTGACGAGTTGGGACGAGGTACGTCCACCAGTGAGGGAATGGCGATTGCTCAAGCTGTGATTGAATTTGTCCATGACACGATCGGCTGTAAGGCGCTGGTGTCTACGCATTTTCATGAGCTGGCCCATTTGGAGCAAAGCCTGTCCTCGCTGCGAAACTATTCCATGGCGGTACAGGAAAGCGGCGACAAGGTGAATTTCCTGCGTAAGCTCATATCTGGCGCGGCCAGCAGCAGTTACGGTATCTATTGTGCTCGTCTTGCGGGTTTGCCGGATAATATCATTGAACGTGCCAATGGGCTATTGCATGGCTTTGAGCACGCGGCTGCCCAAGTGACGGCGGGCACCGAGGTTGTTGCAGCAGCAAGGGAAAACGTTGTTTCGGACAGCACCCATTCAGATCAGACGCTGCGGGAGAGCAGAGAAGCGGCATTGCGGGCTTCGCCTGTGTCACAGCAAGCCACCGTTGTAAAAGAAAACACGCAAAAGGCTGTGGAAGACACCAGTGTGCTGGAACATACGGCTACCGGAGTCGTACAGCTGTCTATTTTCGGAGAGCAAGAGCTTGCTCCTGTCAAGCCGCAGCTGGAGACGACCGAGGTTAACCCAATTGTGCGCCAGATTTTACGCAAGGTGAAAAACGCCGATGTCATGAACATGACACCTTTGCAGGCGATGCAGCTATTAAACGAACTGAAGAACAAGGCCAACGGCCTATAGTACCCATATCTGTTGGTAACGATATTATATTTCCAGTTTTTCATCACACTTTGAAGTCAGGGGGAGGTTAAAAGGATGTCTAAAATTCGGGTACTGGATGAGCATATTGCCAACCAGATTGCTGCCGGTGAGGTTGTGGAGCGTCCAGCCTCCGTCGTGAAGGAACTGGTGGAAAATGCGATTGATGCGGGCGGTACCCGTATCGACGTATGGGTAGAGGAAGGCGGACTGCAAAGCATCCGGGTGACGGATAACGGTAGTGGCATCGAGCCTGAAGATGTGGAAACGGCGTTCTATCGGCATGCGACCAGCAAAATCGGACACGGACGCGATCTGTTCCAGATCACGAGCCTGGGCTTCCGGGGAGAAGCACTCCCGAGTATTGCGGCTGTATCGAAAGTGGAGCTGCTCACAGCAGCCGGAGATGACGGACGTGCCCGCAAATTGGTAATTGAGGGCGGCAAGCTGATGCTCCATGAGGATGCAGTGGCCCGACAGGGGACGGATTTTACCGTCCGGGAGCTGTTTTATAACACGCCTGCAAGGCTGAAATATATGAAAACGATCCAGACAGAACTGGGGCACATTTCGGATGTGTTGTACCGAATGGCGCTCTCGCATTCGGAAGTTGCCTTCACCTTAAGGCATAATGGGAATACACTGCTTCAAACGCTGGGCAATGGTGACTTGCTTCAGGTGATTGCTGCGGTTTATGGAACTTCGGCTGCGAAATCCATGCTGCTGCTGGAAGGAGAGAGTCTGGATTACCGCATTAGCGGCTATGTCAGTCGCCCGGAGTGGACCAGATCGAATCGGAACGCCATCTCAACGGTGGTGAACGGACGCTTTGTGCGCAGCTATGGATTGAATCAGGCGCTGCTCAAAGCGTATCATACTTTGCTGCCGATCAATCGTTTTCCACTGGCTGTGATCCAGTTGGAAATGCATCCTTCACTAGTAGATGTTAACGTTCATCCCGCCAAGCTGGAGGTGCGGTTCAGCAAGGAAGCCGAGCTGTTTCAACTGGTTGAGGATTCGGTAAAGGCTGTTTTAGGACAACAGGTACTGATTCCGAAGGCGGTCAAGCGCGAAATTGGCGGTAAGGATAGCGGCTCGTTCGTCCAGGAGCAGTTTCATTTCTCGAAGGGAAACGATATGGAAGGAAATTCTTCTGCTGGCGAGAGCCGGAGGGAGGCACAGTCGCTTTCCGGATCTTACCCGGAGGGTCGTGACCCGCGCCAATCCATTCGCTTGGACGAGAATGAGGAAAACCACAGGCTTTGCACGGAGCGTGAGCAACGTCAAGCTAGGGAAAGGCTCCCTGCCTCTGGTCGGGGGAACCCGTCTTCTGGGCAACGTGTCAGTGACGAGGAACTGGATGCAGATTTTGTGGATGGAAACGATGGGAATAAAGCCGGATCGAGCTCATCCCCCTTGTACAGCGGCAGAGTACAGGAAGCGGCTGCTTCTGTAGCTTATCGGTCTTCTGCTTCACCGGGTGGAGGAAACGCCGAGGATTCCCGCTATTTCACGGATCAGAAGACACGTCAGTCACGGCTGAATGCAGAGCAGTTGGCAGTGGTATCGGGTGAGGCTCCCGAGTTGCCCGCTTTTCCTGAGCTAAATTTGATTGGTCAGCACCATGGAACCTATTTGATTGCGCAGAACGATCAGGGGCTGTATTTAATTGACCAGCATGCTGCGCATGAACGGGTTAACTACGAATTTTATTATGAAAAATTCGGCAATCCCGAGGCGGTATCGCAGGAGCTACTGCTGCCGATTACATTAGAATTTACGCCCTCGGAGACGGAAAAGCTGAAAACAAGGCTGCACTGGTTTGAGCAGGCGGGAGTGTATTTGGAGCATTTTGGAGGTCAAACCTTCCGTGTTAGCTCCTATCCTTACTGGCTTCCTCAAGGAGAAGAAGCGGATGTTATTGAGGAAATGGCAGGATGGGTGCTGGATGAAAAAGCAATAGATCTGGCTAAGCTACGGGAGGCAGCCTCGATCATGTGCTCCTGCCGGGCGTCGATCAAAGCAAACCAAAAGCTGACCGACCGACAGGCTGTCGTACTGCTGGAGCGTTTGGCGGCGTGCAGACAGCCGTACACCTGCCCGCATGGGAGGCCTATCGTTGTATCCTTTTCCACATATGATTTGGAGAAGCTGTTTAAGAGAGTAATGTAAGGGAGTTTGTATATGTTACAGGATCGGGAAAACCGTGAAGAAGAAAAGCAGGCGAGGCTCCAGGAGGGAGAATCCCATTTGTTGGTAACTACAGGGGATTCTCCCTCGGCTGAGGTCGTGCAGCGGGCGGAACTGCTTGCAGCTGAGCTGGGAGTGCTGTATGCACCCCGTCGTGGTATATCGGTAGCAAGGCTGACTGCTGCTCATAGAGTTCGTCAAGTGCTGGTGCTCGTACAGGATGGGGTGAGGCTGATTAGCTCGGAACAACCGGCGATGACTTTTCACCCGAGCATGGGCTTCATCCGAGCCAAGCGGGTGCTGAAGGGCGAGCCTGATCCGATGTTGACCGCCGCTCGGCTCGTTCCGGGGGATACCGTGCTAGATTGCACGGCAGGACTCGGAACGGATTCCCTCCTGTTTGCAATTGGAACGGGAAGCTCTGGACAAGTAACTGCTGTGGAAAGTTCTTTTCCTGTCTATGCTTTAATCAAGGATGGAATGAGGCATTACCGTTCCGGTAACGCTGCGGTAGATGAGGCATTTTCCAGCATTGAAGTTCGTTTTGGTCATCATTTGGACTATTTGAGGAGCTTGCCGGATCGCAGTGTGGATATTATCTATTTTGACCCGATGTTCCGTGATCCGTTGCTTGATTCTAGTGCAATCAGTCCATTGAGAGGGTTGGCTAACCCGGATGCGCTGGATGAGGAAAGTATTGTTCAGGCAAAACGGATTGCAAGGAAAACAATTGTATTGAAGGAAAAACGGGGCAGTGGGGAATTTGCCCGCCTCGGCTTCCGTGTGGAGCAACGAGGCACAACGAAAACAGTGTACGGAGTGATTGATATTGATAGCGGCATCTAAGCCTAAACTACTTGTTCTTGTCGGCCCGACTGCGGTCGGCAAGACGAAATTAAGCATCGAGATGGCACGGCAATTTGGCGGGGAAATTATTTCCGGAGATTCCATGCAGGTGTACCGTCATATGGATATTGGAACTGCCAAAATTTCCGAACAGGAAATGGAAGGAATCAAGCACCATTTGATTGATATTCATGAGCCGGAATACCCATATTCGGTAGCTGCTTTTCAGGAAGATTGCCGTCGCCTCATACCAGATATTCATGCCAGAGGGAAACTGCCGTTTATCGTAGGTGGGACAGGTTTATATGTGGAGTCTGTCTGCTATGAATACCAGTTTTCCGAGGTGGGAGCTGATGAAGCTTTTCGTCAGGAACAGCTTGATTATGCCGATCAATTTGGGGCCGAGGCGCTTCATGCCCGACTACAGGCGGTTGATCCCGAAAGTGCACGTCGTCTTCATCCCAATGACCGCCGCCGAGTCGTTCGAGCGTTGGAAATTTATCATGTTAGCGGAACGACGCTTAGCTCACAATTGGCCAGTCAAAAAAAGGAATCTCCCTATCAGCTCTGCATCGTAGGTTTGACAATGGATAGGCAAATGCTATATAAACGTATTGAAGACCGAATTGACGGGATGCTCGATCAAGGGCTTGTTGCTGAGGTAACTTCCTTAATGGAACGGGGAGTGCGAAGCGATGCCATCTCCATGCAAGGTCTAGGCTATAAAGAGATATCCTCCTACCTGCGAGGAGAGGTGTCTTTGGAAGAGGCGGTGACTTGGCTGAAACGGGATACGCGTCATTTTGCGAAGCGGCAGCTCTCGTGGTTTCGCCATATGAAGGATATCCAGTGGGTAGATGTCACCGATTTCGGAAATTTTTCTGCTCATGCAGCCCGAATACACGAAATTATAGCAGGAAAGTTCCGGACAGACCTTGAATATACTTCAAAACAATCCAAATGATTATTGGGGGTACGGCTAAAATGAACAAGTCCATTAATATCCAAGATACGTTTCTGAATCAATTGCGCAAGGATTCTATACCAGTAACGGTGTACCTGATCAACGGATTTCAGGTGCGGGGAACGATTAAAGCATTTGACAACTTCACAATTGTTATCGACTCGGATGGAAAGCAACAGCTGATCTACAAGCATGCTATTTCCACCTTTTCACCGCAACGCAATGTGTCGCTTGTACAGCAACAGGATAACGCCAGCGATAACTGATTACGGCTTGACGGTCGCCTGGGTTGATGAAACTTTTTAAACGACCGTCTCGTCTAACCGTATAGGAATGTGACCGGGAGCAACCTCAACAGGTTGTTCTTTTCATTCCGATTGCTTTCATGCTGTCGACAGCAAGCTATGTATACGATCGGCAACATATGATTATTCGCGAAAGGGAGTCAGGGGAATGCCAAATGATTCATTGTCCAGATCCGGCAATCGCAATAGAAACACACCTAAAGAGAAGCCGAAGGGCAAGAAAAAGAAGATTACAGCTAAGCAAGTTGGATGGACCCTGTTTATTACGGCGGCGTTAGCTATATTTTGCGCGTTGGGTGGATATTTGTTTGTCATGGTAAATGGCGAACAAATTTACAAAGCCAATAAGGATAAAATTACAGTGAACGAGACATCAAAGGTTTACGATCGTAATGGTGTGCTTATGGGCGAGCTGTCCGTACAAAAAAGCGATCCTGTCAAAAGTGAAGAAATTCCACCATTGCTCAAAAAAGCTTTTATAGCAACTGAGGATAAACGATTTATGGAGCACCAGGGGGTTGATATTTGGTCTATCGGCCGGGCGGCCGTAAAAGATATCGTAGCCCGTTCGGCAGTGGAGGGTGGCAGTACGCTGACCCAGCAGTTGGCCAAAAACCTTTTTTTGTCGCGTGACAAGACCTTTTTCCGTAAAGCGACCGAGGTATCCATTGCAATGGCGCTAGAACGGAATTTGACTAAAGATGAGATTATTACGTTGTATTTGAACCGAATTTGGTTTGGACGCTCCTATTCAGGAATCAAGGCAGCTTCGGTGGGGTACTTTGGGCAATCGAACTTAAAAGAATTAAAGCTATGGCAGATCGCCACATTGGCAGCTATTCCAAAAGGGCCTTCCAAATATAATCCAATCAGTAATCCGGAAAACTCAAAGGAACGACGTGCTGTGGTTCTTCAGCTAATGTTTGAGCAGGGAATGATTGGCAAGCAGGAAATGGAAGAGGCCAAGGCTGTAGATTATGATTACAAGCAGCCGGAAAAAGTTCAAAAGTATCAAAATTTTATGGAATATGTGATGAATGAGGCGGAGGATGCTTTGCCGGGAGTCAGCGGAAACGATCTGATCGTTGGCGGCTACAAAATTCATACGACGATGGATGCTCAGGCCCAAAATGCGCTGGATCAGGCGATGGCAGATGATAGTATGTTCGAAAAAAGTCCGGACGATCAGCCTGTTCAGGGCTCCATGGTCATCATTAACAACCAGACGGGCGGAATTGCCGCAATGGCACCCGGACGGGATTACAAAAAGGGAACCTTTAACCGCGCTACGCAAAGCCGCAGACAGCCAGGCTCGGCCTTTAAACCTATTGCGGCGTATGCGCCGGCTCTCGAATCCGGCAAATTTACAATGGATACACCTTTGAGTAATGAGCGACAGAGCTTTAACGGGTATAGCCCGAAAAACTTGCATGGTTACTCTTCGACCATCAGTATGACCGATGCGATTACAAAGTCTGAAAATATCCCGCCAGTATGGTTGCTCAATCAGATCGGTGTGGAAAGAGGGGTCCAATTCGCGGAAAGCGTAGGCATCCCGATGGACAAAAATGATCACTCGCTCGCTATCGCATTGGGTGGATTAAGTAAAGGAACGAACACGCTTGAAATGGCACAGGCATACAGTGCTTTTGCCAATAATGGACAGTTCCAAAAAGCTTACTCCATCAAGCAAATTAACGATAGTGATGACAAAACGGTTTACACTCACAAAGAAGAATTTAAAACCGTAATGAGCGAGAAAACAGCTTATGAAATGACGCAGATGATGCAAAACGTAGTCAATAGCGGTACGGGCCGCAAAGCCCGTATTGATTGGCCAGTAGCGGGTAAAACCGGTACAACCCAGAGTGGAATTAGCGGGAATAGTGGCAACCGTGATATCTGGTTTGTCGGTTATACGCCGGAATATACTGGTGCGGTATGGATGGGCTATGACAAGCCGGACAGCAAACATATGCTGAGAAACTACAGTGGGCAGTCGGCAGCCTTTTTCGGAAGGGTCATGGGTGAAGCCCTCAAGGGGCACCCGGTTACGCAATTCAGCCAGCCAAAAGGATATGAACCACCAGTTGAGCAGAAGCCAGACGTGCCAGTTCAGGCTACTGCTCCAAGCGGGCTGAGCGGGTCTTATAGTCAGGATACACAAATTGTATCGTTGTCCTGGACTGCGGCAGCGGGAGACAATGTGCAATACCGCGTGTATCGCAAAGAGGCTTCCGAAGGGGGCTTTACGGTGATTATGGAGGCAATGAAAGGCACAAGTGGAGAAGATACGTCTCCATTAGCCGGAGCGTCGTATGAATATTATGTAACGGCTTATGGAGCGGATGGTAAGGAATCTGCTCCATCCAATACAATCCGTGTGGAAATTCCGGCAGAGACCACTCCGGTAGATCCGCAGCAGGGAACCGATCCGAATCAGGATGGAACATTACCGGATAACAGCGGGACTACAGACGGTCAGAACGGCACCGATCAGGGGAATACAGTTCCTGGAGGTACCGATAATAGCACCAGCCCGGGACAGGTTCCGACGATTCCTGGAGACACTGGCGGAAATGGCACTGGCAGTACAGGCAATCATAGTGGCGGCTCCGGCATCGGTAGTGACACGAACCAGGGGAATGGTCAGACAACAATACCAGATGCAGGTACCTTCAATAGTGATTCCACGGTAAATCCAGTTACCACGGATCCATCTACCACAGGAACCACATCGGATGGCAGTCAGGAAACCAACTCCAACGGTCAGTCGAGCTCCAATCGTGGACTTCGCAACCGAGATTAGAAGACGTATGCTGTGTGTGATATGTATTTGTTTTATACTAAAGGTATTTTCGGACCATATTATGGTCTGGGAATACCTTTTTTGTTGTGGTAAAGGGTGTTATTTTTGAGTGTACAGTTTAAATATGGTAAGCTGGTTTTACCAATGTTGGAGAGGAACATCATTTATGAAGCGCAAATTCGGAGACCGGGCCAACTGGCGCAGAATAACGAACCGCAAGTTTGCTTGCCGGTATGTGGAAAGTGACGTGTTTACAGGATATGTGACCTTGTATACCATTTTGAGTCTCAAGGAGCCGTTATGGAAAAGCTACGGCGGTCATACGTTTTGCATAGCGGATAAAGGGTATTCCTGGTTGCAATATTATCCGAAGGGTGCGCATTATGTAGTAACTGCTATGTTCGACAATCGGGAGCAGATTGTGGAATGGTATATTGATACCTGCCGAAATCAGGGAGTGACTGATCAGGGAGTGCCCTGGTTTGACGATTTGTATTTGGATGTTGTTGTACTTAAAAATGGCGAAATCTTTTTAGTGGATGAGGATGAGCTGGAGGATGCGTTACAGCGCGGGCATATCTCGACACAGGAGGCAGAACTGGCTAATCGTACTGCGGCTGAGGTTTTACGACGGATAGATACCCATAAATTCCCATATTTTAAAATGTCGCTGAAACACCGGGCAGAATGGTTTCACAACGGTGATTTTAAAAGGGAACGGTGAAGGTTTTGCAGAGGATTAGAAGCACTGGGCCAAAAAGTTCTGAATCAAAAAACAGGCTGAGCCGCCTAGAAAAAAAGTTTTCAGCAGCCAAACGTCTTATGCTTTGTCTGCTGGTTATCATTGTGATCGCTTTGGTATGGGGAGGTATTCGATTTTGGGATATGAATAACGCTGCCTCTACCACTCCGCTTCAGCAAGCACAGGTAGGAATTGTACTTGGGGCTTCCATGTGGGGAGCAGAGCCAAGTCCGGGGCTAAAGGAGAGGCTGAACGAGGCCCTGCAGCTATACCGCAACGGTACAGTAAAGCGTCTGATTGTAAGCGGAGGGCTGGACAAACCAACTTACCCGTATACTGAGGCTGAGGGGATGCAACGCTATTTGGTTGACAGAGGTATTCCAGCGCAGCATATTGTGTTGGAAAACCATGCGACCAGCACCTACGAAAATCTACTATATAGCCAGCGTATCATGCAGGAGTATGGTTGGAGCTCGACTGTGATTATCACCCACAGTTATCATGGTCCACGGGCGCTGGAAATAGCCCGATTTTTGAATTTGGAACGTCCTCAGATGGCTCTGGCGGAATCTAAAGTACTGAATATGCCGCTTCATCAATCGAGAGAGGTACTGGCTTACGCCAAATGGACGCTGCAAAAGTGGTGGCTCAGTGCCCAAACCTGGGTGTCCTGAAACGTATAACGTTTTCTCATAAAGGCAGCTTCTCTATAAACAAAATGCTTTGCACAAGCTCCTGTTGCTTTTATGCTAATAAGGACATGCCGGGCCGAATACATTAATAGGGTAAGCTGTGCCTGAAGAAATGTTGAGGTGATGGATGCATGAACGGACGGGGAATCGCCGCGGGCAAGCGGACGGAGGAGAGACCTTCCAGACAAATCAATGTCGTGCTGCGTAGCCCGGAGCCGATAGCTTCGGTAAATGTTGATGAGACGGATGCAGCAACTTCGACCAAGTCGCAGGCGTTACCGCAGTATCTTAGTCTCTATCAGGAAATTCAGAAGGAACTCGATCATCTCGTTGGCTTGGATAACATCAAAGATCTGGTATTTGAAGTATATGCTTTTTTGCAAATTGCCCATATGCGTACTGATGCGGGGCTGTTGAGTAACGCGCACGTATATCACATGATTTTCAAAGGAAACCCGGGTACAGGGAAAACGACGGTGGCCCGCATTATCGCTAAAATGCTGCAAAAAATGGGAGTACTGAGCAAAGGCCATCTGATTGAGGTGGAGAGGGCTGATTTGGTAGGAGAGTATATCGGACATACAGCGCAAAAAACGCGGGATCTGGTGAAAAAGTCTTTGGGTGGGGTGCTGTTTATTGATGAGGCGTATAGTTTGGCGCGGGGAGGGGAAAAGGATTTTGGAAAGGAAGCTATTGATACCTTAGTAAAATCCATGGAGGATCAGAAAAATCAATTTATTTTGATCCTTGCCGGATACTCGGGAGAGATGGACTTCTTTTTGCGTACGAATCCTGGCTTGCCTTCCCGTTTTCCCATCCAGCTGGATTTTCCGGACTATACCGTGGATCAGCTTATCCAAATTTCCGAAATGATGGCCAAAGAACGGGATTATATTCTCATGCCTCAGTCCATACTCAAAATGAAAGAGCATCTGTTGAATGAACGCAACGACAGTCTTCATGCATTTAGCAACGCGCGTTATGTCCGCAATGTGATCGAAAAAGCGATTCGGCATCAGGCTGTCAGGTTGCTCAATCAGTACAGAAGCGGGCAGCCGGGAAAGCAGGAACTGATGACGCTGCGTCCAGAGGATTTGAAAATGGACAAAAGATAGGCGATAATAGAAATCTGAATCACATCGAATTGTATAACGTCGAACGGGGGCCGGCCTGAATATCAGGTCGGTCTCTGTGCGAGAGTTAATATGGAAAATAAAGGAGCAAACAATATGGCGAACTCCACTTATGATACACAAACCGAAATGCAGGATAAGGCGGTACTGGTCAGTCTGATTACGGATGAAGTCAAGCGTTCTGGCATCAATACAGAATACTCTCTGGATGAGCTTGTGAAGCTGGCTGAGACGGCTGGTGTTGAAGTGCTTAGCGTTTTGACCCAGAACAAGGAAGTAAAGGATTCCAAATGGTTTATCGGCAAAGGTAAGGTAGAGGAACTGCGCGCAGCTGCCGAGGAATTGGGTGCGAATACGGCTATTTTTGATCAGGAGCTGTCGGGGGCTCAGGTGCGAAATCTGGAAGAAAGTCTGGATCTCAAAATTATCGACCGAACGCAGCTTATTCTGGACATCTTTGCCCAGCGAGCGAAAACACGAGAAGGTATTATTCAGGTTGAACTGGCGCAGCTGTCCTATTTGTTGCCCCGTTTGTCTGGACATGGAAAAAATCTGTCACGACTCGGTGGTGGAATCGGAACACGTGGTCCAGGTGAAAGCAAGCTGGAGACAGATCGTCGTCACATTCGTGATCGCATCAGTGATTTGAAACGTCAGTTGGAGGAGGTCACCCGTCATCGGTATTTACATAGAGAGCGCAGGCAAAAGAGCGGTATTGTGCAGGTAGCGCTTGTCGGCTACACCAATGCGGGTAAATCAACGCTGTTAAAGCAGCTGACAGCGGCTGATGTATATATTGAGAACCAACTGTTTGCGACGCTGGACCCTACCTCCAGAACGATGGAGCTGCCGAGCGGCAAAGAGATTATTCTTACAGATACCGTTGGTTTCATTCAAAATCTTCCTCATGATTTGGTTGCTTCTTTCCGCGCTACTTTGGAGGAAGCGAATGAGGCTCACCTTATTTTGCATGTGGTAGATGCTTCTTCGGATATGCGTGACGAACAGATGAAGGTCGTGGAAACGATTTTGGAGCAATTGGGAGCAGCGGACAAGCCACAGATCGTATTGTTTAATAAAAAAGACGCTTGTACTCCTGAGCAACTGGAAATGCTTCCTTCCGGCGAGGGCTATTTGAAAATCAGTTCCTTCGATGAAAGTGATCTGCTACGTCTTCGTGAGCTGATTCAGGAGCACTTGAGTGGAGATACGCTGAGATTCCGTATTCCGGCAGAACGTGGGGATCTGACATCGGTGCTTTACCGGATCGGGGACGTACTTCTGACCGAATATGATGGGAATGATGTCATTTATGAGGTAGAAGTTCAGCGAGGCGAATATGAAAAATATGGTCATGCCCTCAGGGACTTCACAGAAGGTTAACATCTGATGATGTTTTTAGGTCAATTCAATGATAATGCTTATCATTCCAAGCGAACGATATTATAACAACAATAGCCTAAGTCTGCGTAAAGAGAGAGGGTCATGAAGGTAAGATGGTAGTTTTTAGTCCGGAAATCCAACAAATTCAGGAAACAGCAGAATGCAAAATACAGGAACGGCTACAGCGTATAGATCATATTGTAGATGCAAATCAGTGGAAGGTTATTCAGGCATTTCAGCGGAAGCAAGTGAGCGATTTCCATTTTGCCGGCTCTACGGGATATGCGTACAATGACCGGGGACGTGAGGTACTGGAGGAGGTTTATGCTGATGTGTTCGGTGCGGAGGCGGCGCTGGTTCGCCCGCACTTTGCCTCGGGAACGCATACGATTGCCACTGCTTTATTCGGCGTTCTGCGTCCAGGTGATGAGCTGTTGTATATTACGGGGCAACCGTATGATACGCTTCACAAAGTGATCGGTAAGCCCGGCGATGGGACCGGGTCATTGCAGGATTTTGGCATTACTTATGGAGAAACGGCGCTGACAGCAGAAGATAAAGTAGATTGGAAAGCAGTGGAGGCTGCAATCCATGCCAATACGAAGGTGATCGGCATCCAGCGTTCACGCGGCTATGATTGGAGAGCTTCCTTTAGTGTGGCAGATATCGAGGAAATGACAGCCCGTGTAAAGGCGATTAAACCTGACGTTATTGTCTTTGTGGACAATTGTTATGGTGAATTTACCGAAAAGCTGGAGCCTACTCAGGTCGGTGTCGATTTGATGGCAGGTTCACTGATTAAAAATCCTGGTGGCGGTATTGCCGAAACGGGAGGATATATTTGCGGTAAACAGGAGTATGTGGAACTGGCAGCATACCGCTTAACTGCGCCTGGAATCGGTGGTGAGGTAGGGGCCATGTTAGGTACCACAAGAGGTATCTTTCAGGGCTTATTTCTTGCTCCAACACTGGTTGGGCAAGCGGTTAAAGGGAGTATATTCGCAGCGGCGGTCTTTGAAGACATGGGATTTGAAACGAAACCTGCCTGGCATGAGGAACGCACCGATTTGATTCAGGCCATTTCTTTTAGCGGACCTGAGCATTTAATTGCTTTTGTCCAAGGGATTCAGCGTGCTGCCGCTGTAGATAGCCATGTGGTGCCGGAGCCGTGGGATATGCCGGGCTATGAGCATCCGGTTATTATGGCTGCAGGCACTTTTATACAAGGAGGGAGTCTGGAATTATCTGCAGATGCTCCGATTCGTGAACCCTATATTGGTTACATGCAAGGGGGCTTAACCTACTCTCATGTGAAATATGGAGTGCTGATGGCCCTGCAAACGATGAAAGAACGTAAATTATTGTGAGTTTTTCTAACATATCATTGACACTTTGCATCAGCTAAATGTACAATAAGGTGAATAATAGATCACTGGAAGGTTGATGACAAATGGGCGACGAAATTCGCAGAAACATGGCCTTATTTCCAATAGGTATTGTCATGAAGCTAACGGACTTGTCAGCACGTCAGATTCGTTATTATGAACAGCATAACTTGATAGTTCCTGCCCGTACGTCGGGTAACCAACGTCTTTTTTCTTTTAACGATGTAGAGCGTTTGCTTGAAATCAAGGCGTTGATTGAGAAGGGTGTTAACATTGCGGGAATTAAACAAGTCATGAATCCGGTCACCAAGGAATCGGAAGAAGCTACTGTTATTACTGCAGATACGGAAGTCAAACGTCGTGAGATGTCCGATACCCAGCTTCACCGCTTGCTGAAACAACAGCTTGTGGCAGGTAAAAGACCAGGACAGGTATCCCTGATCCAAGGTGAATTATCACGTTTTTTTAATAAGAGATAATGTAGAGCCTGCATTTTGGCTTACAACCGCTTTACTTGCAGACCAGGCCTTATTATTTAAAAGGATTATGGAACAGCTGATTTTTATATAGTCGTTACAGAAAGGGAGAGGTTAGTGTGAGTTATACCAGAGAAGATATTCTTCGGATTGCCGAAGAAGAAAATGTTCGTTTTATTCGTTTGCAGTTTACAGATTTGCTTGGTACGATTAAGAACGTAGAAATTCCGGTTAGTCAACTGCCAAAAGCGCTGGATAACAAAATGATGTTTGACGGTTCTTCCATTGAAGGTTATGTACGCATTGAAGAATCTGACATGTACTTATACCCGGATCTGGATACATGGGTAGTATTTCCATGGGTAACCTCGGATCGTGTAGCTCGTATGATTTGCGATATTTATAAGCCGGACGGGGTTCCCTTTGCCGGCGACCCGCGCGGTATCTTGAAACGTGTACTTAAGGAAGCAGAAGAAATGGGTTACACTTCGATGAATGTCGGACCGGAGCCTGAATTCTTTCTGTTCAAAACCGATGAAAAAGGTGAACCGACTACAGAACTGAATGACCAAGGTGGGTATTTTGACTTGGCACCGATGGATCTAGGTGAAAACTGCCGTCGGGAAATTGTTCTTAAGCTTGAAGAGATGGGCTTTGAAATTGAAGCGTCCCATCATGAAGTTGCACCTGGCCAGCATGAGATTGACTTTAAATATGCGGATGCAGTCAAAGCTGCCGATCAGATCCAAACGTTCAAGCTCGTTGTTAAGACGATTGCACGTCAGCATGGTCTGCACGCCACCTTTATGCCAAAACCTTTGTTTGGCGTGAATGGCTCCGGTATGCACTGTAACCAATCGTTATTCAAGAACAATGAAAACGTATTTTATGATGAATCAGACGAACTCGGATTGAGCCAGACGGCTCGCCATTATATGGCTGGTATTCTCAAGCATGCACGTGCGATGGCAGCAATCACGAATCCAACGGTGAATTCGTACAAACGTCTTGTACCGGGTTATGAAGCTCCTTGTTACGTTGCATGGTCCGCCAGTAACCGTAGTCCGATGATTCGAATTCCGGCATCTCGTGGTTTGAGTACCCGCGTCGAAGTTCGTAATCCTGACCCGGCTGCGAATCCTTATTTGACACTAGCTGTGATGCTGAGAGCTGGTTTGGATGGTATCAAACGCCAAATGGCTCTGCCAGCACCGATTGATCGTAACATCTATGTTATGTCTGAGGAAGAGCGGATTGAAGAAGGGATTCCAAGCCTGCCTGCAGACTTGAAAGAAGCGTTGTCCGAGCTTATTCGGAGCGAAGTTATCTCTGACGCTCTGGGTGACCATGCGCTGGCTTACTTCTACGAGCTTAAGGAAATTGAATGGGATATGTATCGCACCCAAGTGCATCAATGGGAACGTGATCAATATTTGACGCTTTACTAAAATGTGGAATCCCTTGGCGCTCTAAGCGTTGAGGGATTTTTAGTTTGGGGGACGCCTTGGAGGAAATCGTTATTTCTTCTGTGGTGTCCCTTTTTTATCCCCCAACTCTGAACCGAGAATAGAAGCTGTGTATTGCTCATATTTATCCATACTGCGTTTTTCCAACTTTTTAGAGATGTGCGCATACACATCGGATGTAATTTGAACGCTGCCGTGACCAAGCTGCTCTTGAACAAACTTAATGTCTGCACCAGCTTCAAGCATGAGGACTGCATAAGTGTGACGAAGTGAGTGGATGCGTAAATCATCATTCAATTCTGTTTTTTATGAGCCCTTGGATTATTTTTTCCATATATCAGTCCTCTGTCGTCCAATGAGAATGGAGCATCGCATAATAAAAAAGCTCTAAATGAAGGTGAACAGATTCGTCGGCAGTTAAGGAACAATCTATTTCGATAAGTTCAAAAGCTGATTCTAATTTCGACAAAGTCGTGGAGTCAGGCAGGTTCGAGGCTTGGAGCATCACAAAATGGAAATGAGAAAAAATGATCTGGAGAAGTCTATTCCAGTGAAGCGGGTGTTGCTGAAACCAAGAAAGATTTAGCTGAGACAGGGCAAGGACTATCTAAATACAAATCTGAATTAGAAGAAATTAATGCCGCAATTGCAAGCGTAAAATAATATATCATGAACAACAAAATAAAACGTGCGTGCATTATCTTAGCTGTTGTCATAGGTGTATTTATAACAGCATTTGTTTCTGCTTCTCTATCTGAGGAAAAAAGACAGGATGAAGCATCCGTTTCTGTTTCGAAAAATCATTGGTACTACGATTTCACGGACGAACAAATTCAATTAGCTATAACCAAAGGGTTAGAGAGTGATCGTAGTGATATGTTTCAAGAGGAATCTAGCCGGATAATCAAAGTTTATGAAAATAATTTGCTGTAAATAAAAAAAGCCCATCGTTAGTATATTTCTACACACCGACATATCAAATCATAAGAAGAGCATATAAGGACTCACAAAAGATGGACATACCTTTGGTCAGTGATGCAAGATGCGATAATATAAATGAAAATTTCTTGTATTTCTCTATTGATGTAGGTATGAATAGGGAAGATGCTTACCGGAATTTTCATGCTTTCCTGAGACAGGGAGATGTTACATTACTAACATTCATTTATTCAAATAAGAATGATACTGCAAGTTACGAGATAATTCCTTCAAGGCAAAGAGAGGATTGAAGACTGGATTAGAAGAAATAAATAAGGCTATAGCTTCACTTAAATAAAATCCGTAGTGTCACAGCATTATACGTAAATAAAATAGAGATATAGAAAAACCTCTCTACGTTCGGAGAGGTTTTTTACTCTTTTATAAAGATAGAATGATTTTATGGAAACAAAAACTGCTATAGAAGAATTATAAATCCCTTAGAATTCGTGAAATAGTATTAGACTGCACTCAATAATATAAACAACGGCAGTCAAGGCCGAGAAAATAAAATCCTAGACTGCCGTTGAAATCATGTCTTACTCCAAGTCACTTTGTAAAATTCTAATCCCCACCGAGTTCAACCGTTTTCGTGGCGACACGGTCATGAAATTCCCGATCATGCTCCACGAATACAATGGTCGGCGTGTACTCAAGCAGCAGCTCCTCAATTTGCATCCGGGAAATCACGTCGACAAAGTTGAGTGGTTCGTCCCAAATATGCAGATGAGCCTCCTCACATAGGCTTCTCGCGATCAGAACCTTCTTCTTCTGACCGCCGCTAAACGCCGATATATCCTTCTCAAACTGGATGCGGGCGAAATCTAGCTTACGCAACACTGCCTTAAATAAGCTTTCGTCAATTCTGTGCTCTGCTGCATAATCGGAAAGCGTTCCTCGCAGATAAGAAGTATTCTGGGATACATAGGAAACGCGAAGCTGCGGCTCCCGCTGAAACGTTCCTGTATAGTGTAGCGCCTCGTCGTTGAGTAGACGGAGCAAGCTAGACTTACCTGATCCATTTGGACCTGAAATTGCAATCCGATCTCCTGGTTCGATCGTCAGACAAACGTTCTTGCAAACCGCTCTTTCCCCATAGTAAATCGTGACGTGATCCAGCATCGCCAATTCCGATTTGGGATACACGAGCTGAGAGATTGCAAGGCTTTCTGACTGTTCGATATTTCGGAGCAGTTTCGATTTTTTCTCTAAAGCAGCGTGTTGCCGCTGTTCGATGGATTTCGAGCGTTTCATCATTTTTGCTGCCTTATGCCCGACGTAACCCTTGTCAAGCTTGGAACCGGAATTTCGTGTGCCGTTTTTCGATTTTTCGGTCTCGAAAGACCAGCCGCTAGTACGTTTAGCAGAAGTAGATAAACGTTGTATGTCTTTGTACAGCTTTTCGTTTTGTGCCATTTCGAACGTGTCCTGGCGAGTTTTGTTCGTCCACCAGCTGGAGAAGTTGCCTTTTTGGATTTCGATATTCGTTTTGTTGATCGATAGAATATGATCCACACAGCGGTCGAGAAAAGCCCGGTCGTGTGAAACAAGAATAAAACCGCGCTTCGTATTCAGATAATCGGCGACAAGCTTGCGTGCGTGCAAGTCGAGATGATTGGTCGGCTCGTCGATGAGCAGAAATCGATTGTCTTGGATGAATAGCACGGCCAGCAATACCTTCGTCTGTTCTCCTTGGGACAGCGATTCGAATGGCCGGTACAACACGTCTTCTGAAACCTTAAGCAAGTTCAGTTCACGCATTAACTTCCAGTTCTCATAGTTTGGCACGATCTCTTCGACGACGTCTAAGGTCAAATACTCCGGGTGTTCGACGGGAAACGGAAAATAATCAAAGGCGACTGGTGTGGAAATCGTACCGCTGTATTCGTATTTCCCCTGAAGCAGGTTTAAGAACGTCGTTTTCCCCCGACCGTTTCGCCCCGTAAAGCCCAACTTCCAGTCTGTATCAATTTGAAAATGAACATTTTCGAATATGGGGTCATAGCTGCCTGGATAGGCAAAAGTGAGATTGGTCACCTGAATGGCGGGCATGGCAATCATCCTTTCGTTTGGAAATAAAAAGAGCCGCAAGAAAGGTGCTATCTTGCGGCTCTAATCCATACGAGGAAATACGGCCCAATTCCAAGGGGCCGTATGACTGTCCGGAGAGGGAGCGCAAACGAAACGCAGAGCTTTCTTGCAGAGATGAAATAAAACGACCACAGCCGATCGCTGAGTCCGTTCTTTTCGTGATCTCGAAGCAAGAAAGTTCTACATATATCCGTTCAACTCCCATCATCAAATTACATTCAGTTTATCACAATGGTAATTTAACTACAACCTGCGTAGTCCCGTTTAGGCTGAAGCCTCAAATGTTACTTGCAGTTATCGGTTTACTATTAGTTGTTTTTGTGCCTATTATAATATCCTCAAACCGAGAACATGTGAGAAATTTAAAGCAACCAAAAATTGAACGAGTTGCAAAAGTGGTTGATAAAAGAATGAATTGGTTAGAAGATAGTTCGGCTCGGTATTATTATTTTACATGTGAATTTCAAGACGGAAGTCGAGAAGAAAAAAAGTATCCGAGTCAGAATATGGTGTTATACGGGTGACGTTTGAGGATTACGTGGTCCAGTAGAAAAATTTTCGCTTGAGTCGATCAAGATTAACGGAAAGTATTTCATGAGGGATCAGTTTGAATTTAGAGTAGACATGATAAAGGACTCCGTTGCTTATGTAACCAGCATGGAGTCCTTTGTTGTTTATTTAGTTGAATACTCACTTACTTCAAACGTAAGGATTTTATTGAATATTACATAGTCCTTACGGTTACTGAATGGTCCTTTGTTGTTATTGTGCTTATCAATGGCATACTTGGATGGCCCAGAACCAGCATCCTTAGCATCATACCAGTTGATAAATGCTAATACTTCATCCATTGAGAGATCGAATTCTTTTTCAAGACCAGTAATCATGGTCACTGTAAGTATTGCACGATTCCCCATTTCGGGTATATCCGGAGTTATTGGTTCTTTATAACCGAATAACTGCAGTTCACCAATACAAGTATACCCACCAGTTCTGCCATTATCCGCTGTTATATATAAACGATATTTTGAATAGCTTTTGCTATTTATGATAGCAAACTCTCTAATTTCTCCTCTTTTCCAGTTTATTTGATCTTGCTGTTTATCTAAATCTATCCATTGAGTCCCATCCCAACCTTGAAAAGTCCAAGTTTTAGGTATGCCGTTTACATATGTATCTGAATCAGTAGGACTTAAAGTATATTTTGTAACTACCGCGTTCTCCTTAAAGTCATATCCAACATAGGCTGGAAGTTGAGCAGTGGTTGCCCAATCATAATCATAACTAGTATTAACTTGATCAAAAAGCATATATGCTTGTCCACCAATACTTGAACTTGCAAAAGCCTCACCACTAGGTGCTGTATTACTTGTCATTTTTGGCACAAGATTTATTGATTCTAAACCTGCGGCGTGAGCATTTGAAGTTGATAGAGCTGCAAGACCTATGCTTAGTGAAAGCAAAATTTTGACCAATACCTTTTTCATATTTAGCACTCCTCATTGGTTATAAATTCAACAATAATAATATACAAAAAAGAATCCCTTGTCTAAACATTTATGTCTATAAATTCAAAATAAAGCTTAATAGTGGATTTTAATTTTCTCACTCTCTCTAGTTCGCTATAATTGAAAGGTCTTTTTTTTGCGACAAGCTATGCGATCTTCGACATGACTCTCCATTAGTATAGAGAAGATTTAAATACTATGGAGGTGTCAGATGATAAAAGGAATCGCTTAAGGGCTATCCAACTAAAAAAGGATACGACCGCGACGAGTGGCCAATGGCAATGTGTGCTGAAGGTGGAGAGGGTGCGGATATTAAGTACATAAGTCCAAAGGATAACCGTGGGTCTGGAAGCTGGGTAGGGAACCAGCTCGAAGATTATCCGGACGGGACCAAAGTAGAATTCATACTCAAATAAGAAAACCCCAAACCTACTGGTTTGCGGGTTCTGACATTTTTAGATAATTTCTTGTGTTAGTTACATATTTTCCCTTACTTCGACACAGGTAGTGAGATAGGATAGTAGTGAACTATTACATAATTCTAGGAGGTCGTTTGAGTTGAAAAAGTTTAAGCCAGTTTTTTTATTAATGTTTGTTCTTTCTTTCGTATTTAGTGTGAGTGCCTATGCGGCTGAATTGACTTTAGACAAACATAAGAATTATACTTTCGCTAGTGGGCATATAATTTCTGATGGTACTACACGTATCGATACATTCATGAATGGTACTGGAAAAGCAAGAGTGAAAGTGTATTTTTCAAATGTAAACGTTCAAGATAAAGTAGTGTATAACGTTCAAATGTCTTCCGATAGTGAAACAAGTGCCTTTGCTAAGATTAGACACGGGCAAGGTATATACCGAGTAGAAATAACCGGAGATGCTAGTACGTATGTTTATGTTAATATGTATAATTAAATAATCAAACCTGAAGAGCAGGAGGGGTGACCCTTCCTGCTCCTTTTTTTGCATCTTGAATAACGAACGCTTGTTTGCATATAATTAATGCAGAGGAGTGATCATCATGTTAGCGGACATCGAGCGCAAGCTGCTTCGGATACTGTACAATTATTCACGGGTCCGTCGCTGTATGCCCACAATGGCGGAACTTGAGACAAAGACAGGCAGACCCACAGCGGACATACGAGCCGGGCTGATTGAGCTGGAGAGGGATAACTATATTATGTGGGCATACAAGTCCACGCTAAGGGATATCGTCATCATCGAGGGCTGGGATCGGGATCAGAAGATCATCATGCCCATGGGAGACGCAACAAGATACTTTACGAAATACTAAAACCCCGGATTGCTCCGGGGTTGTTTTTATCTTACTTTATAGTTGTATATTTTATCTTGTACTAAAATTTCTGCATTCAATGGTTTGGTACTTTTTGCTACCTCGTTAGGCACTTTGACTAGATAATAAAGTGTAGCTGTTTTAAGAGGATCAATATCTGTCCCTCTTGTATATCCAAAATCCTCTCCACCCTTCTCCTCAATAGTAGAGAATGTTTCATAATCATATTTATTATCAAATTTTAAGTTCACAATTGCAACTTTACTGGAATCCACGCCACTGGAACCCAAATTTTTCGCTTTAAGTATTAAGGCAAAGTATGTAGAATCTGCTTCTTTTGACTCATACAGACTATAGAGCCCACTAGCATTCGACGGAATAATCTTTTTTGCGAATTTAGTATCTTTAACAGTGATCTCTGCATAGTCTTTGATGGTCACAGGCGTGCCTTTGCTAATAGTAGGGTATTTGTCAGTTGCGGCTTCTATCTTTGAATCTGCCGATTGAGAATTGCCGTTTGAAACGCTTTTAAGCGCCTCGTTTTCTTTCTTGGCAGTTGCCAACTCTGCTTGAAGTTTCTGCACTTGATTGTCTTTACTGACCTCTGTATTGCCAGACGAACAAGCGCTAATTGTTAAGAAAGCAGCAACCACCATTATAGATGTTACGATTTTCATAGTATCCCCCTAAATCACAAGTAATATTTGTATATAGTCTATTAGACCTAGGAATATTTTTCTAGGCGATATTTTTTATTGTATGAGATTCTTACGAATGAGTAATGGGTAAAGAACACAACTGACCCGGATATGGCTTCAACTGTGTTTTTTTGTTTACTGATTTTGTTATGTTGGTAAGCAAGTCGTCTACTTAAAATGTATTCCTTAAAAAGAGTCCACTTATCACGGATTCCTTAGCTAACCATCAAGGTTTTGAACTATTCATTCGCTTCTTTGAGGTGATTATCATAATCAGTCTGACCCATAATCTGTTCAAGAAAGTAGAGATAGCGGAAAAACGAAAAAGGGACGAAGCAGAGGTTTATCCTGCTTCGTCCCTTTGAGGTCAAATCTCTTTATTTTTAAGTTAGTAATCAGCTTTCAGAATCACTCAAAATCAGGCTGAATATAATCGTCAGAAACATAACCTGTGCGACCGGTGGATATTCTGGTAACATGATACCAACCATTTGTAGGGTAGCTCTGATCAATCCAGACTTTTTCACCACTATACATCGATTCTAAAATTGCCCCCGTTTTAGAAGGAGTAGACCGTAAGCGAACACCGTTCCCTATAACAGTCCCTTGGAAATCATGTTTAAACTGAACTTGAAGTTCTGCCTCTGTGGCAGGAACAAGTATTGAATTTGCAGTATTTGTAACCGTCTGACTTTGCAGATCAGTCGGTGATGTCAACTCATCTGTCGCCTTAGTTTCTGCTGCAAAAGCGGCCGTACTTCCAAATACAGCAAAGATCGAAAAAATTGCCAAAAACATTTTAACTTTCTTACTCATATGCAGATTTCCTCCTTAATTATTATGATGAGACTAGAGATTTGCCCTCTTGAGTTAATCTTGACTGTACTTGCAAAAAAACTTGAATAATTTGTAAGTGATAGATTGTAAATCCAAGTGTGGCGGTTATTCTTTGAAAAATTCGTGAGTGGTTTTCCAACTCAAGCATTTTCTTGGAGGTTGATTGATTCAATGTATTGCTTGCTCCAAGGATCCATCCGTTATTTGACGAAGTCTGCGCCTTTAGGGAAGAACTCCACGGTATCCAGCTCCCAATGTCCAAACGTCTCCCGTGAACGAACGTCTTTCGGGCGCTGGGAAATTTGCAACGGCACAATTAGGAAAGAATAAGATATACCGTACCGGAGATATGGAAAGTTAGTCGCCAGGCGCCACAGCTTACGCGACGTTTATTAAGGGGAATGCAGCATTGGACAATGATTAAAACCTGTTTGCGGGAAAAAGCAAAGAAGAAGGCGGTCCTTAATCTCCGAATCTAATCTCCAAAGTTCGATGATACAAAACCTTCCTGTTTTGTTTCACAAATTCGACTCAACGAACATCAGAGAAAATTTTATTCTTTGGGATTTAATTCTCTAGGACGTGTATGCAAACTGTACAACTCGTAGAAATAGTAAAATAAGGAACATGAGACGAAGATACGAGTTAACGGATAAAGAATGGAATATACTTGAACCCTTGTTACCCCCAGCCCGAAAGAAACAAGGAGGACGGATGCTGAATGCGCCGTGCTTTGTGTGGCTCGAACAGGAGCACCATGACGAAATTTGCCCCATTACTCGCTATGAAAAAAACAGCAAACATGTTCATGGTAACGCTGCTTTCCATTCGTTTATGAATCAAATTGGTTTGCGTACAGGCCCTAGTACAAAGTTTTAGAAATAGAAAACAAAAGTTCTTGTAAGGAACATATGTTCGGGATATAATTTCTACATAAACATCAGGAGGCGACATACATGGGAAAGAAACTTGAAGGCAATGGAATATTCGAGAGTGCGCGGATCATCATACCAGAACATAAAGAAGCTTACTTAAAGCTTATGAAGGATCGTCAGCACCGGGGCAAGCCAGAACTCGACGATCAATAGGTCCAATTAATTGAGCAGGCACTAATAGATTCCTACAACTCACGCGCGACCGTCTCACTGGTAGTATTTAGCCCGTTCGACGACACGGTGATGACTGGTGTAGTAACATCCATTAGCACCAGCAGGAGGGAAGTAAAGCTGTCCAAAAATACGAGGATGATTTTAGTTGGATGAAGTTGTAGGATATTGTTTGGACAAACTATAAATAATTATCTTACATGAGGACAAAAATTACCAGTTTAATAGGTTATTGCATTGCTACTAATCCCAGTAAAATATACAATTACAGCAGGCTAAATAGGAGGATGGTGTATCTGTGTTATCTGCTTTTTTGTATATTTTACTTGGGGTATTCGATGCTTTGGCCGTTGTGACTTTGGTCTTAAAGCTTTATATGCTTCCCGTTTGGGAATATCGTAGAAAAATACTTTTCTACGCAATTGGCATAGCTTTGTTTTCTTTTCTTATGAGGGTAGTTATAGGTGTCCCTAAATTAGATTTGCCGTTTCAGTATTTGTTTATGGTTATCTTTTTTAGATTCGGTTTAGGGATCAAAACACATCTGGGGGCTTTTTCTGCAGGTTCTGGTCTAACAGCCTACATTAACCTACAGCTATTTGTATATCTATTTGCGAATTTTTTCGGAGCAGCACAACCGGGTGCTATCAATTACACTTCTGGGTTTTCTATTTACTTTATTCAGTTATCTTCTATCATTATTGCATACTTGATTTCTTTTGTTATGGGGAAATATAACTTTGGGTTCTCGTTTATAATTCAGCCTCCACACGATTTTTTAAGAGGTGAAAATTATTTCTCATCCCTAAATAAGATGTTAATTTTAGGTTCGCTAATATCAACGATTACTATCTTTATTACTTTATATATGCTTTATAACTCTAGCACAATAGGATTACTTTCCATTTCATTGTTTACTTTCGGATTGTCCTATTTTTTTTCAGAGCGGGGGGATTACGAGGATGCTAGAAGCGTTATCCAGGTACATCGCAACAGAAATAAAAAAAGCTGATCCTGATGGACCTACAAGTATAGAAGTGATGGAATATGCACTCGGGATAAGGCTTACTGAATTTTCGACTATCCTTTTTGTCTCACTTACAGGCTGGTTAACAGGTCATTTCTTCGGGTCGTTATTAGCGCTTGGCAGTCTTATGTTAATAAGAAAATTTTCAGGAGGTGCACACTTCTCTAGTCTTACGTTCTGTTTATTTTTTACAACAGCAGTATGTGTTACTATACCTTTTTTCTCTATGGGAATATCAACATTTTTAATTATTAGCGTTTGCTCATTACTAGTGTTTTTCGTTTATGCACCTAATCATTTTATCTATATTGAAAAGTCTGCAAACCATAAGTATTTCAAAATCATATGCATTTCCATTTGCATGTTGAATTTTTTTACACAATCAACGATAATATGTTTGTCTTTAGCGGTACAAGCTTTCAGTATAATTCCTATATGGAGAGGAGGGGAACGGAAATGGATAAGAGATTGGCGAGAGCTTTAAATGTAAAACTGGGGAAATACGCTGGCGAATCTACTAAAAATGAAAAAACAGTATTTGGCGCTAAATCAATACCAGAAGAGTTGAAGAAAAAAGATCAGAAGAGTAAAGAAACGAATTAATATTTGGAAGATGGAAAGCGAATTTTGCCACCAAATATAATTGTAATATAGATACAGAAAAGCTTCTCCAGTATTAAACTGTACCCTATAGAGTAGACACTTTAAAAAAGTCTATCTATGGGGTATTTTTAATTTATGCCACGAACGAGACAAGGATGGAGATCAGCCGATGAGTAAAAAAACGTTTACAACAAAAGAAGTGAAACAACTTTCCGAAAACCCGTATGTGAAGTCTGCATCGACCAAAGGAATTACGTATACAGATGAGTTCAGACAACTCTTTATTACATCGAATCAGCAAGGAAAGCTGCCCATGGACATTTTTGAGTCCTGTGGGTTCGAAGTACAGATCGTTGGAATGACTCGCATCAAAGCCGCTGCAAAACGGTGGAGAGCCCGTTACAGAGAGCAAGGCGACTTAGGCTTGCACGATGCAAGAGGCACCGTGATTCTGAAATACAATCTCCGACGAATGGTGAGCTATCTGTGCGGGATTGCAGGTGTCTCCAAAAGCGGCTACTACCGGTATTGGACCGCGTCATCCATCCACAGGCGCAATCAGAAAGAGCAGGCTGACGAGGAAATCCGAGTTCACGTCAGCAAGGCCTTCGATTTTAAAAAGCGTAACAAAGGAGCGCGCTCCATCAAGATGACACTGGAAGGACAATTTCAGATCGTCTGGAATCTCAAGCGAATCCGAAGAATCATGAAAAAATATGGTATCGTATGTCCTCATCGAAAAGCGAATCCGTACAAGCGAATGATGAAGGCAACCCAGGAGCATCGAGTCGTGCCTAACTTATTACAACGTAACTTCAAACAGGGAGTGCCTGGCAAGATTCTTCTCACCGATATTACCTACTTAAGTTATGGAAAAGGGAAGCGAGCCTATCTGTCCACGATCAAGGATAGCTCCACCAATGAAATTTTGGCTTATCATGTGTCGGAGCGAGCCACCATGGATCTGGCGACAAACACCTTGCTTCACTTACAGAAGAATCGTAGATTCAAGAAGACCCAAGACGCCTTCATTCATTCCGATCAAGGTACCCACTACACTCATCCGGATTTTCAGAAGAAAGTGAAACGTATGGGTCTCGGGCAATCCATGTCCAGACGGGGAAATTGCTGGGACAATGCTCCGCAGGAATCCTTCTTTGGTCATTTTAATGATGAAATATCGCTGAAGAACTGCACCACGCTGGATGAAGTCAAACGAGAAATCAAGGCATATATGACCTACTACAACTACTACAGATACCAATGGAATTTAAAAAGGATGACCCCCGTTCAGTACAGAGATCATCTTCTTCAAACAGTATAGGTCTTTTTTAGAAATGTCCTTTACATAGGGTACAGTTTATTAGTGGGAGGCTTTTATTCTTTGAATGGGCTGTTTTATTAAGCTATCTTTCACAGTTAGTTGAATAATTCATTCTGATAAGGATATATGGCCGTTTTTATAATTAAACGAGTAGACCGACCCTTAAGGACAAGATAGTATTGCCAAATGATGAAAGACAAGAATAAAGGTCGGAATCCAAACAACACTCATCTATTGACAGGTTATGATCAGCAGAATTATAATTCATACTAAAATTAGTTGAATAATTATATTAAAATTATAACTTCGAAACACCCAACCACACTTGGGCTGTACAGAAAAAGGAGGGTGAATGTATGCCAAATGTTCAAACATTCAAAGCAACTGCCCATTTAAAGGATGGGGTTAAAGTCGTTACCAATGTAAGACAATTCGAACTGGTCATCGACGAGCCGAAAAACCTTGGGGGTACTGACACGGGAATGAATCCTGTAGAAGCTTTGCTTGCCTCCCTGGGCGCATGCCAATCCATTGTGGCCAGGGTATATGCTGCCAAATTCAATGTAGAGCTTGAAGATTTTAGGGTAGATATTGAAGGTGACCTGGATCTCGACGGATTTTTTAACAGATCTGAAATCCGCCCTGGTTACTCCGATATACGATACACGTTCTACATCAAGACCAATTCGTCTGCCGAGAAGGTCGAACAATTCGTGCAATTTCTGGAGAGCAAATGTCCTGTGGGCGACACGATTGCCAATCCGGTAAATCTCAAGCTGAATCGCGTCGTTATTGAAAATTGAGACGCTGACCCCTTAACAGAATACAAAAAAGGGCTGCAGGTTTGCATGAAAGCAACTTTGCAGCCCTTTTTTGTTACGCATTTGATATTTTATGATCACTGGTTCAAGGGTCTAACCCAATGTGGCCCGTAAGCAAGAACATCGGGATAGCTATAAGAAAAAATTAAGGTTATGATAATTATGATGTTACTTAGTTGCTGTTAAAGGGAAAAGACAAATCATTTTAGCTGATTGTATTTTATGATCTTTTTGATTGTTTGTATCATCCTAAATAATTAAAGAAGAGGACATGTATGAGTTGGAATGCAATTCTCGATGCATTTTTCCATGATCCGCGACTTATCAAACGAAAAATGGGAGGAAAGTGGTATTTTCCAGTTCGTGAAACAAGAGTTTTTTTGAAAATCTGGCTCTTAGAGCAATACACACATTGTAAGGAAACGAGTGAAAAATATCTACCTAACATAATACATAATATTCCAAATAAACAGGTAATTGTATTGCTATACTGTTATAGCAAATATAGAATTATAGTATTGGTTACAATGGAGTGAAGGGGATATGTGTTATGTGGGAGCCTATACGGTTCTTGCTATTTTCTAATGTTGAAACATTTGCGGCGTTTGTTTTAATGCTTACTATTTTCAGAATCCGAGCTTTAGATTTTGTCTGGCCTGCATTGTTTATCGGCCTGATCATGAATTTGCAAAGTCTGGTGTTAAGAGAAGAAACGTCGTTGTCTTTTTTTGCTCCGACTATAAACATTATATTATTCACATTATTGATAACTACTGTTGTAAGGATGCCTATTATTTGGTCAGCTATTATATCCATTACAGGTACGTTTTTGTATACGCTGTTCCAAGCAATAATCATAGTAATGATCTTTGGTACATTGACATCAGACATGGAGACCTCTCCAGAGGGATCGTTAGCTCAAGCGGTAACCAGTGCATGGGTATTAGCTATATCATGGTTGCTATATAAATTCAAAATAGGCTTTACAGCAGATTATGAAAGCTTGCGTTTTAGGTGGGAACATGTACTTGTTGTTATTTTAATAATTGGGGTACTAGCCGCTAGTACATTTATGTTCTACGTCAATAATTTTCCTCTGAGTATTTTGTTTATAGCTTTGGCATCTGGAATGTTCTTGTACTATGCGCTAAAGACGGAGCGTGATTATTATAAAAAATCTTGATACTATCGCTCTTGATATTGCAACTCATATCAAAACAGTTGTACCGGATCATCCAGCTTCTATTGCGGTTTTAAAACATGGAATAGCCGTTGTGATTAATACAGTTTCAATTATTGTGTTAACTATCGGTCTTTCATTTATTACGGGTAAGGTGCAGGAAACCATACTGGCGATGATATCTTTTTCTATACTGCGTCAAGTTGTAGGAGGAATACATTTAAGGAGCAATGTGGTATGTATTGTTGTATCTACAGCTTTACTTACTGCCTTGTCCTTTGTGAATTTAAACTATAATGGGATAGTTATTACGTCGGTATTAAGTATAATACTTGTCTTAGTTTACGCCCCGTCTAGAATAGACGGGAAGACTCGTATACCTAAACGGCACTACCCATTGTTGAAGATTTTCGGAGTCTTCATAATAACACTTAATTTGTGGCTGGCTATTTCGGTGGTAGCTGCTAGTTTTTTTGTTCAGAGCTTAACATTAATAGGAGGGAGGTGCGAAAAATGAAAAGTCCTATATTTAGTAAATTTAAAATTGGCATGTACTACAATGCCGCCATATTACTGACTTCACTTGCAGTTGCATCAGTGAGTACAGCGAGTTTGTCTTGGATTCACAGTCCCGAACCACCTGAAGAACTGTTGAAATAAAGTGGAGATATGTGAAATGCTAAACCTAACCGTATCAGCTGTTCCTGGAGGTATTAACAAGGGTGAAAACATACCCGTGGACAAGGTTCTTTTCATATCTAAAGGACATAAGAGGGATCAGATTCTAGTTCACACATTCGAAAAAACATATTACATGATCGGCACCTTAAAGCATTGGGAAAGCTTCCTAAATAATAATGGGTTCCGTTTCTTGAATGTGGACAGAAGCAATACTCTGAATGTGGAGAAGGTGAAAATTGTTAATGGCATTTTCAAAGACGCTTACTTTGAATGTGAGATAACAAAAACGTCGAAGAGGTGTCCAATCTCTTATCACCGATTTGGAGAGGTTATAGAGGAAATGGGTTTCATTAATTCGAACATAATCTTCACTGGAGTTGCTACTAGATAGCGGCTCTTTTTTTTTGTCAAAAATACTCGCCTTATACTGTTAAAACATAAGAGACATTCAGCACTCATTCGCTCGTTTTTGCGGAAGTGAGAAATAATGCGCTGTGGTTAGCAAGATCTTTGCACAAATTCCGTTCGGGTCTAGCTTTTCTGTTTCAAAAGGTAGGGAAGTAGGCATCTCCACTAGGAAAAGCATTTCGTTAAAAGTATTTAGGATAATGATCATACAGTCAAGATAAAGACACAATAGTTCATAGGGGAGAATAACCATAAAAATCAATTTTTATTGAATCCATTTCATAAATGATTAAGCCAACGAAATGTATACTACATATAGACAAATCAAACCATTTTGATCTATATGTACTTTTTATTAAAGCTACTGTGGGTATTATGAAATTGATTCTATTATAGGTGTAATTTCCGTTATACACGATAATGTGGCAAAAAAACGGGAAGAAATCCTTCCCGCTTTTCGCTTAAAACATCATTAACGTCTGCGTTGTCTATCATTTACGCTAAACAGATTAACAGCCAGTGCGTTACCTCTAGCACGTGCAACGGCTCTCTGATTTGAAAGGATCAATAAGCCTCTTCTTCTCACGCTACGTTTGAAATGTCTTTTACACATGATATTCACCTCCCTTCACAAGAAATGAAGGTACGGATGAATCTTAAAAGTGTTTACGCTTACGGCTGCGTTTGGAAATTTTGATGTTTAATGCGTTTGTGGCTAGTGCGTTACCGCTTCTTGTTTCTGCGGCTGCGGCCTGAAAGACTTTTACGACCAGAAATTTGTTCTTGCCAATACGATGCTTATACGTCTTGACTCTATTTTTGATCATCAGCTTATCTCCTTTTCTAAGGTCTACTTTATTCATATGTCATTAGCGCTAGCAATGTATCAGCATAAATCTATTAAAAGCAAAAAAAAGCTATCACCTATGATCCTAATATTCAGAAACAAATAAAGTATGGAGGTAAGGAACGGAAAAACTCATGCTTTCCTGCCGTATCCTTTTCCACTTACGTTGTAGGATAAAGTTACAGAAAGCACTTTATATTCCTGATGGTACTCTGTGTAGTTATTTCTTTCGGAAAGTACATACGGCTTCAAGTTGCTTTTCCAAAGATTTAAAATCTAAGGCTATCAAAAGGAAAAAGAATAGCTTTGAGGAACGTTTTGTATATATAAAATCAACACAAAACCGGCTTGCCATGGGCAGCCGGTTTTGTTGTAGAGGGAAGAATAACGGGGCTGAAAAATGAAAAATTAGTGGAAGTCCCGGAAGAGTCCTACAACCTTGCCCAAAATACTGACGTGCGTCAGACGAAGCGGTTCAAAGGCCGGATTTTCCGGTTGAAGTCGGATATGATCTTTTTCCTTGTAAAAAGTTTTAACAGTAGCCTCGTCCTCGTCCGTCATGGCCACGACAATGTCGCCGTTATCGGCTGTCTGCTGTTGACGTACAATGACATAGTCTCCGTTAGCAATACCAGCTTCAATCATGCTTTCTCCTACAACAGATAACATGAATATTTTATCCTCACCAACAAAATGTTGGGGAAGAGGAAAGTAATCTTCAATATTTTCTGTTGCTGTAATAGGCAAACCAGCTGTAACTTTGCCGACGACCGGCACACGACTAATTGAGTAATTAATCAAGTTGCTGTTATCCGATTCATCTTGACCGAGTAACTCGATGGCCCGTGGTTTCGTTGGATCACGACGAATCAGTCCCTTTTTCTCCAAACGATCCAAATGACCGTGAACCGTAGAACTGGAAGCCAATCCGACAGCCTCACCTATTTCGCGCACAGAAGGGGGATAACCCTTTAGACGCACTTCATTGCGGATAAATTCAAGAATGGCCTGCTGGCGGCTTGAAATCTTAGACATACCGTATCAACCCCATTTAGTAACGTTTGGGAAAATTATAGCATAGAACCTCCGTTCGTACAAACATAAGTTCTAAATAATCCCTAAAAATAATCGCGAACTTTTGTTCTCTTTTCTATTGAATAAAACAAATGTTCGTGTTATATTGTGAAAAAACATAGGAACAAACGTTTGGAGGACGCAGCCAATGATGAAATATAGCACATATCAAAGTATTTTTCCATTGAATTTAGAAAAGATGCAAAATGTCCGGAATGAGAGAAAGGCACAGCTTGTACGGACCATTACTAACAGTATTCTCTCCAAACTTCTTATTCTGGTTATCATCTCCTGGATTGCGGGTACAGGTGTACTGACGGTATTCGCGGCTCCATCGGTTCCGAATGTAGAGGTAACCAAACTTATTGTGCAGCCTGGGGACACATTGTGGCGGATTGCTTCCAATCATAAACCGAAACGAATGGATACACGGGTATATATAGAAGGAATTGTTCGGATTAACGGACTGGAAGAACGGGGAGTGCAGGCAGGCCAGGTTTTAAAGCTTCCACACTTCTGAGCAGTACCATTAGAGCTATTAGGGAACGTGATGCGAGAACCTTGACAAGCTCTTTTCTACATGTCAAAGTGTATTATATCTTTGCTTATATGGAGGGGACAGAATTTGGATATAGACAGCTTGGTACAGCGCATCAATGAATTGGCTCGCAAAGCAAAAGCCGAAGGATTGACGGAAGAGGAAACAACAGAGCGCGCCAATCTTCGGGAAATTTATTTGGATAACATTCGCCGTAATTTTCGGCAGCAACTTGATACGATTGAAATTGTGGACGAAGATGCGTCGAAGGGAAATGGTGGGCTGACACATTAATGTCGCTAAAGCGGCTTAGCCTGCGTAATTTGCTTTTCGTTTTTTTAGGTATCTATTTTTGGTATTTATATAGATTAGGATTGGTGGCAATTGTTTTTAGGCAATATATTTGGGAAGGGAATTGAGAGATGGCCCGGTCATTTGAAAGAAAAGTTCGCAAAAACACAGCGCATTTGAATAAGTCGCGCAAAAAGCAAGGCATCCAAACCATTAGTGGCACCGGTTCTGCAATGGATATTTTCCGTGGACGTAATATTACCGTGCCAATCATGTTGGCTGGACTTGCAGTTCTGTACATGCTCATGAGTTATTTTTTGACTAAGACTGGTATGCGCGGCATGGACTGGCTTGTATTCGGCTTGTATTTGATGCTGGCTGTTATCTTTTTCATCCGCCGTCCTTATTTGAAGGTTGGAAAGAGCACGTTGTACATGTTGAAGGGTGGCAGAGAGCGTCCAATGACGGCAGAGGATATGAAAGCCATCAAGATTGAAAAGGGTTACGTAACAGTTGAAAGAAAAGGTAAGGGTGGCAACTTTATTTTTACAAAATCACTGGGCCGTTATGATACGGATGCCATTGCAGAGCGGCTTGAGAAGTTTGCGCTATCTAATCAGGTTCAAGTAGACAAAAAATAACGACTTCTGTTGGTACGAATCGTTTAAATTGTCGGTGGGCCTGTAACCTCTGTAAATAAGGTCGCATGATGTTATTTCATATAACACATTGCGGCCTCTTGACTAATATGGGCACATAACGATTGGAATGCTTGTAGACGCAATAAGGCGGAACCAGCATACATAATAAAGTGGAAAGAGAGTGGATGATTCAGATGGCGATTCAGGCCGTAATGTTCGATCTTGATGATACACTTCTGTGGGATGAGCGCAGCGTAGAAGAGGCATTTGACGCGGCCTGCCAGACAGGCTCCCAGGAAGCAGGCGTTGATTCAGAAGCTTTGGAAGAAGCAGTCCGCAAGGAAGCGCGTTCTTTGTATGAGTCTTATGAAACCTTCAGTTTTACTCAATTGATTGGTATTAATCCGTTTGAGGGATTGTGGGCGAATTTTACGGCAGGAGAGCAGCCTGAGTTCCGGCAATTGGAACAGTTGGCACCTGCTTATCGAAAGGAATCTTGGCGTAGAGGTCTCCAACAGCTGGGGATAGATAATGAGGAGTTGGCGCAGAAGCTGGCAACCCAATTTGCTTTGGAAAGACGCTCCCGTCCCCATGTTTATGAAGAAACGTTTGAGATTCTGGAGCAATTGAAAGGGCAGTATAAGCTTCTTTTGTTGACAAACGGCTCCCCTGATCTACAGCAGGAAAAGCTGGATGGGGTTCCGCAGTTAGCTCCATTTTTTGATCACGTTGTTATTTCAGGTTCGTTTGGTAAAGGCAAGCCTGATCCGTCTATTTTTCAGCATGCTTTGGGGCTTCTTGGTATTGAGCCTGAACATGCTTTAATGGTTGGGGATAAGCTGACGACTGATATTCAAGGAGCTCTGGCAGCAGGTGTGCACTCCGTGTGGGTGAACCGAAACGCCAAAACCAATACTACAGAAATCAAGCCAAAGTTCGAAATTAAGCATCTGTCCGAATTGAATGGAATTATTCAATCGTTTAAGTAAGTGCTCTCCGTTTCTTATTATAGTAATAAGGCAAAAAAACTCCCTCCGCTCAGGTATCTCAGAGCAGAGGGAGTTGCTTTATCCACATTAGGGTGAATTCTTATTATTCTTTAATAGCAGGTATTATGCCTTAATAAACGATGGATCTTCAAACGGTTCGGCAATCCAGCCATTTTCTTCGATGAACAAACGTACTGCGACGATCTTCTGATTCTCCATTAAGGTAAAGAAGTGAGGAATATTTTCTGGTACGGAAATAACGTCACCCGGTGAGAGCTCAACATTAAAATAACCGATTTCTTCAGGACCTTTAATGATGAAAATACCTTTGCCTGCTACAATAGCACGGATTTCATCTTCTGTATGGGTATGAATTTGCTCAAACTTGGCAAGCAGCTCGTCCAAATTCGGCGTTGCTTCGGACAAGGTGATAACGTCCCATATTTTATACCCACGGCGGGCGACTAAATCCTTGATTTCGGCTTCAAAAGTGCTTAGAACAGCCAATTTTTGTTCATCTGTCAGGGTGAAGTTTTCTTGCAGCTCCCCGGACAGCTTGGAGGCATCCCAATGCTCGTACAATACCTCTTGACTTTCCAAAAATTCACGTACCTTGTCTTCATCGCTAATTCGTACATTCGTATTGCGTATAAAGATTTCAGCCATCTATTATCCCTCTTTTCCACTTGGTTTAATGTTATATACAGGATATCATGTCTTGAATCGTTGTACAATATAGGTTTGAAATATTTTATGTTGAAAACTGTAACAATGAATATCGAAAGTTTCTTTTGCACAAAAGAAGCCGTATAAAACGTATGTTTTACTTCAATCTATCTAAATGATACGGTTTCTGCTAAACTAGGATTTAACGTTTTGCGGGGGGGAAGAGATTTTGGATAAAGTTAGCTTACAGGATGCATTACAACGAAGAATACTCATTCTTGACGGGGCCATGGGCACCATGATCCAGCAAGAGGACCTTTCCCCCGACGATTTTGGCGGGGAAGAGCTAGAGGGCTGCAACGAGATGCTGGTCTTGACTAGACCAGATGTCATTCAAGGGATACATGAAGCATACTTGGAGGCCGGATCAGACCTGATTGAAACGAATACTTTTGGAGCAACATCCGTTGTTTTGGCGGATTACGATATACCGGAGCGTGCCCGTGAAATTAACCTGGTTGCAGCTAAATTGGCGCGTAATGCAGCAGATAAGTACTATACTGCGGACAAGCCTCGTTTTGTTGTAGGAGCCATGGGACCGACGACGAAAACATTATCCGTGACAGGTGGTGTTACGTTTGCGGAGCTAATTGAGAGCTATGAAGAGCAGGCCTTGGCGCTGATTGAAGGTGGCGTGGATGCCCTGCTTTTGGAGACTTCACAGGATACACTTAACGTCAAAGCCGGAAGTATTGGAATTCGGCAGGCTTTTGAACAGACAGGTATTGAGCTTCCGTTAATGATTTCGGGAACGATTGAACCAATGGGAACGACTTTAGCAGGTCAAAATATTGAATCCTTCTGCATATCGCTGGAACACTTGCATCCGGTGTCGATCGGGCTAAACTGTGCTACAGGGCCGGAATTTATGCGGGATCACATTCGCTCTCTCTCCGATATGTCCTCAGCAGCAATTAGCTGTTATCCGAATGCAGGTCTGCCCGATGAAAACGGTCAATATCATGAATCTCCTGATTCTTTGGCACGTAAAATGGCTGCTTTCGCCGAAAAAGGCTGGCTTAATATCGCAGGAGGCTGTTGCGGTACCACGCCTGAGCATATCCGGGTTATGAGTGAAAGTATGGCTCAGTTTGAGCCGCGTCCGCTGGAAGGCCATCACCCACCGGCTGTATCGGGTATTGAGCCTGTATATATTGAACAGGAAAATCGTCCCTATATGGTTGGTGAGCGAACGAATGTTCTTGGCTCCCGCAAATTCAAGCGTTTGATCGTGGAAGGCAAATACGAAGAGGCCTCCGAAATTGCCCGTGCTCAGGTAAAGAGCGGAGCGCATGTCATAGATATTTGTGTACAGGACCCGGACCGTGATGAAATGACGGATATGGAAGCCTTTTTGAAGCTGGTAGTGAATAAGGTAAAGGTTCCTCTCGTAATTGATACGACGGATATCAAGGTCATTGATACCGCCTTGCAATATTCGCAAGGTAAGGCGATCATTAACTCCATTAATTTGGAGGATGGCGAAGAGAAATTCGAGAAAATGGCACCACTTATTCATAAATACGGCGCGGCTGTTGTTGTTGGAACCATTGATGAGCGCGGACAGGCTATTTCACGTGAGGATAAGCTTGAGGTGGCCAAACGTTCTTATGATCTGCTGGTGAACCGTTACGGTCTGGCTCCGGAGGATCTTATTTTTGATACACTCGTATTTCCCGTGGGCACAGGTGATGAGCAATACATCGGTTCGGCCAAGGAAACGATTGAGGGGATTCGGATTATTAAAGAGGCGCTTCCAGGAGTTCACACCATTCTGGGTATTAGTAACGTGTCCTTCGGATTGCCGGAGGCGGGGCGTGAGGTTCTCAATTCCGTCTATTTGTACGAGTGTACCAAAGCAGGCTTGGACTATGCGATTGTAAATACGGAGAAGCTCGAACGTTATGCTTCGATACCCGAGCATGAACGAAAGCTCGCCGAAGACCTGATTTATAAAACGAACGACGATACATTAGCTGCTTTTGTGGCTGCTTTCCGTAATAAGAAAGTGGAGAAGAAGGAGAAGGTGTCCAACCTTTCGCTCGAAGAGCGGCTGGCTTCCTATGTAGTAGAGGGCAGTAAGGAGGGGCTGATTCCAGATCTGGAGCAAGCGCTCGCCAAGTATTCTTCGCTGGAAATTATTAATGGGCCGCTGATGAAGGGAATGGAAGAAGTAGGCCGTTTGTTTAACAATAACGAATTGATCGTTGCAGAGGTGCTGCAAAGCGCTGAAGTCATGAAGGCGTCGGTAGCCTACTTGGAACCGTTTATGGAGAAAAATGAATCCTCGGTAAAAGGAAAGATTTTGCTGGCTACGGTCAAAGGTGATGTGCATGACATTGGTAAAAACCTGGTAGAGATTATTCTATCCAACAATGGTTACCATATTGTAAATCTGGGTATAAAAGTACCACCAGAACGCATTATTGAGGCTTACCGTGAAGAAAAGGCCGACGCGATTGGCTTATCCGGTTTACTTGTTAAATCGGCTCAACAGATGGTGTTGACTGCACAGGATTTGAAAAATGCGAATATTGATATCCCGATTATGGTTGGCGGAGCTGCTTTGACGCGTAAGTTTACAAAAAACCGTATCCGTCCCGAGTATGACGGAATGGTTGTCTATGCGAAGGATGCAATGGATGGTTTGGACATAGCTAACAAGCTGATGAATCCTGAGTCCCGCAAGAAAATGGCAGAGGAAATGGAGGCTGAACGGGAAGCGGAAGCCGCAACGGTCGTGGAAGCCAAGCCGTTGCCTAAACTTACCCGGGCTGTTCGCTCTAACATTGCTCAGGATTTGCCCGTATATATTCCGCCGGATACGGATCGCCATGTACTGCGTAACTATCCGCTCAATTATATTTTGCCTTATGTGAATATGCAGATGCTGATGGGGCACCATCTTGGATTAAAAGGAAATGTAGAGCAATTGCTGGCTTCGGGGAATCCGAAAGCGACTCAGTTAAAGGAAACCGTAGATAGTATCATGTTTGAAGCCGTTACGGATGGAATTATTCAGGCACATGCTGTATACCGTTTCTTCCCGGCGCAGTCACAGGGAGATCAGATTTTGGTTTATGATCCATCAGATGTGAGCAAGGTACTGCATACATTTACGTTTCCGCGTCAACAAGTAGAGCCTTATTTATGCCTGGCTGACTTCTTGAAATCGGTGGAATCTGGAGTTATGGATTATGTAGGTTTTATGGTCGTTACGGCGGGTCATGGTATTCAGCAGCTTTCCACGCAATGGAAAGAAAAAGGGGATTACTTACGCTCTCATGCACTTCAGTCGGTAGCGCTGGAAGTGGCAGAAGGACTCGCTGAGCGACTTCATCATATTATAAGGGACAGCTGGGGTTTCCCGGACTCGGCAGACATGACGATGAAACAGCGGCATGGGGCTAGATATCAGGGCATACGGGTATCTTTTGGCTATCCGGCATGTCCTGATCTGGAGGATCAGGGACCATTGTTCCAGCTGTTGAAACCTGAGGATATTGGCGTTGAACTCACAGAAGGGTTTATGATGGAACCGGAGGCTTCAGTATCAGCTATGGTGTTCAGCCACCCTCAAGCGCAGTATTTTAACGTCGAAAAGGTATAACACCTTTATCAGATGGGATAGCAAAGACCCTCCGGAGCTTCGGAGGTTTTGCTGGTCAGCAGGAAGAAGGTTAAAAAGTCATGGAATTTTATTTTCTCGGCACGAATGCAGGTGTGCCTACCATCCAGCGAAACGTGACGTCCATCGCACTCCGTTTGCTGGAAGAACGAAGAAGCATGTGGTTGTTCGATTGCGGCGAAGGAACTCAGCAGGAGGTACTGCGTTCGCCGCTTAAGCTAAGCAGGCTTGAAAAAATATTCATTACCCATTTGCATGGAGACCATCTCTTTGGTCTGCCGGGTCTGCTGTCGAGCAGGGCGTATCAGGGGGGGACGACACCGCTGATGGTATACGGGCCGCTCGGACTCAAGCAGTACGTCGAATTATCTCTGGGAATAAGCCAATCCCATATCAACTACCCACTACACATTGTGGAGCATACGGGAGGGCTGTTGTTTGATGATGGGCAGTTTCGTGTGGAGTCGGCTTTGCTGGATCATCGAATTGACAGCTACGGATATCGTATTGTAGAGATGGATAAGCCCGGCAAGCTCAATCAGGAGCTGCTGGAGCAATACGGAATCAAGCCAGGCCCGGTGTATGGTAAGCTGAAGCGTGGAGAAAGCGTCGAGGTGGAGGGTGGGGTCATTCTTCATCCGCAGGATGTAATGGGTACGCCGAAAAAAGGACGTATCATCACCATTCTTGGTGACACGCGACCTTGCCCGAATACCGTAGTGTTGGCTCAAGATGCAACGGTTGTCGTTCATGAAGCTACTTTTCTGCATGAGCTGGCGGAAACGGCGTATGAATATCATCATAGTACAGCACTCCAGGCAGCGGAAGCAGCAAAAGCGGCAGGTGCGAGTCAGTTGATTATGACGCACTTTAGTTCCAGATATAAAGATCAGGAGCAGCTCCAGCCGTTGCTGGAGGAAGCGCGGAGTATATTCCCCAATTCATTGCTGGCGGAGCAGCATGTGCTGTTAGCCGTGCCTGATATCGGTTCATAAACGGTAGTAATAGAGGATAAAACGTGTATGGGTGCCGGGGCTTGCTCCGGTGCCTTTGTTTTTCCTGCGAAATTATTTTCCGGGAAAGCGCAGGATGTGACAAGAGTTGAGGACGACATATGGGTGGGGTCGAATGAATTTGTACTACCACATATGGAGGTGTGATATATTCCGTTTTCTATATATCGAATTTTAAGGTTTTTATATTTTAAGCAGGGTGAGGAACTACAGGAAATTTCCCTTGTAAAAAAGGCATCTTCGATGGATTTCGACGGAGGTGTAAGCTTATTCCATGGGAAAGCGACGGCTTTTAGCGAGGAATGGCATTATTTTGAACGGTTTATCAGCAATTCATGGACTTCATACGTATTTTTGACTTAAAATAGATAAGATGAAATGGGGAGACCCTCTTATTTTATGACCTAAATGATTAAGGTGATTAAATAAGAGGGTGAACATTATTCATGGGATGAATTATCATTCAAATGTTTATGATGAATTGATTTGAAGTGCGGGAGGGAATTACGATAAAATCGTTACTAATTGATCTGGATGGAACATTGTACCATGGGGACCGGATGATCAAGGGTGCGGATCTGCTCATATCCCAATTGCGCACGAACCAGATACCTTATGCTTATGTTACGAATAATGCTTCACGCACACCTGAGTCGGTGGCAATGCATTTGGTCGGTATGGGAATTGATGCAGTTAGCGATGAAGTATGTACTTCGGCGCTGGCGGCTGCACAATATGTTGCACAGCAAAGCCCTGGAGCAAGTGTATATTGTATTGGTGAAACGGGATTGCGTCAGGCTCTTACGGATGCCGGATTGCAGCTTGTGGAGGATCATCCCGATTATGTGGTGCAGGGGATAGATCGCCAATTTACATATGATAAGCTGGTTGCTGCTATGCGATGGATTCGGGAAGGAGCCACTTTTATTTTGACAAACCCTGATCTTCAATTACCTTCACAAGATGGACTCACGCCGGGGGCAGGAACGATTGGAGCTGCGATTGAGGCGGCATCACAGGTAAAGCCCGTCGTCATCGGCAAGCCTTCAAGCGTGTTAATGAACTATGCGCTGGATCGCTTGAACATTAGAGCGGATGAAGCTCTGGTTGTGGGCGATAATATGCTTACCGATATTGCGGCAGGTGCGGCGGCAGGTTGCAAAACAGCTCTCATACTATCGGGTGTTTCGACCCGCGCTAATATGGACGGACATATGCGTGCCGTTGGAGTAAAACCTGACCTGATATTTGACAATCTGGATGAATTGCAGGATTGGCTCCGAGAAGAGTTTAAGTAATAGTAAATATACATTTTAAAAAAATCTGCATGAATCAAAAGTGATTTGCAGCTACGAAAGGAAAGATGTTGACATGCCGGAACTTCCTGAGATGGAGAACTACAGAACGCTATTGTCAAAACAAATTTTGGACATTCCGATTACCGGAGTGACGGTTAACCGTGTGAAATCCATTAATACCGAAGTGGAAACATTTGAGAAGCAATTGCTGGGAACTACCGTTGTATATATGGAGCGTCGAGGCAAGCACTTGATTTTTCATCTGAACACGGGCGGGCGGCTTGTGCTGCATCTGATGCTGGGAGGAATGCTGTATCTGGGAACGGAGGAGCAGCGCCCTGACCGTACGGTTCAAATTGAACTGGATTTTAGTGGAGTAAAGCTTTATTTTATCGGGCTGCGCTTGGGTTACCTGCACTTGCTGACGGCAAAAGAAACAGAAGAGACGATGTCTGAACTCGGACCTGATCCGCTGGATCGTCGTATGACATTGGAAAAGTTCACGGCACGTCTGAAGGGACGTAGGGGTATTTTGAAAACAACGCTGGTGAATCAGCATGTTTTTTCCGGTATTGGCAATTGTTATTCAGACGAAATTGCTTATATCGCCGGATTTACACCAGGTTCCAAAGTACAAAACATCGTGCAGTCGCCAGAAAAAGTGGAAAAGCTGTACCATGCTACGCAATCCGTACTTCGTGAAGCTACTGCGGAAGGTGGTTATATGGAAATTCCTTTGATGGAGGGGGATACGCTGACGGGCGGTTTTGACCATCAGTGCCGGGTGTATGACCGTGAAGGAGAAGAATCGCCAAGCGGCGGGAAAATTGTGCGGGTAGAGCTGGCGGGAAAAAAAGCATTTTATTGCCCGGTACAGCAGCATGATGCCTAAACTGCTGATCGGCTCTCATGTGAGCACGCGAGGCGGTTTTTCCAAAGCCGCTGCGCGTGCACGAGAGCAGGGGGGACGTTCTTTTCAATATTTTCCGAAAAACCCGCGTAGTCTTAGGCAGAAGGAATGGAATGCTGCTGATGCGGCTGCTTGCAAAGCTTATTGTATAAAACATGAACTTCAATCTATTGGCCACTCGCCATATCCCGTTAATCCAGCTCACGGGCGCGAACGCGGACAGGAGCTTTATGAGCTGACAGTTGCTTCATTGCGAAACGATCTGGATATCGCTGAAGCCTGTGGCTCGAAGGGGATTGTCGTTCATTTTGGGCATACCCATGCGTCTGACCCGCTGGACGGCTATCGGAATATCATTGGTTGTTTTGATGATGTGCTGGAAGGTTGGCAGGGAAATGCAAAAATACTGATTGAAAATCAGGCAGGGGATCACGGTCCGATGGGAACCACGCTGGAGGAAATGGTGCAAATTCGCCAGTTGTGCCAATATCCTGACAGCATCGGCTTTTGTCTGGATACCTGTCATGCGTATGCAGCTGGATTGTGGAACGGTGGAAGTGATGAGGCGTTGATCGAAAAAGGGGAGCGACTCGGTTATTGGCCAGCCCTGTGTGCAGTTCATTTGAACGATTCTAAATACCCGTATGGCTCTAAAAAAGACAGACATGCACGTGTCGGGCAGGGATGTATTGGTCTGGAGGGCATGCATTGGATGTTGGAGCAGGAGCCGGTAACAGGCATTCCTGTCGTTTTGGAAACCGAAACGGGATCTGATGGGACACATCGTGAAGATATTCAAATGATCCAAAGCTGGCAGAAAACAGTCTGAAGGATGATCTTCATCTTTGAGGCTTATGAAGCTTACATCCATGGGAAAAAAGGAGGAGATGTTGATGCATTTGTTTATGGACGATTATCGGCCTTGTCCTCCTGGCTTTAAGCTGGCAAGGGATGCAGAGGAGTGTTTGTTACTGCTTCATGAATACCCGATTTCGGTGCTATCGCTGGATTATGATTTGGGACCGGGTCAGCCAACGGGGAAAGATGTGGCTGCTGCTATTGCAGGAAAGCAGTTGTATCCGCGTGAAATTTATTTGCATTCCTCTAGTCCAGAGGGCAGACGAGCCATGTACGAGCTGCTGTATGCCAACAAGCCGGAAGGAGTTACCGTGCATAACGGGCCGGTACCGGAGGAGCGCATGCGCGAGATCCAAAAAGAGTCGGAACGATGAAGGAGCTGGGACAAAAGGAGGTGCGTCGCGCCATATGGGAGGGATGCAAGCTGGCTTTGTTTGTGTACACTCCCATGTGCGGAACCTGTGCGGCGGCCCGGCGGATGCTGGAAGTGGCAGAGCATTTGCTCCCCGAAGGAGTCGTGTTGCAAAGCGATATTAACTATATTCCCGAACTGGTACAGGAGTACCGGATTTCCAGTGTTCCTGCGTTGCTTTTATATAACGGTGAGAACGAAAATCCTGAAATCATCTACAAAATGGAATCTGTGGAACACTTGCTGAGCAGGATAAGGAGTGTGGTGGAATGATATCCATGAAGAATATCACATTGCAGCGGGAAGATAGACGAATATTGGACGATGTGAATCTTGAAATACGGAAAAATGAGCACTGGGCCATTCTGGGGCGTAACGGTTCTGGTAAAACAACAATGCTGGAAATGATGACCGGGTATATGTTTCCGAGTCGTGGAACGGTCGAGGTGCTTGGACAAACGTATGGTCAATGTGACGTGCGGGAAGTACGCAAGCAGATCGGATATATCAGCCAGACGTTGCTGGAGAAATTGGCTCTAAAAGATCCGGTTTGGGAAGTGGTCGCTACTGGAGCGTATGCTTTTTTGCGTTTTTATCAGGAGATTCCGACAGAGACAAAGGAAAAAGCCGTATCTCTGCTGGAAGGGATGAATTTAGGCGCTCTGATGCATCATCCGCTGGGTACCTTATCTCAGGGAGAACGCAAAAAGGTGATGCTGGCTCGTTCACTGATGGCGGAGCCTCGTTTGCTGATTATGGATGAGCCTTGCGCCGGACTGGACCTATTTGAACGGGAAAAAATGCTGGTTGAAATTGATCGTCTTCGCAAGCGGGATTTGTCAGTGGTCTATGTAACTCATCATATTGAGGAGATTGTCCCCCTTTTTACCCATGTAGCGCTAATTCGTGATGGCAAGGTAGCAGCAGCCGGACCGAAAAAAGATGTTTTAACGAAAGAATTGATTATGCACACTTATGAAGTTCCAGTTGAGCTGGATTGGGATGGCGAACGTCCCTGGATTCGGGTGTGCACTGGAGGGTAACGTTATTTTGAAGGAAATATACAAGAGCACAGATGAACAGGGTGAAACCGCTTTGTTATCGTCAAGATTTGTTTGCACGACCAACCATGGGTTTGCACCTTATGCCCAAGAAGAGCTTAGAAGAATGTTTGGCTCTGTGAAAAGCACAATACTTTTACCAGGTGAAATTTTTCTGGCTACACTACCTGCAGATGCAAGCGAGGCAGTAGGGACGATTACGGGGCAGCCGCCAATGTTTTTGCGTCATCTATTTCCTGTTCATTTTCAGGAGGAAGGTACGGATTTGGCTCAGGTGCTGGAGCGTTTGGTTGCTTTTATTCGTAACCGCCGAGAACTGATAGATCAGCGTGTTTCTTTACAGGTGCGTAAAGGAGCTGACAGCAGTTGGACTGAAAGCGCAGGTGCGCTCAAGCAGGCTTTGAGTGATCAAATAAGTGATCTTCCCATGGAGCTTACGGTGCAGGGAGCCGAGGTTATTGTGTCCGTTTATGCCGATAAGGATACATGGTATGCAGGTGTGTCGGAACCTCAGGATAATCTGTCTGACTGGAGCGGAGGCGCAGTTCGTTTTCAGAAGGAGGACGGACAAATCTCTCGTGCCAAATTCAAGCTTCTGGAGGCAGAAGCGACGTTTGGCATTGATTTTAGTGCTTTTCATCAAGGACTGGATATCGGGGCAGCGCCAGGTGGATGGACTTCCTTTTTGCTGGAGCGTGGACTCAAGGTAACGGCGGTTGATCCGGCAAAGATGGAGCCTTCGTTGATGAAGTATGCCAATCTGACTTTTTTGCGTAAAAATGCGAGTGAGGTCAAATTCAAAGAAAATACATTCGATCTGCTGGTCTGTGATATGAGTTGGAGTCCCAAACAAATGGCAAGGCTCGTCACCGATTTGCTGTATAGTTTACGCAGTGGCGGTACTGCCATCGTAACGGTCAAGCTAATGCATAAAAAGCCTTTGGCGCTTATTCATGATGTAATCGCTTCGTTCGAGCAGTCCGGCATGCAGATCCAGCGGGCCAAGCAGTTATTCCATAACCGGGATGAGATTACACTGTATATGATCAAGTATGGAAAATAATGCTTTACAATCGGTATAGGTGTGCTATATAATAAACCCAATTGTTCCTCAAAAATAGTATAATCACGTTTAAATAAAGGGAAAGCATCCCGCGAACATCGTTTTCATGGTGACATGAAGATTGTGCTTTTGCGGTAGGCTTTCCCTTTTTTGCGTTGTTTGCTTATGGAAGGAGGTAGGAGAGAGATGAAAAAACAAACGAATTTGGAATACGGCTCGATTGTAGGTGAGCGTTACCGGATTATCCGCACATTGGGTACGGGAGGTACGAGCAGCGTGTTTATGGCAGAGGATTTGAAGCTGCCAGGCAAGCAATGGGCTGTGAAGGAGTCCGTTGCCGACCCGCAAATGATGAAGCTTGTACGCGCGGAGGCAGAGATGCTTATTTCGCTGAGCCATCCACGATTACCGAGAATTGTTGACTTTTTCGAGTATCCGCCATCCGGGGCGGTATATCTGGTTATGGACTATATTGAAGGAATTACGCTGGAAGCGTATATGAAGGGTTACCAAGGCCATATTCCGCAGGAGCAAATGGTTCCATTCGCTTTGCAGGTACTGGATGTGCTGGATTACTTGCATACTCGCCAGTCGCCTGTCATCTACCGGGACCTGAAACCAACGAATATTATGCTGACACCGGAAATGGAATTTAAGCTGATTGATTTTGGCATAGCGCGGAGCTATAAGGCTGAACTGGATCAGGATACGGTAAAGCTGGGAACAGTGGGCTTCGCAGCCCCGGAGCAATATGGAGCGGGCCAAACGGATGCCCGTTCGGATTTGTACAGCTTGGGAGCGTTGTTGTTGTATCTCTGTACAGGTGGCAAATATAGCGAGTGGACGACCGGGGTAGAGGGATATATTCGTGGGGAATTACCTCGTCATTTGATTCCGGTGATTCGCAAGCTGCTGCGTCATCATCCAGGAGAGCGATTTCAGTCTGCCGGAGAGGTGATTGAGGAGCTTCGGCGTAGTGCAGATTTTCAAGCTAATCAACAAGGAGTATCCGTTGGTGATGCTTCTATTGAATATGGAGGTACAAGGGTTGTAGCTGTGCTGGGCGTGTCTTCTGGTTCCGGTGCAACGCATACGGCGATTGCGGTGAGCCACTACCTGGCCCGAAGGTCCCGTTCAGTGGCTTTGGTCGAACTGCATAGCACAGCTAAAGCATTTGCCCGGCTTCAAGAAGTGGTAGACGGAGTACCTGTTGGGCGAGCGAGCTCAAGCCGGCGCTTTGAGGTAGATGGAGTACATTATTGGCGGCAAACATCCCGTGCGGATGTCATTGCGTTACTGGGTGGCTCTTACCAATTTATCGTGCTTGATTTGGGGAGTGGGCAGGAGAATGAGCGGCTGGAAGAATTTTTGAGGGCGGATTACCCGATAGTGGTTGGTTCTGGAGCCGAGTGGAAAATACAAGATATGGCCGGGCTATCTCGTTCACTTCAGCGCCACCCACAGCATAAATGGAATTACTGCTTGCCACTGGCAACATCGGAGGCTGTACGCAGACTGCGTAAGGAATTGGATCACGACAAAGTATTTGCTTTACCGTTCCATTCCGATCCATTTGAGCAGGAGGACGAGATGGATCAGGTGCTGGATGAGCTGTTTCGTGGAGCCATTCCCGATGCCCGAAAGAAACGCTTCGGATTCCTCAAACGCAGTCACCGCTAGATAGAAGGTATAGATCAAAAAGGCAGGGGAGAAGTTGTGTGTCCAAGCTAAGAAAAAGCAGTAGGCAGAAGCTTTACGCCGGTTGTATTGGTGCGGGAATTGTTGGCGTTATCTTCGCGAGCTACCTTATATTTAACACCCATCAATTGAATGATGTCAGGAAACAGGTCGAAGCAGAGGCAGCACAAAAATGGAAAAGTTATGAGCAAGAACTACGGAATGCGAAAAAGGGCTGGGTTGTCGTTCGTGACATTTCTCCGGGTGAGCAGATTACACCTAGTGATTTGAAGGGAATCACGGTTCCTAGCTCTCAGGCTCCAGCCAATTTGGTTGCGGGTAAAAATGAAGCTTTCGGCACCACGGCTAAAATTGAGCTGAAAAAAGGGTCCGTACTTACATCATCTATGATTACTGTCGATGAACCGACTCCTAAAGACTTGCGCAACCGGGAGCTGAAGGTGGTGGTTCTCCCAAACAACCTGAAAGCTGGAGACGAAGTGGATATCCGCATTCAATTTCCAACGGGGCAGGATTATATTTTGCTATCCAAAAAGAAAATTTCCAAGCTGGAAGGTCCGGTCATCTGGGTTACTTTGAATGAGCAGGAGATATTATTGCTTTCGAGCGGGATTGTTGATGCCTATCTACATAAAGCATCTATCTATGCATTAACGTATGTCGATCCGCAGTTCCAGCCGAAGGCGATTCCGACCTATCCACCCAATTCGAAGGTGTTAGAGTTAATGAACAGTGATCCTAATTTGATCCGCGTTGCTGAACAAAAGGTGTCCAAGCAGTTGCGGGAGTCTCTTGAAAATGCACTTAGTGCGTCAAACAATGTAATATCGACACCTATAGAAAGAAGCCTGAGTGAGGAAGTTGCAGCACAGCATGCGGGAGCGAATGCAGGTGGAGCTTTGAATGAGAGCACAGGTACAGGGGACGGATATGGAAACGGGCAGGATGCCAAAGAACAAGCAGACATCTTGACGCAGAGTGGAAGCTCTGATCCATATGGTAAATAAATCAAAGAAAAGGGACTAAAGTATGAAAACTTGGATATTTGCCGGGCTATGTGATAAAAGCGATACCTTGTTATACATCAGCAGTATATTGGCAGCATCCGGTCAACAGGTATTACTTGTGGATGCCACGCTGCGAGGACAGTATCGATATAGCATAGGGATGCTCGACAAACCACTTCCCATTGTGCAGTTTGGCGATTTTGATGTCGCCACGGGTTTTACATCTTGGGAGGATCTGCATATCGCTATGATGGCTGATCGGAAAGCAGGTTTGACTTATGACATCGTTATTCTGGATGTAGAGTCGCCGGATTTCTGCCCCGTATCTGCTTGGCAAGAGGCGGAACAGCGGATTTGGGTTAGTGACTATAGCCGGATGTTAATGGACAACGGACAGGTGTGGCTTGAGCGTTTGTTCAGTCAACCTGAATTTCCCAAGAATCTTGTTTTTCACAAGTTATTTATACACGCCGTAGATTGTGGCGTGGAGGAGTCGTATTTATGGGAATACATGAACCGCTTTCCGGCCTCTTGGCAGCAAGAGCCGTATATACTGCCATGGGATGAGGGGCATCTAGCCCTAAAGCTGGAAAATGAGCACAAACAACGGCTCAAGCTTAAGCCATTGTCCAGGGTGTACAAGAAAGAGCTGAGTCGTTGTATTGGAGAATTAATGGGTTGGGAACCCAAAGAGAGCCGTCATGCGTTAAAGCGTGCGGAAAGGAGGAAGGCATGAGTACCATTTTGTTTTGGAGTCCGGTTAAGGGAGCGAGTGGAAGCAGTTCTTTGGCGGCGTCCATAGCTGTTACCATAGGTAATCTTTATAGAGGGCGATTGCTGTTGACTCATTTGGGGCGCAGACATAGCGGGATAGAATCGGGATTTCCCATACAAGAACATCGTATGGACGATCCAAGCTTACAGCTTCAGGAGGGAGGTTGGGATGCTCTTGCACGATTAGTTCTGCGAGGGACTTTGTCCAGAGAAAATATTCGTAATTATACGACGCCTGTGCTGGAGCAGACTCTCGATGTGCTTGAGGGAACCTCAAGCTTTGGAGCCGCTCCGCCCCTGTTATCCTCTGCTCTTGTACGGGCAGTGATGGATACGGCGGATCAGTATTATGATTTGACGCTGGTTGATGCAGGGAGTGGGGCAGGATGGGGAGCTGTACAGCATGAAGCATGTGTGCGAGCCAAGCTGGCAGTTCTTTCGCTGACTCAAAATATGAGAGAGCTGGATGCCTACTTTGAATCTGTGTCTCCATTATCCACTTACTCGGGATTGCCGTTATTGATCGTACTTGGAAAATATGATGTGCATTCTCAAGCGAATGTGGCGAATATTCGCAGGAGATATGGCTACAAGGGAGCCCTCCATACCGTTCCTTACAGTACTGAATTTATGGACGCGTGGAATCGCAGAGACGTGATAGGTCATGTGCAACGAGATGTACGAAGCGGGAAAGAAAAGGATCGTAAGCTTTTTACGCCTGTGGGATGGGCACAGAGCATACGTCAGATCAGCAAGGCTATTCTGGAGACGGCAGAGTCCGATCTTCGGCTCAAGGCTTTGGAGAGGGGCGCTTAAATGCTGTCCGCTCAAATGATTAACGGGCTGATTCTTACCTGCATCGTTCTGTTGTGTATCATACTGGTTATCGTTAAATACCGAGGGAGCCTTCGCTTGCGGCATTCAACCATTCAGATAGCTCCAGAGAGTGAAGATGCCACATTGGAGGCGCTGATGGAGTATATCAAAAATGCGCTGCACGAGCTAAGTCATAGTCAGATGGCGGATGCCGGATTACATGAGGAGGAATACAGGCGGCGTATCCATCAAAGGGCCGAACTGCGCAGGGCGTTAAAGGACTGTGCCAATGGTAGCAGTGGAGACAAACGTTTTGTTAAAAATTTGATGGCTGAGCTGCTGATTAACGGTTACGGCTTGAATGAAAAGATCGTCGATACCGTTATGCCATTTTCCAGACCAGAACTGTTTAGCGTACAAGATCAATTCGAGATTGTATTTTATCAATATCAGCAAAAGTTTGGCGTGGATGCCCTGTCTCGTTTGCTGGATACTTATGATTTGGCGGAAATGAGATATTCGCAGCAAGATGAAGAGGATGGAAGCTATCATATCACGGCAGAGGATATCCGCTATATCTATGACTGTGAGCATCGTCCTCTCTCCTTTCTGGAGAAGGTAGATATTATTGTACAGCGGATCTATCAGCACTATAAAGGCTTTTCCGTCATTGATGATATTCGTGACCAGCGGATCGACGGTGTCAGTGGGGGCGTTAGCGGTGTGCCGGAAGGCGGAATGCCTGTATCGGCCGATTGGCCTCAGGATCAATATGCATTCGAACAAACATCTGAACCGATAACGAATGGCTATGAGAGTGTATGGATTTTTTATAAAGGCAAGACCATTCATCTTTCGTTCCTTTCCTTCGGTTCAGAGCGGGAGCTTAAAAGGGTGTGCCAAAATATTTACAAATACAACTACCCGGGGCAGCTTTCCGAAGCAAATGGTTATAAGGTGAACGAAATGAAGGATGGGTCACGGGTTGTTGTGGTACGACCTCCTTTTTCAGAATCGTGGGCTTTCTTTGTCCGTAAATTCGATATTCAAAGCGCATCGCTCAAGCAATTGATTAAGGGAGAAAATGCTGAGTTTCCGATACAGTTACTTTCTTATTTAATGAAAGGCAGCCGGATCACAGCAATCACCGGGGCGCAAGGCTCAGGTAAAACGACGCTGCTGATGGCGATGGTCAAGCATATTTATGCTTCGTATACGCTTCGTGTGCAGGAAATGGCCTTTGAGCTGCATCTGCGTAGCATATACAGCCGCCGTAACATTCTGACCTTTCGGGAAACGGATCATATTTCAGGGCAACAAGGGCTCGATTTGCAGAAAAAGACAGATGGAACCGTCAATATCCTTGGTGAGGTAGCGAGTGATGAGGTAGCCGCATGGATGATTCAAATGTCGCAGGTTGCCAGTCTGTTCACCATTTTTACCCATCACGCCAAAACCTTTCGTGATCTTGTGTTCTCCCTTCGTAATTCACTGCTCAAAACAGGGGTGTTCCAGCATGAAGGTATTGCTGAGGAACAGGTCGTTCATGTCATTAACTTTGATGTGCATCTCAAGCGTGATGCTGAGGGACGGCGATATATTGAACGGATTACGGAATGTGTTCCTTACGACTCCGATCATACAGATTCAGGCTCCAGCTCTGCGTCGAGTTATAGCTACCGTCATGTTATGGAATATCGGAATGGGAGATATATGGCGATGGAGCCTCTAACAGTCAAAAGCGCAGAAGAAATGTGTGAGCAGATGAACGTAAAGGATGCCGGAGATTTTCGCAGATTCCTGACTCGCTATTGGGAGGAAGCCTATGAGTCTTAAAGAAATTTTACTGTGGGTTTTGCTCATTTCGGGTGGGTGCTTTGCGCTTCTCTATGTGACTTTGTGGTGGTTGCGTAAGCGTAATGGTCATGCAGTTCGCAGAGGGCGAATCCATTCTGTGCGAGAGGGACGGAAGGGAAAAGCAGTGCTGCAACGGCAATTGCAATCTGCAATGCACAAGTTGTACACGCTAGGCATGAGATTCCCTATTACATCTGGGTATATCACGAGTGTACGCAAACGATTATCCGGTTTGCATGCCTACGATGAATATAAGCTTCGCCTTGAGACGATGAAGATGACGTTGTTCATTTGGGGGGCTTTTGCTTGCAGCGGGATTGTATTGCTTATGATGAAACCGGGGATAGAGTTTGCCATACTGGCTCTGTTATGCGGAGTGGTGATTAACAGTCTCATCTTAGATATGGCGATTAGCCGGATGGAAAAAAGACTGCTTGCACAGATGATCGAATTGTTCGCCAATGTACGCCATCATTATCATCAGCACGGCATGGTGGAGGAGGCAATATCCGAGGCGGCCGATTTGGCAGGGGCTGAGGCTGGAAGGCATGCGCGACTTATTCATGAGGCGCTGACGGACGTTGATCCGCACGAAGCGCTGGAAAGATATTATGAGTCTGCTCCAAGTCGGTTTTTAAAAGCCTTTGCCGGTATCTCGTATATGGTAATGGAGTTTGGTGACCGGATTGAAGAGGGAGGCTCCATTTATTTAAAGGGACTTGGCAGTCTTGCACGCGAAATCCAGCTAGAACTGCTGCGGAGAAACAAACTGGACTACCTGCTCAAAAGTTTAAATGTGATCGCACTTGCACCTGTTTTCTTTACAACGCCAATCGAAAGATGGGCAAGGTCCAGCTTTCCATCTATGGATGAGTTTTATCAGGGGAAATGGGGCTTTATCACAAAATTGTCCGTCTATATTGTAATTATTGTATCTTACTTCCTGCTCCAAAAGCTGCAACAGACTGACGAGACTGGATATCGTGCAGGCAAAGGACGGCGGGTCTGGGAGCAAAAGCTGTACCGTTTCCCCTTTATTCGTAGTGTGGTGGATGCTTTAATTCCGCAGCAGCATATGCCCTCTTATTTCCAACTGACCCGGCTGCTAAAGGAAAGTGGTGCAGAGGTCAAGCTGGAGTGGCTGTACATACGCAGAATCACTCTTTTTATCGCAGGACTAGTGCTCAGCATCAGTACAGTATTTATTTTACATGAAGCTGAGAAAACACATATTCTTTACGCTCCGGTTCAATCGGGACAAATGTTTGGACGTTTGAGTACGGTGGAGGAAAAGGAAGCTTTAAAGCAGAGTGAAATTGACCGCAAAATGATGCACGCGCTAAATATGAGGGCGGACAGTACTTATGAGCAGACGTACGCAGCGCTGGAGCGCGTTTCTGGTAGCATAGCCACTCCGGAGCAGCTTTCCGAAAATACGCGTCGTATTTTGCAAAAGCTGGGAGCGTGGAACGCGGAATACATCAAGTGGTGGGAAGTGCTGATTAGTTTGGTTGCCGGGTATGTAGCCTATCAGATGCCTATGTTTTTACTGTACTTGCAGCGAAAAATGCGGCGCTTGGATATGAGGCATGAGGTTTACCAGTTTCAGACGGTCATTTCGATTTTGCGAGCCATGGAACGAATGTCTGTTGAGGAAATATTGGAATGGCTGAACCGATTTTCGGTTATTTTCAAAAGGCCTATACAAAAATGCTTGCTTCATTATGAGCATGGGCCTGAGGCAGCACTTGACTTGTTGAAAGAAGAAGCGCCACTCCCCGAATTTCAACGCTTGGTGGACAAGCTGCATCTGTCTTTGGGCAAAATTACAATTCGAGAGGCCTTCGACGATTTGGATTCCCATATGTCCTACTATTTTGAACAAAGAAAACAGGAGTATGAAAAAATGATAGACAGCAAGGCCATCTGGGGAAGGATGATTGGTTTTGCTCCGATGTACGGACTTATCTTTTTATATTTGGTCATTCCTTTGATCGGTATGAGCTTTGTCCAAATGGATAGCTATTATGAGCAAATACAAAAGATTCAATAGCAGTTTTAATACGACTGTTACGATATCACAGCTAAGGAGAGAAAAATAATGAATAACGCATCAACAGCCTTAAAAGTAGCTGCTGGCATATTTTTGACCATTGCACTGATCACAATCGTAGTTATTTTGTTTATTTCAGCACAGGAGGCAACCAAAACGGCACAAAACAATTTTGCCGATATCCAGACCGAGTTGTCTCAAGCCTCTTTTACAGTATATGACGGTACAACGATCAGCGGGTCCCAGGTGACCAATGCGCTGCGAAAATTTCAGGGTAAGGACCAATTTGGTATTCAGATTAAAACCGGAAAAAACATGGCAGGTCAGTGGTACGGTAATGCTCTGAACATTAGCACAGACAGTGAACAGTATGGAGCGGTGAATGGTGGAAGTGATAAGACAGGAAAAATAACGAATACGCTGAGTGAGAAAGAAAACGAATATGTAAATCCAAGTGGTAAATTCAAGGCGGAAATCGTCAAGGATAAATCAAACGTTGTTCGCGGGCTGTTGTTCACCCAATCCTAGGAAGAAGAATAAGGATAACAATTGTAAGGGAGATGTGTAGCATGTCTGATCACGCTTCAAGTATGCTGCGGCTTGGTGTGTCAGTTACGCTGTTTATAACCGCATGTGCAGCGGCAGCAGAACTGTCCAGTCAGATGGGCACTACACTGGAATTAAGATCGCAGCAGGAGGAGCATTCCGAGGGGCGTATCAATCGTACTTTAGAGGTGAGTATGCCAGAACGGGTCAAAGGAACTCAAGTAATGCAGGCAATCCGTATGAACTTGCAGGACGGCATTACTGTCCAAGTCGATGGTACAGTGTACGATATGTATTCCGAACCGTTTGAGCCCGATGTATCGGCTCTTGATGCTTCCTCTTTATATTCCATGAATCCACAGCGTGATCAGTATGGAGAAATACAATCCATACGTTTTGAGAAATTGGGGGAGGACTGAAGTGGTTCAATCTATTTCCAAGCTGTTGGGGGCACTGCTCGCTGTATTGCTTTTGTACATAGTGCCTGCAGCTCAAGCTGCTGAACGGCAGAATGATATTTCCGGGTTAAATACGTATCATTCAACCGTACGTTTTGTTGATATGGTGAGAACCAAGGGATATATTACACCGACAATGTATAACGACTTTATACGTGAGCTAGAGCTGACGGGAAATACGTATGAGGTTGAATTGGAGCATATGCACAAAAAATATGTACCGGACTATGCAGATGCGGCGAGGCCGGATAGTTTTCTCGGCTACTATTCCTCCGTATATGACGGTTACTATAGCCCGCAAATCTTGCCTGTATTGTTTCCGGACAATCAGCAGCCAAAGCCGGCTCAAACGCGTCGGTATACCATGATGTCAGGAGATTATTTTACAGTGCGGGTACACAATACGAATCGAACTCCTGCGGACTTGTACAAATCATGGCTCCTTGGTGGGACAGATAGCGGCAAACCTGCGGTTACAGCTTCTTACGGGGGCATGGTTCTGAATGAAGATTACTGATTTTGCAGTTATATTTATACTGCTCTTTCTGCCCTTTAGCGTGGTTAGTGACCTGCGGGTGCAGAACCAGCGCGAAGTACAGCAATTGGAAATGAAATATACCTCGGCCCTTCGTACCGCAGCTCAGGATGCAGGTGTCGTGCTTTCACAGAATGAGCGTCAGGAACGAGAGGCTGGGTATGGCTCGGACAAGTTTTTTCGTGTAGATAAAGAAGAAGCGCTGCACACGTTCCTGCATACCCTTTTTCTTAATATGGGAATTGATGGGGATACAGTGGCACAACGCGCATTATTGGATTATATGCCTGCACTTATGATTCTGGACTATGACGGCTATTATGTGTTCGCTTCCGAATCTTACACAGATGAGCATGGACAAGCTGTCCAGGGACCCAAATGGAGTGAAAAAAAACCTTATGCCTACGTCGATTCAGCAGGTAACAGTGTAGGGTTTACTTTGGATAATTATGTACATGCCTATGATGCTAGGAATCACAGGTGGGTAGAGGGTTTTCAGAAGGAGCTTCAGGGACAGACAACGATCTCGTTGCTGAATGACCCGGAAGCTTTTGAGCAAGTACGACGTTCCACCATTGTTCACAGCATTCAGGAGGATCTGGGCCGACTCATTAGTCTCCATAACGAAAAAGCAGCACATAATGGTATATCCTATACATTTACGCTACCGCTTATCTCACAAGAGGAATGGTATAACACGGTAGATGATGTGGGGCTGATGGCGTTTCTCCAGGGAATCCCGGTTGGAGACAGGTACTACAATAACTATGGGTTCGGTGGCGGAAGAGTCGTCAGGAAGCAAGCCATGATCGGCGGCGTAGAGCCGGATACCGGAATGAAATATTTTTACAGAGAGTCCTGCCCAGTCCCCTTTAAAGCGACAGAGCGTTTTACAGATGAAAAATCTGCGGCTGCTTCAGGGTATTTTGAATATAAATGTGATAATGACTATAAATAAAATCTTTAAACAATCTTTAAATAAATCACTCCTACGAGTGGTTTTTCTTTTTTTATAAGCAGACAATATCAAAATCCTTCAAATTCACCCATTTTCAATATTCCGATAAGGCTACTGGATGTGCTACAATAAGGCTTTGAAAGAAATGCATATGAAATAAGAACAGTCGGCATTGCCGATGACAATAAGGAGCCAAAAACAGCTTATGAGTTTATTGACTGTAGAAAATGTATCCCATAACTTTGGGGACCGCGCATTGTTTAAAAATGTATCCTTCCGTTTGCTCGCAGGGGAACGTGTAGGTTTGGTGGGAGCCAATGGTGTTGGTAAATCGACACTGATGAACATCCTGACCGGAAAATTGCTTAAGGATGAAGGCAAAGTGGAATGGACTCCACGTGTACGTTATGGGTATCTGGATCAGCACACCAAGCTGACACCCGGTAAAACGGTGCGGGATGTACTGAAGGACGCCTTTCTCCCATTGTTGGAATTGGAAAAGGAAATGATGCAGATCACTGACAAGATGGGGGAAGCTTCTCCTGAAGAACTGGAAGTCCTGCTGGAACAGATGGGTGAAATTCAGGAGCAACTGGATATGGGGGATTTTTACCTCATCGATGTGAAGGTTGAAGAAATGGCGAATGGACTGGGCCTAGCGGCGATAGGACTGGATCGGGATGTATCCGCACTTAGCGGTGGACAACGGACCAAGGTGCTTCTTGCCAAGCTGCTGCTGGAAAAGCCGAATGTGCTGCTGCTGGATGAGCCTACCAACTATTTGGATGTAGAGCATATTGAATGGCTTACACGTTATCTGAAGGATTATCCATATGCGTTTATTCTTATTTCTCATGATACTGAGTTTATGAATCAGGTCGTGAATGTCATCTATCATCTTGAATTTGCCAAAATGACCCGTTATTCAGCCAATTATGAAAAGTTCCTTGAAATGGCTGATCTGAACAAAAATCAGCATATTGAAGCTTATGAGAAGCAGCAGGATTTTATTAAGAAGCAGGAAGATTTCATTCAACGCAATAAGGCTCGCGCCTCTACGTCAGGTCGGGCGAAGAGTCGTGAGAAGCAGCTTGATCGAATCGAGCGCATTGATAAACCGGAAGAAGCGGCTAAGCCAACATTCCAATTTAAAGAAGCGCGTGCAAGCGGGAAAACAGTATTTGAGGGTATTGATTTTGAAATTGGTTACACCCATGCCCTGTTGCCTAAAATGTCCATGACGATTGAACGTGGTGATAAAATTGCGATTGTGGGCTACAATGGTGTCGGTAAATCGACATTGCTCAAAACCATTCTGGGAAAAATTCCGCCGATCAGTGGCAAGACCTATCAAGGGGATTTCTTGCAGCCAGCTTATTTTGAGCAAGAGGTACGCGCAGAGAAAGTTACACCGATTGAAGATGTGTGGAATGAATTCCCGCACTTGAACCAGCATGAAGTCAGAGCGCATTTGGCGCGTTGCGGTTTGAAAAATGAGCATATCACTCGTCCGCTATCCGCGCTCAGTGGTGGTGAGCAGGCCAAAGTCCGCCTATGCAAACTGCTAATGCGGGAAAGCAACTGGGTGCTTTTCGATGAGCCTACCAATCACTTGGATATCAAAGCGAAGGATGAGCTAAAACGTGCCTTGAAGGAATACAAAGGAACGGTACTGCTCGTATCTCACGAACCAGACTTTTATGAGGATTGGGTAACCAAAACGTGGAATGTGGAAGAATGGTCAAGTAAAGTCAATTAAATATCCAGTTCTGTACCAAGCTTCACAAGAAGCAGGGTTTGCAGGATTAGGAAAATATGCTAAGCTATCTTTAGCTGATACAATAAAATAGTTACACTAGGGGAGCCGCCCATGCGGCTGAGACGGAATAAATGGATTTCGGACCCTTTGCACCTGATCTGGGTTATGCCAGCGTAGGGAAGTGAGCGCCGTACAAGCAAGGTAACGAATTTATTACTTTGTTTGTATGTGGGACGATATACGTATACGGATATAATGATCCGTTTGGTTATTGGACGTACGTTAAACCACTTCCTTCGGGAAGTGGTTTTTTTGCGTTTTCGTTCGTATTCATATATTCGTATTCATAATACCGTACCCCTTCATTTTTTTGCTGGTAAACGTGGTTAGTCCATACCGTATGGCACGATATGAGACTATAAAGATACAGGGTCAGCTTACAACCATTGAGTCCATTGTGAGGTGAGAATAAGATCGAATTGCACGTAATTACGATGGAAGGCAATTCCGATGCATATGCACATACTGCCCAAGTGGCTGCTGCTATTCATCCGTATGTTCATTATGTACACGTGCGCTTGAAGCAGAAGGGCGCATCTGGATTGCTTGCTTTAACCCGCAGTATGGTGAATCGTGGAGTTCCTTTACAGCAAATTGCAGTAAATGACCGGGTGGATGTTGCATTGCTGACCTCCGTTGGAGCTATCCAGCTACCGGCTGACGGATTACCTGTTGCATCTGTTAAAAGCTTACTTTCAGAGGGTACGCGGTGCGGGGTGTCGGTGCATTCTTTGGAAGAGGCACAGGCTGCCGAACAGGCAGGAGCGGATTATGTACTCTATGGCCATGTGTATGAGACTCACTGCAAGCCTGGTGTTACTCCGCGAGGTATAGTACAGCTTGAGCGCATATGCAGGCTGCTGAACATTCCTGTGATCGCTCTAGGCGGCATACAACCACGCCATATTCACGAGCTGTATACTGCGGGTGCAAGCGGAATTGCGGTGATGTCCGGCATCTGGGAGGCTGAGTCCCCCGTTGCGGCTGCGATGGCGTACAAGCGAATGGCGGATCGGGTAGTGCACAGCCTGTAGTGGTGAAACGAAAGTAGGAGATCGCCGCAAGCAGAATCATTAGTGGAGAGGAGAGATGGAACATATGCCAGAGATAAAAACAGGGGCACAAGCTATTGGACATGCTGAATGCTTGGTGATTGGTGGAGGTGTCATCGGTAGCTCGATTGCTTATCATGTGGCCAAGGAGGGTCGCAGTACGATATTGGTGGAACGATTCATTCCGGGCGAGGGAGCCTCAGGAGCTGCGGTCGGGATGCTGGCAGCAGAGAGTGAGGAATTCACCGACCCGGAGTTTGCACAGTTCGCTCGCTCAAGCCGGGATGCATTTCCCGAGCTGGTTCGTGACCTGGAGCATTTGTCCGGTGTTCCAGTAGAATTCCGGACAGAAGGATTTGTGACTCCTTTCCGCTCGGAAGCCGAGGGACAAAGACGCTGGAATGCGGCTATTGCGCAAGAGGGTGATCATCCTGTGTGGTGGGATGCCAGAGAATTGGTCCGCCGAATTCCAGGTTTGGATGGTCAAGTGATCGGGGCTATATACCGATCAAAGGAGACGCAGATTTCTCCGGCCCAGCTTTGCTGTGCTTATACAAGGGCAGCTACGGTGCTGGGAGCAACAATATGGACTGGTACACAGGCGGAGCAACTCATAGTACAGCATGGGCGAGTTTGTGGCGTGCAAACAGACAGAGGCTTTTTTTCCTGCGAACAGGTCATTATTGCTGGAGGCTTGGATAGTATGCGACTGCTGGAGCAGGTTGGTTTTGAATATCCGCTTAATCCGGTCAAGGGTGAGGCTGTTGCAGTCTCCTTGAAGGATCATCCATTGGAATATACTATTTACGCCGATGATATTTACCTGGTGCCCAAGCGGAATAACGAGCTTTGGATTGGGGCGACGAGTCTGCCACATCAGTATGACAAAGAGGTCACTATTGGAAGCCTGGAGGGGCTGCTGGTCCGTGCTTCTGCCTGGCTGCCTCGCGTCCGTGAAGCTTCTTTTATACGCACTTGGGCGGGCTTGCGTCCGCAGGCAGCGGCGGGGCGTCCTTGTATTGGATCTGTTCCCGGCGTGGAAGGAGTATATACTGCGGTCGGACACTACCGGAACGGTGTGTTGCTGAGCGAAGCTACCGGGCGTGCGATTGCAGCGCTGTTAAAAGGGGCTGGTGTGGCTGAGCTTGGAATAAGCAGCTTTTCTCCTGAACGTATAAAGGAGGCGAGCAAATGAAGCTGACGATTAACGGTCAGAACATGACCTTTTCTAATCAGATCATTCATGTGGATCAACTGCTGAAAGAGCTGGATTTGAAAGTAAAAACTGTAGTGGTGGAGCTGAATCGTCACATATTGACTCGTGAAGATCATGATGAAGCGGTACTGAAGGATGGAGATAGCTTGGAAATTGTACATTTTGTGGGAGGCGGTTAATGATGTTAACGATTGGAAAAGCATCTTTTACGTCAAGGCTGTTATTGGGTACAGGAAAATTCCCTGATCTGGATATTCAATCCGAAGCTGTGAAAGCTGCGGAGACCGAAATATTGACGTTTGCCGTGCGAAGATTAAATTTGGAGGAACGGGATAAGCAACATTTTCTGGATACGCTGGATTTGAGTCGTTATACGTTGCTGCCTAATACGGCAGGAGCGACGACAGCGGATGAGGCAGTGCGCATCGCTCAGCTGGCGAGAGCCTCAGGTCTGTGCGATATGATTAAGGTGGAGGTCATTGGGGATAGCAAGACATTGCTGCCTGATCCTTTTGAAACGCTCAAGGCCAGCGAAAAACTGCTGGAGGAAGGTTTTATCGTGCTGCCTTACATATCGGATGATGTGATTCTTGCCAAAAGGCTGCAAAAGCTTGGTGTACATGCCGTTATGCCTGGAGCTTCACCCATTGGTACCGGACGCGGCTTGCTAAACCCGTTCTCATTGGAGCTAATTATTGAACAAGCGGAGGTTCCAGTTATCGTCGATGCGGGCATTCGCTCACCTGGAGATGCGGCAATGGCGATGCAACTGGGGGCAGATGCCGTGCTGTTGAATACAGCTGTATCAGGAGCTCAGGACCCCGTAAAAATGGCTGAGGCGATGAAGCTGGCTGTTCGCGCGGGCAGATACGGTTTTGAGGCGGGCATGATTCCTGTAAAACGTTATGCCTCTGCGAGCAGCCCGACAGAAGGCTTGGTTCAGGCATGAAGGCGACTGAAAAAACGGGTGTGCAAGTACAACCAAGTGATCGTTATTCCAGACAGGAAAGATTCGCCCCTTTCGGGCCGGAAGGACAACGTCGTCTGGCTTCATCCCACGTACTGATCATAGGTGCTGGAGCGCTGGGTACCGGGATTGCGGAAACGCTCGTTCGCGGAGGCGTAGGCACTGTAACCATCGCAGACCGGGATTATGTGGAATGGAGTAACTTGCAGCGCCAGCAGCTTTTTCAGGAGAGTGACGCCGCAGAGAGGTGTCCCAAAGCAGTAGCTGCCCAGCGAAGATTAAAGGAAATCAATTCGGAAACGATCATTCACGCACATATACTGGATGTAGGGGTAGAGGAATTGGAGGAGCTGATTCAGGGAGTAGACCTCATTATGGATGCCACCGATAACTTTGATATCCGGCTACTTATGAACGATATGTCACAAAAGCATCACATTCCTTGGATTTATGGGGGATGTGTTGGCAGCTATGGGGTTACGTATACTATTTTACCAGGGAAAACGCCTTGTCTTCATTGTTTGCTTGGAGCTGTACCGTTCGGTGGAGAAACCTGTGATACCGCGGGAATTATACCGCAGGCGGTGCAGATGGTCACGGCCAACCAGACCACGGAAGCCTTCAAGCTACTTGGTGGATACCCGGACGATCTTAGGGGGAAGCTGCTTTCGTTTGATCTGTGGCAAAATGAGTATGTAGCTATAGTAGTAGACAGTGTCAAAAAAGTGGATTGTCCTTCTTGTGGCACTCATCCTACCTACCCGTATTTGTCGGGAGCCTATCGCCAGAAAACAGATGTACTGTGCGGCCGGGATACCGTTCAAATTAGACCAGCAGAGCCGATACGGGTGAATCTTATGGAGACAGCAGACAGACTGGCCTCTTTGGGAGAGGGAAGAGTGGAGCAAAATCCGTTTCTGGTTTCTTTCAGTGAGGGAGCGCACCGTTTAGTTATTTTTGCAGATGGGAGAGCATTAATACATGGAACGAAGGACGTCACAGAAGCAAGGAAAATCTATCACCGCTATTTAGGATAAACCGTAAAAGCAGGAAGTCTTCCTTCGTGGAATGATTTCACTGCTTTTTTGTTACAATATAATAAATAGGTTTGAATCGTTTGTATCAAATACGTCTGTATCTATTACGCAGTCCTATGTCCAAACACAGGTGGGTGAGAAGAATGAACCCGTTAATTTTACTCTTGGATGAGAATGAAGAATCTGCTACTACGTATACACGTCAGTTGAAGCAGCAAGGCTATCAGGTGGTTAACGCCCGCAATATAGCGGGAGGAAAGTCTTATTTAGAGGAGAATCCTGTGAATTTGCTGCTTCTGAATATGGATAAAGAGCAGCCTGATGGACAAGGCTTGATCCGTACCATGCAGCAAAATGATCCCACTGTTCCGATATTCGTAATGACCTCATCCGACGATGAGAACCATATTGTTTCCTGTTTTGAGCAGGGAGCACACGATGTGATTGTTCAACCCTTTTCCCTTAGGGTGTTTCAAGCTAGAGTGGCTAATTTATTGCGGATTTTTGGTACTGCACGTGATGTGAAAAAGCCGATACTGGCGGGTGATTTACATATTGATAGTGGAAGAAGACTGGTTAGCAGAGGCGGACAGAAGCTGGAATTAACTCCGAAGGAATTTGATCTTTTGCTTCATCTGGCTATACATCTTAATCAGGTCTGTAGCAGGCAGCAAATTTTGAAGGATGTTTGGAAGCATGATTATATTGTAGATACGAACGTAGTGGACGTGTATATCAGGCATTTGAGAGTCAAGGTAGACAAAGGGCAAAGCTTCAAAATGATTCGCACGCAACGAGGTATAGGCTATTCACTCAGGACACCCCCGGAAGCAGAGTAGTGTAGTATTGGAAAATATAAAAAAGCCGAGACCCTGTGTCCCGGCTTAAATACGTTAAATCAAATGAATGCTACAGCACGCGGCGTGCTTTGATGTATGTTCTTTTCCAGTTGCCGGAATTCAAATCGGAGATTGTAACGCCCGGACTACCGTATGTGTGTAAAATTTTACCTCCACCTGCATAGACCGCTACATGTGTAATATTGCGACCCGTGGCGCGACTACCGCTCGAAAAGAAGACAAGGTCACCCTTTTTCAGATTGGACTTGGATACGGCATGTCCAACATTCGATTGTGCAACAGAGGTACGTGGCAAGTCGATGCCGTATTTCTGAAATATATGTTTCGTAAAGGAAGAGCAATCAAAATTGCGTGTAGTGCTTGTGGAAGCTCCGAATTTGTAGGGAGTTCCCATATAGTTTTCACCGTAGTTAATTATTTTTTGACCTACAGAAGTAGTAGCTGTGGCAGCTTGAGCTGTATTTGTTCCCTCTAATGCAAACGTTCCAAAGCCGATAGTGGCTGCCATTCCTGTGATAATTGCCTTTTTTATGATTTTATGCATGTTCATGTTGTAAGTACCTCCAGAAATTGATTTGTGCAATATTTTGCTGAGTTGCTAACTAACTTACAGCGTTGAGTATAACAGCTTTAAAACCGCCTAATAGTTGGAAAAGCACGCTCAAATGCTTGAGGGACAAGGCTTACACGCCAATTATTAAAAAACGATTAAAAATTACAATTTGTAAAAAATATCGAATTTTAAAATCGGAGAAAATGATAAAACCCTTGATAATCAAGGGTTTTAAAAGAAAAAAATCCTTTTGAAAAGGTTACAAAAATGTCATAATCAATCTTTGCTTTGAACCACAAGCAGAAGCCCGCTTTCAATGGAAATCGTTCCTTTTGGAGCTACGAGTTGGTTGCTGACTCCGCGTGATTGTCCCATTTTAAGTGTGGCATTGTGCAATGGATACATAAATCCATCCAGCTCTATACCGGTTACTTCGGCAGTCATAGGAATGAGCGACGTATATGTATAGCCCATGGGCTCAATCTCCAGCGTCGATCCAGTGAGTTCAATATAGTTATGGGCGTCCATAATGGCACAGCCTATATGATGCTGCATCGCACGTACCAATACTTGAATGTTAGCGAGCGTATGATCCATCCTGGTACCCGTAACGCCAAGCATAAGCACATGCTCTGCCTGCTCATTCATGGCAATTTCCAGAGCGAGCTCTGTATCTGTCAGGTCCTTGAGCACCGGATCGCACGAAAGCATACGTCTACTTGCAGTTTCAACCCGCGACTTTTCCTCAGGGGTTACCGAATCAAAGTCTCCTACAGATACATCAGGTGTAATGCCATGCTCAATCAGGAAAAGTGCACCCTTATCTGCACCTATAATGAAATCTTCGGGTTGTATTTGTTGTAGATCTTTTTCGCTAAGATGACCGCCGGAAAATACAATGGCGCGCTTCTTAATCATATCGAACATCCTTTCTGTCTGTCATGCGGTCTAGATGTACTACCAGAGTTTAAGTATAACGCGTTAAATATGGCTTGCACAATTTTGGAGGGCATAGCTACAATGGAACAGGAAAAAGAAGTTGTAACGTGCAATAGGAAGGAGAGCGAAATGATTAATGTTTTGTTTGTGTGTTTGGGTAATATTTGCCGGTCCCCAATGGGGGAGGCGGTACTGAGACATAAAGCGCAGGAACGAGGACTAGGTGCGAAAATCAGGGTAGACTCGGCAGAAACAGGAGACTGGCATATCGGAAATCCCCCGCATGAGGGAACGCTAAAGCAGCTTAAGCTGCATGGAATTAGTGAACAAGGTATACAGGCGCGACAGATGAAAAGCCATGATTTTGAAGCGTTTGATTATATCGTGTGTATGGATGATTCCAATGAGCGAAACATGCGCAAACTCGCGGGCGGAGCGGAGGCTGACATTTTAAAATTTATGGACCTGCTGCCACAAGAAAAGCTGAGAGAGGTGCCGGACCCGTATTTTACCGGAAATTTTGAAGAAACATACCGATTAATGGACGCGGGCTGCAATGCCTTGCTGGACAAAATCATAGAAGAAAAGCTATAATGTGAACGACAGAAGACGGCAAAAAATGCCGTTTTTCGTTACATTTTTGAAAGCGTATCCAACATGCGGAGAAAAAAGAGGAAAGAGCATAACGACCTAATCTGGTCAACAAATGCTCAATCCCCGGTCATCTCTGTAGCTTTGGAAAAGCTTCACTCAGGAGCGATCTAAAAAATACATTAGCGCGTCAGGCAGCTCATTTTGCCAAAAGCCCCATAAATGCTTGCCATCCTTTTCTCGATAGGAAACATCGGCGTTCCGTTCGCGTAGCAAATCTGCGCATTGGCGGTTAAGCTCTACAAAATTGTAAATACCGGTGTCGCTCTCAAACGCATCTTCTTGAAGACCAACCGTCATCCACACCCGCAGTTGGGACAGATCACGCTCACGAGCGATAATTTCTTGTGAAGCTTCATAGTAAGCACCGGACAGGCTGATAATACGATTGAACAGTTGAGGATATAGCAAGGCCAAATGCAGAGACACACTGCCTCCTAGTGAATCTCCAGCCAGAATCCGGGACGACGCATCTTTTCTTATAGGATATTTCTGTTCTACATAGGGAATAATCTCTTCTGCGAAACAGGTGGTGTACGCCTCAAAGCGATTGCCAAAGGGAGCATACTCCTGAGTTCTGATTTTCGTGTTGACTTCAACGCCGACGATAATGAAAGGCTCAACGCCCTCGTCCAGAATGAGACGGTTTGCCTGTGTTGCTATACGGCCAAAATTGAAAAATTCTTCTCCGTCCTGACAGTACACGACCGGGTAGCTTAAAATTTCATTATAGCCGGGCGGTAAATAAATACGGAGTGTTCTGGTTTCGCCAAGAAAGCGGCTGTTTATTTCGTCCTTTAGGATGGTTCGTTTCAAATACCGGGAATCCGTCATTTTTCGTCACCTTTCGGGGGGATGATTTTGCATTCGGGATCACAATAAGTTAAGATTACCCTGATTGCAATAGATGTCTAAAATTTCAATCATGTACTAAGCTGTTATAGTAAAAAATAACCCCTGTTACACACACAAAATGTGGCGAACTCAAAAAAAATAACTAAATCTTTGACGCAAGCAATATAACAGGTGTATAATAATCCTATAACAGCGGAACTTGATATTCAAATTTTTTTGTTGAGGTGAAGAAAATGAGCAAGGTTCCTTATGAAGTGTACACAGAGGAAGTTGAGGCTCTGTCCGTGCTTTCTCCGGATGGTGAAATTATCAATAAAGATAAATTGCCTGAACTTACAGATGATCAGTTGAAAGAAATTATGTATCGCATGGTATTTACACGTACTTGGGATGATCGTGCCGTTAACTTGGGTCGTCAAGGACGTCTCGGCTTCTACGCTCCGGTATCTGGACAGGAAGCAACAATGATTGGTAGTGAATATGCACTCCAAAAAGAAGACTTTATTGCCCCAGGCTACCGCGATATTCCGCAAATCGTTTGGCATGGCCTGCCATTATATCAAGCATTTCTGTATTCCCGTGGTCATCAACACGGCGGCCAAGTGCCGGACGGTGTTAATGTATTGATGCCACAAATTATCATCGGCGCGCAAATTTTGCACGCTATGGGTATTGCAATGGGATACAAACTGAAAAAACAAAAACAAGTCGCCATTACATATACAGGTGACGGCGGATCTTCTGAGGGTGACTTCTACGAAGGCCTGAACTATGCTGGTGTTTACAAGCTGCCAGTTATTTTCTTTGTGCAAAACAATGGCTACGCAATCACAACTCCATTTGCGAAGCAAACGGCTGCTCTTTCTATCGCTCACAAAGCCGTTGCTGCCGGTATCAAAGGCGTTAAAATCGATGGAATGGACGTACTCGCAGTTATCAAGGCTGTGCAAGAAGCTGCTGAACGCGGACGTAACGGCGAAGGTGCTACATTGATTGAAGCGGTAACATACCGTTTCCGCCCGCATTCCCTGTCTGACGATGCAAGTAAGTATCGTTCGAAAGAAGAAGAGGGCGAATGGAATGCGAAAGATCCGATTGCCCGTTTTGCGAAATATCTTGAGAAAAAAGGTCTTTGGACTGAAGAAGATACAGCTCGCGTAAAAGAAGAAGCTAAAGCGAAAGTGAACGAAGAGATCAAAAAAGCCGAGAAAACAGAAAAAATGACCATTTCCGGTCTGATCGACAGCATGTTCGAATCTACGCCTAAGCATCTGGAAGAACAAAAAGCTGATTTTAAATAATTGAGCTTGAAATAAATCAGAGAGACCGGGCGGCATCCCGATCCGGTCTGTCTTTCAATTGGACCTGAACTGAAACTGATCTGTCAATGTTTAAGGAGGAAATGAAGCAAATGGCACAAATGAACATGAAAGAAGCGATTCGTGACGCACTGCGCGTAGAGTTGAAACGCGACCCTAACGTCCTGCTTTTCGGTGAAGATGTAGGTCATGTAGGCGGTGTATTCCGCGCAACAGAAGGTCTGCAAAAAGAGTTTGGCGAAGAACGTGTATTTGATACTCCGTTGGCGGAATCCGCAATCGGGGGTCTTGCTGTGGGTCTGGGTGTCCAAGGATTCCGCCCTGTAGCTGAAATCCAGTTCGTAGGCTTTATTTTTGAAGCACTCGACCAAATGGCAATTCAAGCATCCCGTATGCGCTACCGTTCCGGTGGACGCTACAATTCTCCAATCGTATTCCGTACGCCTTTTGGCGGCGGGGTTAAAGCGGCTGAGCTGCATACAGATTCCCTGGAAGGACTTTTGGCTCAAACACCTGGTATCAAGGTTGTTGTTCCTTCCAATCCTTACGATGCAAAAGGTCTGATGATCGCGGCTATTCGCGATAACGATCCAGTATTTTTCATGGAGCATTTGAACTTGTACCATGCATTCCGCGCTGAAGTTCCTGAGGATGATTACACAGTTGAACTGGGTAAAGCGAACGTAGTTCGTGAAGGTTCCGATGTTACAATCATCACTTACGGTATGATGGTACACACTTCTGTCAAAGCTGCTGATGAACTGGAAAAAACAAAAGGTATTAAAGTCGAAATTATTGACCTGCGTACCGTTAGCCCAATTGACATTGATACAATCGTGGCTTCCATTCAAAAAACAAATCGTGCTATCGTTGTTCAAGAAGCGCAAAAGAGCTCTGGCGTAGCTGCTGAAGTGATTGCACAAATTAACGAAAAAGCAATTCTGCATCTGGAAGCACCAGTTCTGCGTGTGGCAGGTCCAGATACCGTTTATCCTTTTGCTCAAATTGAAGATACTTGGCTTCCAACGCCAACACGTATCATTGATGCGGTTAATAAAGTACTGGAATTTTAATTAAAGCACACCGTAAATTTGGGAGGTTTTAAACGTGGCTAAATTTGAATATAAATTCCCGGAGCTGGGTGAAGGTCTTCACGAAGGCGAAATCATCAAGATGCACATCAAGCCCGGCGACAAAGTAACAGATGAAGATATCATCATGGAAGTACAAAACGACAAGGCTGTAGTTGAAGTTCCATGTCCGGTCAATGGTACGGTTCAAGAAGTATTTGCCAAAGACGGAGACATCTTTAACATAGGTCAAGTCGTAGCTGTAATCGATGCAGAAGGTGAACTTCCTGAACAAGAAGAAGCACCGGAAGCACCAGCTGCTAGCTCTGAGCCAAGTGTTGCTGCACAAGGCGGAGCTGCAGGTACAGCTAGATTTGAATATAAATTCCCAGAGCTGGGCGAAGGTCTTCACGAGGGCGAAATCATCAAGATGCACATCAAGCCCGGCGACAAAGTAACAGATGAAGATATCATCATGGAAGTACAAAACGACAAGGCTGTAGTTGAAGTTCCATGTCCAGTCAATGGTACGGTTCAAGAAGTATTTGCCAAAGACGGAGACATCTTTAACGTAGGTCAAGTTGTGGCAGTAATTGCTGCAGAGGGTGAGCTTCCTGAACAAGAAGAAGCACCGGCTGCCGCTAAACAAGAACAGGATGCTGCACAAGGCGGAGCTAACACAAAACCAGCTGCAACTCCTGCTGCAACAAACAAAGACGTGCTGGCTACTCCTAGCGTACGCAAATTTGCACGTGAGCAAGGTGTAAACATCGCACAAGTGAGTGGCTCCGGCAAAAATGGTAAAATCACTAAAGAAGATGTAGAAGCTTTCAAAAATGGTGGAGGTCAAGCGGCTGCACCAGCAGCGAAAGAAACTTCAAAAGCGCAAGAACCAGCTAAAAAAGAAGCGAAAGCAGCAGCGCCATCCGCACCAGCAGCAGATCCACGTGCTGAGGAAGAGCGCGTACCGTTTAAAGGTATCCGCAAAGCGATTTCCAACGCTATGGTTAAATCGGCTTACACAGCTCCACACGTTACGATTATGGACGAAGTGGACGTAACCGAGCTGGTTGCTTTCCGTACTCGTATGAAACCAATCGCTGAGAAGAAAGGCACAAAAGTAACATACCTGCCATTCATCGTAAAAGCATTGGTTGCAGCTTCCCGTCAATTCCCGGCTCTGAATGCCTCGATCGACGAAGAAGCAAACGAAATCGTCTACAAAAAATACTACAACATCGGTATTGCTACAGATACAGACAACGGTCTAATCGTTCCTGTAATTAAAGATGCTGACCGTAAGAGCATCTGGATGATTGCTGATTCCATTCGTGATCTGGCTGTACGCGGTCGTGATGGTAAACTGGCTGCCAATGAGATGAGAGGAAGCACAATTTCTATCTCTAACATCGGTTCCGCAGGCGGTATGTTCTTTACTCCAATCATCAACTTCCCTGAAGTTGCGATCTTGGGAACTGGCCGTATCAGTGAAAAAGCAGTCGTGAAAAACGGTGAAATTGTTGCCGCTCCTGTAATGGCCCTTTCCTTGAGCTTTGACCACCGTATTATTGACGGTGCTACTGCTCAAAACTTCATGAACTATATCAAACAGCTGCTCGCTAATCCTGAGTTGCTTGTTATGGAGGTGTAATCAATGGTAGTAGGAGACGCTTCTCTGGATATTGACACATTGGTTATCGGTGCGGGTCCTGGCGGCTATGTAGCTGCTATCCGTGCTGCACAATTGGGACAAAGCGTATTAATCGTTGACCAATCAGAGCTGGGCGGTGTCTGTCTGAACCGTGGATGTATTCCTTCCAAAGCTTTGATCTCTGCAGCTCATCAATATGAAGCTGCCCAACACGGCGAGTCTTTTGGTATTACTGCTGAGAACGTAAAAGTTGACTTTGCTAAAACACAAGAATTCAAAAACAGTGTTGTTAAGAAAATGACTGGCGGCGTAAGCGGTCTGCTCAAAGGCAACAAAGTAGAAGTTTTCAATGGTGAGTGCATGTTCATCAACGAAAACGAAGCGCGTGTTTTCAACGAACATGAATCACCACGCTACCGTTTTAAAAATGCGATTATCGCAACTGGTTCCCGTCCAATCGAATTGAAACCATTCCCATTTGGCGGACGTATTCTGTCTTCTACAGAAGCGTTGAACCTGCCTGAAATTCCGAAAAGCCTGATCGTAATCGGCGGCGGATACATTGGTGCAGAGCTTGGACAAATGTACTCCAAATTTGGTTCCAAAGTAACAATCATTGAAGGTATGGATACCGTTCTACCTGGCTTCGACAAGGATATGACTTCGATCGTTGCGAAGAGCATGAAGAAAACCGGTATTGAAATCTTCACTGGTGCTAAAGCGGAAAGTGCTGAGCAAACAGATAAAGACGTAACGGTGAAATTCTCCGTTAACGGCGAAAGCAAAGAAGTAACTGCTGATTACTTGCTTGTGACCGTTGGACGTCGTCCAAACACGGACGGTGAACTGGGTCTAGATCTGATCGGTGTAGAACTGGATGAGCGTGGACTGGTGAAAGTTGACCACCAAGGACGCACTAGCATTCCTCATATCTTTGCAATCGGCGATATCGTTGCTGGTCTTGCTCTGGCTCACAAAGCTTCTTACGAAGGTAAAGTGGCTGCTGAAGCGATCGCAGGCGAACCGTCTGTAGTAGACTACAAATGTATTCCAGCTGTTGTTTTCACAGATCCAGAATGCTCCAGCGTAGGCTACACTGAGACACAAGCCAAAGAAAAAGGCCACAATGTCAAAGTTGGCAAGTTCTCTTATGGAGCAAACGGTCGTGCCGTTTCCCTGAACGCTGCTGAAGGCTTTGTTAAAATCGTAGCTGACGCAGACACAGGTCTGGTACTGGGTACGCAAATCGTGGGTCTGGAAGCTTCCAACCTTATTGCTGAGCTGGGTCTGGCGATTGAAATGGGTGCTACACTCGAAGATATCTCCTTGACTATTCATGCTCATCCTACATTGGGCGAAATCGTTATGGAAGCAGCGGAAGTCGTGCTTGGTCATCCGATCCATGCATTGGCACCACGTCGCTAATACCATTTTTCATTATCTCGTTTTTGGTTTTCATACATGGAAAGAGAGGCAAGGAGCGCTATATCTGCGTTCTTTGTCTCTTTTTTTCATATTTTAGGATTTTCAGGACGACGATGAAAATTCACACAGTAGATAGTCAATAATGTGTAGTCCATGATAAACTAAATATAGATATGGGTGCAGAATAGCAGCTCTTTTCTAGAATAGAATTTGACGCTGCTGGCTTTGGAATATCGGATGCTGTTCGTGAACGTGAAATGGTTTTAACGTTCAGTTACGTCCGGATTTTATGAATGCCGGTGTTTATTTATGCTTAAAGGAGAGAAATAAAGTGCGCAATTACTTGGAACTGCTGGAGGATATATTGGAGAATGGAGTGAAAAAAGAGGACCGTACAGGGACGGGAACACTTTCTGTTTTCGGAAGACAGCTCCGCTTTGATCTGGCCAAGGGTTTTCCCTTGGTGACAACGAAAAGAGTACATTTAAAATCCGTCATCCATGAGTTATTGTGGTTTTTACGGGGAGATACTAACATCTCTTATCTCAAAGAGAACGGGGTTACGATATGGGACGAATGGGCAGACGAGCAGGGGAATCTGGGACCTGTGTATGGCTCACAATGGCGTGCGTGGGAAACAACAGACGGACAACATATCGATCAGATTGCGAATGTCATTGAAACGATTAAAAACAACCCGGATTCCCGCCGACATATCGTCAGTGCTTGGAATGTGGCTGAAATCGATTCAATGAAGCTCCCGCCATGCCATTTTGTATTCCAGTTTTATGTGGCCGGAGGGAAGCTTTCCTGTATGCTGACCATGCGTTCAGTCGATACCTTCCTTGGTCTTCCTTTTAATATCGCCAGTTATGCATTGCTTACGCATATGGTTGCACAGCAGTGTGGTTTGGAGCCGGGCGAATTCATTTGGTCCGGTGGCGATGTGCATATTTATTCAAATCATATGCAACAAGTGCATACGCAGTTGGAGCGTGATCCTTATCCGTTGCCTCAGCTCAAAATTCTTCGTAAACCGGATTCAATATTTGATTATACGTACGAGGACTTTGCTTTCAAGAACTATGAATATCATCCGGGTATCAAGGCGCCAGTCGCTATCTGATTTGGGGGAGCTGTGAGTTATGAGCATTTCGATGATCTGGGCGATGGCACAAAACGGCGTCATTGGCCGGGATAACAGCCTTCCTTGGCGCCTGCCGAGAGATATGGCGTTCTTTAAGGAGCAGACGATTGGTAAAACCGTACTCATGGGGCGCAAGACATGGGAATCCTTTGGCGGAAAAAGCCTGCCCAAGCGGCGTAACGTTATTTTGACCCGTGATCAGAGCTATCTGGCGGAGGGCGCAGAAGTGATCCATTCTCTGGAAGAAGGTCTCCAATTGGCGGCGCAGGAAGAACTGATGATCATCGGCGGCGCGGAGATTTATTCACTGTTCTGGACACATGCTGATCGGTTAATCGTAACCAGGATTGATGAGATTTTCGAGGGAGATACGACTTTTCCTGAGCTGGATTGGAATGGCTGGAATGTAGTCAGTGAGACTCCCGGTGTCAAGGATGAAAGAAACCCGTACGACTACCGTTTTGTCGTTTACGAGAGGACAAAGTAAGATTGGGGTACATTTGACCTCGCTCATTTGAAAAATTAATGAACCATATAAAAAATCCTTTTGGCTGTTGATGCAGAAAGTTGCATAAGTTTTCATTACTTTTGCGCTGTATTGTGATACAATAAATCAAATTCAACGAGAATAGACCCTTTCATGATACAAACAGACAAATTCGAATTTGACTTGAGTTCGGATGGATGAACGGGGTTCATAAGCGAAGAGATGGGGGAACGTAACATGTCTACACCAACTGGATTTATGGAATACACACGACAGCTTCCTACAGACCGGGATCCGGCAGAGCGTATTAAGGATTGGGAAGAATTCCATAAGCATATGTCCGAAGAAGAGCTGCGTACCCAAGGGGCACGTTGTATGGACTGCGGAACTCCTTATTGTCATACGGGGATGGACATCATGGGAGCGACTTTGGGCTGCCCAGTTCATAATCTGATTCCGGAATGGAACAATCTCGTATATCGTGGTTTGTGGAAGGAAGCGCTGGATCGGTTGCACAAGACGAATAACTTCCCGGAATTTACTGGGCGTGTCTGTCCTGCGCCATGTGAAGGTTCCTGTACGGTCGGCCTGATCGGGCAATCTGTTACGATCAAGACGATTGAGGAAGCTATTATCGAAAAAGGCTTTGAGGAAGGCTGGGTTGTCCCTAATCCGCCGGAGAAGCGTACAGGCAGACGAGTGGCTATTGTCGGCTCGGGTCCGGCAGGACTGGCTGCTGCTGCGCAGCTTAACAAAGCAGGACACAGCGTAACTGTGTACGAGCGCGCGGATCGTATTGGCGGGCTGCTGATGTACGGCATTCCTTCCATGAAGCTGGACAAAAAGGTCGTTCAGCGTCGTGTGGATTTGCTGGAGGCGGAAGGCATTCAGTTCATTACGAATACCGAGATTGGAAAGGATATTCCTACCGATCAGCTGATTGCTGAGTATGATGCGGTTGTACTGTGTGGTGGTTCCACAAAGCCGAGAGAATTCAACATTGAAGGTAGCGATTTGAATGGCGTTCATTATGCGATGGATTATTTGAACGGTACCATCAAGAGCTACCTGGATTCCAATCTGGAAGATGGCAATTATTTGTCCTCCCAAGGTAAGGATGTTATTGTAATCGGTGGTGGTGATACAGGTTCGGACTGTGTGGCTACTTCGTTGCGTCATGGTTGTCGAAGTGTTACACAATTTGGTACACATGCCAAAGCTCCTGTGGAACGTGACCCTATTGCCAATCCTTGGCCACAATTTCCGAATGTGTACACTCTTGATTATGCACAGCAGGAAGCGAAGGCGATATTCGGGGAAGATCCGCGTGAGTTCTCTATCATGACCACCAAGTTTGTAGGTGATGAGAACGGTAATTTGAAAGAGCTGCACACGATTCAAATTCAGCGTATTGTCGATGAAACGGGGCGTAAAATCTATCAGCCGGTTCCGGGTACGGAGCGCGTATTCCCGGCACAGATTGCTCTCATTGCGATTGGATTCGACGGTCCTGAGCAAACAATTGTGGAGCAAATTGGTTTGGAAACGGATCGTCGTTCCAACGTTAAAGCACGTTACGGGAAATATGTTACGAATGTAGATAAGGTTTTTGCTGCTGGTGATATGCGCCGCGGGCAAAGCCTTGTTGTGTGGGCCATTAATGAAGGTCGGGAAGCCGCACGTGAGGTCGATAAATACCTGATGGGCGCTACCGTTTTGGTGTAAATATAAGTTATATATTAGTTGTCCAGTCAAAGCTCCATCCTCGGATGGGGCTTTGTTGCGTTTAAAGGACTAGCGTGCTCAGGTTTGTAAAATGCGGAGAGATAACCATTGAATTACGAGATTTTTCTAAAACATTATTTGTTATCATTGTATGTAAAGCGCTGTGAATTTAATGTCATATAATATGACTTAATTAAAATCTCAAATCTCTAGGTCTGTTTTGTACAGCGATCATAACATAAAAACAGGAGTGAAGTGTAGCTTTTTTATTGAACAATGAAATTATTTTACGAAAATGATCAAAAATTCGTTTTTTATGTTATATATAATTACATGAATATAACTCGTATGGTTATGTGGGGAGTGATTTTAGATGAAAATTCATTTAAATCATCTTTCTTTATAGCTCTTTTACATAGACCTTATAGATAATGACAGTAACTATTATCGTTACAAGGTTTCGTAAATCATCACCTGAGAGAATGATGGTATCTATGGTATAATACACGTATATTGTTGGAGCGCTAGACCAAGGAATGGACAAAGGAGCTTTCGCCGGGAGAAGGCTCCTTTTGCATGAGGCCCTGCCTGTATTTCATTTACCTTTCGTTTATTACGTGTGAGTCAGGGAAGGGAAGCAGAAGGCCGTCAGGAAGGAATGGAATATGAATGAAGACGTTAATTGTTGCTGAAAAACCGGATATGGGACGCACTATTGCGGCTGTTATGGAGCCAAGGGCCAAAAATAACCGTACCTATCTGGAGGGGGAGAAATACATTGTAACTTGGGCGATCGGTCATTTGCTAGGTCTCGCTGAGCCGGATGCATACGATGCCAAGTACAAACGCTGGAATATTAAAGATCTTCCTATTATCCCCGAGCAGTTTAAAATTGTACCGAATCCGAAAACAAAAGATCAGCTGAAAATAATTGGTGAGCTGGCCAAACGCTGTAATGCAATCGTGAATGCTTGTGATGCGGGGCGAGAGGGGCAATATATTTTTGCCTTGATTCAACAGCAGTTAAAGCTGCGTCAGCCGGTCAAGCGACTATGGATCTCAGATTTAACGGCGGAGAGTATTGCGGCAGGCTTTGAACGCTTGCGAGATGCATCGGAGTTTGAATTTCTAACTCAGGCTGCGCGGGCACGAAGTGAGGCAGACTGGTTGATCGGTATGAATGCTTCCAGAGCCTTTACAACACGGCATAACGCGTTGTTGTCGGTCGGACGGGTGCAGACTCCTGTACTGGCATTGATCCATGACCGTGAAAAGGAAATTGAGGCATTTCAGTCTCAAACCTTTTATGACGTGTGGGCAGAGTTTAAGCAAGATCAGACCAAGTATAAAGGTGCGTGGCAAGGAGATCGGCTGACCAAGCCAGAAGAAGCTGAGGCGATAGCAGCGGCAGTTCGCGGAAAAACAGGTGAAATCACAAAATATGATACGAAGCAGACGAAGGAATATCCTTTCAAACTGTACGATTTGACACTGCTTCAACGTGAGGCGAATGCCAAGTATAGTTATTCAGCTAAAAAAACGCTGGATGTTGCACAAGCGCTCTATGAGCGGCATAAGGTCATTTCCTATCCGCGTACCAATTCCAACTATGTAACGGAGCAAAATATAGACGGCATGCATAAGGCGCTTCGTATGCTGGGCACAGGTCCTTATGCTGATCTGGTACAGCAAGCGAACCCCAATTTGGTCCATAAACAGAATAAAGCTGTCTGCAATCCAGCCCGTGTTGAGGATCACCATGCTATATTGCCAACACTGAAAAGACCGGGAACGCTCAGCAAGGAGGAACAAAATGTATATGACCTGATCATCCGCAGGTTTCTGTCACATTTCTTCCCGCCTGCCGAATATAAAATGCATACCGTGATGACCCAAGTGGACAAGCATCTGTTCAAAACAAGCATTAAGGAGCTTCTGTCCTTGGGCTGGAAAGTAGTTCTGAGCAAGGCTGATCAGGATAAAGGCAAGAAGAGCAAAGCACCGAAGAAAGAGGAAGAAGAGGAAACAGACGAATGGACGGACAAAAAGTTTGAGATTGATGCAGGCCGTCCGGTGGATTGTATTCGCGCCGAGATGAAAGAGAAGGCGACACAGCCGCCTAAAAGCTACACAGAGGGCACGTTGCTAAAAGCAATGGAGAGTGCAGGCAAGCAGATGGAGAACGAGGAATTACGTGAGGTCATGAAGGATGCTGGATTAGGTACGCCTGCGACACGTGCTGCTACGATTGAACGGTTGAAGAAGGTAGGCTACATTGAAATGAAAGGCAAAAAGATTCTCGTTACGGATAAGGGGAAAATGGCAATTGACCTGATCCGCAACGCGGGGGTCGACCTGCTAGCTTCGCCGGAGATGACAGGACAATGGGAACGCCGTCTGCATCAAATTTCCAAGGGAGAAGCTGCCCAGGAAAAGTTTATGGATAACGTTAAAAAGTTTACGTTATCCATTATTGACAAGGTGAGGCAGCAACCACCGGCTCCAGCAAACGCTTTTGGTGAGGAAGCGAGGGGCAAACGCTCGGGTAGTAAGGGAGCCACCCGTAGTGGAGGAGCAAGTGGAAGCGGAAGCATCACCACCCAAGGGGCTGCACGCGCTCCGTCACGACGTACCAACAACTCGGGCGAAGCATCGTCACCGGAGCAAGTACTATCGAGTGCAGGAGGTCGTACTGCATCGGGTTCAGTCGGGAGTAGCTCAAGCACGAGGGCAGCGCGAGCTTCGTCCGCCGAGCCGTTGGGCACTTCGCCGGGCCAAAGGCAGACTTTAGGCAGCTGCCCGCGCTCGAATTGCGGCGGGAGCATTATTGAAGGCCGCAAAGGATATGGATGCAGCCACTACAAGCAGGGCTGCGGCTTTGTCGTCTGGAAGGAATACGCTGGTAAGCAGATTACGGAAACGATGCTCAAGTCTCTGTTGACGAAGGGGCAGACACAGCTGCTATCTTTTAAGCGCAAAGATGGATCGACCGTCAAAGCAAGAATTGTTCTGAATGAACCAGGTACAGGGCAACTTAGCGTTCGTGAGGAAAACTGATACTTGCACAGGGTATGATTTTCGGCAGATTGAAAAAGAAGGCCTTTTCTAGCTGTCATCAGATGATTTCTGAGTTCATCAGGAGTCATCTTTTTTATGTTTCGCACCCCAAAATTCCCCATAAGAGATGCTTGTATAACATTTTATTAAACATTTGTAAGCTTCCAACCGATAAAACAAATAAGGGTTATGCAAAAGTATTTTTTTTAAGTAGTTTATAAAGCAGACTTTATGCATAGCGTTCAAAAAACTTCCCATGGCGGACTGTGCAAACCAGGAAGAAAAGTTATGTTTGTGCTTTAAAACGTGAACGCAATCGTTTCACATGAAAATTTTTTACGGGAGATGATGGAAGGATCGTGGAAGTGAAAACGGCAAATGTGGCAGGCTCACTGCAATTACGTAAGCTGGGCAACTCGGATTTAAAGCTGTCACCGCTGGGGCTTGGGTGTTGGCAATTCAGCAATGGAAAAGGGATAGTCGGGAAATTCTGGCCAGTGCTGCGGCGGGAGGATATACGGCAAATCGTACAGACCAGTTTAGAAGGTGGAATTAATTGGTTTGATACCGCTGAAGCATACGGTGGCGGACAGTCTGAACAGCTACTGGCCGGCACGCTGAATGAGATCGGAGGACCGCTCGCGGAACAGGCGAATATCGCTACGAAGTGGTGGCCGGCCTTTCGGACCGCAGGTAGTATCACTGCAACGATTGATGAACGTATTCGCCATTTGGATCAACGGACGATTCACCTCTATCAGGTGCATTCGCCTTACTCCTTTGCTTCGGTTGGCGCCGTGATGAATGCGATGGCTAAACTGGTTGGGCAGGGAAAGATTAAATATGTGGGCGTAAGCAACTTTTCCGCGCAACAAATACGTGAAGCCGATCGTGTGCTGCGTGAGCACGGCCTTCGCCTAGTTTCGAATCAAGTGAAATACAGCCTGCTCGACCGGAGAATCGAACAGAACGGAATTCTGGACACGGCTAAAGAGCTTGGTGTGGCGATCATCGCATACTCTCCGTTAATGCAGGGGATCTTAAGTGGGAAATTCCATAAAAATCCTTCTCTAGTCAAGTCGATCAAGGGTCCGCGCAAGTGGACGGCGGCATTCCGGGATTCGGGGCTGCGGAGATCGAAGCCGCTGATTGAAACATTGGAACAGCTGGCTCAACAATATAACGTGTCGCCAACGCAGATTGCTCTGAATTGGCTGATTAACGCTCACGGAGAGAACGTATTTGCGATACCTGGGGCTTCAAAAGTACATCATGCTGAGGAAAATGTGAAGGCGATGCAGTTTACCTTGACAGCCGGTGAAATTGAGATGGTCAGCCATGTTTCCAACCAGGTGCTGAGATCGAAGTAATCGTGGCAAAAACACTGGAATATTTCGTTGGAAAATGAACTTCGCCTGTACGCTGTCTAACATTTCTATGACCAGGGCGATATTGCCCATGTACGCTCCTTGACGCTTGGTTGACATTAATGCTTTGTTCACAGGCGCGACATTTCTTGCAAGGACAAGGACATTCTTTTCTTTGGGGTGCTACGCTTTGTGACTAGACCCTGGATATATTCTCCACAGTAAGCTTACTTGTTCTTAATCAGTCCAACTACACTCACTAAGTAAAATGAACTGGAGTTGTCGGATGACAGAAATTTAGTGGCTTGCTGAAGTATTTTAATCGGCAGCTAACAACGTATTGTGAAACTATGTCAAAATAAATGTTTTGAGAACCCAAGGTCAGATCCTACCGAATGTAGGAGGAAGAAGCATAAGAGCATACTCAAAAGATGTAAAAAAATATACGAAAGTAATTCCCGTTAATCGTAAACACCTCGAAAGTGGTGGACACAAAGCCATGGGTCTAAAGCTGGATTAAACAGCCATGATTGCCAGGTTGCCGAAGGAAACCGGGCGAAGTCTGCTGTCTGTTCCTGTGTTTTTTCTATGGGAACAGGCTTCTTTTATTTGTAGTGGAAATGATTTTTTGGAATATGGAGTAGAACGCATGAAATGATTAACAAACGGAGGGGATTTTATGCAAACGAGCGTAGTAAGTTTCAAGGAGTATCCGTTAAGTTCCTATCAGAAAGATATATGGTTCGAACAGTGCATGTACCCTGGAAAGCCTATTTACAATATCGGTGGGTATGTTGAGGTTAAAGGAAACCTGAATACAGCTATCATTAGGCAGTCCATGCAGTTATTAATCACACAGAATGATTCTCTGAGTACCCGTTTTATTGATAAAAAGGGAGAGCCTTATTTAACATTTTTGCCGGAAGCTGACTATGAAGTTGCGTTTCATGATTTTTCAGTAAAGGAAAATCCAAACTCTTTTTGCATTAACTGGATGAAAAATGAGTTTTTAAAACCTTTTCAACCAGAGGACTTCTATTTTCAATTTGTTTTGTTGAAAGGTGCCCCGAACACATACTTCATTTTACTTAAAGTTCATCATTTGGTGATCGACGGATGGGGATTTGCTCTCTTAATCAGTCAAATGTTTGACAATTACAATAAATTGGTGCAAGGAATTGGCGAAATGAACAGAACGGTCTATTCCTATGCTGATTTTATTTCCGATAATCAGAATTATCTGAATTCTCCGGCCTTTTTAAAAGACAGGGCGTTCTGGCAGAACAAATACCTGACCATTCCCGAGCCTCTGTTGAGCAGAGGCATGGATGTCGATGATGGTGACGGCGATTCCGTTTGGAGTGATCGGCGAACCTTAACTATAAACAAGGCGTTATACAATCAAATGATTGAATTTTGCAAAGAGGAAGGATGCTCGTCGTTCCACTATTTTTTAGGCATACTGTTCCTGTATTTCAGCAAGATTTGCAATCGGAACGAAATGGTGATCGGCGTCCCGGTTTTTAATCGGAGCAAAGCGAAATATAAGCAGACGATGGGACATTTCGCCAACGTGCTGCCGCTGCGGATCAGCCCCGAGAAAGATATAAGCTTCAAAGAACTGATTAAGAGCATCAAACGTGAGCTTATGCAATGCTATCGTCATCAGAAAATGTCTTTCGGTGAAATTTACCGGGCGGTTTACGAGAACAGCAATGAGAAAGGAAAACTGTTTGATATATCGCTTTCTTTCGAAGAACAGGAAACGAGAGAAGCATTGATCGGCGCAGCAAGCCGGATTGTAAGTATGCCGCATCATCATGAAAGAAATGCACTCAATCTCCTGATATGGGGACAAGAAGGTGAAGCGGATGTAGCCGTTAATTTTGACTATCAGATACAGGCTTTTGAAAGATTCATCTCCATTGATAACGTTATCTCCCACTTTGAATATTTATTTGCTCAAGTCATGGAGCAAAGTGAAACTCTTATTTCGCAAATCGAAATCGTGCCAGAGGAAGAAAGGGGTACGCTAGTTCGCGGTTTTAACCATACGGAGGCGGAATATCCAAAGGATCACACGATTCAGGGACTGTTTGAGGAACGAGCGGAACAAAGAGCAGATCATCCGGCTTTGGTCTGGGGAGAGCAAACGCTGACCTACCGGGAGCTGAACGAGCAGGCCAATCGGCTGGCTACAATCTTAAGAGAGCATGGAGTGAAGCCGGATGATATCGTCGCCATCATGGCGGAGCGTTCCATGGAAATGGTCATAGGCATCCTGGGAACACTCAAAGCGGGCGGAGCCTACCTGCCGATAGATCCGAATTATCCGGAGGAACGGATTCACTACATGCTGGAGGACAGCAGTGCGTCCATTGTACTGACGCAAAAGCATCTCCGGGACAAGCTCACCTATCACGGGGCAATCATGGACTTGGATGGCGAAAGCCTAAGACATATAGAACCGGACGGCAGTGCCAATCCAGAGCCTGTTAACAAGCCGGAGGATTTGTCTTATATCATCTATACCTCGGGTTCCACGGGGAAACCCAAAGGGGTCATGGTAGAACACCGGGGAATCATTAACCTCCAGCATTTCTTCCAGGAACAATGGGGCGTGGACGGATCGGACCGGATGCTGCAATTTGCCAGCAGCTCGTTTGATGCCTCGGTCTGGGAAATGTTCACGATTTTGCTGGGAGGCGGAACGCTGTATCTGGTTTCGCGGGATATTATTAATAATCTGAATGAATTTGCACGCTTCATGAACGAAAACCAAATTACGATTGCGCTGCTGCCTCCTACTTATCTGGCAGGGATTGAGCCGGACAGGCTGCCGACGCTGAAAAAACTGGTGACGGGTGGATCAGCGATTACCAAAGAGCTGGTGACGCGGTGGAAGGACAGCGTGGAGTATATGAACGCCTATGGTCCGAGCGAATCGAGCGTAATTGCAACCGCGTGGACGTACCGGGAAGAGGATATGGGATATGCCTCGGTGCCAATTGGTAAACCGATTGCCAATACGCGGATTTATATTATGGACAGGAACCAAAAGCTGCTGCCGCTGGGAGCAGCCGGGGAAATGTGCATTGCGGGAGACGGATTGGCCAGGGGGTATCTGCACCGACCGGAGCTGACGGCGGAGAAATTTGTAGCGAATCCTTACGAGGGTGGAGAGAAGCTGTACCGCACAGGCGATCTGGTGCGCTGGCTGCCGGACGGGAATATCGAATTTTTGGGAAGAATCGACGATCAGGTGAAAATTCGGGGCTTCCGCATTGAGCTGGGGGAAATCGAAGCGCAGCTAATGAAGCATCCGCTTGTCCGGGAGGTAGCGGTGATCGCGAGGGAAGACGAGCAAGGGGAGAAGTATCTGGCGGCGTATTTTACAGCAGAGGGCGAGCCGGGAGCAGAGGAGCTGCGGGAACAGCTTATGCAGGAGCTGCCTGATTATATGGTGCCGTCCAGCTTTATGCAGCTGGATGACATGCCGATGACTCCGAGCGGAAAAATGGACAGGAAGGCATTGCCCGAGCCCGATCTGAGCGTGAATGCAACGGAGGAATATGTGGCACCGAGAGACAAAATAGAGGAAATATTGGCTGAAATATGGGGAAAAGTCCTGAAAGTCGAACGGGTAGGCATTAAGGATCACTTTCTGAATCTGGGGGGAGATTCTATTAAAGCCATCCAGATCGTGTCCAAGCTTCACGATTATAAGCTAAAGCTGCAACTGAAGGAACTTTTTGACCATCCTGTGATTGAACAATTGAGTGCCTATGTACAATCTGTCGAACATACTGCTTTTCAAGGAATGGTAACAGGGGAAATCATGCTCACGCCCATCCAAAGCTGGTTTTTTGAGCAGCCTTTTGCAGCAAAACATCACTTCAACCAGTCCGTTCTGTTACATAGGAAACAGGGGTTTGACGAAAGGATGTTAAGAAAAGTGTTCGATCGTTTGGTGGAACACCATGATGCTTTGCGTATTGTAATGCGTGAGAAGGCGGGACAGGTGGTTCTGTTCAACCGAGGCATGGAAGGTGAGCTATACTCGCTGGAGGTAAAGGATCTTACAAATGATGATATATATGATAGCTCCGTAAAGGAAGAAGCCGCCCAGCTTCAGTCCCGCATGGATTTAGAATGTGGACCTCTGATGCAAGCGGGCTTGTTCAAAACGAAAGACGGTGACTATCTGTGCGTAAGTATTCACCACCTGGTGGTTGACGGGATTTCTTGGCGGATTCTTTTTGAGGATATTTCTACAGGATACCGACAGGCGGAGCAGGGGGAAGAAGTCACATTCAGAGGGAAAACGGACTCTTTCCTGGCATGGTCTGAACAACTTTATACGTATGCCAGCAGCGGGGAGCTTCTGCAAGAAATCACGTACTGGTCCGAGCTGGAGCAGAATGAAATCAAGCCAATTCCCAAGGATCATTCCGTTCATGGCAGAACATATATGGATAGCGATCATATCGAAATCGTGCTGGATGAATTCCAAACCGCCAAGCTGCTTAGAGAAGTGAATAAGGCTTACAATACTGAAATCAACGATGTTCTTTTGACGGCATTGGGAGAGGCTATTCGGGAATGGACAGGAGAAGATAAGGTGCTTGTTAACCTGGAAGGACACGGACGCGAAGAAATCATTCAGGATATGGATATCAGCAGAACCGTAGGCTGGTTTACCGCCCAGTACCCTGTGATTTTGGATATGGAAGGCGTCAAGAACGTGTCTTCCCGGCTTAAAGCCGTCAAAGAAAGCCTACGGCGCATTCCGCAAAAAGGCATCGGCTACGGCATTTTAAAATACCAGACGTTCCCTCGGGACGAGGAAATCTTAAGGTTTAATTTGCACCCTGAGATCAGCTTTAACTACCTGGGGCAGTTTGACCAGGATATCGATACCGACATATTTACCATCTCCGATGTTCTTACCGATGAGACGGTTTCACCCGACATGCAAAGACCTTACTGCTTGGACATTAACGGAAGGGTGACTGATGGAAAACTACGGTTGAGTTTCACCTATCACAAGCACGAATATGAAAAGGCCACGCTGATCACAGTGGCGGAAGGCTTTAAGCGAAATCTGGAGCAAATTATCGAGCATTGCGCATCACAGGAATATACGGAACTGACAGCCAGTGATGTAAGTTCCAGCAACATTACGACGGCGGAGGTAGAAGAGGTATACCGCGCGATGGGGGACTCTAAGCCCAATATCACAGACATTTATACATTGACCCCTATGCAGTCGGGAATGCTCTATCACTTCCTCAGGGAGCAAAACTCGCACGCGTATTTTGAACAAGCCGTGATCAGTCTGGAGGGTGATATCGATAGGAGCTTGTTTGAGCGTGCTTTCCAGCAGGTGATTCAAAGACACGATATTTTGCGGACCGCCTTTGTTTATGAAAAGGTGGAAAAACCGGTTCAGGTCGTTTTAAAGGATAGACCGGCTGAAATGTTTTTCGAGTATATTTCCTTCTTAACAGAGGAAGAGAAAGAAAACCATCTCCAAGCCTATTTGGACAAGGATAGAGAAAAGGGCTTTGACCTTACCCGGGAGCCACTGATCAGATTTGCCTTGGTTAGAATGAATGCCCACAGCTATCGTTTCATTTTGAGTTTTCATCATATCATTATGGATGGATGGTGTCTTGGCATTGTATTTAAAGAGCTGCTGGAAATTTACAGTGCGCTTCATAAAGGAAGCATACCGCAATTAGGGACAGTGTATCCTTATCATCAATATATCCAGTGGCTGGAGCAAAGGGATGACCGGGAGACGGGGGCTTACTGGGAGAATTATCTGACAGAGTACGAACAGCCAGCGCTGCTGCCTAAAATCAAAAGTGGTATAGCTAATCCAGGATACATTCAGGAGGAATACGATTTTACGATAAATAAGGAAATGAAGGCGAGTTTGGAGAGGATCGCAAGAGAAAACGGCGCCACGTTAAGTACGGTGATACAGGCCGTATGGGGAATCCTGCTGCAACGGTATAACAATACCCAGGATGTGGTGTTCGGAACGGTTGTCTCGGGAAGACCGGCAGAAATTCAAGGCGTTGAACAGATGGTAGGGCTGTTTATCAATACGATTCCTGTCAGAGTTCGGGCAGAGAAGGAAGAAAGCTTTTCAGACCTGGTTGCCAAACTGCAGCAGGAGGCATGGGCATCGGAGCGGCATCACTATTATCCGCTGGCGGAAATTCAGTCGCGAACTGCCCATGGAGGCGGATTGGTGCAAAACCTGCTAGCCTTTGAAAACTATCCGATAGAGGAAGCTGTCAAAGGACAGGGCGACCACGGAACAGATTTGAGGATTCTGTCCACAAAGGTCTCCGAACAGACAAATTTTGATTTTAATTTCATTGTTGTGCCTGAGAACGATTTGCAGATTAAATTCCGCTACAATAGCTTGGCCTATGACAGAGGCTTTATGGAGCGGGTAGCCGGGCAGATTAAAATGATCATCTGTGAAATCATCCGTTATCCAAAGATGAGGATCGAAGATATCGAAATCGTGCCAGAGGAAGAAAGGGGTACGCTAGTTCGCGGTTTTAACCATACGGAGGCGGAATATCTAAAGGATCACACGATTCAGGGACTGTTTGAGGAACGAGCGGAGCAAAGAGCAGATCATCCGGCTTTGGTCTGGGGAGAGCAAACGCTGACCTACCGGGAGCTGAACGAGCAGGCGAATCGGCTGGCTACAATCTTGAGAGAGCATGGAGTGAAGCCGGATGATATCGTCGCCATCATGGCGGAGCGTTCCATGGAAATGGTCATAGGCATCCTGGGAACACTCAAAGCGGGCGGAGCCTACCTGCCGATAGATCCGAATTATCCGGAGGAACGGATTCACTACATGCTGGAGGACAGCAGTGCGTCCATTGTACTGACGCAAAAGCATCTCCGGGACAAGCTCACCTATCACGGGGTAATCATGGACTTGGATGGCGAAAGCCTAAGACATATAGAACCGGACGGCAGTGCCAATCCAGAGCCTGTTAACAAGCCGGAGGATTTGTCTTATATCATCTATACCTCGGGTTCCACGGGGAAACCCAAAGGGGTCATGGTAGAACACCGGGGAATCATTAACCTCCAGTATTTCTTCCAGGAACAATGGGGCGTGGACGGATCGGACCGGATGCTGCAATTTGCCAGCAGCTCGTTTGATGCCTCGGTCTGGGAAATGTTCACGATTTTGCTGGGAGGCGGAACGCTGTATCTGGTTTCGCGGGATATTATTAATAATCTGAATGAATTTGCACGCTTCATGAACGAAAACCAAATTACGATTGCGCTGCTGCCTCCTACTTATCTGGCAGGGATTGAGCCGGACAGGCTGCCGACGCTGAAAAAACTGGTGACGGGTGGATCAGCGATTACCAAAGAGCTGGTGACGCGGTGGAAGGACAGCGTGGAGTATATGAACGCCTATGGTCCGAGCGAATCGAGCGTAATTGCAACCGCGTGGACGTACCGGGAAGAGGATATGGGATATGCCTCGGTGCCAATTGGTAAACCGATTGCCAATACGCGGATTTATATTATGGACAGAAACCAAAAGCTGTTGCCGCTGGGAGCAGCCGGAGAAATGTGCATTGCGGGAGACGGATTGGCCAGGGGGTATCTGCACCGACCGGAGCTGACGGCGGAGAAATTTGTAGCGAATCCTTACGAGGGTGGAGAGAAGCTGTACCGCACAGGCGATCTGGTGCGCTGGCTGCCGGACGGGAATATCGAATTTTTGGGAAGAATCGACGATCAGGTGAAAATTCGGGGCTTCCGCATTGAGCTGGGGGAAATCGAAGCGCAGCTAATGAAGCATCCGCTTGTCCGGGAGGTAGCGGTGATCGCGAGGGAAGACAAGCAAGGGGAGAAGTATCTGGCGGCGTATTTTACAGCAGAGGGAGAACCGGGAGCAGAGGAGCTGCGGGAACAGCTTATGCAGGAGCTACCTGATTATATGGTGCCGTCCAGCTTTATGCAGCTGGATGACATGCCGATGACTCCGAGCGGAAAAATGGACAGGAAGGCATTACCCGAGCCTGAATGGCAGGGAAGCGACTACACAGTCAGCAGCCCAAGAAATGACGTTGATTTGAAAATCCAGAAGGTATGGCAGGAGATTCTCGGCATAGAATCGATCGGAATTGATGAGCATTTCTTTAGACTGGGCGGCAATTCGATCAAGGCGATTCAGGTGGTTTCGAGGCTGGCGCTGGATTTTGAAGTGGGCATTAACGACATCTTTCAATATCCGACGATTCGGGCCTTGGCGGATAACATTAAGTATTCCAAAGACAGATTAAAACAATTCGTGTACGCCTTACGGGAAGCGGCAGCTTCCGGGGAAAACGGCGTACCTGGTGTTGTCTGGAAAATGCGCGAGAGTCTCAAAGAATACTGGAAGAAAAATCAGGGTTATGAAAATATCGATCTTTCTGAACGGGCTGACTACCGTAATGTTCTGCTGGTAGGAGGAACAGGGTATCTGGGAATCCATATTTTGTTTCAACTGCTGCAAAATACGGAATATAAGGTGTATGTACCTGTTCGGGGAACGAATGACGAAGAGGCGCTGGAAAGACTGTGGGAGAAGCTGAAGTTCCATTTTGGCCTTGAGCTTGATGGACATAATGTCTGGAAAGACAGGGTGTGCGTGTTCTGCGGAGATTTAACCGAGGACTGCTTTGGACTGAGTCGGGAGCGCTATGAGGATTTGGCCGGAAGCATTGATGCGATCATTAACTCGGCGGCAAATGTGAAGCATTTTGGGCATTACTCGGAATTTCAGGCGGTCAATGTGGAAGGGAACGAAAGACTGATCAAATTTGCTGGCACAGGGAAGAAAAAGACCTACAATTTCGTTTCCACCACCAGCGTAGGTAGCGGCTGGATAGAAGACCAGAGCAGCATCATGTTCACTGAATATGACTGCAATGTCGAGCAAAGCTCTGATAACTATTACGTGATGACAAAGCTCGAAGCCGAGAAAGAGATTGTTAAAGCAAGGCAACAAGGGCTTGATTCCAATGTGTTCAGAGTCGGGAATCTCGTGTTTGATTCCAATTCAGGGATCTTCCAAGAAAATATCTCGGATAATGCATTTTATTCATTGGTAAAGTCGATGATCACACTTGGCCGGGTCCCCGCAATTCAAGATAAAACCATGAACTTCTCCTTTGTGGATGAGGTGGCCAAGGCAGTTGTACTTCTGTTCGACCGGAAAAATTTAATCAACGAAACCTATCATCTGTTTAACAGCCATCAGGTTAGCATGATAGCTTTTGCCAAGCTTTTGAAGCAGGCCGATATAAATGTAAAGCCAATGCCAGTGGAGGATTTTACCGAATACATGTTTGAAAAATACGATGAACCAGAGACAGAGCAGGAGGTTGCCCGGATTCTTGTTCATTCCAATGTCTTCTTTGAGGGAGCAAGCAAAACGTTGTTCATGACGATGAACAAGAAGACTGACGGTATTTTGCAGGCGCTGGGGTTTGAGTGGTCCAGGCTGGACGGTCAAAAAGTGAAACTGATGATGGATCATGTCAAAAAAGTAGGGTTTATGTAAAAGAATAGAAGGAAAGGAGAGAGAAAAATGGATGCGATTAAACTGGCGAGCACCTATTTTTTCGGAACTGAAGATTATATTTTGTCCAATAGCATGATCGCAACGGTTACTTTTAAAAGAAGAATCGACGCTGAAAAATTGTTTGTCAGCTACCGCTCGCTCATCATGGACAATCCTTTGCTGCAAGCCAAAAGGGTGGAACAATTCGAAAAAGATACGTTTGTATGGGGGCGATTTTCTCAGGAAGAGCTGGAACAATTTCTGGAGGCTGAAAAGATGAAGCTTTCCCAATATTTTACGGAGGAGGAGGTATTGGCTCAGTACAGACCGACCAATGCCAGACTTCCGTTTCGTATCTACCCTATAAATGAATATACAATGATATTTGCGATGAACCATGCGGTGGCTAATGGGCTGAGCTTGGTTTTCTGGATCAAGAGATGGCTGGAATATTACTCAGGCGAACCAGATTCCGATCCGAAAAATAAGGCGGCAAAGGGCGACATCTCCAAAGATAGGTTGTTGCGTATGAAAAGAAGATTTTCCGCTTTTATGTGGATGCCGGTTTTTGTTGCAGGTTTTATGTCCAGGGTTAGGGGAAAAGGGACAGGCGCTGGCGAAACCGTTGATTTGAGTTACGGCAGAAGGCCGGAGCAAGGCGGCGGTTATGTCAAAAAATCGTATAGATTCAGCAAAGAGGAGACTGGTGAGATTTTACGGCGATGCCGGAGCCTAAAAATGACATTAACCGAATACATCTGTTATCGAATGACTGATGGACTACTTCAGCATGCTCCCGACAAGCAACGCGTGTTTGTCTCCATGCCTATGGATTTGAAGTTTCTGCATAACTACTCGCCAGAAACTATGCACGGAAATTACGTCGCAAGCCTTCCAATGCAATTTTTCCGGGATGGAAATTTGGAAAAACAGGTGAAATCCGCGTTCAAATGGTTCAAAAGGGGGGTTCCCTATGCGTTGTCGCTCTTTTTTGCTTCATTTTCCAATTCATATCGGAAATATAAACAACAGTGTCTTGAATTGGTTATGAAAACAATGCCTGAAAGATTCCCCCTGTGGAATTTTACCATCACCTTGTCCAATCTGGGAGTCATATCGTATCCGATTATGGAGGAATGGGTAGATAGCATCTATTTTTCCATTAAAAACCAGTCGTTATTGCTCACAACGGCTACGCTTTCGGGACGTTTAATGATGGAGGTCAGCCTATTGGAGAATCTTTACGATTCGGAAGAAGTTTTTGGTCTTTTTGACCGGATTTTATCCGTGGAACATTTATAGAATGGTTATCCCTCTGTTAAGTAGAAAAATAAAAAAAGACTAAGCAGTGAGCGCGTGCCAATACTTAACCGGCGCGCGCTGTTTGAATTTGGCTAAAATCGTTGGCAAGTTTTAAAATTAAAAAATATCCCCTCCAAGTTCTCTCTATCCTCATGATACCATGTGGACTTTTTTGAGTGTCTACTTGAAGGGGATATTAGAGGTGCTCTCTAGCCGAGGGTCCTTTTTTGTTGATGCAATTGAATGCTTTCGTGTATCACTCGGGGTACTTCTGTCAGCTTCTGTATCGTATACATCACGGAGTTAACGTTTTTTTGCAGTTCAACCATATTGTAAACCCATTCCTTGGGCTGCTTGAGATACACGGCATGAATGCCTGCTGCAAGGGCAGGAGATACATCGGTGCGCAGGGAGTTTCCAATCATCCAGGTGATGCTTCGGTCAAAGCGGTTCATCTGAATAATTTCCTCCAGTGCCTCGACATTTTTATGCTGGCGAATGTAGATGCGATCATCAAAATAGTTAGCCAGCTTCATCTGTTCAATCTTCTTTTCCTGAATGACCTGCTCACCGCCGGTGTAGAGATGCAGGGAATGTCCGGCTTTTTGGAGCGAGTTTAACGTTTCGACCATCCCGGGATACGGTTCAATTTCCTGCTCGTACACACTTCGGCCAAGCGAGCGAAGCTCCTGCTCTTCCCGAGGATCTGTACGGCGTCCGAATTGTTCCGAGAAAAAGTGGTACGTATCAATCAAGGATTGTGGAAAATGCTCGCTGGCAAAGCCCACCTGATGAACACCAGCCACATCAATTTCGATTTGTTTTTCACGAATTGTATTTTTCGTCAGGTTATGGGCTGCAAACCATTCCTGGAGCAAATCGAAAAAGTGGTTGAGAATAAGATCGAAATACTTGTTGCAGTGGACCAAGGTGTCATCAAGATCGAATAATATGTGCTGCTTCGGATACGACATGTTGATACTCCTTCCAAGCCAATGCTTTAACGATGTTCGGTTATAACGGAGAACACAGTTCCAATTACAGTCCGATATAGGATTCCAAAAATACCTGTAAATCAGCCGCTCCGTCGGGGCGAATGCTGAATTTTTCCTTGTGATAACGTCCAATATGGATACGGAGCAGGCCAGCTACTCGCAAAATCATCATATCAGACATGAGCGTGTCTTCCAATCGGCTCAAATCCTGACGCATATCTTCGAGAGATTTAGGGCCTTGAGCCACGTAACGCAGAATCCGCAGACGTTGCGGGTCATTTACCGCCCGAGTCAGCCGAAGCAGGAGTGTAGGCGGTTCTTCCTCGCTTTCTTCAGGAACGTCTACCGGATACTGGATCAGCAGCATACGGGTATAAAAACAGTACGAATTAATCGGACGATTATGGACGACTGGAAACAGAACAACTGTATCCAAATCTTCCATATGAGGCACGATCAGTCCGGCTGTGGCGTATTCAACCAATGCTTCCGGTTCCATTTTGTTCAGAAGCATACGTTTTTCTGCTGCGTCTTCCTCTGCCAGCACACGCAGTTCGCTTTCCATTGCCCGGAAGTAGTCCCGGTCCCATAATTTGAGGAGAGGGGCGTACACCTTGCGAATGCGCAAAGATTCTTCAAAGGTTAAAAAAGGAACATGCGGAACAATCAGCTCGAACATATCTTCATCCGGGCCGTGGTCCAAATAAGCGATATAATCAGATATTTCATCCGATTCCGGTCGAAGCAAAGCCCAAACATAAAGCGCGTCATAATCGCTAAAAGGGCAATCCTGCGCTGTAGCCAGCTCGGTGCGAACTTCGTTTTGTAGCCGTGCATCCACTTTGTCGATCCACTCATGGCCCAAGTCCATATCGTGTACCCATTTTTTGGTTACATAGGCCATAAAGCTGCCGAGTAATTCGTAAATTGGAGAAGTGTCTATTTTAATTTGATAACTCATGGAATCAAGTGCCTCCTATTCTGTCTTCGAGCCCAGAGCGGTGAACGAAATTAAGCCCGTCCATAAGCAAAACATGAGCATTTTGAAATTGCTCACTTATTTATTATGGCTTGTTCTGCTGGGCATTGTCCACTATAATATAAAATAGTGCGCTGTGACGTGATTGGGTTCGGATTGAGCATACAAGACTCCCTAACGATGTGGAGTCGGTTACATATCAGACAGACTTTCCGTAAAATCGTCATTTCAGATGGCGATTTTTTTCATCTTTTCTTTTATGCACTAAAAATACTGAAATTTGCATGTATTCTGGCTGTGTTTGCATGAACGCTATACATAGTAATAAGGATATCTATTGATTATGGAATCAAATGCAAATCATTCCTTAACATTCATTTTAAGATTATGATTTTTTACATGTTATATCAGGAGGAACCATGATGTCGTCGTCAATGCGGGTGCATTATTTTATCTTAATTGCGGTTATTGTTGTGGCCGGATTGTGTCAAGGGCTACTTTTGCCGATTTTGTCCATCTCTTTGGAACAGATGGGTGTTTCTTCTTCCCTGAACGGAATGAATGCCGCTGCTTTGTATATTGGTTCATTTGCTATGACGCTGGTGGCTGAACGGACATTGGGATGGTTGGGCTTCAAAAAGCTGATGGCCGGAGGACTTGTGCTTGTGCTCTTTACGTTACTACTGTTCCCGCTAATTCCAGATATCCGAGTGTGGTTCGTATTGCGACTGCTAGTCGGAATCGGGGACAGTGCATTGCATTATTCTGCCCAGCTGTGGATACTGCTAGTGACTCCGGCAGAGAATCGTGGGCGTAACATTTCTTTTTACGGCATGTCCTACGGGCTGGGGTTTGCACTGGGCCCGCTTGGATTGTGGTTGCTTGATTATGGAATGCTGGTTCCGTTTGCAGCGCTGGCTTTGTTGTGCTTGCTCATTCTGTTGCTGGTGCTCATGAAGCTGCCGGATTCTAGACCGGAAAAGCTGGAAACAGGGGCGCGCCCAGCACGCAGATTCCGGCGCAGCTATAGCTGGGCATGGTACGCGCTGTTGCCTGCATTTTTGTACGGTTATATGGAAGCCAGCCTGAACAGCAACTTTCCGGTATATGGCCTTCGTATTGGCTTTCATACGGATGAGATTGCCGCATTACTCCCCTTTGTCAGCTTGGGCGGATTAGTGCTCCAACTGCCGCTAGGTATATGGAGTGATCGTTGGGGCCGTAAAAAGGTGCTTATAAGCGTAGGCATAGCGGGTGGATTGATCTTTATGTTGATGCCGTGGAGCGGAAATCATTTTATGCTAACACTGGTATTGTTGGCGGTGGCGGGTGGTTTGGTAGGCTCCTTTTTCTCCTTGGGACTGGCTTATGCGGCCGATCTGCTGCCCAAATCATTATTGGCCGCCGCCAATGTGCTGGCATCCTTCCATTTTAATCTGGGAAGTGTGATTGGACCTAACATTAGCGGGGCGCTACTGGACTATGGAACCCAAGGCAGCATGTTTCTGGTACTCGGGGGCAGCTACGTCGTTTTCGGGTTGTTGGGATTGTTATTTCAAAAAAGAATATCGACGGCATAAAACTGCGGTTTGCATGGTATTTGTTTCACATTTACTATAAACTATAGACAGTATTGATGGCGGACAAAGGGGAATCACAAAGATGATTAGAATACAGAAGCTGACCAAGCAAGTGGGGCCTGAACGGACCCCATTACTTCGCGGGATTAATGCTGAAATTCACCCGGGCGAACTGATAGCCGTAGTGGGACCGAGCGGAAGTGGAAAAACCACACTGCTGCGCTGTCTTGCTTTGCAGGAGCCATGGGAGGAAGGCAGTCTGATGGTGGATGGCCAGGATGTGCTGAAATCCGGATGGACGGGTAAAATGAAAATAAAGCGGGAATGGGCATATCTGGAGCAAAATCCGCATTTAAATATGAATCGGACTGCTCTCAAAAATGTGCTGATCGGCAGATCGGGTCAGACTCCATTATGGAGAATGGTGACCGGGATGGTGCGTTCTGATGATTATATGGGAGCAATGGACGTATTGGAGGATCTGGGCTTGCTGGATAAGGCCCATGACAAATGCGACAAGCTTAGCGGCGGTGAGCGGCAACGGGTAGCGACTGCGCGTGCGCTCGTTCACGGGGCCAAGGTCATTTTGGCTGATGAGCCTGTAAATGGACTTGATCCGACTTCAGCAGATCATGTGATGGATACCTTCCGTAAGCTTTGCTCAGACGAACGGGTGACGGTGATCACCGTACTGCCGCTGGAGATCGCTGAACGCTTTGCTTCCCGTATATGGGGATTGAACGGCGGCGAACTCGTATTTGATATTCAGGGCAGACGACTGACACAGGTGGAAAAGAACAAATTGTGAAGGGGACGGCAAGAGAAGTGAAAATGATGTTGTTGAGAATGTTAACCGGCTGCTGCGCATCACTGCTTCTTGTTGGATTTTTAAGCGGCTGTAATGTCATTAGCGATCCAATTTCGCTGATGCAAGCACCGATGATGTCTGACGAGAAACAGCAGCTGAATGGTGCAGTGGTTACTCAGCTTGGCATGGTACAGCCTCTGCGCCCCAATGACCCCGATGACCCCACGCCCATTCGAACGGGAGATCTGAACAATGATGGTACGGATGAAGCAGTGCTTTTTTACGAAACACCAGATGAAAGTGTAAAAATACACGGGGCCTTGTTCGAGGATCAGAACGGGACATGGGTAAAGAAGCTGACGTTTGACGGGGAAGGTACTGTGCTGGAATCGTTCAAGCTGGTCGATGTAACTAATGATGGCACGCTCGATATTGTAGCGGGCTTTTCCAGCGGGGATAGCAGTGATGGTGGCGATCAGAAGGGGCTCATCGTGTATTCCTATACTGGAGGAACTTTAGAGAAAATATATGCTACAGGCTATACGGACTTCGTCGTAGACGATTTTAATCATAACAAGATGGACCTGAACGGGGACAATTTGAATGACTTGACAATTATCCTGCTGCGTCGCAATGAATTTTTCACGGTCAAAACATTCCAATTCAGCGGGGGAACCTTTAAGGAAATCGGATCGCTGGATTTGGACAGTCAGGCGCTTAGTATCTACAATGTGGTTGCTGGTAAGGTAGCCGAGGGTAGGCAGGGGATCATTATAGATACCAAGATTGCTCAGACGACTACGGTGTCCAATGTTATTGTGATGGACCACGGCAAGCTCAAAAAGCTTGATCTCATGGATGTGACCTTTAAGGATGCTACCATTACTAGCGGTGACGTAGATGGTGATGGCATTCTGGAATTTGGCAATTTGGAGAAGCCGAAGGGCTGGTCCAACAGGCCACTGGATGAGGTTCCGTATTTTGTTTCGTTCTATCAGTGGGATGGGGCCAAGGGAACGATTTTCAAGCAGCAGCAGTATCGTGATTCCAATGATCAGGTCTATTTCAGGCTACCAAAGGAGCTGCATGGAAAAGTGACCATTGATCCGAAAGTATCAAAAAAGGACAGCTATTTAAGGTTCATTTTGGACAATACAGACAAAACGATTGCAGAAATTAAATATTTCTCATTGTCGCAATGGGAGCGAAATAATGAAGGATATAGCCAGCTATGGAGAACCAATGCACAGGTGATTGGTATCAAGCGATCCAGTGAGCTGGAACCGCGTAAAACCATTAAAAACAAGTTGGGGGAAAGGCAGGTAGAATAGAGTGAGTAAAGTTTTAATCATGGAAGACGAGGAATCCATTCGCAGCTTTATCGTCATAAACTTGAAACGAAACGGTTTCGAGGTGTTGGAGGCATCTGATGGGCATGAGGCTCTTAATATTTTGAACACGGTGCGGGATATTGATATCGCGTTGCTCGACGTAATGGTGCCCGGTATGGACGGTTTCGAGGTCTGTCGAAGAATTCGGGAAACGAATGAGCGAATTGGCATCATCTTCCTCACGGCAAAGGTACAGGAGCAGGATAAGGTGTATGCCTTGTCTGTAGGGGCTGATGATCATGTGAGCAAGCCCTTCAGTCCGACGGAGCTCATTGCCCGTATTCAGTCGCTGCTACGCAGAGTGAATGTGCATCGTGAGACGGCGGCTAAAGTATCCTTCCAGTCTGGTCCATTCACGCTGGATCTGATTGCCAAGCAATTTAAGAAAAACGGGCAGTTGATTGAGCTGACGCCAACAGAGTTTTCCCTGATTCAATTTTTCCTTGAAAAAGAAAATACACCGCTCAGCCGGGATGTTTTGCTTGACCATGTGTGGGGCAAGGAATATATGGGCGATCCCAAAATCGTGGATGTAAACATCCGTCGGTTGCGGCAAAAAATTGAAAACAATCCTTCCGAACCCGCCTTTTTGCAAACAGTATGGGGGCATGGGTATAAATGGAAAGGCCAGGCTCAATGATCAAAAAAGGGATTGGCAGACAGATTGTGCTTCACTATTTTTTTGTGGTGTTCTTGGCGCTTCTGTTGGTAGAAGTCATTTTCATGATTGTAATCCGTGCGTACTATTACGACACGATTTATAAGCACGTGGAAAGTCGCATTCAATCGGTAAGTGAGTTTGCACCCAAATTCAAGGAGCCAGGACAGTCTTTGCAGTCGTATCTGCTTAATACGTTTTCATTAGGGGATACGGAACTGCAATTGCTTGATGAGAAGGGGAATGTAATAGATAATTCCACGAACTTTGCAGCAGAAACAAGTGTACAAACCAGTGATGTGACGCAAGCTTTAGCGGGGGATACGGGGAGCTGGATTGGGAAGCAACCTGGCACGGGTCAGCAAGTTATGGCGGTATCCAAAAAACTGGATAATATCGTCGGAGATCAGGTGTATATTGTTCGGTATACGACCTCGCTGGAAAAGGTCAACGACAAGCTATTTACCATTACGCTCTTTTCCGTAGGCATCATGGTAGCTGTACTGGTTATTGTATTTGTGGTCAGTACAGGACTCGCTAATTCCATCGTTAGGCCGATTAATAATATCCGTGATGTATCAGCTCAGATGGCACAAGGACGATTTGATGCACGAATTAAAGGAGATTATCGCTTTGAGTTGGGTGAGCTGGCTTCGACTCTAAACTACATGGCCCAGGAAATTGCCAGAACGAATCAAATCAAGGATGATTTTATCTCGTCCATTTCCCATGAGCTGCGTACACCGCTGACTTCTATTAAGGGATGGAGTGAAACGTTAAATTCTGGCGGCTATGATCCAGAGGAGACGAGGATCGGGATGCAGATTATTTCCAAGGAGACGGATCGGCTGATCGGTTTGGTCGAGGAAATTCTTGATTTTTCCAAGCTGGAGCAAGATGCTATGAAGCTTGTCATGGGAACGGTTGATCTGCGCGAGCTTTTGCAGGAGATTATGCTGAACGTATGGGCCAAAGCGGAAATGAAGCAAATTAAACTCCAGCTGGACTCGGAGGAAACGGCATACCTGGTTCATGGAGACGGCAACCGTCTGAAGCAGGTTTTTTTAAACATTGCGGACAATGCCATCAAGTTTTCGCATGAGAACTCTATTATTTTTCTGTCTCTGCAACGGATCGGGGACAACATCGAGGTGTCTGTGCAAGACACAGGAATCGGGATTAGCGAGGAAAATCTTGCCAGAGTAAGAGAACGGTTTTTTCAGGTAGACCATCAAAATGGTGGTACGGGCTTGGGATTGGCAATCTCGCAGCAATTTGTGGAGCGTCATCAAGGGCAAATGCTCATCAAGAGTGAATTGGGAGCAGGCACCACGATTACAGTTTCATTGCCTGCTTTGCAAGACGAGCAACCCTTAGAGCCACCGCAACTCACTGAAGGCTATGGAACCGAAAGTTAGTTTTAAATAGATGTAAATTAGAAAAACAGCCAGTCCTCATTATAGTGAAGGGCTGGCTGTTTGACATATTTCGTTCCATTATGAAGTAAAACCTTCAGCGCGAAGGCGTGTGTTGCGCTCATAAGCTTCTTTCAACATGCGGGCTGTTTGTGGGCGTACCGCCATTTTACCGAATATCGTTTCATTCGGCCCGATAACCATAATTTCACTCGGGTTACCCTTGATGACTGCACCGTCACGAATTACAGCACCTTCACCGATAATCGCGTGCTCAATATGCACATTACGACCAATACGGGTGTCTGGCATAACGATACTTTCTTTAATAGCCGAGCCTTTACCTACCTCGACACCGCTAAATACGACGGAACGTTCAATTTGACCTTCTACTTGGCAAGAATCATGCAGGAGGCTGTCCAATGGCTCCGTTTTGCGGTTAGATAGCTTATGTGCGCTCAACCTTGTGCGGCGTTCACGCGTATACATAGGCCAGTCTGTCCGTTGCAGGTCAATAGCGCAATTCTCTTGCAACAGATCCATATGTGAATCCCACAGGCTTTTAACGGTACCTACATCCTTCCAGTAGCCTTGAAATTCGTAAACATACAAGGATTCTTGATCCGCCAGCATTTTAGGAATGATGTCTTTACCGAAATCATGGCTGGATTGCTCATCCTCGGCGTCCTCCACCAAATACTTTCTTAAATAATCCCACTTAAACAGGTAAATCCCCATAGAGGCCAGATTACTTTCAGGTTTCTCCGGCTTTTCAGCGAATTCGGTGACACGCAGCTCCTCATCGGCACTCATGACGCCAAAACGGTGCGCTTCATCCCAAGGTACTTCCATAACGGAAATCGTAGCCGCAGCAACTTTTTCCTTATGATAGTTCAGCATTTCACGATAATTCATATAGTAAATATGATCACCGGATAAAATAAGCACGTGTTCCGGGTTTTGACTGTCTATATATTCGATATTTTTATGAATGGCGTCTGCCGTTCCCAAATATTCAGCGTTGTCTGTATTATAAGATGGAAGTAAGGTAACTCCCTTGTCGTTCGTCTTGGTAAGATTCCAAGGCGTTCCATCTCCAATATGCTCATGCAAGGATTCCGCCTCATATTGCGTTAGCACACCTACAGTGTCGATGTCTGAATTAACACAGTTGCTGAGAGGAAAATCGATAATTCGATAATGACCGCCAAAGGGTACGGCGGGTTTTGCAATCGTTGAAGTAAGGGGAGCAAGGCGGCGTCCCTCTCCGCCTGCCAGCAGCATGGCAATGCATTCTTTATTAAACATTTCGGTTCCCTCCCGGTTTAGTTGTCTGTTGTAGTACATACATAAACGGTATGGGGTACTCTTGAAACCAATAGGTGTGTAAGATCCCCCAAAAATTAAGGTTTATTTTTTTCATAGTCATTTTTCTGTTCATTGTGGCTAGAATGGGGTAATAACCTAAGTCAGCTTTGACCGTAAAGCAAATGTATTTCCGAATCATACATTTTGTTCCAACAAACATATAAAGGTGGTGACGTGATGACAGACCAAACTCTCCCGCAACAGGCTGTATCGCCGGAAGATATTTATTTGTTTCACGAAGGAACGCTTTATCACAGCTACCGATCTTTAGGTTCCCACCTTACTGTGGAGAACGGAGAACAGGGCGTCCGTTTTACGGTGTGGGCTCCTCATGCTCTCCATGTCGGGCTTGCTACAGATTGTAACAACTGGAATGGGGAACAGGATTCCTTATATAGAGTTCCCGAATCTGGCTTTTGGAGTCGTTTTTTTCCGGGTATATCCCAAGGAACTTTTTACAAATATGATATTACGGGTGCAAACGGTGAACGTTTTCTAAAAGCAGACCCTTATGCGGTACGCGCAGAATTAAGACCAGCAACGGCTTCCGTGGTCGCTTCACTGGAGGGCTATGTTTGGAACGACGCGGCTTGGCGGCGTAAACGGAGAGAGCCTTATGGAAAGCCCCTTCATATATATGAGCTGCATTTGGGTACCTGGAAACAACAAGAAGACGCTACGTTTTATACATACAGGGAAATGGCTGAGCTTCTTGTGCCCTATGTAACGGAAATGGGTTACACGCATATTGAACTGATGCCACTCAGTGAGCATCCGTATGATCTTTCCTGGGGATACCAGCTCACCGGATATTTTGCACTGACAAGCCGTTATGGGGAACCGCAGGACTTTATGTATTTGGTGGATCGTTGTCATCAGGCGGGCATTGGGGTGCTTATGGATTGGGTTCCGGCTCATTTTGCCAAGGATGCTCACGGTTTGAGAATGTTTGATGGGTCGCCGCTGTTTGAATACGCGGACCCGCTGATTGCAGAAAAGCCTGGTTGGGGGACGCTGACGTTTGATTACAGCAAGCCGGAGGTGCGTTCTTTTCTGATATCCAATGCGCTGTTCTGGATGGATGTGTACCACATTGACGGCCTGCGCGTAGACGCTGTGACAAGTATGTTGCGGCTGGATTTCGAAAAGCAGGACGGTCAATATCGTTTTAACTCCAAGGGAGGCATTGAAAATGAGGAGGCTATTGCCTTCCTTCAACAACTGAATGAAACCGTGTTCCACTATTATCCGTATGCGCTGATGATGGCAGAGGAGTCCAGTGCCTGGCCGATGGTTACCTCCCCGGTAAGCGATGGAGGACTCGGTTTTAATTACAAATGGAATATGGGCTGGATGAACGATACGCTTGATTATATTGAAACAGATTTCGATCAGAGGCCTGAGCGCCATAACTTACTGACGTTCCCCATAGCCTATGCATACAGCGAGAATTTTACACTGCCGTTGTCGCACGATGAGGTCGTTCATGGCAAAAAGTCGCTGCTTGATAAAATGCCGGGTAGCTATGAGCAAAAATTTGCCGGGCTTCGAGCGCTTCTCGGTTACCAAATCACCTCACCGGGCAAAAAGCTGTTATTTATGGGAGGCGAATTTGGCCAATTCATCGAATGGAAGGATGAGGAGCAGCTTGACTGGTTTCTGCTGGATTATGATAGTCACCGTTCGCTGCATGCTTTTACGAAAGCGCTCAATCATTTGTATATACAAGAAAAAGCATTGTGGGAGCTGGATCATTCGTGGGATGGATATCAATGGATTGAAGCGGAGGACCGTGGGCAGAGCGTAATTACGTATTTACGTAAAGGGAAAAAGCCGGGAGATACAGTGGTTGTGCTTATTAATTTTCAGCCCGTGCCAAGAGAGAACTACCGAATTGGACTGGAAAAGGCAGGAATCTATATCGAGCTGCTGAACAGCGATCATTCGGATTTCGGCGGAACCGGCCAGCTGAACACCGAAGTGCTGCGCACAGCCAAGATCCCTTGCCATGGACAACTGCATAGTTTGGAGGTGACCCTTCCGCCACTGAGTGTCGTTATACTCAAGAAAGCGCCTCGAAGGGCTAGAAAAGCAGATTAATGGACGCTAAAACTGGTTTAAAATAGGGTTGAGGTCATTAAGGAGGAAGCACATATGAACATTTTATTTGCGGCAGCAGAAGCACATCCATTTATTAAAACAGGCGGGTTGGCTGATGTCATTGGTGCACTGCCGAAGGCACTTCGTCAGGCTGCGTGCGATGTCCGGATCATCATGCCTAAATATGCGGGGATTCCCGATACGTATAAGAAGTCTCTGCGTCCGGTAACGGTCAAGCATGTCTCTGTGGGCTGGCGTGACCAGTATTGTGGAGTAGAGGAACTGACGTTGGACGGGATCAAGGTTTATTTTATAGATAATGAATATTACTTCGGTCGTGACGGAATTTACGGCTATATGGATGATGGCGAGCGTTTTTCCTTTTTCAACCGGGCGATTTTGGAGGTACTGCCTGACTTGAATTTTCAGCCTGATATTTTGCATTGTCATGACTGGCATACCGCGATGGTTCCGTTGCTATTGAATGCCAATTATCGCCATTTGCCCTTTTACGTTGATATTCGCACGGTGTTTACGATACATAACCTGCTGTATCAGGGGGATTTTCCATATGAGGTCTTAACAGAACTACTGAATCTGGACAGTAGCTATTTTACCCCTGAGGGTGTGGAGTATCATGGCAGACTGAACTTTATGAAGGGTGGGCTGACCTACTCTGATCATGTCACAACTGTAAGTCCTACCTACGCAGAGGAGATCCAGACGGAATTTTACGGATATGGGCTGGAAGGGTTGTTGCGTAAGCTGGGAGCGCAGGGGCGTTTGTCGGGTATTGTGAACGGAATTGATATCAAAAGCTACAATCCTGCTACGGACCATCGTATTTATACGAAGTACCGCACCAGTTTGGCGAAGAAAAAGGAAAACAAAATCGGTCTTCAAAAGGAGCTGGGGCTGCCAGTACGACCGGACGTGCCATTGATTGCGATGGTAACCCGACTTGTGGATATGAAGGGACTGGACCTGGTAACCAGGGTACTTGATGAGATCATGTATGATGATGATATTCAGTTTGTCGTGCTGGGCACCGGAGATCCAGCCTTTGAGCATTGGTTCCGGGAAGCGGCTGAACGTTATCCGTTGAAAATGTCGGCGCAGCTGGGTTTCAATGAGCCTTTGTCCCGCAAAATTTATGCTGCAAGCGATATGTACCTTATGCCGTCGAGGTTTGAGCCTTGCGGGATCAGCCAGTTGCTGGCGCTTCGCTATGGAAGCATTCCGATTGTGCGGGAAACGGGCGGTCTGAACGATACCGTACTTGCTTACAACGAGTCTACAGGCGAAGGGAATGGCTTTAGCTTCAAAAATTACAATGCGCATGATATGCTGCATACGATTCGTCGTGCGGTTGATTTTTATCGCCAGCCTGAGCATTGGTCCAAGCTTACGAGCACTGCTTTTGCAGGAGAGTACAGCTGGGATGTGTCGGCGGGAGCGTATCTGGATATTTACCGTTCACTGACAGGGAACGAATGAGCTAAGTCGACCAGGCAGGAGTGCCTGAACAAGGTAGAACTGACAAAGTACAATGGAAAAAGGGCATCCCACAGAAGCCAATATTGGCTTCTGTGGGATGCCCTTTTTTACTGTGATCAGTCGCCTCCGCCTCCACCACAGCTGCTTCCGCATGAGGAGCTACTGCTGCACGAGGAATCGCTGCCGCCGGAATCACCTGAATCGTGGTGAGATGAGCAACCATCATGGGAGCTTCCGTGGCAAGAGTGATGGTTCGAGTCGTGCGTATCCCAATTCGAACAGCCACTTGCTGAACTACAGCCTGACGAGCTTGCTAATGCGGCACTTCCTGTAGCATCAGGATGCATGTGCAAGGCAAATTGATGGGGCTGATACCAAGAATACCATACGACGGCCAACAGCAAATAATCAATTTGCAAATAGTTGACCTTCGGCAGCTGTCTGCCATCTGGATCATCCACTGCTTCATTCACCCGATTACACAGATGGTCCATAATCCTCTGAACCGCTTGCTGTGCCTGCTGAGAGATGCCGATGCCCTCCTGCATATTCCAACGGTCGCCTGCTGGCTGCCCGGAAGCTGTCAGCTTGTAATAGTGTGCAAGCTCGTTATTCGGTAATGGATGATTAAAAAAAGTCCCCCATAGGCTTGCACTATAGCGGTTCCAGCCAAAGCATTCCACATACAGCCAGTCAAACCATGCCCGTTCATCCGGCATCGGCTGTGAGCTGGCATGAGGGGCGTGGTGCAGCATGCGGCCAAAGAAGGCTTCCGAAAATTGCTGGTATTCTCGCGTAAACATTAGCATTTCGTGCCACAGTTCATCCACATCTGGACTGAACATGGGCACCCGATTCATAATTGCACATAGCATAAAATATCGTTTTAGCTCATTCCAGCGCCAATCATATTCCTGATCCGTCAGGTGAGGATGGGCATCCATCACACGCCGCCTTACACTATGAGCGTAGGAGGCTGGAATAGATCGTTCCAGAAGCTGCATGAGTTCTATAATCTCCTTATGACGCCCCTGTTCAAGGGAAGAGGGAGACGGGGAGCTAAGAAAAAATGCATTACGGCGGCGTGTCTTTCGATTTTCCCTGTTCCTTCGATATAATGCTCGAAAAAAGAACCACAAAATAATGATATCGACCACAATAAACAACACCCAAAAGCTGCTCATATGATTCATAATGACTGCTGCTCCTTTCTGGAGAGAAGACGAAATTAAAAATTTGGCGAAATTAAAATTTTAAATTTTGCTTTTCAGCAGAGCGAATTCTTCCTTAATTTGTGTCAGCAACTCAGGATTCGTGATTACATCACATGCGGTCCAGGCCAAGGTTCTGGCGGCTAACAACATTCCTTCCAGCGCCCGATCCTGCATCGCCAAATCGCGGAATTCAGGTGTATGCAAGGCGTGCTTCTCGTCAATAACTTGAATGTACGGATGAATGGCGGGACAGTGCAGCGACACATTTCCAATATCCATGGAGCCGTGATCTTCGCCCTCCGTGATGTCCTCCTGCGGAATGCCTGTCAGCACCAAATTTGCGGTAAAGGCATCGGAGAGCGCACGGTTAGTCACCATTTCATCATAAGATGTCTCATAATTCGAGGTTTTCAGACGACACCCCGCTTGTAGGGCCGCTCCTTCGGCAATTTGAATGACGCGGCGAGTCAATGAATTCAGTTCATGACGTGTAGCAGCCCGTACATAAAATTGGGCAGAGGCATAATCAGGAATGATGTTTGCTGCTTGGCCTCCTTGATTAATAATGCCGTGAATACGTACCGTACTCTTCACCTGCTGGCGGAACGCATTGATTCCGTTGAACGTTTGAATCACCGCGTCCAGCGCGTTAATACCTTCGTGGGGACTGGCCGCCGCGTGAGCGGATTGCCCAAAGAATTCGAATTGTACGGCATCAATCGCCAGCGATTTGCCTGATTTTTCATAACGGTCATAAGGATGTGTCATGAGCGCTATATCACAATCATCAAACAACCCGGCAGCCGCCATAGGAACCTTGGCACCGCGTGTTTCCTCGGCAGGTGTGCCGTATACCCGTACTTCTCCACCGATCTCGTCAATGACCGATTTGAGACCGACAGCTGCTCCTGTACTCATCATACAGATCAAATGATGTCCGCATGCGTGTCCCAAGCCTTTGAGGGCGTCATATTCCGCCAGAAAAGCGATGACTGGTCCGGGTTTTGCAGCTTTATAAGTCGCAATAAAAGCCGTTTCTATACCCAGAACAGGAGTCTGCACTTCAAATCCGTGAAAAGTCAATTCCTCTTTGAGACGAGCAGCTGCCAAAAACTCCTCATTCCCCAGCTCAGGATTTGCACCAATATATAACGAGATGTTCTTAAAACGTTGGGCATATTGCTCAATTGTATGTTGAATCGTCTGTTTAAAACCCATGCTAAAAACTCCTTTGTATAAGCTGTAATGTGGGTACTACGTTAGAAATGCTGAATTTGTAATATAACACTCATTGCATAATCATGCATATTCATTTATAATGACACAATCTTATTTATTATAAAGAATTTAAGGAGAGAAAAAAAGATTGAAAAAGGCATATCGTTTTACCGCCCTGATTTTGACGGCGGTTATCTTGCTGTTGGCTGGTCTTCCGATGCTTACTGCATACGGGACGGAAGCGAAGACACAGCCAAAACTTGTACTCGGCATGAGTGCCGATTTTCCGCCATATGAGTTTCATAAAGTAATTAACGGTAAGGATACCATTGTTGGCTTTGATGTTGATATCGCCAATGAAATTGCCAAGGATCTGGGTGCAGAGCTGGTCATTGAGGACATGAGCTTTGACTCGTTGCTGCCTGCTCTGCAAAGTGGCCGCGTAGACTTGGTTCTGTCAGGTATGACACCGACGGATGAACGCAAAAAGAGTATTGATTTTTCGGATGTGTACTACCACTCCAAGCAAGTCATCATGGTACGCCCGGAGGATAAGGACAAATATTCGACGATGGCTGCTTTGAAAGGCGAGAAGATCGGAGCACAAAAGGGGAGTATCCAAGAGGAAATTGCTCAGAAAGTGCCCAATGCCTCAGTAACTTCACTGGATAAAATCTCCGACCTGGTGCTCCAGCTTCGGACCCAACGTGTGAATGCTGTAGTGATTGAAGACACTGTCGCTAAAGGATACACATTGGATGGCACTGTAACACTCGCCAAGGCGGTGCCTGAGGATGAGGGAGCAGAAACAGCTGTAGGTATTCGTAAAGGAAATGCTGAACTGCTGGCATCTGTAAATAAAACGTTGGCTCGTCTGAAAGCAGACGGGTCTATTGAAAAGTTTTCCACGGAAGCGAGTGCGCTCTCTGCGGATCGACAGGTTTCATCCAACAACATCGTGGATATATTTTGGAAATATCGCAGCTTTTACGCTACGGGTATCGGCTACACGTTGTTGTTGTCTGCGCTCGGGGTACTGTTCGGATTTATCATTGGTCTGATCATCTCTCTGCTGCGGATGAGTGGTGTACGTATCATTGAATGGTTGGGTACAGCCTACGTAGAGGTACTTCGTGGTACACCTATGCTGGTACAGCTTATGATCATCCATTATGGAGTTGCTTTGACGCTGGGCGTCAATTTTACGCCACTTCAGTCCGGTATTATTACGTTATCTCTGAATAGCTCGGCATATCTGGCTGAAATTTTCCGTGCAGGTATCCAGGCAGTGGACCGTGGTCAGATGGAAGCGGCCCGTTCACTCGGTATGGGACGAGGCAAAGCTATGCGTCACGTCATTTTACCGCAAGCGTTCAAGTCTGTACTGCCTGCGATCGGCAATGAGTTTATTACGATTATTAAAGAGTCCTCCATCATTTCTACCATCGGTATGGTGGATATTATGTATCAGGCCCAAGTCATTAAGAACATCACCTACGAAGGATTAAGTCCGTTCGTCATCGCGGCTGCTATTTATTTTGTAATGACATTCAGCTTGTCGAAGCTGTTGGGTTTATGGGAAAGGAAGTTGAGAGCCAGTGATCACCGTTAAACAACTGCGTAAATCGTTCGGCAAAAATGAAATTTTAAAAGGCATTGATATAGATATTGCAAAAGGCGAGGTTGTTGTCGTCATTGGCCCGAGTGGTTCGGGGAAAAGTACATTTTTACGTTGTATGAATCTGCTGGAGCAGCCGACCGATGGGGAGATTTTGTTTGAGGGCGAGCCGATTACAGCCCGTGGTCATAATATTAATGCGACTCGTGAGAAAATGGGGATGGTGTTCCAGCATTTCAATCTGTTCCCGCACAAAACGGTGCTGCAAAATCTGACGCTTGCGCCAACTCAGGTTAGAGGCCAGTCAGCAAAGGAAGCGGAGAAAATTGCGCTGGAGCTGCTGCGTACCGTTGGGCTTGAAGACAAAAAGGACACCTATCCCAATCAGCTTTCCGGCGGACAGAAGCAGCGGATTGCGATTGCACGCGCCTTGGCGATGCAGCCGCATGTGATGCTCTTCGATGAGCCGACTTCTGCTTTGGACCCTGAAATGGTCGGGGAGGTGCTGGACGTGATGAAGAAGCTGGCTGAGGGTGGCATGACGATGGTCATCGTGACACATGAAATGGGCTTTGCCCGCGAGGTAGGAGACCGCATTATCTTTATGGATAACGGTCAAATTGTGGAGCAAGGTACACCGGAGCAGGTTTTTGGCACTCCAAGCCATGATCGTACCCGGGATTTTCTTGCCAAGGTTTTGTAAGAAATGAGCTTGTAAAGGCTATGAAGCAAGCCCTCCGCGGTGGAAGTTTGACGGGAGGGCTTTTTTCTTTTTTTGTCATCCTCGTTCAGATTTTTGTAACTGATTTCGATTTCATGATGACAAAATTGTAACAGATGTAGTATGATATTCGGGGTTCCCAACATTTTCATGCAGATAAGGTTACAAAATTGTGATATTATGCAGTGAGCCAAAACTTACCGGGGCAGCAGACAGCTACATTTAGACGCTGAATGCGGGACCCAAAACCATGGGAAGTGCGGGGGACGTAACAACGGCAGTAACTTCTGATCCGTCTTCATACGAATGGATGGAAGGTGCCTAGGGGTGAATTGCACAAGCATAGGGCTTCTCCTGAGTCCGAATCCGACAGCTAACTTCGCAGGCATAACAGAGGAGGTACATATCTTTTGAAACATCTTAAACGTATTGGAAAAACAATGAAATTTGCGGTGCTGGCAGCAGCCATTGCAGGATTGGCGCAGACAGCCGGGGTAGCCGACGCCGCTTCGCTTCATACCGCCAAGGAAGGTGATACCTTCTTTTTACTTGCTCAACGTTACGGGGTATCTGTAGAGAATCTGCAAAAGGAGAACCCAGATCTTGCTGCCAGCAATATATATGCAGGAGTACAAATTAAGGTGCCGGACGAGAACAAGGTAAAGGCTGCTTCGGATTCAAAGCCTCAGCTTCTTTCAGATAAAGCGCCGGCAGGTGACGGTCAACAAGTTGAAGCATGGGGCAAAACATTTAACTACAGCAAAGTAGTTGACGTGAAGGCTACAGCGTATTCCGCAGCAACCAGTGAAAATGGAAAATGGGGAGCGGTGGATTATTTCGGAAATCCGCTTAAGCTTGGTACGATTGCGGTTGACCCAAACGTAATTCCGTTGGGTACGAAAGTGTTGGTTACAGGCTATTCCCACCCGGGTTTGCCGGATCATTCTTTTGTAGCCGTAGCACGCGATAAGGGTAGCGCCATTACGGGGAAACGGATAGATATTTTCATTCCAGGCAGCCCATCTTTTGTGAGTGACTTTGGTTTTCAGAATGTGAAGCTGTACGTCATTGATAAATAGGCTGTATAAGCAAATGAATTAAGTTTACATAATATATATTATGTAAACTATAATCTGTGATCTATAATCAAATAACTTAATCGCAGGTTCAGGATTCATATATGGGTTTTGTCGATTAAAAAAGGGCTGTCTTGACGAGCAGAATGCATCTGCTGGTAAGACAGCCCTTTTAATGTTATTTCCGCTCCGAGGTATGAAGTAGCCGTGGAACCGTGACAAATTTGTAGCCCTTGGCTTTCAGCGACTGAATGAGACCCGGCAGGGATTGAACAGTGCCTTTCAGATTGGAACTTTGACCTCCACCTGCATGCATTAAAATGATGGAGCCTGGTCCGGTAGCCGGGATCACATTACGCTGAATTTGTGTTTTACTGAGTCCCTTCCAATCGAGGGAGTCTACGTTCCAATTCACAATCATGTAGCCGTGACGACGCGCCCACTGGATCTGAGGCTCCGTAATTTCACCATAGGGTGGGCGGATCAGCTTGGGGCGAAAGCCAACGGTGGCCTCCAAAATATGTTCTGTTTTCTTAATCTGGTTGCGAAAGCGTTCCGGTGAAGCTTTCCTAAAATCCGGATGAGTATAGGAATGGTTGCCTAAGGCATGGCCTTCACGTACGATACGGCGAATCATGCCAGGGTGTTTTTCCGCACGGTGACCGACGATAAAGAAGGTTGCTTTAATCCCATTCGCTTGCAAAATGTCCAGAACCTGCGGCGTATACCGGGAATCGGGCACGTCATCAAAAGTCAGGGCAATTTGCTGAGTATGCGGACCGCACATTTTGAAAATATCCGCATGTTTTTTTCGAAGCATGGCTAATGTGGGAGTGGCTCGTTCTCTGCTCTTATGTGCTGAAGAAACAACAGCCGCTTCCTTGGGATGGGGCGTTCCGATATCGGGAGGCGCATCCGCGTGAACGGGAAAACTCGAAAATGCTAGTAACAGTGCCATGATTGGCAATAATCCCCTGTACGGCATATGTATCCCCCCTTTCCGTGCAGTGGTACCTTCTGTTGCTTTCATTTATTATGCACCTGACATATTGAAATTATGCTGCTAAACAGGTTAGACTATTGAGTGATTGAGTGGAAATGCCCTGTGGCAACGGATGTAAGTGAAGATCACGAAGCTAAAGGCACATATTCTATTAATCCTGACCGAAAACAGCAGCATTTTCGCAACTTTTAGCCTTTTAATGGATTCGGTATCCAGTGATAGCTGGTGTATAATGGGGTTGCAATTCATATTGTACAGAGATGGAATTAAAGGAAGGATGGATAAAAGTGACCGACTTGTTTACTCCTTATCAATTAAAGGGACTTTCTTTAAAAAATCGGATTGTAATGCCCCCGATGTGCCAATATAGTGTGGAGGCCAAAGATGGAAAGCCAAATGATTGGCATCATGTCCATTACGTTAGTCGGGCAGTAGGTGGTACCGGACTGATTATTGTGGAAATGACGGGGGTCCACCCGGATGGACGCATTACAGATCATGATCTGGGCATTTGGAGTGACGAGCATATTCCTGCATACCGTAAAATAGTGGAGGAAGTCCACAAATACGGTGCCAAAATCGGAATTCAATTAGGTCATGCCGGACGCAAGGCTGAAGATGCTGACTTGCCTGTTGCACCGTCTTCGATTGCTTTTAGCGAACGTTTCAAGGAGCCGCATGCTTTGACGACAGCCGAAGCCAGGGAGCTGGTACAGGCGTATAAGGAAGGCGCGCGCCGCGCGGTGGAAGCTGGTTTTGATACAGTAGAAATCCATGGCGCTCACGGTTATTTGATCCATCAATTTCATTCCCCTTTAACGAACACTAGAGAAGATGAATATGGACAGGATCTATCGCTGTTCGGTGTTGAAGTGATTCAGGCTGTTAAAGAGGTGCTTCCGCCTGATATGCCTGTGATGATGCGGATATCCGCCAAAGAGTATGTTGAAAACGGATATAATGTGGAATACATAGCGGGCATAGGGGAACGATATCGTGATGCAGGTGTGGATATTTTTCACATCTCCTCTGGTGGCGAGGGGCCAATTGGTTCTAATGGCGGTCCATCTGCGCGTGCGGGTTATCAGGTGGATTTGGCACGTGATATACGTGAAAAGCTGAATGTGCCTGTAATTGCTGTTGGTCTGCTGGACGATTATGAGGATGCCCGGCGGGTGATTCAGCAAAAAGAAGCCGATCTGGTAGCGATAGGACGCGCCATGCTGCGCGATCCGTATTGGGCGCTGCATGCATCGCGGGAGCTAAAAGTACAAGCGGATATCCCGGAGCCTTACCTGCGTGGTTTTTAGAATGCACTTTTATTTGGATCATATTTTTTGAAACTCAATTTGCAAAGCTTGCGTAAACATGTGTACAGAGCTTAAAATTTAAGCATTCAACACTAGGAGGAACTTCACATGTCTATTTTCAAACGTTTAAGAGATCTTACGATGTCCAATATCAACTCCATTATTGACAAGGCCGAAGATCCAGTTAAAATGACGGATCAATACATTCGTGATATGCAAGAAGACCTGGAGGATGCAGAGAAGGCAGTAGCCGCTCAGATTGCTATTGAGAAGAGATTCAAACAGCAATACGAAGAGCAGGCTGCTTTGGTGAAAAAACGTGAGGAGCAGGCCCATACGGCAGCAAAAGCACAAAACGTGGATCTGGCTCGCCGTGCGTTGGAAGAAAAGAAATCTGCTGAGCAAAAAATGACCGAGTTCAAGGCAGGCTACGAGCAGAACAAAGCCGCAGCCGATAACCTGCGCGGTAAGCTGGATGAAATGCGCAGACAGCTGACAGAAATGAAGAACAAGCGTGAAACACTGGTTGCCCGTTATAATGCAGCTAAAGCGCAAACGGAAATTAACAAAGCGATGAACGGTTTTAGCTCTGATACGGCAACTGCCGGGCTGAAGCGTATGGAAGAAAAAATGCTGCAAGCGGAAGCGCGTGCTGAAGCAAGCAACGAAATGTCCTCTAAGGAAAGATCGTTGGATGAGGAATTCAAGGAGCTTGATAAGAAAAGCGCTGTGGACGAAGAGCTTGCCGCTTTGTTGAAGCAATACGACAATAAATAAGGTTATAAGCATGGGCGCCTGCGTGGCTGCTAAGGAAGCGAAGGGGAACCGTTTTCTCCTTCGCTTTTCCCTGCCCGGAGGCGTAAATCAATAAATGAAGGTCAAGAAGATGTGGAGGATGGTATGAAATGCATTTTTTGGAAACGATGAAAGCGATGCTTGTATGGACTGGCGCGGGTGCCGTTTTGTTGTTCGTATTGATGTACATTGATTCTTTATTTACGAAGTATAAGGATTTTGCAGAAGTGAAAGCGGGTAATATGGCTGTAACGGTCCGGTTAATTATGAAGCTGTTTGCACAGGGGTATATTTTGTCAAGCTCCATTGCTACAGCTAACAATTTGCTGGAGGCGCTTGTGTATTCGGTGATCGCCTTTGTCATTCTTTTTGTTTTGGAAGTTGTCGTACGTCTGTTGCTTCGGTACTGGGCACAGCTTGATCTGGATAAAGGCACGCAGGAAGGCAAAATTGGCTTTGGTCTGTTTTCAGGTACGCTGCATCTGGTCGGCGCTTTGATCATTGCGGCATGTTTCTAGGCTAAAGAAGGGCAGGGGGAAACATTATGGGTGTATGGAAACGAATTTCGAATCTGTTTGCCAAGCCGGAGCCGCCAAAAGCTGAAAAGAGTATGCTTCATTTAAACCCCGGCGATATCTGTGAAGTGTCGCTTGTCACATATGAAGTGGTAGGCCGAGTACATAACCGCGCTCGGAATGCCGTTGTTCTAACGCTTCAGGATGGTAATCAAGTCAGCTACCTTCACATTGAGGAACGGGAAACGTTGCAATTTGGACTGTATCAGGCGATTGACGGCAGGCTGGACAATCCGGAGGAAGTGCCAACGATTCTGGAACTGGATGACACAACATATCATTTGGAAGAGCAGTATTTTGGGCATGTTACGGTTATGGGCCGTGCTCCTTTTCGACAGGGTGGAGAGCAGCATGTTTGGCAGTATCAGTCGGATGATTACCATCTGCTGCGTGTAGAGTGGCAGGACGGCCGCTTTATGCTATATGAAGGAGAAGAAGTAATTACCGGAGACGTCAAGGTTATTCGGGCAAGCTAGGAGAGGGTGACACATGGGCAAACGCACCTGCCAGTATGCATTAAAGGTCATTGTGGCGCTGAGCTTGTTCGTATCCGTGCTAAGCGGCTGCGGTGCGCCAAATGTGAAAGATACGTACCCGCTGGAATCGGTCAGTGGTAGCGGCAACTCGACCTCGTACGTGTACCGGGCCGCAGGCAAAACGGTTCCAGAAGTAGCGGAGGAACTGAAAGAACAGCGTGAGCCGGAACAAATCTCGCCTCAGAGCAATGAGCGGATGTTTCTGGTATACAGCGATGAATGGTATCATTTGCAGCAAGATCCAGCCAAGAAGGAAGACACATTAATTGAAATCGACAGCAAAAAGTATGTGGAGCAAAATTACAGTTCCAGCTTTCTAAAAGGATACTTAACGGCAACCGTACTGGATGCTCTGTTTGATTCGTTGCGCGGATCAGGCTCTTACCGGGGATATTCAAGCAGAGATGTATATCGGCCTTCTCAAGGCCAGTACCGTGCACCTACGGTGCAGGAGAAGAAAGCCATCCCACCAATTACGGTGGAGCGGAAGGGTTCCGTTACCCGTAGGGGTAAGGGGTCTGATTCCAGTGTTGGTTCCAGCGGAAGTCTGTTCGACAGAGGCTCCAGCAGCAGTTCACCGAGCAGGGGCTCGATTTCACGTGACCGGGGCAGCAGCGGCGGTTCCAGCATTTTTGATTCGCCGCGTAAATCTTATAGTAAGCCTAAAACACGCAGCGGTTCAGGTAAAATCAGCCGACGAAGTCGACGATGATGGGGTTATGATGTGTGTGTATTTACGAGCAAAATTAAAAAATCACATCTGCCAAAACAGCCCGGGAATGAGATCCCGGGCTGTTTTTTTTGCGGATAGAGACTTGCCGCTACCCAATAAACATGGCTCAGATTTGCCAGATAACGGTTTTAGCGTTATAAAAGAAAGAGGGCATTTTCATAAGAACGGAGTGAAGATATGAATCAGGCACAATTCAATTCGGACAAGTTTCAGCGCAAAGCGGTTCAGGTGGAAGAAGCGCAAAGCAGAATAGCTGCTCATGTTAAACAGGGAGAGCGGGAGGATGTAGGGCTGGAGCAGGCGCATGGACGTTATTTGGCGATGGATTTAACCGCACCACACCCGTATCCCCGCTTCCGTCGCTCCGGAATGGATGGATACGCCATCCTTGGTTCGGACACTGAAGTCTGTTCGTTCGGTCAGGAGATCTGGCTACGCGTGATTGACGAAATTCCATGCGGCACCGTATCGGACAAGCGGGTAGAGACGGGATTGGCAGCTCGTATTATGACAGGAGCGCAATTGCCTGAAGGGGCCGACACGGTTGTTATGCTGGAAGCAACACAGCTACGTGATGAAGATGGACAGGTATATGTCGGCTTGAAGAAGCGCATGGAAATCGGCAAAAATGTGACGGCAATCGGCCATGAGATCCATGAAGGTCAGCTTTTACTTAGTAAAGGAACCTGTCTGGGTGCAGGACACATCTCTGTGCTGGCTACCTTTGGTGTACATCGGGTACCTGTCTACAGGAAGCCACGAGTAGCTGTTTTTTCCACAGGTTCGGAATTGCTTGGCGTGGATGAGCCGTTGCAGCCGGGGAAAATTCGGAACAGCAATACATATATGCTGGCTTCACAAATCAGGGAGGCGGGAGGCGATCCGTTCATCCTGCAAGCCATTCATGATGACTTGGCTCTCGCCCGGGCTTCCGTACATGAAGCGATAGCTGCCTACGATATCGTCGTCACGAGTGGCGGAGTATCGGTGGGGGATTTTGATATTATGGGCGACCTGGTACGACAGGAGGGTGTGGATATGCTGTTCAACAAGGTCACCATGCGTCCAGGCAGTGTGACCACAGCCGCATTGATTGACGGCAAGCTACTAATAGCGCTTTCTGGCAATCCAGGTGCGTGCTTTGTAGGCTGTGAGTTGTTTGTGCGACCCACCATCCAAATGATGCTGTCTTCAGAGCAGCCGTATTTACAAACCTGGACGGCGCGGTTGGGAGCAGATTATACGAAGGTGAACAATTTTACCCGCTTTGTACGTAGCTCCTTGGAGATAAAGGGCGGGCAAGTATACGCGATTCCTGCGCGAGTGGATGAATCCAGTGTCATGGTGTCGATCAAGGACAGCGACTGTCTGATCGTGGTTCCTCCAACAACAGAGGGCTTGCGTGCAGGGGAAGAGGTGCGAGTGCTGGTGCTTCAAGGCGGTCAGGTGTCGTGAATACGATAAATCCGTATGTATGTCAGGTCGTCGGCTTCAAAAATACGGGCAAAACAACCTTCCTCGGAGGATTGATTGTTTATTTGCGAGAGTCTGGGCTACGCATTGCTGTGATCAAGCATGATGGACATGAGTTTGAGATGGATCATAAGGGAACAGATACGTACAAGCATCGACAAGCGGGAGCCGAAGGCGTAGCCATTGTTTCAGGTGGAAGAACAGCTATTTTAGAGGAGCATAGCCGGCCTGTCACCGGACTGATCCGGCATTTTCAGGCATACGACTGTGTGCTGTTGGAAGGCTTCAAGCAGGAGCATTATCCGAAGCTAGTCATGGTACGGGAACAATCGGATGCCCAGCTTACCACAGAGCTGACCAATGTACAGGGAGTAGCGGTTTGGGAGGATCATACGGGCTGGGCACAGAGCCATTTTTCGGATCAAACGATGCAGATATTTCCTGCCGATGCCAACGGACCGGCAGGCCGCTGGTTACTTGGACAGATTCAGAAGCAAAGAGAAGGAGTTCGGAATGAGCAGGACTGAGACATTAATCGGCTGAGTCGGCTTGAGTATCCACCCGCCGTTCAATCGCTTGGGACATGGTCTTGTCGGTCAGATGGGCATAAACTTCTGTCGTTTCTGTGGAGGCGTGACCGAGCTGTTCCTTCGTTTTGTAGATATCGTTTTGCAAATAGTAGTCGGTGGCAAAGGAATGACGGAGCTTGTGAACGGTCAGGTAAGGCTTGCCGAACCGTTTGGCATACTTGATAATCATCGCCTGAATCGCTCTTTTGGTCATTCGTTTGCCTTCTGTACTACCGTTGGGACGTGCGACGAAGAGCGCTTTTTCCTTTTTGGGTGCGCGATAACGAGTATGCCGCAGAGACAAATAGAGTGCCAGATCATCTTTGGACTGCTCGCGGAAATATACTGGCGTTTTAAAGGTCTCGTCGTTGTTGCCTTTACGATACACATATAGTAATTTATTGTTTACATCCAGATCGTCCAGATTCAGATTGACGATTTCAGATACGCGCAGGCCCGAATTTAGAATCAGACTGGCGATACAGGCGTCACGTTCCTTGTTCAGCTCATAGGAGTACAGTGCCTGCTTGTTACCGGCCAAATCTTGTCCATAGCCTTCATAAATGTAGCCGATAAATTCAAGCAGCTCTTCCTCCTCCAGTATTTTTCCTTTGAGCTTGGCCGCCGTGTCCTTGGGTTTATGTATGCGCTTGATTTCGACCTTGGCCATAATGTTGCGCTTGAGTAAAGGATAAAAGTTTTCATCCTCAGCGATCTGGCTCAAATAATGAAAGAGGGAACGCAGGGACGAAAGCTTGCGTGAAATCGTAATACGGGAATTGGAGGCTTCACGCTTAGTCGATAGAAACAAACGATAGCCTGTAATACTATCCATATGGAGCGTCTCCAATTCTTCCAGTGTAACTTGGGCGTTCGTCTCTCCTACAGATAAGCCTTCCGAGCGAAGCCATGCAAAAAAAGCTTCATAATCCCGCACATATTCCAGCAATGTGGAAGGGGACAGGTCAGGTAGCTTGTAATCCATAAATTGCTGCACGTACCATGGCAATCCTGGCATTTTTTCATCCAGTTTGCGCCGGTCGATGATCTTTTGTATATTCATTGGGCTCCACCTCGTCCGGTCATAATATATGTATTTTAGCATATTTTGAACAGCACCGGATGGAATGTAATATAAGATGGAATGCGAATCGAAGTAAAGAACGAACTAATCCGTCAAGAGAGGTGAAAATATGGGGTATGACATCCAGTCGGAGTTGAAGCTGTCCATAAAAAGTGTACCAGAGTCGCAGAAGGGCATTATTGTGCAGCTCATGCAATTTTATTTATATGATTTTACAGCCTATCTTCGAATTGATGTTACTGAAAACGGCACTTTCCCGGCCTACCCGGACTTATATCAATACTGGACAAGCGGTGAACAGAAGTTACCTTTTCTAATCTGGAGGCAGGATGTTCCCGTAGGTTTTGCGTTGGTTGACCGAATGTCCAGCAATCGGGAGGCTGACTACTACATGGCTGAGTTCTTTGTGCTTCGTCCTTATCGGCATAATGGGGTCGGTACTTGGGCGGTTCATGAGCTGTTTGGACGTTTTGCCGGGCGTTGGAAGGTAACGCAGATGAGCACAAACAGGCCAGCGCAGTCCTTTTGGCGTAAGGTGATTGGCAGTTATACAGATGGGGATTACAGGGAGCAGACTCATCCGGTACGAGGGAATATAAGTCAGTTTTTCAATACCTGAAAAATTCAACACTGTGATTAGCAACGAAAAAGAGCCGGGGAGAGCATTTCTGTCGGCTCTTTTTTGCGTTGTCAATTTAAGTCTTCTATCTATCTATAGATCATTCCAATTAGAACTTGCATTGACACTATAAAAACACGGGTATACAGTTATTTGTACAATTCATATATATCTGATTGGAATTATCAACAATTTAACATCGGCTCTAAAATGCAATGTATTCATAACATTACCCATAAGATTGGAGAGTGCTTTCAAGTGAAACGAACAAGTCGATATGCAAAAATGTTAGCTCTAACTCTGTCGCTGGTGCTGGTATTGTCGGCATGCTCAGATAATGGTGGAGCCAATTCTACGAATACGGGAGCAAATGCAGCGGGAGGCGGGCAAGCCGCAGAAGGTGGAGACCTGACCTATGCACTGGCTACATCGCCGGATTCACTGGACCCGCATAGGAGTGGCTTGGCGGTAGCATCCCGGGTGTATCGGGGGATATTCGATAACTTGGTGGTAAAGCTGCCGGACAATACGATTAAGCCTTGGCTTGCGACCGAATGGAGCGTTTCCGAGGATGGAAAAAGCTATACGTTCAAGCTGCGCAAGGACGTCAAGTTCCATGACGGAACTCCATTTAATGCGGAAGCAGTTAAATTCAGCTATGACAGAATTATTGATCCGCAAGCTGTAGTTGGCAATGCCGCTAACCTGCTGGCCCCGTATGAATCCTCACAAGTATTAGACGAATACACAATTAAGCTGAATCTGAAACGACCATCTCAGGCATTTTTGAGCAATTTAACGATCCCGGCAGTAGCTATTGTTTCTCCTGCAGGAATCAAGAAATATGGAGATCAATTCGGCAAGCATCCAGTGGGCACAGGCCCGTTCAAGTTTGTAAAATGGGACGAAAATGCAGAAATAAAAATTGAGCGTAACTCGGATTACAAATGGGCACCGGAAACCATTGAGAACAAGGGAGCACCGTATTTAGATAGCGTAACCTTTAAAATCGTGCCGGAGGAAGCGACCCGGATCGGTAGTGTGCAGAGTGGGCAGGCCTTGGCCGCAGAAACAGTTCCTCCACAAAACATTTTAACGCTGAAGAGTGACCCTAATTTTCAATTGTTGCAGGTCAATACCCTAGGCTTACCGTACACGCTGTTCATTAACCAGAAGAAGGCGCCATGGAATGAATTGAAGGCCAGACAGGCGTTGCAATATGGAATTGATGTGGGAACGATTGTCAAAACCCTTTACCTGGGCACACCTACGAGCAGGCTTGGTCATCGCTTACTCCGGGCATTTTCGCATATGATAAATCACTGGAAAACGGCTTACAGCCGGATGCTAACAAAGCCAATCAGCTTCTGGATGAGCTGGGCTGGGTCAAAGGTGCGGATGGTTTTCGAGTGAAGGATGGAAAACGTCTGACGCTGCATTATGTAGATGGCACGCCGAATCGTGAAAAGCGCAACGATATTGCAGCCATTATTCAGCAGCAGTTGAAGAAAATCGGTGTTGATGTGAAGATTGAAATTACCAAGGATGTTGCAACGGTTGTATATACGAACGGAAACTATGATTTCTACGGGAATAGTCAGGTCAATGTGGACCCGAACGCGTTATATGCTTTTTACCACACAGCGGCTCCGAATCAGCGGCCTACGCTGCCTAACTTATCTAATCCAGAGGTCGACAAGCTGCTGGAGCAGGGGGCGATTGAAAAGGAGGATGCCAAGCGGGAGGGGATTTACAAAAAGGTACAACAATTGATCCGTGATCAAGCCGTTATCATTCCGATTTATGTATTCCCTTATACCGTTGGAGCTGCCAAGTCCGTACAAGGTCTTAAATTTGATTTAGTGGGTTATCCGCTGTTTAACGATGTGCGCATTCAAAAATAGTATGGCTAAATTGTCTCTGGCAAGCCATTCAGACGGAAAGGAGTGTGCTTCATGATCAGGGCTGTTGCAGAACGACTGGTTACCTCTTTCCTGGTGATTGTGGGTTCTTGTATTCTGGTGTTCAGCATTTTGTATCTGCTTCCGGGGGACCCGGTGGATTCTATTCTGGACCCTTCGACGGCCACGCCAGAAATGATCGCCAATTTGCGTCATCAGCTAGGAGTGGATCAGCCTTTTCATATGCAATTTTTAAATTATTTTGGAAAGCTGCTGCAAGGCGATTTTGGAAAATCACTGCTCAATGCTGATCCGGTGCTGCCTAAGATATGGGTTAATCTCCCGCCTACATTGGCGTTGACGCTTGCTGGTTCTGCCATTTCGGTTATCATCGGTGTTTTGCTTGGAGTGCTGTCGGCCATTCATCGGAATAAGCCAATTGATATCGTCGCGCGAATCGTCGGACTGTTCGGCATTTCCATGCCCACATTCTGGTCAGGAATTCTGCTGTTGCTGATTTTCTCCATTCATTTGGGATGGCTGCCTGCAATGGGCTCGAACGGTTGGAAAACACTTGTGCTTCCTGCTTTCACTTTGGGCATTGTCGGTGCAGGGTTCATTGTCAGAATGGTACGCAACAGTATGCTGGAGGTCATAAATGAGCAGTTCATCGTTACGCTCCGTTCCAAAGGCTTATCGGAGAAGGTCATTATGTATCGCCATGCACTGCGTAATGCGTTGATTCCAGCGATAACGATGATCGGGATGCTGATGGGAGAAATGCTGGCCGGAGCAGTTGTGAGCGAGACGGTATTTTCGCGACAAGGTATTGGACGTTTAATTGCGGATGCGATTATGGCTAAGGATTTACCAGTTGTGCAGGGAGTTGTGTTGTTCTCTGCCATCATGTACGTGATCGTAAATCTATTGGTGGATATATCTTATACATTTATTGATCCAAGGGTTAGACGCTCGGCGTAAGTCGTCAGGAATCAGGGAGGAGGAAGAACAGTTGAGAGAAACAATGGCGGCCAAAACAGTCTGGAAGGAAAGAAAGCAGCGGGTAGCTCGGAAAACCGGAAGATTGCGGTTTGGGGGAGTGTCGGATGGGTTTGTATATGCGGCAGGATTGATTATCGTGTTCGTGATCGCCTGTGCAGCGTTTCCGCAATGGGTTGCTTCCTATGAGCCAACAGAAATGTTAAGCGACCAGATTTTACAGAGTCCAAGCGCTGCTCACTGGTTCGGAACCGACTATTTTGGACGGGATGTATTCAGTTTGGTTGTTCATGGAAGTAGGGATTCCCTGTTTATCGGCTTTATGTCGGTGCTCGTCGGTGGTCTGGCTGGTGGAATTATAGGAGCACTGTCAGGCTACATCGGTGGCATCGTGGACACAGTGCTGATGCGATTAATTGATATTTTGATGACCATTCCCGGTATTCTGCTGGCTTTGGCGATTGCGGCAGCTCTAGGACCGAGCTTGTTTAATATCGTACTGGCAGTAGCCATATCTGCTATTCCGGGTTATGCAAGGGTGATGCGGGGACAGATTATGAGCATAAAAGGACGTTCTTACGTTACAGCTTCACGCTCCATCGGAGTTAAACCTTTTGGTATCTTTTGGAGACATGTGCTTCCTAATTCCCTGTCCCCTCTGCTCGTAATGGCGACGCTTGGAATCGGTAGTGCTATTTTGGCCGGATCGGGATTAAGCTTTCTGGGGCTTGGCACGGTAAAGGAAATTCCGGATTGGGGAACGGTATTGTCTCAGGGACGCGGGTATTTGACAGTGGCTTGGTGGATATGCACCTTTCCGGGTCTAGCCATTACGTTGTTCGTGCTGTCGGTCAATATTTTGGGCGACAGGCTCAGAGATGAGCTGGACCCGAAAAAGAACGCAAACTAGCATCAGGCAGCCTATTCGTTAGTGCTACAGAAGGAGGGAGTTCGTTTGTCATCATTGCTGGAGATTGAACATTTGTCGGTCGATTTTCACACTAAAAAAGGTTTGCTGCAAGCACTCGACAACGTATCGCTGACGATCGGGGCGGGGGAAACGGTCTGCCTCGTTGGTGAATCTGGTAGCGGAAAAACGATTACCTCCAAGGCGATTATGCGGCTGATCGATTATGAGAACGGACGAATTGCCCAAGGGCAAATATGGTTGAAGGGCATAGATTTGACCGTTTTATCGCAGCAGGAATTACGTTCACTTCGCGGCAAAAAGATGGCGATGGTATTTCAGGAGCCGATGGCGGCGTTTGATCCGGTGTACACTATTGGATATCAGCTGCTGGAAATCATTATGGAGCATGATCGGAAGGAACGGAAGCAAGCGTGGGCTCATGCGGTTCATTTGCTAAACAGAGTAGGGATTCCCGAGCCGGAAATCCGTATGAAGCAGTACCCCGGAGAGCTGTCTGGCGGGATGCTGCAACGGGCGATGATTGCGATGGCGCTGTCATGTGGCCCTGAGCTGCTGATTGCGGATGAACCGACGACGGCGCTGGATGTAACGATTCAATCCCAAATTTTGCAGTTGCTTCAGGAATTAAAGGCGGAATTCAACATGTCGATTCTGTTGATTACGCATGATTTGGGTATTGCGGCGGAGGTTGCGGATCGAATTGTTGTAATGTATGCCGGGCGAGTCGTGGAGCAGGCCGCAACGGAAGAGCTGTTCGAGCTACCGTTGCACCCGTACACAAGAGGTTTGCTTAGTTCGGTGGCAACGCTGGATACAGATCGAAGCAGCAAGCTGTTTTCGATCCCGGGGGCCATCCCCAGCCTGAGTGCGTTGCCGTCTGGCTGCTTGTTTCACCCGCGTTGCCCGCATGCGACGGATCAATGCAAAAACGAAGCGCCTCCGTTAGCTACCGAGGATGGACGAGAGGTAGCCTGCTGGCATTCGAAGCAGTTGGCTGCGTACGGTGATTGGCGTATTTCAGAGCTATCGGTGGAAGGGCGAGTCCCGGCAGATGCTGTTGAAGAAGCGGCAGAAGTAAAGAAAGAAGTGACGTACGTATCTGCTGTTGATGGGATCATGGTGAACGGTGATGGCTTACAGGTAAAGGAATCTGTAATATCCAATGTAACTGTCACGGACACCGGGCAGAACAAGCAGGATTTGTTTCGGGTGGATGGACTTCGCAAGTATTATCCGGTGAAAAGAAGCTTTCCCGGTCGGGCAGGTGCTTCCATCCGGGCGGTGGATGATGTATCATTTTCAATCCGGCAGGGTGAAACCTTTGGACTGGTCGGTGAATCTGGCAGCGGTAAATCTACCTTAGGCCGTCTTCTGATGCAGTTGGAACGCCCAACCTCAGGGCAGGTATGGTTTCAGGATCGGGAGCTGACAAAGTTAGGGAATTCCGAATTGCGAGCTGCACGCCGTGATATGCAGATGATTTTTCAAGACCCTTACGGATCACTTGATCCGCGTTGGAATGTGGGGGACATTATCGGTGAACCGCTCGCGGTTCATGAAGGGCTGAGTGGCAAGGCCAAACGGGAACGGGTTGAGGAACTGCTAAGTTCAGTCGGATTGTCTCCTTCGCTGATCACGCGGTTTCCGCATGAATTTTCGGGAGGGCAGCGCCAGCGGATCGGGATTGCCCGTGCAATTGCGCTGCAACCGCAGTTTATTTTGGCGGATGAGGCAGTGTCGGCTTTGGATGTTTCCGTTCAGGCGCAAATTGTCAATCTGCTTCAGGATTTACAGCGTAAGCTGGATACGACCTATTTGTTTATCGCGCACGGGTTGCACATCGTTCGGCATATATCGGACCGGATTGGGGTCATGTACTTGGGTAAGCTCGTAGAAATTGCGCCAAGCGAGGAGCTTTTCCGGCATCCGGCACATCCCTATACCCGAGGGCTTGTTGCTTCCATCCCCAATCCGAATCCGAAAAACCGACGGGGACAGATTACGGTACAAGGTGAGATTCCTTCGCCTGCGAAGCCGCCGTCCGGCTGTCGTTTTCATACCCGCTGTCCACTGGCGACCTCGCGTTGCCGTGAGGAAGCACCGGAACTGACAGCGATTGGCACAGGACATTATGCCGCTTGTCACTACCCTGCCTAAATCAAAGATATATCTTCTTTGACTTGATATCGGCAGGATAGAAGATTCTCCAGTAAATTCATGGTAAGATAAGGATAAAGTATATAAATTCAATAAGAAAAGAGGGTATTATGCTAGAGAAATGGGTCCAGGAATTAAAAGATGGTGAGCAAGAGCTGATTGCGTGGAGAAGACATCTGCATCAGCATCCCGAGCTTTCTTTTGAAGAAACGAATACGTCTGCATTTATAGCCGATCAATTGCGCTCTTTTGGTATTGAGATAAGAACGAATGTGGGTGGAAACGGTGTGCTCGGATTTTTAGATGGCGGCCAGCCGGGTAGAACGATTGCGTTTCGCGCTGACTTTGATGCGCTTCCTATTCAGGATGAAAAGGATGCGCCCTATAAATCCGCGGTTCCTGGTGTTATGCATGCTTGCGGACATGATGGTCATACGGCTGCGCTGCTTGGAGTGGCACGTGTATTAAGCAATAACCGGAAGGCACTGAAGGGCAAGCTTGTGTTTATTTTTCAACATGCTGAAGAAAAGCCACCCGGCGGAGCCAAGTTTATGATTGAGGATGGCTGTCTGGATGGAGTGGAGGCGGTATACGGTATTCACCTCGCTTCTGAAATTCCACTTGGTAAAATTGGATTAAAGAGCGGGCCTGCCATGGCGGCTGTCGATGCATTTACGATTCAGATCAATGGCAAAGGCGGGCATGGCGCGCGACCGCATCAGACGGTAGACTCTATTGTCATCGGTAGCCAAATTGTGAATGGACTACAGCAGGTGGTCAGCCGCAGGGTGGACCCTATTGAATCAGCGGTACTAACCATTGGTGTTTTCCAGGCGGGAACCGCCTTCAATGTCATTGCGGATAAGGCTAAAATTGAAGGGACGGTGCGTACGTTTAATAAAGAAGTGCGCAAGGAAGTCGAGAATGAAATTCGCAGTATCGTCAAGGGGTTGACTGAGGCTTATCATGCAGGATATGAAATTGACTATCTGAATGGCTATCCTTCTCTGGTGAATGCTGAAGCCGAAACCGAACGTGTACGCGAGCTTGTCTGCAGGCTGTATGGAGCAGACGCGTTTCTGGATTTGAAGCCGGTCATGGGAGCAGAGGATTTTGCTTATTATTTGGAGCAACGGCCCGGAGCCTTCATTCATGTGGGGGCGCGTAATGAGGATGAACGAACACATTATGCTCACCACCATCCTCATTTTGATTTTGATGAGCGTGCATTGCTTGTGTCAGGCCACATATTTTTGGCGCTGGCGCTTCAATATTTGCAATAATAAAGGATATATTTAATGCTTATCGACGGCATTCACGTAAACTGGAACCGCGCATAGCGCGGTTTTTTGGCGTATATTAAAGCTTTTGACAGATATTAAAGAATGAGATATTAAATGATTATTTCGATATATGAAAAATTCATAATAGTATACATAAAAGGTATCAACGGCAAGCGAAGGATCAGGTCCACACAGTAAGCTGCGAAGCAAGTAATGATTTTAACATAATCTTGATTTTTTACACAAGGAAATGTGAAAAGGATGACGAATCTATTGAGCGAGACAAAATGGAAGCGCTTTATAAAATGTAATTCCTGTTGTATTTCAATTATAACAACTGGAGGTGAGGCCGAGAGAAGCTTTTATCAGACTATGTTGGTTGTTGGAAAGACAATGATTAGGAACGAATCTGGAATCGACTGAGTTCTTTCATTTGGAAAATATTTGTATATTCGAAAAAATAGTGAAGGAGGTTGAATTCATTGACTAAGGCAAAAGGCAGGTTTAGGATCGCGTGTTTGGCGCTTGTGGTAGCGGGCGCTTCCTGGACAGGGTTGATAACGCCGTCACATGCTGCCGCTCCAAGTGATGAGTACACCTGGAAGAGTGTGGTCACGGGTGGCGGTGGCGGTTTTGTGCCAGGTATCATTTTTAATGAGAAGGAAAAAAATCTGATCTATGCCCGTACGGATATCGGAGGTGCTTACCGCTGGAATCCTGCTGACGAGAGCTGGATTCCGTTGACGGATTCTGTGGGTTGGGAAGATTGGAACAAAAATGGCGTAGATGCGTTGGCGACCGATCCTGTTGATCCGAATCGTGTATATATAGCTACAGGTACGTATACCAATTCCTGGGACAAGCAAAATGGGCAGATTATGCGGTCGACCGACAGGGGCAATACGTGGCAGACAACGAAGCTTCCTTTTAAGGTGGGAGGCAATATGCCAGGACGCTCGATGGGTGAACGTCTGACGATTGATCCCAATAAGAACAATATTTTGTTCTTCGGGGCACGGAGCGGCAATGGATTATGGAAAAGCTCGGATTATGGGGCAACCTGGAGCAAGGTGAGCAGCTTCCCGAATCCAGGCACGTATGTACAGGACCCTTCCAATGAGTACACCAGTGATATCGTCGGTTTAGCCTGGATTACGTTTGACAAAAAGACGGGCTCTGCCAGTAAAGCAACACAGACGATCTATGTAGGTGTTGCGGATAAAAAGCAAAGTGTCTATCGCAGTACAGATGGGGGGACGACCTGGTCCGCTGTAGCAGGACAACCAACGGGCTATTTGTCGCATCATGGGGTGTTATCGTCAGATGGTAATTTGTACATCTCGTATAGCGATGGAGCAGGTCCATATGACGGGACAAAGGGTGATGTGTGGAAATTGAATACAGCCAGCGGTCAATGGACCAATATAAGTCCTGTTGCCAGTAGCAGCACGGACAATTATTTTGGATATGGTGGACTGACAGTAGATGCGCAGAAACCGGGTACTCTGATGGTGGCTACGCTGAATTCCTGGTGGCCGGATGCAACGATTTATCGCAGCACCGACAGCGGGGCAACCTGGAGCCCTATTTGGGAATTCGATGGTTATCCAACTCGCAAGCTGAAATATAATTTGGATATAACAGCTGCACCTTGGCTGACTTTCAATACCAACCCTGCTCCGCCGGAAGTATCGCCTAAGCTGGGCTGGATGATCGGGGATCTGGAGATTGATCCATTTAATTCAGACCATATGTTATACGGCACAGGAGCTACGATTTACGGCTCCAAAAATGTGACGAACTGGGACAAGGGTGGTAAGCTGGACATTTCGGTAGCAGCTAAGGGGGTAGAGGAAACGGCGATTTTGGATCTTGTAAGCCCTCCAACCGGTGCACCTTTGGTGAGCGCATTAGGGGATGTCTCCGGTTTCAGACATGACGATCTGTTCAAGGCTCCCGCTAAAATGCTGGATAATCCCACTTTTACAAGCAGTGAAAGTATCGATTATGCTGAACTGAATCCAGCCTTTATGGCGCGGGTAGGCAAAGCCGATTACCAAAAGGATCCGAATGCCAAATCCATCGGCTTCTCCAATGATGGCGGAGCAAACTGGTATAAAGCGAACAGCGAACCTTCCGGCACAGTAGGAGGGGGAAGCATAGCTGTTGCGGCAGATGGTAATGGCTTGCTTTGGAGCACCTCGGACAAAGGTGTATATTACTCCAAAACAGGCGGCAACTCATGGACCGCAAGTACAGGTATTCCAGCGAACGCGAAGATTGCCTCGGATCGGGTGAATTCTAACAAATACTATGCGTTCGCCAACGGAAAAATATATGTCAGCACCAATGGAGGCGTATCGTTCACAGCTTCCGCGGTATCAGGCTTACCAACGGAAGGTAATGCCGATATTGATGCAGTACGTGGAGCAGAAGGGGATGTATGGTTCGCTGGAGGCTCTGAGGATGGAGGGCCATACGGCTTGTGGCATTCCAAGGATTCCGGCGTTACGTTCAGCAAGTTCGCTAATGTGCAGGAGGCAGACTTTGTAGGCTTTGGTAAAGCAGCACAGAATCGTACCAATGCAACTGTATTCATCGTTGGTAAAATCGACGGTACACGCGGATTTTACCGTTCGGACGATGCTGGCGCAAACTGGGTACGCATTAATGACGACAAGCATCAATATGCACGGGTGACGACCATTATCGGTGACCCCCGAGTTTATGGGCGTGCTTATCTGGGAACAAATGGCCGCGGTATTCTGGTGGCAGATCGAGTGGGAGGTGATCAACCATCTGCAGGTGATTCTAGCATTACGCCGACGACTGCAACCTATGGACAGGATAACGCAAATACCGATATTTCCGTCAAGCTTACACTGAACGGTAATACGTTAGACGCCATCCAGCAGGGCAGCGTGGTACTGAAAAAAGGTGAAGATTATACGCTCGATGGCGAAACGGTTACCTTCTCCAATAAGTATTTGTCTAAACTCCCTAAAGGAGACACAGCGTTAATGTTTCATTTTAATGCAGGTAGCGATGTGCTGTTCACGGTGACAGTAAAGGAAAATATACCAAGCGAGCCGGGAACAGAACAGGGTGTTCTCAAGGTACAGACCTTCAATGGGAATGTATCCGAAACAAGTAATACGATCAGCTCCAAGTTTAAAATTACGAATACAGGAACCTCATCCGTTTCCCTTGCGAATGTGACGCTACGTTATTATTACACTATAAATGGGGAGAAGTCCCAAAATTTCTTCGCAGATTGGTCAAGCGTTGGTCCTGAGAATGTGATTGCCAGCTTCAAAACACTGTCCAATCCAAAACCGGGAGCAGATTCTTATGTGGAAATGGGCTTTAAGCCAGGGGCGGGTTCTTTAAATCCCGGTCAAAGTGTGGAGCTACAAACGAGGGTATCCAAAACGGACTGGAGCAATTACACCCAAACCGATGATTATTCCTTTGACGCCACAGCAACCAGTTTAAAAGATTCCACTAGGGTAACTGCTTACTTGTCTGGAAGCAAGCAATGGGGAATAGAGCCGTAAATCCTGATAAGGTAAGCGAAATCCGAACGAAAAGGGGACTATTGCTAAAATGGCTAACTGCTTTGCAGCATTTAGCATAAGAATAATCCTAAAGCCAGCCACTCCTGATGAGCGAGCTGGCTTTATTTTTGTTGGCCTTGTTGACGCTTAGTCGATTTTTCGGGAACAGACCAAACGACAAATGAAAATAGAAATCGATAAAGCTCCAATAACACACCTATATAAATATTCACTATATGAAAAATTCAAAATAGATAAAAAAATCCTTTCTCGCATACGATCTGCACAAAACACACATACCACTTGAATCAGGAAAAAGGCAAATTATCCCGAACGTATGTTCTTTTCTTAGAGAAAAATGCTCTTGTCCTCAGACAAAAGCGGTTCTATATAAGTCGAACACGAAAAAATGAACGTTAAAAACGGAGTAGGCGGAATAGTGCTGTACAAGCGAAGTGGTGGCGATGGGAAGCACTATTCGGCTTGTATAATCCAATCAAACAAGGTACCGGGATGCTGAAATCAACAGCGTCATCGTAATGACATTCACAATGGTTGAGAGCAGTACCGTTTGAGCTGCGAAATCGGGTTCATTTTTATATTCCTCGGCTAAAATACTTGTATTAACACCGGTAGGCATACCAGAGGCAATCAGCAGGGCTTGAGCTGGAATCCCTTTAAGCCCGAGCAGGAGTACGAGTAGAAAACCGACCGCAGGACCGGCAATCAGACGCAGCACCATACTGATATACACGGCTGTACGCCGCAGACGAAAGGGATATTGCACAATTTGCGCTCCCAAGGTAAGCAGAGCAACGGCAACCATTGACTGGCTGATATAATTCAATGGCTCTGCCAGTAAATTGGGCAATGGACTGTGTAACAGATTTAGCAGCAAGCCCAGCACGAGGGCATAAGGAACCGGCATTTTCAAAAAATTAATCAGAATTTTTCGAGTGTCGGCCTTACCGTTCTGTACAACAAAGGTACCGTATGTAAAGGTGACAAAGCTTTGAAAGGTCATAATCAGTGCTTGAACGGACGTAGCCAGCGGATCACCTTTGAATACTAACTGATTGATCGGCAGACCGTAATTCCCCGAATTATCAAGCATGACACTGTTTGTAAAAGCTCCCCGCATTCCGGGACTGTATTTTAGAGATCTGGCAACAGTCGTACTGATGACGTACAGAATGGCTATGTACAAGGCATAAAAAAGAGAAACCTCACCCATAAGCAATAACGAAATTTCCGAATTATACAGTCCGGTAAACACAACCGCAGGGGTAATATAGTAAAAATTGATCTTAGCTAAAGTATACAAATCCAGTCGAAAATAATATTGCATGATACAACCAAAACCGATGAGTACAAAAATAGGTAAAACCACGTCCAAAAGAATGGTGCCGAACATATCTGGTTCATCTTCTTTCTATTGTGCGATTTCTTAAAAATGCATGTGCATTGTCCATTATACTGTGGAAATAGGTTGGACGTATAATGAAATTTTATATAACCCAAGAGAGGCCACTCGCATTACGTGCTGGTCATGTGTACAATTACATTGAGAACACAGAGAAAAGGGAGTGGCGTAGATGGATTTAGGATTAACGGGAAAAGCTGCCTTTGTTGCAGGCTCCAGCAAAGGACTTGGCAAGGCAAGCGCACGGGAGCTGGCACGTGAAGGTGCGAATGTCGTGATTTCGGGACGTGACGAAGCGGAGCTTCAACATACACAGGCTGAACTCCAGGAAACGGCCAGCGGGCGCGTCGAATATGTGGTTTGCGATGTAACGAAACCTGAACAAATTTCCGAAGCTATCCGTCGTACAGCAGATTTGTTCGGCACCGTCGATATTTTAGTTAACAATGCGGGCGGGCCTCCTGCGGGAACCTTTGATGATTTTACGGATGAAGTTTGGCTGCAAGCCTTTGAGCAAAATTTGCTTAGTCATATCCGGTTAATTCGTGAAGCTCTACCATATATGAAAAAACAACAAAGCGGCCGAATTTTAAATATTGCATCCTCGTCGGTTAAGCAGCCGATTCCGGGTCTTATTATCTCGAATACACTACGTACGGGTGTCGCTGGATTGGCGAAAACACTGTCTCTGGAATTAGCTCCTTACAATATCCTGGTACATACCGTAGCGCCGGGAAGAATCGCAACCGATCGTGTGCGAAGCTTGGACGAGCATCGGGCCGAGAAGACCGGGCAAACTTTAGATCAGGTTCGTAAACAAGCAGAAGAGGGGATTCCGTTGGGACGATATGGGGAGCCGGAAGAGTTCGGGAGAGTGGTTGCTTTTTTGGCATCTGAAGCCTCGTCCTATTTGACAGGCAGCACCATTCTTGTTGATGGCGGGATGATCAAATCGTTGTAACCAATATTAAAATAAGCGTGCCAGCATCATAATGAAACAGATGTCAGCACGCCTTTTTAGGAGGGTTAGTTAAGAAGCTGTGAATCGCTGTTCACTAACCGATCAGTTCTTGCGGCGTGGAAGCTCACAACCGTCGTCGGTGCATACACCACCTGTATCGTCTGCGGAGGAGCTTGCGCTTACCATCGTGAACGGAGAGCGTTCATCCCATGCTTTTTGCAGAGCATTATGGAATACCTCGTCCGGCTGAGCGCCCGAAACAGCAAATTTACGATCAAAAACAAAGAACGGCACACCCCGAACGCCCAACCCAGCACCCTCGGCTTCATCGGCTCTAACTTCATCCGTATAGTGATCACTGGCCAGCACAGCAGCGGCTTCGTCTCGATCCAGGCCAACCTCGGCAGCCAGCGCCGCCAGCACTTCAGGGTCACCTGTATGCTTGCCTTCTATGAACACAGCCTGGAATAAGCGCTCGCTCAGCTCCAGCATTTTGCCTTGTGTTTGAGCCCAAAGCGTTAAGCGGTGGGCATCCAGCGAGTTGGTTGGCACCATCGCATGAATATTGTACTCCAGACCCGCCGAGCGTGCATTTTCGTTCATACGATCATTCATAGCCTGAGCCTCTTGCAGACTGACGCCATATTTGGCCGACAGCTCTTCATTGATCGTTTTACCACTATCTTTTACAGCGTCCGGGTTCAGCTCAAAGCTCTTAAATGTCAATTTCACCTCATCATGGTGCGGGAATTGCTTCACTACTTGTTCCAAACGGCGTTTGCCGATATAACAGAACGGACACATATAATCAGACCAAACTTCGATATTCATAAGGAAAAGCCTCCATGTATACGCATTTTATCGAGTAACCGGGAGTAAGCAAGCTCACGTTTAGAATGTCAAAGGTGAAACTTGACCAGTTACAATAAGAATTATAAGGCCAAAACCTGCTATATGCAAATATTTATGCTTGTCAAAAAATAAATGCTGTGATATTTTATATGTGTAACCGGTTACACAGGAGTTGAAATTACACAATGACAACAATTAAACAGGTCGCCAGCTATGCAGGCGTTTCCGTAGCGACTGTATCCAGAGTTATTAATGAAACGGGATATGTGCATGAGGATACACGCCGCAAGGTTGAGGCCGCTGTTAAGCAACTAAATTATAAACCCAACGAAGTTGCTCGTTCTCTGTACAAAAAGAAATCCAAATTAATCGGTCTGCTTCTGCCGGATATTACAAATCCATACTTTCCCTTGCTAGCTCGTGGAGTGGAGGATCGAATGCAGGAAAATGATTTTCGAATTATTTTTGGCAATAGTGATGAGGATCGGCAAAAAGAACTGGATTACATGGATACCTTTATACAAAATAATGTCGTTGGCGTCATTTCATCTACAAATGATCCCAATGCTGATTGCTACGCCAAGCTGAAAATCCCTGTCGTTTTTCTTGATCGAACTTCCAATGATAGCCCCTCCGTATACGCCGATGGTGCTCATGGCGGTCGACTTGCAGCGCAGGAAATCATTGCCCGTGGTAGTAAACAAATTACGGTCTTGCAAGGCCCGGCACATATTCGTCCGGCGCAGGATCGTTTTCGCGGAGCGGTTGAAGAGCTTCAGCAATCGAATATTGCTTATCATGTCGTCAAGACAACGTCCTTTTCGTTCAAGGAAGCTGAGCTGTGGGCCAAAGAGCTGTTCAACAAGCATCCTGATACGGACGGAGTCATTGCGAGTAACGATATTGTGGCTACAGCGGTGATGCATGAGGCACATCGATTAGGAAAGAAAATCCCGGGGGATGTTCAGATTATCGGGTTTGATGATATACCGTTAAGCAGTTTGTTATTCCCGCCATTGTCAACGATCCGTCAGCCTGCCTACGAAATGGGTTGGGAAGCAGCAGGATTGCTGATTCAACTGATTGAGCAGTCACAAGCTACAAAGTCAAGCATACCTAATCTTCATTCGAGTATACTTACCCATTCAAGCATACAATTGCCCGTCAAATTCATTGAACGGGAAACGACCAGAAAGGTGGATTATCATGGCTAAAATCACGATTGTCGGAAGCAGCTCGATGGATCTTGTAGTGACTACCTCCAAGCGCCCCGGCGCAGGAGAAACCGTACTGGGTGAAAGCTTTGCAACCGTACCCGGAGGGAAAGGAGCCAATCAGGCAGTAGCCGCAGCCCGTCTTGGAGCGGACGTTACGATGATTGGACGCGTAGGGGATGACCATTTTGGCCAACAGATTTTACGGAACTTTGAAGAAAATCGTGTTCATGCTGGCTATGTGAAACCGGTTACACATATGGAAAGCGGCACAGCACATATTGTACTGGCTGAAGGGGATAACAGTATTGTCGTTGTAAAAGCAGCGAATAATGAAATAACTCCAGCCTATGTAGAAGAAGCGCTCGATGTAATCCGAAATTCGGATATGGTGCTCATCCAACAGGAAATACCGGAGGAAACGGTCGTATACGTGAGCAAAATTTGCGCCAAGTATGAGGTGCCGCTGTTGCTGAATCCCGCTCCGGCTCGTGAGGTGGAAGTAAGTGTGATTGAGAATGCGACATACATTACTCCCAATGAGCATGAAGCCGCTATTATGTTTAAGGGCCAAAGCCTTCAAGAGGCTCTGCGTCAATATCCGAACAAGCTGTTTGTTACTGAAGGCAGCAACGGTGTACGGTTTTTCGACGGAGAACAGGAGGTCGTTGTTCCTACCTATAAAGTAGAAGCCGTGGATACGACAGGTGCAGGGGATACATTTAACGCTGCATTTGCCGTGGCGCTGGCTGAGGGGAAATCACTGGCAGACAGTGTGAAATTCGCCAATCGTGCTGCATCGCTGTCCGTTACCAAATTTGGAGCACAGGGTGGTATGCCAACACGGCGTGAAGTGGAGGAACAATTATAATATGAAAAAACATGGAATTCTGAACAGTCATATATCCAAGGTACTGTCGGATCTCGGCCACACGGACTATATTGTCGTGGCCGATGCCGGCTTACCTATTCCTGAAGGCGTTACTAAAATTGATTTGGCTCTCAAATGGGGCGTACCATCCTTTCAAGATGTCGTTGATGTGATCGCAGCTGACATGGTGATCGAAAAGGTAACGTTGGCTGAAGAAATGAAACAGGAGAATGATGAAGCTCTACAGTATATTATCCGCACATTTACAAAGGAAGAGTCAGAAAATTCGCAGACCACGGCGCAAACTGCCGCCATTGAGTTTTGTTCGCATGAGCAATTCAAGGAGTTGACCCGTCATGCCAAGGTAGTCATTCGCACAGGAGAAGCTAAGCCGTTTGCCAATTGTATTTTGCAGGCAGGGGTTTATTTTGGATAAGCCTATTTTGGATAAGCCTATTTTGGATAAGTTAATTTTATATAAAAAGGAGGGGACAGCATGCATATTCAAATGAAGGGAATTCACAAAGCCTTTGGTACCAATCAGGTGCTGAGCGGTGTGGATTTTGATCTCCGTGAAGGTGAGGTTCATGCACTCATGGGTGAAAATGGTGCAGGTAAATCAACGCTGATGAATATTTTAATCGGACTGCATCACCGTGATGAAGGGACGATTATCATTGACGGTCAGGAAACTTATTTTGCTAACCCTAAAGAGGCCGAACAAAAGGGGATTGCTTTTATTCACCAGGAGCTGAATGTGTGGCCGGAAATGACCGTGCTGGAAAATCTGTTTATCGGCAAGGAAATGACATCCAAGTGGGGGTTACTCGACAGCACCAAAATGAAAGCGTTAGCAAACGAGCAATTCGCTAAGCTTGCCGTGAATCTTCCTTTGAATGGTGAAGCAGGCGAGTGCTCCGTGGGTCAACAGCAGATGATCGAAATAGCCAAAGCATTGATGACGGATGCCAAAGTGATCGTAATGGATGAACCAACAGCCGCGTTAACCGAACGGGAGATTCAAAAGCTGTTTGAGGTTATTATTTCCTTGAAAAAAGAAGGCGTTTCCATTGTGTATATTTCACATCGGATGGAGGAAATATTCGAAATCTGCGACCGGATTACCGTCATGCGTGACGGAAAAACAGTGGATACCCAAGCGATTCCCGATACTGATTTTGATGAGGTTGTGCGGAAAATGGTTGGCAGGGAGCTAACTGAGCGCTATCCGGCGAGAACACCTGCTTTGGGAGAAGTGGTGCTGGAGGTCAAAAATGCCTCGCACAAAAGTATTTTTAAAAATGTGAATTTTACCGTGCGATCCGGGGAAATTGTGGGCTTTTCAGGCTTGATGGGTTCGGGACGGACAGAAATCATGCGAGCGCTTTTTGGACTGGATGCTTTGGATAGCGGTGAAATTCATGTGCGTGGAAAAAAGGTGACGATCCGCAAGCCGGATGACGCGGTGAAGCTGGGAATTGGCTTTATTACAGAGGACCGCAAGGATGAGGGATTGGTGCTGGATTTTTCGATCCGGGAAAACATGGTGCTACCCAATCTGTTCAGCTTTACGTCGAAAGGATTTATTTCAGGCAAAAAAGAGCTGGATTTTGTTAATACATTAATTAAGCGCTTACAGATAAAAACTCAATCAGGCGAAACGACGGTACGCAGTTTGTCAGGTGGCAATCAGCAAAAAGTGGTGATCGCCAAATGGGTGGGCATTGGCCCAAGCGTACTTATTCTTGACGAACCGACAAGAGGCGTGGATGTAGGTGCCAAACGGGAAATCTACCAGTTGATGAACGAGCTGACCGAGCGCGGAGTAGCGATCATCATGGTATCCTCAGAACTTCCCGAGGTGCTCGGCATGAGCGATCGTATTATCGTGGTGCATGAGGGACAAATCACCGGGGAACTGAGCAGGGAAAAAGCCACGCAAGAACACATTATGACGTTAGCTACAGGAGGACAGTAATATGACAACCATGAATGAAACAAAAGGTGGCAAAGGGTTTCAAATGTCGCAAATTACACAAAAGCTCGGCCCGTTGCTGGGACTCATTATTTTGGTCATCATCGTATCGGTCTTGAATCCCAGCTTTTTGGAACCGCTTAATATTCTGAATTTGTTGCGCCAAGTATCTATTAATGCGCTGATTGCGTTTGGTATGACCTTCGTGATTCTCACAGGCGGGATTGATTTGTCTGTTGGCTCGATCCTAGCTCTATCCAGTGCGTTTGTCGCGAATATGATGCTGGCCGGCTTCGATCCGATTTTGGCAATTATCATTGGTTGTGCGCTGGGTGGCGTCATGGGGATGATTAATGGCTTGATGATCACCAAAGGTAAAATGGCTCCGTTTATTGCTACATTGGCGACCATGACTATTTTTAGAGGATTGACACTGGTCTATACCAACGGTAATCCGATTACGGGACTCGGAGACAGTCTGGTATTTCAGTTGTTCGGCCGCGGTTACCAGTTTGGCATTCCGGTTCCGGCGATTACAATGCTCATTACCTTTGCCGTACTGTGGATCATTTTGCATAAAACGCCGTTTGGACGCAAAACGTATGCCATCGGTGGTAACGAGAAGGCTTCGATTGTATCCGGTATTAAAGTACCGCGCGTGAAAATTTGGATTTACTCTCTGGCTGGAATGCTCTCTGCTTTGGCGGGTGCTATTTTGACCTCACGTTTGAACTCCGCACAGCCGACAGCAGGTACTTCATATGAACTGGATGCCATTGCGGCTGTCGTACTGGGCGGAACAAGCTTGTCAGGGGGACGCGGACGAATCGTAGGTACGTTGATCGGTGTACTTATTATCGGGACGCTGAACAATGGCTTGAATTTACTGGGAGTGAACTCTTTTTATCAAATGGTGGTCAAGGGGATTGTAATCGCCATTGCTGTATTGATTGACCGTAAGAAATCAGCTTAATACGCCTAATCTGCATAGAAGGAGATCACATATATGAAAAAACTTACATTAATCATGACAGCCTTGCTGCTCCTGCTGATGACGGGTTGTTCTCTGGAACCGCCGGAATGGGCAAAGCCCAAAGCAGGTGCGAACTTGAAGGAGATCAAAATCGGCTTGTCCATCTCAACGCTGAACAATCCATTCTTTGTTTCTCTTAAAGACGGAGTCGTTGCAGAAGCCAAAAAACAAGGATTGCAAGTCATTGTCGTCGATGCGCAAAATGATTCGGCGAAACAAAGCAATGATGTGGACGATCTGATCCAGCAAGGCGTAAATGCATTGTTAATTAACCCTACAGATTCGTCGGCTATCTCCACGGTTGTTCAATCCGCTAATGCTTTGAACATCCCGGTCATTACGCTGGATCGTTCTGCTGACAAAGGAGATGTAAAAGCGCTTGTCGCTTCGGACAATGTAGAGGGTGGACGTATGGCTGCCAGATACGTGATCGATCAAGTCGGAAAAGGTGCCAAGGTCATTGAGCTGGAAGGCGTACCAGGTGCATCGGCTACCCGTGAGCGGGGTAAAGGCTTCCACGAAGTAGCGGATAAGGAACTGAACGTTATTGCCAAACAGTCGGCCGATTTTGACCGGACCAAGGGTTTGAATGTCATGGAAAACCTGCTGCAAGGCAACCCGGACGTTCAGGCGGTATTTGCCCATAATGATGAAATGGCGCTTGGGGCAATTGAAGCCATTCAAAGCTCTGGTAAAAATATTCCAGTGATCGGCTTTGACGGCAACGAGGATGCACTTAAATCGATTAAGGAGGGCAAGCTCACGGCAACCGTAGCTCAACAACCTGAACTGATTGGACAATTGGCGGTTCGAGCGGCACAGGATGTACTCCAAGGTAAAACCGTGAAAAAATCAATTCCTGCCAAGCTGGAGCTGGTGGATCAGAAGAAATAAAACGGGCGTATGTCCCCATATATTTAAGATTCCGGGCTGATGCGAGAATGCGATCAGTCCGTTTTTTTATGAGTCAGGAATCATTTGCTTCGTATAATATGGAAGTTTTTAATTTTAATGTTGTAAGAAGTAGCAGTAAAAGATAGAATAACAATTGTATGATAATGAGAATCACTATCATTTTCGATATATATAACTAAGGAGGATTTGTAATATGCAACAAAGTAACAGATTAAAATGGGGAATCACGCTTTGTCTTGTGGTTCTGCTGACGGTTGTACTGGGTGCTTGTGGAAACGCAGCTAGCAACAACCATCCGAACGAAAAGATCGACACTAAGGATCCATCCGGACAATCCCAAACGGTTGCCATGCGTGAATATACAGATGCCACTGGCAACAAGATCAATATCCCTGTAAATCCGCAACGAGTTATTACGACGCAATATTTGGATGCGATACTGGCCTTAGGAGTTAAACCGGTAGGTGCCGCTTCCCATTTGTTGGAGGGCGAATATTTAAAAGGAAAGATTGACGGAATTGCGGATATTGGGAACCCGACAAATGTAGAAAAGGTGCTGGAGCTACAACCAGACCTGATCCTAATAACAGAAGACACCACTCCCGAAGTGAAGGAACAACTGGAAAAAATTGCACCAACTGTAGTCATTTCTTTTATGAAAGGGGATGTGTTTAAGCAATTTCGGGATGTTGCTGCCGTACTCGGTAAGGACAAGGAAGCTGAGCAGTGGATTGCTAATCTGGATCAAAAGGCTGCCGAAGGGCGGAAGAAGCTGGCTGGAAAATTTAAGAAAGGTGAAACGGTCACGATTTACATGACTTACGGTAAGGATGTGCTAAGAGTGTACGGGGCGCGGAATGTAGGACATGTCATTTACCGTTCACTGGAATTGAATCCTCCTGAGTACATACGCCAAAAGCTGGCGAAGGACCCGAACTTTAATTTCGTTTACGATAGCATTTCAATGGAAAAGCTGCCTGAACTGTCAGGGGATCGAATTATTATGCTGGTTTATGATGAAGAGACCAAGGATGGAATCCTCAAGGAAATCGAGCAAAGCGCACTGTGGAGAAACCTCCCTGCGGTTAAAAACCACAAAGTATATTTCATCAAAGCTGACCCGTGGTTTACGTACTCACCGCTTGCGATTGACAAATCGCTGGATGAAGCGGTTAACATGCTTTCCGTTGATCCTAAATAATCACTTGAAATAAGAAAGGAGAAGTCATATACATGTTAAAACGTTTTTTTGAATATTACCGTCCTTACCGGACTTTGTTTATTATTGATTTCTCTTGCGCCTTGCTGGCTGCACTGCTGGAGTTGGCTTTCCCACTTGCCGTCAACCGGGTGGTCGATGATTTGCTGCCTAGCGGGAACTGGAAATGGATTTTATATGCTTGTTTAGGACTTCTTGGTATTTATGTAGTCAGTGCCGGATTAAATTACGTGGTTACCTATTGGGGCCATAAGCTGGGAATTAACATCGAATCGGACATGCGTAAAAAGCTGTTTGATCGAATTCAAAAGCAATCCTTCCGTTTTTTTGATAATAACAAAACAGGGCATCTCGTCTCCCGTATGACTAACGATCTGATGGATATCGGGGAAATCGCCCACCACGGGCCTGAAGATTTGTTTATCGCGTTGATGACACTGGGAGGGGCCTTCGGCATCATGCTCGGCATTAACTGGAAGCTGGCAGTGCTGACGTTCATTATTGTGCCGCTTATGATTTACTTGTCCTTGTATTTTAGCCGTAAAATGAATGCTGCTTTCCATCGAATGTTTTCGGATATCGCAGATTACAACGCACGTATCGAAAATAACGTTAGTGGTATCCGCGTTGTACAAGCATTTTCGAACGAAGAGCATGAAATGGAGCGCTTTGCTGAAAACAATGGACGATTCCGTAAAACCAAGCTAATTGCTTACCGTATTATGGCTTGGAATTCTTCAATTAGTTTTATTCTGATGAAGCTGGTTTCGCTGTTTGTACTCGTGTGCGGTACATGGTTTGTGATTGAAGGGCAAATGACGTACGGGGAATTTATCGCGTTTGTGATGCTGTCCAACGTATTTCTCGCGCCAATCAAGCAGATTAACTCCGTTATTGAAACGTATCCCAAAGGCATTGCCGGCTTCCGCCGATACCTAGATTTGTTGGAAAGTGAATCGGATGTAGAAGATCTGCCAGGGGCCAAGACCGTTACCCATCTCAATGGAGAAATCCAATTTGCAGGTGTAACATTTGGCTATGAAAACAAAGACAAGGTATTGCGTAAAGTGGACCTATCCATCCATGCGGGAGAGACTGTAGCACTGGTCGGCCCTTCAGGAGCAGGTAAAACGACGCTTTGCAGCTTGTTGCCACGCTTCTATGATGTGGAGGAAGGCAGTATTACCATTGATGGTATGGATATCCGTGAAATGAAGCTGGAATCGTTGCGCTCCATGATTGGGATCGTACAGCAGGACGTGTTCCTGTTCGATGGAACGGTTCGTGAAAATATTGCATATGGCAAGCTAGGTGCCTCGGAAGAAGAAATTTGGGATGCCGCCCGACGGGCTCAGATTGAAGACCTCGTTCGTTCATATCCGGAAGGTTTGGATACCATGATTGGTGAACGGGGCGTAAAGCTGTCCGGGGGCCAAAAGCAACGCTTGTCTATTGCCCGGATGTTCCTCAAAAATCCACCTATTCTCATTTTGGATGAAGCAACATCAGCACTGGATACAGAGACAGAAGCTGCAATTCAGCAGGCTTTGACAGAGTTGTCGCAAGGACGCACAACGCTCGTTATTGCGCATCGTCTGGCAACGATTAAAAACGCCGACCGCATTATCGTAGTTGCCGATCAGGGAATCGCCGAGCAAGGTAGGCATGAAGAATTGCTAGCGGTACAAGGTCCGTATAGCCGTCTGCATCAAGCCCAGTACGGTACCTAAATGAAATAGTATGAAATGTAAGCAGAGAGAGGAATGAATGTTTTGAAAAAGGAAATGTGGATTGCAATGATGCTGCTGTCATTCATGCTGGCTCTGACCGCTTGTGGAGGAAATACGGGGCAGACTGACGGAAAGCAGAATCAAACTTCTACCGAGCAGAAGCCAGCAACGAAAACAGTCAAAACAATTCATGGTGATGTTACAGTCCCAACTCATCCTCAACGGATCGTAGTAGATATGTATCAGAATGATTTATTAGCTCTTGGTATTCAACCCGTGGGGAGTGTGAAGTATTATTTGGACAATCCGTTTTCCAAGGATCTTGTACAGGGCATTACAAGCATTGGAGATCGCGATAGCGTGTCCTTTGAAAAGGTACTGACTCTGGAGCCGGATTTGATTCTGATTGGTTCCAAAGATGCTTCTCAATATGAGAAATACAGTAAAATTGCACCGACCGTCTCTATTCCTTATGGCACGTATAAGGATGTGCATGAGGAATTAACTGCTTTTGGAGAGCTTCTTGGTAAGGATCAGGAGGCTAAAGCGTGGCTAGCCCAATACGATCAGCGGATGCAGGCAGCACGCGACAAGTTAATGGGAATTATTCAACCTGAGGACACCTTCACTATCATGGAGGCTTCAACGAAGGAATATTATGTATATGGCGATAACTTTGGCAGAGGAGGGCAGGCGGTATACAGAGGACTGGGTTTGACGCCTCCACCTCTTGTCCAAAAAGAATTATTAGGTGAGACTCAATGGAAATCGGTATCGAAAGAAGTTATTAATCAGTATGCCGGTTCTTATATTTTTCTGACGGTTAACAAGGATACCGCGGGTTATACAGGGGACAGTATATGGAAGTCACTGGATGCCGTCCGAAATGGCAGGGTCTTTGAGTTACAGGAGGATCGCTATTGGTACTTTGACCCGATTGCCATTGTAGGACAAGCAGAAGAAATCGCAGACATGCTCGTCCAACGGAATAAAGAGAAGGCTTCACAGAAGTAGTTACTCAGGTGTTGCTGGTAGCCCTTTGGTATTGATGCCAAAGGGCTTTATTTTTTCACAAAATTGCAGGGCTTCACGGGTTCGTCGAAATTTACTATTGAAGCCATTGTCGCATTAATTTACAATAGTAAAGATTGCATGATAATAATTCTCATTATCAAATGCCTTCATGAGCACAGGTTTGTGTGATAGCCTACATACTATTCAACAGTAAGGGTGAAAAATAGTCATGAAATTATCAGAATCATCGGAGAGTCCCGCCCAGAGTAACAATAGCCAGCCGCCGACTCCATTTCACTCACGTCCATGGGCGGCTTCGCTCATCTTAACAGCCGGACTAGCCTTTTTGGCATTCGGTATCGCTTTATCCCTATCTTTTGGCGCAGCTCCAATTAGGCTGTTTGAGGTATGGAATGCAGTCTTTCATTTTAATCCTGAAATACAAAATCATCAAATTATTTGGGAAATTAGGCTACCACGGATTTTGGGTGGTGTGTTGATTGGAGTCTGCTTCGCTGTGGCGGGGGCAATTATGCAGGGGATGACCCGCAACCCGCTTGCTGACTCGGGTTTGCTTGGATTGAATTCGGGAGCTAGTTTGGCGATGGCGATTTGTTTTGCTCTTTTTCCCGGGTCATCCTTTTTACAACTGATGCTGTACTCCTTTGTTGGCGCGGCCTTAGCTGTTGTGATGGTATATGGTACAAGCTCCATATCCAAGGGTGGGCTTACGCCAGTACGCCTTGTATTGGCGGGTGCAGCTGTAACGGCATTGCTGTCTGCCTTGGGTGACGCGATCAGCTTGTATTTTAATGTCGGACAGGATCTGGCCTTCTGGTATGCAGGGGGACTTAGCGGAACCAAGTGGGTGCAACTGGGGATTGTCTTACCTTGGGTTGTGGCAGCCTTTATCGGTGCTCTTATGCTGTCACGGTCTATTACGTTGCTCAGCCTGGGGGATGAAATTGCGCTCAGTCTCGGTCAGCGCACTGGCATTGTAAAGGTGCTTGGGATGATCCTGGTACTTATTCTGGCGGGGGCGGCAGTGTCGCTGGTAGGATCTATCGGTTTTGTAGGGCTGATTATTCCTCATATGACCCGCAAGCTGGTAGGTGTCGATTATCGCTGGATCATTCCTTGCTCGGCCATTATGGGAGCTTTACTCATCGTGTTTGCCGATCTGGCGGCCCGTATGATTAATGCACCGGAGGAAACACCAGTAGGCGTGCTTATTGCCCTGATTGGGGTGCCATTCTTCCTTTATCTGGCTCGTAAAGAAAGGAGGGCACTGTAAGATGAATAACATCACGACTGGAGCTATTGCCAAAGCAGGTCACCGTAAAAAAATCCATGATTGGATCGTTGTTATCGTTCTGCTCATTCTGCTTATTGCTGCATTTACCATTAGTGCGAATACAGGAACTATTCGACTTTCGCCAATGGAGCTTTTTAGAACCTTGTTTGGGCAAGGGACTCCACAGCAGGAATTGATCCTGTTTGAATTCCGATTGCCACGAATGGTTATTTCCGTTTTGATCGGTGCAGGTCTGGCGGTTTCCGGCTGTATCATGCAGGGAGTTTCACGTAATGGTTTGGCGGACCCTGGTATTTTGGGGATTAATGCCGGAGCCGGGCTGATGGTTATGCTGTTTGTATTGCTTTTCCCAACGATGCAAACAACGAATTCATTGTTTTTACTACCTGCCCTTGCGCTGATTGGATCGGGAGCGGCTGCTATTTTGATCTACGCTCTTTCTTACAAAAAGGGTGAAGGGATTTCTCCGACAAGGTTACTGTTAAGCGGAATTGGTGTAGCGGCGGGGATCAGTGCTGCGATGATCATCCTAACTCTCAAGCTTACGCCTGAAAGTTATACGTTTGTTGCCAATTGGTTGGCAGGAAGTATATGGGGGTCCAACTGGAAATTTGTAATGGCACTGTTACCTTGGCTTGTGGTGCTGCTGCCTTTCGCATACTACAAGGCCAATGTAATGAATGTGCTTAATTTGGGAGATCAGACGGCATCCGGGTTAGGTACATCTATTGAAAAAGAACGCATCCTTCTGCTCGCTGCTGCGGTTGGATTGGCCAGCTCCAGCGTATCGGTTAGCGGTGGAATCGGCTTCGTCGGTTTAGTCGCTCCGCATTTGGCGAGAAAACTGGTGGGGCCAAAACATAAGATGCTGTTAGTGGCCTGTGCATTGGTTGGGGCACTGTTAGTGCTTGTGGCGGATACAATTACACGATCCTTACCTTTACAGAAAGAAATCCCGACAGGTTTGATCGTGGCCATCATTGGTGCTCCATACTTCCTATACCTGCTAAGTCGCTCCAGGGGATAACATCGCGAAGAAATCATAACTTATTCATTAAAAGCTATACACGACAAAATAACCTTCAACCCCACTAAGGAAGTGGGGCTGAAGGTTATTTTGCATTTAAAAATTTAAACATTCGTATTTTTCATATCAACGGGAAGTATTCAAGGCGTGAGAAGTTTGATGAAGCTCCCTGATCATTTTGTGCAAAGTATAATTTTCTTGACGCGTCACGCCGTGTTGATTTTCCTGGACCAGCAACTGATGGATGTTCCGTTTTAGAATTTCACTTCGACGTTCCAGCATTTCGGTACTCATAAATAAATGAACACTCCCTTTGTCATGAATAACTTACATTTTTGAAATGAATATAAGTTGAAAATAGTTTGCCTTTCGACTTCTTTAAGTATAGCGTGCTGAATGATGAAGGGAAAATGGAGAGAGACAGCAAAATTCTTTTTCACATCATCCATGTCCCGCCGACGGCTACTCACCCCGTGGGTTCTTAGATATGCTCTCTGATGCTGATGATAACGGTATCTTAGGAGAAAATCAGTCAAAATGGCGGTAGACAAGGCTAAGGGCTTTATTTTATACTTAAAAAGTGCCTAAAATAACTGCGCATAATATAAATTATACGCAATTTTGGTTTAAATCGACTTTTATTAGCCCTCACGCACAAGATGTCGATCGAATTGTCGATAAAAAGTAGGCGAAAATGGACGTTTTACAGTATATTGGAAGATGAATCGGAGCGGAGGTAATCGGGATGAAAAAAGGGGTACGGCAAATGGAGCCGGATATGATAGATGATATTGATGAAGTATATGCTGAGGAACTGGAGGCTTTTTTGATTTGGATGAAAGATGCAGGTTATACGATACATACGCAAAAAAACTATACAGGGGATGTGAAGCAGTTCTTACTCACGTTGCGGGATAAACCACTCGATCAGGTGAAAAAGATTCATGTGATGTCGTATCTGTCTAAAGCTCGGGAAGGCGGAGCTGGAGATAGCACCCGGAACCGCAAGCATGCAGCGGTGAGTAGCTTTTTTAAAGCGCTACAGGAATTTGAATTGTGCAGCACGAATCCGGCTTTCGGAATTAAAAAAGCAAAGACCGAAAAGAATCGTATGCCCGTGTACCTGGATGAAAATGAAATTCGGCCATTTTTACTCGCGGTGGAAGGGAAATATGCCAATCGCAACATGGCTATTTTTCTGCTCATGGTATATATGGGATTACGGGTGGGAGAGGTTCATTCTTTGAATGTCCCGGATTACAGCCGTGAGCGACGCACACTGGATGTGTTTGGTAAAGGGAGAAAGTGGCGTACGCTCCCGGTGCCGGAGGCTGTGTGTGATGTTTTAGATCGTGCATTGGAGGAAAGATTAACGCCGTGGAGAGGGAAGGAGGATGCGATGTTCGTGTCGCAAAAAGGCCGCCGACTGGCGGTTCGCTCTATCCAGCAGATCGCTACAGAAACGTTCGAGCGATTCCAGCAGGATAAAGGTGCGCAAGGTCGAGTGGCTTACTCCAGCCATAAGCTGCGTCATACGTTTGCAACGATGCTTTTGCGTAGAGGTGCAGATCTGCGTACTGTGCAAGAGTTGCTGGGACACTCTTCCATTCAGACCACCACTGTATACACGCATGTCACGGATCGGGAAAAGGAAAAAGCGATGGACAAGCTGGATGTCCAGCTACCAATAACGGGATTATAAGTATATACCAGGAGTTGATTTTGAAAATAAACACATTTGGTTTACATAAAAAATATTATGTAAACCAAAAAAAGAATTGCACCCTGACTTGGAAATCGCATCAACGACTTGTGTCATCCATATTGTGAACATAGTATCCTTTATCATCGTACTTATTCTTGTTTTTGATTGATTTGATCCAAATGATGCTGCATATGCTGAATATAATCGTCAACTAGCCACTGTAATGTTTCGGTAGACTGGTCATCTTTTTGAAATTCTTTCTCAAAATCGAGTGATGTACATGAGTTTAACATATTTATGATTTGTTTATTTAATAGTTTCCATAGATGTATGACATCCGCGTGGGAGAACGCTTCCTGATACTGATTAGCTGCAACCCAATCATTTTGCGCATATGCTTCAATTTTAACAGGGGACCTTGAATGCTTAATCATTATAAATCTTCGATGATTATTAGAAGCGGAGTCGCACAGATGCCCTAGTATTTCTTTTTTAGACCATTTTTCTGGGAAAGGTTTGGCATTAAATTCATGTTCTGAGATCGAAAAGAATTCTTTTTCATGATCCTCGATGAGCCTAGCGAGTTCTTCAACAGTATTATTCAATAGATGTGCCTCCTTATTTTAGCGATTGTCATATGATAAACCTTAGAATAATTCAGAATAAGTTGGAAAGCAATGGTGAATTAAAAGCCAGTATGGTATTGCCTTGACAAAGGTAATAAAGTAAAGGTACAGAAGCTTTTTTTAATAGTAATACGATGCCAATAATGCAGCTAGCTTTATCACTAAATCCAACGAAGAGAACGGTGTCTGACTAACGATAAAGAAAATGATGGATTTACAAAACCAATAAAATTAATTATCGTTATTTAGAGAACCACTCAAAACTGCTCAATGAAAGGACTATACGTAGTATGAAAAATAAAATACTGGTTTTTGATATTGGCGGCTCTTTTATAAAATTCAGTTTGTATTTTCAAGGTGAATTTATGAGCAAGGGTAAAGTTAAAACTCCATTGGACTCACTTGAGAATCTGCTTGTAGCTTTAAAGCAAATTCTTAATCAGTTTATGGATGAGTGCGAAGGTATAGCCGTCAGTATGCCAGGTATTGTGAATTCAGCAAGCGGCCATATGGTGCATGGAGGTTCATTAAGATATATAAATGATATAAATATGATAGAAGTTTTTAAGAAAGCGTTTCACAAGCCCGTAGCGATTGAAAATGATGGAAAGTGTGCTGCTCTTGGGGAAGCATGGCGTGGTTCATTACAAGGGATTACCGATGGTGTTGTTCTGGTAGTTGGAACAGGGATGGGGGGTGGAATCATCTCTCAAGGGAAATTGCTGAAAGGCCACCATTTATCGGCTGGAGAATTCTCCTTCATCAGAACCAACAGCGAGTATGCAGACAATGATGATTATTTGTTTGGTATGCAAGGGAGTAGTTTTGTTTTAACAAAAACCGTTGCGAAAGCTAAAGGACTTCCTGCAGATTCAATAACGGGTGAACAAGTATTCAAGTTCATTGAAGAAGGTGATCGCGCGGTCCAAACGATTTTTCATGAATACTGTAGGAACATCGCAACACAAATCATTAATTTGCAATCGATTCTTGACCCTGAAAAGTTTGTTATTGGGGGAGGCATATCTGAAAATCCTTTACTGGTAATTACGATTAGGGAAGAGTTGGAGAAGCTTTATATGGAATCTATCTATAATTTTGTGCGTGCAGATATTGAACAAAGTAAATTAGGCAATGAAGCGAATTTGCTAGGCGCTATATATAACTACAAACAATCGTATCATCTTGAATTATGACAAAAGTTATATTTCGACGAGTAAGGGATTGAGTAATACAAACAAATAAAATGTTAACAAAAGAGCGTGCCTTTAACTTTGGACACGCCTTTTTTGTGTTACAGACGTTTGATATAAGAGGTTTGAAAAACAGAATACATATCCTTGGAGCTTCAGGCTCGGGAGTATCGTCGCTTGGAAGTAAGCTGGCTCTGAGACTCCCATAAGTGAATTTGAATGGAGATGACTATTTTTGGATTGAAAAATACACCAGACAACGTGACCCTGCTGATGTTAAAAGATGATTTGATAAACCATAGGATTACATAATATATATTATGTTAGTTAAACTAGATTTATGAGTCCTATTAATGTATTCAAATGACAACAAGTAGAATCTGCAAGTGGATCACTCTAATCAAAGTGTCCGCTTGCAGATTAAATTTCACTGGCATTCAAAAAAACTTATTTTAAATTGAGAATATACATGTGCGTCTACATTTCATTTTCCGGGGGAGATTCAATCATCAAGCCTTCGATATGCTTGCGTCCCATAAGCTTCCGTTTTTTGCGGTTTTCCTTGGTTTCTAAAACGATATCCAGATCATAGTCGTCAGGATACAATTCAGTAGCTGCGATGTGAAGGACGAGCCTCTTTTTATTCATGCTCAGCTTCTCTCCTTGGATTAAAACACCTACATTCCCTCGTTCATCCTCGGTTTTGTACACAATTCCAGTCCGATTCAGGTAGCCTACATAAACACTATCGCCAAGGGCAAACGACATAGGTTCGGCAGTGTGTTTTTGTTTCCCCTGTTTTGTGGCTGTGTGCTTTAAAGATGCTCTTTTAGGAGAGAGTTCACTTGTTGTTTTGTGCTTCTCATCATTAGAAGCTGGGGGGACCACAAACAGTTCCTGTGTGTTCTGAGATGTTCTGCCCGCAGAAATGGCCTGAGAACGCTCGATAATCCGATTCCACATCCCCAGCTTCAAGGCAATGGCGTATGCGTAGCTTTCCCCGGCCTCACCGATTCGGAGACGGTATAATGGTTGTAGCGTTTCGGTATCAAACTCCATTCGGGCATTCTGAAATCCAGGTGTATTTTCGGCAAAATGCTTAATTTCGCTAAAGTGCGTGGTAGCTACTACCGTTGCCTGTCGGCGGTGGAATTCTTCCAGCAGCGCGATAGAGAGGCCCACGCCTTCGCCCGGATCGGTTCCAGATGCCATTTCATCAATCAGGATCAGAGTGGAGTTGCTTGCCGTTTCCAAAATACCGATCATGTTGCGAATATGTGCAGAAAAGGTGCTCAAAGCATGCTCGATGCTTTGCCCGTCTCCGATATCCACCTCGATGTTCTCGAATACAGCCATTCGTGAGCCTTCTGAAACAGGTACCAGCAGTCCGGATTGTACCATCAGAGTTAACAGGCCGACACTTTTGAGGGCCATCGTTTTTCCACCTGTATTGGGTCCGGTAATGATGAGTGAAGAGTAGCCTTCACCGATTGAGAAATCAAGTGGAACCATAGATTTTCCCATCAACGGGTGACGTGCCCCTCGAATGTCTATAATTCCGTCAAGGTTAAGCTCGACAGGCACAGCATCCATCGTCATGGCGTATTTGGCTTTTGCTAATAAAAAGTCGAGTATGCCTACTGTCTCTGTGTTGATGCTCAGCTCCCGGCTGTATGACTCAGCAAGTGCCGTTAGGTCGCCCAGTACCTTCATTGCTTCTTTTGCTTCTTCTGCGATGTTCGCGCTCTGATCGTATTGGAGACTTGCAATCTCGGCAGGCTCAATGTAAACCGTTTGTCCACTGCCTGATTCATCCAGCACGTTGCCTTTCACCTGTTTTCGAAACTCTTTTTTGATTGGAAGCACGTAACGACCGCCACGCTGACTGGTCATATGTTCCTGCATGATGGATCGGTGACGGCTGGTGAGAGAATCAAGTTTTCTTTTGATCCGTTCTTCCGTGACTGCTATTTTTTTGCGGATTTTAGCCAGTTCCTTACTGGCGGTGTCCGTCACTTTTCCTGAATAAATACATCTTTCAATTTCAGACAGAAGCGGTTCCATATCATACATGGAAGAAGCATAGGCACTGACGCTTGGAGCGGCATTCGACTTGGAACCCATATATTTTATCAGTTGACCGCAACTTCTGATAAATTGGGCAATGTGAGAAAAATCGCGCTCGCTGAACAAATATCCGATTCCCAGCAAGTGAAGAATGTGTTCCATCCCTTCCAGCGAGGGGATAGGAACACTTGCACCGTGGCGAATGAGCTGCAGGGCTTCCATCGCTTCGTCAAGGCGGATCTTGATCGTACGGATATCTGTAATGGGTTGCATGGAAGCGGCATGGCGCTTACCAAGGTAAGAAAAAGCACATTCGGAAACTCTTGTTTTGATCCGATCATATTCCAAACGCTGCATTGTGGTTTCATTCATGAATAAATCTCTCCTTTAGTGTGTGATTTTAGGATTGTTTAGAGCCTTCTCTGTGAAATAAAAAAAGGGCGGAGAATGAACAAATCGTTCATTCTCCGCCCTGAAGGAAGTAGGGAATTTATCGTCAAATAAGCCTATACTCCAGCTTTTGTAGCTCCAATTTATGCCTCCCCAAATCATCCATGAGTAAACCAATTTGTAAGCTAATTAGCCCATGAATAGGAAGGATATAAAGGAATTTCACAAAATCTGAAAACAAAAAAACCGCGCTGAACACAGCACGGAATAAGGCCTAAAAGAAAATAATCCCTGAGGCGATTTATGATATCCGCATGTTCTTAACTAATGTCAGGGTAAAAACACAATATCAAAAAACCTGTCCCCGGAGGGCACAAGCGCCTGAATGGTCTTCCCTGAATATGAAGTTGCTTAGTTAAGAACGTTCACCGACATCAAAATCTCTCCCTTGATTACAGATATATCAGCACTATACTATCAGTCAGCACCGAAGTCAAGCCTAGCTTCAAATCGTAACAAGAAATAGACTACGTAATAAATATTATGTTAACTTAAAATATTCCGAGCCCTACAAAATCAGGTTTTGTCTTTAAAATAAGAATGATAATCATTATTACGTATGATCGCACGTTTTTATGACCCGAAGCAGGGCAGTGTACTGCTGGGCGCCGATGATATGAGGCAGATGGACCCCGAGGCGCTGTTACGTAAGGTATCTATTTTGTTTCAGGACGTGAATCTGTTTCAGGATACCATTGGAAATAACATTCGATTCGGTAAAAGTGATGCGACGCAGGCACAGATCGAAGCAGCCGGCCGTTAAGCTTGCTGTCACGATTTTATTTTCAAGCTGCCAAACGGGTATGGCATCTGGCTAGTTGAGGGCGGCAGTACATTGTCGGGTGGCGAAAAGCAACGGATTTCCATCGCATGGGCCATTCTCAGAGGATTCGCCGATCGTGTTGCTGGATGAGGCCACCTCTTCGCTTGATCCTGAAAATGAAAAGGAAATTCAGCAAGTGATTGATCCCCTTGTACAAGGCCGAACCGTTATTGCTATTGCTCATCGCCTCGAAACAGTTCGCAATTTAGTCAAATGTTTTTTGATCAAGGAGAGAACACGATACAGAAAATTAAATCTATTCTACAAATGAATTTACATAATAATAGTTATGTTAACTTAAATGTATTTCTTAATAATGAGGATTTGTATCCGATGTACGTTTTAAATCCATAGTGATATAATTACGCGTACATGCCTGAAAAGGAGCGTATGGAACGCAAATGAACTTTCAAGTGGACTTTTTATCTTTTTTTGTAATTCAGGTGGACGGAAAAGAAGGACAAGGCGGTAAGTCCTACAAGCATTACGCTACGATGGATGACTATGATTATGACGAGAGCGATGTTAAGAAATTCCTGGACGGGGAATTTGCCCGTATTAGCAAGCGGAAGGTCGAGAAAAATCCGAGCACAGAGCAGGCACCGACCAAAATTGGCCGCTTTATCGTCGAACCGGAGCATGAACTGAGCAGTAATCCGAATTTCAATATGTTCGCCCGGCTGCGGGCAGCAGAGGATAAGGAGGATTTTAAAAATGCCTGCGACGATCTGGTGCGGATGTATCTGGATACGAGCGCGGTACGCGGGGGAGCGTTGATCATTGTACAGGCTACCTTGAATACACACTCCGATGATCCGTTTATTTTTGTGCTCAAATGTGATTTTGAACCTAAAATTGCCCGGATTACCGAAAGCAGTCTGGTCAGTGAGGTCGAAATGGCCATTTCAGCCCGTAATATGAAATCCATCATGTATCCTTACATGCTGGAGGAGGGGATGAACGATGAGTGGGAGCTTAAAATTCACCAGTCCTCGCATGCCCGGTATTTTGAGGATTTTCTGAAATTTGTGACCTACGAGCAATCCATGCCAGAAATCGTTAATGAGCATGTCATGGGCTTCGTACAGAACTATGTAGAGACGAAATGGCCAGATGCTTCCAATGAGGAAAGACAGCAAGAGGAACGTGATCTGGAGCTGTGGGCGGCCAGTGAAAAACGGGATTTGCAAGGAAAATGGGAACCCCTTCAGGTCGTAGAGGCTGCACAGCATATTGTTGAGCTAAAACCGGAAATTGAAGTTCGCTTCAAGCTGGATGATACGGCTGTACGTGGACTGTTGTCCGACTTTGGGGCCAAGCTGCATATTACGAAGCTGCATGATAGATACGCGCTTATCATTGAAGGCGACGCATTTACGTTTGAAAAAGGCTTTTCACCGATTGAGCTGCTTCAACCGGAATCGTTCGAAACGGTGGCTGAGCGCTTGAAAGAGAAACGCCAGCAAGAAGACGAGTTTGCCGATGGAGATACACCGCCTTGGTAATCTGAATAAACTGTTTACGATAAGCTGAACTCCTTATATGAAATAATCAAAGGGCCTCTCAACGGTATTTTCGCCGCTGTTGGAGGCCCTTTTTGTCTACAATTTCAGTTTGTTCATCTACAAGTTGAGTTTACTGATTTGATCTTTCAGCTTGTCCGCAGATTGATGCAGCCCTTGACGTTCCTTGTCATTCAGTGGAAGATCTAAAATTTCGCGTACACCGTTGTGATCCACGATACTCGGAACACCTAGATAAACGTCAGATACTCCGTTATAATCTTCCAGCAAAGTGGACACATTAAGTACCGACCCTTCGTCCCCCAGAATGGCGGCTACGATCCGGTCGAGAGCCAGTCCGATGGCGTAAGAAGTCGCGCCTTTGGCATCTATAATTTCATAGGCTGCATTTTTGGTACTTTCAAAAATCTCATTTTTCGTTTCTTCGCCCAGCTCCAATGGAGTTCCTGCGATGTTGGCCGTGCTCCATACAGGCAGCTCGGAATCGCCATGTTCTCCAATAATATGGGCGTGGATGCTGCGAGGATCAATGCCCTTTTGCTTACCAATCAAATAACGGAAGCGTGCGCTGTCCAGCAGCGTACCCGAACCGATAACTCTGCTCGAAGGCCAGCCACTACGTTTCCAGGAGATGTAGGAGAGAATATCCACTGGATTGGTTGCGATCAGTAAAATGCCGTGTGTGTTTACCTTGACGATATTATCAATAATGCTTTCAAAAATTTCGGCATTACGCTTGAGCAGATCAATGCGTGTTTCTCCCGGTTTTTGTGATGCGCCCGCTGTAACAATGATGATATCCGCATCACGGCAGTCTTCATAATCACCCGCCCACACTTTGACACCGCCGAGAAAGGGAAGCCCGTGATTCATATCGAGCATTTCCCCCTGCGCCTTTTTGACATTAACATCAATAAAGACAAGTTCTGACATGCGTTGGCGTAGCAGGAGGGTGTAACCGGTCGTTGTACCGACCGCTCCCATGCCGACAATGGCCACTCTGCTTCGTTTGTAAGGTTTTAAGCTCATAAAATCCTCATCTCCTTCTCGGGTTGTATACCTTTTCATTTTTAATAATACAAAATTTATCTTTCCAACCTAGTTTACCGTATATGTGCCCTCCACTGCAAAGAAATATGACATTTCTCCTTGACTTCAAACAGGGGCTAGCTAATAATTAATCGGATGACAGGGACACACACTAAAGCGTTGCAGTAGCAATATTCGCGTAGGACATTATGGAAAGAGGATTATGATTATGGACTTATTTCGAAAAAAGACAGGGTTGCTCCCGCATGAGGAGAACGGAACGACGAGTCACTTGAAGAGAACGATGGGCGCCTTCGATCTGACTATGCTGGGTGTAGGATGTATCATCGGTACCGGGATTTTTGTGATCACAGGCAAGGCAGCAGCGGAAAATGCGGGTCCTGGCCTGATGATCTCCTTTGTTATTGCAGGAATTGCCTGCGTGCTGGCAGCCCTGTGCTATGCGGAGCTTTCATCTACGGTTCCCGCTGCTGGCAGCGCTTATGCGTATAGCTATATTGTGTTTGGGGAAATTCTGGCCTGGGTGCTGGGTTGGGACTTAATTCTGGAATACGGGGTGGCGGCCGCCTCAGTGAGCAGTGGCTGGTCTGCTTATTTTCAAGGTTTGCTGGCTGGGTTTGATTTACATTTACCACTGGCTTTAACCGCAGCCTTTGATTCAGCCAAGGGAACCATTATTGACCTGCCTGCTGTGTGTATTATTATGTTGATCACACTGCTGCTGAGTCTCGGAGCCAAGGAAACGGTCCGATTTAATTTCGTTATGGTTTGTGTCAAAGTCGGAGTCGTGCTGCTGTTTATCGGAATCGGAATTTTTTATGTTAAGCCTGCTAACTGGACACCGTTTCTCCCCTATGGGTTTTCCGGTGTTTTGAGTGCCGCGGCAATCGTATTTTTTGCTTACTTGGGTTTCGATGCCATTTCAACGGCAGCAGAGGAGGTACGTAATCCGCAGCGGAATATGCCAATTGGTATTATTTCCTCGCTTGCGATTTGTACGGTGCTGTATATTGCGGTTTCGGTTGTACTTACCGGAATGGTGCCTTATACGCAGTTAGGGGTAAATGATCCTGTTGCGTTTGCTTTACGCTTTATCCATCAGGATTTCGCGGCAGGATTGATTTCTGTCGGTGCGATTGCCGGGATGACCACGGTTTTGCTCGTACTGTTGTATGGTCAGACACGGTTAATTTTCTCGATGTCGCGTGACGGTTTGTTGCCGGTATTTTTATCTAAAATCAATCCCAAAACTCAAACACCAATCCGAAGCACTTGGCTGGTCGGAAGCATCATCGCATTGGCTAGTGGATTTTTTCCATTACATGCATTGACGAACCTGACGAGTATCGGAACCCTGTTCGCTTTTGCCGTCGTATCGGTTGGAGTAATCGTTCTGCGGCAGAGACGTCCGGATTTGAAAAGAGGCTTTACCGTACCTTGGGTCCCGTTGCTCCCGCTTTTGAGTGCCCTGGTTTGCGTCGGTTTGATGCTTCAGCTTCATATCAGCACGTGGATTGGATTTATCGTTTGGCTTCTGCTGGGTCTACTGATTTATATCTTCTATGGATATCACAAAAGTTTGTTAAACCGTAAATCCTAATTTGTCTGAATGTTAAAAAGCCGGCATCCTGCACTTACGTGGAGGGTGGCCGGTTTTTTTGTATGAGTGCGCGAAAAGTGTCACATAAGGTCGTTTATGGTATAATTCTGTTTCAGATAAGCTTGTGGCACGGGATTACCGCATGCCATCGAGGGAGGATCTTTATATGAAACTGCGCTGGCGTGCGCTCCTGGGGGGAGTATTGCTGCTGACAGGTATCCTGCTGGCTAGCTGTTCTTCCGAACCCGCAGAAACCGTAACCAAACCTCCGGTTGAGGAACCGGATGACCAGGGACAAACGATAACTATAAATCCACCAATGACGCCGAAGGTGGGCGATCCCAATGCCAAATATGTAGTTCAGACACGAATAGCTGATTTCCATCTGATTGATGATACCAAAGGTTTCGTTTGGGGAGTTACTCGTAATGAGCTTCGACTCTATTATACGCATGATGGTGGATATACCTGGAATAATATTTCTCCTTCCGAAAATGTTCAATTTCAAGACAAGCTTGAATATGGGAAGGATATTAGCTTTACCGATTCCCAGCATGGATGGGTTGTCCGTCAAAATCTGGACAAAACCGCAACCGTCATCCTCAGAACCGCCGATGGGGGACAGAGCTGGGATATTTCAGCGCTCCCAAGCGGGGAGCATGTGAGCTCGATACAATATGTAAATCCGTCTACCGGATGGATTATGGCGTCTACAAACCTGAATGAGCAGGATCAACAAAAGTTGTTGTATCATACCACTGATGGAGGGGCCACATGGAAGAAGGTTGCGCAAAGTTCTGGCTTGTCATCCAATGAGTCAAGCTCGGGCCTACCCGATCAGGGCAGCATGGCGGGAATGAGCTTTGATGGCAACAAGCAGGGTTTTGTTGCCATTAATCTGGATAGCAGTGTTAAACTTTATAAGACTTCGAATCAAGGGAAGACTTGGACCCCGGTAGTCAGCAAGATACAGGGTTGTCCGCAAGCAAAAGCCGAAGCTCCGCAGTCTTTTAAAGGAAATAGTTCCTCGTATTGGATTCCTATTCTCTGTTATTTAGACAGCGGTACAAAGTATAGCGGACTGTTTACTGCTGATGCAGGCATGCAATGGAACCATGTGTCTTTGGGGCTGATCAGCAATAGAAACACCGTTATTCCCGGCCGTACTTTTCTAAATGATAAGGAAGGGTGGATCGTAACCCCAGCGGGAATAGAGCGAACGATGGACGGGGGCAAGACGTGGACAACCCTTACTGGCAGCAAAGTATTGCCATCGAAGCTTAAGGATTACCCTCGATCAGTCAAGCTCCGTTTCGCTTCTTCTACGGTAGGGTGGCTGCTTCTGGAACGTCTGGATGATAAGAAATCATTGTTGCTGAAAACGACGGACGGCGGTACCAACTGGAGGATCCTATAACCTTCATCAGGGTGATTGTCCTGTGCTTTTCCCTGTATTTGCACGTCCTCAAAAGGCCATGCAGATACAGCGAAGAGACACAGGGCGTTTTATTTTTTAAGATTTTAAATTTTATACGACAATATGTGAAAAAAATCACAATATACTGAATGAGCCACTGTTATACTGAACCTGTAAACAACGATAGGAGTGATAATCATGAGAGCGAATCAGGATCATAAGTTAACCCAATACTACCTTCAATTTTGTTACACTTGCCAGGATGCCTACGGCTGCACGACTGAAGAGGATTGTAAGCAGTGTGCAGAGCGTTATGCCGAGGCAGAAGAAAATGAAGTTTTGAATGAGACACAACGTTATCTCCAGCTTGTACATGTATAAACAGATGCATCATACTGATATCGCCATAAGTTGAGCCTCCCGGATCATTCCGCGGAGGCTCTTGGCGTTCTTGAGGGTTGCTATCAAATTTGGGCAGGAACATACATATACTAATACAGAAAGCTTAGGTCATGTGAGGATGCCCGGCCAGTTCCCTGTGGAATGCCTGGCGGAGAGGAGTGCGGTGTATGGGATTTGAGTCATTATGGATGTTCGATTGGCTGGGTACGGTACTGCCCGTTTTTTTCGTAGTCGTGTTGGGTATTGTCGTACTGTCTGCGGGGAAGGAAGTCATGGAATGGAGCCGGAATAAAAAGCAGCCTGTATTGACGGTCGGTTCCCGAATTACGGCCAGAAGGACACATCTCCAACAGAGGCGACAGGAGGAGCAAGGGACTCGTACCTATACTTTCTATTATGTAACCTTCGAGGTAGAGAGCGGCGACCGGATGGAATTCAAGGTAAGCGGGGAAGAATATGGTCAATGTGCCGAGGGGGATGAGGGGCGTCTTACCTTTCAGGGTACACGGTACATCGGGTTCCAGCGTCTCAATCGCTATGGCTTGGAACAGGTTAAAATGTAGACAGAAGCTTATTCCCCATTTATTCATGGGCATCCCCCTGTAATACAATAGGCCAGGGGGGATGTTCTTGTTTCTTGTGCAGCACATTTTGGTACATATATACTAGGAAAGTATAGGGGAGGAATAAGCATGTCATTTGAAGGACAAGTTGTTATCGTTACAGGTGCGGCACATGGGATCGGAAGAAAGATCGCTTTGGCCTACGCTGGCAAGGGTGCCAAGGTTGTATTTGCCGATCACAATGAGCAAGTAGGGGCAGCTGTGGCGGCTGCGGCACGGAATGAAGGACATCAGGCGATCTTTGTTCCCTGTGATGTGCGTAAGGAAGAAGATATTGTTGCGCTGATCCGTGCCACGGAAGAAGAATATGGCACCATTCATACGCTGATTAACAATGCAGGCGTGTCCAAATGGAAATCTCCATATGAGTTAACGGTTGCGGAATGGGACGACATTTTGAATACGAATGTACGCAGTTGCTTTATAGCCACACGAGAAGCGGCCAAGGTGATGAAACGTAACCCGGAAGGTGGCTCTGTGGTCAATATGACTTCGACACGGGCTTTTATGTCAGAACCGGATACAGAAGCCTATGCAGCATCCAAAGGAGCCATTGCAGCCCTTACACACGCGATGGCCATATCGCTAGGAAAGGATGGGATTCGGGTCAACTGTATTAGCCCGGGTTGGATTGAGACAGGGGATTACGGGCAACTACGCCCCGAAGACCATCAGCAGCATCCATCCGGCCGAGTGGGAACTCCTGCCGACATCGCGCGGGCGTGTCTGTATTTGACCCAGCCCGGCAACGACTTTGTTACAGGCACGAATCTGGTTGTAGATGGCGGTATGACGCGAAAAATGATTTATGAGCCCTGACAATCAGGCTGAACATGGGCGACTTAATTTTCATATAAGGATACGTTGCTGCAGGATAGTCCCGAATTTCGGGGCTATTTTTTTTCACTCACGCTGTCACCCATTGGGCATTTGTACCATACGATACGATATATGATTGAGCAGCAAGGAGGAGAGACGTTGGCTGTTATTAATGTCAACTCAGAGGATGTAAGGACACTCGCCCGGCTTATGCGGGCAGAGGCTGAAGGAGAAGGAGAGCAGGGAATGCTCATGGTCGGCAATGTCGGAGTAAATCGGATTTTGGCCAATTGCCTGGATTTTCAGGGTATTCGCCTCATGAATGACATGGTCTTTCAAAGTCCAGGCGGATTTGAAGCTACCCAAAAGGGGTACTTTTATCAAAAAGCCCGTGACCGTGACATTCGTCTTGCCCGGCGTGTCATTAATGGGGAAAAGATTCGCCCGGCTTCGAATGCATTGTGGTTTTTCAGACCTTCCGGGGACTGTCCGGATACCTGGTATAACCAGACTAACACCGGCCGTTACAAAGCGCATTGCTTCTTTAGCCCGACTGTACAGGATTGTCCTGCCGTCTATTAAAGCGTAACAAATGAGTTTGGATGATTTAAAACCATTTTAGGAGGAATTAACATGATTACACAGCAAGCTTACCGTCCTGTCTCTTATCCTGCTGGCGGCGGGTACCCCGAATGGCCTAGGTTGGCTCCAATGGGAACCATGCAGCCCATGAGCGGCTTTCCCCCTCATGTCAATAGTGGTAGTGCAATGACACCGACTGGTACAGTGGTGCAGACTCAGACTCCACAATATGAGCAATCTTATATTGAAAATATTTTGCGTCTGAATCTGGGCAAAACGGGTACTTTTTATATGACCTATGAAAATAACCGGGAATGGAACGCGAAAATTTTCAAGGGTATTTTGGAAGCGGCTGGTCGTGACCACATTATTATCAGTGATCCTTCTACCGGAAGACGCACCATTCTACTTATGGTAAACCTGGACTATGCTACTTTTGATGAGCCTTTGCTGTATCAATATCCCGGCGTCATCGGGAATCCGGGTACATCCCCGGTTCGCTGATGCCTTCATATATATTAAAATACATCCGCTGCCTGATGGCAGGGGATGTATTTTGTTTATAAACTTTCTCAAATATAGTTGCTTCCTTTGTGGTGAGAGGCGAAAAATGAAGCTTTCTGACCTAAATGCTAGGGAAAACCGATTTTTCTGACATTGCTTGTGGTTTGACTGTATAGAGTATAGTTATATAATTGAATATAAGCTGATGAAGATTTAATCAATCATGCGGAATAAGGCTTTTGGAAGCCGGAAGGAGTGAACGTGTTGGGAAATTGACGCTGCTAATGATGTGTTATCGTTCTGTCTATGATGAAACTATCCGAAGGAGGTGCGCCTGTCTGCCGTAATGACGGCTGACGGGGAGCATATTGAGTGACCCTTTACCGAGTATGTTTAACTTAATTATTGTTTTTGCATTAGTATTATTAAACGGTTTTTTTGTATCTGCAGAATTTGCAATGGTTAAAGTCAGAAGCAGCCGTATTGAAACATTGGTAGAGGCGGGTAACAAAAAAGCCGTATATGCCGCGAATATGTTACACAATTTGGACGCCTATCTGTCTGCCTGCCAGTTGGGCATTACACTGGCTTCGCTGGGACTCGGGTGGATCGGAGAGCCGGCCATTGCACATTTGATCGAACCTGTATTTACCGCCGCCGGGCTAGGACCGGTATATGTACATGGTACTGCCGTGGTCATTGCATTTATTGTAATTACGATTCTGCATATTGTGCTGGGGGAGTTGGCTCCCAAAACGATAGCCATTCGTAAATCTGAAACCATTACGCTGTATTCGGCCATGCTGATGACTTGGTTTTACAAGCTGATGTATCCATTCATATGGGCGTTGAATGGCATGGCGAACAGCCTGCTGCGTTTATTCCGTCTGGAGCCGGTATCTGAATATGACGATTCCGCGCATACGGGGGATGAAATACGCATTCTGATGAAGGAAAGTAATAAGAGCGGACTAATTGATAATACGGAATTGGCGCTTGTTGATAATATATTTGATTTTACCGACACGACCGCCAGGGAAATCATGATTCCACGTACCGAGATGATCTGTTTGTACAGCAATGAGTCCACAGAGGAAAATCTCGCGATTGCGACGGAAAGCATGAGAACGCGTTATCCAATCTGTGCCGAGGACAAGGACCATATTATCGGCTTTATCCATATTAAGGATCTTCTGCGGGCGAACAAACTGGATACCCGTACGATGATCCGCCCGATTCTTGCCGTTCCTGAATCTACACAAATTAGCGATTTGCTCAAACGCATGCAGCGTAGCAAGACACAAATTGCGATTCTGATTGATGAGTACGGAGGTACTTCGGGTATGGTGACACTGGAGGATATTATGGAAGAGATCGTTGGTGAAATTCAGGATGAGTTTGATCAGGAGCGTCCGGGTTGTGAGCAGATTAATGACGAGGAATTTTCCATTGACGGTATGCTGTTAATTGATGAAGTGAATGATCGCTTTGGATTGAATCTGGATCATGAGGATTATGATACAGTAGGGGGCTGGCTGTACTCGCATGTTGAGATTATCCCGCCACAGCCGGGTCAGTCTGTAGAATTTGAAGGTTGTCAGTTCGTTGTAGAAGAAATCGAGAACAAGCGAATTTCGCGTATTCGGCTGTTGAAGCAGCCGATTCTTATGGAGGAAGCCGGAGTCTCGTAAATCAGGATTCACCGGACAGAAAAGTAGACATTCTATAATTGAATCATCCTTGAAGCGACCCATGAACGATAGAGGGTCGCTTTTTTGATTTTGACTTCTTTACACATAAGACGCGAATTGATATGATGTTTGTATTATTGTAAACCTATTATATACCTATTGGGTTGACAATTAAAAAGGCAATTTATCCTAGATAAACATATCTGTTTAGATGCTTATTTAAATTAGGGAGGTATGAAGTATGAATTGGTCCAATGAGGTTACGGATTGGGACTCGCTGGCAGAAAAAGCGATCCACGGCAGCAATGTGACGCTGGAAGAAGGATTGGCGGTGCTGGGAGCGGACAATGAGGAAATCTTACCGATTATGCAAGCTGCATTCCGTGTGCGTCATCATTTCTACGGTAAAAAGGTAAAGCTCAACATGATTATGAATGCCAAAAGCGGCCTGTGCCCGGAGGATTGCGGCTATTGTTCACAATCGATCGTATCCACGGCACCTGTCAGCAAATACAGTATGCTGGACAAGGAGTCTCTGCTGGCCGGAGCCCGTGAAGCGTTAGCAAGGAAAGCAGGTACATATTGTATCGTAGCTTCCGGCAAGGGCCCAACGAATCGAGAGCTGGATCAGGTAATTGAGGCGGTACAGGAAATTACCAGTACGATGCCACTTAAAATTTGTGCATGCCTGGGGATTCTCAAAGGAGATCAGGCCCGCCGGTTGGCAAAGGCAGGAGTCCATCGTTACAATCACAATTTAAATACGAGCAAGGCCAACTATCCGTCCATTACAACCACACATACATACGACCAACGTGTTGAAACGGTTAAAATGGCTCATTCTCACGGGATGTCACCCTGCTCCGGCGTGATTATCGGAATGGGGGAAACGAATGAGGAAATCGTCCAGATGGGTTATGCTTTACGAGAACTCGGTGCCGACTCCATTCCGGTTAACTTTCTGAATCCGATCCCCGGAACCCCGCTGGAAGAAGCAAAGCGCACATCTCCGATCAGAGCATTAAAGACACTGGCGCTGTTTCGGTTCATTTGTCCATCCAAGGAAATTCGTGTTGCAGGCGGAAGGGAGCTGAATTTAGGGACACTACAGCCCTTATCCCTGTATGCAGCCAATTCGATTTTCGTAGGAGATTATTTAACGACAGATGGACAAGAAGTCACAGCCGATCATCAAATGATTGAAGATCTGGGGTTTGAAATTGAGATGTGTGCCCTTTCAGCCGTATAATAGGAATTGTACAAACTTGGAAGGGAGCGTTGAACGATGAGTGAAAAGGTATTTATTAGTCCGGGTAAATATGTGCAAGGGAAAAATGTGATTGATAAAACGGGTGAATATGTCAAGCCATTAGGTCATACTGCTCTGGTTATTGCTGACAAGCTGGTATGGGGTATCGCAGCCGACCGGGTAGTGAAAAGTCTGGAACAAGCGGGGCTTGCTTCGGTAAAGGTGGAGTTTCAAGGGGAAGCGTCCAAAAATGAAGTGAACCGTATTGCTGATCAGGGACGAAGCGGGCATGTCGATATTGTCATTGGTGTAGGCGGCGGCAAGACGCTGGATACCGCCAAGGCGGTTAATGAGGTGCTAGGTTCCTCAGTTGTGATTATTCCAACGACAGCTTCCACGGATGCTCCAACCAGTGCGCTATCTGTCTTGTACACGGATGAGGGTGCATTTGATGCGTATTCATTTTTTAGTAAAAATCCAAGCTTGATCCTAGTCGACACGAAGGTCATTTCCCAAGCACCGCCATTGTTCCTCTCTTCTGGCATTGCGGATGCGATGGCAACATGGATTGAAGCTCGTGCGGTTATCGAGGCTCGGGCTACAACGATGGCTGGTGGCTTGCCAACCTTGGCAGCCGAAGCGATTGCGGCCAAGTGCGAAGAGGTTCTATTCGATTACGGACTGCAAGCTTATGAATCCGTGAAGCGCAAAGTGGTTACACCTGCGCTTGAAGCAGTAGTGGAAGCTAATACGCTGCTGAGTGGGCTAGGATTCGAAAGTGGTGGCTTGGCAGGCGCACATGCGATACACAACGGTTTTACCGTGCTGGAAGGGGATATTCATCATCTGACGCATGGTCAGAAGGTGGCTTTCGGCACCTTGGTACAGCTTGCGTTGGAAAAAAGGCCTTTGGCCGAGGTGGAACGGTATATCGATTTTTATCTGAAGCTGGATCTGCCCGTCACACTGGAGGATGTCAAGCTCCAGGAAGCCTCCCGCGAGGATCTGTACCGTGTAGCTCAGGCGGCGACGAAGGAAGGCGAAACCGCTCACAACCTGCCATTTGCTGTAACGGCGGACGATGTGCTGGATGCGATTTTAGCCGCTGACCAGTATTCCCTTGCTTACAAAGCTAAAATTGGACATAAGAATTAACACCAATACAATATGAAATACACGAAGAGGTCGCTAATAAGCGGCCTTTTTCCATTATTTAACTTGCAGCTTATGTTATGATTTTTACAGTACATAAATGAGCATTTTGCAACAATTCCAAGAGCGATTTCAAATCAGCAATATAGAGATCGAAACGGTTTAGTTCGTCTATCAAGCGTTGGGAATCGAATGATGCAAAATGCTGAATTAGAAATGTCGGAAGTATATCTACGGCTACCCTAAAACTTGAAAGGAGTAGAGCAATGGCAAAATGGAATGTAGAAGATAATGGAACTCAGTATGAAATTGAGTACAAGCGTAGCCTCGGTGGAGGGAAAATTATTGTGAATGGAAGCGTACAGAAGGTTAAAAGCCAGAATGCTTTTTTGAATTTGGTCGATTTCCCCATCAGATTGACGAATAAAGCTGTAAATGTTGTCGTCATTGGTAACAAAGCGGATCTGGCCGTGGATGGCGTATATCTGGGTTCCAATCAGCCTTACGTGCCTGTGGCTAAAGTTCCCGGCTGGAGCTGGGCTTTTGTTGTAGTCAGCTTGGTCATAGGGTGGCTGTTTGCGGGTATCTTTGGTTTGTGTTTTGGGATATTGGGCAGCATGTTTTATGTAAAATCTTCATTATCCATGCACCAATCCACGAATCGAAGAATCATAAGCTGCCTTATTGTCTTTTTAATCATTAGCATAGTACAAATTGTCTTTGGAATTACAGTGAATCAGTGGCTTCGTAATTTGTAAAATATCTGTGACATAACCCGTTGAATGAAGAAAAAAGGCTCCTCCGCATGAAAAAGCGGCGAGAGCCTTTTTTGTCTTTTTAGATCGCCCAATTTCCTTTGCGGAAAATGGGCTCCTCGGTACCATCCTCGGTGACGCCGTTAATGTCCATTTCACCTGAGCCGATCATAAAATCGACGTGTGTCAGACTGGAATTCAGGCCGTTGGCTGCCAACTGCTCCTGATTCATGTCCTTGCCGCCTTTCAGGTTAAATGCATAGGCATTACCGATGGCCAGATGATTTGAGGCATTTTCATCAAACAACGTATTATAGAACAAAATGTTCTTATCCGAAATCGGGGACTGGTGGGGCACAAGAGCGACTTCGCCCAAGTAGTGGGAGCCTTCATCCATTTCAACGAGATGCTGAAGAGTCTCCAATCCTGTTTCAGCCTGCACATCTATAATGCGCCCGTTTTCAAAGGTCAGTGTAAAGTTGTCGATAATATTTCCGCTGTAGCTTAGCGGCTTGGTACTGCTTACTTTGCCGTTCACTCCGGTTTTGAGCGGGGCAGTAAACACTTCCTCGGTAGGCATATTAGCTACGAAGGAATGTCCCTGCTGATTGACGCTTTCGGCTGCAACCCACAGGTGATCTTTTGCCAATTCGATGGTCAGATCAGTCCCCGGGGCCAAATAATGCAGCTTTTTATAGCGTTTGGCATTCAAAATGTCTGATTTGCTGGAGAGTGTCTTCAAATGCTCTTTCCATGCTTCTACCGGGTTGTCGAGATCGACACGTACGGTGCTGAAAATGGCTTCCCACAGCTTATCCATTTGTTCGGAAGCTGGCAGATTCGGGAATACTTTAGCAGCCCACTCTTCAGAAGGGTAAGCAATCAGAGCCCAACTGAATTTATCGGCCATTTGAAGTTCACGGTATTGGCGCAATTCATGTGAACGTACGCGCTGAGCCGCAGTAATGCGACTGGACGGGATACCTTGAAGCAAATCCGGATTATCTGCTATGATATGCAGTACTGCTGCGCCGTTCTCGACCTCTTCGGTCATTTCGGCCGCATACCATTTGGGAGGAATATTAAAAGTCTCATCAGGAGCCAGTTCATACTGTAGGCGAGTGATGGCTTCGTCGCTCCATTTTACCTTAACCAGCTTTGCTCCAACGGTATACGCGGATTTGACAATAAGCCGCACAAGTTCAGCGGACAGAATGGGAGCATGAACGATGAGGGTTTGCCCAGGCTGGACATTAGCCCCCACCCTAACGGCTAGCTCGGCATATTTTTGCAATTTTTGTTGAAAATCTGACATGTAACTTTCCTCCATTTCACGAAAAGGCCCTTACAGGGCTTGGGTTGCCTGCGCAGTTTGTTGCAAATTCCACACACGGCTTATATATTGTACAATGTAACGAAAAGGTTCACAAATTAGTTTTGGTACATTTTGGAGAAGATGAAAGGGCGGATAGATGAATGACGGATCAAAATGCATCTCAGGAAGTAAAAGAAGTACATATTCAACAGGCACAAATGACTAGAGATGAGAATGGTGCATACTTGGGTCAGGTCGTGTTTGGAGTAGATGGACAAACTTCTGTATACGAAATTACGTTCCATAGCAAAAGGGGCAAGGAGTGGGATTACAGTCTTCATTTTGCAGGCGAGCCACGCGTAGAGGAAGAGATGCTGCGTATGGATGCCTGGATTGAAGAGAATGATGATTTATTTGATTATTTGCTTGATGCGGCTTGGAGTAAATTACCCGAGTAATGTAAACATGGTCTATTTTCGTGACAAGCGGATTATATTTAGCAGTGTCCGCATAATGCATAATCTGCCGACATGGGGGAAGCCTATAGGTCGATGATGACAGCAAATTCCATGTGAATGGGGAGGATGACGGTTTGGCAAATCATCTGTTCACCGAAGGAATGACGGCAAATGAAGAGGCTGCTCCCGATCTTCTGAGCTTACGGACGCTGTTTGTAAATGTGTGTTTTATCGGGGAGCCGGGAAGTCGATCCTGGGTACTGGTGGATACGGGGATGGCGGGGTTTACAGACTCGATTATTCGCTTGGCTGAGGAACGGTTCGCTGGCCCTCCCGTTGCTATTGTGCTCACTCATGGGCATTTTGATCATGTGGGATCGGTCATTGAGTTGGTTCAGCATTGGGGCACTCCTGTGTATGCGCACCCGCTGGAGCTTCCTTACTTGACAGGGTTGAAGGATTACCAACAACCTGATCCCAGTGTGGCTGGAGGGCTGCTGTCGAGCGTTTCCTTTTTATATCCCAATGATGCCATTGATCTGGATGATCGCATCACCCGTCTGCCTGAGGATGGCAGTGTGCCTGGTGCGCCTGGTTGGAAGTGGCTGCATACACCTGGGCATACGCCGGGTCACATATCGCTTTTTCATGAACGCAGACGGTTGCTGGTAGCCGGAGATGCTTTTATTACCGTAAAACAGGAATCGGCGCTGGCGGTTATTTTACAGGAAAAAGAAATACACGGTCCGCCTGCATATTTTACGACAGATTGGCAGGCTGCGCAGCGGTCAGTAAAACTGCTGTCCGGTTTAAAGCCGGAGATTGCCGTTACGGGACACGGTCACTACATGCAGGGAAATGAGCTGACGACCCAGTTGGAACGACTGACGGAGGATTTTGAGCATACGGCTGTACCCAAGCAGGGGCGCTATGTGTAGTGACTTGGAAAGGACGATGCCTTACGGGGCGTCGTTTTTTTGTGTTGGCATGGAATTTTTTTGCTCAGCATGGTATAGTCAAGCCAAAAGCTAAACGCTTTCATTAACCATCGTCATTCATCAAGGAGGATTTTTGATGACACATCAGCATGCTGCAATTGGTGACCTTTATTATGGAATACCGGCGATTCGCCTTAAATTTGGGCGTTATGAGGCGGTAGCCCTGCCGGGAAACGGCGCAAATCTGATTTCTTTTCGTGACAATGAAACGGGATATTCATTTCTCCGCGAGCCGGAAGCTGACAGCATAGAGGCTTTTAAACAAAGCCCGTCAGTCTATGGGATTCCTTTTCTGTATCCTCCGAATCGGTATGAGGATGGCAAATTCCTGTGGAATGGAGTTACATATGAACTGCCCATCAATGAAACGGCAACCCACAACCATCTGCACGGTTTTTTACACACCGTCCGGTGGGAGGTTGAGGACTACGGATCTGGAGAACAGGGCAGCTATGTGGTAATGAATCAGCATGTGAGGGAAGGACACCCCATGTTTCACTATTTGCCGTTCACCTTTACCATCAAGCTGACGTACAGCCTGGACGAATTTGGACTACATCAGCGTTATGTGATCCACAACGAGGGTGATCAGCCGATTCCAAACCTGTTTGCCTTTCACACGGCTATTCGGGTTCCATTCGTACCGGATAGTTCGCCGGAAGACTACAAAATTAAGGTTACTATCGGTGAGCGTCGGGAGCTGACAGAGCGGTTGTTAGCCACAGGACAGTTCCAGCCATTGTCGCCGGAAGAGGAACTGCTGAAGACAACGGGAGTAAGTCCTTATTTTGCCTCCATGGATAATCATTACACGGCAGCTCCGCAAAATGGACGCAACTATATGGAACTGACACACACTAAGACAGGCGCTACTCTAGTATACGATGTAGGCACGGCCTATAAGCATTGGATGATCTGGAATAATAAAGCGAACAAGGAATTCATCTGTCCTGAGCCGCAAATGAACATGATCAATGCGCCGAATCGTCCGGATTTGCCAGCGGAGGATATCGGACTGATTGCGCTTGCTCCAGGCCATATTTTTGAAGCAACCAGCCGTTTATATTGTGTCACACCTGCACAATCTAAATCCTAGCCTATATTTTATCAAAATAAGCCTGTATCGTTTCTAACGGTACGGGCTTATTTTGTTGATGGGAGAGGTGCGAAGACAAGTATTACAGGCAGAAGCCTGATAAGGAGAGGAAGGGAAAATAAAAACAGGTTGCAGGATGGCAAGCCGCTATAGTATGATACGAAACAGGAGATGATCAGATGAATCAGGAAATGGTGCCTTTTCAAGCCGTCAAACGCAAGCAAATTGCCGATGAGGTGGCTGAACAGCTGCAACGAAAAATTGCTGTTGGTGAATGGGATGTGGGTACAAAAATTCCAACAGAGCCTGAGCTGATGAAGCTTTTTGGAGTAGGGCGTTCCACAGTGCGTGAAGCGGTCAGCGTTCTCGTACATGCCGGTCTATTAGAGAAAAAACAAGGACACGGAACCTTTGTCAGCCAACCGACGACTTCCCAAGAGCCTTTGGATTACCGACTGAGCCGCGCTGAAATTATTGAGGTCTATGAGGTGCGGAGTGTGTTGGAACTGGAAATTGCCAGGCTGGCTGCTTTACGACGTAAGGATGAGGATTTACGCTTGATGCGTGAGGCGTTGGACCGTCGTGCCGTGACATTGGCCGCTGGGGATTTGAACGAGTATCTGGATGCGGATATCACTTTTCACTTGGCTGTTGCAGGGGCTACACGTAATAAAGTGCTTACAGATGTGTATCGCAGCTTTGTAGAGGCGATTCGGAAGACGTTAAAAAATCTCATAACCGATCCGGCGATGCAAAATCCTTTTACACTTCAGCATGAGAAAATTTATGAGGCGATCCGAGATCAGGATGCCAAAGCTGCCGAACTGTACAGCATTCAGCATTTGGACGGCACCAAGCTGGAACTGCAAAAGCATTTGGAACATTCATAATTTTTTTAATCCTAAACATCAGATGATCGGATGAATGTATTGAATTGTAAATCTTTTATATCGAGCATCTCCTACAATAAAACCAAAGGTGGGTTCTGAATGCGCAAAATATGGGTGTTGGACACAACGTTAAGAGATGGAGAACAATCACCAGGAGTTAGTCTGACCAGTACAGAAAAGGTCGAAATTGCCCTTCAACTGCAAAAATTGGGCGTAGATCGGATAGAAACCGGTTTTCCGGCTACCTCGCCAGGTGAGATATTCAGCATGCAGGAGATTGCCAAACAGGTTACTAATTCAACCTTGGTTGGTTTTGCGCGGTCGAAAGAGCAGGATATAGATGCGGTCAGAGAGGCGCTGAGGGGAGCGGAGGACGCTTGTCTTCATCTGTTTCTGGCTACCTCACCCATTCACCGCCAGCACAAGCTGCGAATGGACAAGACGAAGGTACTGGAAACCGCAGCCGCAGCCATTCGTTATGGGCGCAAGTATTTTGACAAGGTGGAATTTTCGGCGGAGGATGCCAGTCGTACCGAGTTGGACTTTATTTGCGAGGTCGTGGATATGGCGATCCGGGCTGGAGCAACGGTCGTTAATCTGCCGGATACTGTTGGTTATGCTTCACCAGATCAGTTCGGTGAAATGTTCAGAGTGGTAAAAGCCCAGGTGCCTGGCATCGAAAAGATACAGCTCAGCACCCACTGTCATGATGATCTCGGGATGGCAACAGCTAACACACTTGCGGCTATCCGTAATGGTGTAGATCAATTTGAAGGTACAATCAATGGCATCGGGGAACGTGCCGGAAATACACCGGTGGAGGAGGTCGCGCTCGCCCTTGATACGAGAACCGAGCTGTATGACGCAAAAACGGATCTCGTTCTGGAGGAATTTTATGCTACCAGTCGTCTGGTGAGCAAACGCACCGGGATGGCCGTACCAGGGAACAAGGCCATTGTTGGAGCGAATGCCTTTTCCCACGAGTCTGGTATCCACCAGGACGGAATGCTCAAGGAGCGTACGACATATGAAATCGTTTCCCCGGAGCGCATCGGCTTGAAGACGAGTAAGCTTGTACTTGGCAAGCACTCAGGTCGGCATGCATTCAAGGAAAAGCTGGCAGACATGGGGTTTGATGCTTTGACAGAAGAGCAGCTTCAGGAGGCGTTCCGTAAATTTAAAATCTTGATGGACAAGAAAAAACAGGTGCTGGATGAAGATTTGCTCGTCCTGATGGATGAGAGCCGCAGCACCTCTCCTCAAATTTACACGTTGGATTCCATCCAGGTATCCTATGGCAATCAGTCGGTTCCGGTAGCATCCATTCGACTGATTAAACAGGATGGAACAGCAATCGATGAAGTGGCGATGGGCAACGGCTCTGTAGATGCGATTTTTCATGCTATTGACAAGGCCAGTAGTGAAGAAGTGGAATTGGAAGATTATTCGATCCAATCTGTAACGTACGGTAAGGATGCACTGGGTGAAGTGCATACTGTTCTGAGACAAGGAGAGTTCACTGCCCGCGGAAGAGGCGCGAGTACAGATATTTTGGAAGCCAGCGCCAGAGCTTATATCGACGCGTTGAATAAGCTACTCGGCAGAAAAGAGGTTCGTGCTAAAGGCAATATCTCCATTAGCTGAACCCGTGAGATCCCGCTTGTAGCTCACGATACATTCCTCCTCCGGCCTAATCGTAAAAAAGCGCTTGCAAAATATATGATAACCTTTGAAATTTAATGTATAATAGGCAAGGAAGTCACCATATTTTGTCTGAATTACATAGGCCAAGAGGAGGAAATGAGTTGAACTACCGCATCGAAAAAGATACATTGGGTGAAATCAAAGTACCGGCAGATCGTCTGTGGGGAGCGCAAACACAGCGCAGCAAGGAAAATTTCCCGATTGGCTCGGAGAAAATGCCATTAGAGGTTATTCAGGCTTTCGCAGTGCTCAAGAAGAGTGCTGCGATCAGCAATTATAAGTTGGGCAAGCTGCCACAGGAGAAGCAGGACGCCATTATTTATGCGGCAGACGAAATTCTTGCTGGACGGGTCGATGACCATTTCCCATTGGTCGTATGGCAGACAGGAAGCGGTACGCAATCCAATATGAATGTGAACGAAGTGATTGCTCATCTAGGAAGCCAGTGGCTGCAAGAGCAGGGACAGGATGTGAAGCTGCATCCTAATGACGATGTGAACATGTCGCAAAGCTCGAATGATACGTTTCCGACGGCGCTTCATGTAGCGGGTGTGATTGCAGTGGAGGATCACTTGCTGCCTGCTATAGATAAGCTGAAAGAAACCTTCCAGCAGAAGTCAGAGCAATTTAAGGATATTATTAAAATTGGACGTACCCACTTACAGGATGCCACGCCGCTTACACTGGGTCAGGAAATCAGCGGCTGGTATGCCATGCTGGATAAAAGCAAGCGAATCATCATCGACAACGTTCAATATATGAAGGAGCTTGCCATTGGCGGTACAGCCGTGGGCACGGGTATTAACGCTCATCCAGAGTTCGGTGACCGAACCTCTGCGGAAATTTCCAGCTTCACTGGTAAAATGTTCACATCCGCACCAAACAAATTCCATGCGCTGACGAGTCATGATGAAGTGGTTGCCGTACACGGAGCCGTTAAAGCGCTTGCTGCTGATTTGATGAAGATCGCCAACGATGTGCGCTGGCTGGCAAGCGGCCCGCGTAGCGGCTTGGGTGAAATCACGATTCCTGCTAACGAGCCGGGCAGCTCGATCATGCCGGGTAAGGTCAATCCGACCCAGAGCGAGGCACTTACAATGGTCGTTACGCAGGTCATGGGTAATGATGCAGCTATCGGCTTTGCTGCGAGTCAGGGCAATTTTGAGCTGAACGTGTTTAAGCCGGTCATTATTTATAATTTCCTGCAATCCGTGAATCTGCTAGCGGATTCAATTGTAGCCTTTAATGATAACTGTGCGGTCGGCATTGAGCCGGATCTCACTAAAATTGAGCATAATTTGAACAATTCACTGATGCTGGTGACAGCATTAAATCCGTATATCGGATATGAAAATGCGGCTAAAATCGCCAAACTTGCACATGCGGAAGGGCTGTCTCTCAAAGAAGCGGCTATGCGTAGCGGATTGTTGACCGAAGAGCAGTTCAACCAATATGTCGTTCCAGCAAATATGATTCAGCCCAAAGCATAAAGCGCGGAGCTTTCGCAGCCCGAGCTATATAGAAACATACGAGCCAGCTCATGGAGTGCCAATTAGCACAGTTCATGAGCTGGTTTTTGATTATATATATTTTTTTAAACTAAGATTAGTATTCTGTGTGATTTGAGGGTATATAGGTAAAAGGCGAAAAAATGAACATTATTTTCAGGATAGGAGAAGCCGTCGTATGGAACAGACAACTGTTATTAATTTTATTGTGCTTTTGCTGTCCGGCTTGCTGCTGGTTGGCGTACTGACTACCAAATTTTCCAGTCGTTTCGGCATGCCTGCGCTCGTATTGTTTATTGCCGTCGGCATGGTGCTCAGTCAGTTTATTTATTTTGATAATGCGTTTATTACGCAGTTGGTGGGGATTCTCGCGCTCATCGTTATTTTGTTTGAAGGCGGGATGCAAACGAAGTTTGCAGATGTTAAGCCAGTCATTCGACCTGCGATGTCATTATCGACGCTTGGCGTCATTATTACAACTGTGGTCATTGGCGTTGTCGCCAAGTTTATTTTAGGCGTGAGTTGGATGGAATCCATGCTTTTCGGAGCTATTGTAGGATCGACGGATGCGGCAGCAGTGTTTTCCGTTTTAGGTGGTAAAAATATCAAGAAACGAATTACGTCCACGCTGGAAGCGGAATCTGGAAGTAATGATCCGATGGCCGTTTTTCTCACGGTAACGTTGATTGAGCTGATACATCACCCTGAGCAATCCATTTGGGTACATATTTTGCTTTTTTTATGGGAAATGGGTTTTGGTCTGGCCGTTGGTTTTGTGCTTGGACGCATAGCTGTATATGCCATTAATAAAATGAATTTTGATTCATCCGGTCTGTATCCTGTGATGGCGCTGGCATTTGCGGTCTTAACGTATGCGGCCGCATCCTTACTGGAGGCAAGCGGCTTGCTGGCGGTATATGTCATGGCCATCGTGCTGGGTAATTCGGACCTGACCTACAAGCGGTCTATTATTCATTTTAACAACGGCTTCGCCTGGATGGTGCAGATCATGATGTTCGTCCTGCTTGGACTGTTGGTTTTTCCCGGTCAGTTGCTCGGCATTGTGTGGCAAAGCTTGGCGCTTTCCTTCATCCTGATGCTCGTAGCCCGTCCGCTTGGCGTGTTCCTGAGCCTGCTTTTTTCCAGGTACTCTATACGCGAAAAGACGCTGTTATCCTGGGCAGGACTAAGGGGAGCAGTACCGATTGTACTGGCTACCTATCCACTGCTGGATAAAATGGATGTGGGGCCGCTGTTTTTCAATGTCGTATTCTTCGTCGTGCTTACCTCGGCCATTATACAAGGTACGACCATTTCGTGGCTGGCGGTGAAACTCGGCTTAATGGACCCTAACGAAACGTCGTCTCCCTCGCTCCTGGAATTGGTATCTCTAGGGAAAACCACCTCGGAGATTAATCACATTCAGGTGCAGGAGGGGATGTCCATTGTGGGCACAGCGATTCAGGATATGCAGCTTCCCGATGACATTTTGTTCACCGCTATTATTCGAGAGGAGCAAATTATAGCTCCGAGAGGCACGACGGTGATTAAGCCGGGGGATACTTTGTATGTGCTTAGTCCGAAGCTCAAGCGCCAGCAAATGAAAGAACTGTTCATGCTGCTTGTACCCGAGTCCGCACCGTAAAAGGGAATGCAACGGCAACGAAACGTGTTCCGACCAAGCGTGAATTTTTATATAATTTTCCAATCGGTCCTTTACTTTCATGTGGAGGGCTGGTTTATTGTGTTCTTTTTCGGTATGATGAATCTGTTAAAAAATTGACACTATCATTCTACAAAATTAGTTTATGATATTGTCGTTAGATGTCGCTGCCGATATGTTACCCTCTGAGGACCAGAATCAGCAGCATGGCTGTCTTGAACAACAAACCCTATCAGCTATTTCAAGACAGAAGTCAGCATACAGGAGAGATGACGAATGAAACCGGAAGTCTTGCCACAGCGTGCAGCAGCCCGCAGGCAGAATAACAAAAAAAAGAAACGAAAAGGAAAATTCGGTCGCTTTATGTCGCGGCTTTTTATTGTACTACTGCTCGCAGGAGTCGGAGGCGGCGCGTGGCTGTTTTTAACGCCATCTGGCAAGGATATGCGCTACTTGGCGGCGGATACGCTGATCACAACACAACATCGTCACTGGGCAAAATATTTTATTGGTGAGGAGGAGGCGCAGAAGCGAGTGGCCGAATATTCGGCCCGTTTCGAGCAGATGGGCGAGGAGAAGGACAGACATACGATCAAGCTGCCTGATCTGACACCAACCAAGTTCCAACAAACGCCGTTGGTTGAAGTAGAAGAGGTATCTGGTCGCAATTATCACGGCTATGTGATGACGGTGCATGACCCCACTAAAATCAGACTCGGGATTCCTGCCAAGGTAGGTAAAGGAGAAAGAGTATCCAGTATGGTTGAGCGCTTGGGAGCCGTTGCGGGCGTAAATGGCGGCGGCTTTGCCGATCCCAACTGGAATGGGAATGGATTTAAGCCGATCGGCGTTGTTATTTCACAGGGCCAGCTATACTACAATGATATGGGGAAAAACGCTTCAGCCCAAATCGTAGGGATTGATAAGCAAGGCAAAATGGTGGCCGGGCATTACTCGCTGTCCGAGCTGTCCAAAATGAATGTGCAAGAAGCGGTTACCTTCCAGCCACGCTTGATCGTGAATGGTAAAGGTCTCATTCGCAATGCAAGCGAAGGATGGGGAATTGCTCCCCGTACGGCAATGGGGCAAAGAGCAGACGGCGCGATTATTTTTGTGACCATCGATGGTCGTCAGCCGGGTTACAGCATTGGTGCCAATTTGTATGATATGCAAAACATTTTACTTAAACACGGAGCGGTTATCGGTGCTAATCTGGATGGTGGATCATCGACCGTGCTCGTCAAGGATCATGCCATTGTAAATAAACCTTCTTCTGAATACGGCGAGCGGTATTTACCAACAGCATTCCTCGTATTCGATCATCCAGAAAACGTAAGTATCCCAAATATATGGGAAGGCTTGAATCCTGGAGATATTGACGCAGCCAAGAAAAAATAGAGTTGAAATATAAAAAGCGCGTACCGTGGAAGTGAAAAATAACTTCCCGGTACGCGCTTTTTTTTGATTCTATTAAGCGTCATTCTCTGCTTCGAGAAATACAGAAATCAAAATACGGGCGTTGTTTTCTCCAATGTTTTTGGCATAATGCGGAATGGCTGCTCTCCAGCTAAAGGAATCTCCTGCTTCGAGGGTAGCCGAATCCTCGCCTTGCTCCACATATACTGTGCCTTCCATAACAAAATGAATCTCATCACCCGCATGAGCATGCTCTTCTTCCGTGGATGAGCCTGGCGGCATGTCCACCAGCATCATTTTGATGTTACCTTGGCCCCCCAAATGGTCAACTTGAAGCTTATTTTTGCCATAAACCGTTTTGCGGCGCTCATCCTTCCGAATCACCTGCATTCGTTCCTCTTCTTTGAGCAGCAGAAAAGCGAGGGGTACCTTAAGTGCATTAGCGATGCTGTCCAGTGTAGCGATGGAAGGGGAGGTTTTATTGTTTTCCACTTGACTCATAAAACCTTGAGATAATCCGGTTCGTTCGCATATTTGCTGGATGGATAAATTTTTACGTTTACGCGCGGCGCGTATGTTGCATCCTATACCCATGGAGCGTTCCTCCTTCAAGGGAATATAATAAATACTAATTTATTATTTACTATACCAAATATTTTGTTGACAGACTATAGTTTCTTATGATAAATTCACATTACAAAATAATTATTCGTATTACTAATAATTTGAGCTTGAATCGTACTTATATAAGTTACAACTTAGAGCAAGATCATTTTATTTTTTAACCAAATTATTAGTAATATAAAATAATTATTATGTGCTCATACGAGTGCAAAAAAATATTCAGAATGGAGAGATAAATATGAGTTCAGCAAGCAGAAACATTTCTACAATTATGCGGGTAGCGTTGGGTATCTTGTTTTTGGCGCACGGAATTGCTAAATTTCAAATGGGGTTAGGTAATGTAGCTGGCTGGTTTTCCAGTATAGGTGTTCCGGGATTTTTAGGTTATGCCGTTGCCGTAATTGAGTTAGTCGGAGGAATTGCTTTAATTCTTGGATTGCTTACCCGTTATGTATCTGGACTTTTTGTTATTGTATTAATCGGTGCGATTTTCACAGCAAAATTGTCCGGCGGTCTGATGGGTAATGGTCAGGGAGCAGGGTATGAGCTGGATATTGCCTTTATTCTGGTAGCATTGCATTTGGTATTTGCGCCGACGACTCGCTTGTCTCTGGATTCTTTGTTTAGCCGTCGTACCTCAACAGAACAGTAATTTATCATTAGCGTAGTCCTCCAATCCATGTAGAAAGAGGGAAATCTCATGACAGCACATATCCATGACAACACCAGAATCGGGCAGGTTTCATTAAAGGTTAGTAACTTGGAGCGCTCTATTCAATTTTATACCGAGGTCGTTGGTTTTCAACTGCTGCGTCAAACGGCGGATACCGCTGAATTGACAGTCGATGGAAAGCAACCGCTGCTAACCCTTAAGTTTATTGAAAATGCAGTTATTCTTCCACGCCAATCCGCAGCCGGATTGTATCACTTTGCTATTCTTGTACCGAATCGAGTGGCTCTGGGCCTGTCACTGCGTAATCTGCTTGCTCATGAGATTGAAATCGGACAGGGGGACCATGATGTAAGTGAAGCTCTGTATATCCATGATCCGGATAATAACGGGATAGAGATCTATGCGGATCGTCCTCGTGATCAGTGGAAGAAAGATGCTAACGGATATTACATTATGGGAACAGATCCTGTGGATGCAGAAGGCTTGGTCGCTATTTCCGAGAACCTACCTTGGCAAGGGTTGCCCGAAGGAACGGTAATTGGGCATGTTCACTTCCATGTGTCTAATTTGCTCAAGGCGCAGCAATTTTATTGCGATGTGCTCGGTTTTGATATTACATGTCGCTATGGCTCGTCTGCTATGTTCGTATCCGCAGGTGGTTACCACCACCATATGGGCTTGAATATATGGGCAGGGGAAGGCGCGCTTCCAGCTCCCGAGCATGCCGCAGGGTTGGATTATTTTGAGTTAATTGTGCCGGATCAAAAGGAACTGGAGGCCGTTGTGGCCCGTTTGACTACGGCAGGCTATGGAGTAGAGGAACGTGAGGGTACCAAGTATGTAGCTGATCCGTTCCGCATTCATATCAAGCTGGTTAACGGCCAAACCGTTTAACATATCTGGTAAGTAAAAAAGGGTATTCCCGTAAGCTGCGAAGGCTGGGAGTACCCTTTTATTCGTTAACTAAAACAAGCTCCAATCCAAATCCCGCGACATGGTCTCCAGCAAGTGTACACCCGCTGTACTGTTGCCCATGCGGTTCAGAGAAGGTCCGACCAGTCCAATGCCATATCGTCCGGGCACCATCGTCATAATGCTGCCAGAGACGCCACTTTTGGCGGGCAGTCCGACCTGAATGGCGAATTCTCCGGATGCGTCATACATGCCGCATGTGGTCATAAAGGTTTTGGCGATTTGTACATAGCGGCGGGGAATCAGCGGTACATCCGTGACCGGATCACGTCCATTGTAGGCTAATACGAGTCCCATACGCGCCAAATCCGTACAGTTCAATTTTACAGCGCAATGCCTGAAGTAAACCTCCAGCACGTCCTCAACATGTCCGCGCAGAATTCCCTTTTCCATCAAAAAGTAGGCAAGAGAACGGTTCAAATGGCCTGTTGCAGATTCCGAATCGTAGACATCCTGGTCATATTCCAGCGTGTCATTACGGGTAAGCAGACGGAAAAATTGCAGGACACGAGCAAACTTCTCTTCGGGACTGTTCCCACGAATCAAAGAGGACACGGCGATGGCTCCGGCATTAATCAGCGGGTTAAACGGGATGCCCGGCTCGACCAGTTCCAGCTTCAGCATGGAATTGAAACGGTCTCCGGTAGGCTCCATACCGACCTTGGAGAAGACCACATCCTCTCCATTATCCATCAAGGCCAAAATAAGCGTGAATACCTTCGAAATGCTTTGCATCGTAAAGCTTATTTCGGTATCTCCTGCTACCACGGTCTCGCCGGTTTCGTTCATCACGACAACTCCCAGCGCGTCGGCCGGGGCTTTGGACAATTCGGGAATATACGCTGCCACCTTGCCATGAATATACTGATGACGGCTCTGTTCCACCCATTCCGGCAGTTTGGTCTGTAGTCTCTGCCACTCCGATGTCATTTCTTTTCCTCCAGTCGAGTAATCATCCTGTGGTATTGTTATTGTGGAGCAAGATATGATAGCTATACGCCTATTCTAAAGATATTTCTGGTCGAAAGACAATATATTATTGAACACAGTGAAAGGAGGCAGTTGACTTGTCATCTAACAATGTACACCTGCTGTTCTCTCAGTCTGCTGCTGGCTCGATGAAAGTAGGCCTTTCTGGAGCAGGATTGCGTTATGAGAGTGAAGTGCTGTCTTTTAATGATCTATTTTCCATAGGGCCGTTGTGGAAGCTGGAAACACCAGAAGGACAAGAGAACCGTCACAACTGGTTGGCTGAACGGATCGTGGATTATGAATTTTTCTATTACGCGAATTGGGAGCACCGCATTGAACAGATGACGGCTACTCTTACTGCAATTTCTGATGATAAGTCGATCACGATCTGGTGCGGCTCTAATGCTCACGAGCAGATCGGATTACGTTTTGCATTATACCTTTTGCGGAACAGAACTGCTCCTATCGGGGTCGTAAACGTAACAGATTCCTTGGAACGGGAGCCGAGTGATCCTTTATACATGGAAAGTAAGTTTCCTCTATCCATGAACGTGGTGTATTCGAAAGAAATTGCACGCTTCATAACGCAAAATAAAGATAAAATTCATGCTTTAAGTATGGAAGATCGACATCGACATGAACAAGATTGGCTGGAGCTTAGTGAACAGGAAAGTGTGCTGAGATTATGGGAAAATAACCATATCGATCATGTGCCAGAAGATTACTTTGATCAGGCTTTGCTGGATTTGATCGGTCAACTGCGGGTAGAGGATAATCGGCAATATGTACTCGCGGGAAAAATAATAGGTGAGGCTTTAACACGGTGGTCACAGCTGAGAAGCGATACTTTATTGGAATACCGGATTCAACAGTTGATCGCTCAGGGCAGACTCGAATTTCTGGAAATGCCTGAAATGTCGGGCATGCAATATCGCTATGCTGTGAAACTAAAGGCGTAAAACGAAGAGAAAAAGTGTACTATTCTGTCACCTGATGTCATTTCTTCATCTCCAGCTAAATTCCCATTTTAATGTAAAGTTGTGATTATAGTTTATCCATAAACGACTTCTTTCGAAAAAGATGCTTGTAGAGCAAACCTTAAATCGTATGAATGTTAATGGGAGAAGGAGATGAGGCGGAGCATGATACACGGTACGTTAGCGGATTACCCGCGGGATACAACGATTCATCAGTTGTTTGAGGGGGAGGCCGAGCGCACACCAGAGCAAGTGGCAGTTGTATTGGAAGACAAGCATTTGACGTATGGTGATCTGAACAAACAGGCTAATCAGCTTGCCCGGGTTCTGCGGAACAAAGGTGTAAATAAAGGCGACCCCGTCGGGATTATGGCCGAATGCTCATTGGAAATGATCGTCGGTATTTTCGGGATTTTAAAAGCCGGGGGAGCCTATGTGCCGGTTGACCCGGAATACCCCAAGGAACGTATACGCTATATGCTGAAAGATTCTGGCGCAAAGCTCCTGCTAACCCGGCTACCAATTGAGCAACAAGTGGAGTTCAACGTTCCTGTACTGGATTTGTCGGACAAGAGAAATAACAGGGAAGAAGCAGGGAATCTCACCTCCATTCATGACTCAGATGCACTAGCCTGCATTATGTATACGTCAGGCTCTACGGGCGAACCGAAGGGAAACCTGACGATGCACTACAATATTACACGTGTTGTCAAAGAAACAAATTACATCCGATTCGCGGCAAAAGATCGAATCTTGCAATTGGCCAGTTTTTCGTTCGATGGTTCTACATTTGGCATTTACGGGGCACTGCTTAACGGAGCCACCCTCGTTTTGACCCCACAAGCCCACATCATGAATGCACGAGAGCTATCGAGTGTACTGCACACACAACAGATTACAAAATGCTTCATTACAACCGCACTTTTTAATGCAATGGTGGATATTGATCCGGATTGCTTTGCCACACTTGATACCTTGCTATTCGGTGGTGAAAAGGTGTCGGTCAGCCATGTGCGCAAAGCATTTGCCCGTCTGGGCTCTGGCCGTTTAATTCATGTCTACGGACCGACCGAGAGTACAGTATTTGCAACGTTTTACCGGATTGATCATTTGGATGAGGCTGCAAATACCGTACCGATTGGTAAACCCATCAGCAATACGTCGGTTTACATCATGGATCATAACCAGCATCCTTTGCCACAAGGAGTTGCAGGTGAACTGTACATCGCTGGTGATGGATTAGTGAAAGGTTATTTGAACCGTCCAGAGCTGACAGAGGAAAGGTTTATTCCTTTTCCAGGGGTGCCGGGGGGCAGGTTGTACCGAACCGGAGATTGGGCAAAAGAGCAAGCGGACGGAAACATTGAATATATCGGCCGGATTGACGAGCAAGTGAAAATACGGGGCTACCGAATTGAGCCAGGGGAAATTGAGGCACAGCTAATAAAAATAAAGGATATACAAGCAGCGGTTGTTATCGTGCGTGAAGATGGGAACGGACAGAAGCAACTGGGAGCGTACTATAGGGCAAGCCAAAGGCTGCCGGCAGATGAAATTAAAAACACGCTTTCTGCAAAGCTGCCGAAATACATGATTCCCTCTTTTTTTGTTCAATTAGAGCAGATGCCACTAACACGGAATGGAAAGCTGGATCGCAAGGTACTGTTGTCCTTTGAAGACAATGGACATACCATGGCAGCAAACATATCTCCTGAGGCAGGGCTGGAAGCCAGGCTGATGGAAATCTGGCAGGATGTATTAGGTATTCAGCAGTTCAGTGTTGTAGACAGCTTCTTCGACCTTGGTGGACATTCTATTCATGCGCTTACGTTAATGTCAAGGATGGAGGTGGCTGGATATCATACCACTTTGGCAGATATTTACCACTATAAGACGATCCGTGCGCTCGCTGCTTATCTTCAATCGGCTCAAGATAGTGAAAGAGCCTTGAAGCAGCAGGGCACCATAGAAACCAAGCAAGAGTTGATTTCCTGGCTGCACCAAGAAACAGATGGTGTGTATGAGCTGGTGAAGTATCAAGTGCGGGATTTTCTTCACGAAGTGAGAGATATTCGAGTACTTTACTTCAACTCCGTGGACGACGTCAATCCTATCATGCGGATTATGAACGGGAAAGTCGCTAAAGAACTCCAGCCGCATTATATTGTACCATTGCATCAAAAAGTAAAAATGGATAATCAATACCAGGTCTTCGATGAAGAGGAGTTTGTCCAGCGTCTGGGCTTGAAAACCATGGACACGGATCAGGCGGCAAGGTTGCGCGAGCAACTGGAAGACGATTATTTAAAAAGAGATCAGTGGGTTAAAACGGGGCAAGTGGCACAAGAATATCCGCTAAGTGGAATTCAACAAATGCAAATTTCATTTCATACACCGCCGAGTATTGGCTTATTTAGGCTGGACGAGTATGTGAATTATGATTTTTTGAATCAGGCTTATGCTCAATTTGTACAAAGTCAAGGATTACTGAGAAGCATTCCTGTGCAAAGAGATGAATGGACGTATTGGAGGGAATACGTACTTCCCGACGCCGATTTGCCAACACTCACCATCTTTGACGTAACGGACTGCAATCCATATGGCCCCTTTATGGAAATGATAAATGACTACATGACGAATACCCGATACACGGGAGAGCGTGCTTTGTTTCAGATGTTTGTGCTAAAACGAAATCTGCGTGAGCATGTTGTTATTACGCTTTATCATCATGCGATATGCGATCGGGTGACTTCGGAAGTAGCTGAACGACAGGTAATGGCTTGCTACAGGAGTCTGCTTCAAAACGAATCCCTTCCTACGGATGAAGTAAAACCCTATAAGGATTATGTAGAACAAATCCAAAGCGGACCCAGCGGAATCACCGAACAGGCATTGATATACGACTTTCATCTGGAAGCATTCCAGCAAAGCAAGCAGGACCTGTTACAAACTCCGAAGCTAAGAACGAGCACAGAAGCCTATCTGTTTAGCGTGAGCATCCCGGCTAAAAACCCATCCTTGGAGTTTGCGCTCTCTGTCTTTACAAGGGGCATGCAAATCTATTTAGGTATGAACCAGTTGCCATTGTTATTTTTATATGATGGAAGAAGGTACGATGAGGCGACGTATTATAACACGGTCGGTGAGTTTATTGATTTTGTGCCTATGCTGATGGACATGAAGCAGAAGCCGGATGAAATGCTGCTGACTGTCAGAAATAGGCTGGAATTATTAAAACACCACACGATTAATTTTATGAACCTGCTTACAGGACCTGCCTATAAAAACAGGTGGGAACGGACCAGAACACTTGTACAATTTGGGAAGCAGTATGAGCATCTAGATGTATTCATGTTTAACTATTTGGCCAATAGCGCAAAGGAAGGGTTGAAGTATAGCCAATTTTACGATGATACGGTCATAAAGCAACCGAATCCGCTGCCGATCTATTCGCTGTTCAACTGCATCGCTACCTCCTACACAGATGGTCTTATTTTTTCGATGCGGTGCAGTTACGAGATAGAGGTTGAGGAAGTTAGGGCTGCTTTTTATCAGGCCGCCGGTATAGCATCTCAGATAGGGGAGGTTCTATAAGTGATCCAACCTTACTTGCCTCTATTTTCCCATCACAAAGGGGAAGCCGGACAGCCTGAAGACAAAGTTCAAGTCCTTTACCATATTCGTTTGGAAACAAGACAGGTCAAACCGATCATGGAGTTTGTACAGCAGCATCAGTTGGGCATGCCTTCTTTTATCGCAGCCATATGGTCGGTGCTTTTATCCCATTACGCCAATCAATATACAGTACCTGTTTTATACTCCATGTTATCAGACAATGAGGGAACACCACGTCGTCAGGACTATCCGCTTTTTATCCATATTCAGAAGGAAGATCATCTTCTCTCCTTGATGAAAAAAATAAAGGGAAAATGGGATAGAGATAGCAACAGTAAGTGGAGTGAGGATTTTTCGCAGCACATGAAAGTGGATTACCTATCTGAAAAAGATGAGGATTTTTTTAATGTGGGCATCGTAGAGACTTGTGGTGAACTCTCGCATTCAAGTTTGAGCACAAAAGCACTAGCTTCTCTAAGCGGTATAAATCAGCCTGAGATTGCGCTCTGCTACCGTTATGGTTCGGAAAGATTAGAGTGCGCAATACAGTATGATAGCAGGTATTTTGGTAAAAAGCAGATCGCTAATCTCGCAGGCCACTTTCAGATACTACTGGCCAATGCACTCCATCTTCCGGAGAAAGCGGTACTCCTTCACCCCATACTGACAGCGAAAGAATACGAGCAGATACAACAATGGAATGATACGGAACAAGCCTATCCTTTGGATAAAACCGTGGTTCAACTGATTGAAGAGCAGGCTGCTAGAACTCCCGATGCAATCGCATTGGAGTTTGAAGGGCAGAAGCTGACCTATTCGCAGTTAAATCAGCGGGCTAATCAAATCGGCCGCGTGATTTTAGAATCGGTTTCCACAGGAGAGGAGGGCGCTTTACAACCCGGCACGCTGATTGCCATCTTTATGGACAGAAGCGCAGATGTAATCCCGGCAATACTAGGAGTTATGAAGGCAGGGGCCGCTTATCTTCCGGTCGACCCCCAATACCCTGGAGAACGGGTTCGATTTATTTTAGAAGATGCGCAGGCCAAAATGATTATCACGCACAGCCATCTGGTAAACAAGCTAAATCCATCTATGAATCAAATGAGAATGAAAGCGCATTCGGTTATCTGTGTAGATGAATGCTTAGTGCAGCAGTACGATCATCCCGACGAGAATTTGAATATTCAGGTTAAACAGAACGACCTGGCCTATGTCATTTACACATCCGGCTCCACTGGAAATCCGAAGGGGACGCTTATTGAGCACGCCGGACTGGTTGCGTTAACTCCTTACCTTATTGAAAAGTTTCGTATTACCCCTGTCTCCAGAGTTATGCAATTCGCTTCCATCAGTTTCGACGCTTCGGTCTACGAATGGATCGGAACATTAACAGTAGGCGGGACACTTGTTGTGCTGTCGAATGAGGAGCTGCCTCCTTATGCGGATATTTCAGATGTACTCGAAGAGAAAAATATCCACATTGCCATGCTGACGCCGTCTGTGCTGCGAACCATGAAACCAAGAGAACTGTCTGAACTGCACACAATCGTATCCGCTGGAGAACCCTGTACGCCTGATATTGTGAATTATTGGGGAAGAGGACGACTGTTTGTGAATGCTTACGGACCGACCGAAGTGACGATTTTATGTTCCACCGCGGTATGCAAGCCAGAGGCAGAAATCACGATTGGCAAACCAGCCTATAACAAACGATTGTTTGTATTCAATCCATTTGGTAATTCTGTGCCGGTCGGTGTTCCCGGTGAATTATGGGTGGGCGGCATAGGGCTTGCCAGAGGATACCTGAATCGTGAGGAGCTGACCCAGGAGCGTTTTGTTCACAAAGAGATGAGCATCGGAAATGAGTATCCACAGCGAGAGCGGTTATATCGAACCGGGGATGTCGTGAAATGGACGCCAGAGGGTGAACTGGTATTTATCGGCCGTAGTGATGAACAGATTAAAATCAGAGGCTACCGTATCGAACTGGGTGAAATAGAGCATCAGCTTCGCCAGCACCCTGACATCCGTCAATGTGTCGTTCGAGCCTGGAAGGACGAGTCCTTCCATAAACTGGTGGCTTACTATACTGCCTTAAAAAGGCTGACTGAGGCTGAATTGGCCCAGTATGCAGGCTCTATTTTACCTGTTTATATGGTTCCTGCTTATTTCTGTCAGCTGGATTCAATCCCCGTAAATACAAACGGGAAAGTTGATCGTCAAGCTCTTCCTGATCCGACCACATTATTTGTCCCTGCTGAGAATGCTGCGGAAGCAGGGGAGGGCAGTTTCGAAAAGCGACTGCTTTGCATTTGGCGACAAATTTTAAAAAGAGGAGATATCGGTGTAAACGATCATTTTTACGCGGCCGGGGGAGATTCAATCCTTGCCATTCAGGTCGTCTCTATGGCCAGAGATCACGGTATGATGCTGACTCCAAGACAAGTTGCAGAGCATCCAACTATCAAGGAATTAGCTGCTGTGGTTGCTTGGACAGAACGTGAGAAGAAGGAAGATAGTATGGTTGATTTGACAGGCGAATTTGGTCTGATGCCGATCCAGCACTGGTTTTTCGAGCAGCAGTTCAAAGAACCGCATTATTTCAATCAATCCCAGTTGTTTCTACTCCGTGATTGTGATCCCGTAAAGCTGGAAACGGCCATCAGACAATTGATCCGACTCCATCCAGAGCTTTCAATGGAGATTGTAGCTGACAAGCATGGATATGCGCAGCGCTACCGAACAGATACCACCATTCAACTTGCCAGTCACACCATTCAGCACATTGCTGATCCCGAATCTGAAATTTCAAGCATATGTGATACATGGAACAGACAATTGAATTACGCGACAGGCCAGATGATTTATGCAGGCGTAATCCAGGGTCACCCTGACGGTCAAGTCCGCTTGTTTATGACGATTCATCATTTGGTTATTGATGGCGTTTCCTGGAGAATATTGGTTCAGGAATTGGATCAATTGTATCATGGCTCAGAGCTGCCTCCTGTTTTAAATCCATACAAAAGGTGGCACTATGCATGGATGGATTATTCCAAACACCAGAATACTCTAAGTCATATAGATTACTGGAAAAAAGTACATCTCCAAAATGCAGCATTTGTGCTGCCGGTAGACCATTGCGCGGATCATAAAATGAGCAGTGAATCTTCGGAATTGGTTACAATGCTTACTCCCAACGATACGCAGCTACTCTTGTACCATTGCTCACAGGCATATCATACCGAGATCAATGATCTGCTGCTTACGGCCTGGTCGCTGGCGCTCTCCGCTTGGTCTGGGCAGAAGACGATCGCGTTTCGGTTAGAGGGTCATGGACGTGAGCATTTTGTAGCCGATATGGATCTGACAAGAACCGTCGGCTGGTTTACCTCAATGTTTCCGGTGTGCATTCGGATCAAGGACAATTGCAGCTTGGGGGCGACGATTAAATCAGTCAAAGAACAGCTGCGTTCTATTCCTCATCGCGGCATGTCATACGGTGCTTTGAGATATTGTCATCCGAACGAAGAAGTCCGTTCCGAGCTAACAGCTTCCGAACCACAGGCTCTATTCAATTATTTGGGTCAATTCGATCAGACAAATACGAGCGGGCTAGAGCAGTGGATAGGTTTTACACGTGAAGCAGCACAGGACCATAGCTCGCCGCTTAATCATGGAACAAGCCTGTTGGAACTTAACTGTTCCATCGTTCATGGACAACTGCATTTATTCATGAAATATAGCAAACGTCACTATGAAGAAACGACCATTACTCAGTTCATAAATACTTTCATATCACGTTTGCTTTCTATCATTGAGCATTGCAGCCAGGTTAATTATGAAGAGTTTACACCAAGTGATTTTCCATCAGTGTCACTGGAGCAGCATTCGCTGGATCAGATTGTAAAGACCTATTCTAAGCAATATGGTCTGAATAAAATGATGTATTTAAGTCCTTTGCAGGAAGGGCTGTTGTTTCATTATTTAGAGTATCCTGCTTCCGATCAATACTTTGTGCAGGTTAATTGGAAATATCGTGGGAGGCTGGAGGTAAACCAGTATCGGGAAGCCTGGGACAGTGTCATTGCCGAAAATGATTGCTTGCGGACATGTTTCATTTGGGACACGCTGGATAAGCCCGTACAATGCATTATCCAAACAGCAGAATGGGACTGGACGTTCCTGGATGTTGGAGCAGAGCAACCCAAACGGCAGCAGGAATGTATTGAACAGTGGATGGAGATGGATCGCAATCGTCGTTTTGATCTGAGCCGGCCTGCGTACCGCATCACACTGATTCAGACTGCACCGGAAGAATGGACGATGCTCTGGAGCTATCACCATATTTTGCTGGACGGTTGGAGCCTGCCGCTGCTGCTAAACCGGGTTCATGAACTCTATGCTTGTAGATTGCAAAACAGAATGCCACAGCGCAGCTTGTCCCGCTCTTTTGAAGCGTATATTCATTGGCTGAATGATAAGGATCGCACAGAGGCCGAGTTATTCTGGAAGGCTTATTTGGCGGAAGTAACGGAGCCGACCCTGCTGCCAATCGAGAAGGGAAGTGCGATTCCCGATGTACATCAACCGATTAAGAACCAGCAGATCCAGACTCTTCACATGGATTCGAGTCTAACCAAACGTATTGCCACCTTTGTACAGCAAACACAGGTTTCGCTCAATACCTTGGTGCAGTTTGCATGGGGGAAAGTGCTACAGGTCTATCATGATGCAGATACAACCGTATTCGGCATGGTCGTTTCCGGGAGGGGATCGGATCTTGCAAAAGGGGATCGCATTACAGGTATGCTGATTAATACGTTACCCTTGGTGATGCACTGGAATGTGGAGCAAACCATCACAGAATATGTTAAGCACCTGCACCAGACGATTCAGAAATTGAATGACTACTGCTATGTGAGCCTGAACGAACTGAAGAGGTGGAGTGCTATTCATGGTCATGCCATGTTTTACAGCATCGTGGCCTTCGAGAATTATATGAACGACTACCGTCAGCCTGAACATGGGTTGGAGATGTCAGCTATGGAGGAACGGGAGAAAACCAATTACCCGATGACTATCACCATTGCCAATGACGGGGAACAGGTCACTGTCAAATTTATTTACGATGCCGATCGCTTGAAGCAAGCAACGGTTTGTCGCCTAGCTGAGCATCTGCTAAATACATTGCACTATGTGCTGGAATATCCGAGTCACTCCGTCGGAGACGTGTGTTTTATAAGCAAGGACGAATATGATCAAGTCGTCTACGACTGGAACGATACGTATACAGACTATCCCAGAAATCGTTCGATTGTTGACTTGTTTCAGGAGCAAGCGAGGCTGCGCCCTTCACAGCCGGCGGTAATTGCAAGCAACAAGATTATAACTTACCGCACCATGAACCAAATGTCCCGGCAGATTGCCCATTTGCTAGTAGATGATACCGACAGTCATGGGAAGTTGATCGGGGTTTATTTGCCGCGATCCATCGAGTTCATTGTCTCCATTCTGGCGATTATGAAAGCGGGATGTGCTTATGTGCCGATAGACCCCGATTTTCCGGCAGAAAGAACACGCGAATTGATCGAGGACGCCAAGCTGGACACCATCATCACCTCACATAAAGGAGCGGAAGGTATCTCGAAAGCCTGTAATGGAATCCATTTAAAACTGATTGATATAGAGCGTTTTGACCAGACTGGAGTTGTACCGCAAGTAGAGAAGGAGCCTATAATTGCTCCTAATGACCTTGCTTACCTACTGTATACATCCGGCTCAACGGGAAAACCGAAAGGCGTGATGGTAGAACATCGCAATGTCATCCGCTTGGTTAAAAACACCAGCTATATCCCGTTTTCCTCTGACATCAGGTTGCTTTATACAGGTTCGCCTGTTTTTGACGCTTCCACGTTTGAAATTTGGGGGACGTTGCTAAACGGAGGTCGTCTGTTTGTAGTTTCAAAAGATGATCTTCTCAATATCCAGCTGCTGGAGCATCGAATGAAGGAGTGGAAAATTAATACACTATGGCTAAGTTCCGCATTGTGCAATCAATGGATTGAAGAAAATGAAAAGATGTTTGCTGAACTTAAATGGTTGGTCGTGGGCGGGGAAGTTTTATCGACTAAGCATATAAACCGTATCCGGCTGGCCTATTCAGAGCTTTCGATTCTTAATGTATATGGCCCAACGGAGAACACCACGTTTTCAACGAGCTATCGAATCAAAGAGACTTTTGAGCAAGATATCCCCATCGGCAAGCCGATTAGTAATTCGACTTGTTATATCCTGGACAAACAGGGACGTATTCAGCCTATCGGGGCGGTCGGGGAACTATATGTAGGAGGAGACGGGGTTGCGAGGGGCTATTGGCTGCAAAACCAATTGACACAGCATGCGTTTACTCCGAATCCCTATACTTCTGCCAAAGATCGTGAAAGAGGAGGAAATCGGGTTCTTTATCGTACAGGAGATCGGGCGAAATGGCTACCGGACGGTAATATCGAGTATATTGGACGGGTTGACGATCAGGTGAAGCTTCGCGGCTATCGAATCGAACCTGGCGAAGTCGAGTTCAGGCTTGGCCGCTATCCTGTCGTGAAAGAATGTCTGGTTGCTGCCCGCGAGCTTCACGGTGAATTACGGCTGATCGCTTACTATACAGCGGAAGAGGAGGAGCGGGAGGGAGAGCTTCATACGTTTATGGCTGAGGTGCTTCCGGCTTATATGCTACCCTTCCGTTACATTTGGCTGAAGTCGTTCCCATTAACAGCTAATGGGAAAATCGACCGTAAAAAGCTTCCTTTACCGGAAAGCCAGAACAGCCATAAAGAACCAAATTCCAGTCCAAAAACTGAATTGGAACAAATTATTGAAGAGATTTGGAGCAAGGTTCTGCAGCTTGAGACTATCCGTAAGGATGAAGATTTTCACACGTTGGGAGGGCATTCGCTTCATGCGCTGCGTATAGCCAGCATGCTGCAAAAAAGCGGATATCCGGTTACAGTCAACCAAATATTTCGTGAACAGACCATCGAACGTTTGGCCCTTGCATTGAGTAAAGCCAGGACGGAAACTGTAACTGCCCTTTGTTCGGATAGGCATATCCCATATATTCAGACGATAAAAAAGGTGTACCCGAATGACGGATTTCCACTGTCTGCTGTACAAAAACGTTTTTTTCAAAGAGATCTGCTGAATCGCAACATGTTTAATGTACCTTACCTGGCTCTGCTCAAGAAATACATCCCCAGACAATTGCTGGACTCTTCCCTGGAGGCACTATGGAACAAACATGCGGCGCTACGCTTGTCATTTGCTCAGCTGGATCATAATGAATGGTATCAATATGAGCAGACCATAAGTGTGGAACAGGTTGTTTCTTATGTAGATTTGCAAACGGTCCCGGGCTCACATGACGCCTACATTTCGGAATACTGCTCGAATGCTCAGCATGGATTTGACATCGGGGCTGGACCTTTATGGAAAGTCGTGCTGTTTGACCATTATCGCGGAGAGAGACGGCAGGTGGTATTGCTCCTGTTCCATCATTTAATTTTTGACGGGATATCCATAAACATTTTTTTGGAAGACTTGAGGCATCTTCTATTACTGGAAAAGGGGAGTGATTGGCTCCTGCATAGGGAGGAAGAAAGCAGCTATCGGGATTGGTGCATGGGATTGACACAATATGCGGCAAAAGGCCTTTCTCCTGACGCATCAGCCTTCTGGGCCAAGGTTGTGGAAGGCGGCAAGTCTTTACAGGTTGACACGGAATCGGAGACACGGCCTCTCCACCGTCATATGACTACCATAACACAAGATTTGCTTGAAGGAGAGGAACATATTCGACTTTTAAAAGCGGTGGCTGTCAAGCAGCATACTACACCGCTGAGCTTGATACTTACGGCATTGTCACAGGCTTGTTTCCAATTGAAAAGGCAATCGGATTTGCTGCTCCATGTGATGTCTTATCAGCGTGAGTCCTTTTTGCCTGGGATTGTAATTGATCGTACGATCGGTTTTTTTGCCGGAGCTTATCCCATTCGAATTCAGATCCCGGAAGAGGGGTTATCTAAAAATGGGGAGGCTGTACTGGAGCATGTCAAGCGCACATTGCAGCATATTCCATCTGAAGGACTGGATTACTTTATTCTACGATATTTGATGCAGGATATGGATTCCCATACGGAGCCGCTAAAAGACGGAACACACATGCTTTTTCATTATCAATCCGAGGAAATGAACGGGCTGGCTGATGATTTGTACGAGCCTTTGGCCCTTCCTTACGGAAATACGAACTCGGCGGACAACCCCTCCGCTTACAAGCTAAATATGACGGCAAGCCTTAAACATGATCGATTAAGTTTAACCTGCTATTACAGTTCACTGCATTATGAAGACCGGACGATTACTGAATTTGTACGCTTAATATCCGGCTATCTGTGCCAAAGCATTGATGTTCGTCCAAATACTATGATAGTGAAAGGAGGCTTCCTGCTATGAAAATATACGAATTTTGCCCTTTTTTTAATGAAAACCGGATTGCTGATATCAAAATAAAAGAAAACGCCCGCTGGATTGACGAGCTGCATGTGATCGAAGCCAACAAGACGTTCAGTTATTTGGAGAAGCCCCTCAACTTTAATGTGGATGTTCTTGGCCCCAAAGTCATTCATCATCCATTTCATGCCGATGAGCTGTTTCGCAAACCAGAGAAGGAATCATTGTATTTTAATGTGGATAGCTGCGGTGCGGATCATTTTGACCGCTGGTACTGGCGTCTGCTTAGCTACAACAGCGCGTTTCATAACGAAGCTTGCCAACGAAACCAAAGTGCCTCTATTTTGCGGGATAAGGTTGAGGACGATGATATAATCATTTTAGCTGATTTCGATGAGATCATTGATAGCCGGATGGCGGATCGTTTGGTTTCAGAAGTGAAGAAGCATGAGATTATTACGATAAAAATGCACTACTCTGTATTCTTTCTGAATCTTTTTTGCCAATCCAATCATGGCGCTCCTCATTGGAGCTATCGCGTATTTGCCATGACAGGCCGGTATTTTAAAAGTATGCCATTCTCATCTGACTATCTCAGGAAGAAGGGGATTGCTGAAGCACTGTACCAAGACATCTATTGTCTGGAAGAACCAGCAGGATTCCATCATTCGTGGCTTGAATATCAGAAAACCGCGCTTCCCAAGCTACAGGCATTTGCCGCCAATGTAGAGGATAAAAGTATATTGAATGCAGATTATATTGATCAATGTTTGCATGATAAAAAACTGTACTATATCGATACCGAGCTTTATGTTGATAACTCAAAATCGTTTTTGAGCAGTTTACAGGAGCTTGAAATAGAAGATCTTTGGTATAAGTAAAGGAAGCCAGGTTTAGCTGGCAGAGAAGCCCGGTCGATACAAAACGAGGGCTTCTCTTTTCTTTTTTTAGACATAGGAATGCGGTGTCCTTTATCTGGATTGGGACGTATTTCATGAAGATGCTGTTGACGAAGCATGATTTATATATTACTGTGTTGATATTAACATTTTGTTTTTAACATTGATTTAAAATAAAACAATGTTACATAAGCTGTTTCCGCTGCTTGATTTAGAAACAACTATTACCCAAATATAAACAGGTAGGTGACGCAATTGACAAATACATCGAAGCACAATCATAGCGGCATGACGGAGGAACAATTTTTGGCTGCATATGATGCCAATCAGTATGAGCGTCCATCGGTAACGGTGGATATGCTGCTTTTTACTGTGATGGATCAGCTCCAGCACAATTACCGCAAGCTACCGGAGAAGACACTCCAGCTACTTCTGATCCAGAGGGGGGAGCATCCGTTTCTGGGACAGTGGGCGTTGCCAGGCGGCTTTGTAGGGATGGATGAAAGCCTGGAAGAAGCTGCACGACGTGAGCTTAAGACAGAAACGAATGTAGACCGGATTTATATGGAGCAGCTATATACGTGGGGAGATGTAGCACGTGATCCACGTACGCGGGTCATCAGCTGCGCTTACATGGCATTGGTAGACCACGATTCACTGGAGGTACAAGCTGGAGATGATGCTGCGGATGCCCAATGGTTTGAGTTGGACTACAATGTGGCTCAGGAGACGCGGACGAATCAGTCGGACGGTTACAGATGGGAACAAGATATTAACATTACATTGAAGCACGGGGATATTCACCTGTCAGCCAAAGTAAAAGTGACTGAAATTCTCAAGGGGAAAACCATTGAGATCAAGCGAGAAGTGCTGAAATCCCAAGGAATTGCTTTTGACCATGCCAAAATTATTGTGTACGGAATTGAGCGTTTGCGCAGCAAAATAGAATATACAGATATCGCTTTCCACCTGATGCCAGCCCTGTTTACATTGAGCGAGCTTCAACAGGTATATGAAATTATTCTGGGTAAGGAGCTGTTGGCCGCAGCCTTCCGTCGCAAAATAGCCGAGCTTGTGGAAGAGACGAATGAATATAGAAAGGCGGCCGGACATCGTCCGTCCAAGTTATACCGATTCAAGCCCCGGCCGCGTTTTATGTAGATGAAGGATATGAAAAGAGGAATTATCGTGGAAAAGTTTACATTTTTTTATCGCAGTCAGTCGCCATTTTCACAATGGTATCCCTCTGTGTTTATCGTGGATGGATTGGAGTTCAACTGCGCGGAGCAATATATGATGCTTAAAAAAGCACAGCTTTTTGGAGATGAGGAGGTGGCCAGTAAAATTATGCAAGCCCCTACCCCGCGTGAGCAAAAAGCCCGAGGACGTAGTGTGCACGGATTTGATCAATCCTTGTGGGAGGCGAATTGCCAACAATTTGTGTATGACGGCAACTACGCTAAATTTATACAAAATCCGAATTTACTTAAGCATCTGCTCAAAACGAAAGGAACTACGCTGGTTGAGGCTAGTCCAACGGACACGATTTGGGGGGTAGGATTGGCTGAAACAGATGCCCGCATATGCTATCGTAAATCATGGCGAGGCACGAATTGGCTTGGGGAAATATTAACAAAACTACGTGAGGATGTACTGCAAAAGGAGGAGTAGCCATCATGAAACATACCGTGAACCCCCGGAGCAATCGAGATACTCGATCACATATGGCACAGGTAACGCTATCTATTTTGGAAAATGGATATTATACGAATACCAAACAGGCACAAGTGAATATTGCACAAGAGGTAAGCAATGCCATCACAGGCTCGAAGCTATATGCACCGTCTCAGCTTGTGGCTGTAAAACAGGAGGCTGAGGAAAAGATTCTTCTATTAAAAGGAGCATCAGAGTCTTCTCGGCTGGCGTAGCAGACGATTCATGAGAAGATGGAAGTTACGGGAGAAAGCACATTGGAAGCGGCTTACAGGCTTCAGGTGGTGGAGAAGATGGATCACGTGGCGTGTCTGAATTTTGCATCCGCCAAAAATCCGGGGGGCGGATTTCTCGGAGGCAGTCAGGCACAGGAGGAAAGCCTGGCTCGATCATCAGCATTGTATCCCTGTATTTCACAAATGGAAGAAATGTACCAGCACAACCGGAAGCTGCGGAGCTGTTTTTATTCGGATTATATGATTTATTCGCCTGATGTGCCAGTGTTTCGGGATGATCAGGGAATGCTGCTGGAGAAGCCGTACCAAGTCGCTTTCCTGACCGCACCTGCTGTTAATGCTGGAGTTGTGCGAGAACGGGAGCCAGAGCAGGTAAATCGGATTGGTGAAGTGATGCTGGAGCGAATCCGTTACATACTCAGTTTGGCTGTGCAAAACGGGGTAGAGCATCTTGTGCTGGGAGCCTATGGCTGTGGGGTATTCCGCAATAAGCCAGAAGAGGTTGCTGTCTGGTTCAAGCGAGTGCTAGTAGATGAAGGATATGGATTGTTTTTGCGGTGCTGGATCACACAGCAGGGCAGCGTACCTTGAACGCCTTTAAACACGGTCTTTCCTAAAGCTGGGGGACGTGTTTCAATAACTATATACTATGATAAGTTATGAAAAAGGAGAGTGCTGAATGAATCCAAATCCAAACGTCACCTGGCATGCGTCAGACGTTGACAAGCAAGCGCGCCAGCTTCTGAATGGGCATAAAAGTCCAGTACTTTGGTTTACGGGACTGTCTGGCTCGGGGAAATCAACGGTATCCTCCACACTGGAAAAAGCACTATTTGCACGAGGCATACACACGTTTATTTTGGATGGGGATAATGTTCGGCATGGTTTAAATCGCAATCTGGGTTTCCTGCCCGCTGACCGCAAAGAAAACATCCGTCGTATTGCTGAAGTAGCGAAGCTGATGTCACATGCGGGGGTGTTGACGATTTGCGCTACGATCTCTCCTTATCGTGAGGATCGGGAAATGGTCAAGGATATCTTGCAGCAGGAAGGCTGTTATGAAATTTATATCCAGTGCAGTCTGGAGGAATGCGAGCGACGTGATCCCAAAGGCATGTACAAGAAGGCAAGAGCCGGAGAAATACGCCATTTTACCGGTATTGATGCGCCTTATGAAGCACCTTTGGAGCCTGAACTCATCGTATCCACTGAAGGCCGGGAGATTACCCAGTCGGTTCAGGATATACTGGATTTTCTCGACAGAGAGCAGCTGCTGCTCTAATCTTCGTCAAACCTTTTTCAAATCTTCCTGAAATCTTCATTATCTAAAATGGAATTCATGTTTAAATAGAATAGACCTCCCGATCTTGAAGCCGTCTGAATTTCCCCCTGGTTTTTTCAGATATTCGGCACCAGAGGCGGGAGGTTTTTTGATTACAGCATATATCCAACTAATTCATTCAAGAGGTGATTTCAATGATGAGTAAACAACCAACCAACCTGACTACCAGCTGGGGCGCTCCTGTCGGTGATAATCAAAATTCCATAACGGCTGGATCACGCGGGCCTACATTGATTCAGGATGTGCATCTGCTGGAAAAGCTCGCGCATTTTAACCGGGAACGTGTGCCGGAGCGCGTGGTTCATGCCAAGGGCGCAGGGGCGCACGGATATTTTGAAGTCACTAATGATTTATCTGCCTATACAAAAGCAAGCTTTTTATCTGAGGTGGGCAAGCGCACACCGATGTTTATCCGTTTTTCTACGGTTGCCGGTGAGCAAGGCTCGTCCGATACGGTACGCGACCCGCGTGGTTTTGCAGTGAAGTTTTATACCGAGGAAGGCAATTACGATCTTGTAGGCAACAACACACCCGTATTTTTCATCCGAGATGCGATCAAATTTCCAGACTTTATTCATACGCAAAAACGTCACCCTCAAACTCATCTGAAAAACCCTAATGCCGTTTGGGATTTCTGGTCCTTATCTCCTGAATCGCTGCATCAAATAAGTATTCTGATGTCCGATCGCGGCATTCCCGCTACACTCAGACATATGCATGGATTCGGTAGCCACACGTTCAAATGGGTCAATGCCGAAGGGCAGGCGGTATGGGTGAAATATCATTTTAAAACAGAGCAAGGCGTACAAAATCTCGATGTAGATCTGGCTGCCAAAATTGCCGGTGAAAACCCGGATTATCATACCGAAGATCTGTTTAATGCCATTGACAAGGGTGATTTTCCTGCATGGAGGCTTCATGTGCAAATTATGCCTGTGGAGGATGCGGACACATACCGCTTTGATCCATTTGATGTGACGAAGGTATGGTCGCAAAAGGATTATCCGCTGATCGAGGTGGGACGCATGGTATTGAATCGTAATCCCGAGAACTATTTTGCAGAAGTAGAGCAGGCAACGTTCTCTCCGGGTTCGTTCGTTCCCGGTATTGAAGCATCTCCTGATAAAATGCTGCAAGGGCGCCTGTTTGCCTATGGAGATGCGCATCGCTACCGTGTAGGCGCAAACCACAATTCACTGCCGATCAACCGACCACATGCAGAAGTACACAACTATCAACGTGATGGTGCATTGCGTAGTGACGATAATGGTGGAGGATCGGTCTATTACGAGCCCAACAGCCTCGGTGGACCCAAAGAGTCACCAGCACACAAAATCTCTCCTTTTGAAGTATCAGGTGAAGCTCAAAGTGTAGCTTATGACCATCATGACCATTACACTCAACCGGGTGACCTGTACCGTCTGCTCAGCGAAGAAGAGCGTGCGCGTCTGGTACAAAATATCGTGGGTGCGATGAAGCCGGTGGAAAGTGATGAAATCAAGCTGCGTCAGATTGGACATTTCTATAAGGCTGATCCTGATTACGGCCGCCGTGTAGCCGAAGGTTTGGGCTTGACTGTTCCTAAGGGCGAATAAGGTATTTGCATACGTTAGTTTCAAGGCTTCTCCATAAAATAAAAGGATGTCCCAACGCCGTCATATAGATGGTTGATGGGACATCCTTTGCTTTTGAGTGTGATGTAAAGCGGGTGTTTGTAGTAGACGCTCCGCAAAAGGAAACGTTGCTCCAATCGCTGTTGTCTCCAGATGTATTGAATCACACTCAGCTGCTATATCCTCTGCAACCGAGGCAAATAGATCACAAGAAACAGCGACCGCCCTAAAGCAAATACGATGAACGAGAGCCAAAGCCCATGATTCCCATAGTGTGGAACGCACCAGAACAGCGAGATCAGAAAGAAGACCAATGAAATGAGCATGGAATTACGGATCGGGTACGTCACCGTCATGCCTGTAAATACACCGTAGAAGACCAGTCCCAGTCCGGCGGCCAGTGGAAAGGCGACTAGCCAACCGTTATATGGACCCGTAAGGCTGATCACGGTAGTGTTATCGGTAAACAGACGGATAAGCGGCTCCTTCAATGCAAAATACAGCCCACCCGTCAGCACGCTGGTTACAAGCGTCCAGAACCAGGACAGATGAATAACCCTTTGCAGCATTTTTTGATCCCTTGCACCCCGAGCCTGACCTGTCATGATACTGCTGGCGTTGGCAAATCCGTCAAAAAAGTAAGCCATAAGGTAGTGGATTTGCAGCAAAATAGCGTTGGCCGCAAGCTGATCGGTTCCAAAGCCTGCACTGCGCGATGTAAACAGATTAAACATCGTCAGCAGACAAGCCGTGCGAATCATAAGGTCAAGGTTCGTTGCCATGACGTTTTTCAGCTCCGAAGCTCCAAACCACCCCCGCCAATCCCGCTGTCCGCTGCGCTTCCATGCTTTCCAGACCGACGAACGAAGCACTAGCACAAAACCCAGCACACATGCGAAGACCTCAGCAATCAGAGTAGCACCAGCCACACCTGCTACATCCCATTGCATGATTTGTGTGAATACAATAGCCAGCACCATATTGATGACATTCATGGAAATTTGCAAAAGCAGTGTCGCCTTTACGCGAGACAATCCCATTAGCCAGCCGAGCAGTACATAGTTCACCAGTGTGAGGGGCGCTCCCCAAATACGAATGTTAAAATAGATTGATGCCTGCGCCGCCACATCCGCAGCAGGATGAATAAGCTTGAGAGAAGCGAGCAGAATCGGCTTTTGCAGCAGTATGAACAAGGCCCCGATCACCAAAGCAATCCCCATCGGACGCATGAGGGCAGCTATACCCTGGTCGTTATTTTTAGCCCCGGCTGCCTGTGCGGTAAAAGCTGATGTGCTAACGCGCAGAAAGCCAAACAGCCAATATAAAGTATTGAAAATAAGAGTACCCACTGCCACACCGCCCAAATAGGCAGAATGGCTCAAATGACCGATTACCGCAGTATCTACCGCACCGAGTAGCGGGGTCGTAATCGTTGAGATAATTAAAGGAATGGCTAAAGCAAGATAGGCTCGGTGGGAAGGCAACATGTTGAAAAAACCTCCAGTAGCGATTGTGTATAGGAATGGCGATCTGAGTGAAATAAAGCTTCCTTGGAAAAATGCTCAAGGACATTGCCATCTTTCATAACCATGATTCGGTCACTCATAAAGTGTACGGCTGCCAGGTCATGGGAAATAAAGAGATATGCCAATCCCAGTTCGTCCTGCAAATCCTTTAGCAGATTTAGAACGGTGGCCTGTGTGGTCACATCCAGACTGGCCGTCGGCTCATCCAGCACGATAAAATCCGGCTCGGTGCTGATGGCACGCGCAATGGTTACGCGTTGCTTTTCCCCGCCGCTGAGCTGATGGGGATACTTGTCCAGATAGCTGGAGGGAAGCTTCACCATACCGAGCAAGTGCTCGGCCATGTCCCTACGTCCCGAAGGCATACCCGTCATATAGGAGGGAACATAGCCTTTGAGCTGATCCAGCGGTTCCATCAACGATTGCAGGATCGTCAGTCTGGGGTAGTACCAGCGCTGCTGACACCACCCGCAAACGAGTGGATTAAATAGGGAATTTATTAATAACCTCGTTATATTCATTTTGTGCATCGGTAATCGCCAGCTTTGAATAAACTTCTAACGACTTTCTGCTTTCATGAACAAGGTTGAATCAGCGCGTCATCAATGCCCTGCTTTTTTAGCCAGGTTTATAGCCATTCTGTCATTTCCTCTGCATCCTCGATCGTATCCTCGCGGAACCCGAAGAACTCCCGGATCTGCGTTCGGTGGTAAGTGATCGAACGACCAGTCCAATCGTACTTAGCATATAATTCCGGCTCAGAGAAGATTTGTTTTGCAATGTACGAGATCACTGCTTTCGGAACTTCGTACTTATGGGTTGGGAAACGGGCTTCATTTTGAAAGAACTTGAGGAGTACGGCAAACCCAATCCTGGTTTCCCCGGTTTTGTTCTCGATCAACTTCATTTCGTTCGGTAGGATCGTAAAATGCTCGATTAATTCGTCTAGTTCCCAATTTCGCTTCATGTTATCCCCTCCAAATAAAGTTCCTATAACAGTAAGTATCGGAACAAAAGATGTAAAACTAGAGATGGTATAGCGTATTTCTTTTTAGCCAGAGAGGCAAACTTACCATATTTCCGTTTACAAAATTATAACCGGAACTTTTGAAAAATCTCAAGAATAGAAGACGCTTTTCAATAACCCCCACGATCACGCGCATGAACACAAGTATCGAAAACAAATCGTTAACCGATTAGCAAGAATCGAAGGTCATGTGAAAGCTGTAAAGAAGATGACAAATGAAGGCCGTGATTGTTCAGAAGTTTTACTACAAATCGCCGCAGTGCAGAAAGCATTAGACAATGCGGCCAAACTTCTCCTCAAGGATCACTTGGAGAGTTGTGTTGTGGACGCTGTACACCACGGAAATCAAGAAAAGGTACTGTCCGATCTAAATAAAGCATTAGATAATTACATTCGATAGGAAGTGGTTGCTTTGGCAAATGATCTAACGATAGATGACACCACTAACCGGGTGGTGTCAGCTACGCTGGTACTACCCCAAGTAGATGACTGCAATTTTTCCTGGCGTCAGCTCGCATGGTTGCCTTGACAAACGGATCAGTGATCCATTATAATTGGTTCACTGATCCGAATACAGTAATCGGTGACTGGATCAGTGAAATCCATAAGATACAGCAATCTGTGCAAATGGGCCAGAGATGCTGTCCAACACAACGAAAGGGTGAAAATTCATGGGAAAGCTTGAAGGTAAGGTTGCAGTCATCACGGGGGGCGCTACCGGCATCGGCCGCGCCGCAGCAAAGCGATTCATCGAGGAGGGCGCCTTCGTCTTCATCTTCGGCCGCAGGCAGGAAGCGCTCGACGCCGCTGTGGCCGACCTTGGGCCCAATGCCCGCGCGGTGAAGGGCTCGGTCTCCGATCTGGCCGACCTCGACCGACTCTACGCGGCGGTGAAGTCCGAGCGCGGAACTCTCGACATCGTCTTCGCCAATGCCGGGGCGGGAAGCCAGCTTCCGCTCGGCGAGATCACCGCTGAGCACATTGACGAAATCTTCGACACCAATGTGAAGGGTTCGATCCTCACGGTCCAGAAGGCGCTACCGCTGATGGGCCAGGGCGGTTCGATCATCCTAACGGGATCGAGCGCTGGCACCACGGGCGCCCCGGCAATGAGCGCCTACAGCGCGAGTAAGGCGGCAGTGCGCAACCTCGCGCGGACCTGGGCGGAGGACCTGAAGGGCACCGGCATCCGGGTAAACGTGCTGTCGCCCGGAGCGACGGCAACCGAGCTCGCGAAGGAATCGCTAGGCGAGGAGGGCCAAAAAGTCTTCGCCTCGATGACTCCGCTCCAGCGTATGGCTGATCCGGCGGAGATTGGGGCGGTGGCCGCCTTTCTCGCATCATCGGACAGCAGCTTCATGACCGCCAGCGAGGTCGCCGTCGACGGCGGTCTAGCGCAAATCTGACACGCTACGCCCGGCCGGTCACTCCATTCGATATTAGGAGCCCGTAGGGCGTGGTAAACCGAAGGAGAAGAATATATGAGCTACGCAATTATTGGCTTCGGCAAGATCGGCCAGGCTCTTGCTAAGGCGTTTGCCCGAAGCGGCATCGAAGTATCCGTTGCAACCACTCGCGACCCGGAAAGCTTTGCATCCGCTGCGGCCGCGATCGGACCAGAGATCATTCCCCAAAAATTGGCGGACGCCGTCAAGGCGGACATCATCTTTTTGGCTGTCCGTTTCGAGTCGCACCCGGATGTCGCGAAGGCGCTCCCTACCTGGCAGGGGAAGACCATCGTCGATGTGACCAATGCCTACGGTGTGCCCCCTGAGGAACTGGGAGGACAGCCTTCTTCCAAGTTCGTCGCGCAGGCCTTCACTGGTGGACGATTGGTCAAGGGCTTCAACCATTTGGTGGCTGCCGTCCTTGACCAAGATCCGGCCGTTCATGGTGGCAGGAGAGTCGTGTTCCTGGCGAGCGACGATGACGGCGCAGCAGCGGAGATTGGTGCGCTTGCGGAAAATCTCGGTTTCGCGCCGATCAAACTTGGCGGGCTTTCGGAAGGCGGACTGCTTGTGCAGGCGCGCGGGAATAGCTGGGGTCAACTGATCTTTAAGGATTTGGTCAAGCTCGACTGATGAATCGTGATCGCAAACTCCGATGCAATCCTGCCTCGTGGACAAAGAGCAGCCACAGTTTGATTGAAGCGAGGGCGACGCCGGTAGACAGACGCTTGCCGATCATCTGGCGTGTGCGCGCTTGTGGGACTGTCTGACGCCCTACTCGGGGAGCTGACGGACCATGGCACTCCTGCTTGCGCACCTGATCGGGCGTGAGGGTCGGGCTAAGGCGCTGCGCAGCTCACGCCTGAACGGTTTGACGCCGCGCCGAGACGATGAAGCTTCGGTCGTGGCCTGCACCCGTCGCGCTTGCGGCTGGCTCGATGGTATGAAATCAAAAAATTCAAGCAGATCGTAGAATCGACGAAAAACCGCAACATACCTAGACCACCTATTACCAACGCATCTACTCCCAATACTGTTGGTGCATCTTTCGGGGTTTTTAAAACAAATTTACCTTCATCCGACTGGAACACCATCCGTGAACAAGTGCGAAATGATGTAATTGGACAAAAGTTGAAAGGCTATGACGACCAAGGAAGAAATGATGGAGATACTGACGAGGAAGATTGAATTTGATATAATGATAATGCAGTACATTGGAGTTGATATTGGATAATGGCTGGCTCCTTAGGGATTCGGCCTGCCCTCGATTCATAATAAAAGCCTGGCTTCTGGTTTACCACATACTAGCCTTCGGTATTCTTAAGGGATAATGTTACGTAAGCAATACTAACGTTTCAATTTCGCTTGGTTGGGAAGAAATGAGAGGTCGCTGATCAATACCGATTAGAAGAACAGTTAAGATCCATTCTCTTTGATACTGAAAGACATATTAGCTTTCGATGGAATGTCCCAAAAACAAATCTTTTTGTGGTTTTTACAGATCAAGTTATAACTAGGCGTATGCCGAGAAAAGTCGCGTATCGGGAACGCAGGGAAAATCCAACGCCTGATCGTGACAGTAAGCTTTCGCTATTTGAGTGAGGTGAAAACATGATGCGAGCCGACGCCAGAAAAAATTACAATCATCTACTTGCAGTCGCGCGTGACGTCGTCGCCGAGCATGGTGTTGATGCGTCCATGCGAGATATCGCCCGCCGGGCCGACGTCGGGTTGGCCACATTGCTTCGTCATTTCCCGACGCGGGAAGCCTTGTTCGAAGCGTTGCTGCGTACGAATCTGGAGGCACTGACGCAGAAGGCAGGCGAACTCGAAACGTCGAAACCACCTGACGAAGCGCTCGTGTCCTGGGTTCGCGAACAGGTGGCTTTCGTCCAAAGCTATAGCGGCGTTGTCGCCTTGATGGCGAGCGCCCACGCGGACCCGGACTCCGCGCTTTACGCTACATGCGCAGCGGTGCACTCAGCAGGCGAGCGACTATTGCTCCGAGCTCAGACCGAGGGAACGGCTCGCGCCGATATGAATGGGGACGACTTGTTCGCCCTGATATCGGCGCTCGGTTGGCTTGTCGGCCAACCTTCATTCGCGCCACGGACCGATCATCTCTTCAATGTTATCACGAGCGCCATCTATGCTACCGGAAAATAGCACCCTCCCTGAAGCCTTAGAGTCTTTCATTGTCGAAATGAAAAACAAATTTAAATCTGAATAATGTCCTGTAGTTGGGGCATGCCTCCTTCAGATCGATGCAAAATAAAATCCCGCCAGTACTGGCGGGATTTTATTTTGCTAGGACGAAGCGCCATATTATTATAGCTGAATTGAATCTTTACTTGCGTAATTTTCGGTTGCGTCTGCGATACTTTGTGTTTCGCTTTAAACTTCTTCTTGATTGCATGTTTAAATCGGGTGGACACAGAGGCAGCTGCAGGCGAATTCAACCGTTTCTTTCGCACCCTGGAAACCCTTGGACCAAGGAATCCCTTTCCCCATTCGACTACGTGATTCACCATTTCCATCCATTGTTGTTGCATTTGTATTCCTCCTCATTATGATTTTGTTACAATATTCTTTTGTCAAAATCTTTAAAGGCTCCTAACAGAGATGCGAGAATTTTAAATTTTTTGATGAATCATATCGTATCCTTCCTTATAAGCACCTCCGATTCTGTATATTCCAGGATTCCATCGCTACTGTGTCTAACCATTCAGGAGCCTGTTTTTCCCGTTATCTAAATAAAGTGAAAAGTTCAAAGTTTACTCCAAAAATCTCAAAAAATATGAGTACCGCAAAAAATTAGGCAGAACTGGCCAACGTGTTACGCGGGGAAGCTCGCAGGCTTGGAGGCTTGATCGAGTCATTTTATACCTATCGAGCGAACCGGTTGGATTATTTAGCTGCCTCTCGATTCATCCAAGGCAGGTACGTGCACCTTCCCGGGTTAACCATTGCTCCACCAGGGACAATAGTTACTACAGGGTTTAAATTTTTTCTGGGAGGGATAAGTCCGGCAATCGTTTCATTGTCTTTTCAAAAAGAAAAGGCCCTCTTCAATTCGAAGAGGGCCTCTTACCAGTATCAAAACGTTTCGTTTATTATCCATTCCTTGCTTACACTAATCTATCAGCATTGGAGTACCTTCTATTGGTTTAATTAGTATTATCGATCAGCTGCTTGGCTGCATCTACCGTGGGAAGCTCAATAGAGCGCTTCGTACCAAAGTCTACCCTATAGCCATCCTCCATTCCATACTGCAAAATAGAGTAGCCCTTATGCTCCTCGATCTTCGTATAGGGATCCGGAGTAGCAAGGGAAAAGGAACGTAGCATCAGCAATTTTATCACCTCTGGCCAATTCCACGTCGGCCGTCCCGAGTTGAGACACTTCGTAAATGTTCCCCAGAAATTCAGACTCATCGGTAATTTCGCCTACTTCAGATAAAACGACTTTATCCTTTGGGGGATACTGCTGCAGTGGTTAATACGCGTTGTAGGGGTTTACGTGTTATGCATTTATCTAGGGATGGGAATCGCTGGCGTATGGCTTTCGGTTGCTATTGACTTACTCATGCGTGCCGTTTTCTTGCTGTTGCGTTTCAAACGAATATTTCGGCCCCCCCCCTTGGATCAAACAATCACGGTTCGTGATTCATGATTTAACTTGGGATTCCTCAAATTTAATATTTTTATCCAAATGTTACACAATATCGGCATCCTTGGCTTGAAAGGCAAGCTGACGTGCATTGGCGTCTTCGTTAAACATGAATTTGGCATGCTTCAGCTTCACTTCGCCATTCCAGTATTGCTCATTACGATCCAGATTCAGTTCACTTCCGGCGCGGAAGCTGGCGGCCTTGAACGGGCCTGTCCCTGATGGAAGATCACCTGTAAAGGTGGTATCTATCACCGCCGTATTCGGATGAACCAGCTCAGATACAAATTCCGGAAAAGGCTTGTCTGTCGTGATGTTTAAAATCTGACCATCTGCTTGAATATCACGGATATGCAGCGCATTTTTAACCGATGGATTGAGTTTTTGTGCTCTTTCCAGAGAGTCTTTGACAGCAGCGGCATCGACAGCTTTACCGTTATGGAAGATCACGCCTGAACGAATGTTGAAGGTCCAGTGTTGTCCGTCCTTACTGTCCCATTTCTCTGCAAGCCAAGCTTCCAGCTTGAGATCCTTGCTCACCTTGACAAGCGTTTCACTCACTCCGGCACGAACGGCTGTGTAATTCACATCCGTATGAGGATCTACAGAAGGGCTTTGCACATTGAACAATAGGGTAACACTTTTATCTTGTGGTACATTTGCAGCAGATGAAGAGGGTGAAGCTGATGGTGCTGAAGAGCACGCCGCCATCATCCCTGCCAGTACCGACAGTATGAAGAGTTTAAAATACTGATTCTTAAACAACAGATATTCCTCCTTGATCGTAATCGTAATTTTTACACTTTAGATCATGAAGCATATCGTAACCAAATGGAGAAGGTTTGTAAATATGTAATTATAGAAATATGTATATAGGGTCATAAAAGAAAAAAGCTGCTTGACCATGGAGATAGGTCAGCAGCCTTTTCACTTTTAGGATATTTTTGAACATAGATAGCTATAAAATTATCTATTAATGCATGGGAGCTTGAGCAGCCCCTTTTTCTACATGAACTCTGCGAATGAAGAACGCAAGAATTAATCCAATTACACTAACGATCATGGCAAAGAAGAAAGAATTCTGTGATCCAAACGCCATAGCATTCGCCAATTCTTCTACAGATTTCGGCATGCTGGATTGGCTCAAATAGCTTTCCATGCCCTTGGAGAGAATGCTAACCGCCACGGCTGTACCGATTGCACCGGCAACTTGCTGGAGCGTACTCATAATGGCTGTACCGTCCGGGTACAGATCCATCGGCAACTGATTCAGACCGTTCGTCTGAGCAGGCATCATGATCATAGAAATGCCGATCATAAGGCAGCTATGCAGCACAATAATGAGTACGATAGCTGATGTCGTCGTAATGCCGGATAGGAAAAACAAGACAGCGGCAACGATCACAAGTCCCGGAATAACGAGCCATTTGGGACCGAATTTATCGAACAGGGAACCCATGATGGGTGACAACAGACCATTGATAATTCCGCCGGGCAGAAGCACCAATCCTGCGGACAGCGCGGACAGGGCCAGCCCTTTTTGCAAAAAGAGTGGGAGAATCAGCATTGTAGAAAGGATCGTCATCATACACAGGAAGACCATCACAACGCCGATAACAAACATCGGATATTTAAAGACGCGCAAATTCAGCATAGGCTGCTTCATTTTTAACTGACGTACAGAGAATAGAATCAAAGATACAAATCCGATAATCAGAGGGAGCAAAACAACCGGGCTAGCCCAGCCTTCGCCGCCTTCTCCTGATTTACTGAAACCAAACACAACACCACCGAAGCCAATGGAAGATAACAAGATAGATGGAATGTCAATTTTCGGCTTTGTAATCTCTGAAACATTTTGCATAAACAGGATACCGCAAATCAGCGAAAGAATCAGAAACGGAAGGGAAATCCAGAAAATCCAGTGCCAGGATAGATTTTGCAACACCAGACCCGCAATAGTAGGTCCAACCGCAGGAGCAAACATAATAACCAATCCGATGATTCCCATAGCTGCACCTCTCTTTTCAGCCGGGAAAATGATCAAGATCGTATTAAACATCAACGGCAATAAGAGCGCCGTACCGACGGCTTGAAGAATGCGTGCGATCAATAGTACCGTAAAGCTTGGTGCTAACGCAGCAACGAGACAGCCTGCAATAGAGAACAGCAGTGATGTGACGAAAAGCTGTCTTGTCGTAAAGGTTTGAAGCAGCAAACCCGATACAGGTACCAAAATACCGAGTGTCAGCAGAAAGGCCGTGGTCAACCATTGGGCTGTTGCTGTTGTAATGTGCAAAATCTGCATCAAATCATTCAGCGCAATGTTCAACGCCGTTTCACTGAACATTCCGATAAAGCCGCTAAGCAGCAGGGCAATCATAATAGGCAGCACCTTGAACGTCTTGGGATCAGACGGAGGGCTTGTTTGACTCATTGTACTCATGTTGTTCTGTTCCTCCAATAAAATTAATGGGTATTGAATTATAGTGATCGGTCTATATATAATAAACGTGAAGTTATTTTTTTGTCAAAATAAAAATTGTAAATATTATATTAATGAAGGATGCTGTATATGGCTGCTAAATCCGAATCATATGAAAATATTGTACAAACTGCTTCGAAGCTCTTTTTTCATCAGGGCTATCATGCTACCGGACTCAATCAGATTCTTGCGGAGAGTGGGTCACCGAAAGGCTCGCTTTATTATTATTTTCCACGTGGCAAAGAGGAATTAGCTTTGGAGTGCATCAGAAGAGGGAATGAGTTTATTAAGAAAAAGTTGAAAGAAACGCTATCAGGGAAAGAGGATCCTGTGCTCGCTATACAGGATTTCATCCGTAATACAGCTGAGGAAGCGGACCAAACGAACTTTAAAGGCTTTATGCCTATTGGATTTTGGGCTGCTGCGGAAACATCCTGCATCAGCGAATCGTTGCGGCGCGCCTGCGTGAGTACGTTTACAGATTGGCAACATATCTATATGGAGCATCTTCAAACAGCGGGATGGACTGAGGAAAAGGCACATAGTCTGGCGGTACTTATTATTTCCATGCTGGAAGGCGCCTTAATTCTGACCCTTACTCAGCAGAGCAGCGCACCTATTTATAATGTAGCGAATTACATTCCACAGCTGATAAAATAAAAAAAGGATATGGAATTGCTTCCTGGCTGATCAGCTTTGAGAACCGATTTTCTTGTTCGTGAGAAAATCGGTTCTTTTTTATACGCAAGTGACACGATTTAACTCAGATTACCAGCACCAAATGATGAAAAGTATGGTAAAATGGAATGAATTTGATTCGCAGTAAAGGAAGGGTGAAAGCAAGTGGCAAAGGCGAAGGTGGCCAAACGTCCTACCCGGGATGAATTTGTGCTGGAGGAAATCGGGAACCAGCTTGCAGAAGCGCAGCAAGAGCAGTCCGAGGTTGTGTTGACCGTATGGGGGCGTCAGGAGACAACCCGTGGGCAGATCGTTAAAATGGATCCGAGAACGGGTAGAGTGCATGTAGAAAGTAATGGTGAAACGGACAAAGTTCCTTTTATGGATATCATGAGTGTGAATTACCCAAGAGATTAAGCAGGGTTTATATATCATTTTACATAATAGGAGTCCACGGAATTGTCTGAAGGGATATATTATTGGCGTTGCTTCTTTGTTGGTTAACGTGAGCAAAAACACGGCCGATCCGGGGTTATGTAACCTCGAAAAGCCGTGTTTTTTTGTGCTATAAAATCCTTATGTCCATAGAGTCTTTTCTTTGACTCCCCTATGTAGCTTTTACTGGAGTAGCACCGTTATCGCGTACTTCGGCTTTCTTCAGTACCTTACGGTCAAAAATGAAAGGCCCGAAGGGCAGCAATGAGGCAATCAGGGCTACAAGCCCTTGCAGTACCGAAAGCTTTCGCAAAATCAGCATGACCACAATCGCAACTACATAAGTCACGAACAGTATACCATGGATCATACCGACCCATCTTACCATTTGCGGCATCCCGGCTGCGTATTTAAGCGGCATAGCGATACATACGAGCAGCAGATATGAAATCGCTTCAATATTACCAATGACGCCAAACGTCTTAAAAGCATTTTTGAACATGAATAAACCTCCCTTGTAACTATTACTTAAAATTTAATATAGCCTATAAAATGATTTTGTTAAACGGTAGAAAGTTACGAAATATTGAATATTTATTATTCAGGAGAAGAGCTTGTTCAGCATTTGGCGGATATCATGTATAAAGTTGAAGTTTGCAAGCGTATTCAAGAAAACTGGGACTGTCGCATGCGACATGAAACATACCCTGTTAGCACTCAATTGGGTAAGTTTAAGGGAGATCGATATGCTAAAATCCATAGACTGAAACTATGATTTAGAACATAAAATAGCATTAGAATTTATAGATTAGATGATATAAAATCAAGTCATAAGGAACGGTCGTACTCAAAGTACCTCGACGCTCCTAAAAGTGAAAAAAATCACATGTAAAAATGTTTTGATGAAAACTTGAACATGAAATCTGCAAACTCGCAAGGAGGAAGAACAATGAACCACTATCCTGCTATTTTTGAACCTCTGACAATACGTCGCATGACGTTAAAAAACCGGATTGTTATGCCACCGATGGGCACTAATTTTGCGGCTATGGACGGAAGCTTTGTTCAGGATCATATTGACTATTATGTGCAACGGGCCAAAGGTGGTACCGGCCTGATAACCGTAGAAAATGTTTGTCTGGATTTCCCAATGGGTACGAACGGAACAACCCAGTTGCGTATGGATAATGATCAGTTTATTCCCGGATTGTTTAGATTAACAGAAGCCCTGCACTCTTATGGAGCTTGCGTCTCTGTCCAAATTAACCACGCAGGTGCTTCCGCTTATGCTGGGCGATTGAATGGAGTTCAGGCTGTATCTTCTTCGAATATTCCTTCTAAAAAGGGTGGAGCGATTCCAAGACCTTTGCAAAAAGAAGAAATTTACGCCATTGTACGCAAATACGGAGAGGCAGCGGGAAGAGCCCAACGGGCCGGATTTGACTGCGTGGAAATACATGCGGGTCATTCCTACTTGCTGAGTCAGTTCCTGTCCCCCATGTATAATAAACGTACGGATGAATTTGGTGGCAGCGCAGAAAACCGCACACGGTTTGCCAGATTGGTGATTGATGAAATTCGTTCGGTAGTTGGCCCATTTTTCCCGATCTGCTTACGCTTTAGTGCGGAAGAGTTCACAGAAGGCGGTAACACACTGGAGGATACATTGGAATTGCTGGAATATTTGAATGATGAGGTAGATATTCTGAACGTGTCTGCTGCTCTGAATGATTCCATTCAGTTCCAGATTGATGGGATGAACCTGCCGGATGGCTGGCGATCTTATATGGCCAAAGCGGTAAAAGACAAATTCGGTAAGGTCACCATGACCTCAGGTAATATTCGGAGCCCGCAGGCTGCCCAGGATATTTTAGAGAGAGGAGACGCTGATCTTCTGGCGATGGGTAGAGGACTGATCGCAGAACCGAACTGGGTACTTAAAGTGCAGAATGGCCATGAAGAATTGCTTAGAAAATGTATTTCCTGCAACATCGGCTGTGCCGATCACCGTATTTCCAAGAGCAAACCGATTTGCTGTACGGTAAATCCTGACCTGTTCAGAGAAGCTGAATACCGGAAACAACACGTTAAGAATAACGTTCAAGTTGTTGTGATTGGTGGGGGTACCGCAGGGCTAGAAGCGGCATGTACAGCGGCAGAAGTAGGCTGCAAAGTAACCCTATTTGAACAAAATCCAGAATTGGGTGGCTTGGCTCGCGATATTGCACGATTGCCGGACAAAACGCGTATTAATGATTTCCCGGATTATCTGATTCAACGCACCAAACAACTGACCAATCTGGATATTATTACAGGAACTCAAGCAGATCTGCCGATGATTACGGCTTTAAATCCCGATATTATTGTCAATGCAACGGGTGCCAAACCCCTGCTTCCGCCCATTGCGGGCTTGCATGACCAACTGGGTAAACTGGGTACCAAAGTATTCTCTATCTTTGATCTTTTGCACAATATGGAGAGCTTCCAAGAGTTTGAAGGGAAACGTATTGCTGTAGTAGGTGGCGGAGCCGTGGGATTGGACGTTGTCGAATATTATGCAGAGCGTGGCGCTCAAGAGGTTTCCATTATTGAAATGATGCCGTTACTGGGCAAAGACCTTGATATGATTACCCGTATTTCCATGATGAAAATGGTTGAGGAGCGGGAAGTGAACGTTCATACGGAAACTGCTTTGACAGAAGTATGCAGCGACCGTTTCAAAGTAAAACACGGAGAACAGGAGTTTGAGATTCCTTTTGATCTCGGTTTCGTATGCTTGGGAATGCGCTCATTCAGTCCGCTTATGGACAGCTTGCTCGATTACGGTAGGGAACATCAAGTGGAAGTCGTGAATATCGGGGACAGTAAACAAGCTCGTCGTATTATTGATGGTACTCGTGAAGGCCGGAATATTCTGCATATCATCCAACGGGTGGATGAATTCAAAAATGAGTTTTCTTATTCTTACTAAGTATTGACCTCCTTTGCTACTGACTTGGGTTTGAAATAAGCCTATCAGCGTAGCAGAGGGGGCTTTTCTTTTTTTAGTGGCATTATCAGGGAAAGATTAGTAAAATATAAGGGCGAAATCATACATACTATAACCCTATTGCTTCAAGAATATATTATCCCACAGTAGGTGTAACGAAATGATTAACATGTTTAGCGAAATACCGGATGCCCATACATGGAATACAGTAGAAGAAGTCCATAAAGGCTGGTCCAAAGATAAAAAATACGATATCAAAACAAAAGATAACAGGGAGCTACTACTTCGAGTGTCGGATATATCCCAATTTGAAAAGAAAAAATGGGAGTTTGAATCTGTTAAAAAGCTGGACCACCTAAAGGGCATTTTAATGTCCCGGCCACTTGATTTCGGGATTTGCAATCATGGCGAGTCTGTATATTCCTTATTCACCTGGATTAAAGGGGAAGATGCGGAGAAGATGATTCCCGCCTTAAATGCTAACGATCAGTATCAACTCGGGGTACAGGCAGGTGAAATCTTGAGAAAAATGCATGACATTCCTGCGGAGCCAAATCAAGTACCCTGGGCTGAATATTATAATGCCAAAATAAACAGATATATCACCAATTATATAGCTTGCGGCATTCCCTTCAGGGGAGCAGATCAAGCGCTCCGCTTTATTGAGCAGAATCGTCATCTATTAGAAGATCGTCCTCAAACCTTTCAGCATGGAGACTATCATGTGGGAAACATGGTAGTCTCCAAATCTGGTGAACTGGGTATCATTGATTTTAACAGACTGGATTATGGCGATCCTTGGGAAGAATTCAATCGCATTACCTGGTGTGCAGGCGTAAGCCCACTATTCGCTTCGGGTCGTATCCACGGTTATTTTAATCATCATGTACCTGATTTGTTTTTCAGATTAATGGCCTTGTATATTGCAAGCAATCAACTCTCATCTATTCACTGGGCGATTCCGTTTGGACAAGAAGAGGTTGACGATATGGTGCATCGCGCTGAGTTGGTGTTGGATGCCTATGATGAATTTCAAACCTACATTCCCAAATGGTACTTTTCCAGCTACCCCCAATGACTTAAAGAAGCTATTGATATAAAAAGTTCCGAGACTTGCCAGCAACTTGCCCAAATCGGCATACCCCGGATCGGAGAAATCGGCCGCGAGATGGTTACCGTGCACGATTAACACGAGCGGGAAGGGGCCATCGTCTTCAGGATACCAGACCGTGCCGTTTAACGGCATGGCTTTCGGTCCAAAGCCGAAGGTCTTTGTGAGCCAGGATGCCTAGTCGTCCACAAAGGCCGATCCGTCGACGGACTCCGTCGTCAGTCGCCCTTCAACGTCAAGATCCTTGCAGTACGTTGGATCGCATGCATAGGTTATGGATTTTAGGCAAATTGCACCGGGTTCCGCTGGATTGGCGGTTTGCAGTGGATAGGGTAATGCAAGTTCAGCATGACTGTCGCTCGTGAGTCAATATCCCAGTACGCAGATAACTAGCTTTATCTGTTGTATGCAAATATTAATGAATACTTGGGATACAAACGAGATCATGCCAAAGGATTAAAACGGAGTGCGGATGGCAAGGTAATCACTTTGCATAAAATCACTGCCAAAATATCACGACCGGAGGTGGCGGAAGCCTTTCTCAGTCCTGCGCCAGAGCAGATCATTCAAAGTTACCTGGAATATAATGCTGATCTGCTCAACCAAGCCTACGATGGAGTCAATGGTTGAATGATACTTTGACATTATCCAGAGGGTCGCTGAAAAACCAGATGGAAGAGTGTCGAATCTCGTGTTGGAAACGAGACTTTAATACATGTAGTCGGAGGTAAAACAATTGAACAATCTTAACAAAAATACGAAAAACAAGTTGTTGTCTGAAGCGGTCGCCCCTCTATCGGAAGAGAGGCGACAAAGCATTCGAGCGGACTGCGAAAAATGCATCGGTCTGTGTTGTGTGGCACTACGCTTCTCTGCTTCAGATGGTTTTCCAATAGATAAAAATGCAGGTCAGCCCTGTGTCCATTTGCAAAAAGATTTTCGCTGTGGGATTCACGAAAGTCTTAGCAAACCGGGGCTGAAGGGATGTATATCATTTGATTGCTTTGGCGCAGGACAAAAGGTGTCACAAGTGAGCTTTGCTGGACAAGATTGGCAGTCATCTCCAGAGGTTGCCCCAAAGATGTTCAAGGTGTTCACGACCATGATGCAAATTCATGAATTGCTGTGGTACTTGACAGAAGCAGTGATGTTGCAGCCGGCACGTTCGATTTATGATCAGATCCAGGCTTTGCTGGAAGAGACAGAAAGGCTCACATATCTTAGCCCAGATGATTTGCTGAAATTAGATGTGGGAGAACATAGGGCTTCAGTGAACGTTCTACTCTTGAAGACGAGTGAGCTTGTAAGGGCCGAAGTTCATCAGAAGCAGAATGGCCACCACACAGGACAGAAGAGACGCTCTGGCGGGAAAAAGAATATTGACCGTGGCGCAGACCTCATTGGAGCTGATCTTAGAAAAGTGGATTTAAGAGGGGCCAATTTGCGCGGAGCTTACCTAATTGCAGCTGATTTGAGAGGAAACAACTTAACAGGAGCGGATTTGATCGGGGCGGATTTCCGGAATGCGGATCTGAGAGGAACGGATCTGTCCAACAGTATCTTTCTTACCCAGAACCAGATCAACTCGGCCAAGGGAGACCACAGTACGAAATTACCTTCAGCACTTCAGCGTCCGGAACACTGGAAACATATGAATTGGACTATATAGATTTTCTTTAGGGGTGAAAGCATGTTAACCATTTTAAACAATTATGCATATGGTTATGTCACCATCCCAGTCATTCTTGCCTGCAAAGCACAAGGTCTATTTGATAAGTTAAGCTACGAGCGGCCTGTGCATTTTACTCAATTAGTAAAAGAGCTGAGAGCGAATCATGGATACAGTTAAGAATTTAAAAAAACAAGCATTTTAAAATCGCCTTTAGTAGGCGATTTTTTTATTATGGCTTTAGCCAGTTGAGTGCGTGAAACGCGCGAAACAAAAAACCACCCGCTATGCGGGTGGAGGAATCGAGGGTTTCCCACTAAGACCATTCCAATAAAATTGAGATGTTCAGGCTCAAAAGAAAGGAATGGTCTTAGATGGCAAACAAGACGACCGAAGCTCGTCCATCTTTTGATTTTTGAACTCACTGCCACGGTCGGTATGAAACCATTGAATCTGACGTAGATCACCCTTAACGGTCGCGAAGGCATGGGTAATCAGAGCAGCGTCCTTGTTCGGGCCTGCACTATGACCCATGATTTCTCGATTAAACAGATCCACCAGCACACAAATGTAATGCCATCGATTGATTTGATCGAAATGCTTGGTGATATGGAAAGTGAAGACTCTCTTTATGTACTACTAAGTGAAAACATCTTTAAAAATTATATAAGTGTGTTCGAAGATTATTTGAAAGATATATTAGAGTTCCTATTCAACAAATATCCAAATAGTGATTGAGCTATCGAAAAACGATAGTTCGATGAACAAGACAGCAAGTCTATAGCATGCCAAGTTGCATTAGAATTTAAAGAGCTGGAAGTTGCAGCTTCATCTGCCCAACCTCCAGCCCGCCAAGCTCAACTATCCCGTCGCTCAGGCCAGCTGCAGCGATAGCTTTCCTAATGAGAACCTTACGGTCAGGGCACCCACAATTATAGTGAGTACTATGATGTCCTTCGTTATTGGGGTAAAGTGACAGACTTGACTTGAGCAGAGGTATTTCCGTAAATATCCTTGGCCAGCACGAGAATATGCAGCGTATCGGCTTGGGAGGCACCACCCTGTTTGTATTTAGTAGTTGGAAGTGTTGCTGACCAATTGGCTTTATCTTCTGTAATAACGACACGAATGCCATTGACATAAACTTTAAGCTGTGCGATATCGCTTTGATCTGTGACTGAACCTTCCAAAGCGAGAACATCGCCCTTGATCGAAGCATTCAACTTAAGTTCAGGAGCTCCTGTTTCCTTACGTTTAGAGGGTGGGAGAGCAGTTTGCGGGTTATAGGAAAAGGTTTCATCCTCAAGCGCTGGCGTGCGTGCTGCAATAGGACGGTTTTTGGTCGCCTGCTCATAGGAATAAGCGTAACGAAGCAGGTCATTATCGCTGTATGCGGCACCTGCCATCGTCAGATTAACGGGCATTCCGGTATCCTTCATAGCGCCCATACTCACAGACACACTTGGGATCCCGTACTCGCGTAGAATGAAATTCGTATTGGAGAAATAGTTGCCATTCTCCCAAGCCTCCTCATAGGATGTTTCATTCACATCGGAGTCGGCTTTGCCGATATTGGAATTTGCCGGGAATGCAATAAAATCAAGGTTGTTTTGCTTCATCCAATTTTCAAAATCAATCTTTCGTACATTTTCAAGCCCCCGTAGTCCTTCATGAAACTGAGGAATTTGTTCGTAAGGGGTGACGCCTTTTTTTATGGTTTCAATGAATACGTCATAGTGGCCAAGGTCTCTGCCACGTTTGGCATCTACCGAACCGGGCGGATTCGGGAAGACGGTTGCAGGGTCGATATTAGCCCATGACGGGAAATTCGGATCGCCCACACTTTTAAGGAATTCCTCAGCTGCATAAGGATTAAGCAGCCCGAATTCCTTTTCAACCCACTTTGCTGGCATCAAACCACGTTCTTCAGGTGTTTTCGCTGTTGCCCGGTCTTTCTCGCTGTTCGCCTGCAAGGGGAAGTCAACTTCCACAACCTCAGCTCCAAGAGCAGTTAAATCCTTTACAGCTTTTTCCCATAATGCCTGTATCGAAGGTCTGAATTTGATCGGAGTTGTGGTTTCATGGTCCTTACCGATATAGATTTTCGGAACGCCAATGCGTTTGCCTTTCAAAGCTTGAGTGTCTCGCAGCTCTAAATAGGATTTGGGACGGACACTGTTGACAGAAGGGAGCCGAACAGCTTTCTGTTCTCGCCAGAAATCACCCTTGGTGATCTTATCCTCTACAACGATCACGTCAAGCAAGCGGAGCATGTCCTCGACAGTTCTCGTATGTGGGACAACGACATCCCGTATTGGGAAGAGCGGCCAATTCCCCCGAATGGAGATTAGGCCCCGCGATGGCGTGTAGGCAATTAAACCATTGTTAGATGCTGGTGATCTTCCAGAAGATACCGTTTCTTCCCCCATACCGAAGGCAGCGAGGTTGGCGGCTGTTGAGACGCCAGATCCGTTAGAGGAGCCAGAGTACCAGGCTGCAGCCAGATAATCTGGATTGTACGGACTTTCAGCACGGCCATAAACCCCTCTTTGCATTCCCCCCGCTGCCATTGGCGGCATGTTGGTTTTACCAATCAGTACCCCACCGGTTTTGCGTATCTTCTCTACTGTAAAGGCATCATCCTTTGCCATCAGGTTTTTGAAAGCCGGAGATCCAGAAGCGACAGTGAGTCCCTTAACCTTGTAGCTGTCTTTAACCGTGTAGGGGATGCCTTGCAGAGGCCCGGTCTTGATACCCTGCGCCCTTAGTTGATCAGCCTGAGCGGCTTCTTTTAGTACATCAGGGTTCAAAACAGGGATGGAATTGAGCCTAATGCCACTAGAATCATAGGCATATACCCGGTTAAGGTACATGGCGGTAAGCTCGACACTCGACAGTGCCCCTGACTTCATCGCGTCCTGCATCTGAGCAATCGTAGCCTCTTGCAATTGAAATGTAATTAGGGAGGAGGCGGGTTCACTATTAGTTTCACTTGAGGAGGGCGAAGGAGCTGCGGATGCAAGGGAGCATCCCGTGAAAGTTAAAATCATACCAGCCGCGATCCATTTGCAATAACTGCCGATTACATTCCTTGTATTCGCTTTTATCATTCGTCCGCACATAGCACTTTCACTCCTTAGTATGGATAGGATCAGGAAAGAGGGGAATGGGGAAAAGTCTCTTCTACAGATAAATGTTTTTTATTCTATTACTTATTAACACCTGTTAACACCACCATTTCTAAGTCGCGGAGATTTTGAATAGGTTTAAATTATCCGTAAAGAGAAGATGATGTTTTTACATAATATACACTATTTTCCTCCCTGTGTGTCAATATATTTCACTCTAAATCCTTCTGCAATAACATAAAATTATCCATGAAAATGTTTGAAAAATTATTCGTATGAGAAAAGAGAAGGGAGAATTATGTAACACCCTCGCAAACATAAAAGTGCGTGAGTGTATTTTTGTGATTAAGCAGATCATTGTTCTGCTATAATTCTGTTTATGACTTTTTATTTGTTTAGAATAGGTATTTCTCCAAGTAGATTTTTCAAGTTAATAGAATCCCACGGCATATGCTCCGTTACACCTAATCCAACCACATCTGTTTCTTCAGATAGTTCTTTAATCAGATGAAGCAGTTGAGGCATTTGCATTGTTCCCGCAGGAGAATAATTATAAGGTGCTTCAGGGTTGGCGAACAATAAAGAACGAAATGCCTTGGGATCAAGCACATCTAAATCCAGGTGAATAGCCAGGTGCTTAATGCCACTTTCTTTAATCCACTTTTTTATAGATGCAGTACTGTTCGTTAACTCTTTGGTTCCTGCAGTTTTAATACCTAGTCTTTGAATCATTTCTGTATCTTGTTCTGCAGTTTTAATGCCTAGTCTTTGAAACGCTTCTGAAATCACTTCTGTTTCTTGTTCTGTAGGAGTCGCTAATCCCGCGATAAAGACATTTTCAGGTTTAAGAGGGATTTTCACATGTTTTGCGAACTCCTCATCTCCTTCCCCCAAAAGATTCCCGAGCGGTAATGTATGTCCGTTATCATAACCAACATATCTAACTAAATCACTGTGAGCATCGATCCAGATTAAACCTAATTCACCTCCGTATCGTTCGTTTAAATAGGCAAACGGGGCTTGCTCGACTAAGCAGTCACCACCAAACATTACAATGCGATCTGGCTTATGTGCGTCAATAATATGTTGAGCAGCCTCTAATTGTTCAAGTAGCTGTTTTCTCCCATACATACCGTTCTCATTTTGAAGCGGAATTCCATCATAAGCTTGAACTGGAACATGAATAAGAGGTTGATCATTGTCCGGGGCTAGCCAAGCAAGCAGTTCGGCTCCAAAAGAGTAGTTAGGGTTGTTTCCCCCTTGCCATTGTGGCATTAAAAGACGTATTGTTTTTTTAGTCATGTTGTTCTCTCCTTTACTTCAAAGTGAGGTTAGTATAAACTGAACTCGAATAAAAACGTAGTACGCACTTTTTTGATAGGTACTACCCGAAAGGATAGTGTAAATATGAGTATGGCCGAATTTAAAGGTAAAGTTAAAAATATTCAAGATACACCTTTTGGTTATACATTGTCAGTTATTGGTGGTAAATGGAAAATGGTTATTATTTACCTCCTAGCAGAAAACGAACCGGTTCGCTTTAATGATCTGAAAAGACAGATAGGAGCTATTACCTATAAAACATTGAGTTCACAACTTAAAGAATTGGAAGCGGATGGTATGGTGAAACGAAAAGAGTATCCTCAAGTTCCCCCTAAAGTCGAGTACAGTCTCACCGATAAAGCGAAAACACTATTACCTGTTTTGGAAGAATTATGTGAATGGGGAACGGAAAACCAAAACAATCCAGTTTTCTAAATGCTCTCGGTATTAGAGAGACCATCTGCTGATGGCTGGAGAAACCCATTTATTTTTGTACATCATACCCAAGACGGCTACTACTTTGAATTGTGGAAGGATTCCGATACCACAAATATGACTCTTTCTGATCTTGAGAATCATTTGATAGCAGGTAATATTTTTATGATAATATGGTTAGGTAGTTTTGATTAAACTGATTTTTACTTTTGGAGGCGCTAGAATGAAGTACATAGTGAAAAGAAGGGCACAAAATAAAGGGGACATCGCATCACTGGTCCTATAAACTGCGTGTTCCCCTTGCATTTTTAAGGGGTTTGCATGATGGAAAAATCGGTTGAGGAACGCATCCCTAAATCCTTGATTTGGCTGTGCGTGCTTGCATTTTTCAGTGTATTGAATGAGACGGTGTTCAACGTATCGTTGCCCGATATTGCTGTTCAATTTGGAATTGAGCCATCCGTCGCAAATTACGTCAATACCAGCTTCGTTCTTTCTTTTGCAGTAGGAACGGCCGTTTACGGAAAAATATCGGACATCTATGGCATAAAAAAAACTGTTTTTCATCAGTGTGCTGATATACGGCGGGGGATCGCTAATCGGCTTGCTTTTTCATTTCTGGTTTCCGGCTTTACTTGCCGCGCGATTTATTCAAGGAGCGGGTGCTTCTGCCGTTCCCGGGCTGATTATGGCCATCGTTACCAGAAGTATCGAAAAGCAGCATCAAGGAAAGGCTTTTGGAATGATCGGATCGACCGTTGCTTTGGGAGTACCCCCTGGATCATCTCGGGGGCCTTAGTTTTGATTTTTGGTGGACTATCCTTTGTCAAAACGGTTATCTCAACCATTGTGGCAGGCTCGCTAAGCGCTGACGAATCAGGCTCAGGTATGGTTTTTTTGAATTTTTCCTGTTTTTTGGCCGAAGGGCTCGGTATCACCATTGTAGGTGGACTGCTTACACAGCTCAGGCTTAACTTTCCTATTCTCCCGATGGTTACTGACGTTGCAGCGTATCTATACAGCAATTTGACACTACTGCTTCTATCTGCAGTAATTATAGGCGGGGCTATTTTCCTGATCGCATTTAAGGAAGGAAAGGCTTCCTTGGATAAGTAATTATCGTTTATATCACTACTGTTCCAAAACCAAAAATGATCTTCCGAATAGTTATAAAAAACGACTGGAGCCCCTATTGGTGGGATCTCCAGTCGTTTTTGTATTTATTGGACAGATGATGACTCCAAAATCAACGGATACTTATGGGTATAATAATAAAGAGATGATCATAATGCTCTTGAACTGAAGGGATTGAAGATGAAGTGACACTACCTATTTCTTTGCCGGATATTTCACAAAGACCGTCTAATCTAACAGTGGAACGAAAAATGGAAGCGTCACCCAATGTTCTGTATCAAGCGTGGACCAAGCGGTTTAACCATTGGTTTGCAGCCCCAGGGTCTGTAATCATGGAGGCCCGAGTGAATACGGCCTTTTTTTTCGAAACACATTTTGAGGGGAAACGCCATCCGCACTACGGACGATTTCTGAGACTAGAACAAGATCGCCTTATCGAACTGACGGGACAGCCCCTTCTTCTACGTTATGATTGGGAAGTCTGAGACAAGTTGATTTATCAGGATACGATCGAATTCAGGAGACCCTGCTTCACCTGATCCGACAGCGGCATAAGTGGCAGACGTAATTGCTCGGCGGCAATAATCTCTTGCTGGGCAAGCCACCACTTGATCGCGGCCGGGGCTGGTTCTGCAAATACATGCTGGATCATCGGCTCCAGTAGCATGAAACTGTCTCGCGCCCCGTTCATATCACCAGTCACAAAACGTTGGTATATCTCCACATACTTCTGGATGTTGATATGAGCGGATGCAAGCATACCGCCAGCAGCCCCCTGACATAGCATGGCATGGAAATAGGCATCCTCTCCGCAGAGGATAGGCTTAGTCTCGTACTGGGTCAATTTCAAGAGCAGATCAAGACCGCCCGCGCTGTCCTTGAGCCCAATTACGCCATCCAGGTCGAGTACTTTGCGTATTGTATCTAATGTCATGCGACTGCCAGTGCGAACCGGAATCTCGTATACAAGCACAGGCAGGCCTACACGAGATACGACACGGAAATGCTCCAAGATTCCTTCCTGCGTCGGCCGGTTGTAATACGGAGTGACCACCATGGCTGCATCCGCTCCTAATTCAGCCGCCATTTCCGTCCGATGCACCGTTGAATAGGTATCGTTCGTTCCCGTGCCAATGATGATCGGAATAGTTTTGTTCATGCTCTTCAGAACATCCTGCGTTACCTGTACCATCTGTTTGACTTCATCCCAGGATACGGTCGGTGACTCTCCCGTCGTACCGTTAACCACCAGACCCTGGATGTCATGGCCTGCAAGATAGGTAGCATACTTCCGGTACGAATTGATGTCCAGCTTATAGTCACGCGAAAAAGGTGTAATCAGCGGTATAAAAATCCCATGAATATGTTGTTCGTTCATCATCATCAGTTATCCCTTCCCGTTGAATTAAATCTAATGTAACATAGGAGATAGCATCAGAGTTATCTATAATAAGTGATAATTCTCATCAATAATTTCGATGGGGTGATCAGCTTGGATTTCATCTATCTTCAGACATTTCGGGAAGTTGCCATTCGTGAAAGCTTTACGAGAGCAGCAGAAGTGCTCGGTTACGCACAATCCAGTGTCACGACCCAGATTCAGAAGCTGGAGAAAGCGTATCAGGTCAAATTGTTCGATCGCTACAGCAACAACAAGATTCGTCTTACCTCCGCCGGGGAAGAGCTGTTCAAGCTTGCCGGACAAATGCTGGAGCTCTTCGAGCAATCCAAAGAAAAATTGGCCAAGCAGGGCGGGGGTTCCATGATGATCGGTACCATGGATTCCATCGCTTCGTATTTTTTGCCGCCGTATATGCAGGCGACCCGCAAAGAATACCCTGATCTGAACATACGGTTGCATACGGATCGCGAAGAGATGATTTTGCACCAGGTCAGGGAAGGGGAGGCTGATGTCGGGCTGATCCTCGCGGACGATTCAAGCGATCCGGCCTTACAGTGGATTAGGATTCGCGAAGAACCGCTTGTGCTGATTGTCCATCCGAACCATCCACTTATCGCTAAAGAGCGAATCAGGCTGGACGATCTGGTGGATGCGGAGTGGATCATGCCCGAGCATACGTGCAACTACAGGCAGCTGCTGGAAAGGGTGCTTCGCGCAAATGGAATCGCCTATCGAGTGGGCCTAGAGTTGGGTAATCCGGAAGCGATCAAGCGGAGCATCAAAACCGGAGAAGGTATATCCATTCTACCGCTAATGGCCGCGCTGGAGGAGATTGAACGGGAAGAGCTAAAGGTGTTACCCTTTGAGCATACCGAGCTCAAGCTGGAGATCCAGCTTGTTCTTCATCCCAAAAAGTGGGTGTCCAACGCATTGAGCTTTTTTATGGAGAGTCTGAGAATATAGATTTTCGTCCAAATCAAACTAAATAGCGCGTCCTAGCGGATACCGGAAGAAAGCCTGTAAAAAGTCATCCATATCGACGGCGGTATTGTATCCCAGCAGCTCGTGCTGATTGCACTGGCATAGCCGATGATCACTCCGGATTTCGTGAGCTTGTCGATCGCTTGTTGCCGGAAAAAGTAACCCTTTGCGCTTTTATCAAGGTAAGAAATGGGGAGCGATAACTGGAATCCGAAGTAGGAATTCGCAGATGAGTCGAACATCGGAAAGCAGCAGTTTTCATATTTTCTGGAAGCTACTAACGGCAGTTCCAGTTACTTTGGAATTGTAAAAACGGGGCAGGTATCACCCTGAGTTATAACAAAAAATCCAACAAATTTAGTTTTATGAATGAACAGAGCCGAGAAATGACAACATAAGGAAGTGGTATACATCACAATTTCCAAAGGAGGATATCTGTTATGGCTCACCAGAAGAGAAGAAAAGAAGCTGCCTGGAAGTCACGAAAGCAAGAACAGCATCCCCATGGTAAAATCAAATCGCTCAAGGAGTTATCCAGCGAATAGGATTGAGGAGTATACTACTTGGAAGAGAAGGACTGTCGGTGAAATTTATCGGCAGTCTTCTTTATTGTAACAATCTTTCCACTACCGGAAAGGGCGAATTACTATTTCATGGTGTGAGAGCATAATGGCCCTTAATACTGCAACTGGATTTGATAACAACCATCCAGCCATTCTATGATAATGAGGGAATTAACCAAGAAGAACTATAGAACATGCAATTTTGGGATAAAGTTGCTTCTGCAAGAGCTGTAAAGTTACCTATATAGAATGCTTTTTATCTTTCTCATGATTTGGTGATGTAGCAGAGTGTGTTAATATGCGGTCTAGTAATTTCCTAGTAAATGGCATAAAGTAATTGAGTATTAGCCCCCCTAAGCAAACGGTTAACAAAGTTCCAACACCAATGGGTCCATTAAACCAATTCCAAAACAAACAGCTTTGCTGTACCATAGTTCAGATGTTATTAAATTGTGCAATCCCCATATTTATAGACAGTCCTACCAAACCTCTTTATCATAATTACATGTTGCAAATACAACAAAATTAGAGTAAATTTAATACATACCATTTTTATTGCATTTGCAACAAAACAGAGACAAAGGAGTTAATTATGAAGGAAGTACTTCGTGAAATTGGAATGATAGCAAGGGCATTGGATTCTATAAGTAATATCGAATTTAAGGAATATGACCTTACAAAAGGGCAGTATTTGTACCTTGTGCGAATATGCGAAAACCCAGGAATCATTCAAGAAAAGTTAGCTGAGATGATAAAAGTAGATCGAACAACAGCATCTCGTGCCATAAAGAAACTTGTAATTAATGGATTTATTGAAAAGAAAGAGGATAACCATAACAAAAAAATCAAAAAACTCTTTCCAACAGAGAAAGGGAACAATGTTTATCCTTTTATAAAAAGAGAAAATGTTTATTCCAATAACGTTGCATTAGAGGGATTTTCGGAAAGAGAAGTAGAAACCATTTTCAATCTTCTTCAAAGAGTAAGAGAAAACATAGGAAATGACTGGGAATTCGTGAAAAAGGGGAACAAAAGAAATTATTGATTGATTTATATGAAGGAGCGATACCTAAAAAATGACTGTAAAAAATAATAAAGTGCAGCCGTGAAGATTTACAAATACTCCAAGAAATAAGTGTTGAAACATTCAACGATACTTTTAAAGATCAGAATTCACATGAAAATATGAAAGCCTATCTGGAAAGAGCATTTAACTCTAAACAGTTGGAGGAGGAATTGTCCAATGTCTCTTCAGAAATCTTTTTCATCTATTTTAATGAAGAACTTGCTGGATATTTAAAAGTAAATATGAATGATGCCCAATCCGAAAATATGGGTGATGAGTCACTCGAAATTGAGAGAATCTATATAAAGAACAAATTTCAAAAGCATGGACTTGGTAAGTATCTGCTAAATAAAGCTATGGAAATTGCAATGGAACAAAATAAAAACAAAATCTGGCTCGCGTATGGAAAAAAATGAAAATGCTATTGCTTTTTATAAGAAAATGGGGTTTGTTCAAACTGGAACACACTCTTTTTATATAGGTGATGAAGAACAAATTGATTTCATAATGACCAAAACAAAGCATTATCCGAATGATCATGATACAAAAGGCACATAGTTGCATAAAGAAATATACATTGGGATATGTGATATTGGGACAGCTTACTTAGCACTACCTGATGATATCCAAGTCCTTATTAATTTTATATCGTGATTTATTTACTAATATGTATGATGTTAACTATAATTGAATTCAAAAATGTTTTCTAGGGTTCCGCGATGTAATATCGGCTGGTCCGAGAGAAAACTCACAGTCGGTGTACTGTGTCACGGAGGGATAAAAGCCTGGGAGAAAAACTGCTGTATGCAGTATTATCTCAGGCTTTTTTTATTTGCTGCTTTAAATCCATACTACATTTGCAGCGTTATCAAAAAGGAGGAAGCACAGAATGAACAAGACATGGTTATCTGTTGTAATTGCAGCATTATTTGAAGTTGGATGGGTTATCGGCTTGAAACATGCCAGTGGATGGTTAGAGTGGGTGGGGACTTTAGTCGCCATTTTTGTCAGTTTCATACTCATGATTATGGCTTCCCGTACACTTCCGGTAGGAACAGTATATGCAGTGTTTGTCGGTTTGGGAACGGCCGGCACTGTATTGGCAGAAATTTTGTTGTTTGGTGCTGAGGTACAGGGATCTAAATTGATGCTGATCGGGCTGCTTCTGCTCGGGGTTGTAGGACTCAAAATACAGAGCAAAGAGAAGAAACAAGGAGAAGAGGTGCACTGACATATGAACTGGGTCTTTCTAATTTTGGCAGGCGTATTTGAGATGATTGGAGTTCTCATGATTAATAAACTCCATAAAGACCGGAATTTCCTGTCCGCTTTCTACTTGCTTGGAGGCTTTGGATTGAGCTTTTTGTTCCTAAACCTGGCCATGGAAACACTACCAATGGGAACAGCCTATGCCGTCTGGACCGGTATTGGAGCTTCGGGCGGGGCCATATTAGGTATGATCTTTTACGGTGAACCGCGTAATACCGCGAGAATTCTGTTCATTGCAATGGTACTCGGTTCAGCAGTTGGTCTAAAACTGGTAAGCTGAATAATGATGGTAATAGATAAATTGGTCGTTTTAGAACAGCAGTGAACTATATGAATGCTCATGGATTATAGCGACATGGTTCGTTGTATGGTCGTCGTAAGACCGACCAAAAAGCTGGTGTTGGAGGTGCTGATTGTTTTTAGACCGTATGTAATGGATAAGAAACGCAGAACAGGATTTACCCCCAGTAGGGCACCATGCTTGACAGTTATCATAATTTGTGGGAATTGGTCTCCTCACAATATCTCGCTATGACTCTAGACTCAAACTGGTCATGCTGATTGAGAGTCAGAGGTCTCAAGAGTGGAGCCAAGATCGCCTGATCTGATGTCAGTATTTTACGGAGTAAACCATTGAGTTTCATCCCTTTCGGTTTGCTCTTTTTTAAAATAGAATGATATTGTTATTTTTAATAGAGCATGTTACAATTACGCCAAATAAAACCTATTATTTTCAATCAATAACTGAAACTGCCAATAGAAGAACAGAGATAAGTATGTAGCGATTCCCCTCTCGTAGAGCGCTCCTAAACAATAATTTTGTAAGCGATTTCATTTTTATTTGTATCTCTATCTCTAACCATTCTTCACAGCCGTTCCCCTTACGGGTAGAGGTCTGAGTATATTCCTGAATTTGATGAATTTACGGGTAGCTCGGCTTACCATATAAAAAAACGGAGGTAATGTTATGATTAGAAAATGTTTAGTTTTATTTCTTTCCTTCGCTTTATTGCTCGGTGTCTTTCCCATGCTAAATGTGAATGCTGCCAATCGACCACTGGCTAAACTACCTGGAAATTCCAATCCTCTGATGGATCATAAATTGGGAGCTGACCCTTATGCATTGGTGTATGACGGAAGGGTGTATATCTACATGTCAAGTGATACGTATGTGTATAACAAGGATGGGTCGATTAAAGACAATGACTTCAGTGCACTGGATCGCATCCAGGTCATATCCTCTGCGGACATGGTGAACTGGACGGATCACGGAACGATACCAGTCGCAGGTGCCAACAACAAGAACAACGGTAGAGGCATTGCGAAATGGGCTTCTAACTCCTGGGCTCCAGCCATTGCGCATAAAAAAATAAATGGCAGAGACAAGTTCTTTTTATATTTCGCCAATGGCGGAGCAGGTATTGGCGTCCTGACAGCGGACACGCCTATCGGACCTTGGACAGACCCGCTTGGTAAAGCACTTGTGACACATAGTACACCTGGGATGGCTGGCGTGACTTGGCTTTTTGATCCGGCTGTACTGGTGGATGATGATGGTACAGGATACCTGTATAGTGGTGGAGGAATTCCTAATGAATCCGATTCGGCTTCCATTGCTAATCCGAAGACTGCCAGAGTCATCAAATTAGGCGCGATATGATCAGTGTGATTGGGAGCGCTACCACCATTGATGCTCCTTACCTGTTTGAGGATTCCGGCATTCACAAGCACAACGGCAAGTACTACTATTCGTACTGTATCAATTTTGCCGGATCACATCCGCCGCAGTACCCTGCAGGTGAAATCGGCTATATGGTCAGCGACAACCCGATGGGTCCTTTCACTTATAAAGGCCATTTCCTAAAAAATCCGTATACGTTCTTCGGCGTTGGCGGCAACAATCACCATGCAGTATTTAATTTTAAGAATGAATGGTATGTCGTGTACCATGCCCAAACGGTCAGCAAGGCTCAAATTGGAGATGGAAAAGGCTATCGCTCTCCGCATATTAATAAGCTGGTGCATAATGCGGACGGGAGCATCTCTGAGGTGCAGGGGAATATGACAGGAATCGCTCAACTATCCAATCTGAATCCGTATACCAGAGTTGAAGCGGAGACCATTGCATGGCAAGCAGGCGTTACGACCGAACCCACGCAAGCCAGCGGTGGGCCGATTAGTAATCTGAATGTAACCAACATCCACAATGGGGACTGGATCGCTGTCGGGAAAGCCGATTTTGGTTCTAACGGAGCGAAAACCTTCAAAGCTAATGTGGCCACGAATGCTGGTGGCAATATTGAAGTACGGCTTGATCGTGAGACAGGCCCTCTGGTCGGTACCTTGAACGTACCTTCAACTGGAGGGATGCAAATCTGGAGAGAAGTACAGACCATGATTAGCAATGCCACTGGAGTTCACAACATATATCTGGTGTTTACTGGGGCAGGCAGCGGCAATCTCTTCAATCTGGATGCCTGGCAGTTCACTCCCAACACGGGGGGCAATACGGGGACAAAGGTTGAAGCTGAAAATATGAATATTGGCGGCACTTATGCGGGCAAGATCAGTGCACCGTTTGACGGGGTCGCCTTGTAAGCCACTGCTGACTACGCATCATATTCACAGTATTTTGCTAAATCTACGCATAATATCTCAGTGCGGGGGGCTTCAAGCAATGCTGGTACGGCCAAGGTGGACTTGGTTATTGGAGGAGTAACTGTAGGTTCCTTCTATTTCACGGGCAAAACGCCGACTGTCCAAACCTTGTCCAATATTACTCACGTTACCGGAGATCAGGAGGTCAAACTCACCTTGACGAGCGATGACGGCACTTGGGATGCCTACGTGGATTTCATTGAATTTTCATAATGATCGCTCGTATAAACAGTAGTTGTTTTGGACCTTTTGTGAAACCGGGACATCCGTGAACAGATCTTTCACGTCGTCCTGACACGAATCTTAAAAAGTGAATATGCTTCTTTAAAATTTTCTATAGTTTACTACACTATGTCCATATATAATGAGGACACCAAATATGTAAGCGCTCTATTATTTGGTTTCCGGCAGCCCGTACCACATTTGCTGGAAACCGCATTTCCACAACATTGTTCATGTTTGGAATTACATGGAGGTGTATTTATGAAGAAGAAGTATTGGTTTACGCTGGTAACCACGGGTGTAGTTTCTCTGTTTTTTTCGGTAAGCGCTTTTGCGGCGGATGTGTTCTGGGAACCATTAAGTTATTTTAATTCGAGTACATGGCAAAAGGCAGATGGATATTCCAATGGGAGCATGTTTAATTGCACTTGGCGTGCCAATAATGTCAATTTTACTAACGATGGCAAAATGAAGCTTAGCTTAACAAGTCCTGCGTACAATAAATTTGACGGCGGAGAGTATCGCTCGAAGAATACTTACGGATACGGCTTATACGAGGTCAGCATGAAACCTGCTAAAAATACAGGAATCGTATCTTCCTTTTTCACATATACGGGACCTGCTAATGGCACGAAATGGGATGAAATAGATATTGAATTTTTAGGCAAAGACACGACAAAAGTGCAATTCAACTATTATACAAACGGGGTCGGTGGTCATGAGAAGATTATCGATCTGGGTTTTGATGCATCAAATGGCTTCCACACCTATGCATTCGATTGGCAGCCAGGATACATTAAGTGGTATGTTGACGGGGCTCTAAAGCATACGGCAACTACGAACGTACCGAGCACGCCAGGCCAAATTATGATGAATTTATGGAATGGAACCGGAGTAGATAGCTGGTTAGGTCCGTATAACGGAGTTAATCCGTTGTACGCCGAATATGACTGGGTAAAATATACGAGCAATTAGTATGGTTACAGCAGAAGAGGCAGCCCTATAGGGCTGCTTTTGCCTATTCAGTAAAAAAATTTAACTAATCCAATATTTATATCCAATTTCCAATATCCTAAATTAGTGCAACAAATGTTGTAAAGTTAGTATGGGCAGCTACCTGATTCATTTATTATTATTAATGCTGTAATCTACTTTACATAGACTGGGGGAGACAATATTGAACGAAAGTAAAAAAAGACGAATCGGCAGCCTGCTGATGGTAGGTGTGTTGACCATGTCGGCCGTGTTGAGCGGGTGCAGCAGCAATAGCGGTCACAAGCCGGCTGACACAAATACTACACGTGCCAAGCTGGAGATTAAGAACGGTAAATACGATCCACCGGTAACGATTACGTATTTACGACCTTGGGGCCCGGATGTTAAGTTCAAACCAGGAGAAGATCAGGATAGCAATGTTCATACCAAATGGGCAAAAGAAAAGCTAGGAATCGAGCTTAGAATTCAGCATGTTTTGTATGATAATGAATGCATTTTCTGCTTGCTGATCAACAGGGGAAATGAATTGTCGTCAACTCGAATAAATGAGTCACCTCGGTCGTTATCAAATCCGATAATTCTTCAAAGGGATAAACTTGTTGTCAATAAAGGAGTAAACTTGTTGTCACTGGACACATGAGACACGTGTTTTTGAACTCGGTTTCACTGCGTTTTTAATATATATTCACAAAACTCGTATTTTGTACATATGTATATAAAACAATTAAATGCCATGAGCTATATAGATTCTCATTTAGTGTCATACATTATATTCCCCATTTTTGCAGATGCAAAATAATAAGTTGGTTTCGATGCATGTCTTCATGCAGCGGTATTCAGACACAAAACTGTTTTAATAAGCGATACAACTTACTACAACTAAAACTAAAACGCGAGACAAAACTTCAAGTTTTGTCTCGCGTTTTTAAGGTAGCCAATTGGCTTCATCTCGATACTATGCAAATCACGGTTGGTTGATCAGTAACATGAGCTTCTCGTTTGCTGATTATTATGATCCGAATACCACAAACTTGGAAATATTTGAATCATGTAGTCACCTACTTTAAGGATTGTTTTTTAGATGCTCCAGTTAAGTTGCTTCCCCATTCAGCAACTGGGATTAACCAGCTAACCATTCTATCATTCAGCAATTCGGAGAGAACTCCTTCATACTCCTTGCGGTAGGGCTTAGGAAACTCTTCTTGCAGCCAGCTTTCTTGTGTGCCTTTCCATATCTCGTAAATGACGATGTCTTCCGATTGATCCATGTCATCATGAATAATGGCGTTCACAAAGTTAGTTTCATTTGACATAATGTCAGCCAGTGAGAATAATTGCTTGCGAAAATCTTCTTTCTTACCGGATTTTACTTTGAATCGTATGTTAAGGATAATTTGATTATTATTGTTTGTCATAGTTGATACACCTCTTCTTTAGTTTATTAGCACTGTTTTTGTTTCTTTGAAAATTCAATACATTTTGTATATTGTATCCATCGGTTAAATAACTGGTTATTCTTCTGACTTTTCAATAAAGACAACTAAAGATTGGATTAACCCATTCTCAATGACTATGAAGTCCTGACCAGAGATTGTTTGTGGATTGTCAGAAGGTCCGAAATACCAGCTAAACTTTACTTGACCATGGTGTTCTTCTAAGGAACCTGGCATAATGGTAAAACGAAAATGAAGAAATTTTCCCTGGACCTCATCAATTAGTGTCATTAGTTCGTCGCGTCTCCAACAATTACTTCTGGTTAATAAGGGTCGTAGACACGGCAGTTTTCGGAGTAGACTTCATCTATTGCCTTTCTTCGGCTTTCATGGTTTGTATTACTCCAAATTTCGAGATGTCTCTTCATAAGATCAATAACATTGCTCATTAGTTAATCCTCCCCACAATATTGAAGCAAAAGAGAGATTACAGTTAGACTTTCCCGCCATTAATACATCTTCGTGGTATATCTCCGAACTAAACTTGTGCAGTTCCGCCATCCACGAACAATTCAATTCCATTTATATAGTTGCTTTCATTAGAGGCAAGAAACATTACAGCATTTGCAATTTCTTCAGATGTTCCCACTCTGCCTAGTGGAGTTACGGTCTTGGCATGTTCAAGGACATTTTCGACCTCGGCTCCAAATAAGTAATTATAAGCCGGTGTATGAACGAATCCAGGACTAACGACGTTTACACGAATTTCAGTTCCTTTTAGATCAAGAATCCAGTTGCGAATTAACTGTCTTATTGCTGCCTTTGATGCGCCATAGACACTGAACGCTGGGTCACCAACGGAACCAGCCGTGGACCCGGTTATGATAATCGAACCTACATTGTTCGGAAACAAGGGCAACGCCTTTTGAACCGTGAATATCGTTCCTTTTACGTTAACGTCGAATGTTTTGTAATAATGTTCTTCTGTAATCTCACCCAATGGAAGGAATGACCCAAGCCCAGCATTTGCAAAGAGGATGTCCAAATGTCCTTTCTCTTGCTTCACTGCTTCGAACAGACTGTCTAAATCCGCCAGATTGGAAACGTCACCTTGAATACCAGTTACATTATCTCCAATCAGCTTCACCGCTGAATCAAGTTCACTTTGTCTGCGTCCTGTAATAAAAACATGTGCACCTTCTTTTGCAAACTTCTGCGCTGTTGCAAGACCGATGCCGCTAGTACCCCCTGTTACAACCGCTACTTTTCCATTAAACTTTCCCATGTTATGACTCTCCTTGTAAGGTTAATTTTTGTTCTAAGTATATTATCTCTTGACTGCCGTTTTTTCAAAAAAACTGTTAATAACATCCCACAAATGATATTATGTATCAAAAGTAATAATAATAGAAGTACCCACTTTTTTGTTATATAGTAACTAAAAAGTAATAATTGACACTGGAGGAGTTTACTACATGAAAGTTTATTATTGTAACCTTGAAGTTACATTGGAGGTAATTGGGGGGAAATGGAAAGGGCTAGTTTTATATTATTTGATACATGGTCCAAAACGAACGAGTGAGTTAAAGCGACTTGTACACAATATAACTCAAAAAATGCTTATCCAAACGCTTAGAGAATTGGAAGCTGATGGACTTGTAAGCAGAAAAATGTTTAATCAGGTCCCTCCGAAGGTCGAATATTCGACCACAGAGCTTGGGCAATCGCTTGAACCGATTCTAAGAGCGCTTTGTCAATGGGGTGACGGTTATGCCGATAAAACATTCACTGAAGGAGAAGTGCAAATTTTGAAAGTTGATTAATAATCACTAGCGTTGCATTAATGATCTCAGAAATTTCATAATTTTCTATGTTTATGTGCTGCACAAAAAGAAAAATCCTTTACAATGGAATGGAAGGTAGTACCTGTCCAATTCCACGAAAAGGATTAGTCACAAGTGCTGCAAGTGTAAGCCGAAGGGAATCTATATCTATGCGATGGTTGATGAAATAATGCAAAGCGGATTTACGAATGTGACCGTTGAGCCGAAGGATGAATCTAGGACGTAATCATACAGGTCTTCTCCCTTCATCCCTTAACGTTTTGCGCCGAGGTCGCACAAATAACATACAGTTTTCACCAAAAAATTATGAAAGCTGAGCATATTTGTTTCGACGTGGTCATTAATTAAGCAGACTTGTGTCTCACAAAAACGACATAAGTCTGCTTAATTACATTTAAAGATATACTGTTTTCGATCATTTTATTTAAGCTGTTTTGTGTCGCTGCACAACAAGGCTGCCGTTTGATTGCGGGGCAGTACCGTTTGATTTAACAAACCAAAGTTAGGTTTACTCATTCATATACTTTTCAAATTCACTTTTCAGCCAATACTGATTCTGATATGCAATATACTGTTCCATCCGAATTAGCAAATCAACCAATTCTGGCTTAGTTAGCTGCATATAACGCTGTCTGACTCGATCTATGTCGCGATCTTCTTTTATGTGCTTAAATGCATCCAGATCATCGTCTAAGGGCTTATATGACCTTTTTCGAGGCCTATAAGCTTTAGTAGTACTGTGCTTTAGGAAATGGTTATGAAGTTCTGGGTTCTTACGGATTGTATTTTGGTGGATACCTATTCCATCTGGATCAATTGCTTTTGACTTGTCCGAAACAGTTCGGTACGAAACAGATTTACCTTCTTTAATTAGCGCATCAATCGCCTTTACACCAAGTTCGACTGAACGGTTCTTTCTCTTGTCGTATGATGCTTGAAGCCATTCCAGCTCATTTGTTTGAGATACGGATTTCCGGCGCATATGTCTCATCCCTTTGAGATTTCTCTATCAGTTGGATCTCCTTAAGTTCGTTTTTAGCTCTATTTTTTGCGATCTTCATCTTCTTTGCTTCAAGGAGTAAGCCATTCTTCATTGATGACCTTAAAATAAGAATCCGTTTGTTTTCTGAAAGATAGCGGTTCCTCGGTACCTGCCGCTTTGGGCATCCTTGGTCTGTTCCCCCTTTCCCCTGGTTGCTCAGAAACACTATCTTTATATTCTATATCGATAAGTGGATTGGCCTGTGTATACTTCTTTAAGCGAATCATGGTCTTATAAAAACCTTTAATAGCGGACAGAAACAGTTGAACAGTTTTGGAGCTTTTACTCGTTAAGTACACGCCTTCATGCCCATCTCTACCACGAATCTTACAATGCATCTGTTCTATTAAATATTGCCTTACCGCTTCCTTAACAGCCTCTGGCTCATCATCCCAACAGACCTTTCTGGCCTTGTAGTAGCTTTTGTACTTTAACCAATAAAAGAATGGCTCTAAGGTATTTAAATAAGCGATTACGGAACTCTCACTGATCCTGTTGAACTGATCGTGATAAAACACTGTAAGAGGAATGAACGCCTCCTTCTTATCGTCAAAAACAATGAGACGGTATTTGCTGTTCACTCCTTCAGGACAATATGCATGAAAAAATGAAGCCATTTCCTCCACTACCTCCACCTATCTTCTACACAAAAAAAGGACACTTCCGTTCCCATGAAACGGATGTCCACATATGATGTGTAACACTATATGAAAATACAGTAGTTTCATAGCTTCGTCAACAAATCTTAGAAATTAATATTATATAGTATTTTGTACATAAGTTATTGTTTCAATCAATTGAAGGAGCTGTCATTGGAGTGCTCGTCCCTACTCAACATCTTCCGAATGACGCTGGCTATGGCAGGGGCTGCGTTGATCTCTTATGCCACGATGCCACTCGTGAATGCTTTTGGTGGCGGCAAGTCAGGCTGGTTCTTTACATTCCTGATTTTTGGCTGTCTAGCACCGTTCATGTACCTGATTACATTCAAAACAACCAAAGAACGTGTAAAACCGGTGGTAACACAAAAAAAATACCACTGAAGCGTTCAATCCCTGCTCTGCTCCGCAATAAGTACTGGATCATGATTGTCCCTCTGTGCCTGGTTGGCTATATTGGAACTCAGGAACAACAGTCAACTGCGGCCCTGAGCACAATCAAGTTCATGTATCTGTATTCGCCTATTATTTTCGGACTTCTCTCCGCTTTGATTCTTGTATTTTACATCTAGCGAAAAATGACAAAAAAACTCTGATTGATTCACGCTGAGAACTGCACCAATAAGAGACCCAAAGAAGCTCATCTGCCTGATGAGGCAGCTATGTGATTTGGTTCGAAGCTACAATGAGCAGACGCTTGGATACACAGCAAAAACAGCCCCTTCGCAGCTGATGTGAGGCTCATTTACCCAGATCAGCTGCAAAAGGGCCTAAACAACGGAGCCGCAGCGATGTCGCCTGTCAGGGCGATGAATCTGCTTGGCTATCTGATGGAATGGCTACTGCAACTGTTTGCTATAGCTACGCCAGCTTTACCAGGCTGTAGTTCTTCTTCCCTTTACGTACGATAATAAAGCGGCCACCAATCGCTTGCTCGGCTGTTATCTCATGGGCAATATCGCTTATCCGGTCACCATTAATAGAGATCGCTCCCTTGGTGATATCCTCGCGCGCCTGCCGCTTGGAAGGCTCGATGCCCATATCTACCAGCCAGTCCACGATATTTTTGGAGTCCCTAGTTGCCTCGTAGGTCGGCATTTCCTTGAAACCCTGCTCAATTTCATCTGCCGTCAGGGATTGGATATCGCCGCTGAACAGAGCTGACGTAATCCGCTTCGCTTGCTCCAGCATCTCCTCGCTATGTACGAAGCGGGTCATTTCCTCAGCGAGCATTTTTTGCGCTTCGCGTTTATGCGGCTCGGTCTCGACCTTCTGGGCCAGCTCGTCAATTTGCTCCTTCGACAGGAAAGTGAAGTACTTCAGGTATTTCACAACATCCCGATCGTCCGTGTTCGCCCAGAACTGGTAGAACTCGTATGGCGTCGTCTTCTTCGGATCGAGCCATACCGCCCCTCCAGCGGTCTTGCCAAATTTTGTGCCGTCGGACTTCAGCATCAGCGGAATCGTCAGACCGAATGCCTTGGCTTCTGCCCCTTCCTTCTTGCGGATCAGATCCAGGCCACTCGTAATGTTGCCCCATTGGTCGGAGCCACCAATCTGAAGTTGCACATCCTCATTCCGGTACAGATGCAGGTAGTCCAGCGATTGCAGAATCTGGTAGGAGAATTCCGTGAAGGAAATGCCGCTATCCAGTCGGCTTGCAACGACATCCTTCGCAAGCATCGTATTGATGCTGAAGTTCTTGCCGTAATCCCGCAGGAACTCAATCACATTGATCTGTTGCGTCCAGTCATAGTTGTTCACCATACGAATCTGGTTGTCGCCCTCCGTAATGAACAGCTTCTTCATCTGCGCTGTGAGCGCATCGACGTTAGCCTGAATTTGTTCCAGAGTTTGAAGGGAGCGCTCGGTCTGACGGCCACTCGGATCACCAATTGTACCTGTTGCTCCGCCGATCAGAATGACCGGACGATGCCCGGCAAGCTGGAAGCGCTTAAGCACCATGAACGGAATCAAGTGTCCAATATGCATGCTGTCGCCTGTTGGGTCTACCCCGCAGTATACGGAGACAGACTTCTCGTTCGACAAGGCCCGAAGCCCCTCTTTATCCGTCTGTTGGTTAATGGCATCGCGCCATTCAAGTTCATCAATAATGTTCATGATTTATTCCACTCCTTCAATTTGTCGCGTGCCTTATATCGAGTCCTTATTCTCGGACAGCTGGCCAATTTTGGTCAACAGCCATGGAGAACTACTACCGCGAGCCGTGCACAACTCACAGCATTCGTTGAAAGACAAAAAAATCGTCCCCACGTCTGTTAGTAGACATAGGGACGATTATATAACCGTGTTACCACCCTGATTGTATCCGGCACAGGAAGCATAGACTGGCTTGACGTGTCCTGGATACCACTCGATAGCGAGTTAACGTTCGCAACGTCCGCCCGGGATTAGCCAGGATACTCCAGAGTGTAATTCGCTCGCTTCATGTGTACCGGGTCTCATCTCCCCCCGGCTTTCTGGAACAGGGATGAAGCAACTACTGGGCTCTTTCAACGTATATCGTATATAAGATTACAGACAGTATAAGTGAAAGCATTAACGAATGTCAACCAGGCTCAATGGCACTTGTCGTTGTTCTGGACTAACGCAGAGATGAAGAAAGTACTCGTTGCATCGATAACGAGATTGCCCGAGTTCACCCATTGAGTTGATATTTACCAGCCACCCAAAACTATTATCCGTCCATATTACTGGTTGAAAGCGATTTGAGGAATCGTTTTAATCTTCAGCGACCATTGTCCTGTTCCTTCCCCTGCTCTTGGCCAGATACAATGCCTGATCCGCCTTCTTCTAGTAGCTCCTCACGCTCTAACGCTTCTTACGGTATGCTGAGAGACCTTAAGAGTATATCGAAAGTATTTTGAAAGGATATCATTTGAAAATATAAATATTATTGTTATTATAGATAGAGAGATTCAGTGAAAGCTGCGGTCTCTAACGATGCATAAAGGAGTGATGATGAATGCTACACATATTAATGGTTAACTTTCCGGCAGAAGGACATGTGAACCCTACGATTGGGATTACGCAAGCCTTTGCAGCACGGGGAGACCAGGTACATTACATTACAACTGAGAAATACAAGGACAGACTTCAAGCAGTTGGAGCAACGGTTCACCTGCACCCCGATCTGATCAGGACTGCTTACATCGACACTGCATCTCCAGCCGGATTGAACGCATTTTTGAACATTCATATTCAGACTTCGATGGACATATTGGCAGTTACTCAGAGGTTATCTGAAAATATTGATTTTGACTTTGTATTCTATGATAGATTTGGAGCTGGTGAGTTAGTTAGAGATTATTTGAATATCCCAGGCATTGCTTCATCACCATCCTTTTTAATTACAAAGAATCGGATGGCCAGCAATCTTTTTAGTTCTGACGTAAAAGTGCCATTTCAGCTTGATGAACATGCCACGACTTCACTGCATCTCATGAAAGAAAGATTCGGGGTTGCTCCTGAGGATATGTTTCAATTTATGAACAATTCTGGGGAACTGAATGTGGTATATACCAGTCGATATTTCCAACCGGACGGTGACCGTTTTGGTGAGGAGAACCTTTTTATTGGTCCGAGCTTCCCTGAGCGCAAAGGGGAATATTCTTTTCCTTTGGATGTATTACAAAATAACAAGGTTCTGTATATTTCGATGGGAACGGTTTTGGATCATGTTGAAGACTTTTTTAACACCTGTATTGAAGCTTTTTCCGATTTTGAAGGCATGGTTGTGATTGCAGCTGGCGAGAAGGCTGACTTTACGAAGATCAATCCGGCCCCTGAGCACTTTATTATTTCTCCTTATGTTCCCCAATTGGAGGTATTACGTCATGCAGATGTATTTATTACTCATGGTGGAATGAACAGCGTGAATGAAGGGATTCACTTCAATGTTCCCTTGGTCGTACTGCCACAGGACAAGGATCAGCCGATGGTCGCGCAGCGGTTAACGGAACTTCAAGCTGGCTATCGAATAACCAAAGAGCATATCAATGCACATTCGTTAAGAGAGGCCGTACATGAAGTGATATCGAACGCAGCGTATAAAAAAGGCATACAAAAAATAAATGATAGCTTCCAGCAATCTGGCGGTACAGAAGAAGCCCTTGCAAAAATTGATGCTTATCTTCAAAAAGAACTCGTGTAAATCCGGGCTTTCATACAAAAAAGGAGAAACCCTAGGTCATGGAAATGACCGGGTTTCTCGACAAGCTGTGTTCCAAATGATTTACTATGAAATTGTTTTTACAGAAGCAGTTATTTTGTAATCGTGATTTGTTTGGATACAGCGTTATAGTTCACCTGATAGCCCGAAAGCTCGCTAATGACTCGTAATGGAACCAGTGTGTGCCCGTTAATAATAACCGGAGCTGTGATGTTCGTCGAGTAATTCCGAGAGTTGTTTAACTCGTACACTGCAAGAGTCGAATTCTTGACTTGAAGCACCACTTGTTTGCCATCGGTAAGGCGATTCATGATAATCTTTTTAGTCCCTTTATCATAGTTCACTTGGTAGCCCACACGTTCACCGATAAAGCGCAGCGGGACCATCGTTACCCCATTTATTATTCGTGGTGCCTGAGCCATCGTCGTAGTACGACCATCGACATAAGCTGATGTAGCTCCTGGTGTCAGGGTAAATGAAGTTGAATATGAGGAAAACGCATTGTTAGAATATGAAGACGCTGTGCTGGAATTCGATGTAGCTGAGCTTGTCCCGGTCGATGAACTACCGGTACCAACCGCTCTATTGCGAATAGCTTCTAGACGATCCAGAAGATCGCTTTTACGTGTCCCGCTCGGCAGGTCACTGATTGCGTCTCTGGCAGAGCGCCAATCAGAAGCATTCAGACTGTTTTCCGCAATTCGCATCAAATCTCTTGCTTTCTCATAGTTCGATGAACTAGATGACGACGAGGAATAACTATAACTATCTGCACGTTCTGAGATCCTTACACCGCTGGATTCCCTTCCACTGCTATTTACAGTTGTAACCTTAATCTCATACCAGCGTCCTTCACGTAAATCCGTAATTTTATAGGATTCAGAGGATGTAGTACCCCTATAATCACCGTCAACATATATTTTTACTTTTTCAGCCTGACTCGGCATATCGTAAGTAATTTTGATCCAGGTATCACTTTTGCTATCTACTTCAAGATTGGATACTTCCGACGAATTGGAGGACGTGCTGTTCGTTGTGGCAGTCAGCCTCACACCGGAGGACAATACACCTGTGCTTCGCTTGGATCTGATCATAAACGTGTATGTCTGGCTTGCCGAAAGATTGTTGAATGTATAGGATGTTCCCGTTGAATCGGTTACCAGCTGTCCGTCCTTATACAGACTGACCGTATTAATTCCGCTGGGCCTCGTCCAAGAAACCGTAACGCTATAGTTATTAACTGATGTCACTGAAGCTCCTGTTACTTCTGGCACTGTATCGACGGTGAGGGCTGTAGTCGTAACCGGAATACTGACCCCTCCAGATATGTTGCCGGATTTGTCCACTGTCTTAACTGTTACTTTATAGTTTGTCGAAGCAATCAATCCACTGAACGTATAGGACGTCCCTGTAGTTCGCTGCACCTCTTTGTCATTTAAATAGATAATGGCTTGGCTCAGGTCAGTATCCTTCGGCAATATATAATTCACAGTAAAAGCGTTGTAACCCACATTCGTCGCTGTCAGCCCGCTTACCTCTCCTGGAGGTGTCTTATCTACAGGAACATTAATGGAAGCAGTTTTGGTCTGTACTGTAGTACCTTGAGATTCATTTCCACTCTTATCCACCGTCTTCACTCGAAAGGTATATGTCGTATCTGGCTGTAATCCGCTCATGGTATAAGAGTTACTGTTAATGTTATTGACATACACATCGGTACTGACATTGACCACCTTTACATGGTCAAAATTGATGTCTGACGGATTGGTCCAAGACAAATTCACCTTTGTTGTATCTAGCGGAACCGCTGTCAGATTGCTCACCTCTGCTGGTGCAATACTTAGAGCAGCGGTTTGGCTCGCCATCGCTTTTATCATTTTGTTAATATAGGGTGTTTGATTACTATTTTTTGTAAACGCAGTCACTTTTGTGCCTGAAGTAACTGGCACATGGCGTCCTTGAACTGATGCTAATTTCGTATGTGGCTGTGCTATATTCAAGCCTGTCAGATTCGAATTATGCTCTTCAGTCGGCAACGCACTCGCCACTGCATCGGTTCCTCCGCAGATGCTATATCCCGTATTCAAAATCAATGTAGCCGTTGCGAACGGAGCCATCCATTGGCGCAAACGTTTCTTATTCATGATCTATGCTCTCCTTGATAACAGTATGTATTTGTCTAACCAGTAAGTAAGCTTTCAAAAACCTACTGCTGTAATCCAGCCTTGTAAATCCCTACATAAGCAGTATATGTCCATTTAATAGTTATCGGAATATCTATCGGAAATGTTTAGGCTACTCCACTCCAGTTTGCCTGCTCCCGTTCCCCGGTGCATGTCCATCAGCGATTCGGCCTCCAAGGACAAGGCATTGATCTGCGAAGCATAATGATAGAAGGCTTTCCCCGCTTCAGTCAGCTTAATGACATGATAAGATTTCGTATGAAACAGTGAAACGCCAATATCCTCCTGTAATTTATTCAGATGAAAAGTAACGGTAGGCTGCGTCACCTCCAGTTTTTGCGCGACCAGATACAGCTTCTGCAGTTCAACTGCGAGCACAAACACCTTTAATTGCTGCAAATTCACAGGCTTCCTCTCCTTCAATAAATCATAGATTGTATCGCTGGCGGTACCCGGCGTAGTCCTGGGGATCGGGTATATTTTCATCTGGAATCAGAAATGGCTGGAGTCCATCGGCCTTCATTTGTACGGCACCCCTTCCCTACTGGTCATTGCCGGTATCGCCGGAGCAATTCCATATGCGGTTAGGGTGCAGCTTGGGGCCTTTGGCAATCTGTCGGGTACAATGCTGCGGGCGGCAGCGATTCAAGGCGCCAGCATTTTCGACCGGATGCGGCATATCGTGCTGCTCCTGGTCCGGCAATTGCTGCTGATTGCGGCCCTCGCTTCGTTTGGCTCGATGAGCAGTACAGTCCGGCCCTCCGCCATATATCCAAATCTTACAAAATGGGTCGTTGCCTTTTCAAAAAAGTAGGACAGCGCGCACCACGGTATCAAAGCAAACAAAAGTTGCCCAATGCTCACCTTATCGTCGTATAGTGTATTTCCCACAATTTCACTTAAAACCAATGACGTTAAAAAATCGAGCGGTGTTAACTGACTGAGGGTTTTCCGCCCTGTAATTCTAGCGGGCGCACCCTACCGTACTGGCGCACATCGTCCGGCGTTACAGCGAACAGCATATTAAGCGGCTCGATCTGAAAGCTTCCTGGTCCTTCTGCACCTTTTCGTTCCGCTGCCATTTCAGCAGCAACGCCATATACGGCAAGTGCTACCATACCAGCAGTAAGCCTGTCGTTTTCGACAGCAGCGAAAGCGCCCAGCACCGAAGTTAATAGGCAACCAGCTCCCGTAACTTTGGTAAGCATGCCATGGCCGTTTTCAATGATCCATCCTATACGGCCGTCGGTAATGACGTCTTCTTTGCCGGTGATTGCAACAATCGTATTCAGTTGATGGGCTGTTTTGACTGCAAGTTGTGGAATATTCAAATCACCTGTTTCTCCAGCATCGACACCTTTAATCTGCATGTCTTCGCCAATGATTTGTGCAACTTCAGCAGCGTTACCGCGAATAATATCCACCTTGACCCGATCTAGAATACGGAGAGCGGAGGCTGTGCGGAATGGAGTCGCCCCCGCACCCACGGGATCTAACAGCACGGGTACCCCATGCTCATTAGCCGATAAACCAGCCACAATCATGGACTCTACAAGTTCCTCATTTAACGTCCCGATGTTAAGTACAAGCGCCCCTGCAATACGGGCCATATCTGCGACTTCCTCTTTGGCGTATGCCATAACTGGTGAAGCGCCGAGCGCGAGCAGTCCGTTTGCCGTAAAATTGGTGACGACCACATTAGTTATATTGTGAATGAGCGGATTCGTATCCCGCATATTTTGTAGCAATAAAGCCTTTTTATCTAACACAAAAAACCAACCCTCTTTCTTCAGGAACCTGTGAAAGACTGTTGGCTTATACATATGTATACAGTTATCCCTACGCTGGCATTATCCAACAGGTTCACACGGTCTACGACGGCTTAGTCATACTCTCAGCTTGCTTCCACAGGCTCCCGTTATATTTTTTTCTAATGTTACGGGTTCGTCTTACAAAAATCAACAGGTAATTGCCATAAAGACATGGATCTGGAAACGGATGTTCAACAATCCAGCATTCATTTAAATGAAATCATACCCAATGGAAATGGGGGTTTTCGTATTCGGGTTACGAACGAAACTTCTCAACATCCTGTTTATTTCAACAAAAATTTAGGCACTTATGTTCACCGTTCCTTATGTATAGAGGGCAATATTATTTGAAATAATATTGCCCTAAGAAAAATTTTATGCTTATACCGTTGTATCTGTCCACTCATTCATGCCACCGATCATATTAACCGCATTAAAACCTTTTTCGCCAAGTAATTCACATGCCAGCCCGCTGCGGTTTCCGCTTCTGCATACTATAATCGTTTCTTGCTTTGGATCAAGCTCGTGTTGTCTTTCCAGCAATTGACCGAGGGGAATGTGCTTGGCACTTTCAATATGGCCTTCTGACCATTCAGCAGGTTCGCGTACATCTATAATGACAATTTCCTCATTTTGTTTCAGACGGGCCGCGAGCTGCTGAGGAGTAATTTCTTTTTCAACTTTAAAAGACATAATAAAATGACCTCCTTAACGGCTTTTTACGAGAAGCTGAATTGCTTCCTTAACAAGTTTATCTGTATCTCCACCAGCTTCTTGCTCTTCCAATATACAACGTTGCAGATTCTCTGCCACGATTTGGGCAATTGCCTTATCGGATGCGTTGCGTACGGCAGATAACTGGCTTACTACGTCCTTGCAGGACTGTCCTTCATCCATTAAACGAAGCACCCCACGCACCTGACCCTCAATTCTTCTCAGGCGTGTTTTCAGTTCATCACTATAATTGTAATCCATAAGGTATAGACTCCTTTTTGATTTAATCATATACATGTATAGGTATATTATAAACCAAAAAAATAATTAAGACACCCTAAATGAATAGATTTACCTTGCCCTGCGTAGCATCCCCCAAGTAGGCAGCTACTCCGGCATATTCCAAACCGTCCATCAGTTCTTCCTGTTGCAGTCCTAGCAGATCCATGGTCATGGTACAAGCTACCAGCTTGATTCCCTGCTCTTGCGCCAGCTCGATAAGCTGCGGAAGAGAAAGCGCATTATGCTTTTTCATGACATGCTTGATCATCTGCGGGCCGAGTCCTGCAAAATTCATTTTGGACAATGCCAGCTTTTGGGGTCCACGCGGCATGATCCAGCCAAAGGCTTTTTCGAGTAGCCCCTTATTTGTGCGTACGAGTTCCTCCTTACGCAGCGTGTTTAGCCCCCAAAACGTAAAGAAGATGGTCACTTCATGGTCGTAAGCCGCCGCACCATTTGCGATAATAAATGCAGCGATAGCCTTATCCAGCTCCCCGCTGAATAATACGATGGTAGTTTTTTGCTGAGTATATTCCTGATTCATCCTGAAAGCTCCTTTTTCACTGCAACTTTGTTATTTAAAATCCTAATATGGAACTCCAAATTTTAATGGTAGTAAGAAGGATCAATACCACTAAACAGTATCGCAAAATAACTGGATTGATTTTCGCACTCCATTTGGAGCCCAGAGGTGCGCCGATCAAACTCCCCAATACCGTAAAAGCAGTTACGATAATCGGAATATGGCCCGTTGATATTTTGCCAATCACACCGCCAATGGCAGAAATGAACACAATAGCGAGTGAGGATGCAATGGTCGTTCGGGTAGGAATCTTGAGCACGGTTAACATAATAGGAATTAAAATGAATGCCCCTCCTGCACCTACGACGCCTGATATGATACCGACCAAAAAGGCGGCCCCCATCGCGATCCATTTGTTAAACGTAATTTCGCTTGTGGATTGTTCGGGTTTCCCTTTATTTGGTATAAGCATCAGCACGACGGCGAGCATCGCCAGCACCCCATAAATGATATTGATCACTTGTTCGTCCAGAAAATGAGATACCATTCCGCCGATCAGACTTCCAAGCATAATGCTTGTGCCCATATACAAGACAAGTCCCTTATGCACAAGGGAAGGCTTGTTTTTTCTATTGCGAAAGGCCAATACTCCCGCTAATGAGGAAAAGAAGACCTGAAACATGCTAATCGTGGACACTTCTTGCGCTGAAAAATGCGCTACACCTAAGCCAGCCGGGACAAAAAGCAATAACGGATAATTGATAATGGCTCCGCCTATACCCAGCAAACCGGAAAAGAATGATCCGATCAGACCCAGAAGCACCATGACTCCATACAGGAGAATATCCATCATGCACCCACTTTAGTGGTCATGTATGGCACAGCGGTTAGGTCCCATTTCCATGTCTCGCTGTTCTTCTTCCGTGGGTGTAATTTTTCCCATATTGGTCTGCCGAATTTCTTGATAGGCATTAGGGTGTTCTGGTAAGTTAGCAGTCACTCTATTCCTGAATTCAGTCTCACTTTGCAGGCTTAAACCCGGATTCGTCTGGTAAATGTCTGCTAATCGTGCCGAAACTTTACCCCCTTTACCCAGCTCCGTGATGCTGCCAAAATGCGCAGGAAGTACGATCAAATCCTCCGGCAAATCCTTGTAACGGGTATAAAGTGTGGTGTGCAGGTCGCCAACCCAATCCTCCGCTTTCCCCGCCAAATCTGGACGGCCAATGGATTGAATGAACAAAATGTCTCCGGTCAGCAGATATTGTTGATCCACAATGAGGGATGTGCTGCCGATGGTGTGACCAGGAGAGTAAATCGGCTGGATGTTAATCGTTGTGTTACCAACCGTAATGGCATGACCATCTTCCAGCTTGGCATAATCAAAGGTCAGCTCTTCAGCGTCTTTGGAGGGCAGCCAATAGGTTGCCCCTACGCTCTCCGCCAGCTTTTTGCCTCCCGAGATATGATCTGCATGTAGATGAGTGTCTATCGTATGTGTGATTAGGGCTCCTTTTTCGCGGGCAAATTGTTCGTAAATATCCGTCATCCGCAGTGTATCCACGACAGCCGCTTCTCCTTCGGAAATGATCATGTAGGAAAGACAGCCTTTGCCGATTCGAACGAATTGAAATAGTTCTCCGCCATTCTGTAGTTCAGCAACTTTGACAGGCGCCAAATATTCACTCCAGCTTTTCATCCCTCCTTGAAGGTAAAATAGTTGGGTCCGGCCGGCTGCAACCAACTGTTCTGCGACAAATATAGAAGAACCTTCCTTGGCGCAGATGACTAACACGGGTTCATTATCGGGAATTTGCTCCAGTACATGGTCAACGCCATCCAGCAAATCGAAATACGGAAGGTTGATAATCTCAATCTGTTCGCCCTCCACCTTCCAATTGTTAAAATCACTTTCGTTGCGGACATCTACAATAAAGAGATGTTCTTTATTTAAAATGATTTTAGTCAATTCCTGCGCTGTCATGGCGTTGATTCCTGTTGTCGTATTCATATGGTTTTGCTCCCCTCAGTCGCACCTGTCCATGCGGATATGCCTAAAAGCACATTTTTGACGTTTTGGGCGCCTTTGGCTACTAATTGCTGGCAGGCCAGATCACTACGGATTCCAGTACGACAAATCACTACGATCTCTCCATCTACATTTAGCTCACCGAGTCTGCTTTCCAGTTCTCCGAGAGGAATGGATTTTGAGCCAGGGATACGTTTGAAAGCAAATTCCGCGGGTTCACGGACATCCAGCAACGTTATTTTCTCGTTTGCGGATAGTTTCGTCTGCAATTCTTCGTGGCTTATCGTCCATGGAAAGGTCTGTTCTCCCCTCGTTTCATCAGGATGGGATTTACGTAAATAATGCTGCATGACATCTCCCGATTGAAGAGTACCTAAATATTGATGTCCGGTGTTTTGGGCCCAGCTCTGTAAATCGGCTAATGAGCCTTTATCCGTGGCCTGAATTTCAATAACCTGCCCGGCATTGAGCTCATTCATGGCTTTTTTCGTTTTGACAATGGGCATGGGGCAAGCAAGTCCTTTACAATCCAGAATTTGATCTGCTTGGATATTAGTTGATGACATTGTACATACCTCCGCTTATTTTTTGAGGGGCATGTAATCTAAAATCTTTATTATACATATACCCCTATGGGTATGATGATAACGAAGCGTACGCTCCTTGTCAACCTAATTTAGCAGTTGGTACTCACAGGCGCACGAATGAGTACACTTGATATAGCCTCTCATCATAGATATTATTGACGTTTCTTCAATGCCAGTATGGTATCCGTTATGCCTGTTTCAAAAGGTGTCTTGGGTATAGGGCCTACAACACGCTCGTATTTGCTGCCATCCAGCACTACAGGTGTTTGGGTCAGATATAGCATCTCTACGATTTCACGAATCACCGGATTAAATAATCCGATCAGACGGAGTGTGGTTTTTCGCAGTGGAAAGACAGGTTTAATTTTACCACTTGCTTTTTGTGCAATCTGAACAAGCTTTTTGCCGGAAATCACACCCGCTCCCGGTATGTTCCAATTTTGACCGTATGCTTCTTCCCGGCTGGCTAATTCCACGATCATTACTGCCGCATCGGGCAGATACACATATTCGCGTGGGACATTTAATCCTCCTATGAAAATAGCCGGTTTTCCAGAAGCCACAGCCTCCATCGTTAATCCTAAATAAGAGGACTTGTTCGCGGTAGGTCCGTAATAATCAGGCAATCTTGTAATCATAGGCCGTGCATGATCCCAGCGGGAACTGAATATAAGATTTTCAAAATCCAGCTTGACCTTTCCCTTGCGGGTATGCGGGTTTTTGGGATGTTCCTCATTCACTAAAGGGGTCAATGCCTTGCCGTACGGATAAATTCCGTCAACGATGACTATTTTCTTCCCTAAACGGTTGGCTGCCTCCATAACGGATTCTCCCAAAGGAAGCTGACGTGTCTCCATTTCGTGGTATGGAACAGCTGCACATTGAAAAATGACATCTGCATCCTTAACTGCGTCACTGACCTGATTCGCATCGAATACATCACCTTTATAAACAGACAGATGCTTTGGCTTACCTAATGACACTTGTAATTGCTGGAGCTTGTTGGAAGAACGTCCGAAGGCGATGGTTTCAATGCCTCTGTTGAGAAGTTCTTGTAGAATTGCCGCCCCAGTTCCTCCGGTTGCACCTAATACGATTGCTTTTTTCATTGTGAACACTCCTTAAATAAATTAATTATTTAGTGATCAATCAATAATAAAGTGTGATGGAATAAATTTTATTATTGATTGATCAATTACAAAACATGAAAATAAACGAACTTAATCGTCTATTTTCATTAGCTCCGGCAGATCCAGGGACATTGAGATATTACAAAGCATACCTCTTGCTAGAAAAAGCATCGTTCTTTCCAATGCTTGTTCAATACCTGCTTGGCGGAAAGCATCATAAACCGTCGCATGAATTTCACGAAATCCCTGCTGCATCACGTTCACAACCACATCCTCGTGGATGGTTTGCGCCTGCATTTGCAAAAGAATCTCATTGCGGTATTCCACCATAATTTGCGAATATGCTGCAATAAGCTCCTGCTCTAGCCGTTCAGACGAAACCGAATGAATAACTCGGTGAAAAGAGTCGATGATACGTGCAAATGAAACCTTCAGCGCTTCAATCAGCAAAGCTTCCTTGGTAGCGAAAAAACGGAAAACATAAGGCTGAGAAATGTTGGCCCGTTCAGCCACTTTGGCTGTGGTCGCACGATAGTAGCCCATCTCTGCAAATACTTCAATGGCGGCGGATATGATTTCCTTTTGGCGATTTATTGATGTTGACGTAGCTTTGGTCATGAAATCTCCATCCTTTTGTTCAACACAGATTCACATTAGTGATTAATCAATCACTAAATTCAATATAAACAACACTGCGCGAAAATGCAATAGTAATCGCTTAGAAAAAATAAGTCGCCTCCGGGATGGTTACGGAAGCGACTCTTTTATTGTGTCTCAGATTTATGGAGTCATGGAGTTAAAATACAATCTGACATAGTTGACCTTTTGTGTTTTTGTCTGATAAGAAAATACTAGATACTGATCCAGCGCGGAAGCTTTTTTGATCGTATAACTGGCTTCTGCTGTACCGGGTACGTCTTTGGATGTATCATTCGTTTCGGTCGGCTTACCCAGTTCCTTAACGACTTGGTTGATGAGCAGTTTTGTATACGATGGATCGGATGATGTGATCTCTGTAACTTTATCACTACCATCCAGTACGATATCCGTATGGTGCTTGGTGTAGCTCCGTAGATGGCCGGTTGAGCCTGACTCGGATTTTCCCCATAGCTCGAACAAAAGATCGCTACCCGTTCCCAAACCAAGACCTTTGGGCAAATTCGGAAGTGTCCCCTGCTTGGCTGCGCTGAGTATGGTTGCTGGGAAACTGTGTTTGTTATTAGTTAGCACATTAGATGGCGCCCTACTGCTAGCAGGTGACTGATGGGCCGAGGATGAGCCTTGCTCAGATGTCTTTCCGGTTTCTTTGGAATCTGCCGCACTTGGACTTTGCTGGTCTTCATCCGAACCTTGCTTGCTCGTATCTGCACTCTTACTATTATTGTCCGTTTTCTGAGCTGAAGAATCGGTAGATGGTGCAACCGCGCCTTCCGTAATTGGAGCAGTTGATTTTGTTTCTCCGCTATTGCCGCATCCGGTGATGGCAGCGAAACTTATAGCCATCAAAGCGGTAGCTGTCACTAGCTTATAGGGAAGCTTTTTTGGTTCATGTGGTTGATGTGAATGTTTTATCATGCGATCACTCTTTCCTTGTTTCAATGAGGTACAAAGCAAGTGTAACCGAACCACATTTCCAGAATACCTCTACTTGTTTCCAACTTGTAAACAAGGACATTGAAGATCATCCAACATACACTATTTTCGATAATACGATCCTAACTGTTGCTTAGAAAAAGGATAGGGAGAATTGCTGTTTTTCAACCACATATTCCCTTTTATGATGAAGATATATACAGCAAAAGCAAAGTAGATCGTCCCCCAAATCCAGTCTGTTAGGGTCGGTGCATTGTACTTCACAATATCGTGAATGTACCAGATTCCGACCGGAACATGCACGAGTACTGCCGTAAACAAGCCAGGATTATATAAGGTTTTTGCTTTTATATTCACCACAATGCCGTGCCAGACTACCTGGAAGAAACCCATAAAAACAGGTGCGAGTCCAAGCCATATCACGTGTGGAAATAATATCGGGAGTAAATAAAACACATAGGCAATCACAACATTAATAATCATGGCTGATTGAGTGTTTAAAGGATAGCGATCCGGGGTTTCACTTTTAAACATGACGTTGTTAAACAAACCGGCAAAATATCCAGGCCAGCGATACTCCTCAAATTGATGAAAAAGGATGGCTACAAAGCTCAACCATAAAATTCCTGTTATATCGGAAAAAATGGTTCTGTTCATAAGTAAACCAATACATACGATCACACCGATGATAGCCCCTGCGTCCTGCCAGTATTTTCTCAGAAGATTCATAGTATTCACTCCAGTCATTTATTATTTATCAAAATATCTATCAAACAACAGGTTTAATTGCTCCTCGATTGAAGGCATTTCCACACCCGCTCCGGATTCAAGAATCGGGCTCATCAATGCGGGAAGAAAAATAGCCCCAAATATTTGCAGCATCATCGCTAACAATCGCTCTGGCCGTTGCTCACCTGTCAGCTCCTTGATCGTACTTTGCACTTTGGGGAATCCCATCATGTTTAAAAACCTTCCGTATTCCTGTTGGGAGGTAAAGGGCGTGCTGCCCATGACAATGATTCGGGAGAGAAGTTCCGGGTATTGGCGAATGACCTGCAAGTAATCAAACAAAAATTGTTTCAGCCGATCTTGGGGCGAAATCGATGTATTGTCCAAAATAGAAAAGGTGTGCTGAAAGCCACTTAATATGACCTCAATGGCTTCACTGAGCAGATTTTCCTTAGAGCCAAAATAATAATTAACCAAAGAAATATTGGTGGTCGACAGATCGGCAATTTTTCGGATTGTAACCGCCTCGAAGCCTTCCTTTTTAATGAATTCAAGCGCAGCGTGTAATATTTTTTCTTTGGTTTGCTGTTTCTTGTCTACGTGATTCATACTTCTCCTCCTCTTACCTGGTCCAATCAGAGGGAATTGAATAGACCAGAATTCTATAAGTTAAACACAATTTAAAACACTGTTTAAATTTATGTTTGAACTCAGTTTAGCACTTTATATTTCGCAATACAAGCGCAGTTTGATATTTAGCATATACAAAAACCCGCAAACGAATAAGATCGCTTGCGGGTTGCTATGCATTGAGATTGAGAAAAGGTTTTAAATCGCCCAGTTCCCATGACGGAACACGGCCTCTGTACTTCCGTCTTGCAGCTCGCCGTCAATATCCAGTTCAGCGGAGCCGATCATAAAGTCAACATGGGTCAGGCTGACATTGGCACCGTTCCGAAGCAGCTCCTCTCGGTTCATTTGTGTTCCTTTTTCGAGGTTAAAAGGGTATGCACTCCCCAGTGCCAAGTGACAGGAGGCATTTTCATCAATCCCTGTGTTGTAAAAGATGCGATTGAGATTGGAAATCGGTGAATCGTGCGGCACCAGCGCAACTTCACCCAAATAGCTGGCCCCTTCATCCGTAGCCAACAAATTCGTCAAATGCTGCTCACCGGATTCCGCTGTATATTTGGTGACTTTGCCATCCTTAAAGGTAAATGTAATGCGATCCACCAGCTGTCCGTTCAAATTTAACGGCATCGTGCTGGTAACATAACCATTTACACCTGTACGTTTAGGCATTGTGAAAACTTCTTCTGTCGGCATATTTGCCACGGTATAAATTCCTTGGGCGTTTTCACCGCCGCCGCCGCGCCAAATGTGTCTTTCGGCCAGTTCGATTCTCAAATCTGTTCCGGGTGCGCGATAGTGTAGACTTTTATAGTTTTTATGATTCAGCTTATTTTGTAGCTGTTCAAGATTATTTAGATGGCCCTGCCAATTCTGAATAGGATCAGAGCCGTCTACACGATTCATTTGGAAAATTGTATCCCACATGACTCGAATGCGGTCCTTCTCTGCTACATCGGCAAATACTTTATCGGCCCAAGCCTTCGTCGGTGCTTTAATCAAACACCAGCTAATCTTAGCATTCCGCGTATAGTGAGCATAGCCTTCTCTCGCCGTAGCCGCCGCCTTTGTCGCACGAGAAACATGTTGCGGATCAATACCTTGATATAAATCCGGATTCGGCACCTTAATCATTAGCGTGGCTCCACCCTCTTCGGCGAATTTCTCCATCATTTCTGCCTTCCAAGCTGGATAGTAATCAAAGCTGGCTTCGTCACCATGCTCAAAACGGCTGCGCGTAATCTGATCGTCCTCGAACTCCACCTGCACATATTTGGCTCCTGCTTCATAGGCTTTGTTAACGATCAGCCGCGTAAATTCGACAGTTTCCAGTGGTGCGGTGACCAAAAACACCTGTCCGGGCTGGATGTTGACACCTACTTTTACAACAAGCTCTGCATATTGCTCCTGCAATGCTTCAAATGAACTCATTTTCCCACGCTCCTGTTCCGCTTTTCATGATATTTACAATCTACAATTACAGTACAGACTGCTTCTCCAGTTCACGTAGCTCTACTCTTCTTATCTTACCCGAGCTGGTTTTGGGAAGCTCCTGAATAAACTCTATTTTTCGTGGATACTTGTAAGGTGCTGTCCATGCTTTCACATGATGTTGCAGTTCCTTCACCAACTCTGGAGATTCTTCTATTCCGGCTTTGAGCACAACGTAAGCTTTTACGACATGCCCACGGATTTCGTCAGGACTGGCTACGACAGCACACTCCTGTACGGAGTCATGCTTCATGAGTGCTTCCTCCACTTCAAAGGGGCCGATGGTATAACCGGAGCTGATAATGATATCGTCACCGCGTCCTTCGAACCAAAAATATCCATCCTCGTCCTTGCGCGCCCGATCTCCTGTAACAAAATAGTCTCCATGGATGCTGAATTCTTTGCGCTCTGGGTCAAGATAATACGTATGGAATAATGCCGGCAGATCAGCACGTACTGCAATATCTCCCACCTGACCTGGAGTCAACGGAACACCGTCCTCGTCTACGATCTCAACCAGTCCCGGCGCAATAGATTTACCCATTGAACCTGTGCGCAATGGCGCGTCCTTCAAATTACCAATAATCAAAGTGCTTTCCGTCTGACCGTAGCCGTCACGAATCGTAATGTTGAACTGCTCCTGAAACTTGTTAATGACCTCCTGATTAAGAGGCTCTCCAGCAGAAACCGCACTGCGCAATTGGGACAGATCATATTGATCCAGACCGTCTGCTTTCGCCATAATCCGGTATTCCGTCGGGGTACAGCACAACACTTGAATTCCGTACTGCTGCATGAGCTGTAAATATCGACCCGGACGAAACGAACCATGATATACGAATCCAGTCGCTCCATTACCCAGTACGGATAAAAACGGACTCCAAATCCATTTTTGCCATCCTGGCGCAGCTGTAGCCCATACCGTATCGGAGGCTTGGATATCCAGCCAAGGGGATGTAATCCGAAGATGGGCATACCCCCAGCCGTGGCTATGTACGACACCTTTAGGATTTCCCGTGGTACCGGAGGTATAGGCAAGAATTGCCATGTCATCCCGGTGCGTTTTCACAGCTTCAAAGGTATCTTCCTGTCCTGCCATCAGCTCATTCAGCGCAAGCCAGCCGGGTTCAGCTACCGTGTCGTCGCTGGAAACCGCGATACGGTAATCCAGGGAAGGCAAATCCCCGTCTACTTTGTTCACCTCACCAGTTACTCCGGTCCAGGCAATCACCCCGCGTGCTTCCGAATGGCGAAGCCGATAGGCAATATCCTTGGCCCGCAGCATTTCGGAAGAAGGAATGACGGCAAGTCCCAGCTTTAAGCATGCCAGGTAAATCACATACGCAATAATGCGACGCGGTACTATGACCAGAACCCGGTCTCCTTTGTTAAATCCCAGCCCTGCGAGTCCTCCTGCCAGTCGATTAGCCTTTTTGAGCAGCTCCCCGTAGGTAATCTCCTCGTAGTCTCCTGTGTCGCTTAACCACTTGATTGCTGCTTTGCCAGCGTCATGGTGCTCCATTTCCGCAGTCATATTGTAATATTCAGGCGCAAGCCATTGCTGTTGATCTGTCAAATTGTACATTCCCCTTTATACATAAGATGAAAGCTACGATATAATCTTATTATAACACGTCCTAGTACCAGGTTCTAAACCCAACATTATTTTTTTGGGAAAAATAATGTCCGTAAAAGCGAACGACAAAAAGAAAGAGCCTGGTTTCAGACTCTTTCTCTCTGCTGCTATAAAGCTTTTAAAACTGGAGTTCGACTTCCGTAGATGCAGCTTCCTGTCCGTTTACCAGCAGTATAATACGGTGTGCTCCTGGATAATGGCGGCGGGTCGTCAGGTCTGCAAAACGGTGGGTCCGCATACCTGTAAGACGGGTTCCTCCGGGGACGGTTTTGTCAGAAAGCAGAAACAATTTACGCGAGACTTGTCCTCTCGCCTTCACAAAGTCGATGCCATATTCGATGCGGACTCGCACCGGGTCGCCTTCCCGAAGTTGAAGCGCGTAGCTCAGTTCACAGCTATCCCCGAGCTTCAACACAGCAGGATCGGCGGTAAAAGACGCTTCCGTGACTAACGGGGACCCGTTTGTTTCTTCGGCATAGCCGAACAGTGCCATCACCTCGGGGCTGGACTTGCGAATCAGGGTCCTGCAGCCGTGACGTACGATCCAGTCGGTGTCAGGATGCGTACCTTTCCATCGTAGAGCTGTTGCAATGACCGTTTCGGGATGGTCCTTGGCGATGTCGTTCAGGTTGTTGGCTACACTTTTACGTACATAGAGTGAGGGATCGGTTTTCAACAGTTCCAGCACGGCCAATACCGGAGCGGGATCGCGCTTAAATATGGGCAACGCCTGCCCCCACGGCAGACGTGGACGACAGCCTTCGCTGGCAAGACGGCGAACGTGCTCGCTCGAATGTCCCGCCCAGACCGTCATCTGGCGCATCATCCGTTCCGGTTCACGCAGGAGGAAGGGTCTCACGGCAAACTCCGCAGATGACTTCCTAGTGAAACGCTCCAGCGCTTCCATGGAAAGCGTCCAGTGTTCCTCTCCCTGTCCATACACCTCCACAAAATCCGGAAAGAATAGGTACGGGAAACCGCTGCAATGCTCGTCTATGGCAAAAAGGACAGCCAAGGCTTCTTCATAACGACTTGGCAAGAATGTTCCCAATGTTAGCGAAATCCGCCGCATCCGGGCTTTTAGCTCCAGCTCATTCCACGTCTCGTCCATGACTTGATGGATAAATCCCTGGGTATCAAACGAGCTATAAGCAGTTTGTACTCTTTCGCCGAACAGGCGAAGAAAATCCTCAGTGTACATATTTTTTAAAGGTTCAGCCATCTTGTATCTCCTTTTGTGTCTGAATATAAACGATAGATTCATACCTTCGTCTATGATAACCATAAACGACGCTCCAACACCAGCACCAAAATGATCTGCCTCGACGTGGCGAAGCCAGACATACTAAAAATGCCAGGCCCTATGATAAGGCCTGACATTTGGCATGCGTGGCTTACGAATTGCGGGAAAGCTCTCCCAGGGTGAAAAGTTTCTCATTCAGTTCTTTGGTGATCTTATTCATTGAGAGTCACTTCGTTCCGAGACAGAGGCAAACCAGAGCTGTTTTTGATCTGGAGTCAGCGCAATAACGGTTTCTGGAGCGCCCACTGCTTCAGCCTCTGCAGGTATGGTTACAGGTACAGGTTGCTTACCCGGCCCAGGGCCGTTTCCATTCGGTGGCGGGTCTGGTAAAAATCCTCCTTTACGCAGCTCGTTCACGCTATCCTTGACCGCTTGCACGATTCGCGCAATATCTTCCTCGGTATGAGCCGTGGACAAGAAGCAGTTTCGTCCCTCCCAAATATAGATGCCTTTGTCCAGCATGTGATAAAAGAATAATTCCAGATCGCCTTTGAGCACGAAGCGGAACAGGGAGCCAAAGTTAACAACTTTCATAGGTACGTGTTCGTCCGTGAAATAGCTGTTCATCTCGGCTGCTAACGCCGAGGTGCGGCTGTTCAAGCGATTTTGCAGCTGCTCGCCATTGTGCTCCAAATGATCCAGCACCGCTAAGGATGCAGCCATTGCCAGCGGATGATGGCAGAAGGTTCCTGCGACAAAGGTCCGCTGCTGCTCATGTTGTGGATAGGAATCGTCTCCGAAGCTCCACGTACCTCCGTCGATCCCGTTCATAAAGGCGGCTTTCCCGGCTACGATACCGATGGGCATACCGCCGCCAATGATTTTACCGTAGGTCACAAGGTCAGCTTGCACCCCAAACCACGCTTGTGCCCCTCCCGGGTGAATCCTGAAGCCTGTTATGACTTCATCAAAAATGAAGGCAGTACCCGACTGTTCCGTAATCTGGCGAATGTCCTGCAAAAAGGCTTGAGGCTGAAAATCTGGTCGACGGCTTTGCACCGGCTCCACGACAACCGCGGCCAGCTCATGCGCATGGGTGCGGATGTAATCCAGGGAATTGTCCGCTCCATAATGAAGCACGACGATATCGTCCACCATATGCTGCAAAATACCTGGAGCGAGAGGTGTCGAATGCTCTTTGTTGTCACTCGCGCTCCCCAGCGCCAGCACCCCGTCAAATGTACCGTGATACGAGCCGGCAAAAATGACAACTTTAGCCCGTCCCGTAGCAGCACGTGCCAAACGGAGCGCGACCATGACGGCCTCCGTGCCGGAATTGTACAGTGCAATCCGTTCCACGCCGGTCATCTTGCAAATTTTCTCGGCGACTTGTCCAGCCATGTTGGACATCGGGCCGACACACATGCCGTTCTTCAGCTCTTCCTCCATTTTTTCACGAATAAAGGCCGGATTGTGTCCGAACAGATTTACGCCAAAGCCCATCGTCAAATCGACATATTCATTGCCGTCCAGATCCCAAATTTTAGACCCGTCTGCACGCTGAGAAACGATTTGGTACACCATTTCCTTCAAAACTGGCCGAAAACCAGCCACATTACGGTTATTGGCGTATACGGAGCGGTACTGCTGGGTGTACTGTTTGGTGCTACGCGTACGGGCCGTGTAGCGTTCAATCAGCTCTTGCAGATGTTGTTCCTGACGGAGAGAAAGCAATTCACGTGCTTTGACATCCAGCTTTTTATAAGGTGTAAACGGCTTGGCTTCATTGCCTGTCTGCTTGGGAATAGCCTGTACGGATGGAGCGGGTGCTAATGCGGCCGCAACTTCCTGCTTGGATTCGGTACGGATAATCTCCGCGCTTCCTCTACTTGCTGATGGCAAAACGCCGGATTCCGTGTTAAATGGCTCAGAAGCTATTACGGATGCAGATGGCTGATGCCGGAGAACATCAAGCTGCTGTGACATCAGATGTAGCTGTTGCTCCAAAATTCGCTCTACACCCGGAGCTGTAGCGATTGGGAAGCTTTGAGCCCGTGTTTGCCCAGCCGGAACGCCGGATTCATGAGACAGTTGGGTTAACGGAGAAGCTGCATGATCAGCCTGATTCAGAGCTGTTTCCGGACGATTTCCCACAGACTGAACCGGGGTTTCAGCAGACGTGGAAATGCTCACCCGCTCGGCTACGTAGCTGGTTAACAGCTCCAGTGTGGTCAACGATTCGAAAAATTCGTTCATTGGAACGTCTAGTCCGAAGGTATCCTTGATACTGTGGCGAACCTGGGACAAATTAATGGAATCCAGCCCAAGCTCCAGAAAATGTATTTGTGGCTCCAGCTCCTCCAGACTGAGCTGGGACACGTTACTGATCATTTTCGCTAATCTTTCAAGGATAGAAGATTTGTGCTGATCAGTAGCCGATGCTGACACCGAGTACTCGTTCCCCATAATTCCAGTCTCCCTTACTGTTGAGTTTTCATGAACGGGTGCCTTCTGCTCCTTTCGAACCTGCTCGGGCACGTTAATCCAGCATCTTTTCCGTTCGAATGGATACGTAGGCAGAGAAACCTTTTTGTAGTGCTTACCTGCATATAGGGCACTCCAATTGATCTGCGCTCCCTGCACATACTTGGCAGCCAGTTGCTCCAGTGATTGCAGCGTGTCCAAGCTTCCAGTGACCGTCTCTGCGCCACCTGTGCTATCCGCTTTCCCGGTGTATACACCTTCGACAGCTCTGCCTTGTTCGTGCAACTGAAGCACCTTTGCTTTCAGCGCATCCGCTCCTGCGGCAGTCACCGCAATCCGGTGATTCAGGTGGCTTCTGCCCGTGTTAGCCGTATAGCATACATTCTGCATCACGAGTTCTTCCGCCCGTTTGAACCGTTCTGCGTACCGCCCGACCAACTCGCGCAAAGCGGATTCACTCCGCGCTGACAGGGTCAGCAGCAGCGGTGATGACCCATTGCTGCTGCCCGTGGAGGATTTATCCGATTCCGTCTTTGCTATATATTCCTCCAGCACCACATGGCAGTTTGTCCCACTGAATCCAAAGGAACTCAGCCCGCTTCTTCTCGGGAAGCCGTCCGTCTTCCATTCCCTCAGCTTCGTATTGGCATATACCGGAGATTCCTCGAAATGGATCTTCTGGTTTGGCGTGCGAAAATGAACGAGTGGCGCAATCTGTTGATGCTTCATGGACAGTACGGATTTGATCAAGCCCGCAATTCCGGCGGCTTCGTATAAATGGCCGATATTCGTTTTGACTGTGCTGATCGCCACAAATTGCTTGCGCTGTGTACGCTTGCGGAAAGCCTTGGTAATGCCGTCAATCTCGATCGGATCACCCAGCTTAGTTCCGGTGCCATGCGCTTCGATATAGCTCACCGTTTCTGGATCAATCTGTGCATCGCGCCACGCCTCCGAAATCACTTCCGCCTGAGCGAGCGCATTCGGTGCGGAAATGCCAATCGTGCTGCCGTCCTGATTGATGGCACTTCCCTTGATCACGGCCAAAATGTTGTCACCGTCTTGTTCTGCCTTGCGCAGCGGCTTCAGGAAAACGGCTCCAACGCCTTCGCCCCAGCCCGTTCCGTCCGACTGGTCATCGAAGGCTCGTGCCCGATCATCGGAGGATTCCATGCCTATACCCGCTTTCAACGGCAGCAAAATCGTCTTCACTCCACCTGCCAGTGCCATATCGCAGTCTCCATTGAGGATGGACTTGCAGGCCAGATGCACCGCCACGAGTGAGGAAGAGCATGCTGTATCAATCGTTAAGGCCGGGCCTTTTAGATCGAGTAAATACGCAATCCGGCTGGAAATAATGGACGATAAATTACCAATGGCAAAGTTCGGCAGCGCGCCTGGTTCCACCTCGGACAACAAACGCTCATATTCGAAGCTGGTTTTGGAGAAGCCAACATACACGCCAACCTTTTGGCCTGCCAGCTGCTTGCCACCATACCCCGCATCCTCAATCGTGCTCCAGGCGGTTTGTAGAAATAACCGTTGATTCGGGTCCATTAGCGAAGCTTCCCGTGGTGTCAGCTTAAAGAAGGAGTAATCGAACTTGTCTACTTCGTCCAAATAGCCACCTTCTGCGATTTGCATATTCCGTCCTTCCGTATTCAGACGGGACATGAAAGCTTCGGCATCTTTTCTTCTTTCATCGCTGTACGGACCGATATTGTCTGCCCCTGATGACACATTCGCCCAAAACTGCTCTAGTGTATCCGCTTGAGGAAACTTGCCGGACATGCCGATGATGGCGATATCCCGGTCATTCGCTTCCTCCTTGGCCTCGGGCTGTGTTGTTGCAGTCGCGTCGCTGCTTAGGCTTTGACTGGAGATATACGAAGCCAGCTTGGCGATGGTCGGATAGGAAAAGAAGTCCGTCACCTCAATATGAATCCCTAATTGGTCCTCCAACTGGTCCACAATTTGAACGAGCTGCAAGGAAGTGACTCCGATATCAAAGTAGCTATCATCCGTTCCAATCGACTTTACATTTAAAATATCCTGGCAGATTCCAATCAGCTTTTGTTCTATTTCCCCTTGAGGCAAGACTGTACGCTCAGCCGCTTGCGCGATTTGAGTAGCCTCGGCCAGTGATGTCAGTATTTCATCGAATTCGCCCTGCTCATAACTTTGGGCTAATTTAAAGCGCTGAACCTTCCCGCTGGTTGTTTTAGGGATACGCCGGATCGGAACTACATCCTGAATATGCCAACCGCCCCGGTAATTCAGATGACTTTTCAGTTTTTGGACAAGCGGCACAAATTGCTCTATCTTTTTCGTGTGCATCACAAAAGCAACAATACGATCCTGCCTGGTTTGCCCATCATGAACACCACACACCGCTACTTTCCCTAGATCCACGCCATCCAGTTCCTCGGCAGTTCTCTCGATGTCATGCGGATAAACGTTCTGTCCGTTCACGAAAATGATATCCTTGGCTCTACCAGTAATAACCAGGCGGCCATTTCTCATAAACCCTAAATCTCCGGTGATGAGCCATCCATCCTCTGTTTTAACCTTCGCGGTAGCCTCGGGATTGTTGTAGTATCCAGCTGTCACATTTTTGCCGCGGATCTGTGTGTGTCCAATCATCCCATCTTCCAACACCCGATTATGTTCATCGCAAATGCGGACAGAGGTACTGGCCAACGGATTCCCCAAATCCACAAAAGTAAGACACCGCTTGTCAGACTTGTCTACTTCTTCTATCGGTTCACCTACGTGTAGCTGCTGCCGATTCAAATGAAACGGAATAAAGGTATCTTGGTCCAGAGGGGGAGTGGAAACACCTACGCTCGCCTCTGCCAATCCATAGACTGGATACATCGCATGTTTATTCAAGCCGTGAACACTCATCGCATCCATAAACACATGGCAAAGCTCTACAGATATCGGCTCAGCTCCATTTAAAATCATGCGTATGCTTGATAAATCCCAGTTAGTTGCTGTTTCAGGCTTGTACTGATCGAGAAAAAATTTATATCCGAAATTGGGAGAGCATATTTGAGTCACCTTATGCTCCGATACTTTTTTTAGCCATAAAGACGGGCGGCGGATAAAAAGTGCCGTCGGCATAATCAGTTGCTTGGCATTAGCGATTACACAGGTTAAATGAAAGGCGATCAATCCCAGGTCATGCGTAAGCGGCATCCAACCCAAATAAGCATCCTTGGAGCTCATGCCCGTTTGATTTGCGACATCCCGAATATTGTAAACCAGATTTTCATGTGTCAGCATGACCCCTTTAGGATCACCTGTAGAGCCTGAGGAAAATTGGATAAAAGCCAAATCCTCCGGTTTGGATACATGAACTACACCTTTATTCAGACCGGAATAGTCGAATGTATGGCTTGAAAAAGTTGCTTTTTTAACAGGCTCAAAGGAATTCAGCAGTTCGTGCTGATGCGCGTACTTTTCCAGTTGCTCCAAAACCTTGTCATCTGCAACCATATAAGGGCGGGAGAGCGTATTCCAGATTTTAAACAGTTTCATTTTATGCTCATCATTATTCCCGATGCTTACAGGAACAGGAACGATTCCACCGAGCAGGCAGCCCCAAAATACATTCACAAAGGTATGATTGTCGTCGATCTGCATGATCAGCTCATCGCCAGGTTGTATCCCTTTTTCCTGTAATACATGAAGCACCTGTGATGCTTGCTCCAGAAGTTTACTGTAGGACACATATTCCTCTTGCTTATCACCGGAAATAAAGGTGATCCCGTTCTCATCCCGGCGTGCACGGTCTTGAATGATTTCAATTAAAGTTTGAAACTGCTCCATCCTGATCCCTCCTTAATTGCTCTAGCATTACTTTCTGCTCTCCTTCGGAGACCCGTTTGGTTTGCAACACCATGCGAATACACCCCAGTATTTCCTGTCTTTGCTCAAAAGCTGGTGGTCGACTACTGCCTGATTCTGAGTTCCGCAATATTTCTTCCAGTCTCCGGACAGGTGAAATAACACCCTTTAGATACTCATCTTCATTCCAATTGGCATTGGGGGTAGACACTGCCAGTGAAAGGGAACGGGCAACCCAATCACGGATCGAGAAACGGCGTTCCAGTTCAACGCGATCCAAGTCTCTGTCCAGAGACAGCACTTCGATGGTAGTGTTTATTTCCTTCGCCAAATTTTTCAGCACCGTTCGCGGGCCTAACTCGATGCTCTGCTTCACGCCATGATTCGCCATATACTGCATGGTTTGTATCCATCGAACCGGGTGAGTCATTTGCAAAATCAATCCTTGACGAATGCTGTCTACATCAGGGTATGGCTGGGCGGTCATATTGGAGATCACGGGCCACCGCGCTTCATGGAAGGTGTATTTTTGCAGCTCGATGGTCAGCCTGTCCGCAGCATGCTGCATAAGCGGACTATGAAAAGGACCGCTGACCTGCAAGCGAGTAATTTGGGCCCCCCGCTGTTCTAACTTGCCAGCAACCACAGCTACCGAAATATGATGACCAGAGACGACATACTGATTGGGCGAATTGTAACAGGCAATGACAGCAGGCTGATCGACTGTGGAATGCAGACGACAGAATTCTTCCACGACGTTCAGCTCCGCTCCACGAATGGCAATCATGCTGCCCAGCCCTGCCTCAGCGGTTTCTTCCATGAAGCGTCCCCGCTCTTGTACCAGTCGTAAAGCGTCGCCAAAGGATAGAACACCGCTACTTACCAGAGCTGAGTATTCACCCAGGCTATGACCTGCTGAAAATTCCGGAATAATCCCGATTTCGTGCATATAACGTCGGAATGCAATGACGCTGATCGTAAGAAGTGCGGGCTGAGTATAGAATGTCCTGGATAATTGGGTGATCGGACCTGCCATGCATAAAGCTTTCAGATCATATCCCAAAATATCAGCGGCCTCTTCAAACAAGCGATCCGCTTCTGTAAAATCGCTATGCCATGCGGCTCCCATTCCTGTATACTGAGATCCTTGTCCTGGAAAAACCAAAGCCATTCGATTCATACCAAACCCCTTTCCTCCCCACAAAGATGTGGCAAAACAAAAATGTTTTTACGATTCAGGTGTTAATGTACATATGTATGGAAATGTGAAAATATGGAGATGGATACAACAAACCATGACAAAGCAAGGTTGTAAGGTTGACAAGAAAAGAAATAAGCGACAATTTAAGATTTAATTTGGTGATTAAATTGCCAAACGTAGTGTAATTGGATATAAATTCAGATGTGTGTGAAAAGCTTAGAAGTGTGAAAAGCTCGGAGTGGACTAAAGACTTAGGTTGGGACCTAAGAATCTAGTATCATAGATGAGTGTGTCGAAAAAATACCGAAAACAACGCAATTTCATTCCAAAAGCAAGGTTTAATTGTGAAATATTTTAATTATATAATAAATATGGACTCGAAAAAAGTCAATATTTTTTCAAATTCCTTTAATGGGAAAAAAATAAATAAATAGAGATTAATAGTATTTTATAAACACAAAAGTAAATTAAAGCATAAATTTATAATGTATAAGTATATTATACATACAAACAATACCCTCTTTTGTATGAAAATCAGGCATTGTTTGTAATTTTTTTAATGAATTTTTGTAAAAATTTCTGTGTCGTAAGTGCAAGAAACGGATGACGTGTTATATCTGGTGCTTGACAAACCAATTTGAAATGCGTTGCAGTCGTTCCACACGAAGCTGCGGATGCCCTTTTCGTGAAAGCTCATGGCTTGAGGCTGGAAAACGAACAAATTGCGTGGATTTACCCAATCGCCGTAGTGCTGTAAATAGCTGCTCTCCCTGCTCAATGGGACAACGAAGATCCTGCTCCCCGTGCAAAATAAGCAGTGGTGTATTTATTTGCTTAACATACGCCAGTGGAGATTGTCTCCATAAGACCTCGAAATCGTCCCAAGGATTGCCGCCGACCTCGTCTTCTGTAAATGAGTAGCCAATGTCGCTCACGCCATACATGGATAGCCAGTTGGATATGGAGCGCTGGGTCACGGCTGCACGGAAACGGTCTGTGTGACCGACAATCCAGTTAGTCATAAAGCCTCCGTAGCTCCCCCCCGTAACACCTAGTCGTTCTGGATGAATGAATGGAAACTGCCGAATGGCCTCATCGACCGCACTCAGCAAGTCCGTGTAATCTCGTCCGCCGTACTCGCCAAGAACAACATTGGTAAAAGACTGGCCATACCCCCTGCTTCCCCCCGGATTTGTGTAAATGACCGCATATCCCTGCGCTGCTAGCAACTGGAATTCATGAAAAAAAGAGTGGGAATACATCGCATGGGGACCGCCATGGATTTCCAAAATGGCGGGATAGGTAACTCCCTCCCCAAAACCGACTGGCTTCATCACCCATCCCTGGACCCTCCGACCATCCTCGACCTCAGTCCAGAAGCTCTCGGGCACACTTAACCCGATCTCTTCCAGCAGCAAGTCATTCACCTGCGTCAGTCGTTCCTCTGTCCCGGAAGAGATCGCAATTCGAAACAAATCGCCCGGCAATGTCACATGAGTTGAAGCTGCAATGATATGCTGCTCATCCGGGGTGAGCGTGAACTGATAAATTTCTCTGTCTCCCTGCGTCAAAACTGTAAAGCTTCCATCAAGTGCAAACTGATATATATGCACATTCCCTTCACGGGTTACAAGCGTATATAGGGATTGACCGTCCATACTAAAACGTGGTGGCCCTACATGAAGGTGTGAGCGCATATCGCTCATACCCGCGTTACCGAGGTGTGCGTCCAGCGTTTCACTAATGCATACTGCCAAGCCACCACTCGAAGGGAGGATGTATAATCGGGTCTGGGTCGCGTCTTTAGCATGTCGATCATGTCCGTAAAAGGCAATCGTTGAACCATCGGGAGAGTATTCAGCACTCTCGATTTGCAGTTCGGAGAAGGTTAGCTTTCGCGGTGCTTCCGCATTTCCTTTTGAAATAGTAGGAGCTATCGTAAACAAATCATTTTGCTTACGTAAATCCATATCCTCTTCTGTATGCTCCGCTATTCTGGCCACGAATAAAATAAGCTTGCCATCCGGCGACCAGACAGGTTCCGCGACGTCATACGCGCCGAACGTCAGTTGGACAATTTCCCCTGAATTTACATCAGTCACATATAAGTGATTACGTGTATCATCCCATAGCCCGTAGCCATCTGACTTGGCTTTTGTTCGGTTAACGACCTGTCCTTTCGGCTGCACTGATGTCGGGGATGATAGACTCTCTGTGGTTTTTGCAACAAAGGATATGTATGCTCCGTCCGGTGACCAAGCCAATGAATGAACGTCTTTCTCTGCCCATGTAAGCTGCCGAGCCTCTCCTCCGCTAGCTGGAATGATCCATACCTGACGCTTACCTTCCAGCGTACGGAGAAAAGCAAGCTGTGATCCATCAGGTGACCAGACAGGTGATTCGTCTTTCGGCCCATATGTGAAGGGCAACGGCTCGGAGTTTTCTGATGGCAAAAGCCAAATGTCAGAATTATAGTCTATCCGGTCTTCATTAATATACTGCTCGACGTAAGCGACTGCACCGTTACCTGGATGCACAGCAGGATCGCTGACCCACCGAAGTTGATATAAATCCTCTGCTGTTATATGTCGTTTAGCTATACTGGTTTGCGGGTCGCTCAAAACAATTCCTCCTCCAATCATCAGATCTCTATAAGATTCGAAATATATTAATCCGATGAAATATGTAAGATTTAAATGATATAAAATTCACGTTACTCTTTTTACTTGTTTCTGTCAATTTGCTTCTTCATGTATTTCCAATACAAAAAAACCTTATCTCTCTGGTCGCAACGGACCTGAAAACCTCCTAAACTCGGAGGCTTTTTATGAAATAAGGTGATTGAACAGTCAACAACTATAGTTGAAAAATAGGAGGTATGGGTGGCGCATCATTTTTTACAGGGATAATCGACCTGCTTCCATCATCCAAATTCGGCCCATGCTCCCAAATCGTGCTCGGAATTTCCCGCCGCAGCACCGGTATGATATTCTCGCTAAAGCGATGTAGCTGTTCGAGCTGCTCCTGCTCATCCAGCCCGTCTACGCTGATGCTGAGTACCTGGTGACCAAACGCGGTATGATAGTTCCGTATTTTTTCAAGAACGCTCTCCGCAGAGCCTATCAGAACAGGACCGTTACGAATATTATCCTCCAGACTCGTGAAGGGCGACTGATTGTGCTGAGCTGCCGCTGTCGAGTGGTAGGCATCATAATAAGGACGATACCGTCGAATCGCTTCCTCATCCGTATCTGCCAGATACAGACTCCCTGCTCCGGCACCAATCACAGCCTGTGACGGATCATGCCCGTAATAAGCCAGTCGTTCCCGGTAATGATCAATGAGCGCTTTATACTTGGCCTGCGGGTGGAAAGAATTTGAGGAAAATATCGGCTCCCCGTATTGCGCGGCCAGTTCGGTCGATCGTGTACTGGAAGCACTGCCATGCCAGATGGGAATCTGCTGCTGATACGGCCGCGGCTGTGTCGTGACTTGATGCAACGGTGGACGATAGCTTCCTTCCCACGTCACCTCTTCCTCACTCCACAATCGTTTGAGCAAACGATAGCGCTCGGCAAGCGAGTCCCACTGTTCTTCCTCTGTAATTCCAAATAACGGATAATGGCGCGGATCATTACCTTTCCCAATAATAATCTCTAATCTTCCACCCGATAAATGATCCAACGTCGCATAGTCTTCTGCCACGCGCACCGGGTCCAGCACGCTAAGCACCGTCACCATAGTCAGCAGACGAATCCGTTCGGTTTTCGCCGCAATAGCGGTCAGCACGAGCGGGGGTGAGGATGACAGAAATGGCGCACCGTGCCTCTCCCCCACACCGTATGCATCAAAACCAAGTTCCTCTGCGAGAACAGCCTGCTTGATTACATTTTGGAATTTTTGCTGCGAGCTCCAGGCTTCCCCGGTAATCGCATTAGGCAGATTAGCCATCAGACTGAATAACGCAAACTTCATTTCATGAAAACCCCTTTCGGAGAATGAATCCGCTTCGTCCCATCCCAGGTATCGGCTCTAATTACGGTTAGCAGTCTCGGCTTCGTTTGTTTCACGAATATACGTTTTAAATAATTCCGGATTCACAACTTTACGCAATAAATGCATCGTTCCGTCTCCTGTACCATGGTCAAATGCATGAATACGCTCATACCCCCAACGCTCATACATAGACAGCAGATAGGGATGCTTTTCGGCTGTTGCCAGCGTAACGGCAGGAGCTCCCAGCTGATCACGGATTATAGTCTGCTCTACCCAGTTGAGCAGCTTGCGTCCGTAGCCCTTGCCCTGAGCAGCCGGATTGACGGCAAACCACATGACAAAGGGGAGATCCGTTATAAAATTAAGAGCTCTATTTTTGAGATGACTAACTGTAGCCTCAATTACACCATCGACCTCCAGCACGTAGCAGTCATTATTTTTAATATTCTCCTGAATGATAGGAATGTCCGCCTGAGCGGCAGGCCATTTAAGCTCCAACTGCCGAATCGTTTCGTACGCCTCATAGGTCACGTACTGCAATCTTTCCGCATCTTCCTGTTGTGCCAGACGATAGATTTCGCTCATGTTAACCCGCCTCTCCATAAAAAATATTAATCCTATCTACTTAATCAGGAATAAAAGATAAAATAACTGTAGCATGCTCACAATCCAGCGACAAATAAATTTTTTCTATAGGTATATTTAAAATAACGATAACCTAGCGAAAGTGACCCCGAATTGCAAAATCTTCCTCTGTCAAATCCATGTTAACGAACATACCAGTTCGGCTGCCGTCGGCTGCGGCAAAAATCAATTGGGAAGGCATGAAGTATGAAGAATCCCCGGCGGCGTATACACCAGGTATAGAGGTTCTTCCTGATTCATCCGTCTTGATCCCGCCCGACTCCAGCTTTTCACAGCCCAAGCGTTCTGCAAACGGTGTACTTTGTACAAATTTGGGAGACACGAACCCGCCAGTCCTTGAGACTTGAGTTCCATCCGTAAATTGAACATGCTCAAGCTGTCCATTTTGTCCGATGAAGGCTGCAACAGGCTGCTCTATCACCACAATTCCCTTCGATTGAAGCCATTTTTTTTGCTCGAATGTCAGGGAAGCATGGCCGTTCGTGCAGGCGATTATATCCTTGCTCCAATTCAGGAGTAATTTGGCCGTATGATAGATGCCCGGAGATTCGGACACAACGACAAGCGGTTGATCCCGTAGCTCCCAGCCGTCGCAATAGGGGCAATTAAACAAGCTTTTTCCGTATAGTGGATAAAAGCCTTCGATCTCGGGAAATATCTCCTTTACGCCCGTCGCCAAAATCAGTTTTCGCGCTTGAACGCGAAGGCCTGACGAATCAAGCACCTCAAATCCGGGTTCAGTTTTTTCAATTGAAACAACCTCGGCTTGCAGATGATCGACAGACGGATAGCGCAGTACTTCCTCATAAGCAACGCGACGGAACTCGGACGGCGTTACGCCGTCTCTTGTAATAAAGCCGTGCGATGCATGCGTAACGGCATTTCTGGGCTGGTTGTTGTCGATCAAATTCACACTTCGTCTTGCCCGGCCAAGCACAAGGGCTGCATTCAATCCGGCGGGGCCTCCGCCAATAATAGCACAATCGTAAATCATGATGCTCATCTCCTTAAAAAAGATATTAAAGACTCATTATATCTATAATATACTCGAATTTGCTGATGTGTCAAGCTGCACCTGATCATAAAAAAAAGCAAAAAAAGCCCGAAAACCGGGCTTTTCTAATTCCTCGTCTCATAACATGCCAGCCATATCCTTAGCATTCAGACGAAAAGTGCATGTTGCTTTATTCCGCAGGGGGTGTGAAGCTGCGTTGGGCAAATTCACTGTCCAGCATATAAAAAGCGTTGCTATCTCTTTCAATACGCTTGAGCTTCTGGATCACATTGTCGAACAGAGCTTCCTCTTCGACTTGTTCATCAATAAACCATTTCAGAAAATGGATCGTCGCATGCTCACGTGCGTCCAGGGCCAGGTCAGCCAAATGATAAAACTTCTGCGTATTTTGCTGCTCGTGCTTGTAGCCGTGCTTGAACACATCGAGCATGGAATCGTAGCTGTTTTTAGGCTCAGGCAATGCAGCCAATGTAGCGCGTCCTCTGCGATCATTAATATATTTGTACAGCTTCATGGCATGAAACCGTTCTTCTTCAGCTTGTACCAAGAAAAAGTTTGCGAACCCATCCAGACTTTCGCCGGAGCAATAAGCAGCCATTGCCAGATATACGTGAGCGGAGTAAAATTCAAAATTCATTTGCTCATTCAGAGCCTGTGCCAAATTGTCTTTCATGTCTCAGGTCACCTCGGTCATGTATGTGTTGATGTAGCGATCTTAGTGTACCACGAAACCAATCATAAAAACGAGCGCAATGTGAGTTTTACACCCTCTCATTGCGCTCGCCTCACACTAAGTTTATTTTACAATCAAGGCTCCAGTCCCCATACACGCTGGTCGTTCACATACAGAGGCGTTTTGTTCCAATCTGTATAAGACGTTTTGGTCGCATCATAAGAAAAATCATCACTTTCGTTATAATTGCTCCAGTCCGTCTTGTTCAAGCGAACCTGAATATCTCCCGTGTTGGCTCCTGCTGCCAGACTTCCCGCACCAGCTCCAAAGGAGATTTCCAGATAGTAATCTGCACCCGTAACCGCCTTATCCAGTTTCACAAAGCGTCCCTGAACGTTGCTGCTACCCACTTGCGCATAGTCACAATGAAATTCCTGCGGTTTATCGCCATCCACTGTAAAGTAATACCGCAGCTTGACAGTCTTCAGATCGACAGCCTCTTTCCCTTTGTTTACAACACGGAAAAGCGGACGGATCTGATTATCTCCCGGGTTCGTGTCGCCCACACGGTATTGGGCAACCACATCTCCCATAGCCGGCATCGGTGCTGCCGTCGGCTTGGCGCTGACCTCGGCAGAATCCGGGCTGGTTCCCAAGGAGTTGGTCGCACTCGCTACATAATAATAGGTGGTTTCATTCACCACACCTGTATCCTTGTAAGTGCTATCCGTTACCGTTGCTACCGTGGTATAAGGTCCTCCACTGGTTGTGGAGCGCTTGATGGTATAGCTGTCGGCCCCTGTCGCTTTGCTCCAGGTCAGTGTAACCTGAGCATCCCCGGCATTTGCTTTCACATTTGCCGGAGCTTTAGGAGCTGTCGGCTCGGTTGTACCACTACCGTTGATGAGACGGTCATATTCGGCATAAGCTGTCGCCATATCAACTTGTGACCAAAAACGGTGATACGTAAATTCTGGAGCGCCTTTGTCCCATTTTTTTGTTTGATTATTCCAAGAGGTCGTGTATTTGTCCTTGAGATAAGACCATTGCGGATCTTTGGTGATGTTAGGCCGAATATCAGTATAGCTGGAATACGTACCATTACCACCCTTGGACGGATCAGAGGCGGTAGCGTTTGCACCAGGAATGGTGTTGCCTTGCCCAGTTTTACCAGTCCAGCCGTTAGGGATATACACTTCTTTCGTAAAATAACGATAATAATCCTCACGTGCTTCCTTTGTGGTAATGCCTACACCGTCGTTGTAACCCCATGCAGCATCAAGCAAAGCTTTAGACAGATCTTTGGCTTCCTTGCCTAATGCGGTGTAATCTCCTTTTTCGGCCTTCGTTCCGGCAGCAAAGAAAGTAAGCGCTTTAGCATAACTGCCCAGCACTCCCGCATCTTGCCCTGGGTTCTTCGTTACCACATGCAAATTGGCATTCCCTTTATGATTGGCAAAGCCGGTCCAGGTTTCTGGCTTCCCGCTCCATTCCAAATTGCCTGGCACCCAGAACTCGCCTTTAGCTGCTGTAGTGGCTACCTTCGGATTTTTACCACCCAGAATGCGCTTGCCTTGAGCGTCCAAATAGTATCCCTGCGCGTCTGTCACAGGACGTTCGTTGGCGAATGCATAGCTCTTGGACCACGCTACCCAGTTTTCCGTTACTTGCTTGGCCATTTTAAACTGCTCGGACGAAGTATCGCCCTTCTTAGCTAAAATGTAATACAGTTCGGCAACCCGCTCGACGGGCCAAGCCTGCATTCCGAACCAATTGTTGGACGGTGGATCTTGGTATACAGGAGCGCCTGTATAAGCCATTCCATAGAAGGTGCTTGTGCCAGACGGATACGCTTTGTAGGCACCGTCCCAGCTATTCGTTGCTCCACCTGCAATGGCCCCCTCGTCAGATTGCAGCCACGTATAAAATTCCAGTTGGCGCTTCAGCGAGGTCGCCCAATCCTGTCCCGCCGTTGGTGAATTTGGTATTAATCCGCCATCCTGATCGGATAACGCGTAAGCCGCAACGACATTTTGGTAGCCTTGATGCGCATGGCTGGCGCCAATCCGCCAAGCCCAGTTGCCGCTTTGACCCAGTCCGCCACCCCATGCCGTATACCATGCCATCAGATAATGGCTGGCATCCTTGCCGGAACCAGCGGTCGGAGTCCCATTGGAAGCGCTTCCGATTTTTTGAAAGTATTTATCGTACATACCGTAACGCAAGTAGTCGCCCATCTTTTTCGCTTTATCCAGATATACCGGGTTGTCATATCCCAGTTCTTTCGCCCAGTACATGGCTTGAACCGCCCGTGCGTCCGCATCGGTGGCATTCGTGTAGCGCCATTGCTGTGAAGGAGCATTATTTTCCTTGGTAAACAGGCTCATAAAGCCTTCATTCGCTTTACCAAATTTTTGATTATCCTGTGATGGATGCGGGACGGATTCCCAAACCGATTCCTGCTCCCCGCGTTGGAAGGTGTTCACATAGGCTGCTGTATGCGACGGATTCAGCAGATTGCCAAAACCGTACCAATTATCCACGTCCAGCAGCCAATGCATCAGATAGGTCTGATTGTTGCCATAGGTTGCCTTTAGCTCTGCATCCAGCGGGTCCTTGCCACCACTATACTGACCACTCAGACGGCTTGGATATTGATCCGGCTGCGGGTACTCTGCTGCATAGGTAGCTGGGCTGTTAGGGTTGTAGTTACTCATAGTAGGCTGTTCTTCCTTGCCATCCCCTTCATTAACAGGAATGATGTATTTCTCCATATTGTCCCAAGCGGATTCCAAATTTCCCCAATCCCCGGTATAATGACCATACAGCACTTCCAGCCACATCCAGTAGCTATACGCTTCCGAGGTCGTTAAGTGTCCGTAGTCTGGAGCCTCACTCATCAGGGTTTCAACAGAATGGTAGGGTATCCCTTCTTTGGAAAAATATCCACTGGCCGGGTCCTTCAGTTGTTTGTACAATTGAAGAAAACGTGTGGATTCAGGTGTTGCGGCTGAAGCACGGTCGGGTTCGGCTTGAAATATGCCCAAAGTTAGCGGAAGCACCAAAATGGCTGACATGACCATAGAGACAGATTTCCTGAACACGGATTTTTTACTAATCACTTTTGCATTCACCCTCTCCATTATCAATTTTGACTTTACATAAGATTTTATTACGAGAAACGACAACACAAAAAGACAGCATCATCACCTCGCTTTCCCATAAAAAAGGTGGAGGACACGCTGTCTATAGCTCCAAATGCTTCGCATTGGCCCTGGAAAAAATATACCACATTAGATATCAAATGAGAGTCGAAAAATTCTATATATTTAGAGCTTCACAACGAAAATTGACGAATCCCATTGGAATCGGTACTATTTTACAGGGAGGCGTTAAAACATGAAAGTTTTGCTATTGCTTGGTTGTATAATGATGTTTTTAGCTGTAGTTCTGGGAGCATTCGGAGCACATGCTTTGAAAAAAAGACTTTCCGCAGACATGATGAGCATATTCCAGACAGGTATCCAATATCATATTGCTCATGGCTTGGGCTTGATTCTGCTCGGAGTAGTTGCAGTAAATCTGGTCCATTCTTCTCTGATTGTTACCGCAGGCTGGGTAATGCTAGCAGGTATTCTCCTGTTCTCCGGCAGTTTGTATGCCCTTAGCTTGTCCGGTCTGAAGAAGCTCGGAGCGATTACCCCGATTGGCGGGGTGGCTTTTTTAGCAAGTTGGGTACTTGTGATTGTGGCGGTAGTGCAGGGTTAAACAAAGCTAAAGACAAGAGACTTGGAAAAGTAGACGCTTCCAAGTCTCCTGAGCAATTCCCGAATCTGAAAGAATACTATGATTTCGTCTGCACTTCTTGCACCTTCTGAGCCGCTAAGCGATGACCCTCAATGTAACGTTTGGATTCAGCCATCTGGTTCTCCTGCGCGGCTTCCATAATGATGTGAACCCCCGGCTTGTACTGTTCCAGTAGTTCCATGTATAGGCCGTAATTCATGTCACCAAAACCCGGCGGTACGGTCTCGATCTCACCTGTCGATGACAAACGCCGGTCTTTGGCATGGGCCGCGATAATTCGAGGTCCTAGCAATTGGAACGCTTCGCGGATAACCTCATCCTGCCGTGCCAGATTTTCCGTTTTCAGCAGATTGCCCGGATCTATCACTACGCCGATCTGGGATGACGGTACTTCCTCCAGCAAGGTAGCAAGCTCTACCGCCGTTCCGACCAAATGATCGTTAGCGGCCTCCAATCCTACGAATACGCCCCATTTTCCAGCCTCATCGGCTAATTCACGCACGACTTCCTTTACAACCTTCCAGTCTCGTTCCGTATATGCGCTTCCATCTTCATTACGTCCGACTTCGGCAGCCACCATTGGTGCCCCTAACAGGCTCGCATATCGAATCAGCTCTTTAAAGCGTTCTACATTTTCACGCAGCAGCTCCTCATCCTGTTCAAAAAAATGCAAATAGCACCCAAGAACCGATATGGATACTCCGTGCTTGCGGAATGCCTCCGCGATCGACAGCGCCAATCCCGGGCTGAACTTGCCCGGTTTGTTAAAGTCCACATCACTGATCGCTCTCCACGGAGCCAGTTGAACATGAGTAAAGCCCGCTGCGCCTACCTTTGCAGCCAACTCGCGATAAGGCAACTTGCCAAATAAATGAGCCAGTACACCTACAGTCACTGAAATCACCTCTTCTTTTTAATGTTGCATTTTACTTGTTACAGCACTGCGTTCCAAGGTCTCATTAATGATTTGCGTAATCTCTTCCACCTCGTCATGAATAAAAAAGTGACCTCCATCAAAGGTGAAAATTCGAAAATTCTGATCCGTATGCTGCTCCCACGCCTTCGCATCCTGCAAGGTCATCGTGTTATCGGTCAGCCCTGTTAAGGCTGTGACCGAACAATTCAAAGGTACGGCTGGGGCCGTGTACTCATACGTCTCGACGGCTTTGAAGTCCGCTCTTAGCACCGGGATAAAATAGTCATACAATTCGCGGTTGTCAAAAATAGCCTCCGAAAGCTGACCATATCGCAGCAAATGCGTTCTGAACTGCTCTGCGGGCAGATCATGGGCCCACGGGAAGTCTCTCGGGACATGCGGTGCCCGTCCACCAGATACGAACAGATGAGCAGGTTTGCCATAACCGCCAGCCACCAGCTTGTAATACAGCTCGAAAGCGATCATCGTTCCCATGCTGTGACCGTATATTGCATAAGGATCGCCAGGGGCTATCTCTTGACTGATCTTGAGCAGTAAATCCTCGCTCATTTCCTCGATGCTGTCTTTTAGCGGTTCCCCGGAACGAATACCTCTGCCCGCCAGCTCCAGTGGGACAAGCTTAATCTGCGGAAGCAGCAGCTTTTTCCATTTGAAGCTGACCGATGCCGATCCACCTGCATATGGAATGAAAAACAATGTGATGGGTGCCATCCTTACAACCTCCTGCCATGCTGAGTGCTAACTCTTTCATTTTAGCATAAAAAGGTATATTTACCCATTTCAAATATTTTGCAAATTCAAGAAACAAGGTCGGGGAAATCAAGCATCTTTTGCATCAGGCAGGAAACCGCTTCTTTTAGGAAGAACAGCTTCATGTTTGAATATAATAATGTGTTTGGCCTTATTTCTGTAAATTCGAGAGGAGTTCTGCGCCATGAAGTACGGTTTCTTCGATGATGCTAAACAAGAATATGTCATACACACCCCTCAAACCCCATATCCCTGGATCAATTATTTAGGCAACGAACGATTTTTTGGACTGATCTCCAATACAGGCGGCGGCTATGCATTTTACCGGGATGCGCGCTTACGTCGCCTAACACGATACCGATACAACAATATTCCTGTCGATAACGGCGGACGCTATTTTTATATTTATGATGAAGGGGATTACTGGACTCCAGGCTGGATGCCGGTCAAACGGGAGCTGGATCTGTATGAGTGCCGACATGGGCTTGGCTATACGTCAATTATGGGTGAACGTAACGGTATTCGGGCCACGCAGTTGGCTTTTGTACCGCTGTCCTTTGATGGCGAAGTACATCAGGTCAAGCTTCAGAACACTTCTGCACAGACTAAAAGGATCAAGCTCTTCTCTTTCGTGGAATTTTGCCTGTGGAACGCCTATGACGATATGACCAATTTTCAACGCAACCTGAACACGGGCGAGGTCGAAATACAGGACTCCGTCATCTATCATAAAACGGAATATCGTGAGCGTCGCAACCACTATGCTTTCTTCTCAGTCAATCGCCAGCTGGCAGGATTCGATACAGACCGTGAAGCTTTTCTGGGACTATACAACGGGCTGGATCAGCCGCAAACCGTCACCGCCGGGCAAGCTTCGAACTCTGTGGCCAGCGGATGGTCGCCCGTAGGGTCGCATTGCATCGAAGTAACCTTGGAGCCAGGTGAAGAAACGAGTCTTCACTTTGTACTTGGTTATGTGGAAAATCCGGAGAATGAAAAATGGGAATCTCCCGGTGTGATTAACAAAAAACAGGCTCAGGCCATGATTGCTCAATTCGCGGAGGAAGCCGATGTTGAACGAGCCTTAAGTGAGCTGCAGGCCTATTGGAACAATCTGCTCTCCAAGTATACCATTCAGAGCCACGACGATAAGCTGAACCGGATGGTGAATATATGGAACCCGTATCAATGTATGGTTACGTTCAATATGTCGCGTTCCGCTTCGTATTTCGAATCCGGCATCGGACGTGGAATGGGTTTTCGGGATTCGAATCAGGATTTGCTTGGTTTTGTCCACCAAATACCGGAGCGGGCGCGGGAACGAATTATCGACATTGCCTCCACACAATTTGATAACGGCGGGGCTTATCATCAATACCAGCCTTTAACCAAAAAAGGAAACCACGAGGTCGGCGGCGGTTTCAACGATGATCCGCTGTGGCTTATCGTCGGCACCGCTGCGTATATCAAGGAAACGGGAGACTTCGCCATATTAGACGAACAGGTGCCCTTCGATGGGAATGAAGAGCATACAGCTACCCTGTTTGAGCATTTGAAGCGATCCTTTTATCATGTGGTTAATAATCTTGGCCCGCATGGTCTTCCACTGATTGGCCGGGCAGATTGGAACGACTGTTTGAATCTGAACTGTTTTTCCGCCACACCTGATGAGCCCTATCAGACCACTCAAAATTTGGAGGGCCGCACAGCGGAATCGGTATTCATCGCCGGACTCTTCGTATATACAGGACCGGATTTTATCGAGCTGTGCAAGCGCAGAGGATTAGATGAGGAAGCAGCCACGGCGCAAGCCCATGTGGATCGGATGCGAGCAGCCACGTTAGAGCATGGCTTTGATGGGGAGTGGTTTCTGCGAGCCTACGACCACTATGGGAACAAGGTCGGCAGCAAGGCTTGTGAGGAAGGCCAAATTTTTATTGAGCCGCAGGGTTTTTGTGTAATGGCGGGAATCGGCGTTGAAGAAGGGCTGGCTCAAAAAGCGCTCGACTCAACACGGGATCGGCTGGAGACCCCCTATGGCATTGTGCTGCAAAATCCGCCTTATTCCCGCTATTACATCAATCTGGGTGAAATATCCTCTTATCCTCCAGGGTACAAGGAAAATGCGGGCATCTTCTGTCACAATAACCCGTGGATTATGATGGCGGAGGCCGTGATTGGCCGTGGGGATCGTGCATTTGAGCTGTATAGCAAAATTGCTCCAGCGTATCTGGAGGACATCAGCGACATTCACCGCACCGAGCCGTATGTATATGCACAAATGATTGCAGGCAAGGATGCCGTTCGTGAAGGCGAAGCCAAAAATTCCTGGCTGACTGGCACAGCGGCATGGAACTTTATTGCCATTACCCAATCTATTCTCGGTATCCAGCCGGAATGGGATGGTCTGCGCATTGATCCGTGCATTCCTAAAGCTTGGGATGAATTTACAATCACTCGTGTCTTCCGTGGCGATACCTACGTGATCCAAATCACGAATCCACAACATATATCCAAGGGTGTGGCAACAGTCACACTAAATGGTACCCCTCTCCCGGACAATGTTCTGCCGATTGTAGGAGATGGTGCAATCCATCAGGTACACGTGTTGCTGGGCTGACAAGTGCTCACCCTCTAAAAATTTATCTTCAACTTCATCACATAGTATCTTATAATACGAGAATGGCTAAAGATACATTAAGTGTGGTGACATCATGAATAGAACAATACGGGATACTCAAACATTGGATTATAATACAAAGCAAGGTCGCTGGGTACGCAAGATGCTATTGCTTTACTGGATGATTATAGCAGTACATTTTATTGTCCAGCTAGGCAGTTATTTATTTCTCGATTATTCTGCTACACCTTATGAATTTTACGTTGGAACCCTTATTGTTCCCACGCTAATCATGTGCTGCTCCAACTTACTTGCAGAACTGGCTCATCACAAATGCTACAGGTTTTCTTTCGTAATCCTGTTTATGGCAAGTACAGTTATTTGCTGGATGATTATTCGTTTAAACTATGATATCAGGATTATTACAGCATTGTGTTTGTTGCCTATTTTCTCATCCATCCTGTTTTTCAATCGTCGGCTGATATGGCTTTCCTTTGTCTTACAAATTGGAGTCTTTTTCTCCTTACTGGCCATTGACGGCTCGTTCCGTACCTACTTGTCGGATTTTGACATTGTATCCATTCCGACATTTTTGATTATGTCCACCTTTATTGCACTTATCATTCAGGCCAGCGGTCGTGATCTGCTACTAGATTTGTATAAAACACAGCACGCCCAGCAGGAACTTATGATCAGCAACGCGATTATAAGCAAAATGTCAATGACCGATGGACTAACAAAGCTTTACAATCATTTATCGTTCCAAACTTTTTATGAGAAAGCGCTCGAATATGCCAAGCAAGGTGCCATCATCCATTTAGCGGTAGTAGATATTGATAATTTCAAGAAAATTAATGACACATACGGACACCAGTTTGGAGATAAAATTTTGGAGAGCATCTCGCAAATCATTATGGAACAGATTACAACCAATGACATTGCAGCCCGATATGGCGGTGAGGAATTTGCTATTCTGATGTTCGAGCATACTTTTGAGGAAGCTTATCAGATTGTCGAGAACATCCGGCGTGAAGTAGAGAAAATGACCTTTGAAGAGAAATTGCAAATAGTTTCTGTGACCGTAAGCATCGGATTAAAAAGCTATTCGGAAGAAATGAACAAAGATACATTCTTCCAGGGAGCAGATGACTATCTGTATAAAGCCAAGCGTTCTGGAAAAAATAAAATTGTTGCTGAGCTTAACCATATCGCTTGAAGTAAAAATATTTCATTTGATGAGACTCCTGCATAAGCTTGCCGGAGTTTTTTTGTATGCAGAGCTTAAAAATTTAAGGAGTTGACAATCTTATTAGTTGAAACTAAAATGGTTACATGTGTATTGGTAATTTACTTACATAAACTAAGTTAAAGGAGATGTTTTTCGCCATGTCAACACTCGTTATTGTTGTCCATCCTAATCTTGCGGAGTCCCGTATTAACAAAAGATGGGTGCAAGAGCTCAAGAAGCAATCCGGCGTGACTATTCACAACCTGTATGAAGTATACCCTGATGAGAAAATCAATGTAGCTCAAGAGCAGGAACTGCTGGAGCAGCATGACCGCATTGTACTGCAGTTCCCTTTTTACTGGTATAGCACCCCTTCCCTGCTGAAAAAATGGGAAGATGAGGTTCTGACTTACGGTTGGGCTTTTGGAAGCGAAGGTGGCAAATTGGAGGGTAAAGAGTTGTTGATCGCCTTGTCTGCTGGCAGCGTTGAGGAAAACTATCAACATAACGGAGGGAACAGATATACGATTGAAGAGTTGTTGAGACCTCTGGAAGCTACAGGCCATATGGTTGGCACCAGGTTGCTTCCTTATTTTGTACAATATGGTGCTTCTGTACTGACCGATGAGCAGTTGGAGCAATCCGCGCAAAAATATGCGCAAACCGTTACTTCTTAATTGAATGAGGATTTTGCAAAAATCCCCTTGCTTGGAGCTGCCGCTTGCTGTGAAGCAGAACGTGGCAGTCACCGACCAAGGGGATTTTTGATTTTGGAAGATTACAAAGTAACCAGTGTGCTGGACACCTGAACCATGCTTTCTTTAATGATGTTGCAGCCTTCACGCAGGTTTTCCAAGCTGATCGTTAGCGCAGGCATGATTTTAATCACCGTATCGTTACGTCCGGCTCGTTCAATAATGAGGCCTCTGCTAAAGCAAAGAGCAGCTACTTCTTTGGCAAAGGTTTCTCCCAGAGGGGACACATCAATGCCCCAGATCAGTCCCAAGCCGCGAATGTCAATGAGAGGATCAATCGTTTGAATATGTTCATACAAAAATTGCTTAACAAAAGCTTCTTTCTCTTTTACCTGTGCTTCCAGCCCCACCGTATCCCTGAACTCCAGCGCAGCCTTGGCGGCGACAAAAGCAAGCTGGTTCCCCCGGAAGGTACCATTGTGCTCACCAGGGCTCCAAATATCCAGCTCCGGCTTGAGCAGCAGTAGAGACATCGGCAAACCATAACCACTGATCGACTTGGACAAAACGACCATATCAGGAACGATACCCGCGCGCTCAAACGAGAAGAACGAACCGACCCGGCCGCAGCCGACCTGAATATCGTCAACAATCAGCAAAATATCATGATCATCGCACAGTTGTCTCAAGTCACGCAGCCATTCAGTATCGGCAATGTTAATACCACCTTCAGCCTGTACCGTTTCCAGAATGATGGCCGCTGGCTTTTCCACCCCGGAATGGGTATCTGTTAAAAGCTGCTCCATATACAAAATGGTATCCAAGCCGTTAAACGTACTGTTAAAGGGGATGAAGGTAACGTTATTTAGGGATACACCGGCACTCTCTCTCATGGAGTTGTTACTGGTAACGGACAAACTTCCTAGAGACATGCCATGAAATGCGCCCATAAAAGCAAAAATCCCATTTCTTTTTTTGACTTTGCGTGCAAGCTTCAGCGCTGCCTCTACCGCATTGGTTCCCGTTGGTCCGCAAAATTGCAGCTTATAATTCAAGTCCTTGGGCTGGAGAATATGCTCGGAGAAAGACTCAATAAACTCCTGTTTCGCCGTTGTGTACATATCCAGACCGTGCATGATCCGATCAGAGGTCAAGTAATCCAAAATCCGATTTTTCATAAAATCGTTGTTATGCCCGTAGTTCAAGGCACCTGCTCCGGCAAAAAAGTCGATATATGCCTCTCCTGCCTCCGTGTACAGCACATCGTTTTTCGCTTTGTTGAAAACAACCGGAAAGCTTCTGCAATAGGATCTTACATTGGACTCCAGTGCTTCGAATGTGTTCATTAATTTCTCGTCCTCCCGCTAGACCTGATTTGGAAAAAATACAAGCATGGAAAGCAAAAAAGTGTAAATATGTAAGCTAAAATAAGAAGACAGCCTGAATCTCGATGGGGTAGCCACACCAAAGAATCATGAGTACGATCACGGGAACGATTAGAGTACGAATAAATAAATGCTGAATAGTCTATGGAGCGTGAATTAAATTCTAGAAGATTAAATGGTGGGGTTTTCTAAGGGGCCTATCAGTGTATGTCACTCCTATGTAATAAAATACCATAACTTTTTTTGAAGTCAATGCATGTTTCTGATATGTTTTGTTAAATTTTTGTAATTGAGTGTCGGAGGCTTGATGCATTTTGTTAATTCTCCACGAAAAATGTCGGAATAGAACTAAAAATCTCAGAAATAGAGCATATCCATATCAAAAAGATATAAATTCGTTCTGCTCGGCTTTTGATTTGCTCCGATCCCCTGATCTTTTGACAGACTGTCCAAAGGCGGTTACTCTATCAAAAGAACCTGACAAAAACTTGTTGTATGCATTGAAACTATCTTAACCATTTGGCTCGAATTCGATAGAAAGATAAGGGAAATATCATCATGTCTAATGTTTTGATTATTGAAGATGACAATATGCTGGGAGATACCCTTTCCTTGTATTTGACTGGAGAAGGCTACAACGTTACCCGGGTTGAACAAGCGGCTGAGGGAATTGCCCGGCTGGGTATGGTGCAGCCTGATATTATTTTGCTAGATCTGCTGCTTCCAGATTTGGACGGTGTCAATCCCTGCCCACTGATACGCAAGCATACGGATGTGCCAATCATCGTGGTTTCTTCAGAAAATGATATCTCAGAGCGCATTCGTACACTTACGCTGGGAGCAGACGATTACATTTGCAAACCTTTTAGTATGCAGGAGCTAAAGGCACGAATCGAGGCTCTTTTCCGTCGTATTGAAATTACACGGTTACAGGCAAGAGGCCTTGCTCCTGAGGCCACGCCTGAAACAGACATTGTTTTGGATCTGGCGCGAAGAATGATTACCGTTGATGGGCAGCTTGTGGAGATGACATTTTCGGAATTTGAGCTTATGAAGCTTTTTTATTTGAACCGGGGAATTGTATTCAGCCGATATGCCTTGATTCAGGCTCTCCGTGGAACAGACTCCTTTATTAATGAGAGGGCTGTAGACGTACATATCAACCATTTGCGCAGGAAAATCGAAAAAGACCCTAAAAAGCCAAAATTGATCAGGACCATCTGGGGAATTGGTTATAAATTTATGCAGTAGCACGATCAGCTCCAGGGAACCGATGACTTGATTTCGTTAATCTCCTTTTGAACCAAGCTCAATTGCTCTCTCCAGTCTGGATACAGCTCCCCCGCTGAGGTTTCATGGCTACGCTTCAATCCCTTTTCCAGCTCTATGACCTTTGCCAGCAGCCCAGACGCAAAGAGGTTTCCTGCTCCTCCCTTAAGCGAGTGGATTAATCGGAGAGCGGCAGATAACTGTCCGTTGTCCATTTTCCTCGTCAATCTTTTATCGAGATGCTGGTATTCCTGAATCCATTTGTAAAGGGCAAATTGGAAAATATATACCTTTCCATCCATACCGGCTATCGCCTGCTCCGCGTGAACACCATGTAATTCTTGCAGCCATGCTAAATGAATCCAGTTGTTTAACACTCTTACAGCATTCAGTTCATGGACAGGCTTGAGCAGCACAGCATTAATGCCTGAACGAAGGCAAACCTCCTGTTCATGCTGCGCAGCATCGGCCGTAAAGGCGATAATTGGAAGTCTGTTAAAAGCTTTGTTTCTGCGAATATGTCTGGCCGTCTCAAAACCATCCATCTCTGGCATATGCAGATCAAGCATTACCATATCCCATGAACGCAGCTCCAGTGACTCTAGCAGCTCTCTTCCATTTGCAGCCATAGTTACTTCAAAACCTCGTTCTTCCAGGAACTCGGTAATCACCACCTGGTTAATCTCATTGTCCTCTGCTATGAGAATTTGATACTTCTGCGCTGTAGTCTCTCCTTTATAACGAGGACTCATCATCGTATATGTATCCAGAGTATTAACATCTACAGAAACTGCCTTTTCCTTTTCCAGCAACCATCGGATAGACTCCAATAGAGCGTTCTGAGTTACGGGCTTGGACAAAAAGGCATCCACCCTGCTATCCTCCTCCCCAGTCGCCATCCCTTCCATCTGGTACACTGTTGTAAGTCCAATGACCTGAGTCATCTGTCTATCCAGCAATTGAAGCCACTGTCTCCGGGTCCCCAGTTCCCGAAAGCCACCCATGCTCATGTCGACCATAACTAAATCAAAATGCTCACCATTTTCAAAAGCCTCCACACATTCCTGATAGGAAGAAATGTTGTAGGTTTCTAATCCTGTGCCTTGCAGTAATTCGTTCAGACTATATCTCAACAGCTCATGCCGTACAACAATTAAGGCTTTGCCGTTTATTTGTTTTTCTATCTGTGTGCCTGCCGGATGTAGATCCCCGATATCCAGTTCAACATTAAAGTAAAACCGACTGTATTCCCCCAATCGGCTTTCAACCTCTACATTCCCGCCCATGGCTTCAGCCAAATGCTTGCTAATGGCCAAACCCAGCCCGGAGCCCCCATATCGGCGGCTGGTTGATGTATCCGCTTGGGTAAAAGGGACAAACAGCTTGTTCACACCCACCTCGGAAATACCTATGCCTGTATCCTCCACCATAAAGGACAACGCTACCCGTCCGGTCTGCTGGCTTAGCATGTTCACCTCTAACAACACATGTCCCTGATCCGTAAATTTGACGGCATTAGTCAGAAGGTTTAAAAGCACCTGTTCCATCCGCAATGGATCACCTTTAACACTTTTGGGTAATTTGGGGTCCGTTATAAAAATGATCTCTATTTCTTTGTGTTCCAGCAAAGTACTCACCGTATCTGCAAGATGCCGAAGCATCTTCTCCGGCTCAAACTCCAGCCTTTCCAGTTCCAAACTGCCTGCTTCCATTTTGGAAAAGTCCAGTACGTTATTGAGCATGGATGAGAGGGTTCGTGAGGAGGCGAGCAGCTTGTCAAGGTAGTCTTTTTGGACAGCAGTCAATTCTGTCTTGTTCAACAACTTGGACAGACCGATGATCCCATTTAGCGGCGTGCGAATTTCGTGGCTCATATGAGCCAAAAAAACGCTTTTTGCATGGTTAGCCTCGTCTATCTTCTTTCTTTTCTGCTCGGAAGCTTTATACTCCGTAATATCCATTACATGACCGATGACATGCTTGGTGATCCCATCCTCCCTGACCGGATGTAAGGTAATTAAAGCCGAGTACTCCCAAAACTCCAGCTCAAATACCGTCCGGTCACCGAACCATGCCTGTTTGTAATATTCACAAAGCTGCTCCAGAGTTTCAGAGGATAACTCAAAAATGTCCCCTAGTTTCTCCACATGCTCCCTTCGATTATAGCTGACCTGCATATTCAGACCCATGAGCTCCAGCAAGCCACCTTCGAGCAGTGTATAATAAAATTCGTCGCCGCTTTTCTCCAGCCTGAAGGTAAAACCAGGTTGAACCCGAAGCACATTTAGGAGGTCACGGTTTTGGCCCAGCAAACGTTGTTCATATGTATATTTAACGTTCCAAACGCGTACAAACAAAGCGATGAACATCAAACCAATCCCTAGCTCCAACACAAAAGTCATCCTTGCTCTATCACTGATACCAAAATATAAAAACAGAATTCCGGCCACTCCATAAAAAACACGCGTGATCGTCTGCCTAATGAGCTGAGAAATCAGATTGGGGCGTTCAAATGTAATAGATGGCTGAAAAGTCAAAACTATTAATAATATCACGATAACATATAGCACTAAATCTCGAACCAAATGTTCTCCCTCCTGTAATCTGCAAGAATGAAAATATAAAAAAACTCAGGACAGATTCCTTATGCCATAAGGCTTAAAGAACTGTCCCGAGCATTCATTGTACTATAGATTCCATAGGGTTCAAGTTCGTTTTAATACTTGAAACGACTAATCATAGACCTCAACTCAGCAGCCATTGTTGATAGCAGTTGAGCAGAGGCTGATATCTCCTCCATGGAAGCCAGCTGCTCTTGCGAGGAAGCGGTGACTTCCTCAGATGTAGCAGCATTACCGGTTGCAATTGTCGCCAGTTCATTGGCTGTCGCTGCAATCTCTTGTACACTCGCTGATATCTGTTGTGCAATCGCAGCGACCTCCTCTACCTGAGGTGTGGTCTCCCGAATGCCTTCCATCGCGTATCCCAGCTTGACAATGGTTGCTTTGGAAATCTGCAGCCCATCCTGAACCTCAGTCGTAACACGGTTCATCGTCTGAACCGTGGTTTCCGTTTCATGCTGAATTTCGGCAATCAATGTGGCTATCTGTGTTGCAGATGCCTGCGATTGCTCTGCCAGCTTGCGCACCTCATCAGCAACGATGGCAAAGCCCTTGCCATGATCCCCTGCTCTGGCCGCCTCAATCGCTGCATTCAAGGCCAGCAGATTCGTCTGATTGGATAGTTCACCAATAACCTTGGTAATTTCACCGATTTCCTGAGAGCGGACTTGCAAGGCTTGAATCATTCGGTTGGATTGCTCTACCGAATGGTGAATCGAATTCATTTGTTCGCCTGTTTGCTCAACGGATTTCCGTCCTTCCTCTGCTTGTAAAGAGGATCGTCTGGCCAAATCGGCTACCAAGATTGAGCGTTCCGCAATTTGTGTGACCCCCTGTGCAATTTCATCAAGGGCTACTGAGTTATTTTCCAGGCCTGTAGTCTGCTTCTCCGCTCCGCTGGCAATTTCCTGTACAGCCTGAGATACCTGCTCACTTGCAGCACTGGTTTGTTCTGCGCTTACTGTTAGCTCGCTTGAGGATCGGGCGACATGACCTGCACTATCTCCTACGTTCTGAATGACAGATCGCAAGTTATTCTGCATGTTTCGGAAAGCCAGTCCCAATTGTCCAATCTCATCTTCACTTTTCACTTGAATGTCCTGCGTCAGATCCCCTGCGCTCACATTAACCGCTTGTTCCTTCAATTTTAAAATAGGTTTAATGATGGAACGGATCAGGAAATAAACAATGATTATCCCCACCACAAGACACCCGACGACCGTAAGCAAGGTGCTGATCAAAATGGGTCGTGCTGCTTCATCCACTTCAGATAAATACAGCGTTCCACCTATTTTCCAGCCTGTCAGCTTATTGGTCGCATAGTTCATATATTTGGACTGACCTTCATACTGATACTCGTATTCACCAGCGTCGCTCTCATACATGCGTGATTCAATATCTGCTATTTGGGTGCCTGGTGCCTTCGTCGGATGAACAATGTAAGTACGATTGCTGTCCAGCAATATGGCATAACCCTCATGGCCTACTTTAATATTGTTCAGCGTCTCCTTAATACCGCTAATCTTCAGATCAATGCCAATAACACCCGACCCATCCGTCGTGGCTCTGGACACTGAGACTGTCATTTGCTTGGAGGAAGAGGAGAGATAGGGCGAACTAATCACTGTTTTTGCTTGTTCCTTCATGGCTTCCTCATACCAAGGTCTAACTCGAGGGTCATAGTTATCGGGTAATTGCTTCTGTGGATAGGTTGTAAATTTACCATCCTTTGAACCATAATAAATGGATTCTGTTTCAGGATGGAGTATAATATATTGCTTGAAAAATCCCTCCAGCTCTGCTGCCTTTTCCTCTGTCTCTACTCGATTGCCTTTTAGCCTCTCAGCAAAATATTCTGCGTCGTGTACCTTAGGTGAAACAGCACTGTCAATAACATAATTAGTGCGGACAATGGCCTGCTCGGCGCTATACTCAATCTGGTTTCGAATCTCCTTGCTGGCGCTCACAAACGACAAAGCCCCAACAATCATAGATGGTATGATCAAAAAAGCAATAAAAGCGACCATCAGCTTCGTTTTAAAATTATTGCTGAGCATCCTTCTTACATCCCATGGTTTTCCTGCAAAATTCTTCATTAGTCAACATCTCCAATTCATCATCTGGATTGCTTGCATATTGTGAACCGCTAAAACGCTCGACACAAAAAGGATATAAAAACGACAACAAATAGGTATATGTACTTATTTTTTAATGCAGCAAGGCTCCTTGGAACCGATTCCTTAATGTAATATACCTAAAAATTATTAAAAAAAATGCACTGAACATGTTAAGGAAATATTAGTTTTAACTCACTATACCTACCTCTAAACATGAAATAATCCCCTTGAGGTTGGCATACATGAGGTCATTTTTCAAAAATCACCATATGCTTGTTACCACCCTAAGGGGATCAAGTTTGTTTTTAATTTAATCAATTCAGTAAAGCCTTAAGTTCAAAGCTTATTACCTTGCACAAAGAAAATCAACGCCTCAGAATGGAGAACGATATTTTAAAGCGAGCCGCGCTGGTTTCTATTATGGTTTGGCTAGCTTAGATTTGCGTACACGCTCTAGTACATGCCATATTCAAACCAATCAAAATCAGCCGCATTGTCAGAGGCTGTACCGTTACTCGTGCAAAACATTCCAATGCAGCAGCCAACAAATCCGCCCGAAACCTCGGTACTCAAACTGCTCGTATCCACCTGTTCTGCTATCAAATAATATTGATCTCCGTCGGTACTGTAATAGAAGCTAAGCTCCTGCCCCCTCGCAGCCATTTTTAAATACAACCGCTGAGCATCAACATCTGCCTGCGCAACGTTCGTCTCCTGGCCATTTATGCAGGTCACAACACTCAATACTTGCCGACCATCAAGTATCACGCACTCAAATCGGATATGATACATATCATTTTGAATGACAACCAAACCTGCAGATTCATGGATACTACGCGGCTTAAACTCCATCGCAGCCGCGGCCGTATAATTAAAATGCTGCTGGCGCAAACAGATAAAGCTGAGATTATCTTTATCCTTAAACGTTTGAGGCTTTAGCTTTAGCCGCAAATATCCTTTACGTTCAGTCAAAGAATACAAATCCGTTTGCGGATTCCTTAAGAACATCCATTTAAGTGCCAGCTTATCACTGTCAAAATGATCACAGCGCAATTGCGGCTCCACCGGGACCGGTGTCAACCTCATGACGTCCTGCTCCTCCAGCATTCCTCGGCCCTCATTGACTACAGGCCATCCATCCTCCCAATTCACTGAAGCAAGGAACGTCTCCCGCCCCAAATTACTATAGCCGCCTCCATAAGGACGTGAAGCGAGCATCACCATAAACCATTGACCATCCGAAGCCTGCACCAAATCCGCATGCCCCACATTAATAACCGGATAGCGCTTGCCCAGATGACGATGAGTGATAATCGGGTTATTCGTATTCCCAACATAACCTTCTGTCAGCTTCTTGCTACGTGCAATTGTCACCGCGTGATTCGGCCCTGTTCCTCCTTCTGCGATCATTAAATAATAGTAGCCATCTTTCTTATACAAATGCGGTCCTTCAGGCCAAATCACTTCTACCATGGCGCCTTTCCAAAGTACAAAGCTTTCACCCACAAGCTGCATGGTCTCAATGTTCAATCTCTGAATCCATACTTCCCAATTGCCGTCATAACGTACTCCCGATGAGTTAGGGCGTGTCCCCAAATAATAGGTTTGCCCGTCATCATCAAAGAAAATCGTGGGATCAATACCAACCGCTCCTTGAATAAAATAAGGGTCAGACCATGGCCCAGCAGGATTGGTTGCTGTAACAACGAAATTTCCACCATGCGTTACATTGGTCGTAATCATATAAAAAATACCTTCATGATAACGTATGGTTGGAGCAAAAATTCCCTGTGAATGCCCTGCTCCCTGTAAGTTCAATTGTGAAGGACGGTCAAGTACATTACCAATCTGCTTCCAATTCACAAGATCACGGCTATGGAAAATCGGCACACCAGGGAAATAAGCAAATGTCGATGTCACCAAATAATAATCTTCCCCAACACGGCATACCGAGGGGTCTGGATAGAAACCAGGCATAATCGGATTATTATACATAACTGAATTGTGTTTAAGCGTTGTCATTCTTTCACTCCTCCAATCATAAATCCGGTCACAAAATATTTTTGTAAGAACGGATATAACAAAACTATTGGCATCGCCGTAACAATCGTTATAGCAGCCCGAATAGATACAGGCGTAACAAGATTGGTTACATTCTTATATTGGTCCAAATTGACGCTTCCACCCTGAGAAGTAGCAGACGACAATAATTTCATAAGCTCATATTGCAATGTGGTTAAATTTCGATTACCGGCTGCATACAACATAGAATCAAACCAGGAGTTCCATTGTCCCACAGCGATAAACAAAGCAATTGTTGCCAGAACTGGCTTGGATAACGGCAATATGATGCGAAAAAATATTTTAAAATCTCCCGCTCCATCTATTTTCGCCGATTCAATTAATTCTTCTGACAGCCCTTGGATAAAAGTACGAATCACAATCATATTAAACACGCCAATCAGGCCGGGAATGATGTATACCCAGAAATTGTTCAACAGACCCAACTGCTTAATCAGCATATACCCCGGAATAAGACCGCCGCTGAAGTACATGGTAATCACAAACAATGTCGTTACAAATTTATTAAACATGTATTCCTTACGGCTTAAAACATAAGCAAGCATCGCAGTACAAAACAATTGGATGATCGTACCAATGACCGTTCTTGCCACGGAAATAAACGCAGCTTGTCCTAAATGCGGATTTTTGAACACCGAAACATAGTTCTGAAGCGTCCATTCCCGTGGCCAGAGATAAACCCCCCCTCGAATTGTATCGATCCCGTTATTAAAAGATACGGCGATGGTATTAAGAAACGGATATAATGTGGCTACCACCACCAATAGCATAACAAGCCCGTTAATAATCGAGAATGTAATATCTCCGAGCGTTTGTTTTCTCAATAATACTTTCACTATTATGCCCCTCCTGTCATATCAGGCGTTCTTCGCCAATAGATTTTGCAAATCCGTTGGCCATAAATATGAGCACAAGACTAATTACACTCTTGAAAATTCCGGCTGCCGTGGCAAAAGAATAGTTTCCTAAATTAATCCCGTATTTCAATACAAAAATATCAATCGTCTCGGATACATCCTGTACCAATCCGTTGCCAAGCAGATATTGAACCTCGAACCCTGCGTTTAAAATATTACCAATGTTGATTATAAGCAGAATAGTAATCGTTGATTTAATGCCGGGAAGAGTCACGCTGAACATTCTTCTAAATCGTCCAGCCCCATCAATAGATGCCGCTTCATACAAGCTGGGATTAATAGATGTCATTGCGGCCAAGTAAATAATCGTCCCCCAGCCGATTTCTTTCCACAAACTAGAAAATCCAACTATACCCCAAAAGTATTTTGGATCCGCAAAAAAATTAATCGGTTCACTGATCAAATGAAGCTTGGTCAACAAAACATTGACAATTCCTGTCTCGGTCGACAATACGTCGGCTACAATGCCTGTAACAATAATCCACGAAAGAAAGTGCGGCAGGTAAGATACCGTCTGTACAATACGCTTGAACAATACATTCTTTAATTCGTTTAGTAGGAGAGCTAACCCGATAGAGCCTACAAAGCCAAGAATTAGGCAAATTAAGCTCATAGCCAATGTATTGCGGATAACGCGAAGGAAGTCAGGATCTGTAAACAACATTTTAAACTGATCCAGTCCAACCCATTCTTGCTCGAAGAAACTGACACCTGGCTTATAATTTTGAAATGCCATCAACCAGCCCCAAAGCGGGCCATAAGCAAAAATACAAATAAAAATAACAAATGGAATTGACATCCATAGTAATTGCTGCTGACTTCTCATTCTGCGCAGATTATATTTGAGCCAACTTTTCTCTTGCTTGTCATCAAGTATTATTTCGGAGGATCGCATCTCTGTTCTTCTCATCCTTTTCTCTCCTTGATTACAATTTACCCGTTAAATAAAGGTTATGGGAGAGTACTCCCATAACCCTTAAACTGCACTTGGGCATTATCCCCACAAATCAACACGTCTTCGAACTTCCTTGGTTAGCGCATCTTCGTAGGCTTTAATATCCACATTCTGCTTAAGAGTGCTTTGATACTCTTCCCATGCTTTGTCAAATTCGGACGGTGGCGTCATGATAACCTTGGGAAGCCATTTTCTCTTCACGTCATCCATCTTTTGTTTCGCTATCGTTTCTGGTGCGTTCGGTGCAAAATTATAAGTATAGATAGGGAACCATGGTTCATTTTCTTCTGCAGGCTCAAGAAAATCCGTGAATTTCTTATATCCGTAAGCTTTCAATACTTTTTTGTCAATCTCGTTTAAAGTTGCAATGTACTCGTCAGGTTGTTCCTTAGGATCCATCGTATTTTTCCCTTTAGCGGTCATGCCTTCATGATGCGGGAAATAAACTAAAGGACTTCCTGTATTCGCCAGAACCCAATCCGGGTCTTTAGCATTTGCGCGTTGTTCTTCATTCCGATAGAAAACGCCGTTCTTATCAACCTGGTAATCAATTCCTTCTTGTCCCCAAGTTCTCAAGATTTCTATTTCAGGATCCAACAGATCATTAATGTATTGCAGAGCTCCTTCAACGTCATCACAACTTTTCGTAATCGCCAGGCCTCCATTTACGTTCAGAATTGGATTGTGTTGATAACGGCCTTTTACTTCCTCTGAAAGTGTGATGGATAAAGGAACGTACGTTCTTTCAGATAATTTTTGTTTTACGAGCGATGCCTCAGCGTCTAAAAACTGCCAGCCTTGATCGACCATACCAAGTACGCGTCCAGTCGACAATTTGGAAATATACTGATCATAATTCGCAGTAAAGGTTTCTTTATCAACTAATCCTTTATGGTAAACTTCATTTATTTTCTTAAAATATGCCTTGGCTTCTGGTATCGTATTATAATTTAATGCCGTTAATGTTTTTTTATCTACAATTGCGGCACCTTCATTTGGATAGCCTGCCAAGAACAGCGGGGGATTTTCTAAAGCGAAGTAACGCCAGTCATAGGAGATAATTTCAAATCCGATGGTCGGTTGACCATCAATTGTCGGATGTGCGGCCTTATAACGCTCAATCAAATCAAAATACTGATCAAGAGTTTTAATAGTTGGATAACCGCCCCACTCCAGCACTGCTTTTTGTATCCAAAATGCCTCTCCATTATGAGTAACATTCATTTGCTTACCTTGAATATTGCCGAACTGCGGAATGAAATATATATGTCCATCTTTTGAGTTTTTCATTTTCTTCCAATCGCTACCTAAATAATTTTTAATATTCGGGTATTTGTCAATGTAATCGTCTAATGGAACCAATGCTCCTGCCGCTACCAGTTGCTGTGTCCCATCGCTGCCATCAATAAAGTCAGGATATTCCCCGCCGGCAATAAGCACACCAATACGTTCTTTGGCGGTTTGACCGGTAAGCCAATCCATAGTGACACTTACACCCGTCTTTTCTTCAATCGCTTTCAAAATACGGTTGTCTTCAGGCGCAAGCTTTCCCGGTACGGCAAAAAATGCCGAAAATTCTTTAAGCTCCTTCCCATCTTTCGTCTTGCTTTGTAGATTGGATCCGCATCCGGCGAGCACAACTGTAAATACCAAGCACGTCAAAATAAACAGCGTGGTAGTTCTTCCAAGAGACTTTTTCAAAAGGACCCCTCCATTATTATTTTTTATCCCAGCATAAGAAAGCGCTTTCTAGATGCTATATTCAAAGTATCATGTGCGATATAGCGCCTCAACGGGGCAAATTATAGTCAAAACATTAATTATTCCAGTTCATTAAGGATTGAAACAAAAAAAATCCTGTGCTTTTCTGCGAAGGAGTTGCGTAAAAAAATCCAGTTTTTAGTTGACGCACTTGAACCCCCTCTACTTTTACCTTTCATTCCCTTGTGATTAGGTTTTCTCCACATGAGTTAGTGAAACGACAGGCATAGTTTTTTTCCGATATTGCAGGGGGGTCTCCCCCATCATTTTCTCAAAGCGGCTTATAAAATAATCCGAGTCTCTATATCCGACTGCAACTGCTATTTCATAAACCTTCTTATCTGTTCTACGCAGTAACTTTGCCGCCTTCCTGATACGTAATTGATTCAAATAATCATTGAATGATAAGTTATAGTGCTTTTTGAAAATCTGCCCCAGATAGGCACTATTGATATAAAATTGTTCCCCCAATGACTTAAGGCTTATATTCTCCTTGTAATGTTCGAGAATGTAAGCTTCTATTTTGGCCAAGACTCCCATTGAATTTAATCTGTGCTGTTCCTTCAACTTCTCTACACATTTCAAAGAAAATGCATACAGATTTTGAATATTTTTCTCCATAGATAGGGTTGTATAATTCCCTTTAAGAAACTCTGATTTTATCAAATCGAGGTCCATGCTCCCTTTCAAGCTCGTTATTAATTCCAATAAATAATATGATAAATAATTCAAATTTAGCCTTATAATATTAGGATCTATGCGCTCGTCTTTAAAATATTTAAAAATCGCTTCAACATGTGTTTGAAGCACCTCTATACGCTGGTCTTCAATTGACTTGATCAAATTATCGAATACGTTTTTTTCAAGATTACTGCGCTGAATGTTAAATATCTCCATGTCCATTTTCTCATAATAATAAATCGGTCTATTATTAGTGAAAAAAAGCATGCTTTTCATCTTTCTACAGGATTGATACGATTCATGAAGTGCCGACAGGCTTCTAACTTCCTTGCCAATATAGATTGAAAAGGCTACTCCCTCACGTTGACTTAAATCAGAAAATAATTGATTGATATATTCATCTAATGTGGAATGATCGGCTTGAAGCAATTCATCAGTAACGATGATACAAATGGCATTCTTCTCCCCTGTACACTGCTTCATGATTTGTATTTCAAAATGCTCGCCTACCATGCTGCGCGCCCAAGGATACAATTCAAATAATGAACCTTTCAATTTATCCATCTCAATCAGCACATAACGAAATTTACCGGACTTCTGATAAAAAGGCAGTACATAATCAATCGTTTCCTTTTCAAACATCCCCCACAAAATCGCCTGCATATGCTGATCCAGGATGATTTTATTATTCTTCACTTGGTTCTGTCTCTTTTCCTTCAGTTGTTCATGTTTCGTTTTGAATTCCGCTAACACTTGGATAAGATCTGTTTGAACAATTGGCTTGAGGATATAGTCATTTACATGATACTTAATCGCTTTCTTAGCATACTCAAAGTCATAGAACCCGCTTAAAATAATAATTTTAATTTCATCACCATATTGTTCGAATACAGATTCGGCAAGTTCGATTCCGTTCATTTCCGGCATCTTAATGTCAGCGATGACAAGATTGGGGCGCAGTGTTTTGATGATTTGAAGCGCTTGCAAGCCATTTGAGGCTTGACCGCAGATCTCAAAGCCGTATGACTCCCAGTCAATCAATAATTGCAATCCTTGTCGAATAAACGGTTCATCATCTACAATCAACACTTTGATCATATCTATGCTCCTTATTCCTGTGGTGGTTAAAGAGGCACTCTGATTTCTATTACTGTTCCCTTGCCCATTTCACTAGAAATTCGAATATTCACTCGTTCATCAAAATATATGCGCAGCCGAATATATGCATTTAACATACCTATGCTATCAAGCTCACTCATTCGATCAATGCTTGGATTGCGCATTATATTTCTAATATATTCTAGCTTTCGTTCATCCATTCCCGCACCTGTGTCTTGAATCGTCATGTAGAGATGTTTATTCATAACATCAAATTTGACAGTCACGCTGCCGTCTTGCGAGGTACTCTCAATGCCATGAATACAAGCATTCTCAACAAAGGTTAATATCGTTAACTTCGGAATTTGCAAATCCAATAATTGCTCATCCAGTACCTGAATCTCATACTGCAGCTTGTCTCCAAAGCGATATTGTTGAATGTTTAAATAACTCTCAACAAATTTAATTTCTTCACGGATAGAGATCAGATCATCTCCCCAATTAATTGTTTTTCTTAATAGTAAGGAAAGCTTCTTAATGATTTCGGAGGTTTCGATTTCATTTTTGATCAAACTCCGCATTCGGATGGTTTCCAGTGTATTGAACATAAAATGCGGATTAACCTGACTTTGGAGGGCTTTAAGTTCAGCCTGTTTCTTGGAGAGCTCCAGAGCTTGTTTTTCCACTTGATCTTTATATACAATTAGGATCAAGTCTTTGATCTTGGTCACCATCATATTGTAGCTCCGGATCAAATTACCGATTTCATCCTTCCCCTCAGGGCAGACAATCACTTCAAATTTCTCTTGCTTCACTTTATCCAAATGCTTAGATATCATTTCTACCCGAGTAATGAGAGAGCGAGAGATCATCCAAATAAGCATCGTCGGCAACAATAAATTTAAAACAATCATTATCACAAAATTCACTTTGGAATTCAGTACCTCGGATAAAATATTCAATCTCTCCATACTTACAATAATTTTCCAATCTTCGGATACCATCGAGATCACTTCAGTCCTTTGAACCGGAAAAATGTCACAATTGGCAATGCTGTAAAAAGATTTTTGATTGTTATTTATTTTCTGATCATTAGAGAAAATGACCTTATCATTCGCTACGACATACATCTTTCCATCCATGCTCTCATTTCTTAAGGACTTATTGATAAAATTATAATCCAAATCGACCTTAAGGATTTTTTCAACTTGATTGTCCCCAAAATAATCAAATTTTCGAATAATGCTTACCTTGCGTCCGCCTTGACTTTGTGACATCTGAGCCTGCTGCTTGTCAAAATAAGAATAAATCATAATATGATCTTTTGTATTGGTTAGCGCTTGGTACCATTCGGTCTTACGGATGGTATCATCCAGTTTTATAAAGTTTCCCCCATTGACAATCGTTTCATTATCCACGTAAAAGGTGATTTGATTCACATTTTGATAACTGTAATAATATCGAAATATGTTGTTATTACTCAGCATATTATAGTATGCCTGATAATAATCCTCTTCATTGTGATACACAGAATCCATGAATCGGTTCAAAATTTCATCCGTATAAAGAAAGTTTGACACATATAAGCTGTTATCAATGTTATTGCGTAAATTAAATTTTATCCTTTGCAGAGATTGATTAGAGTTGGTATATTCCTTCTGCTCTATACTCCCTTTAATACTCTGATAAAATAATAAATTCGTTGCAATCACAGGGATTAATACACAAAAAACAAATAAAACGTATAGCTTAGTCTTCAGTCTCCAATTATCCAAGGCGCGTATCCGCTTACAAAGATTTCTTAGCGTAATAATCATAAACCTGTTTCAACCTCCACATACTCCATTCTTATGTATCCAAAAGCTTTCACCCAATGAGATACCGTTACCTTTTACACAAACTTCTTGATGCCGGATTCGGGGCATGATGCATTCCTTACATATGCGGTTCTTCTCCTTCCCGCTGCCTTATGGCACGTAGCCGAATCCCAGGATAGTAAACCGCTTATCCTCGTGGCTGGCTGCCATTCGGATTTCCAGCGTATGCTCCCTGGACTCCCGCTCGTTGAACAAAATAACGGCATTGCAGTGTGTCCAATTCACTTCATGCGGATCGGCGGCCATTATATGCTGCCCATCCACCTTTATATCCGCAGTTCCGAAATCGTCGCTTCGATCAACGAATCATACAAAATATATAAACCACTGCGTTTGGCCACTGGGTCCTGCGGTGCGATAGCAATGAACTGTAATCTTATTATACTATGAGATGGAAAATTATGACGATTATTTAACCCATTTTTAAGAAAAAAAGCTATTGCCAAGAAATATGGAATATATTACAAAAAAAATATTCACACGTACATCCCATCAATGACAGGTGCGTGTGGGTCAATAAATAGCTGTATTCAATAGATAAGAAGACGGTCTGGTTTTCGCGCTTGGCGATTTCAAAAGCTTCTTCGGACCAAGAGATATATCAATTTTAGCATAGGTAGTTCACGGTGGAACACATCGCACAGATCTATAAAATTGGATATTTGTTTTTTATTTTCAACTGCTTTTTGAATATCATCTTGCAAATGATCCAGTCTTTCGCTTTCAAAGGCATCTGAGATTGATTATTTAAAAAGGTGACATACAGACTACCAACCTTCCGGACAAGTCTAAACAATTTCATTGATTGATTCATGTGTAACCGTTGGCTGAATGTTTTTATCTCCGTTGAATGGGAAGGATCATGGTCAAAAATGGATGGGGGCTGGCCCTATCGGTTTTAAATTCTTCCAGTTCTCGACGCCCTTTAAAAATACCCAAAAGAAAAAAGGGCTTTAATACACGCCCTTTTAAAGTTTCCAAATCAGGTACCGCAAAAGGTTCGATAAGGAAGCGGGGATTCCTCTGGCAGTGTTGAGTAATCAGCCTGTTCGGGAGAATACGCGTAAGGATTCGCAAGAACTTCAAGAAGCCGCTCCATCACACTGTAGTCTTCTTGTTTCACCGCAGCTTCCAGTGCTTCTTCTACCCGATGGTTGCGTGGGATTAACGCAGGATTACTGCTGCGCATCAGTTGTTGCGAAGAGGCTTTCGTTTCCTGCTGTCTACCCAGTCTTGCCTGCCACTGTTCATGCCACTGGACAAATTCCTCAGTGCCATACAGTTCTGCATCTTCAAGCTTGCCCAAAGTTAAAGCACGGAAGGTATTGGTGTAGTCCGCACGATGTTTTTGCATGATACTGAGAAGGCCTTCAATAAGAGATAGATCCTGTAACTCTTTATTAAAAACACCCAGCTTCGCCCTCATTCCCATGAGCCAATTACGGTGATATATCTCGGTAAAATCTGAAATTGCATCCTCGGCCAGTTTTAAAGCCTGCGACTCGTTGTCATGCAGCAGCGGCAGGAGGGTCTCAGCAAATCTCGCCAGATTCCAAGCGGCAATACTGGGCTGATTTCCATAGGCATAACGGCCCTGAACGTCAATGGAACTGAATACCGTCTCAGGATCATAGATATCTAGGTAGGCGCAGGGACCATAATCAATCGTTTCTCCGCTAAGGGACATATTGTCGGTGTTCATCACCCCGTGAATAAAGCCGACGAGCTGCCATTGGGCAATCAGCTCTGCCTGACGTTTGATCACTTCTTGTAGCAGGAAAAGATAGCGGTTCTCTCCACCGTAAGCCTCTGGATAATGTCTTTGCAATGTGTAATCTGCCAGGGCTCGGAGATCCTGGGCATTGCCCAATGCTGCGATGTATTGAAAGGTTCCGACGCGCAGATGACTGGCCGCCACACGGGTCAGAACGGCACCCGGCTGCTCGGTTTCCCGGATTAATGACTCACCGGTTGTTACCACCGCCAAGCTGCGAGTGGTAGCAATGCCAAGCGCATGCATAGCCTCACTGATGATATATTCTCGCAGCATCGGCCCAAGTCCCGCCCGGCCATCGCCCCGGCGGGAGTATGGCGTTCTGCCTGAGCCCTTAAGCTGAATATCCACCCGTTCGCCCAGGGGAGTGATCTGTTCGCCAAGCAGCACTGCCCGGCCATCTCCTAACATGTTTAAATGCCCGAATTGATGGCCTGCATACGCTTGAGCAAGAGGCACAGCACCTTTGGGAACCTCGTTACCTGCAAGAACCGCAGCGCTATTATTGCTTCGCAGCGTTGCCCCGTTCAGTCCAAGAGAGTTTGCTAACGGATCATTAAGTATGACCAGTTTCGGTAAGCGTACAGGAGTTGGCTTGAGCCTTGTATACAATATTTCCGGCAGACGAGCATAACTGTTGTCGAAGTTCCACCCTGTATCTTCTATTTGTTTTTTATCCGTCATAATATCTCCTTTTTCTTTTATCGTATTTGACAAATACAAACAAACTATTGCATTGTTGGACTTGCCGTTGATATCAGGCTACTGTTCTTTACGTAAGTTGCTATTACGGGGACTGCCCTCTAATTTTTGCATGAACTAATTTGTTGCATGAACTAATTTTTTGCATACACGGTTACACCAATGTTCATTATTTCATCTAATCCTTTGCGATAAACTCTAGAAACGGCATCTTCTACCATTACAACTTTAAAATCCCGCTCACTTGCTTGATAAATACTAGTTCGTGGACAATTCGGAAAATTGCAACCTACGAAAATTAATACTTCTGTAAACCAGTCCGTTATCATTGTAATAACTTTTATAAGTCAAAGCAGAAAATGCATTGGTAAAGTGTGGCAAGAAGGACAGTGTTTTGAGGGAGCGTATGAGCCCCTATTAACAACACAAGCCACAAGTTTATCATTAATTGCTGCAGCTCGGGCTACCAGATATCCTCCAAATATAGCCTGTTTGGGCAATTCCGAAAGACAAGAACCTTCCGTATCATCTGTGATACACATTCTTTTCATTAAAGATAAACTTAAATGCAAACTTCTCTTGTAGGGACAACTTCACCATAGTAATTCTTCCTCTAAAAATTATTAGCTTTATCTATAATAGCTATAACAACTAATTTCCTCAAGAATGATCTTTACTTAAAATCCTGAAGCTTATTAATGACATGTCAATCAAAGCTTCACTCCTCTCGTATTAACTTTTATACAAGTCAGATTTTAGCTAGTAGCTTTTAACATTTGGCTTAGATGTATTGAAAATGGGTATGCCAGAAGATAGCTTCAATTGTTGTTATCCAGTCAACAAGTAAAAACCGACTCCAATTATGGAGTCGGTTTAGTCCATTCATTTTCCCCTGTTATCTCAATGGAGAAGTCCGTAATTTTCTCTGAGCTTTTCAATTCATGTGGCCTAGCATGGTTAGATTTTCGAACCGAAGAACCTTGAAGGAGCGCAAGAAACGAACTTAGATGTCTATTGGTCCTCGCTTTCCTTGATTTAACATCTGACAGATCCAGGGAGTTAAATCCACAGCTTCAAAACCTCTTGTTTGTCACTGCAAGTTTAAATAATCAAAATCAACAAAGCCACCCGTTGATTTAGTAGCATAATTGAACAAAGCAAAACGGTATCCCATAAAGTGAGGGATTGTATATGACATCTGAAGTGTGTTGCCTATAGCCGTCCAATTTTTGTCGTCAAGACTGTAGTAGAAATATGCTTTATCCGTCTGGTTTGTAAAATCACAGATAAGCTTAAGATATACTCTGTTCTGGGTGAAAGGGACACTTGCCACTTCAGTCATTGCTCCAGAGCTGGCATTCACCATAACAATGGATTTAGAGGTCCCGTTCATCTTTATGCCTACAAATCCATAATTAGCCTGAAAAGCTGCAATACCGGAATAGTCTCCGTCCTTCATCCCGCTTGTTTCCATTGCAATGATTCCTGTACTTTTCGGTCCAAATGTCCTTTGGGTAAGCGTATTTCTGGCATCCAGAATACTTTTACTCACTTTCCCTGTAGTCATTCTCATAAATCCAGGACGCTGTGTAAGGGACCAATGAGTATTGTCAGGATTGTGGTTCCATTGCCACTCCTTTTTAAGAGTCGCTTCTGAAGACGCGGTTCCTGTAAACGAAACATCGTCCACATAGAAATTCATCAAATCATTTGTTGGGTCTGGGGTTGAACTGTAGGGAGTCTCAATGAAAATAAAAGTTTGTGAGAGGTCGGCACCTGCCGGAAGTGTATATGTTCCTTGAATCGTGCCCCATTGGCCCTTGGTTAGCGTGGTGGACCCAAGAATCGATATACCTGTGTAACTTGGACCATTCTGAATACCGAAATTAAATTGCTTAGTGGCAGGACCTTCAGTGTATTTAACCTTTGCAGAAAAATGATACATTCCGCCGGCTGTTACTTTTCCGGTTATTACTTGTTTTGGACCAGCAGCTGTTTGTTGTCTGCCGCTGACAAACAAGCTTTTTGAGCCGCTGTAATAGTCTGTAGTGGTTGCTGCAACAATTGCAGTGTTATTATTCGTCCACGGGCTTATGGTGGCATTTTCAAATCCACCGTTTGCAATAAGTTGACTGGATGCTTGAGAAGATGAAAACTCATCAGACGCATAAACCTTCTTTTCGGGATAACCTTCAACAGGAACATCCATCGTAAGAGGAGCCTTACCGTTAACACCAAATACCGGCCAATTATTTGACCATGTAACCGGAACAAGATACGGCATACGTCCAATTGCTCCGCTGTCTTTAAACAGCATAGCATACCAGGAGCCAGAAGGAGTATCAACAATCCCCCCCTGTGCAATGCCTGAATCATTCAATGACACCTGACCTGTATAGGGTCCTGTCAAGCTACTTGCACGATAGGTTAGTTGTGTGCGATTGCCTCCCGATGGCCAGCATATAAGAAATATATAGTACATTCCCTTGATCTTTTGTATGTGCGCGCCTTCAGCCTTGACTATGAAGCTCGAACCGGCAATATTACTGGCAGCGGAAATAATCACCTGATTAAGTCCCCCTGGCTTGATAGCCTTTGCATCTGCAGTAAGCTCAATAATGCTGATATTATCACTGCCATAAACCAAGAATACACGTCCATTATCAAACAGCAGCGATGCGTCATGATAATAGCTGCCAAGCACTGATGATGTCCATGGACCAGTTTCTATATTGCTGGTTTGATAAATGTATGTTTTGCCGGTAGAATTGGAGCCAAAGGACACATAGTAGATGCCGTTATAATATCTAAGGCTGCTTGCCCACGAGCCTCTTCCATATTCGTTCTGCCCGTTGTTAAGATTTTGTGCGTCATTGTTGGCATACGTATCGTAAACATAATTTACGATTTCCCAATTGACGAGATCATAAGATTTCATGATCGGAACTCCAGGATTCATGTGCATGGTCGTGCTAGTCATATAAAAAGTATTACCTACCCTGATAACATCGTTGTCTGGAGAATCAGCATTTATAAACGGATTTGTAAAAGTAATTAGAATCGCCCCTAATCTTTGATAGGTTCAAAAGCTTTTAGTTTTAGTTAATTAAATTCTAAATAATCCACATAGGCATCCCATGTCCCGTTATCGGTGGTTACGATCAGTCTGACCTCTTGATTTCCAGTTGCATGGGTAATATTAGACAAGGTTTGGACCGTCGGAGTAGTTCCGGTAAAATTAAAGGAACCAGCTGTGCTTCCTCCTATTTGCAAGTCTACTCTGGCGGTACTGGAGTTATTCGAAGCACCCCTTACTGAAATACTATGAGTAGAGTTGGCAAAATACTGAGTGTATGCACTATAATCATCATTGGCGTATAAAGCGACCCCATTGAAAGGAGAACTGATCTTCCCAGCGTAAGTACCGCCGAGGGTCATATCCTCAGCTTCAACCCTTGTTCCAGTAGTGTTGGGTGTAAACTGCCAGTAATCAATATTAAATAAGTTACCAGTCCCTGTTCCGGTAAACACTAAGAAAACCTTGTGGACTCCTGTTGCATTGCTTACAGTGGTTTCGACTTCCTTCCAGGTCTGTGTTCCTCCAGTAGAACTGACATTAAGAGTTCCAACCAGAGGACCCGTTGCACTGTCCAGACGTATTTCTATTTTACCGCCTGCATTGGATGCTACGTTTGCTTTAAACGTCTTGGCTCCGCCGCTACCAAAGTCGGCATTTCCTACAGCGATCCAATCTCCATTGTGTACGTTTGTTACATTAAGATTATTTGTCGGTCCGCCTGATGCTTGACTCGCCTCGGTTGTAATCCCTGCATTCCACCCGATTGTTTCAGCCTCAATCCTATTGTATGGATTAAGATTGGCTATCTGAGGCACGCCTGCCATATTTCCCTGAACCTCTTGTATCGTTCCATTCGTATTATGGACAAGCTTGTTAATATTAGGAGAACGATATCCTTTCCCTTCTCCCAATAGAGCCTTGCTGACAGTTTGGGAATGGTACACTACATACCATTGGTTATTAAAGTTAAACACCGAATGATGGTTATTTCCACCAACTCCGAAAAATGCTTGTGGATTTTTTAGGAAATGTCCTGTATAAGTAAAGGGTCCCATAGGGCTGCTGCTCACCATGTAGCCTATTTCACCTGCTGGGTAATTTGACGGGTGTGTACCGGAGAAATTGATACAATAAGAGTAATAATATTTGCCGTTATACTTATGAATTCCTGAGTCTTCAAACATGTAAGGAGCATCAATGGTTACTGCACTTCCAATAATACTGGTCATATCAGCGCCCAGTTTTAAAACTCTGGCTGTTTTAGGATTTGCAATTGAAGCTGGGTCCGAAGTATTGGGTATACCTCCACCAACATACAGATATCCTGTACCATCATCATCCACCAATACTGCCGGGTCAAAAAGCCATGTAACTCCAGACATTCCAGTTGTACTGTGTGTAACTAGAGCCTTTCCAAGTGGGTCTGTCCAAGGTCCTATCGGAGTGTCTGCAGTTAGCACACCAATACCTGAGGCACCATTTGCAAAATAAAGGAAAAATTTATCCTTACCATTTATTTTTTTATGTGCAACGGCCGGTGCCCATGAGAGTGATGCCCATTTTGCAATACCTTTTCCATTATTTGAGTTATTATATCCTGCGACCGGAATTGCACCGTGGTCTGTCCAGTTCACCATGTCAGCAGAAGATATGACGAATATTTTATTTAGTTCACTAAAATCATTCTCTTTCACCGTTCCATTACTGTTATATACATATGCATCACTTGACATATAGATATAAACCCGTCCATCATAGACCAACGCATAGGGATCCGCCCCCAATTTATGGTCCATAAGAGGATTTGAATTCCCTGGAAGCTTTACAATTGCATTGTTAGCAGCATGTACAGGTACCATTGGTAAACAACTCAGCAATAATGTAAAAGCTAATAAAAACACCGAAAACTTTTTAATCATAAACATATTACCTCCATTTTTATATTTCATGTCTATTAAAAGTTTACAAATTGCCTATGCATAGATTTAATTAGTAATTTTGTATCCTATTTGAAGGTTGGTGCTCCGAAACTTGGACTTGTAACATTTTTAGCAGATGTTATAGCCTCCCCTCTAAAATTGAAACCGCTTTCAAGATTTGAGGACTAGGTTCCAATAACTGGATTTTTACGATCATTTTGATAAACTGCTATGCTGCATAGCTCCATAAAGACTCGAATCAAGCCGAATTAGCCAGTTCATCATTTTTATTTTCGCCCAATAAATTCCATTTAATAGCTTTTTATAATTACCTTGGTTACGGTACATCCAGCAAACTGCGTTGCACGGTTCTAGGCATTCTTTTGGATATCAGCGCCTTAATTCACCGATGGCAAGCCATAACTGTCGTCTTCACGCAAGATGGTGTATTCGAGCTGTTTGTGCTCAAATATAGTGTCTGGTTCATAGGCAACCCTGTATATTGACGAACTACCGATCGTATTCCCAAATTCCCCTCCCTTCTTTATCATTTACCGATTGAAAATTTTAACTTTCGAGCTAAAATTGAAAACGTTTACATAATTACAAAGGAATATTATGTCGTTGGTAAAGTAGAAGTGAGCTTTAGGCTGCACAGTCGGGAAAACGATATCCAGGAATATAATACCATAAACTCCACTTTGGAACAAGTGGCCCATACAATTGGCATCATTCCTGCACGGTTTGCCAAGACTTTATTTTTTGATCAGGGATATTTGGGTGTTCAATGAAATTTGCCTTCTGGACCTGAACAACACACAAAGAAAAAGCCACCTCTCCACTGCAATAGTGGAAGGACGACTATGAATTAGCGGTGTTAACGGTATTAACAGCAAGTGCAACCCCCAGCACCGCTGCCTCAAGGTATCCAATAGAGCCTGATTTGTCTTTATCCACGGTTTCGGGATTTTGCAGAATTCCTTCGAGGTCGAGACATATTCCAGACCAATCCAGCCCTGCAAGTCTAGTCAGTACCTCGCCAGTTCCTCTCGGAATAACTGCGCATGTGCTGGCGAGTTACCTGCGTCTAGAAGAAGCGTACGGCGCGTACCCGTAATTGCTGAGGTAGTACACTTCCCGTCCTTTGTATTTTTCCTTAAATCACCACTGAGAGCAACCATACTTGTTCAGCGTGTTCCCTGTTAGCAGAAAATAAAGTGTTAGACCCTGAGAATAAAGTTATAAACTGACAGCAGTATTAAGCTAGGGGTAGTAAACAAGATTATGTGTTTTTTAGAAAGCGTCAAGAATTATCACACCATCATTTGGGTGATAAACGTCTTCATTGCAGCACTGAGATAGGAGGTTTTGCGATAAACCAGACCAATTTTCCGTATGGGAGCAGGATCTTTGAGGCAGATTTTGCTGATAGCAGGCTGGTTAACTGTTTGGAGGTAAGATCGTGGCAGTACAGCTGCACCAACCCCTGCCATCGCGACCTGTAGTAACGATTCCAGAGTGGAGAGCTCCAGGATCGGCTTGACATGGAAGCCTGCATTCTCGCAATACCTGTCAAAAAACTGGCGTACGAGAAACTTGGGCTGAAGCATGGCAAGAGGATGCGCTCGAAGCTCTGCGAGGGAGACGGCATCCGCCGCCGCGAGTGGGTGCCCTGCCGCGACGGCAAGTTGAAGCTCGTCCTCGAACAACTCAATGCTCTCAAGTTGCTTGTGATCCAGCGGTAGATAGACAATACCGAGATCGACCCGATTGGTGAGCAGTCCCTCCTTTACTTCCTCGGTCGCCAATTCCTGAACAGACAGCTCAATCTCCGGATACTGTTGATAAAACGCGGCGATGGCTGACAAAAGTAGATGGTTGCCCGCACAGCCAATCCGCAGGCGGCCTCGCTTCATGCCTCTAAGCTCTTCGATCGCAGCCCGAGCTTGGTCCAACTCGTGAAAAGCGTTTAACGCATGGCTTCTCAAAATGCATCCTGCCTCGGACAAATAAATCTTCTTACCAATACGGGTAAACAACGGCATGCCTAGCTGGTGCTCTAGCAGTTGGATCTGATGGCTGAGCGTCGGCTGGCTGATCAACAACCGTTCAGCCGCTCGCGTAAAATGAAGCTCTTCACAGACCATTAAAAAATAGGTCAATAATCGATGTTCCATTGGGTTTCCACCGTCCAATCATAGATATCATCTATGATCATAATCAAATAATCGACATTGATCAATTGTTTGATTTTTTCTACAGTAGAAGTAAACCATACAAGAGGAGGAGATAGCATGCTTGAAACAGTACTCACGATCACTTCTATGCAGACGTCCGAAGAAGCTTGGGCCTTCAAAACCCTTAACGAGGAATGGATTGCCCGCATCTTCACCTTCGAAGAGGCGGACCGGGTTATCCTCAATGACCCAGTGGGAAACATCATGAACAGAGGAGGAGACGTACTCATCGCGCGCGCAGACAATTCCATCGTTGGATGCGTTGCACTCGTGTCGACCGGAGCTGGCGTGTTCGAACTCTCAAAGATGAGCGTGACACCCGAGTGTCGGGGGAGCGGATACGGACGGAGAATCATCCATGCCGCTATTAACCGCGCACGCGAGCTTGGCGCAACTTCTCTCTTTTTAGGCAGCAGTACCAAGCTACCGAACGCTGTCCATCTTTACGAATCGATTGGGTTCAAGCACGTTCCCGTTGAGAAGCTCGGGTCCATGTCCTATGTAAGAGCCGATGTGTTTATGGAGTTGGAACTAAAATGAATACGGAGTGAAAATTTGCGGTGTCGACGTTCTAGTTTTAATGGGAGGCGATAGCACAAATAAAAGCAGCGGCAGTCTGTAACTATCTCATCGGCAATGAATATAAGCTCTTGTCCTTTACGGCTAACGATGTACTTAGCTCGGGACAAGAACTTGCATCGTTAAAATAAAAAGGTCCATTATCGGCATAGCTACTTTTGGTCAAGCCCCCATTCTATAGACATTGAAAAAAGACCCTAGACTATAAGCCGCTTCCGGTACTCTACCGGGGGCAGTTTGTTTAGCCTTCGTTGTGGCCGATGTTGGTTATAAAATCGAATTTAATCTTCCATTTTCCTTTGTGCCTCATCCATATTTCGGATATCATAAGGATAGAGTCCTTCCGTTTTGAGATGCGAGAAGAAGCTCTCCATGGAGGCATTGTCATAACAATTGCCTCGGCGAGACATGCTGATTCGGGCGCCAACCTTTGTATGCATGGGACGTGTACTGGAATCCCTGATCGCTGTGAACGATCAGTCCGGTCACGTCTTTTTGCTGAGTCCACGCCTGCTGAAAGGTTCGGAGAACCAGTTCATTGTCGTTCCTGGTGCTCATTTGATAAGCGATAATTTCGTTATTGAACAAATCCTTCACGGCTGAGAGATAGAGCCACTTCTCGCCTACACGATATTGCGTAATATCTGTCACCCATTTTGGGTTGGGAGCATCCGCGTTGAAATCCCGTTTCAATATTTTTTTTGCCACCCGACCTCCTTCAGAAGAAACATAATTACAACGATGCTTTCGGCGGATTCTCGAACGAATTCCTAGATCCTGCATGATTCTGAGTACCTTCTTATGATTCATCCAAACCCCATGGGCGTGTAGCAGGAACAGTTGAATTTGGCGATAACCGTAGACTCCGTTATACCGTTCATACACCTTTTGGATGAGTTCTTTCGCGGCCTGGTCCCGTTCTACTCCTTTACGTTTCAAGAAAGCGTAATATCCACTTCTGGAGACAGCAAAGAGTTTGCAGAGGTCGCTAACGGCATAATCCTTTGCGGCGCTCTCAATGACGCTATATTTGTGCGTTTTACCTCCTGCATCCAGATTTCCAAACACTTTTTTAGCATTTCATTTTCCCGTTTGAGCTTTTGAACATATCTATCCTGATCGATATATTCTTTACGACGCCCCCGTTGATCCAGTAGCCCAAATTCCCCTAGCTCTCGGTATCTCTTCATCCATTTCTTCACTCTCCCGTGATCTTGAATCTCAAAATGCTCCGTAATTTTCCGATAAGTCCATCTTTCCTCCACATGTAAACGAATGGCCTCTTTTTTGATCTCATCCGAGTATGTTTTAAACCTCTGTCCTTTAATCGCCATAAAAATACACCCCCTAGAATTTCATCGGACAAACCAGGGGGGTTATCCAATGTCTATTCTAAGGGGTGCACTTCACTTTCGCTTGTTCCCTTTTCTCCGTATATCATCAATCCAGGTGTTCTTAGCAATCCACAGTAAAAGCGCTTTGGGATTGGTATGCTCGAAGCTATTTAACTTTACTAATCCTTTTACCCAAGTGTCCTGCGCCAGTTCTTCCGCATCCCAATTGGATTTCGTAAGCGACAGACAGTAACGTTCAGGACCGCCTGTAATTCCTACAAGTTCTCAATGTTGATTATATTGTCTTTCATTTGTATAGATTAGCTTTTCCATTAGAACCTCCGTATCTTTTTACGTTCTCAGTACGTTTACAAGGAGAAATCAACTGAAAACAGGAAAGTGGGGGTATTAAAAAATGAGCGTTTATGTTCCTTATGTTGTCGAGCAAATCACGTGAGGTGAAAAAAAAGGTTTAGGAATCGAATGATGCAATGCTGTATGTATAAATTTCATTTTACGGAGGCTCGATCTTATGGAAATTTCAAAGGGAGTAGAAATGCTTCATCTAGATTATCATGGGAATATTATTCACCCCATTCTTTTGTGGGATCAAGAAATGGCTGTTTTAATAGACACCGGATTCCCAGGGCAATTTGAAGATTTACGCGTGGCCATAGAAAAGGTAGGCGTGTCGTTAAACAAACTAAAAGCTGTGATTTTGACGCATCAGGACGTGGATCATATAGGCAGTCTTCCTGAGATTTTGCAGGAGTGCGGCCATAATGTTAAAGTATATGCTCACGAACTGGATAAGCCGTATATTCAGGGGGAGATCCCTCTTTTAAAAGATGATCACCTTGAGAATCCCCCGAAGGGGAAAGTGGACGATACCTTAATAGATGGTCAGGAACTGCCGTTTTGCGGCAGGATTCGCATCATCCATACTTCTGGGCATACCCCTGGTCATATCAGCCTTTATTTAAGACAAAGTAAGACCCTCATTGCCGGGGATTCGATGTACAGTGTAAACGGGATTCTCGGGGGCATTCATGTCCCGACCACACTGGATATGAATGCCGCTCGTCTCTCATTGAAAAAGTATTTAGATTTCGACATTGCATCCGTGGTTTGTTATCACGGGGGACTAAGTAATGTAAATGTGAATGATCAGATATTAGGACTTAGCCAAGGTTTATGAGTTAAGGTTTCAGCGCCGGTTGTCCAAACAGCAAGTAAAAACCGACTCCAATTATGGGGTCGGTGTAGTTCATTCGTTTTACCCGTTCCGGTATGGTATTGCGTCCGGCCTTTCTTTTTACTTTACAAAGATATACCTTAGTTTCGATAATTTCTCCCATCAAATATTTCTAACATCATCAAAGCTCCCGTTTTGTACCCAGAAATATAATCAGAAGCAGATAATATAGAAATTAGAACATCATTTAAATCCGATAACTCCTCAATTAATTTATAGTCGTGTTCTGGTAATCTTGCTTTTAGATTTTCCATAGAAGCGGATATTTTCTGATGGGTTAGTTCAAGCTCAGGGTTTTTCGTCCTGATTCGTTCACTTGGATACCATTCGCCGTAATATAAATCCTCCAAGATACTCATATTCATCTTCTCCTTCTTGATATAAGCTTTCTGTACATTTCGGATTCGTAGGTGCCTTTTATTCCCCAAAATAAGAATATCCTATTGGAAATATCAATATTGATTTCTAGCGAATATTTCGCTATGAATAATTGAAGGACTACTGGTCAATTTCCATCACACAAGCACAGACTATTTACTAAATAGAAAGAACCAAAAAAAGCTCTCTCCCGTAGGATAGAGCCCCAGAAATACCCAATACTTTTAAGCCTACAAAATCAATGTAGTTAGATGACGTACAAATTTCAGTAGGTATCAACATGCTATCTCAACGTAGAAAGAAGCACCTTTAGCTCTTCACCATCCAGATGTCTCCATTTCCCTCGTTCCAGATGATCCAGTGTAATATTCATAATTCGAATACGCTCCAATTTTAGCACGCTGTATCCCAGAGCCTTGCACATCCTACGAATTTGCAAGTTCAGGCCCTGGGTCAAAATAATGCGAAACTCATATTCACCTTGCTGGTAAACATCACATGGTTTGGTGATGACGTTCAATATTTCAACACCGCGGGACATGGCCTGCGTAAACTCGCCTGTAACAGGTTTGTCTACGGTCACCACATATTCTTTCTCATGACCATGCTCAGAACGCATCATCTTATTAACGATATCTCCGTCATTCGTTAGTAAAATCAACCCCTCCGATGCCTTATCCAGCCTGCCAATGGCAAAAATCCGTGAAGGGAAGTTTACATAACTAATAATATTGCCAGCAACCTGTTCCGCCGCCGTACATACAATGCCGATGGGCTTATTCAGGGCCAAATATACAGGCTCGCTATTATTAACCGGAATCGTTTCCCCATCAATCAGTACGGAATCCTGCGGCTCTACATTCGCTCCAGCTTCGCAAACTGTGCCATTAATCGTAATTCGCCCGGCTGCAATCAATCTATTCGTTTCCCGGCGTGAGCAGAACCCCGTTTCGCTTATGTACTTATTGATTCGCACTATTCACCTGCTTGCTTCAAATTAAAAACACCTGATTGCTTTTGCCAAATCAGGTGTTCACTTTTTTGAACGACGATATACTTGTCCAGCTTACTTACTTCTGCCGCCGCTTTTATTACCACTTGGTTTGGTGCTGCCACCTTTTGCGCCGCCTGCGGGTTTACTTCCCGGTGCGCCTGTAGCAGCGCTTTTCACCCTTGTGGGCTTGGCTGTTTTGTTCCAGCGTGTCCAGCCCTTACTACCTGTACCTCTGCCGGTTCCGCCGCCCTTGCTTTTTGCACCCATATGATCACTCCAATAGTAGTCGTTCAGTTTTAACTAAGCTATCATACCATACTTCGGATATAATGCCTGCTTGTTTTTAAAATAAATGCTCACATAAATATGTCATAACAACATATGAAGTTCACTATTTTATCATTCAAATTAAAAAGGCGTTAACCCGAAGTAAGCTCACAGCTCACATCGGTTAACGCCTTTTGGCTATATATGAATCAGTTGGCCTTCGACAATAAATAGAGGAAATAAGGAGTCACCAGGATTGTGATAATGATGCCTGTCGGGATATCTACACCAAAACTAATGGTTCGGGTGATCGTATCCGCGATCAGGATAACGAGTGCTCCTACCAACGCTGTTGTAGGCAGCAGCAGCTTATGATTAGGCCCTACCAGCTTGCGCGCCAGATGTGGACTAACCATACCTACAAAAAAGAAGTTCCCGCCAAGGGCTACGCTACCCGAAGCAAGCGCCACCGCAGCAATAGTAAGACCAATAAATTCCCCTTTGATCGCTACCCCCAGTCCCGATGCCGTCTGGTTCCCCAGGTTCAACGCATTAAGAGTGTACGACTTATAAAAGACGTAAAAACTAATGATGAGTACCCAAGGAAGCAGTACCATAATGTAGCTCCAGTCATCTCCCCACAGATTTCCAGCCTGCCAACGCAAAGCAAAATCATATTGCTTCTCATCTAGCTTCAGTGTAATCATCAATGACAATGCGGAATAACCACTGCCCATAGCAACGCCTGTTAAAATCAAGCCGGTCGGCGAAATTTCCTTCCTCCGCCTATAGGCGAACAAGAAAATGAGGATTGCCGCTACAATGCCCCCTGCAAAGGCCAGTCCCGGCAGGACGATAGGCGAAAACAATCCCTCACTGGCGAATACAGTAACATACAAAAGTACGAACAAACCGGAGCCAGAACTGATTCCCAGCGTACCAGGACTGGCCATGTCGTTTTTAAGTAAGCTCTGCATAATACAACCCGAAATAGCCATACCGATGCCGACCAATATACCTAGAACGATACGCGGCAGGCGAAAATCAAACACAATCAGATTCTGCTTGCGAGTCCCTTCACCGATGATAACCTTGAATACTTCCATAGGGGACAGATTCATCTTGCCCACATTCATACTGAGTATCGCCACCAGGATCGTCAGCACAACTAACAATACAATAATCCCTATACTTCTGGCAGTTGCATTGCGAGGCTGGTTCAACTAAACTCCCTCCTTTGCTTACGCACAAGGTAGAGAAAATAAGGTACACCCACCAATGCAAAGATAATACCCAACGGTGTTTCATGGGGACGGTTAATAAGTCTTCCCAGCAAATCCGCTGCTACTAAAAAAACTCCACCATACAGTGCTGAAGCAGGAATGATATACCGATAATCCGTTCCGATCAGATGACGCATGATGTGCGGTACAATCAGACCCACAAAACCAATAGGACCCACCACAATGACAGAAAGCCCTGTGAGCACCAAGACAATTAAGGTCGAAAAGCCTTTGATTCTATTGGCACGAATACCCAAGCCTGATGCAACATCCTCTCCGAAGCTTAAGATTGTGATGGAGGGAGAAAGAATAATGGCACAGATCACGCCCAATATGAATAAGGGTGCAATGATAGCCAATTCGTTCCATTGGGCGCTGGCTGTCCCACCTGCCGTCCAATAATCAAGTGCTTGGCCGATCTTATATTTAATAGCAATAAAAGAACTAAACGCACCAAAAAGCATGGAGATCGACATTCCGGCTAACACCAGACGCTGAGGGGTCATCCCCCGTTTACCTATAGATGCAATGTAATACGTAATTCCAGTAGTCACTGCCGCACCCAGACAGGAATACACCATCGTTTCTGCATAGGTACGACCCGGTAAAAAGGCCATACATAATGCAATAGCAAATGTCGATCCTGAGCTAATACCAATGAGCCCGGAGTCTGCCAGCGGGTTACGGGTAGTTCCCTGCATAATGGCCCCGCAAACGGCCAGACTGCACCCTACAATGATGTCAGCAACCGTACGCGGGAAACGAAGAGTGTGAATAATTTGATGCTCTGTAATACCAGGATCAAACTGAAACACAGCGCCCCATGCTAATTTCAAGCTCATTTCCGCGGCTCCAAATGTTATAGAAGCTGCGGTTACAAGCAGCAGCAGGATCAGCCCCAAGATCATATATCCCAGAAAATGAAGTGTTCCTTTTTTGTTTTGCTCTTTATGAGTAGACATACATTACATCCTTAATGGGTCAATTATATGCTTTGCTTACTTCGTCTTTTCCAGCAATCTATTTGTGATATATTCCAATTGCCCCGTCATGCTCAAAACGTCAGAGTAGTAGAACAGGCCTGCATAATCCGCTGGAATCTCGATGATATTCCCATTTTTCACGGCCGGGATACTGCTCCATATTTTCGTTTTGGCAAACTGAGATTCCTTACCCTCCTGCTTGAACCAGAGGACATAGTCGCCAAAATATTCAGCAGCCACCTCATAAGATAAAGACCCTCTGCCCTCTCCTGAATCTTTAACTAACTTTTCGAGTTTTTCCGGTTTGTGAAGTCCGATATAGTTATACAGCAACGTTCCGCCGCGTGAGCCTGTTTCATAATATACTCCGTAGGAGTCGCTACCCCAATCCTCGAATATACTAAAGGTTTTGTCTTTGAAAATGTCGGATTTTAATTTTTCCTTAGCGTCATTGAGCTTGCTTTCAAAGGTAGCAATCGCCTTGTCAGCTTCTGCTTCATGACCCGTGGCCTGTCCTAAGAATTTAACCCGCTCAAGTGTTGTCATTTTATTGTCAGGCATCACCAAGACAGGCGCAATTTTGGACAGCTTGTCATAATCCTTTGTGTCATATGTAATGATCAAGTCAGGATCATACTTCATAATTTCCTCGGATTCCCACTTTTCAATATTTGGAACTCCATTTAGCTTATCGAAAAAAGGCATGGTTTTTTGCGACCAGCCTGATACCGCAACTGGTGTCATTCCCAATGTAAATACATCCCCAATATACCAGTTGACCACCACACGTTGAGGATTGGCAGGAACCTCAACATCCCCCATGACTGTGGATACGGTACGGGGACCAGAGTCCGTGCTTGCCTCCTTTTTCGTGTCGGTCGCAGACTGCTTGGTAGAGGACTCGGAGGTACCTCCAGCGTTGCCGCAGCCCGAAAGAACCAAGATCGAAACAGTAAATACACATAACAATATGTAAAGCCTCTTGTTCATCTTGCTATTCATTCTTTAAAACCCCTTTAGTAATATAGTCATTGCAACGTTACTTAAAATTAGTGATATTGATAATCATTATCGTTACTATAAAATAGTAAATTTCTCCTTGCTTCTTGTCAACCTTTTCTTTAAATCTTGATACTTTTTTGTATCACAAAATACATATGTCCTGTTTTTGATCATCCAATAAACATATCTGCCGTTTCTTGCATAAGTTTGCTCAACATTTGAATGAAAAACAGAACAAAGCAGGCCGCCTTTTAAGGACAGCTTGTTTTGTTTATGCCGATGAACTGTCCTTCGACGTTAGTATTTTTGTTTATGTACAGGTAAATAATAAATGTTAAAGCCACAGTCTGTTCAACTCATTAACCCGAAGGAGTGAATCGCATGTCCATTGATGTTTACCTTAATTTTAATGGGAACTGCCGTGAAGCAGCGGAATTTTACGCAGAAGTATTTGAAACGGACAAACCAGAAATCATGACCTTTGCTCAAACGCCGCCTAACCCTGAATATCAGCTGCCAGAAGAAGCAAAAGATTTAGTCATGCATACACGCCTTGATATCGATGGGAGTAATGTTATGTTTTCTGATGTTTTTCCTGGCATGCCTTTTGTTGTCGGAAACAATATAAGCCTCTCCTTCGTCAATAAGGACATGGATAAAATTAAATCACTATTTGATAAACTGAAAGAAGGTGGAGAAGTAGGCATGGAGCTTCAAGAAACATTTTGGAGTAAATGCTATGGTAGTCTTAAAGACAAATTCGGAATAGAGTGGCAGTTGAATTGTGAAAGTGAAGAAACAGACGAGGAAGCTCCTGAAAAATAGATTGGAACAGCAAGGTGGAATTTTTCTTGAATAGAAAAGTTCCACCTTTTTTTGTTTGAAAGGATTATTTACCGCTTCGGGGTTTTCAGTTGATCTCTAAATAGTCAATGTAAGCATCCCATGTCCCGTCATCGGCTGTTACAACGAGCTCTATCTCTTGATTTCCGGTTCCATGGCTGACATTGTTTAAGGTGTAGACCGCAGGACTGCTCCCACCGAAGTAGAAGGTTCCCTTTGTCTGTCCACCGATTTTTAAGTCAACTCTGGCCATGTTGGAGTTATTCGAAGCACCACGGAGTGAGAAATTATGGGTACCGTTTTCGAAATACTGCGTGTATTTCAACGAATCATTGTTGGCGTATAAAGCAACTCCTGAGAACGGCGAGCTGATATTCGTGGTGTACTGACCGCTTTTGGCCATATTCTCGGCTTCCATTTTCGTACCTGTGCTTGGCCCACTTCCAGTGCTTCCACCGTCAGGTGCGACCGCCCGGCCGGTGCTCGGCGAGATCATGCCAGAGCATAGGTTCCGGTTCTTGAGGTTCTGAGCAATCTGCGGAACCGCTTGGAGCGTAGTCTGATATTGGTCATGCATCAGGATCACGTCGCCGTTTTTCATCTTGCCCACGGCGGCTACGATCTGGGCGGTGGTGGCGCCGTTCCAGTCTTGGGAGTCAACGTTCCACAGCACTTCGGTAAGACCGTTTTGGGTCTCGATTGACTTCAAAGTCGCGTTGGTATCGCCGTACGGCGGACGGAACAACTTCGGTGCCGTGCCGGTAATGGACTTCAGCGTTTGTTGCGTGCGTGTAATTTCCGATGACATTTGTGAGGTACTCAGTTGTGTCATATATGGATGCGACCATGAATGGTTGCCGATCCACATGCCTGCTCCCTGCTGGTCGCGTACGAGTGAAGGGTAATTCTGCGAATTCTGTCCAATGTTGAAGAACGTCGCGCGCAAGCCGTTTTGCTTCAGTGCGTTAAGCAGTGTTGTTGTGGTGTTGGGATTAGGACCATCGTCGAAGGTTAATGCTACATAGCCGTTCGAACAATCAGCCGCAAGGGCCTCGTCGTCGGACATCACCAGCGAGCCCATGAACACAGACACGATGAGCGACCCGATCGCCACCCATTTTCCTGTTTTAACTTTAAACATGGTTCTACCTCCTTACAAATTGGATTTATTCGAAGCACCACGGAGTGAGAAATTATGGGTACCACTTTCGAAATACTCCGTGTATTTTACCGAATCTTGTTGGCGTATAAAGCGACTCCTGAGAACGGCGAGCTGATATTCGTGGTGTACTGACCGCCCTTGGTCATACTCTCGGCTTCCATTTTCGTACCTGTGCTTGGATGAGTTGGATTCGTACCACCGCCTCCGCCGATCGTAAGTGTATTACTAATCAAATTTGCACTCCCACTACTGGCGAACGCCAGTTGCCCCATCTGTTGACGATGTGAAATTCTACTAGTGGGTCAACCATCCACCCATAGACACATAAATATGAATTGCATCTGGCTGGTAGTCAGCACTGTAGTTTACTGGCGGTTCCTACTGGTCCTGTATGCGAAAAACAAATTAAAATTACTAAAATAACCTCATTCTTTTTTGTTTCATTAGACATTCCTCCTCTTTGGTTAATTTGCATTAAGCCTTACTAGGATGCCGTGCAGCCCGTAGCAGACCTAAAACAGCATTTCTTTACAATGATTTTTTGTAAGCGATTACAAAAGTGATTTTATCATAGCTTCCTTCATATTTAACCTGCAAAAATTTAAGTTTATACTGTAAAATGTTTAGTTTCTTTGTGGTTTAAAATGGAAATACATAATCCATGTTGTCCAAAAAAATCTTCAAAGTATAGCACATGCCCCCAGTTCGTAGGGTGCTATCAACTGCGAAGTTGCGAGCGTTATTGCAGGACGACTTGAAAGAGCTAATACCGTATTCCTATATGATCGAGAATGAGCTTGCCTATAAGACGCGAACTTCCTGGAGTAACACCATCTCCGAAAAAAACAGATTGAAGATCAGGCAACAGATGAATAAGATGAAAGTTCGGCTTAATCTTCGTAACGAGAAGGTGCGTCCTGAAGGGATGACCAGCAAAGGCACACCACGCTGTTCGATGGGATTTGCCATGACCTATTGGGTCTGGAGAACGGACATTTGAAGTTTCAGTGTCCACACGCCACGAGCAAGGTCCATTGCCCGCTTGGCATGGCCACTTGTTCTGGCTCGAACTATGGCAGGGCGTGTTTATCGTCGTCAGTCAACAGCCGCCCTGGTTTCCGGACGAGCGCATGCCTGGAGTGTATCGCACGAAAGCAGTCTTCAAGGGGGCAAGCCCGGAAATCTCCAATTACAGGGCGACTTGTACGAGCTTATTTCAAGTTAACTGCAACATATCCGGGCGGGGACAAAGAGCCAGCAAAAAACACCCTGATGAAGGAAAGAAAATAGTTTCCTTCCCGATCAGGGTGTTTTTAATGTGTACTGTTAGGGCATGCCCCGTTCCTGGATCACCAGCCGATGGCCGCTCCATCGCAGCGGGGGTCCGTGCCGCCGAGCCGTAAGCCACTGTCATCAATCAAAATGGCATGCGCGTGCCCCATGGCTCCAGCAAAATCCTCAACCGGTTTTACCGCGTGCCCGGCCAACTTCAAACGACGCTGCACTTCTTTAGCGATCCGGCCTTCCAGTCTCAGCTCTTGCGTTTCTTCCCCCCAGGTTCGGCCCCACACCCAGCGCGGTTCATGCACGGCGGTCTGCGGGTCCATGCCGTAATCGACCATGCGGGTCAGCAGCGCGGTCTGCGTCTGCGGCTGACCTTCCCCTCCCTGGGTGCCATATAAAATATACGGCTTCCCATTGCGACAGACCATCGCCGGCATCAGCGTATGAAATGTTCTCTTGTCGGGTTCAAGCCTATTCACATGCGACGGATCAAGGGAAAAGAACGAACCCCGGTTCTGCAGCAGAATGCCGGTATCTCCTCCTGTCACCGCCGAGCCAAATTCAAAATACAGGCTCTGGATAAAGGAGACGGCATTACCCTCTTCGTCTACTACCGCTGCGTATGCCGTATCATTGCCTACTGGCTGGGTATCCATCGGTAGGGAGCGGCCCATATCGATGCAGGCTGCCAGATCCGCGGCGTAGGACTTGGACAGCAGACGGTCCAGAGGGATGGAGGAAAATCGAGGGTCTGTCAAATACCGGTTGCGGTCGTGGAAGCTCAGCTTCAGTGCCTCTACAAGCAGGTGATAGTAATCAAAGGAACCGTGCTCTATATTGCCCAAATCAAACTGTTCGAGAATATGAAGCGCCATAATGCCGGTAAAACCCTGTGAGTTCGGTGGAACCTGGTAAAGATCAAGACCACGGTAACTCCCTTTGATCGGCTCCACCCATTCACCTCTGTGCCTCGCAAAATCCTCCAGCGTCAGTAGACCGCCCTGCTCCGCAAGTGAGTGAACAATCTCCTGACCAACACTGCCTGAATAAAATACGTCCCGACCGTGATCCGCAAGCTGCTGCAGGCTGCCTCCCAAAGCAGCCTGCACAAAGCGGCTACCCTGCTCGGGGACCTTCCCTCCGGGCAGATAGATTGCCGCCGTCTGCGGATAAGCCTCCAGCACCTCGAAGCGCTCGGCCGTATTGACATGCTGGTTCGGCGACAGCGGGAAGCCTTCCAGCGCATAGTAGATCGCGGGCTCAAGCACCTCTGCCAGCGTCTTTGAGCCGTATTCGCGCAGTACGGCATCCCAGCCGTCCACCATGCCCGGCACGGCAATGACGCTGCGAGGTCCCCGCTGCGGGATGGCGGATTCGCCCGCAAAGCAGGCGGCTGTAACCCGGCTGCCCGAACGGCCGCTCGCATTATAGGCCCTGACTTTTCCCTCCTGGCTGCTATAGGTCAGCCAGAAGGAATCGCCACCCAGTCCCGTCATATGTGGGTATACGACGGCAAGACAGGCGCTCACCGCCACGGCGGCATCAAAAGCGTTACCCCCCTGCTGCAAAATACGCGATCCGGCCGCGCTTGCCAAATAATGAGGGCTGACAACCATCGTTTGTGTTCCTGTAATCGATGCAACCATTATGCCCCCACTTCCTCTCCCCTTTATAACTGACAATTCAATTCTGTTTGATGCCGTTAGTTTATGCGGCCTTACGCATATGCCTGAGCTGCATGCAGAGCGGACTGCCAGCCGCCGCAGGTATACACCCAACGGCTCATTTTTGTGCCTGACAGCAGTTGCGTCACATCAGCCGCATCCGTTACAACAAAGTTGCAGGCATGCCCTTCTTCTATTCCGTACCCTTCGCAGCCTGTAATCCCAGCAGGTATATCCGTGATCATCCGCAGCAGCTGTACTAGATCCCGTTCACTGCCCATATGGGCCGCATACGATGTGATTTGGGCGATCTGTATCAGATCCCCGCGCCCGAACGGATGGAACGGGTCTTGAATGTTGTCGGAGGCCGCTGCCAGCGGAATACCTTCTGCAAGCAGCTCACGAATTCGTGTTGTGCCCCGTCTTACCAGGCCGCGATCTTCCCGTCCCTGAAGATACAGGTTCACAGCAGGCAGCGTTACCGCGTTCAGACGGGCTTCCTTCATCTTCTCCATCACATGCTGTGCATCCTTTTCCGTCATCGCAGACAGCGAGCACAGATGATCTGCCGTCACCTTGCCTTGATAACCGCAGCCAATCGTATGCTCTGCTATGCTTAGCACAGTTCTTTTCCCGGGATCGTCACTTTCATCCGCATGCAGATCAACGGGTACCCCAAAACGTTCTGCCAGCCGAAAAACCCTGTCAATCTCCCTTTCAGGGTCGTCTGCCAGATGAGGGGCACCGCCCAGTACATCAATCCCCATACGCAGTGCTTCCTCGACTGCCTCATCCGCAGCTTCATGATTGGCGCGGAACGGAACCATCAACGCATATTGGATCGCCATACTGCCCTTTAGCTTCTCCCGTACCTCCAAGGCCGCCTCAATCGTCCTAAAGGCCACCTCTCTCCCCAGATGAACAGGGAAGTCAAGGTGGCTCCTTATGGTCGTGGTCCCGTAGCTCAGCGCCATTCTGGCGGCCGTCCACATGCGCTCCGCCAACTGCTCCTTGCTGAAGCTCTGTACGGCCTGGCTGTAATTATGAATGGCTTCCTGAAGCGTGCCGGAGCGGTTCGGCACCTGTTCGAGTGAAAAGGCTTTGTCCAGATGCATATGACAGTCGACCAGCCCGGGAAGCATAATGCCGCCCCGCAGATCAATGCAATCCGCGTCTGTCAGCCGTTTCAGGTCCGGTCCGGCCTGCTGCGGAGCAATCAGACGGGAAGCGGCGTTATCCCCCGCATCAAGGAAATGGTCTTGCCGCCGGATGCTAACCCATTTCCCACCCTCCGCCTTTAGTTCATACAGATGGGGGTCTTCGCGATGCGGAAGGTGTACATTAATGAAATGCAGCCCCGTACTCATTGCGCGGTAGCCAGCGCCTGAAGCACGGCCAGATCCTCCTCATCCAGCTCGGCGGCAGGGCCTGCTTTGATCATATCCGAGAACAATTCGTCCGGTACCATGGTCGTCAGACAATATAGGCGTGTGTTGCCCGTATTGATAATATCGTGATGGTTGCCTGGCGGAATAATAATGAATGAGCCTTGGCGGATCGGAGTCTCATATTCGCTGCCAACTTTAGCAATCCCATCCCCTTTCAGTACATAAAAATATTCATAAGCTTCCCGGTGTTCATTGGATGGAGTTCTGCCTCCCACCTCGAAGATTTCTACAAATGAAGTGAAAGGAACCTGCTCCCTGTCGCATAGCAGTATGAACTTGTTCGTATCCTGTACGGAAATTTTGTGGACGGGACAATTCTCAAAATTACCGGCAACCAGTCCTGGAATGTTCACCATATACATTCAACCTCACTTTGATTGATTTTTATTTATGTCTCGCTTTTCATCTTTTCACTGGCAGCTTCAAACAGGATATGTCCTGTTCTGTACTGCGCACAGCCGTGGTGGCAATCTTCAGCCCGCCTGTTCCCGTGCTGTTCGTCTCACCCCTGACACCGTTCGGATGCCGGGCGAACAATGGGAAGGCGCTGCCTGTCAATTCAAGCCGGATATACGTGCCAGCCGACAGGGTGGCTGCCAAGGGACGCAACCTGATCCGCGCAGTAGTCCATTCATTGGAGGCTTCTGCTCCTTCACTACAGATTTCCATACGGCCCACGCTGAGCAGCCGGGCCGTTCCATTCTCGGATACGGTCGTGAGGACGGCCACCAGATCCGTCGGACCTCCCAGTGTCTGGTACTGCACGGACAACTCCGGGGACCCAAAAATCGGGATATCCTCTGCAAGCGGCCCTCCCGTATATACCAGAATCTCTTGCCTTTCCTGAATGGCAATGCGGTCGGACGGCAGGTAGGAGTCCAGACGCATCGGCAGACGCGAGTCGTATACGAATACATCCGGCACAGCCTCCTCCACGTCTTCCTTACGCCTTTCCAGTCTGCCGCCTCCTGCCGCACCGTTTGCCGGGGTCTGCGACCCCGATAGATAGAACCATTCGGACGGAGAGGACTCATTCTCAAGTACAGGAGGCAGTTGTTCCGCCATATGCCATTCATGACTCAATGGGTCAAAATAACGGATCGGCGGTTCTCCAGACAATTCCGTGTCTTCCTTGCCCTTCAGCCAATAATCAAACCAGCGCAGCTGCTCCAGATGATGTCCGCCGTCCGCCTGCTCTCCATGGTCGATTCCGCCCGCTCTGCGCCCCCATGGAATGTGGGCCCACGGGCCAACAATGAGCCGATGAAAGCAATTCGGAGTGGCAGTAGCTTGCAGAGCCTCGAATGACTGCAGCGTACCCATCAGGAAACCGTCATACCAGCCCCCAATATGCAAAGCTGGCACCGACGCCCCGACGATCTCGTCGATCCAGTTCATCCGCTCCCAGTACTCATCGTACGCTATATGATCGATCCAATCATAAAATGCGGGAAAGTATTGCTCCAGAATCGGATGTCTTTCATTCAGCGGCATTTTCCAGAGTATCTCCTCGGGGCTGCGCATAAACCTTGAGCATTGCTCGGCTGTCTCGAAGTCACCCGCCCTTTGCGCCGTATCACGAGCCAGCTGGAAAGCCCACGGCAGATGATTGCCAAGCGCGAAGGAGCCATGTGGGTAAAATAAGCCGTGGTACATGTCTGCCGGGCACATGCTCGGCGCAATCGCTCTGAGCGCAGGCGGGTGAAGAGAAGCCGCAGCCCATTGTGTGAGCCCTTGATAAGAGAAACCGTACATGCCTACTTTCCCGGTCGAGCCGGGCAGACCTGCTACCCATTCGATGGTATCAAATCCGTCCTCTGCTTCCTGTACAAACGGATCAAATTCGCCTTCCGACTCTCCCCGTCCCCTGACATCCTGGATTACAACGATATATCCCTTATTGGCATACCAGACGGGATGGGCATGTGTAACGGTGGAGGCAATCGACCGGCCGTAAGGCTGGCGCATCAGCAGTACGGGATATTTTCCCGTCTCATCAGGCATGTATATATCTGAATACAACGTTACACCGTCACGCATCGTGCAAGGAACCTTGCGGCGGATGACCACATTTCCAAATTTCATGCGACTCGCTCCTTTGCTGTAGATCGCGGATTTACTATAAAAATCCGTATGGTACGCTTGCTGCTGCTGTGTGGCCAATCTCCCGTCACCCGTTGATCAGATGCCGCTGACAGCCGGATGCTTTAATTTTTCCTGATTCAGAATTCCCTTCGGATCGTTGCTGTGTTTGATCTCCCACAAACGGTCGTGGGCGTATGATCGTCCGCCCTCCTTCAAATCCCAGGTATGCGGATTATTGACTACAACTCCGTTTTCCTCGTAACACTCCATTAGTTGATTCAGGCGTTCCTCCGTTGTGAAGGGAACCAGCGGCAGGCCAGAAATCAGCAAATTTCCGTTTTGCCGGGCAAATTCTATATGATTCATCACTTCCGGATATTCTTTTTTCATAGCCGAGATTTGCTCAAGGGCATGGGCAGGATCAAAATTCAGTTGCAGATAGGTCAAGCCCGGGTCTGCCTTGCGCGCCCACAGGGTAGTATGGTTCCATGTAAAGTCTGATACACCGACGCCTTTATGATACTGCTCGGCGGAGACCTTTTTAGACGATAACCCACCGTTTTCTACTATGACACGCTCCAGCCGCGCTTCACAGGCCGTGTCTATTTCAAGCAGCACAGCGGTACGCCCTTCGGGAATATCAAGAGGTACAAAATAGGATGGAATCGGCCATTCATGAATCGAAATGAGCCTCTTGACAACGGACGTATCTTCAGCAACCAACTGCCCGAAGCGAAAAGCTTGTTCAAAGCTATCAAAGGTTACTGCCCACTGCATCCATTCCACCCGCGGGGCCAGATTGATTTCCACCTCGGACAGAATGCCAATCGTACCGTAGGTATGCAGGTAAGGCAGCACCTCTTCTCCTTGGAGCTCAATGGTACGGGGCTGAATCTCGACGGTCTTGATTTTCAGGGAACGTACCAGCCCGTCCCAGATGGTTCCCCAACTAATCGAACCGATGCCGCCAAAACCACCGCTCAAAAAACCGCCGATCGTCGCAGTTTGAAAGGTGGAAGGCATCGTTCGCAGCTCATAGCCCGCCTTGCGCGCAGTGGATTCCATTTTGCCCAGCCTTGCCCCAGCCTGAACCCGCATTATGCCTTCTCCTGTTTCGAGCACCTTATTGTACTTGGCCAGATTCAGCACGATTCCGCCTGTGACCGGAACACATTGGCCATAGTTGCCAGTGCCGTTCCCCCTGACGGTAAGTGGAACCCCCAGCTCCGCGGCAATGGATAGCAGAGTATCAAACTCCTCCTCGGTGCGTGGACTGGCGATGCACTCGGCGACCTTGCCCTGTAGCTGACTGGTCAGTACAGGGGAGAAGTGATGATAATCCATCGAATATTTGGCGATTGCTGGCTCCTCCCACTGTAGCAGCTCAGGATCAATGCGTTCTTTCAGAATGGCTGTCCAATGTTCATTCATTCGGTTCCCCTCCCGTATGTTTTCATTCAACCCACCTAGAGGACCTTTCTCCTCCTAAGAATGCGGCAGGAACTTATCCGTGAATACCTTGCTGACATCGGGTTCTTTTTTCAATGCTCCAATCTTCATCAACTGCTGTCCCAGCTCTGCCCAGCGCTCCTCTTTCATATAGCCGACACCGTGTTCCGCCGCATCACCTTCATATACGAACGGGATGAGCGCTTCCGCCGCATAGTTCAGCTTTTCTTTCGTAAAATCCGGGTTTTCCTTTAAAATGACGTCATTTACGCTATCATAATTGGTCTTGTAATAATCCCAGCCCTTCATCGAAGCCTCAACATAGGCACGCACAAGATCAGGATGGTCCTGAATATACTGCTCTGTCGTGAACAGCACATTGGAATACGGATTATAACCGGCATCTGCCAGCAGCAGAAATTTAACGTCCACATTCTGCTGCTTCATCTCGTACGGCTCACTGGTTACATAACCCTGAATGGCAGCCGTTTCATCGGGGATAAAAGGAGCCAGGGAACCGGTATAAGCCATTTCCTTCACATGATTCAATTGGTATTTGTTCTTCACATAATCCCAGAACACCGAGCCTGCCCCCACGTAAACGGTACGGTTATTCAAATCGGCAAGGGAGGAAATATTCTGATTGGCATGAACCATGAGTCCCTGCGGGCTTTTCTGGAAAATTGTCGCAATCGCTACCAAAGGAATTCCTTCTTCACGGGCGACCAGCAGCTGATCCGCCGTGGTAAGTCCGAACTGCGCTTTGCCGGAAGCCACGATCTGTGTGGGAGACACCTGCGGTCCGCCTGCCTGAATGGTCATATCCAGACCAGCCTCTTTGTAATATCCCTGCTCCTTTGCCGCATACAAACCGCCATGCTCCGCCTGTGCAAACCAGTTCGTCACCTGTGTGACTGCCGTGAGTTCCTCGCTTTTCTCCGTGGAACCCGATGTCTCGGCAGCGGCATTTTGAGCAGTTTGCTGATTTCCGCAAGCCACCAGCAATGTTGATAAGGAAAACATTGCTACCAGTAAAACAGCAAATCCCTTTTGTCTGTACTTGTTCATCTCATTACCACTCCCCAAGTAAAATTACTGATGGTTGTATTCTGCATCCGCTACAGGATTACGAAGCGTCGTAAAGCTACTGATTCTGCATTCGGCAACATCTCCGTGCTGAATCCGAACGGACCCCGGTGTGCCCGTCATGATCACGTCGCCCGGATAGAGAGTCATCATCTGTGAAAAATACGAGACAATGAACCATGGATGATAAATCATACGAGACACGGTATTGCTATGAATAACCTCATCGTTCAACACAGTTTCAACGGCAAGGCTCTGCAAATCGCTTATTTCATCAGGTGTTATTAGCTGTGGCCCGAGACTGAAAAATGTGTCGAATACCTTGGATCGCTGTAGAAATCTGGGATTCCGTGCGTGAATGTCCTGGCTTGTCATATCCAGTGTTGCAGCAAAACCGGCGATGACGTCCCGCGCGCGTTCTTCCGGCACATTTTTGCAGCTTCGGCCGATAATAATACCAAGCTCCGCTTCGGATGTCACATTCACGGACTGAGCCGGCAGCCGGATATACTCTTCCGGCCCAATCAGGCTGGAGTCCGGCTTCATGAAGCAGACCGGCTCAAGCTCTGGAGGAGTGGATGCGAGATCAATCGCTTTCTGTACATAATTCATGCCAATTCCCCATATTTTGCGGGGGTGGCGGAAGAGAGGAGCCAGTATGGCCTCCTCCGTCGGTATGAAAGGGCTTGATAGCCATAATCTGTTTTTGGGCCTCTGATACCACTGGACAAGCTCCTCCAGCTGACCCTGCTGCAATATCTCCATGACGGAAGTTCCCCATGTGCTTTCTTCCGCCCTATTGATCTCCTCCAGTAGAAAAAATCGCCCATCATGCTCAATCGCAGCCCGCTCCCCATCGCCGTGTTTAAGACTGACGAGCTTCACGGACGGCTTCCTGTCGACTGCTGAACCGGCTCAGTCCCGCGGACATCGGTGATTTCAAAATCACACAGCTCCTCCAGCGCCTCCGACAGAATCGCCGTAATTCGTTCCTGGATGATTCTTCCTTTCTCAGGCGTGGCCATCGTAGCATCTCCGGCAATGCCGCTAGCGGATATATCAGCCATCTTCCAGGCGAAGCGTATTTTTCCTTCTAATGTAAGAAAGCGGTACGAGGACATATCGGGAAGCTCTTTGACAAGGAACTCCTTCTGCACCCAGTCCGGTTTGATGGACAGGACCAGAGAAGTTTCATAATCGCCGCCGTGAATTCCATATTCCAATTCCTCGGGAGACAGAAGGTCCTCCGCGACATTCAGACTGCTTGGACTGAGATAGAAAACCATCATCCCCGTTCTGATCCGGATTTCCCGTGATACGGTATTCAGCAAATCCATATTGCCCCCATGCGTATTAAACAGCAGTAGCTTGCGAAAACCGCTGGCCTTCAGACTTTCTGCAATGTCCAGCATTATGGCATGCAGCGTACTCGCAGACAAGGAAATGGTGCCCGGCAGCCCGATATGCTCATTGCTTTTGCCATACGAGATCGGAGGCAACAGCCAAATCTCCTTATCCGGCCGCACGCGCTCCAGCGTTTGTGTTAATGTCGCCTCTCCAATCAAAGTATCCGTATATACAGGCAGATGGGATCCATGCTGCTCCACAGCTCCGACCGGCAGAATAACCAGCGCCTTCTCCTTTGGCAGTTCTTTGACCTGTTTGCTTGTCAGACGGGGCAAAAAGCGCTCCTCCCATACCGTTCCTTCATATCGTTGAAACATAACTGACACCCTTTCTTCTGCGGTTTTGATGTTCTTTTCACATGGCTTAATGGCTTCTTATACATCGAGCGATGATTTGATCCTTGTTACTGCCGGAACAAGGGATGCGGCCCATTCCAGCAGACGCCGATCCTGTCCCGGGCCAGCGATGAGGGAAATACCGATCGGGCAGCCCAGTACCTCGGCAGCGGGGATCGTAAGCTGCGGCAGTCCCGACAAGCCGGCAATGCAGGTCAAACGCATCGTTTGCACTCTTCGTTCTTCAATTGGCGGCCCGTTTAGTCCCAACTTCGGGGCCGCTCCGGTAGTTGTCGGTATCACAAGCACCGCATCCGTTCCAAGCAGGTCGGCCATGCGATTGCGCATCTCAATCCGACGTTCTGCTTCCTTCTCCTGATCAGCACGTTCAATGGTGCCTGCCCAGGAGAACCGCCCGGCTATGTCCGCTCCGAAGACTGGCTGCTCACGTTCAATCCAGGCCCCATGCTCCTGCCATATTTCGTAGCCCTGGATCGTCCTAAACATGGCCATCCATTCAGGCAGACCCTGCGGGGCGATGCGAACAGCTTCATGGCTCTCAGCCAAGCCGCACAGCAACTCCAGCCAAGTGGTAAGCGCCTCTTTGCTCTCCGTGTCAGCCAGCTCCCAGGCATCCTCACCGATCAGCACACGGCTAAAGCCGGAACCCGAGGTTGTCTGTGGCAGAAGCACTTCACCTACCCGGCGCAACGTCTCGGGATCGCGTGCCATCCAGCCGATGGTGTCGAAGCTGGGAGCGAGCGGGATAACGCCTTTCTCGGAGACACTGCCATGCGTCGGACGCATTCCATAAACTCCACAGTATGAAGACGGCACACGTACCGATCCTCCCGTATCCGTTCCAAGGGCAAAGTCGGCAAGCCCTGCGGCGACGGCAACCGCCGATCCGCTGGATGAACCACCAGGGATACGGTCCGGGGCCTTCGGATTCACGGGTGTTCCGTAATGGGCATTTTCACCGTTCAGGCTGAACATCAGCTCATCCGTATGAGTCGTACCCGTTAGTCGCGCCCCCTCCTGCAACAGCAGGCTGACCGCTTCCGCGTGCTCCGCCGCCGGGCTGTGCGTCTCCAGCCAACACGGATTGCCCGCGCCGTTCGTATAATTACGGACAGCAAACACGTCCTTGACCATAAAGCTGAGTCCACTCAGCGTTCCCTGTCCTGTCGGTTCAACCGTCACCTGGTTGACAACAGCGTTCCATTGATCTTTCATCAAGTCACCCCATTCCTTCCGCTCACCCTTCCAGAGGAGCCGGCTCTTCCGGTGCATTTCCCTCTTTACGGGCCGCTGCCCCGTTTAGCTCCTCCACCAGCCAGGTGGAATCAGCGACGAAGCCATAGCATTGCTTGATATTGTATAAGGTGGCTTCCAAGCAGAAGGCCGGGGAGCTCGTTGCCGAGCAGTCCTCCAGAAGTATACCGTCATATCCGAGGCAAGCCGCGTCCTGCAGTGTATGCATGACACACTGATCGAGATTTACCCCGGCAAACAACACCGTCTGAATATTCAGATTTCGCAGTATACTGTCCAATGGTGTGTCCCAAAACCCGCTCATGCGGTATTTATCCACATAGATATCATCAGGGGACGCATCCAAATCATCGACAATAGCTGCTCCCCAGCTGCCTTTCTCCAGCACCTTGGAGCCGTTCCCCGGTAGCGGGTCCCCAATTCCGTTGCCCCGTCCGTCTGAATTGTACACATGGAGCACAGATGGCGGCACGTTCATCCGGTCCTCCCGGTTGCCCCAATTTACCCAGATGACGGGCACATCCGCTTTACGCAGCTTGGGCAGCAGTCGGTTAAGCCGGCTGACCGGGTTCAGGAGCAGCGATGTATCTGCCCCGATGGAATCCAGCCAGCCTCCCGGTGTGCAGAAATCATTCTGCATATCGATGACAATGACCGCTGTATGCTCCAGATCAAATATGACTTCCTGCGGCTGTGCAGGAAGAGTTACGGGCTTGCCGTACTTTTGTGTCCGCCTTAGATCCACCAGCGTTTCGGACACTTGCCAATAGCTCTTTCGATTTCCAAGTTTGAACATATTAAGTTCCCTCATTTTCCTGAAAATTCTGGTTTGAGGCTATACATACTTCGGTTCACACTTATGGTTTCATCAGATATTCGGCCGTGAACGCTTGGGTAACATCCTGTGCCTTCGTTAATCCTTTGCCCTTGATCATCTGATCCTGCAGGGTGCTCCAGCGTTTCTCTGTCATGTAACCGATACCGTTTGCCTCGGATTCCTCGTTAAGAATAAAGGGCTTTTCCTGCTCCGCCTCATAATTCATTGCTTCTACCGTCATATCCGGATTGTAGGTCTGAATGAGCGGGTTTACCTTTTTATAGTTGTCAAGATAATAGCTCCAACCCTTCTGGCTTGCCTGCACCACAGCCTCTACGACATCGGGGTGCTCTTTAAGGTAGTCTTCGGTTGTAAAAAGAACATCCGCATAGTTCGCATAACCGGAATCGGCGATTTTCAGATAGTCCACCTCAACCCCTTGCTGGGAAAGCGCGTAAGGCTCGTTCGTGATGTAACCCTGATTCAACGAATTGGGGTCATTGATAAAATTGACAAGCTGTCCGTTATACTTCATTTCTTTTACATCCGTCAGATTGTATTGGCTCTTGATATATTCCCAATAAGGCACCGCTGTACCGATGTATACGGTTTTGCCGTTCAGGTCGGTGAAATCCTTGATGTCTTGCCCTTTGTGGTACATTAGAACCTGCGGTGTGCTCTGAAATCCGGCAAGGATACCGACAACAGGGATTCCCTGTTCCCGCGCCTTCAAAATTTCATCCGCATAAGAGATGCCGAATTCAGCTTTGCCCGCAGCGACAAGCTGCATGGTTGACACCTCAGGACCTCCCGGCTGAATCGTCATGTCGATCCCCTTGTCCTTATAGTAGTTCTGCTGCAATGCCCCAAAATAGCCTCCATCTTCCCCTTTGGAGTACCAGCCCTCGATCAGTCTCACATGCTTCAATTCTGTTCCGGCTTCCCCTTTCGCCGGGGCGGAGGATTCTGGAGCGAAGGAATTGGAGCATGCACTCAAAAGCAGCATGATCAAAGCTGTAGCCGACAGCAACCACTTCTTGTAACGTAAGTTCATATGATGTTTGGACATGTTGGATCCCTCTCCCGGTTCTGGTATCATTTCATTGCCGACTCATGCCAAGACTTCAAAAGCTTGTTCGACACCATATTGATGATCAGGAAAAATGCTATTCCCAAGACGGATGCCGCTAAACCGCAGGCGAACAGATAAGGAGTTTGCAGGCGGGTTGCCGCAACGGTAATCCCGTATCCGAGTCCACCCTGTCCGCCGCCAATGCCGGCAATGTATTCGCCCACGATTGCTCCGACAACTGAGCTGGAGCATGAAATTTTCAGCCCCGCCATAATGTACGGGAGCGCCGCCGGAAATCGCAGCTTCCAAATGGTCTGCAGCTTGCTCGCATTATACAAATAAAATAAATTTTTCATGTTCTGATCCGTTGAGTTCAATCCGATCAGCGTATTCGATAAAATCGGGAAAAAGCTGATCAGGAATGAGATGATCACAATGGCATTGATTCCTGCTCCGAACCAGATCACAATGATCGGCGCTACCGCTACGACCGGAATAGTTTGCAGGATAATGGCGTAAGGATAGACGCTTTTTTCCACCGTTTTGGACAGCGCCAGCAGAATGGCTAATGAAATACCGAGCACTACACTGATCGCAAAACCGATCAACGCCTCTACAATGGTTGTGCTTACCGACGTAATCAGATTCGTACTATTCTCGGCCGCCGCCGCCGCAATATCGGATGGCTTGGGCAAAATATACGGAGGCATTCCGATCGTCCGCACGATCCCCTCCCATCCGCCGATAAACAGGACAAACACGACTAATGGCGGCAGAACTTTCTTTAGCAGGCTCAGGATCTTATCCTCGCCTGATGGATAACCACTGCGGGCAATTTCCTTCGCAGAAGCCCGGATACCTACCGCCGTTTCAACGGCCGAACTGGCTGCCATCTCTTCCATTTTTCTTCCCTCTCCTCTCATTTCTGGCTATCAATGCTTCAACACAGCGGACACGCTGCGTACATATTCACCGAACTCCGGACGTGTCCGGAATTCATCATCTCTCGGATAAGCAAACGGAATATCGATGATGTCCGAAATTTTACCGGGACGGGGCGTCATCACCACTACTCTTGTCGATAGAAACACACTTTCAAACACGTTATGCGTAATGAACAGAACCGACATCTTTTTGTCCTGTTCCCAAATATTCAGCAGTTCATCCTGCAGTGTCTGCCTGGTAATTTCATCAAGGGCGCCAAACGGTTCATCCATTAACAGTAACTTGGGTCTGGATATCAACGCTCGTGCAATCGATACCCTCATCTTCATTCCGCCTGACAGCTCACGGGGCAGCACCTTCATATATTCCTTCAAGCCTACCAGTTCAAGAACCCGCTCCCCTTCGGTAATACGCTCCTTCTTGGATATGCCGCGCAAAGTAAGAGGCATGGTGACATTATCAATCAGCTTGGCCCATGGCAGCAGAGTATGCTCCTGAAATACAAAGGCAATCTCATTCTGCTTGCGCGCTTCCTTCGGTGAGGTGCCCAGCACGGACAGATGACCGGAGGTCGGTTCCGTCAAACCGGCAATCATATTAAAAATAGTCGATTTACCACAACCGGAAGGGCCGACAAAACAGAGAAATTCCCCTTCCCCTACATGCAGATCCGCATGCTGTACGGCTACAGTGCCATTGGGGTAGATTTTGCCGACATCATTGATAACAAGCATGGAACGGCTGTCCTGTTTGGCCGCAGCCTGTTGATTTTGGGTAAGCTGCATCTGAATTCCCCTCTTCTCTTTGAAGTTGTGTCCTATCATAAAGCTAAAAAATATGAATGTAAATATTTCTTACACAATTTTGGTTTTAAATCTAACAAAATGGGCTTATCGTTGGTTTGAAAACAGAATTAAAAGTAATGTGTGTTAGATTATATTACATAACAAAGGCAAAAGGATTGCAGAAAGTCGAGGAAAGCCTATATAATGGCTTAAAAGGTTACGTCGTGTTCGGCATCTGAATCATATACGCATCATGGGAGTGATTAAAAATGCATTTAACTGTAGAGGATGCCTTGACGGTCTATCCGTTATCGGAAGGGAAGCTGGCGGCCGGTAAAAAGGGAATTTTCCGAACGATCAGTTCCATTAATTTGATGGATGCGCCGGATGTGATCAATTGGATGAAAGAAGGGGAACTGCTGCTGACTACGGCTTATGCGATCAGGGATTCACCCGAGGAATTTGTCAATTTGCTGCAAAAGCTGAATGAACGGGGAGCCTCCGGGCTTGGCATCAAGCTTGGCCGCTACTGGGCGGAAATTCCAGAGATTGCCCTGCTTGAAGCCGACCGGTTGGGCTTCCCCCTGATTGAGTTGCCTTTTGAATTCACCTTCTCCGAGCAGATCACCGCTCTATTCCAATCCGAGTTCCAACGCGATACCCGCCGGCTGAATGAATTGCTTGAAACGCAGAAAAAGCTGGTTGATTTTGCGATGCAGGCGGATGAGTACACCAATTATTTTCAAAGCATCACAAGCATTTTGGGGCGTCCAGTAGCCATCGTCACCTCTGAGGGACAGGCCTTGTATAACGTGACACGCTGTTCCGAAATGGAGCTGTTGAACGACTGGCCCTGGCATCAGGACCATCGGTTTTATAAGGCGGCAGATAACCTGTTGTATCGGGTCCCCCTGCTGAAAAACGGAAAATCATACGGTTACTTGCTGGTTCAGACCGAAAATCTGCTGGAAGCACATGATATGGAGGGTATTTTTCACCAGGCTGCCGTTATTCTTTCCTATCATCTGGAGGTCATCCGGAATCAGGAGACTTCTGCGGCAAGCAGTCGTCTTGGCGCGACCATGGAGCGTTACTTGAAGGGAAACGCCTCTCGGAAGACGGTGCTTGAATTTGCCGAAGCGTTGGGAAGCACATTGTGGAGCACACCCTACGTATGCATGATATCCTCCACAGGAGCTGATCCGTGGGACCATGAGAGTCAGCGCCGCAGACTGAGGGAGATTCAGAGTAAGCTTCAGGACCATCCGAAAGCGGCCTCCTTGGAATCCCATCATTTCTATGTGATGAACCGCATATATTCCCTCTTTCCCATTCTGGAAGAGGAGGCCAAGGAGCGCAGACAGTATGAGAACTCCGCACGTTTGTATGCAGATTTGATGCATGCATGGGACCACGGAGCAGGAGCAAGGACATGTTTTATCAGTAAAGTGAGAATGGGTATGGAGGAGTTCATCGACGGCTTCCGGGAGTGCGCCGAGGCCGAGAGAATCAGCACAGAGCTCGGTATAAGCGAACCGGTTGTCATGTTTGCCGACCTGGAATTCATTTATCTCTTCAAGCATATTCCGCAGGAGGTCATGAGCAGGTACTGCTCTTATTTGTTCCGTCCACTGCTGGACAAGGACGAGGAATACGCTGGCGAGATGATGCACACGCTTGAAGCCTATTTCGCCAACAACGGCCAAGTGAATGAAACCGCGCGTGAGCTGTTTATCCATCGCAACACGGTGCTGTACAGGCTGGAGAAAATATCGGGGCTGCTGAATCTGGATTTGAAGAATACCGACCACCTGCTGCTGTTAAAGCTGGGGCTTATGTTTAGGCATTTGATGCCCTAATTGGTCACTTACTTTGGGGGATGTTTAAGTGGAATTATTCACCAAAAAGAGGTTGTTTTTTTCCGCTCTCCTCTTTTTGGTGAATAGTCTAATTTTAAAATTCCATTTGCTTTATGCCCTCATCGAATCATTCATTCCAGAACCTATGAGAAACTTTAGGATCCAATATTTTTCACAGGTTCTCAAAATATAGGATCCTATATATCTCACTTATGGCGAATCGAAAATAGAGCTGATTTAAATCGTTCTTCGAATCACGCTTTTGGTTGCTGCCGCCTCAAAAATCGTCTCAATCAGTACCAGCACACGATGCACTTCTTCGCTTTTGATCGCAAGCTCCGCTTTTCCTTCGATGGCGGAGACAAAATTTTCATAAAAGCTTTCTGCTGCCACAGGTATTTTCTCAATCGGGAACTTCAGAGTGGATTCCTCTGACGGCGGCGCCATCGTTTTCGTCAATCCTTGGCCTGCTTGAATCGGTTTTGGTTCTACATGAGCAACATCCGGATTTCGGGTGGCAATCTCTCCGCTCAAGTCCCAATCCCTGATCACTGCGGTACCCTCAGTTCCTTTAATATACCAACGCGGCAGCTTTACGTAATTGGTCGTACCCACTTCAATGACCGCTGTCAGGCCGTCCTTGAACTCAATAAAGCTGGTAAAGCCGTCATCCACTTCAGTTCCCAAAATATAGCTTAACTTAGCAGCTACGCTTTCTATTTGGCTGTCCGTAATCTGAAGTAGCTGGTCCAACAGATGCACTCCCCAATCCAGTAGCATTCCTCCACCGTACGCCTTCAGTTGCCGCCAGTCACCTGGAATGCCGTTAGCCCCCTGAACCCGCGATTCCAGTTGGAAAAGCTCGCCCACGGTCTTCTTGCCGATCATATCTTTGATAATTCGGAAGTCTTCATCCCATCGGCGGTTCTGATGTACCGTAAACACGCGGTTTTCTTTCTTCGCCACCTCGACAATATCCAAGAAATCCGCGCTCGTTATCGTAACTGGCTTTTCGCAAATGACATGTTTTCCGGCTTGCAGTGCCTGGATCGCTATTTCTTTATGAACGTCATTAGGCGTTGCTATCAAAACAATATCCACGGCCTGATCGGTTAGAACGGCATCCAGACTTTCGTAGGTTTTATAGCCGCCAGCGGCGGCCAGTTCCATCCGGTAATCGACAATATCATATACACCGCCAATGGCAAGCTGCTGAACAGGTTCGATCAATTGAACATGGTAGCTTCCCATGCCTCCATAACCGATAATAACTACATTATATATCCGATTGCCCATTTTCAATTTCCTCCCACTTCTGATTTAAGTCCAATACATATCAAGCGGTTACTCGTGGATCAAAATCGATTGCAGATGGTTACTGCAGGATTAAATTCTCCTTCGACGGACATCATAGGATCTTCGTGTTTGAGGCTTATTACATATTATACACAAAAATCCGAAAAACGCTGATTATGTCGGACTATTCGGACAAGCAGTGACCGCAGCCTACGGAGCGGAAAATCCAGGCTCTGGTCTGCACATCACCGTAAGGCTGCATATCCAGCAATCCATACATGTTGATGTTGTCCTGATCCAGATAAGTATCCTTGCATGGAAATGATGGATCGCGCCTACGGGACCAATCCCCTGCCACCATAAATGGCTTGGATCCAGATTTACGCCAATCGCATCGCAGGTTTCTTCTCGCAGCTTCAGAATGGTATACGGTGTATGGCACAAAAATCCGCCATGCAGCTCGATGCCGATCTTCACGCTATGCTCTTCCGCCAGCTTGCCGATTTCCTTCCAAATAGGGAACAAGTTTGTTCTCCCACTTCCATTTCTTGATATCGCTATACGGCTGGTCATGGCGTTGGAACCGCACGACGCCGAATAGCCTTTGCCTTGGCGTAATAAATTTCCCTAATTGCTGTTGTTCGCAAATCTTATGTAGATACAAGGAATCCTATCTGAAGCGGTTTTGATAACCGATGGTCAACTTCTTACCGGTCCGTTTGGAGGCATCGATCATGACCCGCGCTTCTTCGGTCGTTTTGGCCATTGGCTTCTCGCACAAGACGTGTTTTCCGGCTTCCCTGGAGGCGATCAAAATTTCCACATTATACCACCGAGTTATCACATCCGAAATCGGCTTTTGCCTTCTCAGCACGTTCGGGGGAAATGTCGCAAAAAGCAACCATACTTGCTTTTCTTGATCTGCTTCAAAACAGGCATATGTTTACCGACTGCAATAAGCCCACAACCAATAATCCCAATTTTTTATTTCATCGTAACTCTCCTTTCACTTCGTTGGATAGCTCAATCATACAAATCTCATGAAAAACTTTCTTCCTCAGTTCTTGCCGTTTTATTCCCGAATATTGCCCTGCGGTATTTCAATGGTGATGTTCCTGTCGCTTCCTTAAAAAAATGATGAAACGTCTTCACGCTGCTGAAACCTGCAGCCTCTGCGACCTCAGTGATCGGATTGTCTTCATTCAGCAAAATCCATTTGGCCTTATTCAGTCTGTATTCATTCAAAAATGCTATAAAGGTCATCCCTGTATTCTTCTTAAACAGTCTGGCGAAATAATAGGGACTGAAACCCATATATTCAGCTATATTCTTCAGCGAAATAGTTTCATGATAATGGCATTCCACATATTCAAAAATACGTTCCAGTTTACAAAGCATGTCCTTTGATTGTGTTAAGGTACTTTCAGAGATTTCGGGAAGCCTAGGCGTAGTGCTTCTTGGCACTTCCCGCAAAATAAGAGTCAACATCTCAAACAGTTTGGCTTTGATCATATAGGCATAACCTTCTTGGTGGTCGACGGTCTCATCATAAATGCTTTGAATCAGCGGCAGCATTTTAGCAGTTGTTTCTTCTGGCCAGTTCCAGCTTGATTGCTCCATCTCCGTAAATATATCTCTAAGAGGGCGCTTCTGATCGTTTAATGTGAATACCTCTTGAAAAAAGCTCAAATCAAATTGAATAACCACCCGTTCGCTGTCGGGAGAAGCCAGGAAATAATGAACATCACCACCATTTATAAATTGAACTTCACCTTGTTTCATGCGTATCGAATTATCGTTAATTCCCAGATCCAAGGTTCCCTGGGTCACATAAATAATTTCAATTTCTTTATGCCAATGAGGATAGCAAAGCACGTCGCCTTTATTAATAAAACTCCGGAAAGGAAAATGTCTGTCAAGCTCCGGAATTTCTAAATACAAATTCATTTTGGTAGACTCCTTTTGTTGTAAATTCAAAAAAGCCGCATACATGACTATTAATAATCATGTTGCCTTTTCATACAGATGGAATATCGTAACGTTTACCTTATTAAGATAACACCTTTACAAACGAAAAAAGCAAAGATTAAATTACTCATTCCATCCATGATTTCTCCACCGGAACCGACAGTCATATTTCCTCTTTAGCGTAGATTTTTGAATAGGCCATAAGATAAAACTCTCTACTATAAGTGAACATGCAATTAATCCACTCTTTCAGACTGTATGGCGTTTATAAATACCTTCCGCCACAGGTGAACCATCCCCCCTTGGACTGTCATTCAATCGTACCGTGGTGTTAGTGTACACCAGCCAGTATGCTCAACGGTGCATCGTTTTCTATTACGGCGAGTCCTGATATTTTGGCGCTTTCTAATGATAACTTAAACAAGGTAAATTCTCTCGTATGTTTGTCCACATCCTAATTACAATTTTTTCATACAATGATAACGGAAATAAATCGAAAAAGGAGTGCGATCATGAGTATTTTTTTTCGTAATCGCACCAATTATACCGTACAGTTGGCTATCTTTTATCGCACAGCTAGATGTGGGTAAGATTTAGTGGCACAAGTGGAGACTGAAGTCTGTTCGGGGTTCCTATTGATATATACCCTCACCTCGATGCAAAGATGAACAAGAATCATATGAACATAGGAAAGGGAAGCACCTTAAGGGTCAATGGCAAAGCGGACTTAGCCAGACTTACTGAAGGACAAGCGGGCTTTCACAGCCTGAAGCCGACAATTTCCCGATTCCGAAAAATACCATGAGAAAACCTCCAGCCTGCGGCGGGTCTGGGGGTTTAGATGTGTATCCACAGCTGAGTGCGTATCACAGTGACATGGAACATGACGAATATCCGTAAGATCATGCCGATTTATGTTAAATACGTGTAAGATTTTTTGGATCATTTTTAGCATTTTTTATATAAATATATATATACATTTCCATAAAAAAGGTATAATCTAGTAAAGAAACAAAACCCATATAAAAATACAACCTTATGGAGGGACGGACCTTGAAGAGACTATTCGCTTTAAGTTGTGCTTTCTATCTGTTAATCGGCGTCACCAGCGTGGTTCTTGGGGCATTACTACCGATACTGCTGCCACACTATGGACGAGGATACAGCGATGGCGGATTACTGCTGTTCCTACAGTTTTCTGGATTTCTTGTCGGCGTTCTGCTCTCCCCCTTCATGGCACTGCATATCGGTCGCAAGTCGATGCTGTCTATTGCCCTGGTCAGTATCGTGGCAGGGTATGCCTTCCTGGGTGTACTCCCCTCATGGACCTGGGTCATCGTGATGACCATCTGGGTTGGCTTCGGCTCAGGCATCATTGAGTCGTCCATCGGAGCGTTCACGATTGAGTTCACCGAGGAGCAGAAAGCCGTAGCCATGTCCAAGCTGGATGTCTATTTTGCACTTGGTGCACTGCTCATTCCGGCGGTGGTAAGCCTGTATATCTGGTTTGGAATGTGGCATCTGACCTTCTACACCATCTCCCTTCTGGCGTTTATTCTGGGGCTGTTCTGGCTTACCATGCCTGCTTCCGCCTCTTCTCACCTTACCCAAGCAGACCTCCGAACCTCTGAGCGATCGGTCGAACAAGCCCGGTACTCGGGACAGCATCGTGTGTTACTGGGAATATTCATTGTATTCTTCTTTGTTTACATGGGTCTTGAACTGGGACTCATGAACTTCCTGCCCTCCATTCTGATCGAGACGTTGCAGCTTCGGGAATCCGTAGCCTCGCTGGGTGTCAGCATACTCTGGATTGCAATGATCATCGGCCGCATGTTCTCAGGAAGGATTGCAGAGTCATCAGGATATATTCCTTTCCTGCTGTGGAGCGCAATCGGGACTTTCTGCTTCCTGGTTGCTATGGCGTTTGTATCCAGCCAGTGGGCTACATACCTTCTAATTTTTGGTGCAGGGTTGTTCATGTCCGGACTCTTCTGTATCGCCCTCGTCTATGCGAACGTGCTGATTCCGGGAATGACCGAGAGAACGACCAGCATTCTGATTGCGTCGGGCGGAATTGGCGGCGCGGTGCTTCAATATGTAACAGGCTGGAGCATGAGCGAATGGTCGGTGACGGCTACCCTCTGGATTCTGGCGGCTTTCAGCCTGATTCTGCTGCTAGGGGTCATTCTCTCGCATCTGTGGAATGGTAGGGGCAGCCGGGTAGTTGACTCCCTTGTCCATCAGGGCAAGGAAGGATGAGATCACTTTATTCTTGGGGGAGGTGAGGCCCGCCGCGTTATGCTGTAACAGGGGCTGTACACTTTATAAGGATGTACTTAGAGAAATGTATATTCTGATATGGAGGGAAAGTATTGTGCATACCTTAACCAAAGAACGCTTCAGATACGGAAAAGGCATTACTCTGATTGACGATTCAGGAAAGGAGTATTTGGATGGCGTATCCGGCACCTTCAATCTGTCGCTCGGTTATAATCACCCTCATGTCGTTACCAAAGTACAGGAACAAGTCGCTAATCTTGTCCACATGTCCTCATCCTTTACCGAGCCCTACGTCGAGGAAGTCCTGGATCATCTGATCAAGTATACGCCAAACGGCATCGACGCGGGGTGGATGAGAGATATTACCGGCTCCACAGCGAACGAATGCGCTGTGAAGCTGGCCCAGAAATATACCGGAGCATCCGATATAATCAGCCTGTACCTGTCCCATCATGGACAGACCCAGTTCGCAACAGGTATATCCGGTAACGCCTTCCGGCGGAGGAAATTTCCCAACTCGGCTGCAGCAAATTCCCTGCATTTACCTGCTCCCTACTGCTATCGCTGCCCGTTTAATTCTTCGCCTGACAAGTGTGGCTATCAATGCGTCGAAGCCATATCGGATGCCATTGAGTATGCAAGCTCAGGCTCTGTGGCCTGCATGATTATTGAACCCATCTTGGGCAACGGAGGCAATATCATCCCACCTGCAGGATATTTTAAGCGTCTCCGTCAGCTGTGCAACGAGTACGGGCTGATCCTGATCGCTGATGAGGTGCAGACCGGGATTGGGCGGACAGGCTACATGTTCGCAAGTGAGCTGTTTGATATCCAACCAGATATCATTACTCTCGCCAAGGGTCTCGGCGGCATTGGTGTACCGGTAGCAGCGGTATTAATGCAGTCTCGGCTTAATGTCCTCGAGAAGCACGAGCACTCCTTCACCTCAGGTAGCAATCTAATCTCGGTCACGGCAGCCAAATTCACGCTGGAGGTTGTAACCGAGCCCGGTTTTCTGGAAGCCGTCCGGTCTAAAGGAAGCCTGCTCGGATCCTTGCTGACGGAGATGGCCGACAAGCACGATTGCATTGGTGAGGCTCGTGGCGTCGGACTGATGTGGGGACTGGAAATTGTAGACGAGGACGATGCCCCGGATGCAGTGAAAAGCAATGGGATTATCGATCGTGTATTTGACGAACAGCAATTAATTCTCAGAGGTTCCCGTTACGGTTATGGCAATGTGGTCAAAGTGAGACCTTCCCTCACGGCTACAGAAGATGAGATTGTCGAAATTGTTAAACGGCTTGACGCGGTTCTGGCGACCCTTCACTAACTATCTGCCCAATAGGCAAAAAGGAGGACTTATTTATGCTTGCACTGGTATACAAATCAGCTTGGGATGTCGCACTTGAGGAAAGACCTATCCCGGAGATTAAAAAAGATAACGATGTACTCGTCCGGATCCGGGCGACAGGCGTATGCGGTACGGATTTAGGCATCATCAGTGGCAAATATCATGCCGTGTCGTCCACTATCCTGGGCCACGAATCAGCGGGGGAAGTAATCGCTGTAGGATCAGCCGTTAGTTCAATGCAGCCCGGGGACCGGGTCGTGATTGATCCGACATACTACTGTGGTCAATGTGATATGTGCCGAACAGGAAGACAGAATCATTGCACACATAAATCCGTAACCGAGACCGGAGTCAGCGCCGACGGGACGTTCACCGATTATTATGTGACGGAGGATCGTTTTCTGTACAAGCTGAAGGATCATATCAGCTACGAAGAAGCAACACTGACCGAACCGCTGAGCTGTATGCTGACCGGAATCAACCAGATTCACCTGCTGCCGAACTTCACAACCATCATTCTTGGTGCAGGCCCAATTGGAATTCTGTACAGTTATGCTCTTGCTTCCAAAGGTGTCACAGGCTGCCTCGTTGACATCTCGGAAGAACGGCTCGCCATAGCTGATTCCGTGGCCCCTGATCGGTGGTCCGTACACGCCACAATGGAATCAGCCATTCATGAGCTGGCACCGCTAAAAAATCAGGTAGACATGATTGTGGATACCACAGGCGTGGTCGGTACACAGGTACTGTCCCAGCTTACGAGCGGCGGATATCTGATGCTGGTGGGGCTGAGAGATGGGACAAGCACGTTCAATCCGAAAGAGGTAGTTGATCGTAGCCTCAAAATCATTGGCTCGATTGATTCCCTGGGAACGTTCTCCACGGCTCATTACCTGATTGAGCAGCAGATCGTTCCCGCCAAAAAAATCATTACCCACTCCTATCCGCTGGAAGACTACCGTGAGGCTTTTCTGACCCTCGGATGCAATATCAGCGAGCGGACACTTCAGCCTTCTTCACAGGCGATCAAGGTTGTGCTGCAATCGAACGGCTCCGGTAACTAAATCCGGATACAAACAAGGGGGAGAATGGACATGACAACCATTCATCATGATGCGCAGCCAAATAATGAATGCTTGGGAGGCTCATTAGCGTCCGTTCCGGTCAAGGCGGTCATCTTCGATATGGACGGAGTGCTGGTAGACAGCGAACCGATTTATTTTGAGATCGAGCGTAGCTCCTTTGCCCATTTCGGTGCGTCCATGACGGAAAATGAGCACCACACCTATGTTGGAGTGACACTCGAATCCATGTGGCGCCAGGTGCTGGACAGACATCAGCTCACCAATACAGTGGAAGAGGCTCTGTCCTATCACCGGAAAAATGTGATGCAGACGATGATTGCACACGAGAGCCTTGTGGCAATTGACGGGTTGGAGCGGTGGCTGGACTGGCTGCAAGATAGAGGGATTCCAGTCGCGGTGGCCTCTTCCTCTCCACGGGAGCTGATTGATCTCATCATGGAAAAGACAGGGCTTGGCCGTTACTTCGATATTCGAATCACTGGAGAAGAAGTATCGCAGGGTAAGCCGGCACCGGACATCTTCCTATACGCCGCCGAGCAGCTTGGCATTGCCCCGGCCCATTGCATCGTTATTGAGGATTCACGGAACGGTGTCCAGGCAGCCAAGAGTGCGGGTATGCGCTGCATCGGCTTCCACAACCCCGGCTCGGGCCGGCAGGACCTGTCCAGAGCCGATCGTCGGATTCTTAGCTATAACGACCTGTGGGCAATTAAAGAAAGCCTGCCGTTCGAGGAGTAGCTGCCTGCCAAGACAAAAAATTAAATGTACGAGAAGGCTTATCCCCTTTATAATCATATGGAAGCGCCCGATCTTTAATATGGATGAGAGCATTAAATAGCGCCCCTTGGACTACACACTGGAGAATGTCATTTATTCTGCCCTGTGTGTACTCTAACGGGCGTGCTTTACATTGAATTGGCCTAGTTGAATCGAATACGTTCCCCGTTCATTCCTCCGCGTAGTGTTGACATATAACTGCTCTCCTGACGTTCAATATCTTCTATTCGGATGCAGCAAAACTCATATAAAAAAAAGGGGTGCTCTTAACACCCCAACATGGATTCGTCGATATATATCCGCTTCATTTGAACGGTAAGTTTGCGTATGTTCAGCTCTATCTGTCTTCTCCAGTAATCAGAGAACTGTAGGCCGGAATCGTGACCATTCCTTTCTTCACCTTCACATCCTTCGAGGTGGAGAAGACCACTTTCCACTTACCCTTATCCAAATCTTTCATCTGCAGGGTAACCGGCTCTCCAGACAGGTTATGGTATACATACAATGTTTCTTTGCCTGAAGTGCGTTTAAATGCGGTCACGCTGGCAAAACCTGTTTGGATAGGTTGCAGACTGTCGCTGCGGAGAGCTTCATGTTCTTCCCTTAGACGGATGAGCGTGTGGTAGCTTTCCAGCAGGGAATCATCGTCCCGCAGCTGCGCTTCCACCGATACTTCGCCTGTGTTGTATTTGGGTTCCTCCCACGTCGTTTGACCGGGGCCAGCTCCCTTGTACCAGCGCATAGGCTCCCGCAGATACTCATCGGGCTTCTCTCCCTTCATGCCGATTTCTTCCCCGTAATAGAGGAACGGCTGACCCGGAAGCGTCAAAAGTATGGAAGCGGCCAGCTTAGCTTTTTGCACATCCCCTCCCAGCTCGCTCATGACACGAGTCTGGTCATGGTTGCTCAGGAACGGAGCATCGAGTGCCGCTTTATTGTAAGATTTGTACAGTTTCAGCGTTTTCTCGGCAAATGTAGCGATACCCTGATCCCGGCCGTTTTTCACGGAATTCAAAATCGTTCCGCCCAGGTCAAAATTAAAGAGGGAATGCAGCGGTCCGTAATAAGGAGCTATTGTCTCCGGTTTGTCCCATACCTCCCCCGCTAGATATACATTCGGATTTACCTTCTCCATCTCGGAACGGAACTCATTCCACCAGGCGATGTTTTTATCGGCACCCTCCTTTGTCTGTCCTTTAAAAATGTGCATTGCCGCGTCGAGCCGGAACCCATCTGCACCTTGCTGTATCCAATATTTTCCTACCTTGATCATTTCTTTGCGAACTTCGGGATTGTCGAAGTTCAAATCCGGCATTCCCGACCAGAACGTGCCGTAGAAATACCCTTCGCCATTCGGATTCTTATGCCATACCTGCTGACCCCACGAGCCCTTTTCTTCCAGATCTGTGTTCTCATCCGCCCATACGTAATAGTCGTGGTATTTGCTTTGCGGGTTGACGCTACCCTCTTTGAACCAAGGGTGCTCACTGCTCGAATGATTAATAACAAGGTCCATAATCACCTTGATGCCCTTTCGGTCCGCTTCTTTCATCAAGGTGCGGAAATCATTCAGATTCCCATACTGGGGATCGACCTGATAGTAGTCGGTTACATCGTATTTATGGTAGCTTGGAGACGGATTTAGGGGCATGAGCCAGAGGCCGCTGATCTGCAGATCCTTGCCCGAACGGGGGTTGCCGTCGTTTAAGTAATCAAGCTTTTGTGTAATTCCTTTCAAATCACCGTGTCCGTCTCCATTCGAATCATAAAAAGAATTAATATAAATTTCATAAAACACGCCGCTTCCAGTAGAAACCGGAGGCTTATGTCCGTTCATTTCCTGCTCTGCCATTGCACCTGAAGCGAACATCGTGAGCATAGGCACCGTTAACATGGCGGTGGACAATCTTCTTAAGCATTTGTTACGTGTCAAAACATACCAACTCCTTTGATTGTTATGGATGCGTCTTCATTATAAAGATAAAAAATCCAAGAAAGGGGGTATATTATTATCTATTTTGGTGGAAAATATCGCTCTTCCTGTTTTCTCTGTATTCAACTGCAAATGATGAGGTGGCATTTCGTAGTCATACAAGGAGATATCCTTCCCAGAACGCTACTTTTAGACTACTTATCGTCATAATCAGAATCACTATAGAGTGCTATGAGAAGACTGAGTTGGCGATAAACCATAAAAAAAACACCCCCACAGCATTCCTGCTGTAGAGGGGTGCTTCCCTTTCAAGGTCAATCAAGTACATCCCTATATGTCCTACTTAAGCGTGTTCCTTGATGGCTACGATGCGCAATCGGCTGGTGTCGGCCATCCATTGACCTCCCTGGTCTATGGATGGCTTAACCTTTGCCTCAATGGCGCGGTAGATGGATACTTTGTCTGCGGGGGTGACGTCCAAGAAGAAATAATCGGCGAACTTGTCCAGCCAGCCCCGAACCCCAGTATCTGTCCTGAGCGGAGTGGGTCTGTCGAAGTGCTGAGCCAACGTGACACGGAAGCCGGCCTGCTCCAGCAGGCTGGCGTATTCTCCAATGGTGGGAAAATACCACGGATTCCTTCCAGCCCACGCATAACCATGCGCCTCAAGCGTCTGCTCCATGGCGGTTGTCAGAACGGCGACATTGCCGTTACCTGCGAATTCGGCAACGAATCGCCCACCCTCCCGGAGGGCCAGCCAGATAGAGCGAACGACAGCATCAGCATCCTTGATCCAGTGCAAAACCGCATGGGAGTACACAGCGTCAAAGGGGGTATCCGTCCGGTAATGACAAGCGTCTTCCACCTGAACATTCAGAAAAGGGTACTTCTGTCTGGCCCGCTTTACCATTTCCTCCGACAGGTCGAGACCTGTGGGTATTGCTCCGGCGGCTGCAATCTTGGCGGTCAAGTCCCCAGATCCGCAGCCCACATCTAGGATTCGCTCCCCGGGTCGGGGCTGCAGTAAGAACAAGGCCCCTCCTCCCAGCTCAGCTACTAAATTCAGCTTATCATCATACGTTCCCGAGTTCCATTCATTGGTAATGGGTTCGCTGCACATTGTCTCAGTCTCCTTTTTGCATGAATATTATAAAGACTTTGCAGATATATGTTATCTACAAATAATCAAATCGTGGATCTTCACTGCCACAGCATTCAGAACAGTAAGCAGTGCCTTCCATTGCATGAATGATGTGCAGAAAAGAAATATCCACTTTCTTCCCTTCAACCGATACCTCCGTTGGCACCCGGATCCGACTCGATCAGTTCAGTTTTCACCAGCAGCGTGAGTATTTTCGATAGTTATGTGGGAGATAGACCCTGATTGATGGCAATCAATCAAAGACTTTATATGTCCATGATAACTATAATATTATCAAACTGTCAAGAAGCTTTTCGATGACGTCGCTTGACAAGCGTTCCGGATGTCAGAGCGGAATCGGTACACATTCACATTTCTTATTATTCCCGGTTGCTTAGGTCCACGCGTGGCGCACAGGGATCTCCCGCATTATCCTTTTGCGCATAGGTTCCTCGCCGCTTGTAGCCAGCAGAAGAGACCCACATCACGTAGATCTCTTCTGAATTTCTTGCTAATAATGTTCAATATGACACGGGATTCCCGGTCTATCCATCTGTATTGTAATATGCTTGATCTTGTATTCCTCTTTCAACAACCCCTGTGCCCGTTCCATTACAACACTGCTGTACATTGGATCTTGGATGATGATATGGCAACTCAGCAATGGAACATCCGATGATAACGCCCATACATGAAGGTCATGCACTTCAACAACATGCTCAAGATCAAGCAGGGATTGCTTAATTTGATCTGTGTTCATATTCAGGGGTGTACCTTCCATCAGAATATGAATGGAGTCCCGAGTCACCCGATAAGCACTGATGATCACCAGAACCGCCACCAAAATACTGGCGATCGAATCAGCCAAATTCCAGCCAAAGAACATAATCAGCAATGCAGCCACAATCGCACCCACAGAGCCTAACAAATCCCCTATTACATGTAAAAAGGCACTGCGAATATTGAGATTTTCAGATGTATCTCCTCTCATAAGTATAAAAGCAGCAGCTATATTGACGACCAAGCCAAGCACTGCGATTGTCAGCATTCCTGAAGTCATGATTCCAGGCGGGGCAGAAAGCCGTTCGAAAGCTTCCCAGAAAATATAAATCGATATCAGAGCAAGTGCTAAGCCATTAATAAAAGCAGCCAGTACTTCAAATCGTTTGTAGCCAAACGTCTTTGACTTGCTCGCTTGCCGTTGTCCCCAGGTCATCGCCAAATAACTTAACCCCAATGCACCCGCATCACTCAACATATGCCCAGCATCAGATAACAGCGCTAGGCTGTTAGTCAGTAATCCACCAATAAACTCTATGATCATATAACCGGCAATTAAAAAGAATGATAACTTCAAAGCATTTTTGTTCGCTCCATGTCCATGAGAATGCCCGTGGCTATGGGAATGCCCATACCCGTGAGCATGTGAATGCTCACTGCCTTTAGAATGATTATGTTGAGGATGTTGGTTGCAGTCATGTTCGCATGCCGTATTATGGTGGTGTGTGTGACTTTTCTTACTCATCTACCTGCCCTCTCTTCTATAAAATTCTGATGACTTGCAAATTAAACTAATATATGATCACTTATTCATATATTATAAGTAATACAAATGTAGTCTGCAAGAAAAATGTTGAGGATCTGCCTTTGGATATATAGACATTGATACTAAAAAGCTTGAGGAATTGTCCTCAAGCTTTTCAACTCTACTTCTTGACTGGAGGGTCTACATGCAAATCGTGATCAGCTTCGGTGAAAGCCCAGCGGGTAAAAGTAACCTCCAGGCCGTCTCGGGTCGGCGAACAAGCAAAGGGACCTGCTTGATTACCGGAAGCGTACGGGAAACGGGCCACACGAATGGTTCGCCATCCGTGGTGCTCAGTGCGTGCCCGAATAATCACGGCATCCTTCATAATGGAAGCACGAATGGTAACTTCTTCCCCCTTCCATTCCGGTACAGCAGCCAAAGACCAATCGGAATAACCGTCCGTTACTACTACGGCCAGTTGAGGAACTCCATCGTTGATTTCAATTCCTATTTTAATCCACTGCGCTGGTCCGTGATATAATAAAATACCTGCTTGATCATAAAGCTCTGTAAAGGATGTCAGCAGAAATGACACCTCCACCGCGTTGTCTGTTTGCCAGTCAGCTAACAGAGCAGCACCATCCTCATATTCGAAACCGTATAATGTCTTTTTCCAAAAATCCCTTCCCTTTTCCGGTACAACCTTCAGATGATTGCCCTCTTGCCGGGCTGACAAAGGCTGGTTGATCCAATTGCCTGTCTCCCAATTCATTATGTTTTTGGTCACGTGCTAACTCCTCCTTTTAGGAAGGGTCTGATCGACATACACCAGCAATTCCATCCCCTTCCATATCTCGATTGTATCATAAATAACTAGCAATTACGGAGTATAGGCGCCTGTCCTTGTCCCAATTTTACATAATCGCCTCCAAAGAGGAAAACACAGTTATGATTCAGATATCAAACCGTATTTTACAAAGCTTTTATATAGTCCGTCTTCCTCAACGTGGTCAGTAATATCATCTGCAATTTCCATCAAACCCGGATTTGCATTGCCCATAGCAATGCCTACGGCGCAATATTCGAGCATCTCGGCATCGTTCATTCCATCTCCAATGGCAATCGTCTGTTCCTGGGGCAGGCTCAAATGATTCAGCAAATCAGCAATGGCGATTGCCTTGTGAATACCAGGAATCATCATTTCTCCACTGTCCTTTCCAAAGATCGGGACGGTGCACTGGATGACCTCAAATCTTCCCTGGAATTCTCCCTTAATAAATTCAAAGGGTACAGCGCTTTCCAGAAAGCAGACCTTATTTACATCGTCTTTATACAAATCAGTCTCTCCATATGTCAAACCCGCGATAAATGGATGGGGGAAACGCTCCATTTTTTCTCTGGCCACAGAGTCGTTCTCAACATCTCCATAGATCCGCCTTTCCAGATGAGGTTTTAAATTCTGGCTAGCATAGAGAGCCGAATTGGACTCCAGATAAAAATCAATTCCATGTGTATTAAAGAAATCCACCATATGCCGAACATCCTCAGGCGTGACTTTTTTATGATAAAGAATCTCATCTCCAGATTCTACATATCCCCCTCCTGCTCCAATAAGACCATCAAATCCGATATCCCAAATAGCGTCGTAGATTTCAGCTTTCGAACGACCTGTGCACAGATAAAGCAGATGGCCATTCTCGCGTGCTATTTTGCAGGCTTTTTGTGCCGATTCAGGCACCATACCGTCATCACCGACAAGTGTACCGTCAATGTCGATAAACACAATTTTTTGAGTAGCTCTATTCATTACTATTCTGTCTCCCTTGTTTAAACGAATGATGTTTTATGAGATGATTGTTGTTATGTTCTACAATTACACTGTAATTTGTGTAACGCATTACATGTCAAGTCTCTTTTGATCTGCCGATGGCATCATCATTATGTTCTTTGGTTCAGTATAATCATACTTTCCTGCTGTTTCTAAGCAGTGGAATGTCCTCACTATGTCCAGCAAATCCTGAAGCTTGGAGAAGAAACTTATTCTTGAAAATCATGACCACCCGTCCAACGGGTGGTTTGCTCTTGGGGTATAACCCCCTGTTGCCAAACTGCGCCTAAAGACGCTAGCCTGACCGAAAAACTGTTCAGGCTCAGTGTTATTTGTCACTTTCACTTACCAGTTAAACTGGTTTTACTTCTTTTTGCTCTTGTTACTGCTAAATGGATCTTCGTATTCTTTTACACTCAGCTTATCTAGTGCTTGATCATGTGCTTCTTGTTCACGAATATACTTTCTTACCGTTGCTTCATTTAGGCCCACTGTACTTACATAATACCCTTCTGCCCAAAACTTTCGATTTCCGTATTTATACTTGAGCTGAGCATGCTTCTCGAATATCATTAGCGAACTTTTTCCCTTTAGATATCCCATGAACGTTGAGACAGCAATTTTCGGTGGAATCGCTACCCACATGTGAACATGATCGAGCATCATGTGACCTTCTATAATTTCTACTCCCTTGTACTTACATAAACGTCTGAAGATTTCGATTAAATCTTTTCTCACTTGATTATAGATTTCTTTCCGTCTATACTTCGGGGTGAATACAATGTGGTATTTGCACATCCACTTTGTGTGAGCTAGGCTGTAGCTCTTGTTTGCCATCTAAGACCATTCCTTTCTTTTGAGCCTGAACATCTCAATTTTATTGGAATGGTCTTAGTGGTGAAACCCTCGATTCCTCCACCCGCATAGCGGGTGGTTTTTTGTTTCGCGCGTTTCACGCACTCAACTGGCTAAAGCCATAACAAAAAAGCCGCCAATATGGCGACTTCTTAAATGCCTAAAACCTGCTATCCTCATTGGGAATCGTTAAGTTTAAATATTTAAAATTGGCCCGGCAACCTGATCCCATCGGTGATTGGGCCAGTGCACCCGCTATAAACGGATCAGTAATTTCCATTCCAAAGTAGCGGACTAACTTCCAATCCTCACCATCAGGCGAATAGTAAAAAGATATAATCTTCCCAATCTTCGTGATCCTTAAATGCGGGTTATCAACCACAACACGCTCAGAATTACAATCATCGGAGGAGCCATTCTTAGTTACAACAGACACAATCGTAGCATCATTGCCGTTAAATTCATAACATAGTTTAGCCCAATTGTTCTCGTCAGCCATCAACATCAAACATCCTGAATCATAAAGATGACGCATGTCTACCTGAAGCTGTGTCGTAAGCTGAAATGATGAATCAACCTGAAGATGTAGAAAAGGAGCCGAATGGGCTACATGTGTTCCCCCAGGATCCTTGAAAAAATCAACCTTAGCCGGTGCATCAATGATCAATCTATCTTCTTCGGTGTACTCCCAGTGCTCAGGTTCATTCATCCATCTTAATTTTCCCCTTACATTTGGTTGAAATAAATTATTATTCATATAAATTCCCCTCCATTTAAATAAATTGGAATTATTATGTAAATCAAATACTAGTACACAATAAACACTTCTTATATATAAATATAATGTCATTATACTCGCATGAGTTTCGCCTATAAATATAATATTATTGCAAAATGATATAATAATAAGGAAGTAAATTTTGAAAACAAAAAGCCGCCAATATGGCGACTTCTTATGCGTACGTGTTCATATCCCCTGACAACATCTTTTGATCTCCAGGTTCATATTTTTGGCTGACAAAATTAGTATAATGCACATATACCGTAAAAAAGTGAACTCGACACTTGATGAATGCTAATTTATTTTCACGAGATTCCATTGCTGATTGGAGCCCCCATTATCGGCCCATTGAATGACTGCCGCACCTGCGGTTACAGCCCCCTGATTCACATCCATCGTCAGACCACTATTGCGGTTAACCAGAACAAGATAGCCCCCGACGTCCACAGGCATCCACTGCTGGTTATAATTTCCGTTATCCTGCCACTGGATCAGGGAGGCGCCCCCTTGAGTGGAGCTTTGGTTCACATCCAGCAGCAAGCCACTGCCGACGTTCCGAAGCTTGTAAAAACCTTTTCCTGTCGCTTCCAGCTTCCATTGCTGGTTGGTTCCTCCGTTATCATTCCACTGGACGATCGATGCGCCGTCCGTGGTCGAAGCTCCGTTCACATCCAATGCAAGACCGCTCTTGCGGTTGACCAGTTTATAGATGACACTGGAGTCATATCCTTTGCTACCTGTGTAAGCCATGCCGGATATAACGTAGGTGGTAACCGAACCCGCTTTTGCTGTGACCGTTAACTTTTTGTCCTGTACCGCGATGTTCGCCAGTGTCTTGAGATTCTCGCTGGAGGATGTTCGGAACACCTGGGCAGACGTGCCTGTCGAAGTAAAGCGGCTCAGATCATACGTAACGGTCGTATCTGTGGATTCCGAATTGGTGGCTACCAGAACTAGCTTGCCTGAAGCTGCATCGTAAGCGGCAAGCGTATTAGCGTCACTCATACCGATGATTTTGTACCCCGGGCGAATGAACTTACTGTAATTGCCCATCACATAATATTTCTGATTCACAGTGTAGCTGATCGTCTGTGTGTCATTAAGTACGTTCTTGAAAAATCCCCATCCCTCAGCACTGTCAACTGCCTGCCAGTAAACCCAGGCACTTGCTCCCATATTGCGTATGTCCTTCAGGATCGTCCGCGACATCGTCAATCCACTGGCGTCCCCGTCCCCGTACTCGGAAGTCCATAGATGTTTATTGTCCGAGGTGGCCGCATTGCGAAGGGCCGTTCGGTTGCTCCCCCCATACGTATGGGTATTGATCTGCGCGATGGCCGACTTCACAGCCGGGCTGTATCCGGCAAAGGAACTGGTTGAGTCCTCCAGATTGTATTCCTCCGGTGCACTCAGCCTGGTAGATAACCCTTTGGCCGTGAGAGAAGATTGTACTTGGCCCAGTATAGCATTCTGCTCTGCTCGATCAAAATGCATTCCCTCCTGGTCATTACCGAGCTTCCACCATGTCGAGATCGGTTCATTAAGCGGAGTCAATGTATCAAAAGATATCCCCCATTCGTCGTGAAAGTGCTTAACGACCTCTGTGAGATAATCGGCAAAATCATCATAATATTCCGGCTTGAGATTGTTAACGCCATTCGCAGCTCCCGATACACTACCGCTGATCGTCATCCAGTAGGGAGCCGAGTTCGCAAACGCTTCGAAGACGTTGACCCCGTAGGATTTGGCTGCCTGAAGCATGTATCTTTGGTTGGCGTCTGCATTCCAGTCATATCCCCCTTGCGAAGGCTGATAGCCCGGAACAGCCTTTCGGTACTCCAGGTATTGGGATGACGGATTTTCTCCCCCTCCAATGTTATAACGGATGACGTTCAAGCCGAGTCCATTCGTTGGGCTGAACATTTTTTCCACATACTCATCCCGATTGGAATATGAGCCTACCACCTTCCCCCACCACGCAAGCGAAGTCCCCCAGCCTTCAATGGTCTGATACTGCTGTGAGGGATCAACCACGGCTGTATCAGACCCTGCGGCGGACGTTTTCGTCCCGAGGATGCTCAGAACCAGACTGCCTGCCATCAGCAAGGCAATTATTCGCTTGAACCAATTCATTGCGTTCACTCCTTTATAAATTTGAAATAGGTATAAAGTAAATGGGGGTACATGCTCCCCTTACAACTTCAATGGTGTACAAGACTGTGCCTGCCCCATTATTCCGCGGTCTCCTTGAAAGTAGCATCCGATTTGTCGATCGTCGTAACGATCGGGTCCAAGCGGAGCAGCTTATCGTAATGTCTCAGGTATCGGTCAGGATAATTGTATGATGCGTACGACGTCCAGGCCGAATTAGCAAGCCCATCCTTGCGTCGAAACGTGGCATCCGTTGTGAAGGCCCGGCTACCATCATTTTTTTCTAGGTAGATCAGATCGTTTTTATGGCGTAGATAATATCCTGGGAAGTTGACAGACTCGAATGAGATGGCAGAAGTATCCGCAAGGCCTGGAACGATTCTAAATTTCGAATCTTCCACAGGGCTGACGTTCTCATCAATTCGTGCCTGATAGTTGTAATGTCGGATATAATTGCCCTGCATATTGTAAGACTCCAGCGCTCGGACATCACCCGGCTGCCCGGTTTCTTTTAACACGGTCATGTGTCGGACTAATCCGGTCAAACCTGGGAGTTCCTTTTTCACAGTCCATGTCTTGAACCCATCAGAAGAGTCGCTGTAGTAATATTTTTGCGTGGAATAACCGTCAAAATAGATGCGCCATGTTCCGTTGTCTAGCTGGACCAGTGCAGGACCTTCTACCCAAGCCCCCCAGTTTGCCCAGTCTCCGGTGCCCTGGAAAGTATAAGGGCCAGTTAGAGAGGGCGCTATGGCATATTCGATGTATTTGGTTGTTTCGTTCTTTGTAAACGCATGATAAGTTGATCCGGTCTTAACGATGAAAGTGTCGATGTAATTTGGGGCAATGCCTGCAAGCTCGACCGGAGCCGACCAGGCCGTAGAAGCAAGATTGCTGTTTGCTGCCGTAATGGCATAAGGTCTGAAGTTTTGATAGTTACCCGGCGATAGAGACACGATGACATTCAAGCTGCCATTATTGTCCACGAACCATTCGGGAGCCCAGGTGTGGGCGATTCCGCTAGGCAAGGATAATGGGATGTTGCGGACAAAATTCCAGTTCACCTTATCCGGGCTTGACGCTATGCCGATCGTATTGCCGGACCAGTTCGTGGTGTAGACCACGTAATACAGGCCATCCGTGTGCTTTATGATGCTGGGATCGCGGATTAGGCCCTCCGGTGGGGTGTATGCAGAGTCTTTAAGGAGGCCATAATTCGTGGCATTATAGGATTGGTAGATATACAGATTGGACTCGCTACTATTGGTAAAAGCCGAGATGGTATAAACACTTGTTGCTGCACTCGCTGTATTTGGGCTTAGAATGCCGCACAGAATCATTGCTGTAAGAAACACGATGAATACCGACTCGCATGCTTTCAATAACCATGTGCGTTCTTTCATAAAGGTACACATATAGCTCTCTCCTTTACGCTAGATGATGGCCAGCTTTGGTTTCCAACACTTCACTTCCTGAGATTCTAACATGTGATCATATGACATACCCTCCTTTTAAAGAACGGAATTTTATAGAAATGTAAGCGATTGCATAATTATTGTTATTAGGCCTCTGTCTGGCTCACACTATCCAAGAAGACTGAATTTGGTGATTGCACCTGTTTTTTTTGCAGTCATATGAAGATCTGTTTGATAGTACGTCGGCAAGAAGTTTAGAGACTCTGACTGGCTAACAAACGATACAATACTTCAATTATTGTATACTAGGAGGGCTTACCATTTATTCATTTAACACTTGCATATCATCAACAGATTTCCGTCAGGATCCTGAAAGTTAAACCATTGGTCATGCTCTATGGTTGTCGTTATATTTACATGTTTAGATTGCATAAATGCATAGGCTTCTTCAATATTATGAGTATCAAAATGAAATGCCGGCGTTTTAAACGTATGGTTCTTGGCATAGATTTTGCTGTCCAGCACAATACGTGTTCCATTCATCGGAACGATGTACAAATGTCCAAATAAAATCTCTCCATCCGCAGGCAATCCCAATATCTCGCAGTACCAATCGCGCGCTTTTTCAATGTCATTGACAGGGATAAACACAGTACCAATTTGATTTAAAATGGGATTCATGAAAGCCTCTCCTTTTCAATAAACTCGTCTTTGGTTACGCTTATGATACCCCATATTGTGGAATTTGCAAAAGTTTGTTTTCGAGCAGTATAACTGAAAATAGCCCCAGGCAAGATTATCCTGCCGGAGGCTATCATCTATTTTATAACATCATATCATGACTAATCATTGTGGGTATTAAGGTTTGATCACGTTATTGGGAACTGATTCGTCATAAACGTCCTGGCCGGGATAATCCCGAACTTCCTCCTCATGCAACTCATGATTTTCATAATCAAAACGATGCGCGGTTCTCTGATCTACTCGCCACGGCGAGCTTTTTCCAAGAGATTCAGACATCAGAGCTGAACCGTAAGGACCTTCAGGGAACTCTTCGAGAACCAGATCATTTCGCTGTGACTCCACCGTAGATACATCCGTATATTCTTGCTTTTCTTCCTGCAAAAATTTATCCTTCATCGTTGCCCCTCCCTATCCGCTTTGAGATGATCAAAGCAAGCCTATTTTGAGCAAAAACGAATTTATTTATGCATGATGTTTGAAAAGCACTGCGTTTCAGGCTCTGATTCAGGTTTGGTTCTGTCGCAATAATTTTCTTCTTCAGAGATTCCGAATGGATATAAATAATGCAAAAACAATAAGGCCTGTGATACAGATCATCGTATCCCGCTTGGACCATACCAGCAAGACGGAACGTGTTCCTAGCAGGGAATGCTCTTTAACTTTCCGCATTTCCATCCCGATCGTCATGTCCTCCGCACGCTGAAACAGCGACATCAGCAAGGGAATCACCATCGGTCCAAGATCCCGCACCCGCACCGTGTTTGGTCGTAGTGCAGCTTTGCCGCGTGCCCGGACAATCAGCGAAAATCGCTGCCATTCATTCCAGATCATCGGAATGAACCGAAAGATTAACGATACGGCAAGTGCAAACGAGGTAACGGGAAGCCTCAATCTTTTGCCAACACCAAGCACCCAGTTCAATCCTTCCACCATGCGTCCATATGGCGTAGTCAGCGAAAACCAGAGACTGGCCAAGGTAACAATTAACAAGCGGTACACATTCAGCAAAGTAGCCTCCGCCTGTATCAGGGAGAAACCGAACTGGAGACTGCCCCTTTCTGTTGAAAGAGTTGTTCCTGACAAAACCGTGGATATGAGAAAAAACAACAATAACGGCTTCATTAACTTCACGCAGCCAGCCAGAGCTTGTCGAGGCAGAGCAGCTAGTGCCAGCGCTACTGGCACCAATGTGAATGACAGTCCCAGCCAGCGATGTTGAAGCATCGACGCAGTTACGAGCAAAATATACAAAATCCATTTGAGACGCGGGTCGATGGCACCGTACAATCCGATGCTTGAAACTGCCTGGCTGTCCGCTGATGCCAGATTAATAATTTCTGCGGCTACATTACCTTGAGCCAGTGCAGAAGTTGCCGATTCATTGGTATGCACCTTTTCCTGTTCCATCTTTTCTGCTGCACGCAGCTCATCATCCGGCTTGAGCTCCTGCACCATATCCCATCCATGTAACCTGAAAAAAACAATATGTTCAGCCATCTCCTCCGGCGTCAATGCGGTAAAAGGCAGCTCAATACCTGCCACAGCGAATTGCTGTGCCAGTCGCATGGAAGGTGGCAGCCCAAGCCCAGCCTGCTGCAGCAGGTCTGGCCGTGAATGGATTTCTTTGGGTGTCAGATCAGCGATCAGACACCCTTCTCGAAGCAAAAGAACCCGATCCGCACGCGGCAAAAACGTATCCAAGTCGTGCGTAGCCACAACGGCTCCCCCACCTGCATGCCGATGCTGATCCAGCGCTTTGAGCAGAAGCACTACACTTTGCGCTTCCAATCCGACGCTGGGTTCATCCAGAAGCAGCCAATGCGGCTCGACAGCGGTTCCCAATGCAAGACCAAGTCTTCTTCGTTCCCCTCCGCTTAGTGCAAATGGCGATCTGTCCAGATTGAACTGCCGCTCCGACTCTTTGCCTGCTGGCGGGTCCCACTGTTCAAGGGCACTGGAAATTTGGCGTTTCTTTTGCTCCTCGGTAAATCGATATGGACGCAGAGAATACGCGAATTCACGCTGAACGCTGCGGGCAAACAGTTGTTGCTCCGGGAATTGAAATACCAGCCCCATCCGCAAAAGAATAGACTGCGGCACTTTTCCGTTTTGCCAGAAGGGCTCATCATCCAGCAGAATACTCCCTGCATTTGGTGGTTTTAGGCCAGCTATCGTTTGCAGCAGCGTAGTTTTACCCGACCCTGTGCAACCCACCAGCAGGGTGATTTCCCCACTGTTCATTGTAACGGACACATCCTGAAGCAGTGCACGTTTATGGGGTTCCGGCGCTGCTACACTTAAATGATTCAATTCGATATGCAACAGGCTACCTCCTTAACCAGCTGCTCAGGTCGCAGTGGAGTGGCATGACGGAGCATGCCTTGCTGCTTCAGCAGGAGCGCCGTTTGCACAGTAAAAGGTGGATCAAGCCCAAGTCGCTCACAAGGTGATCGCTGCTCATCTTCTTTGGCAAGGATCACCTCCTTCTCACGCCCATAAAAGAAGGACGAAGGCACTCCGTCATACACACAACGTCCTCGCTCCATAGCAATGATTCGATCACAAAAGGTGGCTTCTTCCAGATGATGCGTAATCCAGATTACCGCCGTCCCCTCGCGGACAACAGCATGCACAATGGCTTCCATTCGTTCTCTCGCACCGGTATCCAGCATGGCTGTTGGCTCGTCCAGAATGAGTACGTCCGGTTTGGCTGCCAGCGCTACCGCAATGTTGAGCAATTGTTTTTGCCCTCCAGAAAGCTGTGAGATTGCCGCACCCGGCGAAAAGTCAAGCCCTACGGTATGTAATGCGTGTTCTCTACGCCGTAATTGTTCGTCTACGGATCCAAGCAATGGCGACAGGGCAAAGTGAAATTCCTCTTCAATGGTGTCACCGAATATCTGCGCATCAGGCTGCTGCAGGACTCCACGAACGACAAGTTTTGGAGAAGCCTGCCTTGCTCCACCGGATAACGGAGTGAACCCAATCAACAGCCCGGCCAACGTACTTTTGCCGCTTCCATTGGCTCCTACTACACTCATCCATTCTCCGGCATGCAATTTCAGGGAAACTCCATCAACCGCCTTACGAACACGTCCAGACTCTGACTCATAATGAACACGAGCATTCTCCAGCGTGATTAATGGTATAACGTTTTGCATCGCAAATGGGTCCTTTCCCTTTTGATTCATTTGTGGTACGATCCAAATCGTTAACCAAATTATATTTATTTGGTTAACAATAAGACTACCAAAATCGAAAGGAGTGTTCAAACATGAAATTATCTTTGCGAGGTACTGTATTTAGCGCACTCATGGCGGCCATACTGGTCCTTTTCGGATACATAAGCATTCCGATCGGTTTCTCGCCTGTCCCGATTACATTGCAAACTCTTGCCGTGATGCTGGCTGGAGGATTGCTGGGCCCATTGTACGGTTTTCTAAGCATTGCTCTGGTCGTAATTTTGACTGCACTTGGCTTCCCTCTTTTGCATGGAACCGGAGGGCTGGCCGTTCTACTGGGTCCTACAGGAGGATACGTCATGATGTGGCCCATATCCGCTCTCCTGATTGGATGGCTACTCGCTCGAATCAAACTGAAAGGCTTCTTCGGTTACTTCCTGGCTTTTATCGTATTGGAGCTGTTTGGTTCAATGCTGATCTATGTTTCAGGTGTGCCCTGGCTTGCCTTTGCCTATAAAATGTCGTTCTCCGAAGCCATGATTCAGGGTTTCTATCCTTATGTTATCGGAGATCTGATCAAAGTCTTGTTCGCTGCTATTATCATTGCACCGGTGCAAACGGTTTTCCCGCCACAACGACTGACAGGCCACATGAATTCGACGGTTGTACAAGCGGATTCCTAAGGGCTTTCAACCTGATTCCTTTTATCCTTTCGCGGTGGAACCTACTGTCATCGCCCGCTCCACTTGTTCACTCAAGAATAGATAGACAAGTACCATCGGCAGGGAAGCTATAGTCATAACAGCCCCCATGGCCCCCCAATCCGTGCTGTAGGAGCCTTGGAAGAAAAGCAAACCTAACGGCAAGGTCTTCATATTCTCATCAGAAATCAGAATATAGGCCAAAGTGAACTCATTCCAGTTGTTCAAGAACTGAAAAATGGCTACAGTCGCAATTGCAGGCAAGGCAAGCGGCAAAATGATCTTCAGGAACAGGCTATAAATACTAGCTCCATCTATGCATGCCGCCTCTTCGATCTCCTTAGGGATTCCTACAAGAAAACCAAAGAAAACCATTGACGAGAAAGGAAGTCCAATTGCGATATAGGGAAGAATAAGAGCTCCATATGTATTCGTAAGGTGAAAATCTCGAACCAGAAATGGCCAGTGGTATCATAATAACCTGTAGCGGCATAAACATTCCTATGATCATATATGTCCGTATGGCAGAACGAAACCTCCACCTCATGCGAGCAACTGCAAAGGCAAACATCAGAGCCAGCAAAAGGATGAACAGAGTCGAGATCATCGATACGACAAGACTGTTCAGAAAATAACGGGGAACATTCAATTGCGTCCAGGCATTGATATAATTTTCGTAACGAAAATGCATTGGTAATCCGAATGGGTTGGTGACGAAAATCACATCATTGTTCTTCAACGAGTAGGAAACCATCCAGAACAACGGATAGACGGAAACAATCAGATACAGCCACAGCGAGATCAGCACAAGCAACACGGATACAGCACATGCATAGCCATAGTTGCTCTCCATAAAGGCATAACGATAAATCATGAATGTCAATGTATAGTTTATAGTACCAGGTCCTCCGTTTGTCATAATTAGCATCTGCACAAAGGCACCAATTCCAGAGGTAATCGCAATAATAAAGCAGAATTTGTACGTTTCCCTCATCAAAGGAAGCGTGACATGCAGGTGCGCCCTCCACTTGCTGCAGCCGTCAATCGTCGCGGCTTCAAAGTAGTCCTCGGGTACTGGTTTTACCCCTGCATATAGCAGCGAGAATTGATACCCCATAAACTGCCAGACGTTAACGAAGGCGATGGCAATGATTGAAGCTGTCGGAGAGCTCAGCCAATTTTGCTGATATGGGATATTCAAGAGATCGAACAGCCGGTTGATCAGTCCGTTGGTCGGGTCGTAGATTGCAATCCACAGTTGGCATACCACGGTCACGGATAGAACCACCGGGATAAAATAAGCTGTTTTCAGTATTTTCCGCCCGCGTGTACGCGGGTCCGCACAGATCAGCGCCAATAGAGTTCCCAAGCCGATCTGAAAGACCGCCAGCACAATTGCAAAGATCAATCCGTTCTGAAGCGAATTGGCAAGTAGAGGATCGGAGAACAGCTCCCGGTAGTTACTCAATCCCGAAAAAGGTCGGCGTACTAAGGCCATCCCAATCATAAAAGCTACGAAGAACGGTCTGCAGAACCGGATAAATCAGGATCACACTGTACAGGATCAAAGCAGGGAGCAGAAACAGTGCCAGCGCCGGTTTGTTCCCCAAATATTTTCATGTCTTGCTTCCATCCCTTATCTTCGGAACAGCCTCCCCTAGCGACTTAAGCCGCCAAGGGTTGCCTTGTCCCTGGATTATCAGTTTTCCTTCTCCAATGAACCGTTCAAATTGTTCACAAAATCCTCTGCCGAGAAGTTGTTCACCATCAGATTCTGGGTATTGTCATTAATTACGTTCTGAATTTTTGTATTGCTCAGAAGTTGAGCATATTTTTGGGCGTTTGGCAGCAACTCTTTGGCGACCCGCTGCATCATTGCTGGAACATTGGAGGCAATTTGCTTATCGACCTTAGGCGAAATGATTGGACTTCCAAGTTGGGTATATCTGTACTCGGCTGATTTTGTTGCAAGGAAGGCTGCTACCTTTGGGTCGGCCAATCCGTGAAATAGATATCCGGCATATTTCCCGTTGCTGCATAAGTCTTCAGCTTCTGGTATCCGTCCTGAACAGCAGAATCCAGTTCAATCTCGACATTTGGCATTTCCTTTTTGAGCTCTTCCACTGCATAATCGAACGGCTTTGCGGTATTGTCATCGAAATGCTGCGCATATACCTTCAATTTGATCGTTCCGTCTCCCGCCTTCGCTTCAGAGGAGTTTGAGTTATCCCAGCCACAAGCGGCCAATCCAACGGACATGGTAAGCACTAGCAATACTGCACTTCAACGTTTGTAAGTTTTTTTCATTGGTTTATATCCCCCTTATGTGTTTCTTTTTTGATTGCGCTTTCATTTGCATAGCTAAAGTATACTCCTGACTCTTTCCTTCTTTAAGGGGTCCCGCCAACATTTTAACGAAAATATACGTTAAGCCTTCGGATGTTACCAGCTTAGCGTTTTTTATTACTCTAAGGGCTTCCGCCAACAAAACACGGATTTCGCACGTTAAGGGAGTAAAACCCAATAAAATCGCCGATTTTCCATACACTAAGAAATGCAGCACAAGGGCAATTATGGGGCAATACCAGCGTTGCTGTCACTACGCTGGCATTACCCCATATTAGATGAAATTATGGTGATTTACATAGTTTGAGTTCTAATGTATAGCTATACATCATGAAATCAACATTAGCCAGTAACAATTATTTAATGGAAGATTAGGATCAGTCGGAATTGCTGTTGTATTATAGCCCACAATAAAACTAGGCGGAACGGTTGCAGAAGCCCATCCCGAAGTGAAAAATTCATTTGCAATTGTATTGCCTGAACTGAAAATATTGGTTGTACCGATATAACTTGAGTCAATTCCGATGAGCCCTTTTCCTGCAGTGTTTTGAACACTGTTTCCATAAGCCGCTATAAATTTAAAAATATTTAAGTTTGCGTTAAATAGTAAGACAGGGACATTTCCCTCATTAATTGTAGTGTTGTTAATAAAATACAAACCAAAATTTGTACCGATAAATTCCTCGATCACTAGCAAATGACGCAAAGTAAAGGGAGAGACGAGTTGTGTATTATTGCTTACTACCAAGTTCCCTTGAAGTGTCCCTGAATTAACAGCTATATTGGTAATGATGATAAATCTGCAATCAGAATTACCTGCGTCAGATACAAATGTATTATTGTCAATAATGCTTTGTCCAGAAGTAGAGGAAATAATGATATAGTAGTATCCATTGGGACGTGAAGCAAGAGGTGCATAGGTAAATCTACAATTTGTTATTTGGAATTCCGTTACTTTAATGGAGATACCAAGTTCGCATACTGAAATCTCACAATGGTCGACATATATACCTGTTGCCGACAAATTATTTAATGAAATAACGGTCTCAATGCTCAATACCTCCGGGAAATTTTGGACGATAGACATATTTTGAAAAACAACATTCGATACTGTCACATTAAACATAGTGGTCACGGTATTCAGGGTAGTGGTTACAATAGTGAGTCCTATTCCTTGACCCTCAATCGTCACCGGTGTGTTAACATTGATAGTGGATGTAATAGTAAAGGTCTCAGCATCAAGCAATAGTCTGTCACCAGGATTAGCAGCAGCTAAAGCCGCATCAATTGTGGTATACGTCCGCGTTGAACCTACCGGGATTGTGATACCGGTTGGAGCAGGAATAGGTCTGACCGGGGGAGGAACAGGTTGAGAGAGCTTGTAAAATGTATTCCCTGTGGAAAGGTCAATATAAATATCTCCCAAATTGCCAATTGCGCACGTAGGATCCCCAATTCCTGTTAAAACTGGAGTTCCAGGCGGGCCTTGAGGGCCTTGTTCTCCTTGAGGCCCCTGAGGCCCCTGAGGTCCCTGAGGTCCCTGAGATCCCTGTTCTCCTTGAGGCCCCTGAGGTCCCTGAGATCCCTGTTCTCCTTGAGGCCCCTGAGGTCCCTGAGATCCTTGTTCTCCTTGAGGCCCCTGAGGTCCCTGAGGGCCTTGTTCTCCTTGAGGCCCCTGAGGTCCCTGAGATCCTTGTTCTCCTTGAGGCCCCTGAGGTCCCTGAGATCCTTGTTCTCCTTGAGGCCCCTGAGGTCCCTGTGCGCCAGATACTCCTTGTATCCCCTGCAGACCTGCAGGTCCAGACGGACCAGGAGGTCCCTGCAAATTAAGCACGTTTAATAATTTTAACGCCTGTTGAAAATAACGGAGGGAATCTGAAAACTCGTGTTCTGCCTTTTTAGGATTGCCTTTGCGCAAAAATTGGATTCCTTCACTCAGTTCCTTGACGCCGTATTTCATCTTCCTTTTAAACCTTTGGAGCGAAGACATCCGCCATCACACCCCCAGACATTAGTAGTCCCTACATAAAATGTTAAAACGAATTTTTGCGATACGGATATTAGCCTAAACTAAGAAAAAATCAGGCTGGAGCCCCGCTTTAGACCCCCCCTAACCTCATAACTTTATATTCATTGACATTCGGGACACTTAGCGTCTCAATAACAACGGAAAGAGAAAAAGCCTTCCTGTGGAAGGAAGGCAACAAGTATAAAAATTATATTCAAGAAAATCGGATCCTCAAACACCTTTGACGTTATTTCACCAATGTAATAATCTGCCTGCAAGCGCAATCGGCCATGAATAATCTCCCTTTTTTTATTCATGGCCGCTAATTAACATTAGCGGTCATTAGGTATTTCAGAACCTATGCTTGATGTCCGCTAATGTAATTCAATATTCGGAGGCTTTGCAAATGAGAGATACAACTGGGATTTCGGAACAGGGCGAGCAGACGATTCAGGACTTCATTCACGCTCTCACCACCCACGAAGATTTGAATCCCAAAACACTAAAAGAGTACGCAAGCGATTTGAAACATTTTATCGGTTGGTTTGAGACAGCCGACCACCAAGAGGAAGAGGTTATATTTCGAATTGAAGATGTAGCTACTCCAACATTAACACGATACCGGGAAGCCGCTCAAAAAGTAATGGAATTGAAACCCGCGACCATTAACCGGCGGCTGCGCGGCTCGAAGGATTGAGCGCTCACGATCTACGGCACAGGTTCGGGTATGTTATGGCTGAGAACACGCCGTTGCACCGCTTGGCGCAAATTATGGGACACGATAGTCTGGATACAACGATGATTTACGTTAAAGCGATTCGTGCGGATCTGCAATCTGAAGTGGAAAAAATAGCTTGGCAGTAAGGGGATGAGAACGATGTACGCGAGAGTAAGGGAATTGCTAACTCCGGAGGAAAGGCTCCAATATTTGCAAATACCGCCTGATCTCGGCGAATGGGAATTGGGTACCTATTTCACATTTACTCAGCATGACCTTGAAATCATTCAGCAGCGGCGAAGAGATTATAATCGAATCGGCTTTGCCGTTCAGCTGTGCGTACTTCGCTATATCGGCTGGACGCTTTCTGACGTAAAGGAAGTACCAGTTCAGGTCCTTCGTTATATCGCAAAACAAATCTACGCCGATACGGAGTCTTTTGCATCTTACGGCGGAACGAGAAGCCACGAAATACGAGCATTTGGAGGAAATAAGGAAGGAATATGGCTACCAGACGTTTACCTTGAGTCAGTATCGTTCATTGTGCAAGCATCTTTTTAACCATGCAATGGCGAATGGAAATCCTTTACACTTGATACAACTCGCACTCGAAGATTTACGTAAGCGTAGAATGATACTTCCTTCGATGGCTACGATTGAAAGAGCAGTTTGGGAGACTTGCAAACGAACAGAAGAAAAAATATTCAAGCTGCTCAGTAGCTCACTGGCAGAAATACAGATTGCTAAGCTGGATCGCGTCTTGACCACCATGCCGGAAAGCAGCAAAACCTACTTAGCATGGTTAAGTTAAATTCCCGGTACCAACTCTCCGGATTCTTTTTTGAAGATTATTGAAAAACTCGAATACATACGTGAATTGCAACTACAAGTCGATACCAAAGGCATTCATCCGAACCGGCTGCGGCAACTTTCTAAAATTGGTTCGGCGATACGAACCTCACTCCTTCCGTCGCTTTAATGATCCGAAAAAGTACGCGATTTTAGTAGCGTACCTATTGGAGCTGATTTAGGATTTGACAGACCTGGCTTTCGAGATTCATGACCGGTAGATCATGATACTGCTCTCCAAAGGGAGAAAAGCCCAAGAAGAACTTCAAAAGCAAAACGGTAAATCGATCAACGAAAAGGTTGTTCACTTTGCCGATCTTGGGGCGGCCCTAATCAAAGCCCGAAGTGATGGCGTTGATCCATTTGTTGCGCTTGAAGCTATCATGCCGTGGGATCAGCTCGTTGCATCTGTGGAGGAAGCCAAGCGGCTGGCGCGGCCCGTCGATTACGACTATTTGGACTTACTGGAAAAGAAGTTCTATGTGCTCCGGAAATACACGCCAACGCTGTTAAAATCGTTGGAATTTGGTCAGCTAAGTCGGCTGAGCCGTTAATGAAGACGGTCGATATTATCCGGGATATGAATGAAACTGGGAAACGAAAAGTTCCGGAAGGCGCACCGCTAAATTTCGTTTCAAACCGTTGGCAAAAGCACGTCTACGATGATGACGGAACGATCAATCGGCATTATTATGAAATGGCCGTTCTGACAGAGCTGCGCAATTACGTTCGTTCCGGGGACGTATCCATTGTCGGAAGCCGTCAGTATAAGGATTTCGAGGAATACCTTGTACCGAAAGCTGATTGGAATGGTATCGATCCTAGCTCTACAAAGCTTGCCGTCTGCTTGTCCACAAAGGAATATATTGAAGAACGGACTGAATCACTTCTTCAAAGATTAAACTGGGTTTCAGATCACATCGACGAGCTGGACGGCGTTAATGTGGAGAACGGGAAATTACACATCGAGCGATTGGAGAAAGATGTTCCCGATGAATCCCGGAATTTCAGCCTTTCCCTCTATGAGCTGCTGCCACGAATCAAGCTAACGGATCTGCTCATGGAAGTAGCTAACTGGACGAATTTTCATGAGCAGTTTATTCACGCTTCCAGTAACCGCGTTCCGAACGAGGAAGAAACGACGATCCTAATGGCTACGCTTATGGCAATGGGAACGAACATTGGGGCTTACAAAGATGGCTGAAGCCACGCCGAGCATTTCATATAGGCAAATGGCCAATACAGCGCAATAGCGGCTGTACGAAGACGCAATGAATAGAGCGCAGGCTGTTCTTGTTAATTTTCATCACAAGCTAGCGCTGCCCTCCTATTCGGGGAACGGCACGACCTCATCATCTGATGGAATGCGCGTCCAGATCGGAGTTTCGGCGCTTCATGCAGATGCGAATCCCCACTACGGAACCGGAAAAGGAGCTACGATTTATCGGTTCGTGAGCGACCAATTTTCCACGTTCTACACTAAAGTCATCAATACAAACGCTCGGGATGCCGTACACGTCATCGACGGCTTGCTCCACCATGAAACGGATTTGGCCATCGAGGAGAATTATACGGATACAGCCGGTTACACCGATCAAGTCTTCGGTTTAACGCATCTGCTTGGATTTCGCTTTGCGCCTCGCTTGCGCGACTTGGCTGATTCCAAGCTATACGCTATCGGGAAACCTTCCGATATTTCTAAATTGGAGAAGCTGCTGCGCGGACAGATTAATACAAAGATCATCCAGGAAAACTACGATGATGTTCTTCGGCTGGCTTACTCCATCCGGGAAGGTACCGTTTCAGCATCACTCATTATGGGGAAAATCGGTTCCTATGCAAGACAAAACAGCTTGGCTACCGCGCTGCGAGAAATGGGACGTATCGAGAAAACGATCTTCATCCTGGATTACCTTTCAAGCGAGGCGCTGCGACGAAAAATCCATCGTGGGTTGAACAAAGGGGAAGCCATGAATGCATTGGCCAGAGCGATCTTCTTCGGCAAACATGGCGAACTGCGAGAACGGGCGCTACAAGACCAGCTCCAACGGGCAAGTGCGTTGAACATTATCATCAATGCAATTAGCGTTTGGAATACCGTCTATCTCCAGCAAGCAACAGAACACCGCAAAAAGCAAGGAAAGCTTCAAGAAGAACTACTAAACCATATTTCTCCACTCGGATGGGAGCACATCAATTTCTTAGGCGAATACAAATTCAATTTTAGGCAGAATACGTCTCTCAATTCATTACGACCGCTGAAACAACAGGAAGTTGAATGACCGGTTGGTTCGGGCTATGCCACTTGGACTATTGGGCTTAGAGTAAGAAAAAACGCTAAGCCGGTCACATCCGAAGGCTTAGCGTATATTTTCGTTAAAATGTTGGCGGAACCCCTTTAAGGAATAAAACGGGCCTTAGGGCGAGATGAGGCTGGTGTCGCTCGGCTTCCTGAAGCGCTTCCCGCCCATTCCTTGCCTCACAGCAAACCCGAAATCCGTGACTTTCCCAGTCTATCTTAATTCGCAGAAAATCCCGGAACAGCGGCTCATCATCGACAATCATCACTTTATACATCTTTGTGCTCACTCCCCTTTGGTATCGTCGGCAGCGAAAGGTCAACAATGGTTCCTTCTCCGGGAACACTCTGCACCGATATCCCATACTCCTCACCGAAGTACAGACTCAGTCTCTGCTGAACGCTGTAGGTGCCAATTGACCGTATTCCTTCATCCGGTAAATGTCTGGACATTATGGTCTGAACCTGGATTTCGTCCATCCCCACTCCGTTGTCCTCCACTCGAACGACCACCTTATCACCCTGTTTAAAGGCATAAATACGGATAAAACCTTTTGTTCCTTTCTTCTTAAGACCGTGGTAGATCGAATTCTCGACAAGCGGCTGGAGCGAGAGCTTCGGAATCGGTGTACCCGTAAGTTCCGATGGAATATTCACCTCATAGCGGAACACATCGGGATAACGGATTTGCAGAATCGTCAGGTAATCATCGGTAATCTGAGCTTCCTTCTCTAGAATAATGAGCTCCCGTCCCTTATTTAGCACCATTCGATAAAAATCTGCCAGCGCCTTTGTAGTATCTCTAGCCTCATCACTACGGTCCAACTCATTGAGTGCGTAAATGGTATCCAAAGTGTTGTATAGAAAATGCGGTTTAATTTGGGCGCTCATCAGTGCAAGCTCATATTCACGCTTACGGTTCTGTTCCTGCCTCACCTCATCCAGTAGCTCCCGAACCCGTCTTACCATAAAGTTAAACGCTTCAACAATGGTACCGATTTCATCCTCAGTGCGAAAAGTAGTAACCGGTTGCAAATCACCGGTTACTACTTTTCGCATTGCCTTAGTCAGTTGTTCGAGAGGGCTAACGACCATTCTGGACAGAAAGCTAGCACCCAGCCAGGAAAAAACAAGGCATAATACGCCGATTAAAAGCGACAGCCTAACATTTTGCCGGACATCAGCCGTAAGCAGGCTGAGAGATACAATATTGACCAACTTCCAATCCATCCGGTCATAATCAATGACCGTTACCAAATTGCCCTCATCCTCGAAAGAGCACGTTTCTTGGGACATATCAGGGGCGCAACGTTGAATGGCCTCAGCCAGATGTGGATTCACCGGATTCATCAGCATCTCATTATCTTTTGCCACGACCACGCGAGTTCCGTTATTCAAAAAATAATAGGATTTGGGCACATCCGGATCACTAGAACGAAAAAAAGCGGACAGATCTTCTTCCTTCACTAGCAGAAAAAGCGTTCCATAGGGTTCGCCGGTGTCTATATTAATGACCGTCTTCCCCAGCGTCAAAACCGGGAAGTTCGGATCTGGAGTTAGGAAATCTCTCCTCTCCATATCAAACCAGAGTGCCTGTCCATAACTTTTTGATTCCCTTACCCGCTTAATCATGCTATAGACTTTGCTCTCATCCCCACTCTCGGTGTAAGATGCGAAAATTGTCCCTTTATTATCAATGAATACAGCGGCATCTATCTCACGAAAGATTGACAAGTCAATGGATAGGCGGCTCTGCATCAGGTTTCCAAACTGAATACGCTCCATGGCAGTATCAGGCTTGGGACCGTATGAATCATACACCCGGTTAATATTCGTGACCATAATATTGGCCGCCGTTTCCACACTGCTGAATATGTAATCGGTCCGAGACAGGATAAGCTGAGACTCGTCCACCACGTTGTTGTTGGTACGGTCTATCAAAGAACGACTGAAGAGTTGGTTAGATAACAGTCCAAGAATGAGCAGAGAAACAATGATTAGCGGAAGAAATACCGTAATAACCTTGCTTTTGAATCGAAGCCGACCAAACCATTTTCGCGCTAGTGACAGAATATTCAATTTGAAACCCCTCCGTCCTCAAGAGAATATTCATCATGTTAACACAACAAATCTGCACAGTAGTAGATCAAAAGTAAATTCAACAGCTATCTTGAAAGTATAAAGAGGATGTGTTAGGATGAAGTTGATTTTTAGTAAAATTATTAACTAAAAAGGTGTGAGCTCGTTGGCAACCATTAAAGACATTGCCCGCGAAGCGGGTGTGTCTGCCGCAACAGTTTCAAGGGTTTTAAATAACGATCTGTCTCTGTCCGTGAGCCCAGACACCAAAAACAGAATTTTTTCGATTGCCGAACAGCTTGGGTATAAGCCTTCCCGGCTGAGACAATTAAAGCGGAACACGGAACGTGCTGGAAAGACGGTCTCCCTCCTGTTGTGGTGTTCCATTGAAGAGGAACGGGACGATCCGTATTACGCCTCGATCCGTCGTGGAATCGAGCTGCGCTGTGAAGAGCTTGGCCTGACGTTGGGACAGACCCTGCGGGGCCGCTCTTCCATCTCCACCTTGCAGAAGACAGACGGTCTGATTGTTGTGGGCGGCGTTGATCCTGAAGAGATGATCAAACTGCATCCCGACAAGAACTCCATTGTCCTTGTGGACCAGTACCATGAACAACTGGAGTACGATTCTGTACGCCTCCACTTCCGTCAAGCTGTTGATCAGGCACTCGGACATCTAATTGAGCTGGGCCACCGACAAATCGGGTTTATCGGCGGCAAGAGCGACGGAGAGCGACGGGTGCATTATTTTGAACGGTTCATGCGGGAACATGGGTTGTACAATCCTCAATTCGTTCGTATAGGCGCCTGGAGTACCGCGGATGGCTATCGGATGATGAACGAGCTCCTTGTCGAACAGGAACGACCGACGGCCTGCTTCGCTGCAAGCGACCCGCTCGCCATCGGTGCCCTCCGTGCCCTGCATGGGCATGGAGTCAATGTACCAGAGGATATGGCTATCGTCGGCTTTGACGACATTGAGATGGCGGCCTTCGTACATCCTCCGCTAACCACTGTGCGCGCCTACCCCGAAGAGATGGGAAAGGCTGCCGTTCAACTGCTCTCTGAACGGTTCGAGGGACGTGAACCACCTGCGCACAGCGTGATCGGGACTAAGCTTGTCATACGGGAGAGCTCGTGCAGAAACATACGTGAAAACAAATTGATATGAAGAATCCTCAAGGAGTGAATACCATGAACATTCATGTAGACGAGACGCTTGGTTTGTTTCACCTGCAGTCCAAGGATTGCAGTTATATTATCCAGCTTGTAGAAGGATATCCCGCACATGTCTATTGGGGAGCTCGACTTCATCATGACACTAGTCTAGCAAGTGTACTGGAACTCAGGGAGCGCTGCTCCTTCTCTCCCAATCCTGTTCCTTCCAATCGCACGATTTCCCTGGACACGCTTCCCCAGGAATATCCTCAGTATGGAACAAGCGACTTTCGTCAGCCCGCTTATCAGGCTGCACTTGCGGAAGGAACTCGCATTACGGAGCTAAAATATTGTGGCTACCGCATTGCCCCAGGTAAACCAAAGCTTGAGGGACTTCCTGCCGTCTATACCGAATCGGATGATGAAGCGGCAACTCTCTTTCTGATGCTTGAGGACAAATACTCGGGTCTTAAAACTACACTGCTTTATACTGTATTTGCGAATCACAGTGCTATTGCCAGGTCTACCCTTTTTGACAATAAGGGAAGCGCTGTCATGAATATTGAGCAAGCAATGAGTGCCTCTGTCGATTTCGCCGATTCCAACTACCAGGCTCTCTACCTGTCCGGAGCGTGGGTGCGCGAAAGACATATCCAGCGCCGCGACCTAGGACCCGGGGCCATTCGGTTGGAAAGCCGTCGGGGCTCCAGCAGTCATCAGATGAATCCCTTTCTGGCACTGCTTCGTCCGGATGCAACTGAAGATCGCGGAGATGTGTACGGCTTTAGTCTGGTCTACAGCAGCAACTTCGTCGCACAGGCAGAAGTAGAGCAGTTCAACCAGACCCGTGTAAGTATCGGAATCAATCCCTTTGACTTCTCCTGGCGACTTGAGCCGGGTCAGTCATTCCAGACCCCCGAAGCCGTCCTGGTCTTTTCCGAAGAAGGTCTTGGAGGCATGTCGCGCACTTATCATCGTCTCTACCGCACTCGACTGTCCAGGGGGGCTTATCGTGACAAAGAGCGCCCTATTCTCGTAAACAATTGGGAAGCTACCTATTTCAACTTCGACGCCGATAAAATCGAAGCAATTGCTAAGGAAGCGGGCCCCCTCGGTATTGAGCTCTTTGTTCTGGATGATGGTTGGTTTGGCAAACGAGACAACGATGATAATTCGCTTGGAGACTGGTTTGAAAACAGCCGCAAGCTGCCTGGAGGTCTTGCCGACCTAGCCAAAAGGGTTAATGAACAAGGATTACAATTTGGCTTGTGGGTAGAGCCGGAAATGGTATCTCCTGATAGTGAATTGTACCGCAAGCATCCCGACTGGTGCCTGCATGCTGAGGGTCGGCGGCGGACGGAAGGTCGATCCCAGTTAGTGCTCGATCTCTCCCGCAAGGAAGTATGCGATTATTTATACGATACGCTTAGCTCCGTTTTTTCGATCGCTCCGATTACTTATGTCAAGTGGGACATGAATCGTAATATGACGGAGATTGCTTCGGCTACAGCTTCTAGCGAACGTCAAAAGGAAACCGCACACCGTTATATGCTTGGACTTTACGACCTGCTGGAACGTCTGACCTCCCGGTTCCCGGACATCTTGTTCGAAAGCTGTTCTGGAGGAGGCGGACGTTTCGATCCCGGAATGCTCTACTATATGCCGCAAACATGGACCAGTGATGATACCGATGCGGTTGAAAGATTGGCTATCCAGTACGGAACAAGCATCGTGTATCCAGCCAGCACCATGGGAGCACACGTATCGAGCGTACCGAACCACCAGGTGGGACGAATGACCTCTCTCGCCATGCGTGGTGACGTGGCAATGAGTGGAAACTTTGGCTACGAGCTTGACCTTACTGCATTTACAAAGAAAGAAAAAGAGCTCGCTGCCAAACAAATCGCCCAGTATAAGGAAATTCGCTCCCTTGTACAGCAGGGGAATATGTATCGGCTGCTTAGCCCGTTTGAAGGCCGAGGCGATACGGCTTGGATGTTCGTTAGCGAGGACCAGTCGGAAGCGTTTGTTGCTTATTTCCGCGTACTGGCTGAGCCCAATGGTCCAATCCTGCGATTAACTTTAAAAGGACTTGACCCAGAGAAAAAGTATAAGATCGAAGCCGGCGCAGCAGGCAATGCTGCAGACCATACAGGTAATACCTTGGCGGAAGACGGCGGTTCCCCCTTCCACGAAGCGTTCGGCGGCGAAATCTTTGGAGGTGATCGCTTAATGAAAATAGGGCTTGTTGTCTCGGATCTGTCAGGAGATTTTGTCAGCTCTACCTTCCGCCTTAAGGCTATCCCCTGCGGATAATGGAGCAGCTAGTGACGATAATAGGACGATAAAAAAATTAAAACAAGGCAGATAGATTCTCTGGTCTGCCTTGTTTCATCATTAATCCGATAATTTAGGTATATTCATTCACTTTCGTTTGCTTCAAACCCTGTCTGCCACAGTGCGTGGAACCATCTTATCACTTGCCAACTTATCGATGTATTTCGGAACGACCGTTGGCTCTTTCACTTCAGGGATTCTGTATGCGAGCAACTCCCTCCACCTTGACGTTCACCACGATCGAGGATAATCCTGTCATATTAGTTATATCCTCCATGACATTTTTCTGTAACTCTCGGGCCACCTCATGAATGAAGCATCCGTAATCGACGACTACTCTGAGATCAATAATCGTTCCATCCGGGCTTACTGTCACTGAAATTCCTTTTTTAAAATTTTTTCTATTCGGACGTTTGATTGCTTCTTTTGAAATCCCTCCGTAGATTGCTGATATTCCGGGAATTTTCAATGCCGCCAAACCAGTAATTTGGGATAGAACATCATCTGATATTTGAATGTGGCCGTGCAGCTCGTTTTCAGTCATACAATGCTCTCCTTTGGTACCATCTAAAATTCTGTTTATACTGCTTTTGAATAATAAGACTACTCTTACTATTCATTGTATTACGCCAGCAAAAGAAAAAAATCGTACATTAGGGCAACAGCTTAATGTACGATCGGGTAATATTCAAGCATAATTATGTGCTATCGTTATTTGTCTCCATTTCTTTCTTCTGCTTCCGTTTCAGCTTCAGTTGAGCTACGACCATATAAAGAGTCGGAACTACAAACAACGTTAAAATAGTTGAAAAAATCAGTCCGAATATAATAGTCGCTGCCAATGGCTTGAATAGAATTTCTCCCATCGTAGCAATCGGTATCATACCAACGATCGCAGTTAGCGAGGTGAGAAAGATCGGACGAAAACGGGCAGAGCATGCCATTAAGATGGCTTCTGTTAATTCGGCGCCTTCACGCCGCGCGTCTTCAATAAACTCGATCAATACAATACCATTACGCACGACGATACCGGCAAGGGAAATGATACCCATGATACTCATAAAGCCGATTGGCATACCTGTAATAAAGCTTCCAAGCACTCCTCCTGCTGCTGCCAGGTAAACAGTCGTCATAATAATGAGCGGTGTGGAAACCGAGTAAAACTGCATGGTGATCAAGAGCAGAATGAGAAAAACAACGATAACGGCTAATTTGCCCAAATCCTTAAACAAATCGGACTGCGTAGATGTTTCCCCATCCATTTCCCAAGTGTACCCCGAATCGAAATGTGTACTTGTAAGCTTGCTGCGGATATCCTGGGTGAGCTCCGTAGCCGTACGCCCATTTGCATTGGCTGAGATCGTTACCGTCCGTTCCAAATCATAGCGGTGAATTTGCTGAATGGAAAAATCCGGTTTCATCGTGGCTAACTGGGATAACGGGACCTGCTCTCCTCCCGCATTAGTGACACTCAGCTGTTGGAATAACACCTCAGGATCATGGTTAGGTTTATTCATGTACATATTGATATCAAGCAGTTCCTTACCCGTATCAAAATCCGTGACCTTTACTCCGTCACCCATTAGCAACAAAGTGCGGGTTAAGTTGGAATAGTTGACCTGATATTTATCCAAGGCCTGCTGGTTGACTTGAAAATTCAAATTATAGCTTTGCATCCCCATGTTATCGGTCACATCTACAGCCCCGGGAGTTCCCGCAACGATTTCTTTTATTTTAGCTGTCATGATTTGCAGCTTACCAAGGTCTTCTCCTTTAATACGGACAGACACTGCGCTGCCGACTGGGATACCTAATTGAGGAACACGTATACTTATTAATGCTGCTGGATATTTGGCTTGCAGTGTACTTGTCCAGCTGTCCACTGTTTTTTTGATATCAAAGACTCCCTCTTTTCCAACAACAGCAAGTTGGCCGTGCACCGCGCCCACGGAGCCACTACCGGCTACTATGTCACTGTACATTTGAGGTGCTCCACCACCTGCCGTTGCTGCCAGATGTTCTGTTTCTGGCTGCTTCTTAACCCAGTTCTCAATCTCAGTTATAACCTGATTGGTTGCCTGCAACGACGTTCCTTCTGGCATCGTTACGTTGATTGTGGCATCTGGTTGGTCCGATTCAGGAAATAATTGAATGGGCACAATAGCAAGCAGTCCGTAAGCTGCCGTACCAATCATAAGACCAATAAGCGCAGTGAAAAGTGGTCGACGCAGTATTCTTGGCATCCAGTTTTTAGCGTATGCATTAGAGAGGGACTGAATTTGGTTGCCGAGGAGCCCCGGAGGCTTGGTCGGTTTGCTACGTTCTTTGCCCTTACTTCGTTTATCGTACCATTGACGGAAAATAGGAATGATCGTAAGCGACATAATCATGGAAGCCAGCATCGTTAACGAAATAACGGTAGGGATCGGTTTAATAAAGTCTCCCATATTGCCCGGCAGAAATAAAAGCGGGGCAAATGCTGCAACTGTAGCCAGCGTGGCTGTAATGATTGATAAGGATACCTCTTTCGTTCCTTTAATTGCCGCCTCCGTAGCATCTTCTCCAAATTCAGAGCGTCGGCGTTCAATGTTGTCGTTTACCACAACGGCATCATCAACCAGTATTCCCAGTACGATGATTAATCCGATGACTGAAATTTGATTCAGCGTCGTTCCTGTCATCGGCAAGACAATAAAACCGATGGCAATAGAAACAGGGATAGCCAAGGCCACAAATGCAGAGGTCAGCAAGTTTAATCCTAATGTACAAATGACAATAACTGATGCAATAGCAATCATCATTTCTTTGGACAGATTACCAAAGATTTCACTTACGCGATCATTTTGAGCAAACAGCAGTTCAAAATGTACATCCTTTGGCAAGCTACTCGCAAGTTCGTTGATTTTGGCTGTCGCCGCTTTGGATACCGTTGGTACGTCTGTGCCTGTATCTCCACTCAAACTGATTGAAATAGCAGGCTTGGTATTCACATACGTATAACTCTCCGTTTTTTTAAAAACAAGTGAGGCCGTACCTATATCCTTCAAGGCTATAGGAAACCCTTCTTCGTTGCTTGAAATCTGAACGTTATTTAAAACATTCGGATCAGTTGAAGCATCTACCGTCAACTGATAGGTACGCTGATTGAAATCCAGACTTCCTGTAGGCACTCTATCGTTTTCATTTTTAATGGCTTGAAGGACCTGTTCCCAGGAGATGTCATATTGCTGCATTTTTTGAGTGTTTAGGCTTATCCGTACTTCTTGTTCTGGAATTCCTTGAATATTAACTTTTGAAATACCTGAAACCGTTTTTAATTGATCTTTCCAGGTGTTCATCAACTCATTTAACGCATACAAATTTTCAACTTTATCAGAAGTGATTGCGTATGATCCGATGAAGGAGCCTGCCATGCTATCATTAATAATGGGCTGCATCGCATCGTCCGGAAGCTCAGACTGTGCATCCTGTACTTTTGTACGAAGATCAGCCCATACTTTTGTCGGATCGGCCTCATTCAAAGCTTCTATGCTTATACTGGATTGGCCTTTTGACGAAGTGGAAGAAATTGTTTTGACACCTTGCACTTCTTTAATTTTCTGTTCCAAAATCTTCGTAATGGTTTGCTCGATTCTTTCAGGCGAGGCCCCCGGATACACGGTTGTGACACTGGCTCCCATAGGAACAACATCAGGCATCTCCTGTTTAGGTAACGATGCAAAGTTGTAAATTCCTAGCAAAATGCACATGCCAAAGAAAATAAGTGTGATTTTCTGTTTTTTAACGATATATTTAATCATTCGGACGACTCCTCCGATTTCCCAAGTACATCATTCCCGAGTAAATCACCATTATATAAGGTTCCAGCTCCTTGCGTAACGATTTGATCGCCCGCCTGTAGTCCAGAGACAACTTCGAGCTGATTATTAGTCACTTTCCCCAGTTTAATCGCCGTTTTAACGGCTTTTCCATTTACAGCCTTAAAGACATAGGGGGCATTTCCCGTACTAATTACGGCCTCTACGGGCACTAAAAGCGCTTCGTTTTGATTTATGCTTTTAGATGCACTAATGACTTGACCAGGCTTCCAATTGAGTTCGGGGTTGGAAATGCTCACTTCCACATTGATGCTTCCCGTTTTGGAATTAGTCGATGGATAGATCTGGGTAACAGTTCCTGTTCTAATTTCATTATATAAAGATATATTTACTTTTTGATCTTTCTTCCACGATAAGATTTCACTATCCGGTACGGGCAGGAGCACTTTTAAGGTACTAATATTTCCGACAATAAACGCCTCACTCCCGCTGGAGCCCAGTTGGCCATCAGATACCTTTTTCTCAATTACAACACCAGCTATGGGGGATGTTAAAGTAGCTTTCTTAAGAGCTAAAGCCGTTTGCTCATAAGCAGCTACCGCATCCTCGTAGGAAGCTTGTGCCTGAGCTTTACTCGCTAGCCCTTGTTGCTGAGTAGCCATAGCTGATTCCAGCCCCGCCCTGGCCTGATCGACGCCTGCCGAAGCTTGTGTACGCTGTTCCTGGGAAGCCCCTGCAAGCAAAAGGGACAATTGCTCTTGCGCATCACTTAAACTTTTTTGTGCGTTCGTTACTTCCAACTGCGCATTTTCATTTTCCGTTAATGATACGGCCCCTGCCTGAAATAGACTTTGGATCCGGGCGGCATCTGCCTTTTTCTTGTTGTACATATTGGTTGCCGCAGTAACCGCATTTTGCGCCTGTGCAATTTCCTGTTTTTTGGCTCCATTGTTCAATTCCTGCAATTTAGATTGGGCTGAATTAATCTGGGATTGTGCATTACGAATGCTTGCATGTGCCGATTGGACAGAAGCGTCCGCTTGGCTAACACCGGCTTTCGCCTTCTCCATAGTTGCCTTGGCCTGAGCAAGCTGCAACTGATAAGTGGTTGTGTCCATTTTTGCGAGGACAGCCCCTTTATGTACCTGGTCCCCCACTTCAACCGTTGTATTTAAAATACGTCCATTCGCTTCTAAGGAAACAGCGGTTTGATTGCTGGCCTGCAATGTTCCCGCCAGATTAAATTCATTAGCCAAAGGCTTCATCGTTACTTTTTGAATTTCTACCGGCTGACTGGATTTTACAGTGGAATCCTCCGAAGCGCTTGAGCAACCGGAAACCACCATAGCGAAAGTTATTCCCGTGACTAGCATTTTGATTCGTGTCCTATTCAACAATTTCATCCTCCTCAACTTCCTCTAAGCAGTTTCAGCAATCCATGGTCTAAACTGCATTTATTCTCTTTTAAGAGTACAACAGTTTATAAACAAAAAAATCGTACATAAGGGCAAGCACCTCATGTACGATAGGGCAAAATAAAATGAATATATGTTTTTATTTTCGATTTTTAAAGATGCAGAATGCCTCGTTCCAGAGACACGGCCACCGCTTCAGATCGGGAATCTACACCGAGTTTATTGTAAATGTTCGTTAAATGTGCTTTCACGGTGCGCTCCGAAATCCCCATGTCGAACGCAATTTCTTTGCTCCTAAGTCCCCTTGCAACAGACTGTAATATGTTTCTTTCTTTCTCGGTCAGGATTGTTGGCTCTTCACGCTGCTCGCTCTTGAGCTCTCTCTCACTTGTTTTAGCAAAAACTCTTGCTGTAATTTCCGGCTGAAGAAGGGTCTCTCCTCTTAATGCTGATTCAATAGTCCGAAACAAATTTTCACGGCTGGTATCCTTTAATAAATATCCTTTCGCTCCCAAGGATAGTCCCTGTATCATTAAATCATTCTCATTATAGGTAGTCAGGATAATAACCGGCGTTTCATTTTGCCTCTCCTTTAAAGCTTTCATCGTCTCCAGCCCGCTCATTTGGGGCATATATAGGTCCATTAGTATTACATCTGGATGAAGCTCCTCAATCAGGGTAAGAGCTGTTTCCCCTTCCTCAGCTTCACCAACAACTTCATAGCTGTCATTTGTCTCCAGAACAAGCTTTAGCCCTTCTCTAACCACCCAATGATCATCTACAATTAATATTTTAAATTTCATGATACGTCTCCTTTAGTAAGGGGAGCCTCTACTTTAATCGACGTCCCTTCTCTTACTGTGCTGTTGATATTAATGGTTCCACCCAGCAAACGCGCACGCTCATGAATGCCTATTAATCCATAATGTCCTGCTTGTCTGGCGATAATATCCGGGTTAAATCCTTTTCCGTCGTCACGAATCTCTATAGAAATTGTACCATGTGCATCCAAAATATACAGCCATACGTTCTTGGCATGCGAATGCTTGGCTACGTTCGTTAGACATTCACTTATGATATGTAGCCCATGTTCCATCCATAGCCTTGATACCGAGGATTTGATCCTGATGTCCAGCGCTGTTCGGATTCCGGTAGCCATCGTAAAGCGCTGCGCTTCTTCCCGGACTGCATCAGCAAAGTCGACTTCCGAGGCCGATTTTGAACGCAGGTTATCTATAGCCCGGCGTGAGTCTGCCAACGCCTTGCGTGCCTGGGACATGGACTGCTGAACGATTTCATGTGCTCTCTGTGAACTGCCTTTTGTCAGATGAGCATCTACGGCTTCCAGCTGCATAATCAGGCCAGCAAGACCTTGAGCCAGTGTGTCATGCAAATCCCGGGCCATGCGTTGCCGCTCGTTGGCTAACGTAAGCTCTTCCACTTTTTGATGTGCAAGCTCCAATTCAGTAAGAAAGTTTTGGGTACGAATCCGCGCATTGACTTGCCTGAAGAAAAGAATAGCATATGCAGCGACGACAATAACAATAAGAATGAGCAAGCCAATAAACAGCACGGAGTTCTTGCCATCTTGATGCCATATAATAGAAACACAAAAAAGAAAATAGAAACTAAAAAACACCAACACAACTTTTTTCGTTTGATAATAAATACCTATGCTCTGCCCGATTAAAATTGGGATTAATCCAATCAGCACAATCGGAAAACTCTCAGGCAGGAGAAATGCGCTTGAAAAGATAATTACTGCTTGAATAATAAAATAAATCCATGAAAAGTACTGTAGAATTTTACGAGCATGCCAGTACAAAAGTACGTGCAGAAACATTGTAAAAGTGAATAATATAATTTGAAGCGGTAGTAGTGGGGGAACATTTTGAAAAATAATTCCGTCGAGATAAATCAAAATGATCCATAATATAATAGGAACTCTGGATATATCAAGTCGATCATGTTCTCCACTGTGTATCTTTAAGTCTACATCTTGGTTTTGTTCCCTGGATTCTTTGCCCATAGTCCACCTCTTTAATGTTTACAAAAAAATTATACTTATATTTTATCACTTTGTAGCTTAGCTATAAGTAAGTAAACTGTTTCTCAAACCATTTTACAAAATGATGGAGATAAAAAAAACGTACACATGGGCGAGGACGTGTGTACGTTTGGGCAAAAATAGATATTCGTATGCTAAATATTCAATATCAATTATAAATTTTCCCATTTTTCTCTGTAAAAAAGAAAATATACCTTGCTAAAGATGACTTTAATAATCATGTATAATGGGATAGCCAGCACGATTCCTGTAATTCCTGCCAAATCTCCTCCAATCAGTACGAGAATGATGACTGTCAAAGGGTGAACATCCAGCTGCTTACCGAATATATAAGGAGAAATGATATTGTCTTGTATTTGCTGGGCCAAAAGAATAACGATAAGTGACCATATAGCAACAGTCGGTGACTGAATGAAGCCAATAATAACAATAGGGATTGATGATAAAATGGCGCCGACAAAAGGAATAAAATTCATAATCACCGCAACCACGGTTAATAATAGTGCATATGGCAATCCGATTAATAAGAATCCCAAATACATTAACACACCAAGTGCCAAGTTAATAACTACCCTTCCCACAATAAAGCTGCCAAGCGCACTATCAATATCATCCAAAACCTCGTTTGCAGCTATTAGAAAGCGTTTAGGAACAAAACTAACCAGTTTGCGGCCGAATTTGTTCCCTTCCTTCAGCATGTAAAAAAGGATTAAAGGAAAGGTAAACAATGCGATTGTTACATTGGAAACAAGACTAAACAATCCGGTTACATAATCCGTAATTAAAAAGAAACCTTTGTTCAAGTATTCGGTTAGGTGTGACAGTGGATTAATGTCGCCCAGGAAAATGGCAGAAAGTGCCCCGTTCTGTTCTAATTCTTGAACTTTTTTACTTAATGTACTAAATAGACTGGGTGCGCTCTCCACCAGATTGATCATTTGGTTACGTATGGAAGGCCAAATACCAACAACAAAGACAGCTAAAATGACTGCAATGGCGATATAAATGAGTATGATCGCAAGAGAACGATTTAACTTGTGTTTTTCCAGTAAATCTACCAACGGGCGCAGAAGATAATAGAAAAAAACAGACAATATTAATGGAAGTAAGACAATGCTGATTAAAGAAGTTAGCGGTTTAAATAAAAAATTGACCAGTGTGCACAAATATATAATGATGAGAACAAAAATAATGCCTATACACCATTTAAAAAACTTATTGATTTTGGAAGTGTGATTAGTCATTAAACCCAATCCCTTCTATCTTTACATATTTAATGAACTTCTTCAACTGACCACACCCTTCATATCATAAAAAGAAAATTCACATTATGAACATCCTGCTAATTTACTTAGATTTCTTATATTCATCTTAAATCGAATACCAAATAAAAAAATCGTACTTAAGGGTATACACCTCATGTACGATAGGGCAAATTATTATTTTGTAACTTTGCAAAGTCCTCGGAGAATCTTAATTTTATCTTTAGTCATATTCGCTCAAGCATTCGAAAAATCCCCTTCCCGAAAAGCCGAGCGAATCCGAATGTGGGAAACGCCTTGGCTTATCAGCAAGGGGAACTTTGTCTATATTCGTATAAAGGTTATACTTTTAAATCACCATCATAGGTAGCAATCATGTTATATAGTTCCGGGCGGCGGTCACGGAAAATGCCCCATTCAATCCGCCCCACTTCCAGCTCGTCCAGATCAAATTCAGCAGTAAGCACTTCCTGATCCGTACGACCAGCTTCTGCAATTTTGTTACCCTGTGGCCCAGCAATAAAGGATGAACCGTAAAATGTGATACTGGAGTCCTCATCTGTCTCCATTCCAATGCGATTGGAAGCAACAACTGGCATCAGATTGGAAGCAGCATGACCGAGCATGCAAGTCTGCCAGTGATCCTTGGAGTCAATGGAAGAATCCTGCGGTTCCGAACCAATCGCTGTCGGATAGAACAAAATTTCTGCACCCATCAGCGCCATACAACGGGCAGCTTCAGGATACCACTGATCCCAACATACGCCTATTCCAATTTTGGCATATCGTGTATTCCACACTTTAAAACCGGTATCGCCCGGATTAAAATAAAACTTTTCCTCATACCCGGGACCGTCCGGGATGTGGCTCTTGCGGTATTTACCCAGCACTTCCCCGTCCGCATCAATCACAGCAAGGCTGTTGTAGCGGGCGTAGTTTTTTTTCTCATAAAAGCTGATTGGCAGCACAACCTGCAATTCCTTGGCAATCTTTTTAAAATGGTTAACCGCCTTGTTATGCTCCAGTTCGGTTGCATATGCAAAATAATCGGACTTTTCCTTCTGGCAGAAGTACGGAGTCTCGAACAATTCCTGAAGTAAAATAATCTGCGCGCCTTCCGCAGCCGCTTCACGTACCAGCTTCTCAGCTTTGCTTATATTTTCATCAATGTTGGTAGAGCAGCTCATTTGGGTTGCTGCCACTTTTACTTTTCTCACGTCAGTCCTCCTCGGGGATGTTTATAAAGTTCAATTATTTGCAGCAGGCATCTGCTGGGTAGTGCAGTGTACGTTGCCGCCTTCACGTATGACCGCCATGCCGTCCACGGTACGAATGGTACGTTCCGGAAATACATTGGCCAGGACCTGCTCGGCTGCGCGATCGCTTTCAGTAGCAGTGCCGCCAAACACCGGCAAAATAATGCCGCCGTTCACAAAATAGAAGTTGATATAGCTCAGCGTCAACCGGCTGTCGTCAAAATCCACGCGCGGTGGTTGCCCAATTTGGATCACTTCCAGCTTGCGGCCTTTTGCATCCGTTGCCTGCTCCAGAATGCGCAGATTTTCCTGCGTGATTTCGTAATTTTCATCCTTAGGATCATCGCATACTTGCATAATGACCTTGCCGGGAGCAGCAAAGCAAGCAATATTGTCCACATGCCCATCCGTTTCATCGCCACTAAGTCCACGTTTCAGCCAGATAATCTTCTCAACGCCTGTATATTCGCAGACATACCGTTCGATTTCTTCTCTGCTTAATTCGGGATTGCGGTTCGGATTCAGCAAACACTCTTCCGTTGTAATAAGTGTGCCTTCGCCGTCTACGTGCAGTGAGCCACCTTCCATTACAAGCGGTGCATCAAATCTTGGTAATCCAAGCGTGTCTAAAATTTGCGGCGCTACCTGATCGTCCAGATCCCACGGAGCGTATTTGCCGCCCCAGGCATTGAACTTCCAGTTCACACCTGCCAACTGTCCATGCTCATTCGTTAGAAAAGTAGGACCATTGTCGCGCAGCCACGCATCACTATGCTCTATTGGAAGCAGCTCCACCCGTTCCCCGAGCTCAAGTACCTGGACGCTCTCCAGATCATCTGGATTTACGACCACGGTAACTGGTTCAAACTCAGCCATGGCACGTACAATTCCAGCGTAGCCCATGCATACATCGGCATGCATATCCGGGTAAACCATGGAAAACTGTACAGGCCAAGAAATATACGTACGTTCATGCGGCGCCCATTCAGGCGGCATCTTATACTGTGAATCCTTAATTTGCATGTATTGAAGCTCTCTTTCTTCATCATAATGTTGAGTCTTTTCTGTAACTGGAAAACGTTGTCTAATAAACAAGACGGACAGACTCCGTTCCTATCATACAATAATATGATCTTTGTCTCAATCAGATCGAAAAAGTTTTGAAGGGATCCCATTCAAGCTAAAATGGATTACATTGAAAATGTGATCGTTTTAATCGTGTCGCCATCAAAATCCTTAACCGTGAATTGCACTCCCTCCAATAGCCCATAGGATGGAGGATAGTTTTCCTTCGGCAACGCTATCGAACCGGGGTTCAGCACAAAGACTCCCTTTTCCACATCCGTTACCGGAATATGGGTATGTCCCTGGATGAACACATCCCCCTTTTCCAGTGGTGGTAAGTTCCCAATGCTGAAGCCATGTCCGTGCGTGATATAGATGCGCCGACCTTCATGGTACAATAAAGCATAACCGCCCATCATCGGGAACTCCAGCAGCATCTGATCCACTTCTGCATCGCAGTTACCTCGTACAGCCACTGCAATATGCGACTTGTACTGATTCAGTTTAGCGGCCACTTCTGCCGGATTATACCCTTCCGGTAGCCGATTACGCGGTCCATGGTACATATAGTCTCCGAGCAGGACAAGACGGTCTGCTTTTTCCTCCCTGAACTTTTCCAGTGCCAGCTGCAACCAGTGCAGCGAGCCGTGAATATCCGATACAAACATAAGCTTCATAATGGTTCATTCCTTTCTGAATATGCTTCTCACCGTATCATAGCCTTTCTGACAATCGCTCGTCAGTAATAAAATTATCAGCTAAGGGCCTGATCGTGATGCAAACAAAACTAAGCGACCGCTTCCCTGTACAATAGCAGGAAGCGGTCGCTGTATAAAACCCTATTTTGTTGAATTGCTGCCTTGATCAAGCAAGCAGCATCTTATTTCCGTCGCAAGCTTGCACCATTGGTCGAAATAATATCTTTGTACCAATGGAACGATTTCTTCCGATATCTTTCAAGTGTGCCGCTTCCATCATCATGACGATCTACATAAATGTAGCCATAACGTTTTTTAAGCTGAGCTGTGGATGCACTAACAACGTCGATGCAACCCCAAGACGTATAGCCCATAACTTCTACTCCGTCGTCAATAGCTTCGCCAACTTGAACCAGATGATCATTCAGATAGTTGATCCGATAGTCATCTTCAACGGTTTTTTCGCCTTTTTCATTGGTGATAAGCTCGTCAACGGCGCCCAAACCATTTTCAACTATGAATAGTGGTTTTTGGAAGCGGTCATAGAATGTGTTCAGTACATAACGCAAACCTTGAGGATCAATTTGCCAGCCCCACTCGCTTGCCTCAAGATGCGGATTGCTGACACCACCGAGGATGTTGCCTTCACCTTTCGTTTTCTTGGCTTCGTCAGCCGTTTCACAAGTGCTCATGTAATAGCTGAACGAGATAAAATCAACGGTATGCTTCAAATCTTCGGCATCTCCTGGTTCAAAATGAATAGAGATTCCGTTTTCTCTAAAGAAACGTTTCATGTAGCCTGGGTATTGACCTCTGGCATGAATATCTGCAAAGGCCATATTTCTGTGATCAAACTCCATCGCAGCGATCACATCGTCTGGATTAGGTGTCAGCGGATAAGTAGGCATACTCAGCACCATACAGCCGATTTTGAAATCAGGATTGATCTGGTGACCGATTTTTACCGCTCTTGCACTCGCCACAAGCTCATGGTGAATGGCTTGATAAAGATCTTGCTTAGTAAGCTGATCCTTTGGCGTGCTAATCCCGCCACTCATGAATGGAGCTTCAAGAATGGAGTTGATTTCATTAAATGTCAACCAGTATTTTACTTTATTTTTGTAACGGTTAAATACCGTTGTAGCATAGCGCTCATAAAAATCAACAAGCTTGCGGTTTACCCAACCGTCGTATTCTCTGGACAGATGTAATGGTGTTTCATAGTGAGATAATGTAACGAGCGGTTCAATTCCATATTTATGAAGCTCATCGAACAAATCATCATAAAATTGCAGACCTTGTTCGTTGGGTTCCAGCTCGTCGCCTTTAGGAAAAATGCGTGACCAGGCGATGGAAGTCCGGAACACTTTGAAGCCCATTTCTGCAAAAAGTTTGATATCTTCTTTATATTTGTGATAGAAATCAATACCGATCAACTTCATATTATCTTCTGTCGGCACATCCGTAACAGGTCCCCAACCACCACGAGGGGTTACATCCTGAATAGACCAGCCTTTTCCATCTTCTTGATAAGCGCCTTCGAGCTGGTTAGCAGCAACTGCGCCGCCCCACAGGAAATCTTTTGGAAACTGTGTACTCATGTTCTCTCCGCCTTTACTTATGTTTTTTCATTAACTAGGGTAGGACCTTGTCCCCTTATGCTAATGTGTTATAAAGTGTTTCTATCTTAGATTCTAAGTTTTGTAACGCGTTTCATGTCAAGTGTTTTTTTAATACAACATTTTTGAAAAATGCTCGTATTATTCTTTTCCCCGTTCATGAAGGTTTATCCGTTTTAATGTGCATTTTTCGAGTTCAACTTATACAGAAAAGAAACCCTTGTCTTCAAAAGACAGGGTTTCTGGATAGATCCGATTTTTTCTCTTCCCCGTGAGCACGTCTGGCAAAGTTGACAAATTGGAATTTGTCCAGCCGATGCCTTGACTCGGTGTACTGGAACAAGGTGGTATCTTCCAGATAGACATAATTGCGCACTACTACCACGTGAATATAGTCGTTGAGATCCATCAACTTATGATCTTCTTCGCTTGCCTCTTCTACGGACACTACTTTTTTGGCATAACTGATTTGAAGATGAAGCTCATTCTCCAGATATTCATAAATGGATCCGCTGCTAATCTCCTTGGTAAGCACAGGCACAATGTCTGATCGAAAATAATCTTTATCCAAAATAACGGATTCGTCTTCAATCTCACGCGCGCGAATCACTTCCCAGACAAGATGCCTATGCTTGTCGAGTTCAAGATGACCGATTATTTCTTCTGAAGCCGGAATCAGGCGATTCTCATGCACAATCGTCCGTGATTTACGCCCGATTCGTTCGGACATCTCTTTGAAGCTGACCAATCCGCCAACTGGAAAATCCATACGCCCGATATCCAGTACAAAGGAACCTTTAGCTTTTATTTTATGGATATACCCATTTTGCGCAAGCAAGTGAAGTGCCTTACGTACGGTCTCACGGGAAGTATTATATTCCCTGGCCAGCTCATTTTCAGAGGGTATCTTCGTGCCTGAGGCTAATTCACCTGCCCGGATTCGTTCCAAATAATCCTGATAAATTTGCAGAAAAATATTCGTTGTCAATTTTCATCACCACGTTTATTGTAGCATTCTTTTACTTTAATTGGCGACCTGTATGCTTTTTAAGTTTGTGATTTATTCTTGTCTACAGATAAAGCCTTTAAGTGAATTTTCATAGAGATATATTGCAAAGCGTTCGCCTCACCTGGCAGTTCTTCAACGGACTCAATCATTTCCTGACCATCCGGAACAATTACTGGTGTAATAACCGGGTATCCGGATTCCTGGATTAGATCACGGTCGAATTCCATCAGCAATTGTCCCTGTTCAACAGTTTGACCTGTCTTCACATGCATAGTGAAACCTTCACCCTTCAGCGACACGGTGTTAACGCCCACATGTACCAGAATCTGTACACCTGACGCATGTTCCAGAATCAGGGCATGCTTGCTCTTCATCATAATATGGATGACCTTTCCGCTGAAAGGGGCAAAAATTTTACCCTCCTCCGGTTGCACCGCAATTCCCTGTCCCATCTGACGCTCGGCAAAAGCCGGATCAGGAACCTGTTCCAGAGGCACAATACGTCCCCGAACCGGAGTCATGACTTCAAGTACATCGAGCGCGGAAGTCTTATGGTCAGTGCCTTTTGTCTCGGCAGGTATGTTAGCTGGACTGTTCTGATTTGTGAATGAAGAAGTTGAATGATTAGCATTTGGCGACTCTTCCTTAGTAAGATCTGATTTTTGCTGGCGCTTATTTAATAATTTTCCATACGCTAAAGTTAAGCTGAACGGCAGAATTAACACGATTGCCATTCCAATGAAGAACACGCCCCAGTTCATAGGAAAAATAGACAGGAAACCTGGAATACCCCCAACACCGATTGAAGAAGCCATAACATGATTCACCGTTAGCAATACACCCGCAATACCTGAACCAATCATTCCGAACATAAATGGATATTTATAACGGATGTTTACCCCAAAGATCGCCGGTTCCGTTACACCCAGAAAAGCAGACACGGATGAAGTAAAGGCCAGCCCTTTGCCCTTCTGATCCTTTAATACCAGCATCATAGCCAATGCACCAGCACCTTGAGCAATGTTGGAAAGCGCCAGCATTGGCCATAGGAAGGTCCCGCCCTGTGTTCCAATTAATTGTACGTCTACGGCCAAGAAAGTATGGTGCATTCCCGTGATGACGAGCAGCGCGTAAAGACCTCCATAAATCAGCCCTCCCAGCGCAGGAGCTTGAGCGAAAACGTATACAAGTCCACCCGTAATTGCATTACCGATCATAAAAGTAACCGGTCCGATAACCGTAAATGCAAGAAATCCCGTAATTAATAATGTAATCGGCGCGACCAGTAACAGCTTAAATGAATCAGCTATTCTGTTGTTCAAGAATTTCTCAATTTGTGCCAACACGTAAGCGGATACAAGAACCGGCAGAACCTGTCCTTGATAACCAATCTTGTTCACTTCCCAGCCAAACAGATTCCATACCGGAACCGTTCCCTTAGTCACTGCATCTGCATAACTGTAAGCGCTCAGCAGGTTTGGATGAACCAGAATCAGACCAAGTACAATCCCGAGTAATGGGCTGCCACCAAATCGGATAACTGCCGACCATCCGATCAAGGCGGGCAAGAACGTAAATGCAGTGCTGGCGATCGTATTAATAATAGCAGCAAAATCAGTCCATTCAGGATAGACCTGAACCAGAGACATTCCCTCGAAGAAAATCCCCTGACCCGTCAGAATATTGTTAATGCCAAGCAGTAAGCCTGCTGTCACAATCGCGGGCAATATAGGGATAAAAATATCTGCCAGTGACTTGATGGCACGCTGAATAGGATTCTGTTTCTTGCTGGCCGCATCTTCAACATCATCTTTGGAAGCCCGGTTGCCGCCTGTAATTGCCATCATTTCGTCATACACCTTATCAACCAGACCCGGTCCAATGATGACCTGATACTGTCCTTGTGAGGAAAATTGGCCTTTGACCAAATCATTTTGATCCAATGCATCTTTATCAACCTGTTTGTCATCATAGAGGGCAAACCTCAGACGGGTTACACAATGGGTAGCTGCCTCAATATTATCTTTGCCGCCAACGGCTTCTATAATTCGTTCCACCTGTGCTCTTTCAATCGACATCTAACCCACTCCCTTAATTAATAAAGTAGCAGCCCAGGTTGCCATAACAGTGAAGGAACCTGGAGCTATTGGTTGTTGCTACACTATAAACTGCGTCTATGAACGAGCCACATATAGGAAGCATATGGGGACAAAGTGATAGACTGCTTTAATTCAAGAGCTTGTTCGGTATTACCAATTAACAGTTCAGCAGAAACCAATGCCTGATCTTTTAGTTGTAAGTAGCATGAATCAGGTATTTGGAATTTGGCCTCCTGCCCGCTAAAATTAGAGATGACGATCATAGTCTCCTTTTCATTGCTGCGTTGGTAGGCATATATCTGAGGATGGGCCTCGTCCAGTCGCTGATAATTCCCATCGGTAATGACTTGCACCGTCTTGCGCAGTCTGATCAGCTTTTGGTAATGATGGTAGATGGAGTTCGGATCCTTTAACTGGGCCTGCACATTAATTTGTGGATAACGCTCATCTATCTTGATCCAGGGAGTACCTGAAGTGAACCCCGCATTTGGACTATCATCCCATTGCATCGGCGTCCTCGAATTATCGCGGGATCGCTCCCGGATCATATTTAATGCTTCTTCAGCACTCTTACCCTGTTCTTGCAGAATACGATACATATTTAGAGATTCCACATCTCGAAATTCTTCGATATCTGACCACTTCGGATTGGCCATACCAATTTCTTCGCCTTGGAATATATAGGGCGTTCCTTGAAGTCCGTGTAGTGTGGTAGCCAGCAGCTTAGCGCTTTCGGCATGGTATACGCTATCATCTAGAAAACGGGAGATCGCTCGTGGCTGATCATGGTTGTTAAAGAATAATGCACTCCAGCCGCCACCCTGTTGCATGCCCATTTGCCATTCCGAGAATAGGCTTTTCAGCATTTCAAAATCATAGGGCATCAGTTCCCACTTTTGACCCTTCGGATAATCTACTTTCAAATGATGAAAATTGAAGGTCATGGACAATTCTTTTTTCTCTGGATTGGAGTAACGGATGCAGTGCTCCAGCGACGTAGAGGACATCTCGCCCACAGTCACGTTATTATACTTTTGAAATACTTTTTCATATAATTCGTGAATGTACTCATGTACGCGCGGACCGTCCGTATAGTACTTGCGTCCATCGCCCGGAGCAGTGCTGCGATCATCACTCAGGAATCGCTGATCTTTGGAAATTAAATTAATCACATCCAGCCGAAATCCGCTGACTCCCTTTTCAGCCCAAAACTCCAGCAGTTTTACGACTTCCTGACGTACTTTCGGATTTTCCCAGTTTAGATCTGCCTGAGTTTTGTCAAACAGGGTTAGAAAATATTGATCTGTTGTTTGATCATACTGCCAAGCGGGTCCACCGAATTTAGACTTCCAGTTGTTAGGGGGCCCACCATCGGGTGCAGGATCATGCCAAATGTAATAGTCCCTGTATGGATTATCCCTTGATTGTCGTGCCTCCTGAAACCAGACATGTTCTGTCGAAGAATGATTTACTACAATATCTATCATCAGATGCATTCCACGTGCTTGGATCTCCTGACTCAATTCCTCGAAGTCCTTCATAGTTCCAAAATCGGGGTTGATCCTGCAATAATCGGCTACATCATACCCGTTATCACGCTGCGGGGAGACATATACCGGCTGTAACCAGATAATATCAACGCCCAGTTCATATAAATAATCCAGCCTTTGTGTTAATCCTCGTATATCACCTGTTCCATTACCTGTTGTATCATTAAAGCTTTTGGGATAAACCTGATAGACCACCGATTTGCGCCACCAGTCCGTATCTTGATGAATCAAAGCTTTGTTTATCGATTGCATCATACTCGTTCCTTTCTCCCTAAATTAAACATTATAACGCTTTCATGTTTCTTGTATATACAAGAATATATCATGTATATACAAGTTGTCAACGAACTTAAAATAACATTCTGCTTTGTAATGAGGACGATATTTTTCAATAACTTGCTGTCAGATGACAAAAAACAAAGGTTGATCATCATAAAACTGAAGATCAACCTTTGCCTGAGCGTTTGAATTTTTTTGAAATTACTCGGCTGTTATTGTCTCTCCCTGCACAGGAGCAATCCGGTTTTTCCAATTGATGTTGATCGAACGAGACTTGAATAAATCTGCACCGTCTGACACCTGAAAATGAAGATGGGCTTCGCTGGAATTGCCTGAATTACCAAGTAGCCCGATTTCATCGCCACTCTTCACCTTATCTCCTACCTTCACTTTAACAGAGCCTTTCTTCATATGAGCTAGCACGCTATATTCCCCGCCATGGTCAATCACAACTTCATTCCCGGCAGGCACCTTCTCGTTCATCACGCCGACAGGTTCGTTATCAGGAATGTTATTTACAACCGAGACCACGGTTCCGCTTGCCGGCGCAAGAATCGGTTGGCCGAAAGCATAATAGCTTGTATTTTTCAGCTGATCACCTTTATAGGAATAGCCATCTTTTTTCTGTATAAGGTCATAGGCATATCGCTGGCTTTCATATTCATAGTGGTAATTCACAAGCGCATTGGTTCCCCCCCAGGTAACAAACCATTCCCCCTTCAATGGCCAATCGTATTTGAATTTGGTCAGGCGATTGTCTGTTTCCGGCGAAGGGGAAAGTTTCTTGGCTTGAAGCCCCAATATAGTTCCTTTCTCATCAAAAACAGTGATCAGCCCTATTTTCCCTGAGTCGCTTATCCATGAACGTTGTTCGCTGCCATTGAGTTTCATGACTGACGCCTGCTTAAATGAATCAGCACCTTTTAGAGAGTCAGGAGCCAATTTTTCAAAATCATCTTCGCTCAGTCGTTGTTTAAACTCATTGCTGAATTGGTCATAAACCTCCGCATACTTGCCCTCAAGCAGCTTTTCCGGTACCTCCTCGGGCTTTACCGTTTGGTCCTTTGTATTTGTTGTTTCATTCGGTATGTCTTTGGCCACTTCCGAGCTCCCTCCTCCTCCGCATGCCGTTATAAAAGCAGCAAACGCACTTGCCACCAGTACCATTTTGCCATAGTGGAAGATTTCTATCCTGTTCTTTCTAGTTGCCTTCTTCACTGCTGCACCCCCGTTTTGTGTATATTATTATTTTATCTACCCCATTCTAACAAGACGGTCTTAGATCCCGTGTAACATCACTTTAACTAAGCCTTAACTCTTTTTCAGATCTACAGATCACAATCAAGCTTCCGTTAAACAACGCTTCGTTCATCTCTGAGGAATCATGATATGATGAAAGGGATAAAGATATAGAAGAAAGGAATGAAAGCATGAACAATGCGGCAATTTTACTTGTCGACGACGAGCAATCTATTCTTGAACTCTTGCTGACCGTCCTACATAAGGAAGGCTACACAAATGTCGATACAGTAATGACCGGTGAAGCGGCCATTACTGCCTGTGAAGGGAAAATCTACGATTTGATCATATTAGATGTCATGTTGCCAGGACGCAGTGGAATCGAAATATGTCCGTTTCTCCGTCAAACGACGGATGCACCCATCTTGTTTTTAACCGCTCGGGAATCTGATTTTGATAAGCTGACTGGGTTCGCTGTTGGCGGCGATGATTACATTACCAAACCGTTTAATCCGTTAGAGGTTGTCGCACGCATACGTTCACAACTACGGCGTTACTTGACCATTAATAATACAACCAAAGAATCTGGATCTGCACAGCCCTCCAGCAAAATGAACGCCATTTATGACTATGGACATTTTCAGATCGATGAAACAGCCGGCGAGCTTCGTGTTGAGCAAACAGTCGTAGCCTGTCCTGCGCTAGTCTTCCAATTATTGCTTTTCTTATGCAAAAACCCCAATCGAATTTTCAGCAAAAGCGAGCTATATGAAGCCGTCTGGGGAGAAGAAGCATTAAGCGATGACAATACCGTCATGGTACATATTCATCGCATCCGGGAACGAATTGAACCTGATCCTGCCAATCCAAGCTTTATCGTAAATGTTAGAGGACTTGGCTATAAGCTCGTACAAGCGAAAATAGGGAGTTCCCAACGATTATGAATATTAAACGCAAGCTAATGATGCGATTCGTGCTTCAGTTGGCTACCGCTGAAGCTTTTGCGTTCCTGATTGCTGCTGTTACGTTCTTTTGGGCGTATCAGCGCTTGGTCGATATCCGTCTCTCCAATGATTTTGCCTCTACTGGATTAGAACAGCTTGTAGCGTCCTCCGAAATAGGCAAGGATGGCATACACTTTGATCCACTTTTGCTAGAGCAGGTCAAGAAAAACGGCGGCTGGCTGCAAAGTCTTGACGAAAACGGGCAGGTGAATCAGTCCTACAATACACCGCAAGATGTACCGAAGAAATATGCACCCGGCGAGTTCGTCTCTTATTGGACAGGTACCCGCTCCTTCCCCTATGCGCTTTCTCTTTGGGTTCAGGAGAAGGATGGTCGAACTTTCACACTGCTATATGGTCAGCCTAATCCTATGGGAACCCTATTAAAAACAGTAAGCAGTCAGGGAACATTGTCTTCGAATAGAAAGCTGATATTGCCCCATGAAGTCACTGCCCGTCTCAAGCAGCTTGGTGGCTACATACAGTTACTGGATGCAACCGGGTCGGAGCTTGCTTCCTACAATCGTCCAACATCTGCACCGACAGCCTATACTCTTCAGGAGCTTTCCCTTCGCACCATGTACAGTGAAAGATACGGCTTCCACCTTTCCTCCGAATATATGGAAGAAACGGATCGTACATGGGTCATTAGTCTTCCGAATGCTGGCGGTGTTGCTACAGGCAATAGCTGGCTTCCTCCTGAGGAAGAAAGAACGATACTAAAGTCCATAGTCGCCATGTTCTCAGCTATTTTTCTTTTATTCCTGCTTCTCTCACTGTGGCAGGCGCATCGCTTCGGAGTCCCGTTACTTCATATGCTCTCCTGGCTCGATGCACTCGGTAAATCCGTATATCAAGAGCCTGTTGATCATAGAGGCATTCAACGCAGCCGGTTGGGTTCAGGCAAATGGAAGCGACGTTACCTCATTTTTGCGGATGTGATGGATTCTATTGATAAGCTCTCATGTACGCTGCAAAGAGATCAGGTACTGCGTCAGCAAACCGATAGTCTCAGAGAGGAATGGATTGCCGGGATCACCCATGATCTGAAAACACCGCTCGTTTCCATCAAAGGTTACGCTCACTTACTGGCTGAGCCGCAATATGATTGGACCGCAGAAGAAGTTCGTAAATTTTCGGGTACAATGCTGGAAAAATCTGCGCACATGGATATGCTGATTAACGATCTTGCCATGAGTTATCGCTTAAAAAGTGGCGCCCGTCCCCCTGAATCTGAGGAAATTGAGTTGAATAGCTGGCTACGGGAAACGTTAGAGCAGGTAGGTACCGACCCTTTTTATAAGGAAGAAGCCATTTTGTTCCGGCCTGCTCCTGTCGACATCTTTGTTAAGCTATATACGCCTTGGCTAGAAAGGGTCATTAACAATTTGACTGCCAATGCTCTGCTTCATAATCCGCCTGAAACGACACTTACCGTCTCGGTTATATCCAGCGAAGGTGGTAAAGGGTTCACGATTGAATTTGCTGATAACGGTAGAGGAATGGATGAAAATACGGTAAGCCGATTATTTGAACGTTATTACCGGGGAACCAATACCTCTACTACGCCGAATGGGACAGGTCTTGGTATGGCTGTATCCAAAGGACTGATTGAAGCCATGGGAGGGCAAATTACGGTCGACACGGCTTTAGGGAAAGGCACGGTCATTCGCCTTATTTGGCATGACGTTACGGCTAACAGTGAAAGTTGATTGGGCAGGAAATAAAAAGTTTAGGATGCACACGTATAAAGGCCGCCCTCGATCGATTTGAGGACGGCTCTTTTTCACGGGTATGATTTATTGTTAATTAAAATAAGATCTGTTATAACGTTCTGTCTGCAAAAAGTCAATTTGTAGCCACGAGGCAACCTTAGTGATGGGAAAATGAATTTCTCATGCTATACTATTTGTAATTAAACGATTATTAATGTGTCAGTTTTAAGCAGAAATAAGAAAATAAAGGGGGAACATTAGTGGAAACTATGGAATTTATAGCATTGATCGCGTTGATTATTTCCATCATACTTTTGATCAAAGTCTACAGCTTGCAAGCTCGGCTTAATGACCTGAAAGCCGATATAGAGCGCCTTGAGAATCATTCTGGAGTGTCGGGAATATCGCTGTCAGGCACAACTGCTACCGCGCCACCACATGTGCTATACACAGGAATTTCGGAGGATATCAATGAAAGGCTGCTCCTGTTGATTAGAGAAGGCAAAAAGATTCAGGCGATAAAAGAGCTAAGAGTAGCTAAAGACCTCTCTTTAAAGGAAGCAAAGGACTATGTAGATGATCTGGAACGACTCTAATGATGAGAACCAAATAATTCTGCCGGGGGATATGGTTGCTACAATTGCCTCGGCAAGAGCTTAGAAAGGACGACGAAATAAGATGAGTGCGAGTAAAACAAACGCGATGCGAATATTGGATGGACAGAATGTAAGCTACAAAATTCTGAGTTATGATCATCAGGATGGAAAAATAGATGGTATGAATGTAGCCGAGAAAATCGGAAAAGCTCCGGAAGCTGTCTTCAAAACGTTGGTTGCACATAGCAAACAACATCTGTTTGTTTTTGTGATTCCTGTACATAAAGAGCTTGATCTCAAAAAGGCTGCCAAATCAGCGGGAGAAAAGAAAATCGAAATGCTTCCAGTCAAAGAGCTGCAAAAGCATACGGGCTATATCAGGGGTGGCTGCTCTCCTATAGGAATGAAAAAGCTCTATCCTACTTTTATTGACCAACCCGCAGTAAAGTTGGAAACCATTGTTGTGAGCGCCGGGAAAATTGGAACCCAACTTGAATTAAGTCCGAAGGATTTAGTTCAGCTCATGGATGCACAGTTTGCTGATCTGGCTCAGAAGGCATAAAACCCTCCAAGAGTTCATAAAATCTTTATGCGGATTTTTTCTTATTCTAAGATTGATGAAGCCTCAACTTGGAGAGGAAGATCAAATGATGCATAATGATTGCTCGAAAAATTCCAAAGTGCCGCAGCCCATCAGAAGTGATGGCGCTGGAGGCATTGATAAGGGTCCCCGGGATGTGATGAGGGATTTGCAAAATCCTGACATGCTGGTTCCACCCGTAACAGATAATGGACTCATCCCGAACATGAGGTTTTCTTTTTCAGATGCCCATATGCAGTTGAATCACGGTGGCTGGTCAAGAGAAATAACCGCAAGGGAGCTACCCATTGCAACCACTCTTGCCGGAGTTAATATGAGTTTGACACCAGGCGGCGTACGCGAGCTTCATTGGCACCAGCAGGCAGAATGGTCTTATATGCTGTTGGGGAGTGCCCGTATTACAGCCGTCGACCAAAATGGTCGGAATTTTATTGCTGATGTGGGTCCTGGTGATCTCTGGTATTTCCCACCCGGCATTCCACACTCTATACAAGGTCTTGAGGAAGGCTGCGAATTTTTGCTAGTTTTTGATGACGGCAACTTTTCTGATCTGAACACGTTATCCATCTCCGATTGGTTTGCACATACTCCAAAAGATGTATTGTCTGCCAATTTCGGCGTTCCTGAAGCTGATTTTTCGTCCATTCCTCAAGAACAAGTATACATTTATCAGGATAACGTTCCTGGTTCAATCCAAAGCCAGGCGGTTTCCTCTCCCTATGGTACGATACCTCAATCCTTTAAATATGAATTACTCGCTCAGCCCCCCATCAAAACGCCGGGTGGAAGCGTACGAATCGTCGATTCTTCCAATTTTCCGATATCCCAAACGATCGCCGCTGCTCTTGTTGAGATTGAGCCTGGAGCCATTCGGGAAATGCACTGGCATCCCAATAATGACGAATGGCAATACTATCTTACCGGGCAAGGCCGAATGACTGTTTTTGGCGGAAATGGCGCGGCGCGCACGTTTGATTTCAGAGCCGGGGATGTTGGATATGTTCCTTTTGCTTACGGTCATTACATCCAAAATACAGGTTCAAGTACGTTATGGTTTCTTGAAATGTTTAAAAGTGACCGTTTCGCGGATGTTTCCCTGAATCAATGGATGGCTCTTACCCCCACAGAGCTCATTCAGAGCAATTTAAATGTTGGTGCTGATGTGACCTCTAATTTGCGGAAGGTAAAATGGCCTGTCGTCAAGTATCCCGGTTATTCTTTTTATCCAAAGGATGAACTCTGAAGAATTCGGTGAACGTGCGTCTTGTCCATGCTCTCAGAAAAAAGCATATCCTCATGCATTTCTTACTGCTTTCTAATGTGAATTTAATTATCTCCGAATATATTAAAGCAAATAGCACTTTATAAAAATAAAAGGCTGTTAAAATTCGGGGAGTGAGAAATGAAAGATGCAAAAAATTGCACAAGTCACGGCCTTTTTTTGGATTATGAAGATTTGCGCTACTACGCTGGGTGAAACCGCAGGTGACTTATTGTCACAAACCCTTAATGTAGGCTATGCCATTAGTTCCATGATTTTGTTAGTGTTTTTTTAATTAGTCTTATTTTTCAACTTTCTTCTAAGAAGTACCATCCATTTCTTTATTGGACTGTAATTCTTACAACGAGCACTGCTGGCACGACCATGTCTGACTACATGGATCGTAGCCTAGGGTTGGGTTATGCAACGGGATCATTAATTTTAGTATGTATATTGTTAGCCATTTTTTCATTTTGGTATTTTAGTGAGCGATCATTGAACGTCAATAATATTACTACACGGAAAGTAGAATTGATTTATTGGATTGCCATCTTGTTCTCAAACACTTTAGGTACTGCTTTAGGTGATTTTTTGGCGGATAGTTCCGGTCTTGGTTTTGTAGGAGGAGCGGTTTTAATAGGGAGCTTGCTGGGTATTATTCTACTATTAACTTATTTCACAAATATTTCACGAGTATTTCTGTTCTGGCTAGCGTTTGTATTAACACGTCCTTTTGGAGCGACATTTGGAGACCTTCTTACCAAATCCCACGCAAAGGGAGGATTGGATTTAGGAACTATGGGATCTTCGCTGGTACTGGTTACAATTCTTATAGCTTTAATTATCTATACTACTCTAAATGCTTCTAAAATGAAACAAACACCAGAGTTAAACGCAAGTTAATCATTTAACGGGGTCCCGCCAACATTTTAACGAAAATATACGCTAAGCCTTTGAGCATGACCGGCTTGGCGTCTTTTCTTACTCTAAATACGAATATTCCGGGGTGTACTGCCCGGACTATCGGTCATCGTCACAGGAGTTGCTTCGGTAATGACGTTTGCGAATCTTGTATCCACTCTTTAAGCTAAGTTGGACAGAAAAAATAAGGGCTTGTAGAATAAACCTATCATGTTAAGGAGCGAATCTCTACAATGCCAAAACAACAACGACGTACCTTTACAGCAGAATTCAAAAAACAAATGGTGGGACTCTATGAAAATGGGAAATCCAGAGCAGCCCTTGTGGAGGAATATGGCCTCACAGCCTCAGCTTTAGACCGCTGGATCAAACAAGCTCAGGCGACAGGTTCCTTCAAAGAGAAGGACATTGTGCTCCCCATGAACCCGCCAATACACGAAGAAGCATAACTACTAAGAAAAGAATAACCCCGGCAATGGAGCCTTGAGAGGTTGCTTTGCCGGTTACAGGATGGATTCGAACCTTATCCAGTTTCCCTCTCCATGCGCCGATAGCAAGCCCAACAAGCAAACAAATCGAGTACAGAAAGAAGCTTCCTGCTGTCAGGGTGTTTCCGGTCATGCTTGAAAAAGTTAGATACGCGAACAACGCTGGTGTGATCCATAAACGGGACGGGCGAATTTCTTTCTCTTTTAGCATTAAAAAAACGACAATAACCAAAATAATGACATAGCTGCCCATGTTCTCCCCCCACATTCCTTATTTTTCTCAACTGTACGTAGCCAGTTTAACCCATAGCAGTCGCTTTGGAGTCCATCTACAGGTTGATTTTCTTCCTTCCCTAGATGGAGCATTGAATACATTGAAGTCCCTCATTCCTAATCAGTTTCTAATCTAAGCTTAAATGTTCTATGTTTTTTCACATGTAATTCTCACTATCGTTTCATGTTCTTTATGTACATTGTTCAGGAGGGACAAGTATCTAAATAGGTTCCCCAGAACATGAGGAGGATTATCAATGAAAAAAGAGGAACAGGATCAGAACATGAAAAGCGAAAGTCTCTCCATTTCCACGGAGGAGACGGCGAACATATCCATAATCCGCAAAATGCTAAACAAGGTGCCGGAGGTCACCATTTTGTTTTGGATTATTAAGATTATGACGACGACCGTGGGAGAAACCGCTGCCGACTTTCTTAACTTTAATTTGCATTGGGGCTTGACTCGTACAACTGTGGTCATGGTTGTTCTCTTACTCGTCACACTTCTATTTCAGTTCAGGTCGCGCAAATATATACCTGGAATCTACTGGCTCGTGGTGACTCTCATCAGTGTTGTGGGCACGCTTGTCTCAGATAACCTTGTGGACCACATAGGGGTCTCGCTGCAAGTTACCACGACTGTCTTTGCCCTTGCTCTCCTGGTGACTTTTACACTTTGGTATGGGAGCGAGAAAACATTATCCATTCATTCTATTTACACGATCAAGCGTGAAATATTCTACTGGACAACGATATTCTTTACCTTTGCCTTGGGTACAGCGGCTGGTGATCTTATATCAGAAGGCCTTGACTTAGGTTACTGGAGGTCAGCGCTTATGTTTGCTTCACTGATTGGTATCGTAACGATTGCCCGCAATCGGTTTAAATTCAATGCCGTGTGGTCCTTCTGGATGGCGTACATTGTGACCCGGCCTCTCGGCGCCTCTCTTGGGGATTATCTGTCACAATCTCACACCGATGGCGGACTCGGCCTGGGTACGGCCGGAACCAGCGTGATTTTTCTCGTAACTATTTTAACCTTGGTGATCTACCTGACGAAATCCGGAATAGATCAAACCCAACCATCATCATAATCAGCTAAAAAGCATAGAAGAAAACGTACCCGGGACATAGCCGGAATAATCCCGGGTAGATTTCATCTTGATTCTAATGCTATATTTTCACAATAAAAATATAGTAAAAATATTGAGATTAATAACCAAACATCTTATAATTACAACAAATAATCTCTTCTAACAATTAAAATTCGCAATTCTCAGCCAGATTTATGTTCAGGTTTTTCTTTCTCTCACATCTCTAAATTTACACTATTTTTGCGTTATTATTCCATTATCAGGGGAGTGGCTTTAATTATGTTTAAAAATGAGATTTTAACAGGCTCACTACAGGAGCGCAAACAGATCGTAATCGACGATGTAGCAGCATTGGGCTACCCTTATAGTGAGTATGATCAGGGCCGAAAGGTCGGTGGTTATGCGGCTATGGCGCAATTTTCCAAAGGAAATATCAGCACTGGACTTGCCTACGTCAACATTCATTTGGATCGAAACAAAGACATGTTCTGGGGAATTAACGTAATGGAAGCTTATATGAAGTATAAAGAGTATTACTCACCTGCATTAAAGGATAAAGTAAAAGCAAAAATGCTAAGTTTTAACATTTTGAATGCCGATGGGACGGCTCTGTCGGGAAATACAGAAAATCAACGGCTCATGTATGCGGCAGTCGGGGTTGTCGGAGCGGAAGAATGGCCAGATTATCCGGTGAATTATGCTACCATCGCCAGAAGCTATCTGCTGTCCGAACTTTCCACAATTACAAAACAGGGGTACTTTGAATACGACTCCCCAACATATTTTATCCATCATGTAGGACCGCTATTGTTCATTACCGAACACTTGAAAGATGCGACATTGCGGAATATGGCCAAACTGACGTTGGAGTGGTATTTTGCCAGTATCGTAGGGGAGTGGCTGCATGGGTACTGGGTGACCAGTCAGGCCAGAACTTATAATGCGCAGCAAGAGCCGGGATATACACTTGATGAGAGTGCAGTGCTACTGTGGATGTTGTTTGGAGACAGTCGTAAGCCGATATATCTCGGCAATGAAACCAATCTGAAATTTACCACGATTCCATTTACGGTTGCGAACTACGAGTTACCAGACATTTTCAAGAGTATAGCGACAGCCCGTTCTACAACTTACACACATAAGGAACGGATGCCTAGAAACAGTAACAAACCGTATAAGACAAGCTACATCACCCCGGATTACGCCGTATTCAGTCAAAAGGACAATCGGCTCGCACAAAACCAGCTTCATCGTTGGGGCATCAAATGGGTGGGAGATACATACAGTGACGAACCAAATACGTTCTTCATGAAGCAACACTTCAGTGAGCCGATTAACTTGAATCCGTCCAACTCGGAATATTGGATTGGCGGAACGAATATGGAGGAAGTGCTTCAGGACGACGGTGCACTCATTGCTGTATACAATATCACAAATTCAAATACATGGATCGACGGCCCTGTTTCATATAACGGAATCAAAGCAACGATCGAACAGGACCCATTCAACAGGAACGGCTGGGTATTCTTCCATACAGGTAAAATGCTGATGGCTGTCAGAACGGCACAACCTTACGATTGGCCTTATGACACGGAATCGTGGAGATACGGAGGTTATCAGAGAGCGTTGCGGAGTGACGGGGCAAAAAATGCGGTCATCGTTGAAACAGCACCTCTTATGGACTACGCAGGCGGTTCTTGCATTAGAGAGCTTGACTGCTTTGCTGAGGCTGTCCTGACGAAAACCGTAGTGGATTTCAGCGGTGTTAACGATACCAATCCCCGGGTCTATTACAAAGGATTAACAGGTAAAGAGATGGAAATCGTATATGCCACCTCACGTAAAATTCAGGGTGCAGAAGTCAATTATGCTAATTGGCCTCTGCTGGATGATCCGTGGATGCATCAGAATTATAATGGAAATAAACTCGATTTGGTTCATGACAGAGAGAGACGGACCTATGATTTCAATAACTGGAAGGTAACATCAAGCATTATGTAAAGTGTCTGTCGCCAACTGACAAGGGCGTCTCAACCAGGCTATCAGATCTGTTTGAGACGCCCCTACATTTACTTCCAGGTGCCTACATGGGTTTGCACAAACTGCTCAAATGAGATCGGGCTGCGCCTGGTGACACGCTCCACGATATCGGTAACTTGGTCTTCACTTCCGTTTTCACGTATCCTTTGATCCAATCCCGCCAGCATGGCAGCGTAGTTCGCAGGCATACCTGCCTGAATCATGCCGACTTTCAGTTCTTCGTCAGACAGCGAGATGTGCTGAATCGTTTTTCCTATAACATGGCCGATCAACTGAGCAACTTCACCATATGTCAACGAATGAGGTCCAGTGATTACATGAGCTGTGTTATGAGGCTTATCGTCAATCAGGGCTCTTACCCCCACTTCTGCAATGTCATCTGCGCTGACGAAACCCACTCTCCCATCCCCTGTCGCACTATAAATCGTGCCGGTGTTTTTGATGGTGCTTACATGCTGACCTTCGGTAAAGTTCTGCATAAAATAGGATGGCTGTAATACTGTCCACTCAGGAGCTAAATTGCTGAGGGCTTGATGCACCGGTCCGAATACCGGGCCATCCGCAGGGATAGATGCGCTGCCCAGAAGCACGAACCTTTTCACGCCTTCATGAATGGCTTTTTCAATAAAAGGAATCATGACTTTGGCGGGGTTTACGTCCAATACAGGCACAACCAAATAAATTTTATCTACATTCGTCAGCGCTTTTATATGTGTTGATTCATCGTACCAATCGAAATGTATATGATCTGAGCCGGGCAAATCTGTCGAGTTGCTACGTCCTGCTAACCGGACTGGATGCTGAAACTGCTTAAGTCTGGCAGCAATGCGACTACCGGTTTTGCCGCTTGCCCCTGTAATCAATGTTATATTTTTGTTTGTCATTGGACTTTTCTCCTTATCGAAAACGAAATTTTTCAGACTAAACAGTCTGGAATTTCTAAAAAAAATTTGACTAATCGGTCCGGAATTATCAAAAAAATAAACGCTATAGAGCGCTCATAAAAAATCAATCCAAAATCGACAGCGTCGTACGCACGATATCTTTAAGCACCTCAGGGCTTGCGCCTGTCTTGGCGGTAAATGTCAACGATAGTCGGGCATGATTTAGAAATCTGGCGATCGACCGTAGCTCAGACTCCGTGGAATGAATCTCTCCCTCTTTATGAGCACGGACCAGGGCGTTGTAGAAAGCAAGCTCAAGCCTTTCTGTACTCTCAGATATAAAAACTTTGATTTCATGATGATGCGGAACCTGTTCAATAGCACTGTTCATAATAAAGCATTCCTTGGATAGATTGGGGTCCGTCAAAACCCTGACAGATTCATTAAAAATCATCGCTATGGCTTCCTTAATGCTCCCTGGTTGACTTAGAAGATGAACTACGGCTTCGGTTTTGTCACTTATATAGAGCTGAATAGCCGAGAAAAATAAATCATATTTCGTTCCATAGGTATCGTAAAGACTCTGCCGTGCTATACCCAACTGATCCAGTAAAATCGTCAGAGAAGTTCCCTCATAACCATGCTCTCCAAATACAGCCATGGCTTTTCGCAGTACACTCTCCGTATCAAATTCTTTAGCTCTTCCCAATCCCCACGTTCACCACCTTGCCTAAGATCATACTTTTATCAGACTAATCAGTCAAGAAAAAAAGCCTATTCTCCCATTCAAGAAACCAAGGCCGTTGCCTAATTACACAGAAATAGCTGCAAATACGCAAAAAAACACCGTATCGGAATACGATGTTTTTATAAATTTACGGATTAAGGTCGTTCAGCTTGAAGCTATTCATCAGAATCTACATTATGGTAAACCTGTTGAACATCCTCCAAATCTTCTAATGCATCAATCAATTTGTCAAATTGAAGCTGTGCATCTTCTGGAAGTGTAATATCATTTTGGGCAAGCATGGTAAGTTCGGCCACTGTAAATTCTGTAACTCCCGCCTGCTTGCAGGCTTCCTGTACAGCATGGAATTGGTCAGGCTCCGCATATACGATAACAGCCTCATCCTCTTCGATGATGTCACGTACCTCTACATCTGCCTCCATCAAGAGTTCCAACACTTCATCTGCGGTTTTACCTACCAGACCAATAACCGCCGTTGAATCAAACATATAGGCTACAGATCCGCTTACACCCAGACTGCCGCCATTTTTAGTAAAAGCAGAACGCACATCAGATGCCGTACGGTTTACGTTATTGGTGAGTGCATCTACAATGACCATGGAACCGTTCGGTCCGAAGCCTTCATAGCGAAGCTCAACATAGTTTTCATCCCCGGCACCTTTTGCTTTTTCAATCGCCCGGTCAATGATGGCTTTCGGTACATTGTACGTTTTTGCACGTTCTAGCACGACTCTGAGAACCCGATTGGATTCAGGATCAGGCTCACCCTGTTTGGCTGCTACATAAATTTCTACGCCAAATTTAGCATATATACGACTCGTATTAGCATCCTTGGATGCCTTTTTTTCTTTAATATTGTTCCACTTACGTCCCATAATATCCCGCTCTCTTTCTATATGAATATACACAACGGTATTCATTATATCCTTGAGCATTTTGCATAAATCCCAAGAGCGATTTTAGATCAGCAATATATAGATCGAAACGGTTTAGTTCGTCTATATATTGTACTTTCAAGCGTCGGGAATCGAATGATGCAAAATGCTGCCTTGTATATTATATCTCCTAAAGGACACTTGAACAAGTTCAAAGGATTTAGTGATAAAAATATCTCCTTTTCTCATGAAATTCTAATTTTCATCTAAAGGTGCTCCCATGTTCAAGAGTTAAGATCATATTACTTTCAACTTTTGAATCATATAAGAAAAGGAGTAATCTCTAATATGTTATCTAACCTGGACTATCAGATTTTCCATTTCATTAATGAACAAGCGAATAGCTTTTCTGTTTTGAATGGGCTGATGCGTTTTTTCGCCGAAGATGCCCAATATGTATTCGCCTTGGGCTTGCTCCTGTACTGGTTTTCAAGAAATAAACCCAACCGTAACATGACCATATCGGCGGTGGTATCCGTATGTCTGGGCATGGGGCTCAGCTTTATCATCGGGCATCTTGTGTACCGGGATCGTCCCTTCGTCACCCACGCTGTCATTCAGCTAATCAAGCATCCGGCCAACGCCTCTTTCCCGAGCGACCACGCCATTGGAGCTTTTGCGCTGGCGGCCACGTTTTGGCTGTACGGTAAGAGGTTTAGATTGTTGTGGCTCGCCGCAGCTTTACTTATTGGTTTTTCCCGTATCTGGACTGGCGTTCATTACCCGTCAGATATTGCCGCTGGTGCGCTGATTGGCACCTTGTGCGCGGTTAGTACCCGATATCTGCTCCTGCGTTTCAAACGTCCTCGGAAACTGGTAAACTCTTGCTTGAACCTGTACGAAAAAATGGAACATAAAATCTGGAACAGATCAAACAAACCACAAGCTGACGATGCTTGAGTGTGAAAGAAGCTCCGTAAACCATGGATATGGCTTACGGAGCTTCTTTGATTTGTCTAACCTATTTAGACTTTGTATATTGGAAAACAAAGCGTTACGGTTGTCCCTATATGTTCAATACTGCTTACTCTGATGTCACCGTTATATCGCTTGACCAGCTGCTTGGCTATCGCAAGGCCCAAACCTGTCCCGCCCTGCTCGCGGCTTCTGGCCTTATCCACCCGATAAAATCGGTCGAATACATATGGCAAGTCCTCCGCCGGAATTCCGATTCCGTAATCGGTAATATGAATATAAACCTCGTCTCGTTCCAGCGTCCCCGTTACAAGGATTTCTTTCGAAGAGCCAGCATATTTAACGGCGTTATCCAGCACGATCAGTAACAGTTGTTCCAGATGCTGAGGCGTGATGTGAATCTGCACCTTTTCGAGGGGAGTCAGTTCCTCCCGGAATATCATATCAGGATGCAGCATGGCAAAATTGGTGAGCGTATACTGAACGGTGTGACGGATATCTATTACAGGCACATTCTGTTCAGAAGTTCCCGATTCGGCCCGCGTCAACTCCAAAAGATCGTTTACAATGCCTTTCAAACGCTCAAGCTCCTGGACGGACACACTGAGCGACTCGTCCAATATGGCCGGATCGTGTTTGCCCCAGCGGTTCAATAAGGAGATATGGCCTTCAATAATCGAAATGGGTGTACGTAATTCATGGGAGGCATCCTCAACAAACTGCTTTTGCTGTAGAAAAGAACGCTCCAACTGATCAATCAGCCCATTAAACACTCTTCCCAGATTTGACAGCTCGTCATTGTTATCGGATACTTGGACACGTTCCTCATGCAGCCCTTTTTTCCGTATTCTTGTCATCGTATCCGTCATGGACTGAATCGGCCGGATTAACTGGCGTGAAAGAAAAACTCCTCCTAAAGCGCTTAATAGAATAGCACCTATACCGCCCATAATCATGACACCTTTTATTTTGTCACTCACCTTCTCTAAATTTTCCATATTATTGATAATTTCAATTGTTCCCCTAAAACCACCTGAATTCAGCGGACTTCGCATGATCAAAACCTGATCCTCCAGATGCCAGGCAGTCATAATCCGGGTGCTTTGCGCCGTTTGCGGCGGAAACCAATCCTCAGGCATCTCATCGCTGACGCTCAATAGTGGGGTTCCTTGCTGATTCAATATGCGGATCATTTGATGCGGATCATTCATATCCTCAACAAAACGTTGACTGTTTACTATTTCCTGCGCAGACATCTGTTTTTCCTGAAAAAAGTTTTGGATTTCATTCATACTCTTGCGGATGCTCACTTCTCCCTCGCTGACCATCCATTGGTTAATCGTAAAATATTGGACACCGTTGTACAAAACAAACAGAATACATAGCAGCAACGAAGACCACACCGCCAATTTCCAACGAATAGGGAGTCGGGAAAATATGAATTTTAACGTTGTCATCTTCGGATCACATACCCCAATCCGCGTAGTGTCTGAATAAAGCTCGGTTCCCCAGGCTCGTCGATTTTGCTTCGCAGATAACGAATATATACATCGACGACATTCGTTTCCACCTCTGAATCATAGCCCCATATGAGTTCCATTAGCCTCTCCCGGGTCATGACGCGCCCAATATTCTGCATTAATATGGACAGCAGATCAAATTCACGCTTCGTCAACTCAATAATCTGCTGGTCTTTGGTCAAAATGCGGGCCTCGCTGTCCAACACCAATCCATTGTAGATAATTTGATTGGTATCCTCCACAGAGCCACTGCGTCGCAGCAAAGAACGCATCCGTGCCAGCAACTCTTCAATAGCAAATGGCTTAGGGATATAATCATCTGCCCCGCTGTCCAGCCCCATCACTTTGTCCATCACACCGTCTCTGGCGGTCAGCATAATGATGGGAGTTTGCTTCGTTTTGCGAATCCGTCGGCATACTTCGATTCCGTTGAGACCTGGAAGCATTAAATCCAGCAGGATGATATCCCATTCCTCGTTTAACGCAGACTCCAGCCCCTTCCGACCTTCATAGTTGACGGTTACCTCGTAAGATTCATGCTTTAGTTCCAGTTCAATGAAACGGGCCAAATTTTTCTCATCCTCGATCAGCAGTATCTTCTTCATAGCTATCCTTTCTATGCTCGGGGCGTCTTTTCCTAGTATGCTTGATATAGAAACCAGTTTACTCTATGTACATTAAAAAATAATGATCTTTTCACTTTATTTTTCTCATGATATTTTAATGTGTCCTGAGTAAGCTTGATCATGAATCCATGAACACAGTTCTGTGATCAATTAATCATGAAATGAGGTTCCTCTGTTGAAAATGAAAATACTGTTGACCGCCATCGCTCTAACGGTAGCCTTTTGTATAATGTCTCATTCCGACTGGTTTACGAACCGTTCTGATGCTAAGGGCGTTCAACCCTCGGCTTTGGCGGTCACACCCGTCAAGTCTGAAACAACGCAGTCCAATGCCGCCAAATCTCCGCACCGTATGGATCATATCGTCATTGTTGTGGAAGAAAATCATTCGTCGAAAAAAATATCAGGCAATTCTTCCGCACCCTTTATGAATGACCTGATGAAAAACGGTGTCTCTCTGATGAATCATTATGCGATCGAACACCCGAGTCAACCGAACTATCTGGATCTTTTTTCCGGTTCCAATCAAGGGGTGAATAATGACCTGACTCCCAAGAAGATGAACGCCAACAATCTGGCATTGGAGCTTACGAAACATGGATATACGTTTGGGGGCTACTCAGAGGGACTGCCCAAAACCGGATTTACAGGCCCTTATGATCTGAAAACCCGATATGCCAGAAAACATAATCCGTGGGTGAATTTCACCAACCTGCCAGCCTCGATCAATATGCCTTTAACCAGCTTTCCGCAAAATTTTAATCAGTTGTCGGCCGTTTCTTTTGTCATTCCCAACCTGAACCACGATATGCACGACGGCACGATCCGGGAAGCGGATCAATGGTTGCAAGCCCACTTGTCCTCTTATGCCCGCTGGGCGCCGCAGCATAACAGTCTTTTAGTCGTAACATGGGACGAAGATGACATGAGCAGCAACAACAAAATCCCGACTATGATCATAGGTCCTCATTTGAAAAACGGTCCCTACGAAGGGAAAAGTAATCATTTTTCCGTGCTGCGCATGATTGAACAATTATATGGATTGGAGCTGCTTGGCAAGAGCAGAACGGCACCGCCGCTTAATATATGGACAACAGGCTCATAAATGTCTAATATGATGGTGGAGTATGACTTGAAGGGGATAGATCACTTGGATGTACTATATAAAAAGTTGAGCAATAATCATGAAATAACGGTATACGATACCACAGAGCTGTATGGTGAAAAAGGATTATTCCGGGTGATGCAGTTTTCAAATGCAGCCGTACAAGGCGCGGTGGATTTGAATCATCCTCAACGCATTCTGTTCGAATATCCGAGAGCAATCATCCATCTCATGGAGCTGAACGATCCGTCATTTGAAGACGTGTTTGTAATCGGGCACGGTATAGGTACGATTGCGGGTCATTTTACAGATAAACGTTTTAAGATTGCCGAGCTGGATGCACAAGTCGTGGAATTCAGCCGAACATTCTTTGGATATGACAAGGACAACGTGACCGTTGGTGATGGTCGCCTCATTTTGGAGAAAGAAGCGTCAGATACTTATGATTATATTATTTTAGATGCCTTCACAGATCAGGGAACGCCGCCGCATTTAATATCCAGAGAATTTTTCGGGATCGTCAAAGAAAAGCTGGATTTGGAAGGGTCCATGATTATGAATGTAATGGGCAAAAGTGAACACGATCATCTGATGAATGCCATTCATACAACGTTGCGTGGGGTATTCGCTTATGTCACAGCTTTCTCCCTCCCCTCGGAAGGCGCTGCTGACCTGCAAAATATCATTATGATAGGCCGAGACAAGCCGATCCGATTTCAGGCACGCCATATGGCTGACTTCAATGAGATTGCACTTGGAGAAGGTCACATTCTACAAGACAGAGATACTTGATGATATATAGTAATTGTTGTTAAAGATACGCCCACACGATTATAGTCCGGGCGTATTGAATTGTGGGAGCGTAGGTGGTACAGGCCTGTAAATGAATAAGCTGAGTAGCTATTGTTGAATAAGCTCCAATATCCGTCTCTCTACATCTTTGATATGAATCGTCTCTTTGTTGCTGGTTCTCCGATCTACTAGCTCTATTTTCCCGTGTCCAGCATCTTTACCCACAACGATGCGCACGGGAATACCCACTAAATCCGAATCCTTGAATTTAACCCCGGGGCGTTCCTCTCGATCATCCATCAACACCTCGACACCGTGATCCTGTAGCTGGTTGTATAAATCCTCAGCCATCTGCATTTGCAGACTGTCTTTAACAGAGATCGGAATAATATGAACTTGAAACGGGGCCAGCGCATGAGGCCATATCATTCCGTTCTGATCATGATTTTGCTCAACGATGGCAGAGAGGATTCGGGAAACGCCAATGCCGTAGCAGCCCATAATCATCATCTGATTTGCTCCAGACGCGTCCAAAAAAGTCGCACCCAGCTTCTCGCTGTATTTGGTGCCCAGTTTAAACACGTGTCCAATCTCAATTCCACGATGAAGCTTCAATTCCCCTTTGTCACAGCGAGGACATAGGTCCCCTTCCATAACGTTGCGTAAATCTGCCACATGACGAAGGTCCATATCGCGTCTTGGATTCACATGCCGATAATGATAATCCAGTTCGTTCGCGCCTGCGATACCGCTGGACATTTGAACAACGGCGTAATCCACCCACACAGGGATCGTCAAGCCCCATGGACCTATGAACCCCGAAGGGGCTCCAGTCGCCTTTGATACGGTATCTGAACTTGCTATTTCGAATTTTTCACTACCTAAAATATGTTTAACTTTCGCTTCGTTGACCTCATGATCTCCCCTGACGACTACAGCAACAGGTTGATCATCAGCCATATAAATCAGTGTTTTGATCATACCCTGTGGCTGTATTTGCAGCGATTCAACCAGTTGATCTATCGTGCGCAGACCTGGAGTGTGAAATTTTTCCATTTTATCTGCGGCAGTTAATGCTTCTGATTTTTCCATGCTTCGTGGCACGGCCTTTTCAAGATTAGCGGCATAGTCACAGCAATTACAAGAAGCAATCGTATCCTCGCCAATGTCAGCCAGCGCCATAAATTCATGTGTTCCACCTTCGCCGCCAATAGCACCCGCATCTGCTTCAACTGCGCGAAAGTTTAGGCCACAACGGGTAAAAATACGATGATAGGCCTTAAACATACTCCAATAAGCTTGATCCAGCCCTTCCCAGCTCGCATCAAACGAATAGGCATCCTTCATCAAAAATTCTCTGCTACGGAGCAGGCCAAATCGTGGCCGTCGTTCATCCCGAAACTTGGTTTGAATTTGATACAGCATGACAGGTAATTTTCGATAGGAGTTCACCTCATTTCGCACTAATGACGTAATGACCTCTTCATGGGTAGGACCCAAGGCAAACTCCCGATCATGTCGGTCTTGAATACGCATCAGCTCTGGACCGTACACATCGTATCTCCCTGACTCTTGCCACAGCTCAGCAGGCTGCAATGCAGGCATTAACAGCTCCCCAGCCCCTGTACGATCCATCTCATCCCGTACGATTTGCTCCACTTTCCGGAGAACACGTCTGCCGAGTGGCATGTAGCTATACACTCCGGCTGCGAGTTGCCGGATAAACCCTGCACGCAGCATAAGCTGATGACTGATCACTTCGGCTTCTGCGGGCGATTCACGTAATGTTGTCAGTAATAATCGACTTTGGCGCATGTGTGGCTGCCTCCTTGTATGGACGATAAAATGTACGCAAAAAGACACATCCGTCAGGGACGAATGTGTCGTGGTACCACCCTTAATTTGACCATATCCATAGTATGGAACGGCCCTTCATCAGATAACGGCGTCTAACCGGTAACGGTTTAAAATACATTCCGCTACAGCTCACAAGGCAGGAAAACGTTCATTCGCGGCGAGAAACCTTTCAGCCCATGGGTTTCTTCTCTGTACGGCGGTTGTTGAACCTTTGATCCTTGGTCTACACTATTCCTGTATATTACAATTTTCATTACATTACACGAAACGGAAGCCGTGGTCAAGCAGATAATTATCTATCTGGAATTCTTCCAGAGACATGAACGATATTTTGATTTCAAAATAATTAAACTTCGTTGTTTGCCATATTGCATAATGAATGGCCAAATTTTAGGACGTATACGCCTGCGAAAGCCTAAAACAAAGCGGATAAAACGAGGCGAAATGTCCCAAATACGAATCGCTTCCTGTTCTATTCCTTTGGGCAACTCATTGGAGAAGAGAAAACGGTTAAGCGATCGTGTAATAACTCCTGTTATCGCTTCAATCGTGCTGACATCCATCACAATGATCGTATCAGAGCGCTGGAGCCGCTCTGTAAAATAATAATCATGATAATTCCCTTCAATGATCCACTCGTTTCTTTGAAGCACTTCCCCAAGCTGTTGCAAAAATTGTTCATCCGTGCTCCGCTTCCACTCCGGTCCCCAATACAAATCATCCAGAGAGATGTATGGCAAATGAGTCCACTTGGATAAACGTTTGGCAAAAAAGGTTTTGCCGCTCCCCGGCGAACCGATCACGATAATACGTTTGGCGTGCTGCACAGCAAAAATTTCGTCATTCAGCCTTCGATGTAAGGGCAGCATTGTATAGATCAGTCGATAAAGCGAACCTACCACGAAAGAACCTCCCTTTAAAAACACATACAGGAGGAACAGCGGCAGAAAAACGATAGCGTATTTCACACTGTTCATCAAGCGGCCTGCTCCTTTTACAGTTTCAGCAACAAAAAGTAGGTTAGATTCTCTTCTTCATTTATGTATCTTTCTCCTTAAAATAAACCCCCTTAAAAAACACAAAATTTCGCGGATGTATGCCGTACAGCTCTTTGAACATGGAATGAAGATTATTTAGAGAAATGGTCTCTGAAACCGTCCGATCTGTTTGAATAGTTAAGGCGACACAGCTGATTCCGAATTGACACACTTGCTCCATAGGATATCCTTGGATAATGCCATATATCATTCCGGCAATAAAAGCATCATCTGCGCCCGTGACATCCTTAACTTCCTGAACTGGGTGCATCAAAATTTGTCCATGAGATCCATCCTGCGAGGCAAACAAAACACGGTCAGCTCCCCGAATAAGAATTACATTTTGAACCCCGAGTTGATGAAAAATTCGGGTTGCGTCCAGCATTTTCTGATCATCCGTAAGTTCTATTCCCAAATAGGATTCAGCTTCTACCTGGTTACATACCAGCCAACTCACCCCATTCAAATTTCGAGGAAGCCTTCTCATTTTGGAAGCGGACACTGAAGAAACGACGAGCGGAATCCGATGTTCATGGCATAGCCGTATGATGGAAGCAATTACGTTCATAGAGAAATTCGTGTCCAGCAGCACTAGTCGGGACGAGGCGATCAAAGGAGTATTTTCAAAGATTACTGAAGGAAGGATCTGATCATAAATTTCCATCTCTGCTGTCGCTACAATCAGCCCCCCACGCTCGTCCAGCAAAGCAGTGTAAACTCCTGTTGACGGTTCACCTTTGACTTGCAGAGGAATCACTTTCATATAATGTCTAGACTGCTCGACTATAAATTCGCCTTCCGCATCATCCCCAACTGCGGTTAACAGACTGACCTGTTGGCTTAGCCTCCCCAAATTTTCGGCTACATTGCGAGCCACCCCACCGCATGATTGCTGCCTGGTGCTGCTCGGGTTGGAGGTGTGAAGCTGAAATGCACCTTTAATCATAATTTTACGGTCAAGATTAGCCCCCCCGATACATAGTATTTTTTGTCTAGAGGGCCAAGGCTCGTCCAGTTCATTTTTGTGAATCTGCTTTAATTTCATCATTTGACTCCTTTCGCAAATCTATTGGCAGAGGATGTTTTAAATTTGTACAGAAATAGGTACTATATCAAATTAACATGTTCCAAATGTCAAATTCTCAAGAATAATGTCGAGTCCATTAAAAAATCACCCATTCGTAAAAATATCATCCATTTTACGAATAGGTGATTCGATTAAAAATACAACCTAAATCCTTCGTTACAATATGCTATTTTAAAATAAATAGAGCAGCTCCATGAGGAGGTAGCTCTGCGGACAGTTCTTGCTCTAAAGTGCCCAGATTCACACGATTCCATAAGTCTCTGCCACTGGTCTGTCCTTCAATGCCCAGGTCTTGCAGCGATACACAGACTCGCGAGGCTTCGTCTCCAGCATTAAACAAAGCCGCATATACATGACCCTCCCCGTTATGCGAAGTCCAGACAATATGTTCATCCTTTCTGTACACCTGCCGGGCATCCAAACCGTTGCGGTGAGCATCCAGCACCTCTTCATTGGTCAGCAGAGAAAGCGTCCACGCATCGTTATCCCGCAATTCTCCCCCAAACATCAGCGGGGATCGGAAAATACTCCACAGGGTCATCATCGTCAATTGCTCATCCTTCGTAAAGCGTGTCCAGCGGTCATGGCTACCGGAATCTACAGAATCTACCGAGCGAATACCCAGATGACCCAGTGGCAGCATGTCGCAATCCGGCCAGTGGCCTGGCCCCACGTGTTCAGCCCATTTCTCGCAGCGCTCAAACATGCCATGCAGCAAAGGCCATACATCCCAGAAATCGTCGGTCATGCGCCACATATTGGCGTTGGCGATTAATTCGGCTGCATGCTCCAGGGGTGCCGGACCGGGCGACAGACTCAAAACCATCGGACGCCCGCATTGGGCGATGGCCTGCCTAATCAATTCAATTTCCGCCAGATGAATGCCGTAGAGTCGGGAGGCCGCAATGTCATCCACTTTTACAAAATCGACACCCCATTCGGCATACTGATCAAACAGCGAGTTATAATACTCCTGTGCGCCTTCCTTGGTAGCATCTACCCCATACATATCTGTATTCCAGGGACAAATGGAGTTGGGATGTGCAATCTGCCTTGCTGTTGCCTGAGTTCCCAAAATCGGCGTATCCTGATGCACCGCCTGCCTCGGAATGCCTCTCATAATATGTATACCAAATTTCAAACCCAGACGGTGTATATATTCCGCAAGAGCCTGGAAGCCGCGTCCATCTGCTGCAGAAGGAAAACGATTCACTGCCGGAATGAGACGTGAAAATGAATCCATTTCCAGCGGAACAAAGGAGCGATATTGTGAAGAAACAGCTCCCGGCTCATACCACTGAATATCCACCACGACATATTCCCAACCGTATTCCTTCAAGTGCTCTGCCATATACTGCGCATTTCCCCGTACCTCCTCCTCACGCACCGCTGCGCCGTAGCAATCCCAGCTATTCCACCCCATTGGTGGTGTATGCGCTACCAAATGATGCTTCATTCCGATTCATCCTTTCATCATAAGAATACTCATCCTGCTGCGAAAATCCACCTCGTCACTACGGTATTATTATAATGTAAACCCTTACTTTTGTCGCTCGTCACCTGCCTCTTTATTTTCCAGTCCCACTTTTCATACAAATTAGTTGACTAACTTAAAGAATGTGGTACATTTAAAATTGGTTGTTAAAAAACTTTGACTTGAATCAGAGGGTGATTTTACGTGTGCAAGCATGCTTACAGAATTTTGTTGTTTTACAAATATGTCAATATTGAAGATCCTGCCACCTTTACGGCAGATCATCTGGCTTACTGCAAGGAGTTGGGCGTCAAGGGAAGAATTTTGATCGCTCAGGAAGGAATTAACGGAACACTGTCTGGTACGGTAGAGCAAACCGAGCAATACATCCGTGATTTGCGCGCCAATCCGAAATTCCACGATATCGTTATTAAAATAGATGAGTCTGACAGTCATGCGTTCAAGAAAATATTTGTACGCCATCGTCAGGAGTTGGTTACGCTGCGTCATGAGGATGAACTAGACCCTAACGAAATCAGTGGCAAGCGTTTGTCACCGAAGGAATTTTATGAGCAGCTTCAAGGTGAAGATGTGGTTGTGCTGGACGGACGTAACGACTATGAATATGACATCGGTCATTTCCGTGGAGCCATTCGTCCGGAAGTCGAGTCCTTCCGTGAATTTCCACAGTGGATCCGCGACAATATGAGTCAGTTCAAGGACAAGAAAATACTGACCTATTGTACTGGCGGCATCCGGTGCGAAAAGCTGTCCGGTCTTCTGATCAAAGAAGGCTTTAACGATGTAGGCCAGCTGGATGGCGGCATTGTAACCTACAGCAAGGACCCGGAGGTTCAAGGCCGTTTGTTTGACGGAAAATGTTATGTGTTTGATGAACGCATCTCGATCCCGATCAACCATACCGACGAGGACGTTATTGTCGGCTCATGCTTCCATTGTGAAACGCCAAACGATCATTATATCAACTGCCCGGTGTGCAATCTCCAGCATATCGTATGTCCAGACTGTGAAGAGCATCATCAACACTATTGCTCTGATGAATGCCGGACCAAAGCAGAAGCCGTTGCTTCTGCATAAATTAGCAGGATAATTGGTTTCATCGTAAAAAGGGATGTCCCACTAGCCTATCAACATGGCTCTGGGCATCCCTTTTTGTTATTCTACTCGTTGCAAATTAGAATAACTGTCTATAGATTCATAGTATATACCTATAGCCTTGATCGCATTTTCATCTTGGACGGGCTTAAAAGCTGCGCCTTATAATGAAAAATGTCATTACAGAAAGGATAGGTGGATTTCATGATTCAAATTGTACTTTCAACTCTTTTATCCGTTATCGTTCCGCTGTCCCTTCCGGTAATCGCCGGTTTTTTACTCGGCAAATTCATGAAGCTGGAAACGAAACCGCTCTCGACTTTATACTTATATTTTTTAAGTCCCGCGATGATTCTGGACACGTTGCTCAAGGCACAGCTTTCTTTGCATGATGTGGCGCAAACAGCCGCCTTTTCGATCTTGAATCTGCTGCTGTTATGGGGAATTGCACAGCTTTCAGGAAAAATTTTTAAGCTAAGCGCCCCTGAAACGGCTGGACTCACCTTGATCTCCACGCTGACCAACAGTGCAAATTATGGATTACCGCTCATTTTACTAGCCTTTGGACAGCTTGGATTGGACAAGGCCTCTGTGTATGTTGTCATCCAGATGATTCTGGTCAATACCCTTGGAGTTTACTTTGCGGCCCGCTCTGAATTTTCCGTTCAAAGCGCCTTCAAGTCCGTATTCTCGCTGCCTGCGATCTATGCGGCATTACTCGCGCTGAGCCTTCGACTACTGGATTGGCATCTGCCCTCCGGCGTCCAATCGGGTGTCTCGATGATTGCAGCAGCCTATTCTCCAGTCGTGCTGGCAATCCTTGGCACCCAGGTGGCTTATGTAAAAATATTCAAGCTGGAGCCGTCTATTAAAAAAGCCAGCTACGCAGGGCTTATCATTCGGCTTCTGCTCTCTCCGCTTGCGGCCTGTCTTGCCATGCTGATCCTGGGGATATCGGGCCTTTTGTTCTCCGTGCTCTTTATCCTGGCTTCCATGCCGGTTGCCGTGAATGCTGTCATCTTGGCAGAAAAATTCAATGCATCGCCCAAACTCGTGTCCACCTGTATCCTGTGGAGCACTTTAGCCTCATTCCTGATTTTACCTATCCTCATTATGATTGTACAGGATAGCTAGAAAAAAGACTCTCTGGGGTATAGAGAATCCAGTATGCAGCCTGCTGTCGACTTAGGCTGCATACAATTGATTAGCGTATTCGTGGAAAACTGATCCAGCCCAGCAGATTTAATCTTGATTTTTTTCCCTTTTCCCGGATTTGTCCCATAAATTCTCCAAGAAATCGTTCCCACTTTAAACCTATTTCTTTTTTCGTGCTATCGTTTTCAAGGACGCATCTTACGCTCTGGTTTAAGGCAGATTCCAAGTGCAATAAGGCTTCACGTAAATGATTATCTATACTTTGTTCGTTCATTTATCTGTTCTCCTCATTTTTGGGTATTGTCAAGCAATGCGATTTCTTGGTCAAGCTGCTTTTTCATTCTTTCAAATTGGGCCTCGGCAACGATATCTTCCACTTCTTGCCGGGCTAATTCAATGTAAGATTTGCTCCGATTGATCAAGTTGGCTCCGCCTTGCATACCAGCTTCGGCAAGAGGGCGGAAAGTAGTTTTAGCAATAGGAAGCAAAGCAGAAGCGGCAAAGGCGAGCGCAGTGCCAATTACAATTTTATCAATGTTATTTTGCAGCATCGTGATCCTCCTAGTAATTAAGTATTACTGCGGCCGTTTAAGCCGCAGCATAGGTTTGATTTGCAGGCAAAGCCCTGATTGCTTGCTTTTTTGAAATTAGAGCCAAAATCGGTTTGGACAAAAGAGATACCGATCCGGCTACACCAAGGATGGGAATCCAATATTTCAGCGGCAGACTGGCGGTATGGAAAAACCCAGCCAATGGCGGAATATACAGCGCTCCTAGCAGAGCCAGCCAAGAAACGCAGAGAGCCCCGATCAAAAAGCGATCTTTCGTCCAATCGCGCACTGTTTCTTCAGAGCCTTCTTGTCGCCACGAAAAGGTTTGGATCAATTGCCCTGAGACCAATGTTGCAAAAGCAACGCTCTGAGCGACAGGCATTGGCGTACCGACTGCAAGGCTTGCAGCAAATAAGCCGAGCGATCCCAATCCCAGCAGAACCCCTCTTGTAATCACTTTCTGGTACAGGTCTTTATCGATGAAATCGATTCGTTTCTGCTGCTTCGTTTTCTGCCCTGGATTTACAGCGAGAACCATTGCCGGCAAAGCATCGGTCAACAAATTCATCAGCAGAATTTGAATAGGAACCAAAGGGATCGGCAATCCAACCATCACGGCAACGCTGGTGACGATGATCTCAGCCAGATTTCCGGTTAATAAACAGCCGAGTGCCTTACGAATATTTCCAATAATTGTTCGGCCTTCTTTGACCCCCTCCAGAATCGTGCCGAAATGATCTTCCGTTAGCACCATATCCGCAGTTTCCTTCGTTACTTCCGTTCCTGTTCTTCCCATTGCGATACCAACGTTGGCTTGTTTGATAGCAGGCGTATCGTTGACGCCATCGCCAGTCATAGCAACGATTTGTCCTCGTTTTTGCAGCGCTGTTACAATGCGAAGCTTATGCTCAGGCGTGACCCGGGCAAAAATGGATACTTGCTCCACAATTTGGCTCAACTCTTCGTCTGATAAACGGTCAAGCTCATGCCCAGTTATAACACTCTGCGCATCATCACTGTAAATTCCGAGTTGCTTCGCGATGGCAATGGCGGTAATCGGATGGTCACCAGTAATCATCACAGGTTTTAGCCCAAGTGCAAAAGCTTCCTGAATATTTTGTTCTACTTCCGGTTTGGGAGGATCCATCATGCCGGTCATGCCGACATAAATTAATTCACGTTCGTCATCAATGGATTCGTTATCGATACTCTCATCCAAAGGTCGATACGCGAAAGCAAGCACACGCAACGCTGCCGCTGAAAACTTTTCATTTTGCTGTATAATGTGCTGCTTCTGTTCTTCGGATAGAGGCAATATATCTCCGTTCTTTTGATATCGATTGCAATGGCGGAGAATCGTCTCAACGGCTCCTTTGGAAAAGAGATAGCATTCCTGCTCCGCCCGAACATCCTTGCAAACCACGCTCATTTTCGCGGTTTTAGAATCAAATGGAATTTCATGCCCGCGATGCCAATGGGTCATATCGTTAAGCCACAGTCCGTTTTTGGCTGCAAGCGTCAAAAGCGCGCCCTCAGTCGGATCCCCTTTGGTCATCCACTGTCCTTCCTGCTGCTCAAGCTTGCTGTTATTGCATAGCAAGCAGATTTGCAGCAAGCGAGTCAAATCAGGATCGGCTGAAGGGCTTTCGTAACTTCCTACATTTTTGAGCCCTGCCGCTGCTGCAGCAGCCTCTGGAGCAAGCTCCTCCAATGCTCCTGTCGGTTCGTAACCATCGCCTGTTACAGTCCATGCGCGATCCGCGGTAGAGAGCGCTTTTACCGTCATTTCATTTTTGGTTAACGTGCCTGTCTTGTCTGTGCAAATAACCGTAGTTCTTCCTAATGTTTCCAATGAGGAGAGCTTTCGGATCAGCGCGTTTTTCTTCGCCATACGGAAGATACCTGCGCTGAGGGCAATCGTGATGGTGACCGGAAGCCCTTCAGGGATGGCAGAAGCCGCCAGTGTGATCGAAGTCGAAATCATTTGTGGAAAAGGGATGCCACGGAACATACCAATTGCGAATACGATCCCTCCAACGATAAGAGCGCCTTTCACAAATTTTTTACTAATTGACGTTACTTTTTCCTGTAAAGGGGTTACTTCTTTTTCCTGCTGCTTTAAAAGCGACATTAAATGCCCCATCTCAGTATTCATCCCGGTTTGTACAACAATACCCATTCCCTTGCCTCCGCACACGTCGGTTCCCATGAAGAGCATGTTGGTTCGCTCAGATAAAGCACAATCTTCTGAGAGAGATGACTCATTCTTTTCGATGGGAACAGATTCCCCAGTCAGGGTCGACTCATTGACTCGCATGTTCCATGAGTTGATCAACCGAATATCGGCTGGAATGCGATCCCCTGCTTCCAGGGAAACGATATCGCCGGGCACCAATTCCACAGCGTTTAGCTCTACGTGCTGGCCTTGTCTGATGACTTTACATACCGGGGGTTGAAATTGATTCAGCTTGTCCACAACTTTTTCCGCTTTACGTTCTTGAATCGTGCCAATTGCGGCGTTCGCAAGCAGGATTGCCCCCATTGCAAGTCCATCGAATAATCCCCCCGTAAGAAAGGCGAGTGCACTTGTGCCAAGGAGGATCAGAGTTGTGAATTCCTTGAATTGGCTCAAATATGCAATGAGCCAAGGAGTAGGTTTTTTACTCTCAAGCTGATTTGAACCATATTGGTTTCTTATAGAAAGAACCTGATCTAACGTCAACCCGTTTTGCAGGTTTGTTTGAAACTTTGCGATAATCTGTTCGCTAGGTAGCTGGTGCCAGGCAAAGGCTTCGGAAGCGGCCGCAGCCTCGTCCTTATAAGCCATTTCCGGTGGAGCTGGCAAGGCTTCACTCCTGTTTTTCATTCTGGATATAAACACAAGCGATAAAGCATCACCGATCAAACTGACCACTGGGGCACTAATCATGCCTAATGTAGCAAAAGCAGATCCGAAAATATTCCATTTTTTAGCAATTAAAGTATGCTCGTTTACGATTTGTTCTGTTTTCTCGGCGTACAAAGCGCTTTCCTGAATAGGTTGTAGCTCATGAATAGAAATCGTCTGGAATCCGGCTTCTTTATAGAACTCATTGAGCGGATTTTGCTCCAGACCGGCGACAAATAAAACCTCTTCGCCTTGCTGCTTGAGCACTGCGATTCGTTCAATCACTTCGCCTTGTTCAAAAGAGGACCAGCTTGTATCCATATCGTATTGCAAAAGCTCGTCAGCGCTGAGTTGCAGACTGTTATTCAACAGTCCAAGCCTCCAGCCTTTTTCGCTGAATGAAAAGGCGGCAGAGCCGTATTCGTTGACCGTTAATTGCCGATGTCTGGAAATTAACCCAAGACATTCGGCTTTGCCATTCCCCTGGCTTCCGACCAAAAGAACGTCGTAATCTTTTCTTGCAAGCCTCTTTGATTTAAGCTCATAGGAACTGCAATCAATACCGTGTTCCTCCATATATTTGTAGCTGCCAATAATAATCTGTCTATCATTGACTTTTCCTTTTATACCCTGTGACTCTTCTTCCACATGAAAAGCAGTGCGGATCGTCCGGCAAGTTCGTTTAGCCTTGCTGAACACCTCTTCTTTCCACGGATGTTCTGTTTTCTCCATTAATGAAGCCGCCAAACAGATCACTTTATCCGCCTCTTGCTCCTTCTCCGCCATACATTGAATTTCTTCAACCTCTGAACGGTTAAACAGGAGTGATGAATCTTCAAATAAAATCGTTTTCGTTCGAGCGAGTTGAGATAGTGATCCTTTTTCCGGAACTACGTATTTTCTTTCTTCTGAAACGAGCTCGGCCTGTTTCCAGGCATACTCAGCAGGTACGGTTATCACCCGCGGATTTGCTGCCAGAAGCACGGCGATGGCACGGAACGGATTCCGGGTAACGGCCCAAGTCATTCCGGCTGCAACAAACCCTAATTTGCCTGCTTTATCGCTATATGCTTGAATTTCCGGTGACAAAGAAGCCCCTTGCTGTCCATTTAATACAGAGTGGCTTCGCTTCCAGTTTACATATTGCAAAATGCTGTGTCCGGCAAGCGCTACAAGATTTTCGCCCATAAGCGCAAGAGCAAGAGCGCTTGTACCTAAAATGAGATCTGAGTTTATTTTTTTCTTATCCGAATAGGTCTGAATTCCTCGTTTGAGAAAAGGGTAGCCGGTTACGACAGATACGAGCGCCGATAAAAAGAACGTCGCCGGACTTCTTGCCAGGGCTGAACGTCCGAAAAAGACCTGCTTGATTCCCAGCACGGCTAAACCACTCATGGAAATAGCCAATGCAATGGGGACTTTTTCCCTTGGCTCGCCCGTATTCGTCTTAGGCGCCGTTGGGATCATCGGCAAATCACAAGGAATATCCAATTCAGCCTGAGCAGCGGCAGCTTCTCGCTTCGCTTCCTTCGACCCGGTAACCTCGTTGTGGGTATCCGGGCGGGCTGTTAGATTGGCCGAACAGATCCCATCTTCTATTTCGCGGATTATATGGAAAATGTGCTGCTCAGAAACAAGCTTTACATCGTAAAGAAGCAGCACTCTGCCCGTCACTGTACAGGGTTCCGCTCTGTAAATCCCACTACAAGTGGACAAGCTTTTGACTAAAAGCTCTGCGGCAGCTTTGCTTCCCTTCAAGCCGTAAATTTCCATCCGTATCCTGCCAGGAAGGACATGAAGAAACCTGTTTTTGTTTCGCAGCGATACCATATCTATCCTCCCTTTTCCATAATCAAAAAATCAGCTTTACTTATGATTAACAATAGTTAGCAGAATATGCATTTTGTTTTCTGAATGTAAACCAGTATAAAAATTTCATATTAAGGAATTATTTTATTAACAAACTTTTTTAAGGAGAGGGTATTGTGGTTAAATCACCGCTTGGTATTATTTTCACTGCTGCCGCTTTAGCACTTGCTGTGTCCCCCGAAGCCCGAAAAGCCGCACGCAAACTTGCCGTTAAAGGAGCAGGAATTGTGCTTGAGCTTGCGGATCAAGTCAAAGACGGCACTAGAGAGCAACAATCCGCAGAAGCAGTAAAAAATGAAGAAAAAAATACAGAAAAGGTTTGGCTTCCGTAACAATTGGCAAATGTAAAATAATTAAAAAAACGCATCATGGGGAACCACTATCCTGGAATAAAAAATCAAATAAAGGAGAGATCAGCATGCTTCAAGGCGGTTCATTATGGGGAGGTCTTATCTCCGGAGGTATAACCCAACTGCAGAATACCATTAGCTTGACGAAAGGACATATGGATAACAAAGATTATATGGTTCATACGTCGGGGAATCTGACAGGAGCACTCGGCGTCATGGCCGGTATTGAGTATGGGGCTATCCTTGGAACTTCGTTGCTGCCAGGAGTAGGGACAGTCCTTGGTTCCGTTGTTGGTGGGTTGTTAGGGAACAGTGTGGGCCAAACAGTTGGAATGCAAGCAGGCAATGTGCTTCTTAACAATCGTTTGGTCAGCAACATGACACAGTACGCATCGAAAGTAACCGAGTCCATAACGAGCCCGGTCGCGGATGCAATGCAGACGACAGCATCTCACGAATAAAAAAATATCCATGTAACTCGCTAACTTCGTTTAGCGAGTTTTCCCTATTTTAAAAACGAGAGGAACCTGACAATCATGACTAAAAACGAACATGAGAATATTCCCGACACGATCACGATTCGCCTCAGCGCCACATGGCAATTGTTTCAAAAAATACGGTATTTATTATTTAGAAAAAAAGAATAGGCAGATGGAGGCATGCGCTGTGAACTATATTAATCGTGAGATAAGCTGGCTTCAATTTAACAGACGTGTTCTTGAGGAAGCGCAAGACGAAAGCACTCCTCTATTGGAGCGAACAAAGTTCATATCGATTGTTTCCACCAATCTGGATGAGTTTGTCAGTGTCAGGGTCGCAGGACTTATGGATAAAATTAGAGCGGGCAATCAAGAGATCGATTTCACTGGCTTTACCCCGCAACAGCTACAAGATAAAGTAATCGCCATGATTGAGCAATTAGTAGCAGATCAGTATGCAACCCATGTGCGGATTATTCAACTGTTAAAGGAAGAGGGCCTTATTTTTACTGCTTATTGTGAGCTTAATCCTACTCAGCAGAAAGAAATGGAAACCTATTATCTTGAAAAAGTATTTCCGGTGCTAACCCCTCTAGCTATCGATAAAAGCCGCCCTTTTCCTCTGATTCGTTCGAAAAGTGTATATTTGGCCGTCTGTTTGAAGCCGCCTTCCGATGCATCGGGAAAGGACGCTTATATTGCCTTGGTTGAAATTCCGTCCAATCTGCCTCGCTATATTAAAGTTCCGTCTCTATCAGCTCATGATCATTGGCAGTTTATTTTGCTCGAAGATTTGATTAAGCAGCATATTCAGACTTTGTTTACTACGTATACGCCTGTTACTTTCCATACATTCCGTTTAACTCGAAATGCAGACCTTGATTTAAACGAGGAAGAGGCTGAAGATATCCTTGATGAAGTGGAGAAAGTATTGCGCGCAAGAAAATGGGGCACTCCGATTCGTTTGGAAATAGAACAGGGATTTGATCCATTTGCACTGGAATTACTAGAAAAAGAACTGGAAATTGAAAGCCAGTTTTTAATTACGAATAATGGACCTATTGACTTAAGCTACTATATGTCATTCGCCAATTCGATTGAGGGTTATGAGCATCTCAAGCATTCGAGATTTGATCCTCTATATCCGTGGGAGTTCACGAACACGGACGATTTTTTTTCAGTGCTGCGAAAAAAAGATGTGCTCTTATTTCATCCGTATGAATCGTTTGACGTTGTTAACGATTTTGTCGGACATGCTGCTGCCGATCCATCCGTTATGGCTATCAAAATGACCTTGTATCGCGTAAACGGCAATTCACAGATTATCCGATCTTTGAATCGAGCTGCCGAAGCAGGAAAGCAGGTCACTGTAGTCGTCGAATTGAAAGCACGCTTCGATGAAGCCAAAAATATTGGGTGGGCAAAAGAATTGGAAAAATCAGGATGCCATGTCGTCTACGGCCTGTCCGGGTTGAAAATTCATGCCAAAATGATTTTGGTTGTACGCAAGGAAGCGGATTCTCTTAGACGTTACATTCATGTCGCAACCGGAAATTACAATGAAGTGTCGGCGCAAATATTTACAGATATCGGACTTTTCTCTTCCGATCCAGAGATCGGTGAAGATGTGTCCAATTTATTCAACAAGATTACGGGATTTTCCGCCCCAAGCCAGTGGCATTACCTCAGCGTAGCACCGGCTCATTTGAAACAACGGTTGTTGGGATGTATTCAGCGCGAAGTGGAAAATGCCTTGAGCGGTAAACCTGCAAGGATTATAGCCAAAATGAATTCGCTGTCAAATAAACAGTTGGTCGACGAGCTATACGCAGCTTCCCAGGCAGGCGTCCGAATTGATCTGATCGTTCGTGGGATCTGCTGCTTGCGTCCAGGAATTCCCGGACTGAGCGACAATATTACCGTTCGCAGCATTGTTGGCCGATTTTTGGAACATTCTCGAATTTTTTATTTTGAGAATGCCGGCATACCCCAATTGTGGCTATCCAGTGCGGACTGGATGACCAGAAATATGGACAAGCGGATTGAATTAATGTGCCCACTATTGAATGAAGAACATCAATCTGTCGTCACCCAATATTTATTGCTGTTGCTGAACGATAATATTAAAGCCCGACAGCTGCTTCCCGATGGACGATATGTTATGGCGCACAATGAACAGCCCCCCTGCCGTAGCCAGTCAGAGGTCAAAAATCTGGTAGTAAGGAAAAACAACTCCTTTCCTATTCAAAACGACTGCATAACCCCATTGGCAGCCTCTGCATACCCAAACGAGTCAGACCTGATTCACTGACTGTTATCATCTCCTGTTTGGTATTGCTTAATAAGATTGTTCAATTTATCCAAAAGTTGTGGCGCCATATCCAAAATCTTGTCGTATACAGTAGGAGAGTTATCCAGGTAGACCGTTTGAACACCCATTTTGCCGATAATTAAAATTGCGAGAGGTGTTACGGACACACCTCCGCCCATACCTCCACCAAATGACGGCATCACCCTTGCGGATTCCTGATTGTGCCTTTCCCAATCGCTTCCACCTGCCGCAAAGCCATAGCTCACTTTACAAACCGGTATGATAATGGTGCCGTCAGACACGGTAATCGGCTCTCCAATGGCCGTATTGACGTTCATCATGTCCTTTAAGTGATCTTTCGCCGTTTTTACAAAAGATTGTAATGGATGCTCTGACATTCATTCACCTCTCTACAATGGTTCTCCTATGTCATTGTAGTCAGGATTGAAAAAGAATAAACCGCATTGACTCTCTACTCCATAGAGAGCCATGCACGTTCCTGTCTCCACTCTACCTGCACCGGCGTTTCAAAAAAATCGCTAAGCGTTTCACTGCTCAGAATATCAGTCGTTCTGCCTTTGGCAAAAACAGTGCCACGGCGAATCAAAATCGTATGCGTGTACATCGGCAGAATTTCTTCGATATGATGTGTAACGTACAGCAAATTCGGCGCACCAGGAGACTCGGACAGCTGACGGATGCTAGTTAGTAGTGCCTCCCGGGAAAAGAAGTCCAGACCGTTACACGCCTCGTCCAAAATCAATAGCTTGGGCGAGGCCATTAGCGCGCGGGCAATAAGCACTTTTTGCTTTTCCCCCTGTGAGCACCCCTGATACAATCGGTCCACGAGATGAGCACAGCCCAGTTGGGTCATGAGGAGTACGGCCTGCTCATAATCCGTATCCGTTGTTTGATCATAAAGTCCAATGGAGGCAAATTTACCGCTAATAACCACATCCTGCGTGCGCTGGCTACCATTGATTCTTTCCTGCAACGAGGAGCTGACCCAGCCGATAGATTTGCGCAGCTCCCTCAGATCCACATCCCCGAAGGCGTGACCCAGCACACCGACACTGCCTGTAGTTGGCCATATGTAACCATTGATCATATTCAGCATCGTTGTTTTACCTGATCCATTCAATCCAAGTACAGCCCAGTGCTCTCCCTCGGCTACCTGCCAGTTGATTTGATCCAGTATGGTGCGATTGTCCCTTTTCCAGCTAACATTGTTAAGTTCAATAACAGAGTTCATAGCTTTCCTCCTCCTAATGATCATATCATCTGATGTTTAAAAACATAATAAAAAGACTATTTTCACTACGTTAAACTTCACTTTTGTATAAGAATAGCACAGTGTTGCAGGTTGTTCAATTTTAAATTCACTGCATAGAATTATTTAAAGTACAGTACCGATACCCTGACTAATAGCCCGCTTTTGGCTCCCCCATACATACGGGAGCCAAAAGCGGGCTGTTTCGTTGTTTTATGATTTGGATGTTGGGGCGATGAACACCGATTTGTGCGGCAGTTTATTCGCTATTGCTCTAGGAAGGTGCAGATTCGTTGCTAATACATCAACAGGATTCCCAGCCAGCCACTCACTCAGATCAATGGCTTCGTAATGACCACTGTTAAAACCAATCAAAATCCGGCATATCTCCGATCCGGTATTTTTAATATAATGTCCGGCTCCCATCGGTACATACCCAACATCTCCGGCTTCAAACTGCTCTGTCACTGCATTCCCTTCAGCGAGAAATACAGTCATTTCTGCATTCCCATCCAAATAGTATTGCCATTCGTCCGCATTGGGATGCCAATGCATTTCTCGCAATCCGCCTGGCTCCAGTTCAATTACAGATCCTGCCATCGTCGAAGAAATCGGAAAATCTTCTACCGTAACGGTCCGCTGCGTCCCTCCACCTGGTGCCAACCTGGGCTGTTTGGCCAATAGAGGATACCGATGTTTAGTGACCAGATCGGAAGAAATGCGAGGATATGCATCATGTGATCCGTTAGAAGGTACAGGTCCTTTTGCAAAATAGGCTTCCTTATCTGGCATAAGAGCCAGTTCGTCGGCTGCAAGTCCCAGATTCTGCATGACAACCTCCGCAGGAGTTTGCGCTATGAAATCCGTTATACTGAACGTGTGGTCCTCCGAAAAATCTCCATTATCAAAAATCAATATAAAATGACACTCTCCAGGACCAAGACCTTGAATGGAATGACCATAACCACGCGGAAAATACCATACATCACCGGGATTGAAAATATCGACATATGAAGAACCATCCGGATGGATAACCGTTGTCCGACAGGAGCCGCTAATCACATAAGCCCATTCAGCCGCATTGGCATGCCAGTGAAGCTCACGCATACCACCCGGCTCCAGACGCATGGAAACCCCTGCTATTCCTTCCGATACAGGAAAATCATGAACCGAAGCCCCACGTGTAATACCTCCCGGTCCGGTTCTGGGTTCCTTTTTCTCCAAAGCATACTTAAATGATTTCATAGCCGATTCCTCCTCAAAACCATTTTATATGTCTATGTTTACTTATTTAAACATATCTATTATATGCCTTTAATGTGAATAAAATCAAATCTATTCATTCTTTATCAACAGGATGTTCAATTTGATCCTCATATTCATCAAAATATACTTTTCCATCAGAACTAATTACGGCATAATTGACATTTTCAATAGAAAGCCCTTTCTTTTTTATCTGCGAATGTAACCACTCGGTTGTAATGTCATTCTGCTTTAAATTTGCTTCCACAATGTGTCCGTCCATAACTAATTCAATGGGAAAAGTCTGTTTGGAACGAACGTCCAAATGTAAATCTTTTCTGGTTACAGGCATACACTCCTGCTTGGGTAGTACGGAAATGCTACCATTCAACTCAAGTACGGCATACTGAACATCTTGAATATTAAAAATATTTTTCCCCCTTAGCTCTTGATTCAAAGTATCCAGCGTAATCTTAAGCTTTCTCATATTACCCTCCAAAATTTTTCCTTCTTGGATCAACACGGTTGGTTTTCCCGAAAACCAGTTTCGCAGCTTGCGGTTCTTCATGGAAAAAAACATCAGAAGGTAAGCAATGACGGTAAAGGTCAATAGAGCTGTTAATAAGAGCCAAATATCTATTGTATTATTAAAGGAAATATTCGCAGTAATGGCCCCCAAGGTAATCGCGGCTACAAAATCATGATAGGTCATTTGCGCAATGGTGGATTTGCCTAAAATACGTGCTATGAGCATCATGATGGTAAAGGCTAGTACAGACCTAAATATTATTTCCCATATTTCCATATACCAAAACTCCAGTTCTCATTGTTTTCATATAGCTTTTCCAATTCCTCTTTTTTCATTACATTCATTTCGATAGGTCAAGGCTGTATCGTTTGTACAACCCATTTTCATTTTGTATCATGACTGTACAATCAGAGACTTCGAGCAGCGGCATAAACCAGGAAAATGAGCATATAAAAGGATGAATCAATAAGGCATTCATCCTTTTATTTCTCTGGTTCAGAGCTTCTCAGTCACTGTAACGTTTCCTCGCTCATGAACTTTTTGCTTTTTTAGCTTTTTTAGCTTTTTTAGCGTCTTTACTGTTACTGTTACTGTTATTCTTATCTTTACTTTTAGCCTTATTCTTATCTTCGCTCGGGACCGTTACTTTCTTCTTTTCATTGGCCAGTCGCCAATAGCTTATTACTTTGCGGTACATAGACTTATCTTTTAATTGATTAAAAATGTATGGATCAGGCTTCGTATTCACCTCAATAATCCATGGGGTAAAGCTGCGATCCAGTCCAATGTCCACTCCGATTTGCCGGAAATTCGGATATGTTTTTTGCAGCTGTGAGGCAATGGTAATGCCCAGGGCATTCAGTTTCTTTATCAGCTCAGCCTGTTTGCTTTGGGATAAATGAGACTTTAGCAGCTCCTCCAGTGCCATCGGCGTACCACCGCTATGATAGTTGGTTACGATTTTGCGGGGATGACCGAGCCGACCAATAATTCCGGTAGATTCCCATGGCCCTTTTGCATTGCGCTGCACCATGACCCGGATATCAAAGTAACGCTTCTGATGACGCAGTAAATGGATTCCCTTTTGAATGAGATAGCTTTTCTTCCCCGTTTTCTTCGACAGGCTGGCATATAGTGCCTCTACATTTTTGAACTCCACACGCTTTTCCTCATGTTGATAGGCAAACCGCTGACCTTCCTCCTGCTCTACTCTCATGACACCTTTACCGAACGTACCTCGCTCGGGCTTTACATAGACCATACCGTACTTCTCCAGCATTGACTTCAAATTCGCTTTGGTATATCTTCGGGTATCCGGCACAAACGGCTTGATGCCGCGATGCGGGAGAAGCAATTGGGTTTTATGCCACTTGCTGAGCAAAGCCTGTGCTTGTGAAGAATTCACTTGCCCCTCTCCTCTCTAATCCCAAGGTAGAACGCACCTGTTACAAAAAGATCAATCCATCGTATGCAACAACTCCCTAGCCGAAAGCTACATCAGCCCTGTTCTGCTTAGAAATGGACGTTTGGCCTTGCCCGGTCGAAGTTGCCTGTCCAGGCATACGATAGGATAAGACGCCGGACGCGTACATTTGCTTATATAAGGAGTGAAAAACATGTCAGTGCAATCGGATGGGCCACAGAAGGGTTCTCTTACCATCGATGTTCTGATTCCTGCAATTGATAAAGATATAGCCACTTTGCCACTGGTAATTAACAGCCTTCGCCGTCACGTGCAGCACCGAATTGGAACAATATATATCGTTTCACCGCAAAGCGCTGGAATTCGTCGACTATGTGCAAGCAAAGGCTGTACATTTGTAGATGAAAAGACGGTGCTACCCATCACAAAAAAACATATCCGTTATGGTACAGCACGCTGGGACCGCTCAGGCTGGCTGTATCAGCAATTGCTCAAAATGAACGGCGATAAAATCAGTAAAGCTTCTTTCTTTCTCGTCATTGATGCGGATACGATTTTGATTCGTCCACATGTGTTTCGAAAGGATGGCAAAACGATATTTTACTATCGGAGCTGGAGCCAGCCTGAGTATTTTCGCACCTACCGCAAGCTTATGGGCGTGAAAGCCCCTTCACCAAAGTCCTTTGTTACTCACTATATGCTATTTGAAAAAGCGCGACTCACCCGGCTCAAGCAGGTCATTGAGGCCCGTCATGGAAAACCCTGGTACAACGCGATTATCCAAAGTATAGATCGGAAAAAACAGTTTGGTTTTTCCGAATATGAGACGTATGCCAACGATCTGTACAGCAAGCAGCCCTCTCGGATGATTTTACGCAAGTCACTTAATAAAGCGCTTCATTGTCGGGCTTCTTCCCTCTCGCAAAAACAATTGGATGCCTACGCTAAAAAACATCGTTCTCTATCCTTTCATCAACGTAAAGTGTATCAGCTTGTTAAAAATCAACAAAATTCCGCAAAATGATGTGATCCATAATGGATCTGTATCGAAGGAGGAAGTGCCTGTGCACATCGTATTGCTATGCGGTGGTGCTGGAAAACGGCTGTGGCCATTGTCCAACGATATCCGCTCGAAGCTGTTTCTCCGACTGTTGCCTGCCCCTGACGGGCAAAAGGAATCCATGCTCACTCGGGTGGTCCGACAGCTTACTGTAGCGGGGCTGGATTCCTCTGCCCTGCTGCTGGCTCATCAAAGCCAGGTAAATTTAGCCTACCGCCATACGGAAGGTCGTCTGCCCGTACTAGGCGAACCTGCCAAACGGGGAACCTTCACCGCAGCTGCACTGGCAGCCGCTCATTTTCACGCCAAAGGCGTGGGGCTGGACGAAATTGTTTGTATAGCTCCAGCGGATATGTTTGCGGGAGAGGATTTCTTCCACCATGTAGCGGCGCTTTCCTGTTTGTTGCTTGATCGTGGAACCGATCTGGCCATGCTTGGGACAAGGCCCACTCATCCCTCCGACCAATACGGATATATCGTTCCGGGTCAGGAGAGGATCATGAAAGGAAACATCTCCTATGCGTCAGTTGACCGCTTCACAGAAAAGCCGGATCACTTGGGGGCGCAACAGCTTATCAGCCAAGGTGCGCTCTGGAATTGCGGCATTTACGCTTTTAAGCTACGATATATGCTGGCCTGCATGGAGCGTAGTCATTTGCCGCTGGACGACAAGGCATTATGCGCGATGTATGACTGCCTCCCTGTTCGCAGCTTCGACGAGGAGATTGCGGAGCGTGCCGAACATGCCGTCGTCCTGCCCTACGAGGGTGAATGGCGTGATATCGGCAGTTGGCAAGCATTAACGGAGCAACTGGGCAACCGAGTGACTGGACGCGGACAGATCAGTGGCCCCGCTCATGGTACGCATATCGTCAATGAGCTGCCCTATCCGCTTCATGTCATTGGCGTGGAGGATATTATTGCTGCTGCCAGCCCCGATGGCATCCTCATTGCCGCCAAAAGTCATGCCCACGCGATCAAGGAGAAGCTGGGGACTCTTCAGTTACGCCCTATGCATGGTGAAACCTCCTGGGGCAGCTACCGGGTGCTGGACGAATATGATCATCGGAGCTTGAACGATATTCTTGCCATACGCTTGACGGTGCTGCCAGACCATCGCTTAAACGGACAGCTTCACGGCAGTGGGCTGAAAGTGTGGACGATTGTTTCCGGACGGGGGGAGGTCATGCTGAACGGAGAACGCTTTATGGCGGCAAGCGGTTCAGTCTTTCGCATTCCGGTTGATATGTATCACACGATCCGTGCCGATCTCGATAAACCATTGGAGCTGATCGAGGTTCGTCTGGGAGAAAGCTTGGTGAGCGCCTTCTTTAAATCCGAAGCCTGACGCATATCGATGCCACTAATATGTATCCATTTGTGTACGAGAATGACAAATAAAAAAATCGCTCTTGAGTGTAGGAAAGGAAAATCCCTTGCTCAAGAAGCGATTTTTATTTTGTCATGATACATTTTAATTAGGTTACAGCTCTAACCTTGGAAGATAGATATACCTCGTTGGCCTTGATCATCCTGGCTTCTTTTAAGAAATGCTGCATGATCTCCAACTGATACTTTATACGTACATTCTTGGGCAGACTCCAGCCTGTTTCCACGGTGACCGCGCGTGCGCCTAAGATACGTGCGGCCGCTGTACGTGAGGAACCTGGAAGCTCATGCAACCGAAGGTTGAAATGGCGGCCTTTGTCCTTGATGGAACGGTTCATTCGCTTTATAGTTCGACGCACTGCAGGGACTACCGGATTTCCTTTATTGGAAATTAGTGTTTGACCAAGCACCCTGGCATCCTTTTGTGACAATCCGTTGGCTTCATGCAGATCGAGATACCACTCAGGTTGATGCTTTCGTGTTAATTGGAATACCGCAGCGGAAAGTGGATTGGATGCCGCCTGCTTATTATTGCGTGGAAAGGTTCGATTCAGATCAGGTATCCCCCTAATCCGTTTGCGGTAAGCTGCTTGGTTGACAATAGGCACGACTATAAGCTTGCCTTGGCTGATTAGCAGCTTCTGCTGATTCAACAGCTCCACCAGCTTCTCAGCCGCGCGGATGCTTGCGATTTCCTTGCCGTGGATGCCCGCGACCACCATCACATGCGGACCTCTCTGTCTCCCGGTGGCTATATAATATGGAGTCACCCAGGAACAACCCTTTCCAAGCATATGCTTTTTTACCTTCATTCCCTTCACCTCCGTTTAGGCTCAGGCTTTCGATCCCTTTTCTCCTCTCCTTGCCGTCGGATTATTTCACGATATAGTTTCACATATTTGTCGGTCATCTGTTTGTTAGTAAATCTTTGCGTGACATACAGGCGAAGCTTGGCTGGTGACGGGTAATTTTTTTGTTTTACCTTTCGTGCCATTTGGCCAACAGAATTACAAATCAGCTCTGGAAAGCCTGAAAGCACCTCGGGAACGGAGCCATTTTTTAAAGCCAGTACGGGTGTTCCACAGGCCATCGCCTCTACCATCACAAGACCGAAGGGCTCTTCCCACAATGTCGGGAACAACAGACATTCCGCATGCTTAAGCAATTTCTGCTTTTGATTACCTCCCACCGCCCCCACATAGCGGATTTTGGGATTGTGCTGAATTCGCTTTTGAATCTCCTGGCGAAAAAATAAAGGTGCTCTGATAGGACCGGCAATAAGCAATCTTTTTCCTGTTCGCTCTGCAACCTGAATAGCTTGCAATACACCCTTATTACGTATAATCCTGCCCATGAACAGCAAATAGCCGCGCTTCTCGCTGCTGAACTCGTATTCATGTGTGTTGATACCGTTATACACATAAAATCCTTTGCCCCCGCCCATAAGCTGGCGTGCCCGTTTACTGACAAATACCGGGTTTTTACCGTGTCTCTTCACGGGAAGATGAACTGTACATACTGATGGACAAGGTAGCTTCCTGCGTCCTAGAGCAGAACGAAAGGTATGATCATGAATGATTTGCGTGCCGGGAGGCATCCGCTGAAGTACGTACTGAGGGATCTGATCGTGCTTTAATCCCTTGGGATAGGTAATCAGCCGCGCGCTGCTCCTGCTGCCACGGGCGGCAAACAAAGATACGTGATGCCCTCGTCTTACCAGTTCCTCCGTTAGTTCATACACGACCTTTTCCGTTCCACCCTTTATGGAGGGTACCGGCTGTGCATTGGGATAGTTGGAGATGACCTGAACAATGGTTAGACGTTGGCCTTTGGATGTTTTAACCTGCTTTAAAGCCATACGAATTCCCCTTCCTGATCGGAATACGGTGTGCTTTTTAGGAAATGAACGGGAGACTGAGCTTATTCCCGTACAAGATATAAACCGTAGTATATAGGTATGTATATTTTGCGTGATTGCTTGTGCAAATCGTCTCCAGGTCATTTTTTGTCATACGTGCCCAGGAATAAGGGGAAGCTTCATATTTTGTCAACTCAAAATAAGGTGAAAATTCTCATCGTTTTCTAATAAATGAGGGAAAACCGTTGGGGTAACAGGATTGTAACCTTTAGTGGTAAATTTCGGATATTTTATTTGTGTTATTGTCATCTCAAGGACATCATGATAGATACAAAATACGAAATAATGGAGGTAATTTACATGAGACATACTTCAAAAAAATTATGGATGGGTATTTGCTTTACAATGACATTGGCATTCGGCGCCGGGAGTTTCGTTGTTGCACCAACCACCACTCATGCTGCTTCGGTAGATAAAGCTGATCAGATTATTTCCACAGGTTCTCAGTTTATGGGTGTACGCTATCAGCATGGAGCACCAGCGGGCAACACAAGCTCTTTTGATTGCTCTTCATTTACTCAATATGTTTTTGGGCAAAACGGCATCAATCTGCCGCGCTCTTCCAGACAGCAATCGACTGTCGGCACTTTTGTACCACGTAGTCAGCTACAAAAAGGCGATCTAGTCTTTTTCTATGCTCCAATTCACCATGTAGCGATTTATATGGGGGACGGCAAAATTTTACACACATTCGGTAAAGGCGGCGTAACGATTACGGACCTGAATTCAGGTTGGTGGAGCTCCCATTACACTACAGCACGTCGTGTCCTCTAGGACACATATAGATTACATTCTCATTCATCTGTAACCACTTACAAAATATCAGCAAATAAGGGCTGTTCCGCGAGTAGATACGTCTACTGTAGGGACAGCCCTTCCTGTTGTATTCTAGGGAGCGAGACGGTCACCTCCGTTCCTTTTCCTTCTACGCTTTCTATACGTATCGTCCCCTGATGCACGTCTGTAATAGCCTTGGCAATCGGTAGCCCAAGCCCGGTTCCTCCTGTTTTACGATGACGAGAGCTATCTACCCGATAAAATCGTTCAAAGACTCGCTTGATTTCGTGCTCTGGTATCCCGATTCCATAATCCTTGACGCGGATGTACACATCCTTTTCATCTGTAGACAACTGGATATCGATGGGATCTGAGCTGTACTTTAAAGCATTATCAAGCAATATAACTAATAACTGCTTGATTTTTGCAAGGCTGACATCAAGCCAAATTTCTTTTTCATCTGTAAAAATAGTGATTTGACGATCATGTACAGGCTTCAGATGTGCTACTACCTGTTGACAGCAATTGACCAGCTCTATCTGTTCATACGGCTCCGGATCTTTCTGCTGTGAAGAAGCCAAAGTCAGTAATTGCTGTGTCATCGTGCGCATCCGCTGAGTTTCTTCATAAATCGATTCAATGGATTCCTTATGAATGTCCTCGTCATGCGTGCCCCACCGTCGCAGCATATTAGCATAACCCTCAATGATCATTAATGTCGTATTCAGCTCATGCGAAGCATCTGAGACGAATTGTTGCTGGCTTTGAAAGCTCTCCTCCAATCTGTCCATCATTCGATTAAAGGTTGCGGTCATTTGGGACAATTCATCTTGATTGTGAGCGCGAGCAGGGATTTTTTTGAATTTAAGGCTTCGTTCAATTTCCTGCATCGTCTGGATACTGCTCGAAATCGGTAGCAATATGGCATTCGCTAAAATCGTGCTGCCTACAAGACTAAGCAGCATGGCTCCTGTAGTCGAGGTGACCAGGATCGTATTTAAAATATCGAGGTTGTTTTCGAGCGCATCCCATTTTTCCACGATCTCCAGCGTTCCCTCTTGATTTCCCTCTGGAGAAAGTAGTGGAAGATGAATGACCAAGATTTTATGACCCTGTACATCTGTTAGCTGTGAGCTTTGAGAAGGATTAAAACGTATATCGCCCAGCTTGAAGCGGGACTGACGACTTACTTCATACAGAAGGCGGGATTGCTGATCAAAAACCCTGAGGATGGTGTCTCCTGAAAGCTCATCCTTCAACTCAGGTCCCCATGCATTTTTTAGAATCATCTTGGAACCGGTTTCGGACATGATTTCAGTCCACTTATTTTGCAGCACTTCTCTTTCATTACGAGTGGCGATTTTGACAAACAACAGATGAACGGTAACGTCTACAAACAGGAGAATGGTCATCACCAGAATCGAGCTGAGCAGGGTAATTTTGGTTCGCAGCTTCAATGGTCTTCCTCCCTAATGCAATACCCTACGCCACGAACAGTTTTAATCAGCTTTTTTTTGTAGCCATGATCCACTTTTTTACGAACATATCTGATATACACATCGACTACATTCGTATCCCCCACAAAATCAAACCCCCACACGTCCTGAATCATTTGATCCCGCTGCAATACTTGATTTTTGTGCTCCATGAGGTAATGAAGCAGATCAAATTCTTTGGGTGTCAGTTCGATTCGCTTCCCTTCCCGCACCACAGAACGTGTCTTGGGTTCCAGTTCCAAGCTATCGACCCGAAGATACGACAGTTTGTCCTCTGCTTGAGAAGAGGTAGCTTTGGATTCCAATTGATGTCTCATACTGGCCCGCATCCGCGCTAATAGCTCCTCGATTTCAAAAGGTTTCGTAATGTAGTCATTCGCACCTTCATCCAGACCGGAGACCTTGTCAGTAGTTTTGTTACGTGCAGTGACCATAATTATGGGTGTATGATGGTCCACTTTTCGAATCTGCTTTAGCACCTCGACTCCGTTAAGCTCAGGCAGCATCACATCCAAAATGATGATATCCCATGTGTGTGCCAAAGCTTTTTCCAGTCCTTCTTTGCCCGTCTGAGCGATTTCAACTGCATAACCTTCGTGGGATAATTCCAATTGGAGTAATCTGGATATTTTCTCTTCATCATCAATGATCAGTACTGATTTTTCCATCGCAAAACCACCTAATTTCCTATAGAAAAACAAATGGAGTAATGGAGAAGACATGCATTTTTTTATTTGATTTTTAGCTTTTATTCGTTGGGACGCTCTATAAAGTAATTTTGTAATTCATTTTTTGATGTTAAGGAGTAATTTATTCATGTTAATTAATGTAGACTATACTTACCTCACTGGATCAATGAACTGGCTTAGGTTGGCTTTGCGAGTGCTTGGGGTTATCCTGGCTGTTCTCATTAGTTCTGACAGCATACCAAGGATTAAATGTACAAACTTAACGCCGCCGTGACGAGGCTACATTTATTCGTTCTTCATAACGCTGATAAAACCAAATACAGGCAGCCATCCAACAGCCACTCATAAAATAGCCACCCACAACGTCACTCGGATAATGTACACCCAAATAAATGCGGCTTGTCCCGATCGCTATAATCAGCAGGCTGCTGAGCACAATAAGAAGGATACGGCCTGACCTGAAAGGAACATGTTTCCACACTAAAAACGTCAACGCCGCATACATACTAAAAGCGGTCATGGAATGTCCGCTCGGAAAGCTGTACCCATTCGCTTCAATAATACGGTTAATTTCGGGTCTGGCACGCTGAAATATCCATTTCAAAACCGTATTCAACAGCGCCGAGCCCAGCACAGCAATCGCCAAAAATAGCAGTTCTCTGCGGTGTCCCAATACTCTGTGCAGCACAAACATAGCGATTAAAATAATAATCACAACCGGAATTCCGCTTCCGATCATAGTGAAAGATTTCATTAGACGGGTCATGGCAGGCGACTCCAACTGTTGAATATCCGTAATGATTTTCTGGTCAAAATACCGTACTTGATGGTCGCTAACCCATAATGCGATTAAACCGAAACCGAGCGCACATACTACACATGTAAGCAGGGCTAAGGAGATGGGAAGCTTTGTTGGTGTTTGTTTCATGTCTTGTTTGTCCTCCGTGATATTCATTCGTGTGTTTACTTTACCCACAGGTTGATTTTTTCATATAGCCTCTCCCAACTTCTAAGAATTAACTTATCCAATAAGGATTTCATAATCACTAAATTAACGCAAGCTAAATGTCCACAATAAGCATAAAAAAAAGATGCCTCTCAAACCTTATAACGGCTCGAAGGGCATCCTGTTATTACATACTACAAACGATAAACACAATTCCCATATTTAAACTAACATCATCTTTTTTAGGTTGCCGTAGCTTCTCCAAGCTTAACCTTATCCTCTGCTTCCTCCGTTGGATAGCGTCTACGGAACCATAGCGACTGCAACAGTAAAAAGGTACCACTTACCGTCCAGTATAACGGCATGGCAGCAGGCGCATTAAAAGAAAAAACAGCCATCATAATGGGCGAAAGATATCCCATGATCGCAAACTGCTTGCGCTGGTCAGCCGTCATTTGAAGCTGGGATAGCTTGGCCTGTGCCAAATAAACGACTGCGACGATGATCGCTAAAATCCAGTCCGGCTGTCCGAGCCGGAACCATAGGAACGAATGAGACGCCAGTTCCGGGGTTAAGCGGATGGCTGTGTACATACCGCTCAATATGGGTAGCTGAATGAGAACAGGCAGACAGCCGATATTCAGCGGATTAAATTGATGCTCTTTGTAAAGTGACATCATTTCCTGCTGCATACTCTGCTGGCTGACAGCATCCTTCTTATTTTCGTACTTCTTCTTAATTCGGTCTAAGTCGGGCTGCATAGCGCTCATTTTGCGCTTCATCCCCTGTTGAGCACGAGTTTGGCGCATCATAAGCGGCAGTAACGCCAGACGGACGATTAACGTCAATGACATGATCGCCAGTCCAAAGCTTCCGCCAAACCATTGCGCTAATTGCTGAATGAGCCAGGATAGCGGGAACACCACATAATGATTAAAAAATCCGGGTGTCTGTGCATTAATCTCCGCAGCATTCGCGCCGCAGCCGGAAAGCAGCATAACCACCGCCAGCGCTACCATAATTCCGAATATCCGTTCTTTTTTACCCCAAAAGGTGAATCCCTTGAATCGTTTCATATGTTCCTCCTCGTTGATTGGCTGTGCCATCGTTCAACAAGGGGGAACAATCTGACGCGTCTTCATCCGGCGCTTCCTTCCGCCGGATATGACGTGCCAGCCGGACAGGCATGTCCTGCCCGCGGGCAGTTAACGGCATCAGCGGAGAAGCATGCGACCGCACGGCCCCGCCTTCTATCCAGCATTCAGGCACATTGCCGTGCAAATGAGCGAGATATGCGTAGGTTACCGTACACAGCAAGCCGATCGTAAATAAGTAGGGGAGCAGGTCCTGAAGCTCAAACAAGGGATTCACCTCCTTCGATTCGTTGCTACGATTATAGCACGAAACCAGGCAAGCGACTATTACATTAGAAAGTGATACAACAGGTTGTCGTACTACTAAATTTAAGCATCCCTCTTACTCAAAAAAGAACTGAAAATGAAAATGAAATGGATTATGAAACTTTTGGTTCTTTTTACAGTCTAATCAAAGGATGGCTTACCCAAGCCTTACACCCAATTTAACTATTAAAGGAGCAAGCATGAATGAAGAAAACGATACATAGCTCATTGCTAACAGGATTGGCGATAGTCAGCATCGGGCTGCCTTTGACTGGCGGTGGGTTTGCCTTAAAAGCAAATGCAGAGCAAGCGACGGTTTCTATGAGCAACGGGGCTTATAGTTCTCCAATCCAAGCGCCTGTGATCAAGCCGTCCTGGTCTTTTCCCGTTATCCCAATCGATAGAAATCAGGTTCCAGATCAGGCAGGTGCGGTTGCGGAAAACGGTAAGGTGTTCGCAGTGGATTCTAACCACAGACTGGTTGCCCTGGAAGGTACTTCGGGACGGAAATTGTGGCAATATGGCAATCAGCTTACCCCTGTTTTGATTCATAGCAACGACACCATCTACGGAATGACACAGAGCGGTTCCATCTATGCCGTTAGAGAATCAGGCAAGAAAGCATGGACCACTTCATTAGGATTTACCAAGGCAGATCATATTTATAGAATCGACTCTACAGTATACATTACACAGTCGGAGCAAACGGCTGCCGTTGATGCTGCTAGCGGCAAGCTCAAATGGAAAATCAGTGAGGATAAGGACTCGTACCACGGTCTGAACCAGTTAATGGAAACTGATGGTGTCCTTATCCGCAACTATAACGTACAGGGCAGCCTGACCTTTGAACAGATTAATGCCTATGACGCTAAAACTGGCAAAAAGCTTTGGGAAAGCTTCAGAACTTCCTTTCCACTAACCATTAAAAACGGGGTCGTCTACTCTGTTGTCAACACGTTTATGATGGATGACGACCCGGTAAACAGAAAGATTACGATAGCACAGTATAATCTCAAGACAGGAGAATCCAAAGGGGAGCGCCAATACCGCTGGACCGACCCTGAGAATAAAGACGGTATCTTCCGATCCGGAGGCATTCATGGCTCTGCTTTTCTGGACGGCAAAGACCTTTATGTTTTTCAGGGAAAGGCACTGGCTTCCTATGACTTCTGGAACTACAAGCCAGACAGCAAACCTGCTCGCAAGTGGTCGCAAAATGGCTATGAGCAGCTTGTTCCTTTATGGTCCATTCATGAAGGCCGCATGTTCTACCAGGATTTTAGCACTGGTGGATTGATTGCCATGAAGTTGGCCTCCGGGCAATTCATCCATTATGATTACGGAGATAATCCAACCATTCAGGCTGACGTATTCGGCAAAGGGGTCTATGTTGGACAATCAGATGGCGTGTTTCATGGTTATGACCTGATGACCTTGAAACCCGTGTTTACCGTCAACATTGGATCACGCTCCTTCGGTCCAACGCTCAAATCCGGCGGGATGATATTTATTCAAAGCGGCAACCGTCTGCATGCTGTCAAGCTCCCTGCATCTTTAAAATAATTTCAAACCTTAACGGATAGCAAGCATGCGGTTCAGGGCCAGCACAGCATCCTGCCTAACCTGATCGTTAACACGAATCACACCCACAGGCTCTCCACGGTCAATCTGCTCCATCGCCCACAGCAGATGGGGAAGATCAATCCGGTTCATCGTCAGGCAGGGACACATATCGGGATTGAGCGATTCAATTTGCTGTTCAGGGTACTGCTGCCGGATACGCTGCACGAGATTCATTTCCGTACCAACGGCCCATTTTGTCCCCGGCTCTGCCGCATGGATCGTGTCGATGATGAATTTCGTGGAGCCCGCGCAATCTGCAAGCTGAACAACCTCATAAGAGCATTCGGGATGAACAATGACCCGGATGTTTTCGTCACGCTCACGGATATGACGGATATTCTCGACTGTAAATTTTTCATGAACAGAGCAATGCCCTTTCCATAAAATAATTTTTACGGCTGCCGGGTCACGGTCCGTCTCCAGTTGATCGGCCATTGGATTCCACACCGCCATTTCATTCAGCGGAATTCCAAGATCATAAGCTGTGTTGCGGCCCAGGTGCTGATCCGGCAAAAACAAAATGCGTTCCTTCTGCTTCAGCGCCCAGTCCAGCACTTGCTTGGCATTCGAAGAGGTTACCGTAGCCCCGCCATGTCTCCCGACAAAAGCTTTAATTTCTGCCGTGGAATTCACATAGGTCAGTGGGATGATTGTGTCGCCTACCATCTCCTGCAAATGCTTCCAGGCCCGCTCTGTCTGCTCCATATTCGCCATATCTGCCATCGAGCAGCCTGCGCGCATATCCGGCAGCACGACCGTTTGCCGATCCGTAGTCAGCATATCCGCTGTTTCTGCCATAAAATGCACTCCACAAAACACAATAAATTCTGCTTCCTGATTTTGTGCCGCCATTTGGGCAAGCTGAAGGGAATCCCCTGTCATATCTGCAAACTGAATAACCTCATCCTTCTGATAGTGATGGCCCGGAATTAGCAGCTTTTGTCCCCATTTTTGCTTTAGCTGGGCGACACGCTGCTCCATATCAGCAACCGTCAGTGTCTTGTAGTACTCTGGCATGAGTCCACGATTTCCTTGTAAAACGTCAAGCATAGACATTTGAATCCCTCCATTATCTCTGTGGCTTATCTGCCCGCCTTCCCAGTAATAGACAAGCGCTGTGTGTACATATATATTTACAAGTGTCTTGACACTTATATTTACACATGCCTACAATAATCTCAAGGCTTTTTGGATGGAATTATTTTTCGCAGGGGGAGATTCGCCATGATTTATCTGGACTACGCCGCTTCTACACCGATGTGTGACGAAGCTTTGAATATGTATAACACATTAAATAAGGAAATGTTCGGAAATGCCAGCAGCCTCCATGATGCAGGCGGTCAAGCGGCTTATGCACTGGATTTTAGCAGACAACGGATCGCAGACATGATTGGAGGTCAAAAGAAAGGAGTTTATTTTACAACAGGGGGAACGGAGTCTAACATGCTGGCTGTACAGTCCATCCTGAACGGACTGCCACAGCATAAAAAGCACTGGATCATGAGCGCCCTGGAGCACCATTCGATGTACAATCTGGCTGCTTTGCTGGAGCGGCAGGGCTATGAGCTGACCATTGTACAGCCGGACAAGGAAGGTCGAATCACCCGTGATATTCTCTTACCTTATCTCAGAGAAGACACCGGGCTTGTATCCGTACAGCACGCCAACTCGGAAACCGGGCTTATTCAGGATCTTGCCACCTTGTCTCCCCTGCTACGGAAACGAGGGATTGTGCTGCACAGCGACGCAGTCCAGACCTTTGGGAACATTCCCATTGATGTAGTAGCCTTGGGGGTGGACGCTATCTCTATATCAAGCCATAAAGTGTATGGTCCCAAGGGTGTGGGGGCGGTATATCTCAAGCCGGGAACGCCGTGGCGCCCTGTGTACCCTGATACACTGCATGAAAACGGCTTTCGCCCCGGAACAGTCAACGTTCCCGGCATTGCAGCGTTTGTTGCGGCAGCGGAAATGATGACCGAACAAATGGAGCTACATCAGGAACGATACACCGCACTGAGACAGTTTTTTTTCACCAAAATTCAGGAAAGATCAATTCCAGTGCGTTTGGCCGCACAGGAAAACAATAAGATTGAGAGACTCAGTCATATACTGGGATGTTTTTTTCACGGTTATGAGGGACAATATGTTATGCTGGAATGTAACCGTAGCGGTGTCTGTATATCCACCGGAAGCGCCTGTTCTGCCGGACATCACGAGCCTTCACCTGCTTTACAGGCGCTTGGAGCATCCGGTCGGGAGGCATTGCAATTTATCCGTATTTCCTTCGGAAGAACAACAACCGCCGGGGATCTGGATGTGTTGGTGGATATTTTAACAGACCTGACAAGCAGACAAGAAAGGAGCTTATCCCGTTGACTGAACCTTTAAAACGGATGGGCACGGAACGCCGCGAACAGCTACTGCAGTGGCTTAAGAGCGAGTCCCCGCTGACCGGGAGCGAGCTGGCACGCAGGGCTTCCGTCTCCAGACAAGTAATCGTACAGGATATTTCCCTGTTAAAAGCTGGCCAGGAGCCTATTCTTGCAACGAGCCAAGGATATATTTATATGGAGCCTGCGGGTCAGGTCGCTCCCCCGGCCTCACGTATTATCGTGTGCAAGCACCGACCTGAACAGACAGAAGAAGAACTAAAGCTGATCGTCGACTATGGCGTAAGTGTACAGGATGTTATTGTGGAGCATCCCGTATACGGTGATCTGACTGCTCCGATTCGGGTCGGAACCCGCAAGGAAGTGGACGATTTTATCCGCAAAATCAGCTCCACCCAAGCGACTTATCTGTCCCAGCTGACCGGAGGTATTCACCTTCATACCTTGCATGCCCCTGATGAAGCTAAAATTAATGAAGCCTGTGCCGCATTGGAGAACGCTGGTTTTCTAATGACGGACTAGCTTGCAGTGTTATAGCAGATACTATGTACCCCCTGTCTCACATATGGAGCGCACCCTGCGCTCCGGTGGGACGGCTATTGGCTTAAAAATGTGCTCGTTAAAAAGTAAAAATCCCGGCCCCCTCATAAAAGGGAATCGGGAACGGATTACGTCAGCTTAATTTCGAGCAGTTCGTATTTGATGACAGCCATGGGTGCATTCACATGAACGATACTGCCCACTTCTTTACCCAAAAGCTCCTTGCCTAGAGGGCTTTCGTAGGAGATTTTATTATCCAGCACGTCCGCCTCAGCAGGACTTACAATTTTGTACTCCATCTTCTCTGAAAATTCGATGTCATTCAGAATGACTGTCGATCCGATACTAACGGTTCTAAGATCCAAACTGCTCTCATCTACGACCCGAGCTTTGGTCAGCATCTTCTCCAATATGAGAATCCGGGTTTCCATAAACGCTTGGTCATCCTTGGCTGAGTGATACTCACTATTTTCTTTCAAATCGCCGTAGCTGATCGCCAGCTTAAGCCGTTCGGCGAGTTCCTTGCGTTTTACGGTCTTCAGTTCCTTAAGCTCATCCTCCAGCTTGGTCAATCCCTCTTTAGTCAACAAAACTTCTTCATTCGACATATTTTATCTACAACTCCTATTTCAGCATTTTGCATCATTCGATTACCAACGCATTTAGCTTTCTTTATTGTAGTTTACTCTATATTGAGCCAACATGCGAAAAGAAATTACAGGGTGATAGGAGTCGGGTTCACCCAGACAGGGTTATTCTTACAGTAACCAACGCTTTCTGGTTCGCATATCATATGAATATAACGGCATTTTGAATGAGTACGTGCAGTTCCGTTGTCCTTGTCCCGCAATGGCAAGGACAACATATGGCGGGAGGAAGATTCAATGACTTCCTTAGGAAAAAATGGAAACCAAAATCGCAATCAAAAATCCAAATCATCCCCTAACCCCAACGGACAAAAGAAAAATGGGTTAAACAGTAACTCGGCTATCTTCTCCGCACTGCATGGAAAAAATGTGGAGGTCATCGTAGCAGCCCTGTTATTAACAGGAAAGCTACATGTCGATTCCGTTACTTTATACAGACAAGCAACGCTGCTTGTGGGATTAACGGGAAAATACAAAACATTAGCAGCAGACCCTTCCAATGTCGATAATATGGTGAAATTTTTAAATGATAACGGGAATATGACGCTGGATCAAGTGATGCAAGCCTTTCAAAAGAAAATGCAAAAGTAATATGCCGATTACGAAAGGGGTTATTTGTGGTGAGTGAGCTTGCGCCAAGTGAGTTTGATGGAGAGCATTTTGCAGAGTTTGTTATTATTACAATTCTGATTGTTTTATTCTTCTTTGGCTCTACCAATATAGAGAATCTCTCGGCTCAACCAACCCAATCTTAAATGGGTCAACCCAAAGTTTCTGGCTGACCTAATAATACGAAAGAGCATCTATCGACACTTGAGAAGTCAATAGATGCTCTTACAATTTAACGGTCCTTCACTTGAACGATTATCGTTTTGCTAGAAGTTTCTCCTGATTCATTGACGAGCTCGGCCCGATACTCATAAGTGCCCGATTTGCGGCCTTGGATATCTGTGACTGCACTTTGGGCCTGCGGCGTTTGGTTAGGCAGCTCTTGCGTGTCGATCAGCTCACCATTTTCATATAAATGGTATTGGGTCGCATTCGTGCCCCACCACATGTTCATAGCAACGGTGTAATTTCCGTCACCATCCCAGTTGTTGTGAGACAGTACCGGAATGCCGGGCGAAGCATCGGTCACTTCGACGGTTAACGGGTCACTCACCGTTTTACCGGAAGCGTTGATCAGCTCAGCGGTGTACGTATAAGTGCCATTTGCCTTGCCCTTTACCGGGATGACTGCGTTCTGTGCCCTGGGGGAGGCGGATTTCAACGGTTGAGTCCCGATCAACTCGCCGTTTTCATACAGCTTGAGTTCGTCACCGTTCGTACCCCACCATAGATTCATGGTGATATTATAATCGCCGTCCTTCAATCCGGTATTCTGCCCGTTATCATGGGACAGTACAGGTTTGCCCGGCACTTCCCCTGCAACGGCTTTCCGGACTGTAACGGTTACTGGATTGGATACGATGGTTTTACCTTCAAGGGTTACGCTGGCCGTAATTTCGGCGCTCCCCTCTTTTTCTGCCTTAATTTGTCCATACGTATCGAGGGTAACAGACTCCTGACTGCTGGCATACTGAACGGACGCATAACTTAAATCGGCTTGGCTGCCATCCGTGAGCGTACCACTGAGATGTGTTACTGCTGTATCTCCAACATTGAGAGCTGTTTGATCCAGTGAAAGCTTCACCTCTTGCAATGTCGCCCCTGCCTGAGCAGTAAAATCATCGAGACCACGAGGCTTTAACTGGTAATTCCCTTTGAAAATCGCTGAAATCCCCTTAATCTTCACTTGCTGTCCTTCTTGATATGGAAAAGAGGTCCGTGTTACGCCTGTACGTGCATCCACACGCACATGGTGGCTTATCTCACCGGACACCGCATCAAATTCAAACGAACCGACGGGAGTCGCGTCTACTACATTACGAATAATGGCATGTGGAAGCTCGACCAACTGCCCTTGGTTAGCATCGCTTAGCTCGGTGATCTGTACAGCTTCTGGAAGCTGTCCTTCACCTGTTTTTTCAATAGCAACCGGATCGGTCAGCTCCAGCTCGCTGTTATACAGCGCCAAGGATGCCGTAATTTTCACCTGATCACCTTGGTGAAAACCGCTTTGGTTTTGATATACATAAATACCGCCGCTTTCATCCTGCATATAAAAGGCTTGCCCGCCATATGCACCCGGCTCGGTCGTCACCGTACCTGCCAGTGTAACCACTTTGCCAGCCGGGAGGCTCCGTGCTTCTGCAACACTGATACGAGCCGGGACGGTATTCCCTTCCTCTGGCAACGGCTGGGCCGGAACATCTGCCAGCACGACCGATTGGGTCAACAGGTTGCTGCCGTTTTGTCTCAGTCTAAGACTGGCTGAACCGCTGGTTCCCGGTTTGATCCGTACGGTGAGGTCTTTGTAGGCATGTCCCTTGCTGTCGGACTCTAGGCTGAATGCTCCGCTATAGCCGTACGAGGTCGGCCAGGTGCCATCCTGGTTTTGAATCTGGGCTACCTGATTGCCGCCCGCTACATAAATACCTGTGCTGAATCCGCTAACCGTGGTATTCGGAGCCAGTTGGTCCGCAGTAATTCGAATTTGAAAAGGCTCTGCATTCGGCAGCTGATCCTGACGAACGATGCTGTAAACAGGCTGCGTACTGGCCGTAGAGCTGCCATAGGCTCCGGGCTTGTAGGTCTGCTGATCCCACCACTTGTAGCCTGCTGCGGGAGCGGACCAAGGCTCGGCTTGTGGCTCCGTCGAAGCCTGCGGCTCCTCAAAAGGCAGCAGTGCTGTCGGCTGATCAAGCTGCAAGCTTTTCACATCCGTCAGACTGGTGTAGTTCTCCTTCTTGGATAACCAATCGACGATATTAACCAGCAACACGGCATCATCTTGCTCCTTAAAGCCGTCATACGTCGTCTTCTTGGTTCCTGTCTCTTCGCGCAGATATTTTGGCGTCGCATCTTCAACAGGAGATGAATCTCCCAGGAAGGCCGCTTTGCCGAGTCCTACTTTGGATACGGCTGCATAGGGTCCTTCCGGTATGCCGCCTCCGTTATAGACGCCCTGATCTACCGCGTTGCCCCAAGCCTGATTGGTTTTAGGGAGATATACGATCCCCTTGGCTTTCGCCGGGTCGATAATCGCCAGTGTTGATCCTGCATGCATGGCGACATTGCTCACCCCAGCTGTAATGCCGAACGCCTGCGCAGGCTCTACAACTTGATTAGCGGTAATATCGCCTAATGCATTGTAGCGAAAACGCACGCCAAACTGGCTACCCAGCCAATCCGAGCTGACTACGCCCTGCATCGCTGCCGAGCTTCTTTCTTCCGCACTCATTCCCTTGGCTGGATCTTCCCATGCTCCACGACGGTAGCCGTTAATACTCTCCGATCCGTCCCAACGGTTCTTGTTGCGGTCCGCATTATAGTGATCTCCAATGAAGAAAATGCTGTTGCCTGCTTTGACATACTGCTCCATCGCAGCCTGTTCGCTTTGTTTGAAAGGAATATTCGGCTCTGCTGTCACAAATACATCATAATCCTTCAGATCATTGTAAGTAATCGGCGTAGATTTGCGAAGCTCATGTACATCATAGCCACGATTCGCAAGGGCCTGCCCAAAGTCTGAAAAACCTCCGTCAATGACCCAGTCTGCAGCGCCAGCTGTCTGTCCGTGTGTATTATCGAACAATACTTTTTTGCCAGCATTCTCATTGACCACCTTGGCGGCGATAAAAGGGGCCGGATCAGCCGGACCTTCCGCCGATGCAGGGTTTAGGCTGCTCACAGCACCAGCGTACAACGACAAAGTGAACACCATTGCAGTTGCGTATTTAAAGCTGCGGGATGTAAAAAGTCGAATGATTCCCAATTCCTATTCCTCCTATATGTTAGTTTTCGCCCCCGTTGATGGGGAACCAAGTATAAATTGTAGCATTCATTTATGTTCGGACATGTAATGTTTTGTAAATTAGTCTCCATCTCTATATGGCTGATTAAAAAATGGCTCTTGGGATTGATGCAAAACGCTTAAAATGTTTACGAATAATGAACAGGGAGAAAATTCCAATAAAAAAGATATACAGTATGCAGCAATGTGAGCACCGCAAACAGGATTTTGCCTGTGGCTCTACCTCTCCTTTCCCCCGTAATCAGCTTTGCACCATTCACGATCAATACCCATACAGCAATGAGCGCTGAAATCAGTGGGAGCGTACAAATCCCCCACACATACCAGGCTGGATAACCATATACAATCTGACTATTTCCATAAATAAACTGTACGCCGAGAAAAATCGTATTCAGTAACGCGATGAATGCAAGGTTGGAAGAAATGTGAACTTTATTTTTGCGGATAGATCTTATTGCATACCTTACGACCCAAATCAGCAGGGTCGTGATAAAAAACAAGGAGGCAGCAGCGTAGTTGACAAGCAGCGTCCAGGTACGGTGCCAAAGTGTCGTCTGCTTCATGGTCTTACTATCCGGGGCGACCATCATCCATGTACCGTTTTGCGGATATAGCAAAATTTTAAGCTGGCCCCCCTTTTCCACAAACAGCCCATCGCCTGCTGCTTGAAAAACTTTGTTCGTTGCTTCATTTTCATTCGGGTACACACCGTTAACAATTAACGTATGATCATCTTGAATCTGAACGGTGTATTTAATGCTTCCCAGCATCCGAATCCATTTCCCCCACCCATGAACGGGGTTCACATTCACCTGATATACGCCCTCGATCTCTGGCGGAAGCTTCACTTGGGTAGCAGAAGGAGCCAGTGACTGAGAATCGGCCTGCGGCTCTGCGGGCAGCATTTGGGCTATCGCATTTATGACTTCTCCATGAAGCAGGGTGTCCGTGTCAGCCGTATTAATGGTCACAAAAATACCAATCTTTTGGGACGGAATCAGTACCATTTCGGAAATAAAATCATCAATTTCCCCGGTAGCCCACAGCATGGGTACTCCCGTCTCCAGTTGGCCACGGAAAAATCCGTAGCCCACACCATCCAGACGTGGATCTGCTGCAAATTGCTGTGTATGCATGGCTTTTACCGTTTGGGGCTGGAGTACCGCTTTTCCCTCATACTTGCCTTCGTTTAAATGAGTAATCAGATAATGTGAAAATTCGTTGGGTGTGATGCTCAACGCTCCTGCCCCCGGCAGATTAATATACGAAAAAGGCTGTTTCAAATACGCTCCATGTTTCCAACGATACGATTGAGCCAGTGCCGGATTATTCAGCGGCAAATCCAGTGTCGCGCTCGGCATATTCATCGGCTGGAACAGATGTGTGCGAAGGTAATCATTCAGTCCCTGACCGCTTACTTGCTCCACAATATTACCGACCAGACCGTAGGCGACATTACTGTAATCAAACTGAATTCCAGGCTCACGAATGGGCGGCTGATTTTGAAAATAAGTGCTGAGATACTGCTCTGTAGGCAAAGTGCCTGCCTTGGTCGAGCTGTTAATGCCGTACAGCGCTTCGTCCAATCCCGAGGTGTGTGTCAAAAGCTGATGCAGATTAAAAGGCTGATTGGAGTATTGCGAAGCTTTATAGCTATAGAGATAGCTGTTTATGTCTTCATTCAAATCGAGCTTGTTTCGCTCAACCAGCTGCATAGCGGCGCTTGCACTAAAAGATTTGGTTAGAGATCCGACACGAACAATGGTCTTCGCTGGGTCGAAGGCTATTGTTCGCTCCAGGTCTGCATATCCATACCCTTTGCTAAAAAGTATTTGATCTCCCTGGGTCACGACGACGGCAGCCCCCGGAATATGCCATTTATCCAATTCTGTGATCATGATGTGATCCACTGCTTTTTCCAATAGATTCGGCGTTAAGCTACCTGTTGCCGATGCTGGAGCAATGAGCAGGTTCCAGAGAAATAACGATACTATGAATACGGATAGGCAACATATGCCCCTATTCTTCATATGAAGTACCATCCTTACGTATGAAGTACGTTCATTGATACAGTGCGGTGATTGCATAGCGGAGCAGATATTTTCACTCCGGTTCGGAGCCATCAGCATGGCGCTATGGAATCATCGTACTTCCCATAGAGGGAGTGCAGATGATAGAGCGAATCCTGAGCGAATCACGTAAGCAGCAGGCTTCTTACATGTTCGATCAGGATTCATGGGTTACAGATTAAAAATTAGTGAACTCCAGTCAAATCATCGACCGTAGATTTTCAAGAATTATGATGAGCCAAATCTTGTGCTATGTCTTTGTCCATGTTCCGGGTTATGTTTTGTATTGCGGCTCGGATACTTTTTACATTTTCCTCGATAAATCCGGGTTCAAGCAGTTCATAATGATTGCCAATCAAGCTATGCTCTTCATAGCTTCCTTGTGTAGCGTCCTTCCACAAAAGTCGATTGTCTCCTGTACCCTTGACCGTTTCCGATCCAACGGCGACAAAGCCGTGAATATTCGCCTGAACGCTCTCTGTATTCACAAGCTGGTTGCCATACACCGCGTAAGCGATCATTTTACGCTGGTACGTTTCATTCAACAGCTCACGGTAGGATTCGGGAACCTGTTCCAGCATGGCATGAATTTCGTGCTCTGTTTCTTCGACTGTGAAGGGCAGGGCTTCCTTCCTTTTGACCGAATCGAGCATCAAAATGTCGGATACAGCATGACCTTGACGCTCCAGTGTGTCAGCTACCTTATGCGCCAGATTACCGCCGATGGAATAACCAAGCAGCACATACGGACCTTGCGCTTGCGTGCTGACGATCAAATCAACATACCGTGCCAGCATTTCCTGTTCATCCGAAGCATCATCTACGAACTCCAATCCATACACGACTGCATCCTGATCCAGTTGTTTCGCAAGCTCCGCGAACGACAGCCCGTATCCAAGCATGGGCGGAAAGCAGAAGATGGAGACAGGACCGTGTTCATTCAATCGAATGATTGGACTATCTGCCTTAGATTGCAAATCCGATTTCAATAATGCGAGCGCCTGCTCTTCGATGGTCGGGAACTCCAGAACACTGCGGATTGGAAGCTCGATGTCTGTGGCAAGGTGGACTTTGCGTACAAGCTCCAGCACTTTCAAGGAATGTCCCCCCAACGTGAAAAAGTCATCGTGGATACCCACTTGCGGGATTTCGAGCACTTCCTGCCAAATGGCTGCCAGCAACTGCTCCACATCGGTTCGCGGTGCGACATATTCTATGCCCGTGTGCAGCGCTTTGTCCGGCACAGGTAAAGCTTTGCGGTCGATTTTGCCGTTTGTCGTCAGCGGTAACCGATCCAGCTGTACGAATGCGGATGGAATCATATAGTTCGGCAGACTGGCCGACATCACAGCTCGAATCTCACGGATGGTCAGCTGTTCATCGGCAGTGAAGTAAGCACATAATTGCTGCTGGCCTGTTCCATCCCGTAAAGCGATGACAACGCTATCCCGCACGGACGGTACATTTGCCAGCCGCGCCTCCACCTCGCCAAGCTCAATCCGGTAACCGCGAATTTTAACCTGTTGATCAATCCGTCCGGCGTATTCCAGCATGCCGTCTTCACGCCAGCGAACAAGGTCTCCGGTACAGTATAGGCGATCTCCGTCCATCCACGGGTTAGCAAGAAATCTCTCAGCCGTCAGCTCAGGACGGTTCAGATAACCGCGTGCAACTCCGTCTCCGCCGACAACCAGCTCACCCCAGGCTCCGACCGGCTGCAGGTTAAATGACTTATCCACAACATACGCCGTCGAATTGCGGATGGGACGTCCGATCGGCACAGAATCCAGCTGTTCTTCCGTAATGTGATACGTCGTCGAAAAGGTTGTATTTTCCGTTGGCCCATAGCCGTTAATGATATTCATGTCCGGATTATCACGCAGGACCCGGTTAATATGGGGCGCAGACAAAACATCACCACCAACCAGTAAATACTTCACTTCGCCAAAAAGCTTACTGTCCTGCTGCGAAAGCTGATTAAATAACGGTGTAGTCAGCCACATCATAGTGATGCGATGATCCCGTATCGTCTCCTTGAGCTTGGACGCGTCCAGAAGATCATCCTTATGCACGAGTACAAGCTGACCGCCGTTCAGCAGCGCGCCCCAAATTTCAAACGTAGACACATCGAATACAAACGCGCAAGTCTGCAGCATGCGGATCGATTCATCAAATGGTACATAATCCGTATTGCGGACCAAGCGCACGACACTTTGATGCTCAACAACGACGCCTTTAGGCTTGCCTGTGGAGCCTGAGGTATAAATGACATAAGCGGCATGATGGCCTGCTCCATCCATCCCCAGATTGGAATGATCCGTACTGTAGGACGTATCATCATTCAGATTGACAATCTGTCCGTCAAAATAGCAACGATCCAGTAAATCCTGCTGTGCCAGCAGCAGCTTGGCTCCCGAGTCCTCCAGCATATAACGGATACGGTCCTCTGGATATTGAGGGTCTACCGGCACATACGCGCCTCCAGCCTTCAAAATAGCGAGTGTTCCAGTAATCATATCCAGCGAGCGCTCCGTCAAAATGCCAACAGGTTCGTCGGGCTTCACCCCTGCATCCCGCAGCGTATGCGCTAATCGGTTGGCTGTTTCATTGAGCTCCCGATAGGTCAATGATTGATGACCCAAAGCTACGGCAATATGATCCGGCGTGCGCTCAGCCTGCTCCTCAAACAATTTTTGGATCGTCTGATTCCGTGGATATGCAGAGGCAGTGTCATTAAACTCTCCTGTAATCTGTTGTTTTTCCGCCGCTGTAACCAGTTCCAGCTCTTCTACGCAAACACTCGGGTTCAGCAAAACTTGCTCCAGCAGATTCACAAAATGTCCATGCAGACGCTCAATGTCTGTTTGATCAAAGCTTAACGCGTTATACATAAAACGAATCTTTATGCATTCTCCCGGCATAACGACAAGGTTCAGATCGTAGTTGGTCTGCTCTGCAGCCACCACGTTGGAAATCGGGAATGCATCCTGCCCGTCACTTCCCAGTTCCTCGACCTGCTCCTCCACCGGATAATTTTCAAACACCATAATATGGTTAATTAAATCCTGCTTCTGGTCGGTCAATGCCTGAATTTCAAACAGTGGATACGTATCATACGCATGCGAAGCCAGCGCCTGCTCCTGCATTTTCTGCATCACTTCTGCAAAAGATTCCCCTGCCTCGCAGCGGATACGAACGGGAATGGTATTAATGAACAAACCGATAATATCCTCGACCCCGATAATATCCGATGGACGACCTGAGACAACACTGCCAAATACAACATCACTGTGGTTGTTATATTTTTGCAGCACAATCCCCCATACGGTTTGTAATAACGTATTCATGGTCACCTGATACCGCTTAGCCGTTTCCTCCACCCGGAGGGTCAGCTCACGCTCCCAATCCGTCGCCCAATCGCTGGCCGTGTAGCCTTCACTCTTGCGACCGGATTTTATAGCTGGTAGTGCTGTTTGCTGCTCATACCCGGATAAATAGCTGCTCCAGTAGTCGGCTGCCGCCTTGCCATCCTGTGCTTCCAGCCATTCAATAAAGCTGCTGTACGGCACTGCCGGTGCCAGCTCTGGCACTCTGCCCTCCTGAAGTGCTGCATAGCTTTCAAACACTTCTTTATTTATAAGGGACAGACACCAGCCGTCCATGACGATATGATGGAAGCTCCATACAAAATGATAGCTGTCTTCTCCGGTACGTAAAATCGCTACACGCAGCAGGACATCCCGACGCAGATCAAAGCCCCGTGCTCTATCCTCCAACTCGAAGTTTTTCACCCAGGTATCTCTTGTACCCACATCCAGCTTGTGTAAATCCTCATATTGAAAGCCGCAATCCCGACTTCGATACACCACCTGCAACGGCTCCGTATCCCGGCCAAAATAAAAATGTGTACGCAGCGCCTCATGTCGCCGAACCAGAATATTCAGGCTTTCTGCAAAAGCCCGAATGTCCATCCGACCTCGCATATCATAAGAAACCTGCTCAAAATACGCGTCATTCGCGGCTGCTTGACTATCCAGTTGGCTGTGAAACAGCATCCCTTTTTGCATCGGGGTCAGTGCATATACATTGTCAACCTCACCCGCAGCACCCATTTCAGATAACAGGCTGCCCAAGCCCTCCACACTCATTCCTTTATAGGAAATATCACTTGGGGTCAGCTCCGGCTGTTCTTTATGAATGCAATGCGTCAAAATTTCACGCAGGCTCGATTCCAGTAATTTCGCCAACCGCTCTATCGTCTCTGGTCGATAGCTGGTACGGCTATAGCTAATCGTCAGACCCAGCTGACCTCCCGAAATAATGCCGCCAAAATCCAGCGTATACGTCCGAGCCATGGTCGGGCTTAGTGGCATGCCCCCACTGTAAGGGGATGACTCCAGATCATTTCCTTTCATATCCTGATCGAATTGTCCCAAATAGTTAAAGCTTATTTCTGGATCTGCCTCAAATAAGGCTGGAGATGTTACCTGCTCCTGGTGATCAGCTACATATTTCAGTACACCGTAGCCAATCCCTTTTTGCGGGATGCCGCGCAGTCCTTCCTTCACATGCTTAATCCGTTGCGAAAGAGTAATTTCTTGCGGCATATTAAGCAAAACAGGATATTGGCTTGTAAACCACCCAATGGTTCGGGTAATGTCTACCTCAGGTAAAATAGCTTCGCGTCCATGCCCCTCCAGATTTATCAGGAAACGCTCATTTCCGCTCCACGCTTGCAATGCCATCCCTACCGCTGTCAGCAACAGATCGTTAACCTCCGTGTGGTAGGCACGATTGGCCTGCTTGAGCAGTTGCTCTGTCTCCGCACTAGTCCATACAGCGGTAACCGACTCACTGTCACCAATCAACGAATTTTTGTGCTCATGATGCCCGTAATCCTGCGGCAAGGGAGCCAGCTCGGCTTGTGCAAGATCCTCCCAGTACGAGCGCTCACGTTCCATGGCTGGGCTATTGGCATAAGCGTACAGCTGCTGGGCCCACGTTTGGAACGAATCCGTTTTATGAGGCAACTGAATCACCGATTCCCCCTTGGAGGCCTGATCATAAGCAGTTGCCAAATCCTCGAATAAAATGCGCCAGGATACCCCGTCCACCACCAAATGGTGAATCGCGACCAGCAGATGATCTCCATCCGGGCAACGGAACAGCCCCAGCCTCATGAGCGGCCCTTCGCTTAGGGAAATGCTGGATTGAATTTCATTGCAATTGGCTTCAACCATCTTCGCCAAATCGCCCTCGTTTACTTTGCTGTCCCTATAATCAAAGATTTCCAGATGGTATGGTTCGCCTTCCTCTATACCACGATTCCATGCCGTATACCCGTTCTCCGACGAACGAAAAACCATACGCAATGCATCATGGTGCGATGTAATCTGGTTGAGTGCCTGCCGAAGTGCCTGTTCATCGTAGCCTTCTTGTCGATAAAGCATGACAGATTGGTTAAAATAGTGCGGCTCTGCCGTTGACTGTTCAAAAAACCAGCGCTGAATCGGTGTAAGCAAAACAGAACCTGTAACCTCTCCCTGCTCTGCTATTCGGTTAACAGGCTGAATAAATTTGCTTAGTCCCGCAATCGTCGGGTATTTGAACAAGTCCTTCATTTCCAGCTTGTATCCAGCCTGAAACAATCGGGACGACACTTGAATGGCCTTGATGGAGTCGCCACCCAGATGGAAAAAGTTATCCTGTATGCCCACTCGCTGAATCCCAAGAATTGCCCCCCAGGCGGTAGCTAGTGCTTGCTGAACATCCGTCTCGGGTGCCACATAATCCATGCCTGTATCGACGTTTTGCTCCGGTGCAGGCAGGGCCCTGCGGTCTACTTTACCATTCAGCGTCAAAGGCAATCTGGAAAGCTGCACAAAGTAGGAAGGCACCATATAGCCAGGAAGATCCTGCGACAAAATGTTACGTAAGTCGCTGGCGCTCAATTCGCTGTCTGTTACAAAATACGCACACAGCTGTTTTTGCCCGTTATCGTCCTGCCGTACGGTAACAATTGATTCCTTCACCCCTGCAATCGTGGACAAACGGGTTTCTATTTCACCCAGCTCAATGCGGTAGCCGCGAATTTTGACCTGCTCATCCATTCTTCCCTTGTACTCCAACACGCCATCTGCGCGCCAACGTACTAAATCGCCTGTACGATAGCAGTGCTCCCCGGGCCGGAACGGACTTTCTATAAACTTTTCAGCCGTGAGCTCCGGCCGATTCAAATATCCACGTCCCACACCATCACCACCGACGATCAGCTCCCCCCAGGCTCCGATTGGCTGCAGCTTCAATGAACGATTGACCACATATGTGGTTGAATGATCAATCGGACGCCCAATGGGAATAGCTTGGGTTTGCGGTTCTGTAATGTCATAGATGGTGGAAAAGGTAGTGTTCTCCGTCGGCCCATAAATATTGGCCAAACGAAGCTGCGGGTGCTCCTTCAGCACACGATTGACGTGTGGTATGGACAACACATCACCACCCACAAGCAATTCTTTAAGGGAAGCAAACACTCCAATAGCTTCCTGTGAATGCTGATTGAATAAAGCTGTGGTCATGAACATGGTACTAATACGATACTTATCAATCACCTGTTTGAGCTTGGCGGCGTCCAAGATAGTGTCATGGCTTACCACATACAGTTGACCCCCATTCAGCAGCGTTCCCCAGATTTCAAACGTGGAGGCATCGAACACAACTGCACCCATTTGCAGCATACGCGTATGCTCGTCAAGCGAGGCATAGCTTTTGTTTTTCACCAAACGCACGACATTGCTGTGATCGATCATCACGCCCTTCGGCTTGCCTGTTGTACCAGAGGTGTAGATCACATACGCAAGATCCGAGGAAGATCCCTCCATTGGAATCGCAAATGATTCATCCACATGAGCATAAAGTTCAGATTCGCTACTCCATCGTTGTTCATCACTCAAGTCTATGATCGGAATACCTGGTTCAAAAGGAACCTGCTCACGTCGCTGTGACAGTAACAGCCTAGCACTGGAATCCTCCAGTAAATAACGGATACGCTCCTCAGGATATTCGGGATCAATGGGAACGTAAGCTCCCCCAGCTTTTAAAATGGCCAGCATGCCGACGATCATTTCAATGGAACGCTCCGCCATAATCCCTACTCGCTGTATCTCTGGCTCGGAGCCGCGCCGTATCCCATGGGAAGCGAGTATACGTGCCAGACGGTCGGAGCGCTCCTTCAGTTCGCGGTAGGTGAGCTGTGTGTCCGCGAAGGTGACGGCCAGCCGATCCGGTGATTGTGCTGCCTGTTCCTCGAACAGCCCATGCAGGACTTGATCACGTGGATACGGATAGTCTGCTACTGTATCGTTGAATTGCATTAGAATCTGCTCTTTTTCTTGGGACGAAACCATTTCAATAGCCGAAAGAGCGATATCCGGCTGTTCTATCACCGTATGGATAAGCTGCTGCAAATGTGCAGCCAGTCGTTCGATGGTTTCCCGTTTGTACAGCCGGGTTCCGTATTGAAGACCGCAGGCAATTTGCTCCCCATCCTCCATCGCGAACAGACTCAAATCAAATTTTGCGGTATTTTGTTCACTCGGATAGGGTGTCAATTGCAAGTCTTCCAGTTGCTGCTCCTTTTGCTCCAAATTTTGCAGAGCAAACATGGTATCAAATAACGGATTACGGCTTAAATCTCGATCCACGCCCAGCTTGTCCACCAGCTCTTCAAACGGATAATCCTGATGTTCAAATGCCCTCAGCGCGTTTTCCTTGACCTCCAATACATAATCGCGGAAGGTCTTACTACCTTCCGGAACATTGCGGATTGCCAGTGTATTCACAAACATCCCGATCAGGCTACCAAGATCCGCATGGGGCCGCCCCGCAATCGGCGAACCGACAATAATATCCTCCTGCCCGCTGTAGTGGCTAAGCAAAGACGTATAAGCAGCCAACAGCACCATATATAATGTCGATTCCGTCTGTACCGCAATGCTTTTTAAACCTTCGCTCTGCCGTTGATCGAGCGTAAATTCCAGTACATCTCCTTCAAAGCTTCTCACCGCCGGGCGTGGATAATCGGTCGGTATATCCAGCACGGGTAGCTCTCCCGCGAAGGTATTTAGCCAGTAGCGTTCCTGCTCCTGGTAGCGTTCATGTTGCTGCTGCTCCTGTTGCCAGGCGGCGTAGTCCTTATACTGAATGCGCAGCGGTGGCAGCGTGTCACCTGTATATAAACGGACGAAGTCCTGAATCAGCACATTTATAGAGGTACCGTCCGAAATGATGTGATGCATATCCAGCAGTAAAATATAATGCTCTGGTTCTGTTTCAATCAAACCGGCTCGGAATAGCGGAGCCTGTCCAAGATCAAACGGCTGGACAAAGCCGCGTACCAGTTCATCCGTCTCCTTAGGGTCAGCGCCGTGGGCATGAATCAACTCCATGTGAAAAGGAACCTCGTCATGTACTCGCTGGACAGGTTCACCGTTCATGGTCTCAAAGCTGGTACGCAATGTTTCATGGCGGTCAATAAGCTGGCGGAACGCATTGTCCAGTGCCTTATGATCAAGTGAACCTGTCAGTGTCAGAGCACCAGGGATGTTATAGCTAATTCCCGCTCCATCAAGCTGATTGAGGATATACATTCGTTTTTGTGCCGAGGATACCGCATAAAATGGCTTATTCTCGGTAACAGGTATGGATTCAAAGGCGGTTTGCTCCAGCGCTTCAATAACGTGTGCAAGCTGTTCAATCGTCGGGTGCTGAAACAGGTCCTTTAGCTGCACATTTTTATGCAGCTCCTTATGAATCAGCGATATGACATGTGTCGCCCGCAAGGAGTGCCCTCCTGCTTCAAAAAAGTTATCCTTAATCCCGATGCGCTCAAGCTCCAGCACATCTTTCCAGATACTCGCCAGTTGTACTTGTAATTGATTTTGAGGAGGTACATATTCTGCGCCTGAGCTTATACTTCCCTCCGGTTGCGGCAGCGCCCGCCGATCCACCTTACCGTTGGGCGTCAGTGGCAATTGCTCCAGCTGTACAAAATACGATGGCACCATGTAGCCCGGCAGTTCCTGGCTCAAAGCGCTGCGCAACTCACTTGCCGTTACCTCCTCATGGGTCACCACATAAGCGCAGAGCTGCTTTTGCCCCTGCTCATCCTCTCGTGCAATTACGACCGCTTCTCGCACCGCCTCCAGCTTCAACAGCTGTGCTTCCACCTCGCCCAGCTCGATCCGATACCCACGGATTTTCACCTGGGCGTCGATCCGTCCCTTGTATTCCAGCGTCCCGTCCGCATTCCAGCGCACCAGGTCGCCTGTGCGATAGCACCGTTCTCCACTGCGGAACGGGCTGTCGATGAACTTTTCTGCCGTCAGGTCCGGGCGGTTGCGGTATCCACGTGCCACCCCGTCACCGCCGACGATCAGCTCTCCCCATGCTCCGACAGGCTGGAGCTGCATCGAACGATCCACGACATACGCCGTTGAGTTATGGATCGGGCTGCCAATCGGTACCGATTCTGCTTGCACGCCAGTAATCGCATGTGTTGTGGAAAAGGTTGTGTTTTCCGTCGGGCCGTAGCCATTGATGATCCGAAGAGACGGATGGGCCTCCAGCACCCGGTTAATATGCGGGACGGACAGCACATCACCGCCAACCAACAGCTCACGGATTCCCCCGAACAGCTCCAGGTCCTGCTGGGACAGCTGGTTAAAGAGCGGCGCAGTCAGCCACATCGTCGTAATGCCGTGGCTGCGAACAGCTTCCTTAAGCTTCGGCGCGTCCAAAATGACATCCTGACTCACCAGTACCAGCTGTCCACCATTCAATAGCGCACCCCAAATTTCGAAGGTGGACGCATCGAAGACAACAGCCCCGGTCTGCAAAATGCGCGTATCCGCATCCAATTGCGCATAGTTTGTATTTTTCACCAGACGCACGACATTACGGTGCTCCACCATAACGCCTTTCGGCTGGCCTGTTGTCCCTGAGGTGTACATAACGTATGCCAAGCGATCAGCAGCTGCTGCCTTCGCTTGTTCTGATTGCGTAACTTCTGGTTGCAGGATTTCTGGTTGTGTGCTTGTAGTAGAAGCAAGCTCAGGACTAGCGGAAATGGAATAGAGCGGGTTTAAGCAATCTACATATCCGATGCCAGCTCTGTCAGCATATGTCTCGTTATCGTTCGGCAAAACCAGATCGAAACGATCAGCATCATTCGTTCCATAGATTGCTGAATCGCTCAGGTCAAGCACAATCCCCTGAAAATCAGCGGGCCGATGCTCCATCCGCTGCACTAGAAGTAGGTTTGCACCAGAATCCTCCAGCAAATAGCGCACGCGTTCATCCGGATAATCAGAGTCAATCGGCACATAGGCCCCGCCTGCTTTGAGAATCGCGAGCATACCGACGATCATTTCCATCGAGCGTTCAGCCACAATACCGACAGTCTGCTCGGTGCAGATCCCCTGCTTACGTAATGTATGAGCCAGACGGTTAGCTTTTTCATTCAATTCTCCATAGGTCAGACTGTCTTTTCCGAACACTACCGCCACCTGCTCCGGTGCCTGCTTCGCCTGTTTCTCAAACAACTCATGTATGGACGCATGACGTGGATAATCCGCAGTTGTATCGTTGAAGGTATGAACCAGTTGCTCCACTTCTTGCTCTGACAACACCTGTGCTGTGGAAATTGCCAGCTCTGGCTGATGCAAAACAACGCTGTACAACCGCAACAGCTGCTCAACAAAGCGTTCAATTGTCGCCTCATTATAGCGATGGCTACTGTAATTCAGATTCAGGGAAACCGCTGCGTTGTCCCATTGAAATTGAAAATCCAGCTCAGATTGTACATGATTCGAAAAATCGGAAATATGGATGTTTTGCAAGGATGCCGTGGTGTGAATAAGAGGCTGTTCATCCTCGTTACGTGGAATTTCAAGCCCCTCGGTATAGTTCCAAAAAGGTATATTTTGGTGCTCAATCGCTTCGCTGACAGAGGTTTTGATTTGAGACAGCAAGGCTTTGAAGGTCGTTGTAGAATCCAGCGAGTTTTTCAGTATGAGCAGATGATTGATCGGCTTTGTAGCACCGTTGCCAGACTTGGCTACCGGAATGCCCAACAGCACACGTTCCTCACCTGTGTATTTATGTAACAGGCTTTCTACTCCAGCAAGCAGAACCATAAACACTGCCCATGGAGCGCCACCTGTTATAGACAATATTCGCCCGGAAATTTCAGATGGAAATGTGAGCGTGTACGTAAGGGAATTTAAATTCGTTGCAGTTGCATCCTTGGACACGTTGTTGGTATATGGCAGGCAGATGATATGATCCTCAGATTCCAGCTTATGACTCCAGTAATTTTTTTCCTTCTCAAATAAGGCTTTCAATGACATCCCTCCTGCTTCATGGGGTCTGTACCCCGGTTGGAATGGTGCGTTATTACGTAGATGAGCGTTGTGTCGGAAAAATAATACTTTGCAGGCAAGGGCAGTCGGACAAGCCGCCGCCCTCTGCACACGCAAAGTGAAATCATTGTATTTTAGAAAACTGATTTAGAAAACAAAGTCGATGGAATCCGGTGAAAAGCCTTCCGGCTTCTCGTCGGTGGAGGTCACCTGAATATCGCTTAACAGCAAATCCGGGTTGGCCCCTACCTGTGACAGGATCGCTATCAAATCTCCCGTTAATCGTTCAATAGCGTCTGCTCCAAACAGCTTCGTGCAATATTCGAAGGAACCCTTGATCACCCCGTCTTCATCACTCATGGACAAGGTAAGATCGAATTTGGAGATATTATGCTCCTGAACATACGGACTGAAGGACAGGGTCTCAAGCTTCGCTTCCTGCGACTCTATATTTTGCAGTACAAACATGGTGTCAAACAACGGGTTACGGCTTGCATCCCGTGCTACATCCAGCTTTTCCACCAACTCTTCCAATGGATAATCCTGATGCTCGAAGGCTTGCAGTGTACGATCTCTGACTTCCAGCAAGTAGCTGTGGAATGTTTGGCTGCCCTTCGGCTGATGCCGGATGGCTAGCGTATTGACGAACATTCCGATAAGTGGCTCCAGTTCAGGCAACAGGCGGCCTGCTACCGGAGTACCGATGACCAAATCGTCCTGACCGCTGTATTTGGACAACAGAACGGTGTAGGCGCTCAAAAGTACCATGTACAGCGTACTTCCGGTCTGAGCCACAATTCGGTGCAGCTGCGCGGATACATTCGGGTCAACTGTAAAATCATACAGTGCGCCCTCGAAGCTGCGAACAGCAGGTCTTGGATAAGCAATCGGCAGATCCAGTACCGGTAACTCTCCGGCTAAATGCTCCAGCCAGAAGTGTTCCCGACGTTGATATGACTCACGCTGCATTTCCTGCTGCTGCCACACGGCAAAGTCCTTGTACTGAATTTGCAACGGCTCCAATTTCTGTCCCTCGTACAGCTGTACCAGCTCCTGCACGATATTGTCAGACGATACACCATCCGAAATAATATGGTGCATATCGTACATCAAAAAGTGGCGCTCTGATCCGGTTTGAATGAGACGAACGCGCAGCAGCGGTGCCTGCCGAAGATCAAAGCTGCGTACAAATGACTCGATATACGCTTCGGCTTCGTGTTCACTGACCTGCAGGCGTTCTACAGCAAATTCAACCTGATCGTAAACTCGCTGAACGACCTCACCTTCCACCATTTCAAAGGAAGTACGCAACGTTTCATGACGCTCAATTAACTGACAGAACGCAGCCTCCAGTCGATCTGCCTGGAGCGGACCTTCCACCGTTAGCACACCCGGCATGTTGTAGCTGACATCCCCGCCTTCCAGATGGCTCAAAATGTACAGCCGTTTTTGAGCCGAGGAAACCGGGTAGTAGGCCTGTTTCGCCGCCGCAGGGATCACCGTATAGGTGTCTGTGCCGTGCGTAGCTATCAGTTGGGCTTGCTGCTCAATCGTAATGTGCTGGAACACCTCACGAAGTGTAATCCGGCTGTCCAGCTCCTGATGGATTTTGGCCACCAGCGTTGTTGCCCGCAGGGAGTGTCCACCCATGTCGAAGAATGAGTCGGTAACTCCTACGCTGGACAGCTTCAATACATCCTGCCAGATTTGAGCAAGCTTGGCTTCAAGTGGCGTCCGCGGCGCAACGTACTCCAGGCCTCCTTCGAGGCGTGCTTCCGGCGCAGGCAACGCCTTGCGGTCGATTTTTCCGCTTGGGGTCAGCTGGAAGCGATCCAGTTGTACAACATACGTCGGGATCATGTAATCCGGCAGCTTAGGCTGCAGTGCGTTGCGCAGCTCCGGCAGACTCAGCGGTGCTGTGGCTACGATGTAGGCACACAGGTCCTTGTGTCCGTCTTCGTTTTCCCATGCCGTGACCACGGTCTTCTGAATGCCGTCCACGGTCAGCAGTTGTGCTTCCACCTCACCCAGTTCGATCCGATACCCCCGAATTTTCACTTGGTGGTCGATCCGGCCCAAATACTCGATGCTGCCATCCGGCAGCCACCGTGCTAGGTCGCCCGTCCGATACATGCGATGGCTATGAACATCTGGAGCTTGTTCAGCTTCCAGTGAAGCTGAGGCGAACGGATTCGGGAGGAACTTCTCTGCCGTCAGTTCCGGCAGATTCAGATATCCTCGTCCTACACCTGCCCCCCCGATATAGAGCTCACCCGCGATACCGATCGGCACCAACTGTTGTCTGGTGTTGAGAATATACACGGACTGGTTCGCTATCGGCGTTCCGATGGATACCGTGTGCTCACCTTTTTCCAGCAGCACGTTTAGGGCTTCTACATCTTCAATCGTATAAGCTGTCGCATCTACCGTCGTTTCGGTCGGACCATACACATTGGTAATCATCGGGCGGTACCCGGACCACTTGTGCAGGAACACATTGACCAGTTGTACAGATAATGCTTCGCCTCCGATCAGGTAATGCTTCACTTCTGGCGCTTCCGTCACGCTGACGCTTTCGTTCAAAATATGCAGATGCGCAGGTGTGCCGTCTGACAGGTCGATCCGGTGCGTGCGGTAGTAGGCGATCAATTGCTCCCCGCTCAGGCTTACGTCACGGGATACCACATGCAAGGTATGGCCTAACAGCAAGCTGGCAAAGATTTGCTTCACCGAAGCGTCAAATACAAATGCCGACAGCCATGCGACATGAAGCGGCTGCTCATAGTGGCTGTATACCCGCTCAGATAAAGCATCTACCAGATTGCTGACACTGCCCTGCTCAATCATGACCCCTTTCGGCTGGCCGGTTGTACCTGACGTGTAAATCATATAGGCCAGGTTGTGCGGGCCAACAACAGGGACCAGGTTGCTCGCATCCTGTACATTCAACTGAGTCTGAACGTCCTCGTCATCAAGGACTACAGCCTGTACTGTGGATGGCAAGCTGAGTGATAGCTGGGCGACTCTGCTTGTAATCACGACCGTTGCCCCACTGTCTTGGAGCATGTAGTCGATGCGTTCCTGCGGATACATGCTATCCATCGGCACATACGCGCCTCCAGCCTTAAGTACCCCCATAATGCACACCAGGATATCCGCAGAACGTTCCAGCAATATACCTACCGGTTGATCTGCTTCGACCCCTTTCTCCCGTAACACACGGGCTAATCGGTTCGCTTGCTCGTTCAGCTCAGCGTAGGTCAGTTTCGTGTCCCCAGACACGACCGCTACCCGCTCAGGACTGCGCTTCGCCTGCTCTTCAAAGCGTTCGCTGAGCGCACGACCTTGTGCTCCTCCACGCACGCTATGCGCGTTCGGATCGTTGAACACCTTCAGAATCCGCTCGGTTTCTTCCGCCGTTATCAGCTCCAGCTCACCCAGCTTCGCATCCGGGTTCGCTGCCACGGCTTCGGCCAAACGAATGAAGTGACGTGTCATCCGTTCTACGGTTTCCCGTTGATACAACGCGGTTGCATACTGCAATCCGAACTGAATACCTGCCTCTTCCTCTCTGGCTTCCAGCGTCAAATCAAACTTGGCTGGCGTTTGTTCCAAGCCGTATGGACGGAAGCTAAGGTCTGCCAGCTGCAGTTCGCCTTCCTCAGTGGTTTGCAGCGTAAACATCGTATCGAACAACGGATTGCGACTCATATCCCGCTTCACATTCAGCTTTTCCACCAGTTCCTCAAATGGATAGTCCTGATGCTCGTAGGCTTGCAGAGCATGAACTTTCACTTCTTCCACATAGCTGCGGAAGGTATGCTCCGCCGTTGGATAGTTCCGTAATGCCAACGTTCCGACGAACATCCCGAGGATCGGCTCCAGATCCGCATGTGGTCGTCCTGCAATCGGCGTACCGACCACAATATCCTCTTGTCCGCTGTATTGATGCAAGAGCGCAGTGTATGCCGCCAGCAGCACCATATACAGCGTGGAGCCTGTGTGCGCCGCCAGTTCTTTCAGGCGTTCGCTAACTTCATGCTCCAGTCCGAACACGACCGTATCCCCTGCCGTATTTCGTACCGCCGGACGGGCAAAGTCCGTAGGTACATCCAGCACAGGCAACTCACCCCGGAAGGTGTCGAGCCAGTACGCTTCCTGACGCTGCATCCACTCCTGATGGGCTTCGCTTTGCTGCCATACCGCATAATCCTTGTACTGAATCCGCAATGGCGATAGCTCTTCACCCTCATACAAGCGGACAAATTCATCGGTCAGTATGCCCATGGACACACCATCCGAAACGATATGATGCATGTCGAGCATGAGCAAATGCTGCAATTCTTGCTCTGCTCCTTGAACGCCCAGGTCTACCAAGCCTACCCGCAGCAGCGGCGCAGCTTCCAGATCGAACGGACGGACAAAGCGTCGCACCTGCTCTTGTGCTTCCTTGCTAACCATCGTGTCCGTATCTGTAATCGTCGCACCCTCTGCCCGTACCTTTGCATATTCCACCTCGAATGGCACCGTGTCCTCAATCCATTGCATCGGCTCACTGTCCACCAGTTCAAAGCGGGTACGCAAGGTCGCATGGCGGGCGATTAGTTGACGGAATACGTCTTCTACTCGTTTCACGTCCAGCGGACCACTCACTTGCAGCACGGACGGCATGTTGTAGTTCACATCATTCGGGTCGAACTGATGCAGCACATACAGTCGTTTTTGCGCCGAAGACAACGGATAGAAATCACGGGTTTCCGTTACCGGAATGGAAGCATACACCACTTGATCCAGACTTTCCAGAACCGCTGCCAGTTGTTCAATTGTTGGTGCTTCAAAAATACTGCGCAGTGGAAGCGGCTTGTTCAGCTCCTTGTGAATCTTCGAGGCCAGGGTTGTCGCACGCAGCGAGTGTCCGCCAATCTCGAAGAAGTTTTCCTTCACGCCGACCTGCGCCAAGCCCAGTACATCCTGCCAAATTTGTGCCAGCTTCACTTCCACCCACGTCCGCGGTGCGACATAATCCGCTCCGCTTTGCTGGCTGTCTTCCGGTGCTGGTAGTGCCTTGCGGTCGATTTTGCCGTTCGGTGTCAATGGCATGTGCTCCAGCTGTACCAAATACGAAGGCACCATGTAATTTGGAAGCTCCGCGCCCAGTAAGCTGCGCAGCTCTCCTGCGTTCACTTCCCGTTCAGCAACATAGTACGCCACCAGTTGATTTTGCCCCTGCTCGTCCGCCTGGGCCAGCACAATGACCTCTTGCACATCTTCCACTTTCAGCATTTGGGCCTCAACCTCGCCCAGCTCGATCCGGTAGCCCCGGATTTTGACCTGATGGTCGATCCGGCCTAAATATTCGATATTGCCATCCGGCATCCATCTCGCCAAGTCACCCGTACGGTACATCCGTTCATAGCCCGCTTCGCCAGCCGCAAACGGATTCGGTACGAATTTTTCAGCCGTCATTTCTGGACGATCCAGATAGCCACGGGCCAGACCCGGACCAGATACACACAGTTCACCCGCTACGCCTATTGGAGCCAAATGTCCATGCACATCCACCATGTATACCCGATGATTCGGAATAGGACGTCCGATGGAAATCAGTTGGCCTGCTCTCTCGTCTTCGGATACCGACCAAACCGACGTTGCTACCGAGTTTTCGGTCGGACCGTAACCGTTGTAGTACGCCACCTGATCCTTCCACTTGTGCACCAGCTCTGTTGATGATGCTGATCCGGCAGTGAACAGAGTACGCAGGTTCGGCATATGCTCCGGTTCCAGATACACCGCATAGGTCGGTGGTAATGTCGCCACCGTAATCTGATGTTCTTTCATGTAATGCTCGAATCTCTCATAGTCCAAAATCGTCTCTGACGTTGGCACGTACAACGTAGCTCCGCAGAACAGTGCCTGGAAGATTTCCCAGCAAGCCGCATCAAACGAATAGCTGGCGAACAATAACGCATGATCCGACGTGCTGATCCGAAGTGTCTGGTCAAAATACGTTTTCAGATTGCACAGCCCGTGATGCTCCAGCATTACACCCTTCGGCTGACCCGTCGTACCTGACGTATAAATCACATACGCCAGATCGTTTGGCCCGGACAACGGCTCCAGATTGGAACCATCCTTGTGATACACACCCTGTGCCCCATCCAGCACCAGCACATGGCCGTCAAAAGCTGCTTTGTCCACCAGATGGCTTTGCGTCAACAACAGCTCTGCCCCTGAGTCATCCAGCATGTAGCGGATACGCTCCTCTGGATACGTCGGATCAATTGGCACATATGCGCCCCCGGCTTTCAAAATCCCGAAGATGCCCACAATCATGTCTACCGAACGCTCGGTCATCAGACCCACTAGACGATCCTTCGTCACGCCTTGACTGCGCAAGGTACGAGCCAGACGATTCGCACGTTCATTCAACTCACGGTAGGTCAACTGCTCTCCTTCGAAGAACAACGCTGCCTGCTCCGGTGTCTGCGCTGCTTGTGTCTCGAACAAGCCATGGATCGTCTGCTCGCTTGGGTACTCAGCCGCCGTATTCCCCCATGCACCCAGAATTTGCTCTCGCTCCTGCTCGCTTAACATATCCAGCTCATGTACCCGAATGTCCGGATTCGCTACCACCTGCTCCAGCAACTGCACCAGATGGCCCTGAGTCCGTTCAACGGCTTCACGATCATAGAGCTTTGCATTGTACTCAAATCGGATTTTCATCGCTTCCTGCGGAATGACGAGCAGATTGAAATCATAGTTGGTTTGTTCAATCATGCCTGCGTTGCTAATTTCAAAATCCGATTCTGCACCTTCGCCAAGCTGCTCGACCTGCTCCTCCACCGGATAGTTTTCAAACACGATAATGTGGTTGATCAGGTCTTGCTTTTGCTCGCTTAAGGCTTGAATTTCATATAGCGGATACGTTTCATACGCTTGAGAAGCCAGCGCCTGCTGCTGATTCGCTTTGATCATGTCGGCAAAGGTTTCCTCAGCTCCACTGCGAATGCGTACCGGGATGGTGTTAATGAACAAGCCCACCATATTTTCGATACCCGAAATATCAGCCGGACGACCAGACACTACGCCGCCAAAAACAGCGTCGTCACTACCGTTGTACTTTTGAAGCAGCAAGCCCCATGCCGTTTGCAATAATGTATTCGTGGTCACGTGGTGCTGCTTGGCAACCATTTCAATGCGGCCTGTCAAATCCTTGCCCAGATCGCACAGCACATGCTCAAATTGTGCACCGTCCGCTTTCACGCCTACTTTTCCGGTCGGAATCGAAGTTTGCTGATCATAGTCGAGCAAATAATCCTTCCAGTATGAAGATGCAGCCTCTACATCCTGTGCTTCAAGCCACTCAATATACTGACTGTATGGAGTAACTGGGGCAAGCTTCGGTTCCCTATGCTCGACGGCTGCAAAATAAGCCTCAAACACCTCATCCGTTACCAACGCCACACACCAGCCATCCATCAAGATGTGATGAGAGCTCCACACAAAATAATAATCCTCATCACCTGTTCGTAAAATCGCCACGCGCATCAATGCATCACGGGACAAATCGAATCCGGCTGCCTTGTCTTTACGAATAAATTCCTTCACATACGTGTCACGCTCCTGCTCATCCAAATGACGCAGATCTTCATATTTGAAACCAATATCCTTGCGGCGGAAAATGACCTGCACAGGCTCATCCTGCCAACCACTGTAGAAATTAGCTCTAAAAATCTCATGCCGCTGCGCCAAATGATTCAAGCTATCTTGGAAAATATTCGCCTGGAAGCGTCCGCGCAAATCAAATGTCGTTTGTTCAAAATAAGCACCTGACTCTGCATCCATCAGACTATGGAACAGCATACCTTTTTGCATCGGCGTTAACGCATATACATTTTCCAGTTCGCCAATGTCACGAGTCCGCTCTACCAATTGATCCAGCTCAGCCATGGTTACATTTTTAAGCATTACATCGCTTGGGGTCAGCTCCTGCTGTTTGCGGCCTGCGCAATGCGCAATGATTTCCCGCAAGCTAGTTCTGAACTCCTCGGCTAGCTGCTCCATCGTCTCACGGCGATATTCCTGATTGCTGTAGCTGATCGTCAATTGCAGTTCGCCCTCGGAAATCATTCCATTAATGTCTAGCGTGTGCGATCTGGCTGCATGTGCGCCAAGCTCTTCACCGCTGGAGTAATGAGATACGTCAATGGATTGATTTTGCATATCTTGATCAAATTGTCCTAAATAGTTAAAACTGATTTCAGGTTCGGTTACAAAACGCTCTTGCTCACGTGCGGCGGACAGGTATCTCAAAATACCGTAGCCAATACCCTTTTGCGGGATGCGACGCAGCCCTTCTTTCACATTTTTGATGCACTGTGAAAGGCCTTGTCCCACGCTCATATCCAGCACAACCGGGAATTGAGTCGTAAACCAGCCAACGGTGCGAGTAATATCCAGCTCTGGCAAAATGGATTCCCGTCCATGACCTTCCAGGTTGACGAGCACTCGTCCAATGCCTGCCCAGCGATGAATCGTCATTCCCAATGCCGTAAGCAGCAAATCATTCATATCCGTGTTGTAGGCACGATGCGCCTGTTTTAACAGTTGCTCCGTTTCCTGAGCTGTCCACGTGGCAGTAACGATCTCGCTGTCCCTATTTAATGAATAGGACTGTGGCTGGTCTTTTGGAAGCGGCTCATACATTCCCTGTTCAATTTCTTGCCAGAATGCGAGTTCCGCTGCAATTTCCTGACCGTTCGCATATTGAGATTGTCCATCAGCCCAGATGCGGAACGAATCCGTTTTGTACGGAAGACGAGCCGCTTGTCCGTTCAATGCCTGCTCATAGGCTGTCGTAATATCCTCGAACAAAATGCGCCAGGATACAGTGTCCACCACTAAGTGATGAATCGCAATCAGCAAATGATCTCCATCTGGGCAATGGAACAGCCCCAGCTTCACCAGCGGTCCTTCACTCAAATCAATTCCAGCTTGAATTTCATTCGCTTTGGCCTCAATGGCCGCAGACACCTCAGTCTCATTGCGGAAGTCCGTCTGTTCCAGCGTGTACAGCTTACCCTCACCAATCGCACGGCTCCATGCTTCGTATCCGTGATCGGTAGGACGGAAAATGGTACGCAGCGCGTCGTGATGGCTAACAATTTGCTCCATCGCTGTACGCAATGCCGTTTCATCAAAACCGTCCTTGCTATGCAGCATGATGGACTGGTTATGGTGATGAGCATCCGTCAGGTTTTGCTCAAAGAACCATTGTTGAACAGGTGTCAGCTTCACAGCACCCACTACTTCGCTCTGATCTGCCAATCTTGTCACGGATTGGACTTTCAGCGCCAATGCAGACACCGTTGGATTGCTGAACAGGTCTTTCATGTTCAGTCGATAGCCTGCTTGCAGCAATCGGGATGATACCTGCAGCGCCTTGATCGAATCGCCGCCCAGCTCGAAGAAGTTATCCTGTGTGCCTACCGCTTCCACGCCGAGCACCCCGGCCCATACCGAAGCCAGCACCTGCTCTACCGTTGTACGCGGTGCCACATAGGCTGCACCTGTATGGATGCTGCCTTCCGGCTCCGGCAACGCCTTGCGGTCGATTTTGCCGTTGCTCGTCAGCGGGATCGTCTCCAGTCGCATCAAGCGTGCTGGCACCATGTGCGCTGGCAGCCCTGCTTCCAGCTCAGCCTGTACCTCCTCGATCCGCAGCTCCGCTTCTCCCGTGATATAGCCGCACAAATACTTGTGCCCACGCTCATCTGTCCGGTCGATCACGACCGCTTGACGCACGCCCGGCACCCGCTGGATCACGGTTTCGATCTCGCCCAGCTCGATCCGGTAGCCCCGGATTTTGACTTGATAGTCCATCCGGCCGATGAAGTCCACATTCCCGTCCGGCATCCACCGCGCCAAATCACCCGTCCGATACAACCGTTCACCCGGCACGTACGGATTCGCCACGAATTTCTCGGCCGTCAGGTCGGCACGGTTCAGGTATCCGCGTGCTACCCCGGCGCCGCCAATGCATAGCTCACCCAGTACGCCGACAGGCACCGGATTCAGTTGGCTGTCTACGATATAAAAGCGGGCGTTCAGCCACGCCTGACCAATCGGTACACTGCCGCTGCTTGGCAGCTTCGACAGCTCTTCATCGTAAAAGCTGGAGTCAATCGCCGCTTCCGTTACGCCGTAGCTGTTAATGATGCGAATATCTGCACCAAATCGTTCTTGCAGCACCCGGTAATCTGTCACGCTGCAGCTATCCGAGCTGGTGATCAGCAGCTCCAGACTGCTCATGTCCAGTCCGTGTTCATGCACATGCTGCATGAATGGTACGATCAAGGCCGGTGTCGATTCGAACACCGTAACCTGATAGTCACGAATCCAGCTGTACAGACGGCTTGGATCAATCCGGTCGTCTTTCGGGCAGATAACCATCGTTCCGCCGTTATAGAGCGCCCGTGCGATATCCCCGACGAATACGTCGAAGGAGAAGCTTGCCAGTTGCAGCAATCGTACCGGGAATTGGTTCAGACGGTAATCCCGGCGATATGCTGCAGCCGTATTCACCAAGCTCCGATGCTCGATCATGACGCCCTTCGGACGTCCCGTTGTACCGGAGGTGTAGATCACATACGCCAGATCCTGCGGCTCGTTGATGTGTTCGACATCTGTGGTATCCCCGATGTACAGCGACTCATCGTCCAGCGCCAGTACGGTCTGCAGGCGCAGTCCTGCTGCTGGTTCGGATATAGCTTGGCTTTCCTCCAGCCATACTTGTGCACGCTCCTGCAAGCCTGTTTGGGTCAGTAGCACCGTCGCGCCACTGTCCTCCAGCATGAAACGAATACGCTCCGACGGATAGTCTGCATCCAGCGGCACATATGCGCCTCCAGCCTTCCACACCGCCAGTACGCCCACCAGCATGTCCACCGATCGTTCGCTCAAGATGCCGACAATCGACTCGCGTCCAATGCCTTCATTTCGCAATCTACGAGCCAATTGGTTCGCACGCTCGTTCAGTTTGCGGTACGTAAGTTGTTGCTCCTCGTACACAACCGCCACGTGATCCGGGACAAGCTGCGCCTGTTCTTCCACAAAGGTATGGAACAGGGCTCCTGCTTCAACGGCAGCAACACCCGATACACCCACATCTCCAAAACCGTAGATGATTTGTGCTTTTTCCTCGACGGTTACCATATCCAAAGCTGCCAGTGGCTGCTGTGGATCAAGTGTAATCGCACGAACGAGTTCGGTAAAATGCTTGGCCAATCGTGCAATGGTTTCAGGCTTATACAGCACCGTGCTGTATTCCAGACTGCACAGAATACCTTCCGGCTGCTCTACTGCATCCAGAGTCAGATCAAATTTGGCAGTATTATTTTCCGTCGGATACGGCTTTAAGGTCAGACCTTCCAACTGCAACTCCTGCTGCTCAAATGTTTTCAACTCAAACATTGTGTCAAACAACGCATTCCGGCTCGTATCCCGTGTCAAATTCAGCTTTTCAACCAGCTCTTCAAAAGGATAGTCTTGATGCTCATAAGCACTGAGCGCATGCTCCTTGACCTCCTGCAGGTAATCGAGGAACGATTTGTCGCCAGACGGATAATTACGGATCGCCAACGTGTTGAGGAATACACCTATCAGGCCACCCAACTCCGCGTGTGGTCTTCCGGCAATCGGCGTTCCGACGATAATGTCCTCCTGCCCCGAATATTTATGCAAGAGCGTGCTATACGCTGCCAGCAACACCATGTACAAGGTTGATCCTGTTTGAGCGGCCAGCTGTTTCAACTGCTCGCTATCCTCCATGCTGATTGCAAAATCCAGTCGAGCTCCTTCTAGACGCTGTACGGCTGGTCTTGCAAAATCTGTTGGCATATCCAGCGCCGGAATTTCACCAGCCATGGTTTTCAGCCAATAGCTTTCTTGCTCACGAAGACGTTCACTTTGCATATCTTCATGCTGCCAAACGGCATAGTCCTTGTACTGGATGCGAAGTGGCGGCAGCTCATTGCCTGCATACAATTGAGAGAGCTCCTGCACGATAATTCCCTCAGTAACGCCATCCGAAATAATATGGTGCATGTCATAGAGCATAACGTGACGTTGCGGTCCGTTTTCCACCAACTGAACCCGCAGCAACGGTGCTTGCGCGAGATCAAATGCACGTACAAAGTCCAGTGCGTACTGCTGTGTCTCTTCTTCGCTTGCCTGCACATACTCCACGTTGAATTCAACACTTGGATCAATACGTTGAACAACCTCGCCCCCCACCATATCGAATCTGGTTCGCAGGGTTTCATGACGTGCAATCAGCTGGCGGAAGGCTTGCTCCAGTCGCGTTTTATCCAGGGAACCTTCAATAATCAAGGCTTCCGGCATGTTGTAGCTAACCTCTCCACCTTCCAAGTGACTCAAAACATACATCCGTTTTTGCGCCGAGGAAACTGGATAATATGCGCGCTCCTTCACAACAGGTATAGATACATACGTGTGCTGTGTCTGATGTTCACCCATCACCTGCACCAATTGCTCAATCGTCGGATATTGGAAAATATCTCGCAGCGCCAGCTTGTGATGCAGCTCCTGATGAATTTTCGCCACCAGTGTTGTGGCGCGCAGAGAATGTCCTCCCACTTCAAAGAAGTTATCCTTAATGCCTATCTGCGAATGGTTCAGTACACTTTGCCAGATACGTACCAGTTGCTCTTCCAGCAATGTCCGCGGCACAACGTACTCCGTGCCTCCCAAGCGTGCTTCCGGCGCAGGCAACGCTTTGCGGTCTATTTTTCCATTTGGTGTCAGCGGGAAATGATCCAGTTGTACGACGTACGTCGGGATCATATAGCCCGGCAGCTTTGGCTGCAGCGCGTTGCGTAGCTCCGGCAAACTCAGTGCCTCTGAGGCTACAAGATACGCACACAGGTCCTTGTTGCCATCTTCGTTTTCCCAGGCGGTGACCATGGCTTTTTCAATACCATCCACGGTCAGCAGCTGCGCTTCCACCTCGCCCAGTTCAATCCGGTAGCCCCGGATTTTGACCTGATAGTCCATCCGCCCGATAAAGTCAACGTTCCCGTCCGGCATCCACCGCGCCAAATCGCCTGTGCGGTACAATCGTTCACCCGGCACGTACGGATTCGCCACGAATTTCTCGGCCGTCAGGTCGGCACGGTTCAGGTAGCCCCGTGCCACCCCGGCTCCGCCAATACACAGCTCGCCCAGTACGCCGATAGGCACCGGATTCAGTTGGCTGTCTACGATATAAAAACGGGCATTCAGCCACGCCTGACCAATCGGCACACTGCCGCTGCTTGGCAGCTTCGACAGCTCTTCGTCGTAGAAGCTGGAGTCAATCGCCGCTTCCGTTACACCATAGCTGTTAATAATACGAGTAGCTGCACCAAACCGCTCTTGCAGCACTCGGTAATCCGCCACGTTGCAGCTATCCGAGCTGGTGATGAGTAGCTCCAGACTGCTCATGTCCAGTCCCTGTTCATGCACATGCTGCATGAACGGTACGATCAGGGCTGGGGTCGATTCAAACACCGTAATCTGATAATCGTGAATCCAGTCATACAGACGGCTGAGATCAATCCGGTCGTCTTTCGGACAAATGACCATTGTTCCGCCGTTATAGAGCGCCCGCGCAATATCCCCGACAAATACGTCGAAGGAGAAGCTCGCCAGTTGCAGCAGCCGTACCGGGAACTGATACAGACGGTAATCCCGGCGATACGCTGCAGCCGTATTCACCAAGCTGTGATGCTCGATCATGACTCCCTTCGGACGTCCCGTTGTTCCAGAGGTGTAGATCACATACGCCAGATCCTGCGGTTCGTTGATAGGTTCGATATCCGTGGTGTCTCCGGTGTACAGCGACTCATCGTCCAACGCCAGCATTGTCTGCAAGCACAGTCCAGTTACTGGTTCGGATGTTGCTTTACTGTCAGATGGCCAGTCTAATGTTAAACTCGGGTCTCCATGGAGGGTACCTGATTCCACCGTCTCAGCGCTAACCGCCGTTTCCAGTTGGCCCTCAGACTTCCGTCCGGCCAAGGCCCCTCGGCTTTCCTCCAGCCATACCTGCGCACGCTCCTGCAAGCCTGTTTGGGTCAGCAGCACCGTAGCACCACTGTCCTCCAGCATGAAACGAATACGTTCCGACGGATAATCTGCATCCAGCGGCACATATGCGCCTCCAGCCTTCCACACTGCCAGTACGCCGACCAGCATGTCTACCGAGCGTTCGCTCAAGATGCCAACAATCGACTCGCGTCCAATACCTTCATTCCGCAATCTACGAGCCAATTGGTTCGCACGCTCGTTCAGTTGACGGTACGTAAGTTGTTGATCCTCATACACAACCGCCACGTGATCCGGGACAAGCTGCGCCTGTTCTTCCACAAAGGTATGGAACAGGGCTCCTGCTTCAACAGCAGCAACATCCGATACCCCCACATCTCCAAAACCGTAGATGATTTGTGCTTTTTCCTCGACGGGTACCATATCCAAAGCTGCCAGTGGCTGCTGCGGATCAAGTGTAATCGCACGAACAAGTTCGGTAAAATGCTTGGCCAATCGCGCGATGGTTTCAGGTTTGTACAGCGCCGTGCTGTACTCCAGACTGCACAGAATACCTTCCGGCTGCTCCACTGCATCCAGGGTCAGATCAAATTTGGCAGTATTATTTTCCATCGGATACGAATTTAGAGTAAGACCTTCCAGCTGCAATTCCTGCTGCTCCAATGTTTTCAACTCAAACATCGTGTCAAACATCGCATTCCGACTTGTATCCCGCGTTAAATTGAGTTTCTCAACCAGCTCTTCAAAAGGATAGTCTTGATGCTCATAAGCACTGAGCGCATGCTCCTTGACCTCTTGCAAATAATCAAGATATGATTTGTCGCCAGACGGATAATTACGGATCGCCAACGTGTTAATGAATACACCTACCAAGCTCTCCAGTTCCGCATGCGGTCTTCCGGCAATCGGCGTTCCAACCACGATATCCTCTTGGCCCGTGTATTTATGCAAGAGCGCGGTGTACGCCGCCAGTAGCACCATATACAGCGTGGAGCCTGTTTGTGCAGCCAGTTCTTTCAGGCCTTCACTAACTTCAAGCCCCAGTCCGAATTCGATCGTATTCCCTGCTGTACTCTGCATTGCCGGGCGGGCAAAGTCGGTTGCCATATCCAGCACAGGCAGTTCACCCCGGAAGGTGTCGAGCCAGTACGCTTCCTGACGCTGCATCCACTCCTGATGGGCTTCGCTTTGCTGCCATACCGCATAATCCTTGTACTGAATCCGCAATGGCGATAGCTCTTCACCGTCATACAAGCGGACAAATTCATCGGTCAGTACCTCCATGGACACACCATCCGAAACGATATGATGCATGTCGAGCATGAGCAAATGCTGCGATTCTTGCTCTGCTCCTTGAACGCCCAGGTCCACCAAGCCTACCCGCAGCAGCGGTGCAGCTTGCAGATCGAACGGACGGACAAAGCGCCGCACCTGCTCTTGCGCTTCCTTGCTAACCATCGTGTCCATATCTGTAATCGTCGCACGCTCTGCCTGTACCTTTGCATATTCCACCTCGAACGACACCGTGTCCTCAATCCATTGCATCGGCTCACTGTCCACCAGTTCAAAGCGGGTACGCAAGGTCGCATGGCGAGCGATTAGTTGACGGAATACGTCTTCTACTCGTTTCACGTCCAGCGGACCACTCACTTGCAGCACGGACGGCATGTTGTAGTTCACATCATTCGGGTCGAACTGATGCAGCACATACAGTCGTTTTTGCGCCGAGGATAACGGATAGAAATCACGAGCTCCCGTCACCGGAATGGAAGCATACGCCACTTGATCCAGACTTTCCAGAACCGCTGCCAGTTGTTCAATCGTTGGTGCTTCAAAAATACTGCGCAGTGGAAGCGGCTTGTTCAGCTCCTTGTGAATCCTCGATGCCAGGGTTGTCGCACGCAGCGAGTGTCCGCCAATCTCGAAGAAGTTTTCCTTCACGCCGACCTGCGCCAAGCCCAGCACATCCTGCCAAATTTGCGCCAGCTTCACTTCCACCCACGTCCGCGGTGCGACATAGTCGGCTCCGCTTTGCAGGCTGTCTTCCGGTGCTGGCAATGCCTTGCGGTCGATTTTGCCGTTCGGACTCAGCGGCATCTGCTCCAGTTGTACAAAGTACGATGGCACCATATAGCTTGGCAGCTCTCGGCCCAGCTCACTTCTTAGCTCGCTGGCTCCGATTTCCTGCCCGGCAACGTAGTACGCCACCATTTGTTTTTGGCCTGTTTCATCCGCACGGGCCATGACGACGGCTTCTCGTACCGACTCCACCTTCAACAGCTGCGATTCGACCTCGCCCAGCTCGATCCGGTACCCCCGGATTTTCACCTGATGGTCAATCCGGCCCAAGTACTCGATGTTGCCGTCCGGCATCCATCTCGCCAAATCACCCGTGCGGTACATCCGTTCATAGCCTGCTTCGCCATCCGCAAACGGATCGGCAACGAATTTCTCTGCCGTCAGTTCTGGACGGTTCAGATAGCCTCGCGCTACGCCTACACCGCCGATGCACAGCTCCCCTGCAACCCCAATCGGCTGCAATTGTTCCGTGCCTTCCTTCACAATGTACAGACGGATGTTCTGAATCGGTTTTCCGATCGGAATAACCCCATATTCCTCCGTCGGCTCGCAATCAAAGTACGATACGTCCACCGTCGCTTCGGTTGGGCCGTACAGGTTGATCAGCTTCGCTCCAACGATACCTGACACGAGTCGTTGGAAACGTGCCACATGCTGCGGCGGCAACGCTTCTCCACTGGCAAATACGTGTCTTAACGTTCCCAGCTTCTCTTGCATCACTTCCTGCGGCTGCTGCTCCACATACTCCAGGAACGCATGCAGCATCGCAGGCACAAAGTGCATCGTGCTTACGCCATCGCGGGCAATCGTGTCTACGATGTCCTCCGGATTCTTTTCCCCGCCAACCGACAGCAGACTCACCTTCGAGCCAACCATCGACCACCAGAACAGCTCCCACACCGATACGTCGAATGTGAAGGCGGTCTTTTGCAGGATCGTATCCTCCGCACTCAATCCATACCGATCATGCATCCACAAAATCCGGTTCAGCACGGAATGGTGCTCGACCATAACGCCCTTCGGTTTCCCTGTAGAACCAGAGGTATAAATTACGTAGGCTACATGACGCGGCCCGGCCAGCGGCTCCAGATTCGAGCCATCTGCGTGGTACATTTCTTCGCTGTCCAGCACCAGCACCTTGCCGTCGAAGCTCAGCGACGCTTGCTCTTCCAAACGCGATTGCGTCAGTACCAGCTTCGCTCCCGAGTCCTCCAGCATAAAGCGGATCCGCTCCGCCGGATATTCTGGATCAATCGGCACGTAGGCTCCGCCTGCCTTGAGGATCGCATAGATGCCCACGATCATTTCCAGCGAGCGCTGTACCAGAATGCCCACTGGCTGATCCGGTTCCACGCCTTCTGCACGCAGCGTCCGCGCCAGACGATTCGCCCGCTCGTTCAGCTCGCGGTAGGTCAGCGTCTCTGCTCCAAACAGCACCGCCACCTGATCCGGTGTTCGTGCCGCCTGTTCCTCGAACAGCGCACTTAACGTCTGATCCTGCGGATAAGCTGCCGCCGTATCGCCCCAAACCTGAACAATCTGCGCTTGCTCTTCCGGTGTTACCAATTCCAGCTCATTCACATGGATATGCGGATTGTTCACGATTTGCTCAAGCACATGCAATACATGTCCTTGCATACGCTCCACGGTAGTCCGATCATACACATTGGCGTTATAGCGGAACATGATTTGGAACACCTCATCCGGCATCACAATCAAGTCCAGATCATAATTCGTTTGCTCGACGACCTCTACATTCGTAATTTCAAAAGCGGACGGACGAACTTCGCCAAGCTGCTCGACCTGCTGCTCTACCGGGTAATTCTCAAACACCATAATGTGGTTAATCAGATTTTGCTTCTGCTCCGTCAGCGCCTGAATCTCATACAGCGGGAAGCTGTCGTATGCTCCCGAGGCCAGTGCCTGCTCCTGCGTTCTCCGCATAATCTCCACAAAAGTGGCATTCCGTTCACTTTGAACCCGAACCGGGATCGTATTAATGAACAAACCGATCATATTCTCTACGCCGACAATATCCGTCGGACGTCCAGATACGACACTACCGAAAATAACATCCTCATTGTTGTTATATTTCTGCAAAATCAGGCCCCACACGCTTTGCATCAGCGTATTAATCGTCACCTGCTGCTGCTTCGCTACCCGATGCATGGCTTCGCTCAACGTGCTATCCAGCTCCACCGTTATTTTTTCAGAAATATATTCGCTGTTTTCACTAGCTGTAGTGGATAGAGTATTCTCCCTGCTGTCCACGGCTTGCTCTTTTAATGAAGCATCCGAGCCTGGCAACAAAGTCTGCTGTTCAAAGCCTGCCAAATAGCTGCTCCAATACTCTTTTGCCGCACGTTCATCCTGACGCTCCAGCCATTCGATATATTGGCCATATGGAGTGATATTAGCAAGCTCCGGCTGCTTCTGCTCCACTAGCGCAAAGTACGTACCGAACACTTCGCCTGTCACCAGCGACAAGCACCAGCCGTCCATGACAATGTGATGGAAGCTCCATACCAAGTGATATGTTTCTTCATCAGTCTGCAATACCTGTACGCGCATGAGCGCATCCGTACCAAGTTTAAAGCCCCGAGCCTGATCCTCCAGCTTGAACGCCTGAATATATGCCTGTTGCTCCGTTTCCTGCATTCCTCGTAAATCCTTGAAGGAAAGGTCGCTATCTTTGTGACGGAACACGATCTGCAACGGCTCCTGATTCTGTCCTGTCTCAAACATATGGAAATTCGTCCGCAGTGCTTCATGACGCTGTATTAGCAAATCCAGACTCTTCCGGAAAATAGCTACATCAAAGCTGCCTTTTTGGTCAAACGACGCTTGCTGGAAGTATGCGCCTGACTCCGGCTCCATTAAGCTATGGAAAAGCATCCCCTTCTGCATAGGCGAGAGAGCATACACGTTTTCCAGCTCACCCACAGCAGCCATGTGCTCCGTCAATTGTTCCAGCTGCTCCAACGTCAAGCCCTTGAACAATACATCGCTTGGTGTTAGCTCACTCTGCTCTTTGGAGGCACAATGAACGATCACTTCCTGCAAGCTCTCCTGCAGCAATTGTGCAAATTTTTCCACGTTTTGTTGATGATATACCTTGCTGTCATAGCGAATTTCCAACGTCAGCACGCCTGCTGTAATCATCCCGTTCACATTCAGTGGATGCTCCAGAGCGGTGTTGTCACTCATCGGCTCTCCACCTGCATGTGAAGACAGCGCGATGTCACCATTTTCCAAATCCTGATCAAATTGTCCCAAATAGTTAAAGCTGATTTCAGGCTGCAAGCTTAAGGAAGGATTGGCATCACCCCGAGACATATATTTCAAAATACCGTAGCCAATGCCCTTATGCGGCACATGACGCAGATCTTCCTTCACCCGTTTGATTCGCTGACCGACTTCTGCCTTGCCGTCAACATCGAGCAGCACCGGATATTGGCTTGTAAACCAGCCCACTGTACGTGTGATGTCGATATCTGGAACAATGGCTTCCCGGCCATGTCCCTCCAGGTTGACCAGCACGCGCTCCTGACCGCTCCAGTTGTATAACGCCGTACCGAGTGCGGTTAACAGCAAGTCATTGACCTCTGTGTTGTACGCACGGTGTGCTTCCTGAAGCAGCAGTCGTGTTTCCTGCTCGCTCCAAGCCACAGTCACAATCTCACTGTCTCTGATCAGAGAATGCTGTCCTTCCGCGCTCTCTTGATCCTTAGGCAACGATGCGGTTTCCATTTGGGCGAGATGCTGCCAATATTCGCGTTCGTTTTCGATGGCTGGACTATTCGCATATTGAGACAATCGCTCTGCCCAAGCGGAGAACGAATCCGTTTTATATGGCAGACGAATCGCTTCTCCCCGAACCGCCTGCTCATATCCGGTGGCAAAATCCTCGAATATGATCCGCCATGAAATGCCGTCTACGACCAAATGATGAACCGCGATCAACAAATGATCTCCGTCCGTGCAACGGAAAAGTCCCAGCTTGACCAGTGGTCCCTCGTCCAGACGAATGGAACTTTGAATAGCATTCGCTTTCTCTTCAATGGCTCTCACCACGTCCGCAGCGTCTTCGACGCCCGTCAAATCAACAACGTCCAGACTATATAGCTTGCCTTCGTTCAAGCCACGATTCCACACTTCATAGCCCTGTTCGGTCTGACGGAAGATCATACGTAACGCATCATGATGCTCGGTCACCTTGGTCACCGTTTGATGCAATGCGGCTTCATCGAAGCCTTGCTCTCTATACAGCATCACCGACTGGTTGAAATAATGCGGCTCTGCTAAGAATTGTCCAAAGAACCATTGCTGAATTGGGGTCAGCTTGACCGCGCCCGAAACCGCCCGCTGATCGGCTGTACGGCTGACCTTGTGGACATGACCACTCAGCAGCGATACGGAAGGATATTGGAACAAATCCTTCATTTCCAGCTTGTATCCCGCTTGCAGCAAGCGGGAGGATACCTGGATCGCTTTGATCGAATCTCCACCCAGATCAAAGAAATTATCCAAAATCCCGACTCTCTTGGCCCCTAATACAGCCTGCCAAATGGAAACTAAAGTCTGCTCCAGCGCTGTACGCGGCTCTACATAATCCGCACCGCTTTGCTGGCTACCTTCTGGTGCCGGCAGTGCCTTGCGGTCGATCTTACCGTTCGGTGTCAGTGGCATCTGCTCCAACTGGATGAAATACGAAGGCACCATGTAATTTGGAAGCTCCTCGCCCAGTAAGCTGCGCAGCTCTCCTGCGTTCACGTCCCGTTCGGCAACATAGTACGCCACCAGTTGATTTTGCCCCTGCTCGTCTGCCTGGGCCAGTACGATGACCTCTTGCACATCTTCCACTTTCAGCATTTGGGCCTCAACCTCGCCCAGCTCGATCCGGTAGCCCCGGATTTTGACCTGATGGTCGATCCGGCCTAAATATTCGATATTGCCATCCGGCATCCATCTCGCCAAATCACCTGTACGGTACATCCGTTCATAGCCCGCTTCGCCAGCCGCAAATGGATTCGGTACAAATTTCTCAGCCGTCAGCTCTGGACGATCCAGATAACCACGGGCCAGACCCGGACCAGACACGCACAACTCACCCGCTACGCCTACCGGAGCCAAATGTCCATGCACATCCACCATGTATACCCGATGATTCGGCACAGGACGTCCGATCGAAATCAGTTGGCCTGCTCTCTCATCCTCGGATACCGGCCAAATCGACGTCGCTACCGAGTTTTCCGTTGGACCGTAACCGTTGTAGTACGCCACCTGATCCTTCCACTTGTATACCAGCTCTGTCGATGACGCTGAACCGGCAGTGAACAGAATACGAAGGTTTGGCATCCGTTCCGGCTCCAGATACACCGCATAGGTCGGTGGTAAGGCTGCCACGGTAATTTGATGATCCCCCATATATTGCTCGAATCTCTCATAGTTCAAAATCGTCTCTGACGTTGGCACGTACAACGTGGCTCCGCAGAACAGCGCCTGGAAGATTTCCCAGCAAGCTGCATCAAACGAATAGCTGGCGAACAATAACGCATGATCCGACGTACTGATCCGTAGTGCTTGATCAAAATACGCTTTCAGATTGCACAGCCCGTGATGCTCCAGCATAACGCCCTTCGGTTGACCCGTCGTACCCGACGTATAAATCACATACGCCAGATCGTTTGGACCGGACAACGGCTCCAGATTGGAACCATCCTCGTGATACACCGTTGGATCTCCATCTAGCACCAGCACGCTGCCGTCAAAGGCTACTTTGTCCACCAGATGGCTTTGCGTCAACAAGAGCTTCGCACCCGAGTCGTCCAGCATGTAGCGGATACGCTCCTCTGGATACGTCGGATCAATTGGCACATATGCGCCCCCGGCTTTCAAAATCCCGAAGATGCCCACAATCATGTCTACCGAACGCTCAGTCATCAGACCCACTAGACGATCCTTCGTCACGCCTTGACTGCGCAAGGTACGAGCCAGACGATTTGCACGTTCATTCAGCTCGCGATAGGTCAACTGCTCTCCTTCGAAGAACAACGCTGCCTGCTCCGGTGTCTGCGCTGCTTGTGTCTCGAACAAGCCATGGATCGTCTGCTCGCTTGGATACTCGGCGGCTGTATCTCCCCATACGCCCAGAATTTGCTCTCGCTCCTGCTCACTTAACATATCCAGCTCATGTACCCGAATGTCCGGCTTCGCTGTCACTTGCTCCAGCAGTTGCACCAGATGACCTCGAATTTGTTCTACACTTTCACGTTCAAATGCCCGTGCATTATAACCAAAGCTCATGTGAATCGTGTTCCCCGGCAGCACCACCAGGTTAAAGTCATAGTTGGTCTGCTCGACAGACTCAACGCCTGTGATACTGAAGCTGGACCCATCACCGTTACCTAATTGCTCAATTTGTTCCTCTACCGGATAGTTCTCAAAAATAAGAATATGATTAATCAAATCCTGCTTAAGCTCCGACAACCCCTGAATTTCATACAACGGGTACGTATCATAGGCATGGGAAGCAATCGATTGCTCCTGGGTTTGCTTCATCACGTCTGAGAATAAGCTATCCCCATGACTGCTGATGCGTACAGGAATCGTATTGATAAACAAACCAATGATGTGCTCCACATTTGGAATTTCTGCCGGACGTCCAGATACCACGCTGCCAAACACCACATCATCTGTGCCATTATATTTTTGCAGCAGAATGCCCCAAACGGTCTGCATCAACGTATTGATGGTTACCTGATAACGATTGGCGATTCGCTGAATGCTTGCCGTTAGATCTGCGCCCAAGTCAAAATCCAGACGCTCCGCCTGATATCCCGTTTTACCCTGGATTTTAGCCTGTGGCAAGCGGGACTGTTCCTCATATCCTTCCAGAACCTTGCTCCAGTAACCTGATGCGGCCTGACGATCCTGCTGCTCCAGCCATTCGATATATTGACTGTACGGCGTTATAGGTGCCAGTTCAGGCTGCTTATGGGCCAGTATCGCAAAATAGCTCGCAAATACTTCGTTGGTCACCAGCGACAGGCACCAGCCGTCCATCACGATATGATGGAAACTCCATACAAAACGGTACGAATCCTCACCTGTCCGCAAAATAGCGACACGCATCAAAGCATCTTGCGCCAGATCAAAGCCCCTCTGCTTGTCTTTGCGCGTACATTCGAGGATGTACTCGTTTTGCTTCTCTTCCTCCACATCGCGCAGATCCTCTACATATAGTTCACTGCGCTTGTTGCGGTACACGACCTGAAGCGGTTCATCCTTCCAGCCACTGTAGAAGTTCGTGCGCAGTGCCGTATGCCGCTGCACCAATACATCCAGGCTTGCCGCAAAAGCAGCGATATTAAAATGTCCTTGCAGATCAAAGGATGCCTGTTCAAAATAAGCTCCCGATTGCGAATCCATAAGATTGTAGAAGAGCATACCCTTCTGCATCGGCGTCAGTGCGTATACATTTTCCAGCTCACCTGTACGTGAAGCCTGTTCCGCAATTTGTTCCAGCTCTCCAGTCGTCAGACCTTTGAAGGACACATCACTCGGAGTCAGTTCCGGCTGTTCTTGAACGACGCAATGCGTAATCACCTCTTGTAAAGCCGATTGCAGCAGTCCTGCAACACGCTCCAGCGTTTCTTTGCGATACTGCTTACGGCTGTAAGCGATCGTCAATCGCAGCATGCCTTCCGAGATCATCGCGTTCAAATCCAACGTGTACAGTAACGGTGAATGTGTATCATCTGTCTCACCTGCATCGTGGGACGACAACGTGATTCCGCTGTTTTCCAGATCTTGATCGACCTGACCCAAATAGTTAAAGCTGATTTCCGGTTCTGCTGCAAATACACGTGCTTTATCCGATGCGGACGCATGGGACAAGTAGCGCCACGTTCCATACGTCAGCCCTTTATGCGGAATCCGGCGCAGGCCTTCCTTCGTGTCTTTAATCCGCTCTGCCAGCGTCAGATTGGCACCCGTGTCTAGCAGCACTGGATACAAGCTCGTAAACCAGCCTATCGTACGTGTAATATTCACCTCTGGCAGGATCGCTTCCCGGCCATGTCCCTCCAGATTCACCAGCACATGTCCTGCGCCTGTCCAGTTATGCATCGCCAATCCTAACGCGGTCAGCAGCAAATCATTGACCTCAGTGTTGTAGGCGCGATGTGCCTGCTTCAACAACTGTTGGGTTTCAGCTTCGGTCCACTCCACCGTCAGCACTTCGCTGTCTGCATTCAAGGAGCCCTCATAGGCAAAATCCTTAGGCAGCGGCGCAGCATCAGCCTTGGCCTGCTCCAGCTGTTGCCAGTAAACTTCATCCGATGCAGCCTCAGGACGGTTGGCGTAAGACGACAACTCCCGTGCCCATGTTTGGAAGGAATCCGTTTTATATGGCAAACGTACAGACTCACCCTTCAGCGCTTGCTCGTAGCCTGTAGAGAAATCTTCAAACAGAATCCGCCACGACACCCCGTCCATCACCAAATGGTGAATGGCTATGAGCAAATGATCGCCCTCTGCTGTGCGGAACAATCCCAGTTGTACGAGAGGTCCTTCGGACAGATAAATACTGCTTTGAATTTCATTTGCCTTCGCTTCCAGCGCTTCCGCAAAGGTTGCCTGTTCACGATAATCCACCGTTTCCAGCGTATACAATGCGCCTTCATCTACACCGCGTGTCCAAGCCGTGTAACCGGATGAAGCCTGACGGAAAACCGTACGCAACGCATCATGGTGCTTCACGATATGATCCATTGCCCGGCGAACCGCCGTCTCATCAAAGCCCTCGGCGCTATAGAGCATAACCGCCTGGTTAAAGTGCTGCGGACGCTCGCGCTCCTGTGCAAAGAACCAGTGCTGGATCGGAAGCAAAGCGGTTTCCCCGCTCACTTCTCCCTGATCTGCAATACGGCTCACCTCTTGCATATGCGGTGCCAGTGTTGCGACTGTTGGGTACTGGAACAAATACTTCATGTCCAGCTTGTAGCCTGCCTGGAACGCACGGGATGCGATTTGAATTGCCTTGATTGAATCGCCGCCCAGATCAAAGAAATTGTCCAAAATACCGACGGTTTGCACGCCCAGGACGGACTGCCAGACTCCCACGAGTGCCCGTTCCGGTGCGGTGCGCGGCTCTTCATAATCCGCCCCGCTTTGCAGGCTGCCTTCCGGTGCTGGCAGTGCCTTGCGGTCGATTTTGCCGTTCGGACTCAGCGGCATCTGCTCCAGTTGTACAAAGTACGATGGCACCATATAGCTTGGCAGCTCTCGGCCCAGCTCACTTCTCAGCTCGCTGGCTCCGATTTCCTGCCCGGCAACGTAGTACGCCACCATTTGTTTTTGGCCTGTTTCATCCGCACGGGCCATGACTACAGCTTCTCGTACCGACTCCACCTTCAACAACTGCGATTCGACCTCGCCCAGCTCGATCCGGTACCCCCGGATTTTCACCTGATGGTCAATCCGGCCCAAGTACTCGATGTTGCCGTCCGGCATCCATCTCGCCAAATCACCCGTGCGGTACATCCGTTCATAGCCTGCTTCGCCATCCGCAAACGGATCGGCAACGAATTTCTCTGCCGTCAGCTCTGGACGGTTCAGATAGCCTCGCGCTACGCCTACACCGCCGATGCACAGCTCCCCTGCAACCCCAATCGGCTGCAATTGCTCCGTACCTTCCTTCACAATGTACAGACGGATGTTCTGAATCGGTTTTCCGATCGGAATAACCCCATATTCCTCCGTCGGCTCGCAATCAAAGTACGATACGTCCACCGTCGCTTCGGTTGGGCCATACAGGTTGATCAGCTTCGCTCCAGCGATACCTGACACGAGTCGTTGGAAACGTGCCACATGCTGCGGCGGCAACGCTTCTCCACTGGCAAATACGTGTCTTAACGTTCCCAGCTTCTCTTGCATCACTTCCTGCGGCTGCTGCTCTACATACTCCAGGAACGCATGCAGCATCGCAGGCACAAAGTGCATCGTGCTTACGCCATCGCGGGCAATCGTTTCGACGATGTCCTCTGGATTCTTTTCCCCGCCAACCGACAGCAGGCTCACCTTCGAGCCGACCATCGACCACCAGAACAACTCCCACACCGATACGTCGAATGTGAAGGCGGTCTTTTGCAGGATCGTATCCTCCGCACTCAATCCGTACCGATCATGCATCCACAAAATCCGGTTCAGCACGGAATGGTGCTCAACCATAACGCCCTTCGGTTTTCCAGTCGAGCCGGAGGTATAGATCACGTAGGCTACATGACGCGGACCAGCCAGCGGCTCCAGATTCGAGCCGTCTTCGTGGTACATTTCTTCGCAGTCCAGCACCAGCACCTTGCCGTCGAAGCTCAGGGTCGCTTGCTCTTCCAAATGTGATTGCGTCAGCACCAGCTTCGCTCCTGAATCCTCCAGCATAAAGCGAATCCGCTCCGCCGGATATTCTGGATCAATCGGCACGTAGGCTCCGCCTGCCTTGAGGATCGCATAGATGCCCACGATCATTTCCAGCGAGCGCTGTACCAGAATGCCCACTGGCTGATCCGGTTCCACGCCTTCTGCACGCAGCGTCCGCGCCAGACGATTCGCCCGCTCGTTCAGCTCGCGGTAGGTCAGCGTCTCTGCTCCAAACAGCACCGCCACCTGATCCGGTGTTCGTGCCGCCTGGCCCTCGAACAGCGCACTTAACGTCTGATCCTGCGGATAAGCTGCCGCCGTAGCTCCCCAAACCTGAACAATCTGCGCTTGTTCTTCCGGTGTTGCCAATTCCAGTTTATCCACACGGGTATGCGGATTATCTACAATTTGCCCGATGACATGGTCGATATGGCCTTGGATACGCTCCATAGCAGACCGGTTATACACAAGGGCATTGTATTCAAGCAGGATGGAGATATCCTCGTCAGGCACAACAATCAGGTTAAAATCGTAGTTGGTTTGCTCTGCGAGTGCCACATTGGCAATAGAGAAGCCAGTCTGTGTACCTGCCTCGCCGGAACCGCCCGCCTGCTTCATTTGCTGCCCGATCGGATAGTTTTCAAAGATCATAATATGATTAATCAGGTCTTGCTTTTGTTCAGTCAGCGCCTGAATGTCATACAACGGGAAGGTGTCATATGCACCGGAGGCCAAAGCCTGCTCCTGTGTCCGTTGCAATACTTCAGCAAACGTAGCATTCTGCTCACTGCTAATACGAACCGGAATCGTATTGATGAACAGACCGATCATGTCCTCCACACCCGGAATATCTGCCGGACGTCCAGATACCACACTACCAAACACGACATCCTGATTATTATTGTATTTTTGTAAAATAACGCCCCAAACGCTTTGCAGCAATGTATTAATCGTTACCTGCTGCTGCTTGGCAATGTGGTTTAACGCCGTGCTTCGTTCTTTACCTAGTACAAATGACAGCTTTTCCGAAACATATCCGGAATTTGAAGCATTACTGCTTCCTTCTTTATCTTCAATCCGTGCCATTACGGAGGCCTGTGCGTTCTCGCCAGGCAGCAAGGTCTGCTGCTCGAAGCCGGCCAAATAGTCGCTCCAATAGCGGGTCGCTTCCTGTGCATCCTGCCGTTCCAGCCATTCAATATACTCGCTATACGGCTTGACAGGTGCGAGCTCTGGCTGCTGGTGCTCCAGCAGGGCAAAATATGCACCAAACACTTCGTCCGTAACCAGTGACAGACACCAGCCGTCCATTACCATATGATGGAAGCTCCATACAAAACGGTATGAGCTATCCCCTGTACGGAAGACGGTTACGCGCATAAGCGCATCCTTGCCTAAATCAAAGTTTTGCTCTTTATCCCGGGCCACAAATTCAGCTACAGCGTCTTCACGACCTCTGACATCCTCATAACGGAAACCCGGATTTTTATAGCGATAGACGACCTGTAATGGTTGACCATGCCAGCCGCTGTAGAAATTTGTCCGGAATATAGCATGTCGGCTAACCAGCAGCTTTAGGCTTGCCTCGAACACGGTCGGCTCAAAATGGCCCTCTAGATCAAAGGTCGCCTGTTCAAAATACACTCCTGATTCCGGGTTCATCAGACTATGGAACAGCATACCCTTCTGCATCGGCGTTAACGGATACACATTCTCCAATTCCCCAACCGTCTGTGTCTGCTCAACAATCGTGTCTAATTGCTCCAGCGTCAGACCCTTTAACAGTACATCGCTTGGAGTCAATTCTGACCGCTCCCGTATGACACAATGCTCGATAATTTCAAGCAAGTTTGCCTTTAACAGACCAGCCAGCATTTGGATGGTGTCCTTGCGGAAGGCCCTGCCGTTATACCGAATATCCAGCTCCAGTATGCCGTTCGTGACGATCCCGCCCACATCGAGCGCGTATTTCATCTTCGTCCGGTCACTAACAGCTAATCCAATCGGGTAAGGAGACATCCGAATATCGCTGTTTTGCAAATCCTGATCAAACTGTCCGAGATAGTTAAAGCTCACTTGCGGCTCGGCATAGCCTCCATCTGTTTGACCCATATGCAAAGCGTCTTCTTTATGACCATTTGCCTGGCCTGCTTCACTCAGATGTCTCCAAATACCATAGCCAATTCCTTTATTCGGAATCTGACGCAGGCTCTCCTTGACCTGTTTGATGCGTCCCGACAAATCATGATCACGACCGATGTCCAGCAATACCGGATATTGACTCGTAAACCAGCCTACAGTACGTGAGATGTCCGTATCCGGCAAAATGTCCTCACGTCCGTGTCCCTCCAAATTGATCAGGCTACGTTCATGACCCGTCCATGTGTACAGCGTCATGCCCAATGCAGCCAGAAGCAGATCGTTCACTTCCGTGTTATATGCGCGGTGCGCCTGCTTCAATATCCGTTCTGTCTCTTCTTCCGTAAGCTTGATGACCACTGTATCCGTGTCGGCCAAGGTAAATTCGCCATCCTGCGCTTGATCCTCAGGCAACCGTACTTGATCCACCAAAGCAGATGCGTTCAGTTGCTCCCAGTAGGCGCGTTCACTTTCCATTACCGCGCTATTCGCATACGTGGACAGTCGCCCAGACCAGAAACGGAAGGAATCCGTTTTGTCAGGTAATTGGAGCGCTTCTCCATTTACTGCCTGTTCATAGGCTGTAGCCAAATCCTCAAACAAAATGCGCCACGATACCCCGTCCACCACCAAATGGTGAATCGCCATCAGCAAATGATCTCCGTCTGCACAGTGGAACAAACCTGCTCTAAACAGCGGCCCTTCATGCAGATGAATACTGCTTTGAATTTCACTGGCTTTCGCCTCAATCGCTGCGCTGAGCACGGCTTCATCCGTCAAATCCCTAAAGTCCAGCACGTCCAGGTGGTACAGCTCACCTTCCTGCAATCCGCGACTCCATGCTTCATAGCCTTGCCCTGTCTTACTGAACACCATCCGTAGAGCATCATGATGCTCCGCCAGCTTGGTGAGCGCCTGGCGCAGAGCGGATTCGTCAAAGCCCTGCTTCCGGTGCAGCATGACCGCCTGGTTAAAGTGATGCGCGTCCACTTGCTCCTGCTGCGCAAACCAGTATTGAATCGGCGTCAGCACCACTTCCCCTGTGACTTCGCCTTGCTCTGCTGTTCTCTTGCCCGCTAAACGCAGATGCGGAGCCAACTCCTTCACGCTTGGATATTTGAACAAGTCCTTCATGTTGAGCTTATAGCCTGCCTGGAACGCACGGGATACGATTTGAATCGCCTTGATCGAATCGCCGCCCAGATCAAAGAAATTGTCCAAAATACCGACGGTTTGCACGCCCAGTACTGACTGCCAGACGGCTACAAGTGTCCGTTCCGGCGCGGTGCGCGGCTCTGCATAATCCGCTCCGCTTTGCAGGCTGCCTTCCGGTGCCGGCAGTGCCTTGCGATCGATTTTACCGTTCGGTGTCAGTGGCATCTGCTCCAACTGAATGAAGTATGAAGGCACCATATAACTTGGCAGCTCCCGCCCCAGTTCACTTCTCAGCTCGCTGGCTCCGAGTCCTTGCTCCGCAATATAGTATGCCACCAGTTGGTATTGGCCTGTTTCGTCCGCACGAGCCATGACTATGGCTTCTCGTACCGACTCCACCTTCAGCAATTGCGATTCGACCTCGCCCAGCTCAATCCGGTACCCCCGGATTTTCACCTGATGGTCAATCCGGCCCAAGTATTCGATGTTGCCGTCCGGCATCCATCTCGCCAAATCGCCCGTGCGGTACATCCGCTCATAGCCTGCTTTCCCGCCTTCAAACGGATTACTCACAAATTTCTCAGCCGTCAGTTCTTCACGATTCCAATAGCCACGCGCCAAGCCTTCTCCTGCAATGCATAACTCGCCCGGCACACCGATTGGCTGCAATCCATCATTCGCATTCAGGATATACATTTCCGTATTCGCAATAGGACGTCCAATATTAATTTGATTGGCATGAGTCAGTTCCTGTACTGTCGACCACACCGTCGTTTCTGTAGGACCGTACATGTTATAGATGCGGAGACCGTTTATTTCTTGCAGTGCTGCCAGCAGCTTGGACGGAAGTGCTTCACCCCCGACCATAATTTCCTTCACGCTTTGCAGCGCACGGGAGCCTGCTTCATGACCCAGCAGCATTTGCACCCGGGATGGTGTCATTTGCAACATATCAACATGATGATGAACGATCAACTCACCCAGCGCCTGAGGATCAACCTGATGCTGGCTGTCACCAAGCACCACCGTCATTCCACCCAACAGTGGCAGGATGGTTTCCAATACGAAAATATCGAATGAAATTGTTGTGAGTGACAAAATGGTTTTGCCCGCTTCAAAGTCGATTATTTCGCGCATCCCTGTAATAAAGTTGAGTACCGAGCCATGCTGGAGCATAACTCCTTTCGGATTTCCAGTCGATCCAGAGGTATAAATGACGTAAGCCAAATGCTCTGGGCGGGTAATCGTCTCCAGATTGCCGCTCTCTCCCTGATACAATTCTGTATCCTCAAGGAAGATTGTATTGGCGTTGCAATGGTGCTCTTCCACCAGATCACGACTGCTCAGAAGCACTGTGGCCTTACTGTCTTCCAGCATGTATTCAATACGAGATGACGGAAATTCGGGATCAATCGGCACATAAGCACCGCCTGCTTTTAGAACAGCAAGGAGACCTGCGATCATTTCCACTGAGCGCTCCACCATCAGGCCGACCAGTTTGTCGGGTCCTACTCCCTGCGCTTGAAGCATTCGTGCCAAGGAGTTGGCCCGTTCATTCAGCTCCCGATAAGTCAGACTCTGATTTTCAAACACCAATGCCACTTGATCCGGCGTACGCTCCACCTGCTCCTCAAACAGCTGATGGATCGTCTGATTGCGCGGATATACCGCAGCGGTGTCATTAAACGCTTCTGTAATCTGTTGTTTTTCCACCGCTGTGACCAATTCCAGCTCTTCAACGCGAACGTTCGGATGGAGTGAAATTTGCTCCAGCAGACGGACAAAATGTCCATGCAGGCGCTCAATGCCTATTGGGTCAAAGCAGAGCGCGTTATACATAAAACGAATCTTTATACCTTCTCCCGGCATAACGGCTACGTTCAGATCGTAGTTGGTTTCCTCTGTAGTCACTACGTTCGAAATCGTAAATTTATCGTGACCACCGCTTCCCAACTGCTCTATCTGCTGCTCTACCGGATAATTTTCAAATATCATAATATGGTTGATCAAATCCTGCTTCTGTCCGGTCAGCGCCTGAATCTCATACAACGGGAATGCGTCGTAGCTATTAGAGGCCAGCGCCTGCCGCTGTGTTCGTTTCATCAGTTCGACAAAGGACTCACCCTTTTCAGACAGAATGCGCACTGGAATCGTATTTATGAACAACCCAATCATGCGCTCCACACCCATAATATCGGCTGGACGACCGGATACAACACTACCGAATACAACATCCGAACTGTTGTTATATTTTTGCAACAGCACGCCCCATACCGTCTGAATCAATGTGTTGATCGTCACCTGATTTTGCTTCGCCACCCGTTCGATCTGAGCGACCAGTTCCGGCTGGAATTCGCATTCCAGTTCTCCGCCGACATATTCCCCGGCTTGTGCGGATTTAGGCTGTGTTTTTTGCTGCGGAAGCATAATTTGCTGCTCATAGTCTGCCAGATACCCGCTCCAGTATTGCAGCGCCGCTTCACGATCCTGACGCTCCAGCCATTCAATAAAACGACTAAATGGCGTGACCTGCTCAAGCACCGGCTCCTGACCCGCACGAAGTGCCTGATAGCTGCCAAATACCTCCTGTATCATAAAGGACAAGCACCAGCCATCCATCAAAATGTGATGGAAGCTCCAAACAAAATGGTACGTTTCATCCCCCGTTTGCAAAATGGAAATACGATTGAGTGCATCCTCTGCCAGACGGAATCCTTTGGCTTTATCTGCAAGTACAAAAGCCTCAACCCGAGCTTCACGTTCCTCTTTTTCCAGTCCGCGCAAGTCTTCGTAGTACAATGCTCCGCTGCGGTTGTGGAAGACAACCTGTACAGGCTCATCCTTCCATGAATGGATAAAGTTCGTCCGTAGGGCCTCATGACGTTGTACAAGCAGATCCAGACTTTTGCCGAAAGTGACCACATCAAAACGTCCGTTCAGCTCAAAGGTGGCCTGCTCAAAATAAGCCGCCGAATCCTCATCCATCATGCTGAAGAAGAGCATCCCCTTTTGCATTGGCGTTAAGGCATACACATTTTCCAGCTCGCCCATATCTCGCGTATCTTCCACCAATTGCTCCAGCTCGTCCAGCGTTACGTTATTTAGCAGGACATCGCTTGGTGTCAATACCGTTCTTTCCTGGGCGACGCAATGGCTGATCACCTCACGCAAGCCCGAAGCCAGCAGCTCTCCAAGCCGGGCAATCGTCTCATGACGGAACTGCGTTGTGCCGTAGCGAATAGTAAACATCAACTCGCCGTCCTCGATCACTCCATTGATATCCAGCGCAAAATCCATAGCCGCGTTTGTGCTGACAGGCACACCCATAGAATAGGAGGAGGGCTCCAGATCGTTGCCTTTATAATCCTGATCAAACTGGCCCAGATAGTTAAAGTTGATCTCTGGGGTCAACTGGAGCTGTACTCCTGCTTGCGCGAAAGCCTCCGTATTTGACAGGTATCGTAAAATACCATAGCCAATGCCTTTTTGCGGAATATGGTGCAGCCCTTCCTTCACCCGTTTGATCAAACGGGCGATATTTCCGCCTTGCCCCAGGCTTCCATCCAGTACAACCGGGAATTGGCTCGTAAACCAGCCCACCGTGCGCGTAATATCCACATCCGATAAAATGGCCTCGCGTCCATGACCCTCCAGGTTGACCAGCACGCGTTCAGAACCGGACCATTCATATACGGCTTTGCCGAGTGCAGCCAGCAACAGATCATTCATTTCCGTGCTATACGCGCGGTGAGCCTGCTTGAGCAACAAATCGGTTTCCTGCTTCGTCCAGCGGACGGTGACAACCTCACTGTCTCCAAGCAAGGCATGATCGTTGTCATAATCCTTTGGCAACGGCTTTGCCAGACTTGCTTCTGCTTGTTCAATATGCTGCCAGTAAGCAAGCTCCCGCTCCATCGTCGCACTGTTCGCATAGACTGACTGTTGCTCGGCCCATGTCTGGAACGAATCTGTTTTAAGCGGTAATCGAATAGCTTTGCCCGTTTTACCTGCAACAGCCTGCTCATAAGCGGCTGCCAAATCCTCCAGCAAAATGCGCCACGATACACCGTCCACGACCAAATGGTGAATGGCGATTAATAAATGATCGCCCTGAGCGCATTGGAACAAACCAAGCTTCACAAGCGGTCCCTCGCTCAAATGAATGCCGGCTTGAATTTCATTTGCCTTGGCTTCCACAGCTGTGGATTCGTCTTCAACTCGACTGAAATCTACAATGTCCAGTGTATATAGCTCGCCTTCCTCCACACTGCGGTTCCAGGCTACGTAACCTTGCTCCGTCTTGCGGAATACAGTACGCAATGCGTCATGATGTTGGACTATGCGTTCCATCGTATGGTGCAGCGCATCTACATCAAAGCGCCCGGCTCGATACAGCATCATCGCCTGGTTGTTGTGATGCAGGTCAACCGGCTGCTGCTCAAAGAACCACCGTTGAATTGGTGTCAGCTCCACCTTGCCTACTGCCTCTTCCTGACTGGCGATTTTGCCATCTGTGCGAAGCAAAGGACTAAGGGACCCTACCGTTGGATTGCTGAACAGGTCCTTCATGTCCAGTCGATAGCCTGCTTGCAGCAATCGGGATGATACCTGCAGCGCCTTGATCGAATCGCCGCCCAGCTCGAAGAAGTTATCCTGTGTGCCTACCGCTTCCACGCCGAGCACCCCGGCCCATACCGAAGCCAGCACCTGCTCTACCGTTGTACGCGGTGCCACATAGGCTGCACCTGTATGGATGCTGCCTTCCGGCTCCGGCAACGCCTTGCGGTCGATTTTGCCGTTGCTCGTCAGCGGGATCGTCTCCAGTCGCATCAAGCGTGCTGGCACCATGTGCGCTGGCAGCCCTGCTTCCAGCTCAGCCTGTACCTCCTCGATCCGCAGCTCCGCTTCTCCCGTGATATAGCCGCACAAATACTTGTGCCCACGCTCATCTGTCCGGTCGATCACGACCGCTTGACGCACGCCCGGCACCCGCTGGATCACGGTTTCGATCTCGCCCAGCTCGATCCGGTAGCCCCGGATTTTGACTTGGTAGTCCATCCGGCCGATGAAGTCCACATTCCCGTCCGGCATCCACCGCGCCAAATCACCCGTCCGATACAGCCGTTCACCCGGCACGTACGGATTCGCCACGAATTTCTCGGCCGTCAGGTCCGGACGGTTCAGGTATCCCCGTGCCACCCCGGCGCCGCCAATGCACAGCTCACCCAGTACGCCGACAGGCACCGGATTCAGTTGGCTGTCTACGATATAAAAGCGGGCGTTCAGCCACGCCTGACCAATCGGTACACTGCCGCTGCTTGGCAGCTTCGACAGCTCTTCGTCGTAGAAGCTGGAGTCAATCGCCGCTTCCGTTACGCCGTAGCTGTTAAGGATGCGAATATCCGCACCAAATCGTTCTTGCAGCACCCGGTAATCTGTCACGCTACAGCTATCCGAGCTGGTGATCAGCAGCTCCAGACTGCTCATGTCCAGTCCGTGTTCATGCACATGCTGCATGAATGGTACGATCAAGGCCGGTGTCGATTCGAACACCGTAACCTGATAGTCACGAATCCAGCTATACAGACGGCTTGGATCAATCCGGTCATCTTTCGGGCAGATGACCATCGTTCCGCCGTTATAGAGCGCCCGTGCGATATCCCCGACGAATACGTCGAAGGAGAAGCTCGCCAGTTGCAACAAGCGTACCGGGAACTGGTTCAGACGGTAATCCCGGCGATATGCCGCAGCTGTATTCACCAAGCTGCGATGCTCGATCATGACGCCCTTCGGACGTCCCGTTGTACCGGAGGTGTAGATCACATACGCCAGATCCTGCGGCTCGTTGATGTGTTCGACATCTGTGGTATCCCCGGTGTACAGCGACTCATCGTCCAGCGCCAGTAC